>CAWEFC010000021.1:0-19957 GCA_963808085.1 uncultured Acidobacteriota bacterium
CATGCTCGACCGCCTCCTCCACCACGGACATCTGCTGAAGTGCGGCCCAAGGAGTTGGCGAACGAAAACGGACTTGCCAACCGAGCCGGCGGCAGGGTAAAAGAACCTAGTCCCGGACGGCCTCACATGGCCGGTTTTGACCCGATCATGCATGGCCGGTTTTGAGGTGATCACCGAGGCTCGCTTTGATAGCATCTGAAATTCCTAAGTCGCAGCCGTTTGAGTTTCATATAGCCCCTCCGAGCTTCACTAAGCACGCGTATCGCGGACGCGGTCGGAAGCTTCGCGGGTTTTTGTTGAGGGCAGGGGCGAACCGCAGACCCTCAAGACAGGTCAGCTTTACACCGATTCTGCTGGGCCTCGGATTCGGGGTCCGCCGGCGTCAGGCTTAAAATCTCCCCGACGCCCTGCCGGAATTCGGCCTACGAAAGATGCTTCTCAGCAAGAGCTCGAACACCAAGAATCATTGCGACGACTTCCGTATGCGTGATCTCTTCAAAGCGGCCGTGGTCGGCTTTGTTTCGGGTGTCGCCCCAGGCGGTGATGTGCTTGTTCTCCGACTTGGAGATGACCTCGATCTGCTTGGCGGGCTGATAGAGCGCTTCTTGTAGTCTTGATATTGCTGTACGCTGGGTGTCGTAGGTGATTCCACGAGCATCACACAATCGGCGTAATGCATCCTCTAGCGAGGCTCCAGCAAGAAACGCACCGATACCGAGGTGCACCTGCTTCTGCGCAGCGTCCTTGCTCTTTTCAGCCGCTTCGGCCTGTGCCTGAGCAATATCTAAGATATCCCCCTCAATTTCGCGGGCAATGGTCAAGCGCGGGCTCTTGAGAGCGCCCTCCGCGTATAAGGCTACGACAGTTAGACTGGCTGCCGCCGCTTTAATCCAGTCCGCCGACTTAAGGGCATCGTCAAGCGCGGCCATAACCGGATGACTCCCACCGACTGTGTCATAAATGACTGATTGCGCCAAGTCTGCAGCTCTGTAGCAATCTAATGTACCCCTCGTTTCAGCTAACTGTTGGATACGATCGATTCGAGCTTTAATTGTTCTATTCTCGTCCTCTGCCATGTGTCCTCACAAGGGTGGCGGCCCGCGCATCATTCTGAGATGTCTGGGGTCCGAAGAGTTGCAAGTCAAATGTCGAGTACACGGTCCTTGCCAGGGGCGTTAGCTGCTAACCCTTATAATCCCGATTAACTAACAAGGCGAGGGAGAAAGGGCCAGCCGGAAGAGGCGAGTCTAATAGCCACTTGCCTCCTTTCGAATTTCAAAAGACGCATCGTCCCGCAAATGAAGTGTTTCGAACTCAACATCCCCGTTTCGAATGGTCCTGCGAATGGACTCGACAATTGTCTCCTCTGATCGGCTTTCAGGGGACCTGCTAACAAATTCAATCGACTCAACTCCCTTTTCAGACTTCAGGCCGTGAAAGATTATGTACTCGACGGGATTGAAGATAACTTTGACCTCTTGAGGGTCAATGTCCTTGGCGGAAAAGACTGGGTCAATTTTCTTCAGTCTTTTCTTGGCCAATCTCCTCCCTTTATCGACGAGCTTTTCCCTTCGCGCCTCAAGTTTTTCCTCAAATCTATCCTCGGCGGAGGTGAGGCGCTCGTCCATATCCGACACTCTTTCTTCAAGCGCGATTAGATCCAAATAGTCACAGGCCTTTGGCTGCTTCTGGGGAAAAATGAACTTGCCCTCGACCAATCTAAAAATCTCCCTACAGCAAGGGCAAATGGCCAATATTTCCTGAATTCCGTCAATTGTCTGGGCAAGAACGTTCATCTGCCAATCACCTTGTGTTTAACTTTCCCCTCTACGACACGATCACGAATTTGTCTTTGTCCCTTCGAGAGGGCTGCGTTGAGGGCTTTTACATCGACGAGTTTGATTTCGTGAACTCTGCCTTTCGGTGCCAGCCCCGCGAAAACGACATAATCAACTGGCTCAAATAGGGATCGGCACTCGCTTTGTTTATAAGGAAAGGTCACTAACGCAGGGATGATTTGTTCGGCTATCTTACCGAAGTTGGCTCCCAGGGCCCCAGCAGCAATCCTCGCAGGCTGCTCTTTCTTGTCTTTGGCCAGTTCTTCTTTCCGTTCCTTCAGGTCCTCGTTCAAATCCTCAGCCGATTCGAAACGCTTGCGGATGATTTTCTGTCTGGCCGGGGGGTACGTATCATACATGCTAAAGAGCTTGCCTCTTGTGATCGGAAACTCCTCGTTGCACTGCGGGCATTCCACTCTGAGCCCTGGGATCGACAATAATTGTTGGATGATTTTATGAGCCATAATGTGATCAGCTCCGACTAGCGTGATTCGTTTTTGACGCAATGAGAGGCACAGGAAATCTCCTCGCTCAGGAGGTGACGAGGCCGTTACATATGAGCCTCAGTATTGAAAGCCTGCATTAGAACGCTAACGTAACTGAGAGTCAAGAGACATGCAAACAGGAGTAGCGCAATTCATTCGCGCTTTCTGAGCGGGCGGAACGGAATCTCTAGAGACATGTTCAGGGTTGATTCAGCAACCGGATCATGGCAAGCGACATTCCCTCCCCCCGTGTGAAGGACTCCGCGAACTCGCGCCCGACTGCCAAGCAAGCGGACCGACGCACTCGTATCTCTGCGCCGCTGCCCCAGGCGCGGAGTTACGGTCTCACTCGGAACGGGGGCCAAGTTTCCGGCCAAAGCAGTCGCCGACAAGCCGTATTGACGGGGAACGGCTGATGCACGGATGCGGCGCCCGGCGGCTCCGGCTGTATCGTCGGGAACACGGAGAATATCCGACGGTCTGTTGACGGTAACTCGGGTGCCGGAAACCACCCCGGCGCGAACGCGCCTCCCCTCGTGATCCAGGAGGGGAGTTGGTAAAGGCTCCCCTCCTGGATCAGGAGGGGCGACGCCCTTGGCGGCAGGGTGGTACCGAACAGGAAATGTAGAAACTCGAGACCTCTGACTCGTCCGCGGTTGATTCGCCGCGACGAGTCGCGGCGAGCAAGAGCGGCGACGACTCGCCGCACTCCGAAACGCCGCTTCGCATCAGCGTGGTGAGAAGTGGGGGATCGGCCCGGTCGCTTAGGACGTCAGTTCCACTTCACCCCGGGGAGTCGTGATGCGGGCCACCATCCGCGGAAATTCAGCCGGTTCCACCTGAACTTCCAGGGACAGCGTTTTTTTAAAGATGCGCTGCAATTCCGCCGGGTCGGGTGATTCAATGCGGAAGCGTTCAAGATGGCATCCTGCCGGCGCGTCTTGGGCAGGGTGAGCCGATTCGCCCCAATCGAGAATGATGGGAAGCAAGCCACCGCGGTCGTCCAGGCAACGGATCAATTTCCAACTCAGGATTCCGCCTCCCGGACGCGAGCGAGCGCCATCATGAGGTCCGTCGATCGGGAAGCCTGCGGACGTCGCGGCTTGCGCCAGCGCGGGAAGATTGGAAGCGTGCGCCGCCCATCCGATGATCCTTGGCTCCGGAAGCGTAAGCACCCGTGTGAACCAGGTGGGGGACGACTGCTGGGGATCTGGCGCCATGATTTCCAAGTAAGTGCTTGGACCGAGCGCCAGCAGCGCGTTGCGCGTGCCGCGCCCTGGATGAACGCCGCCGAATAGCGCGCGCACGCCCGTAAGCTTCTCCACCCAGGCAACGCCCGTCTCAAGATCGTCGATGCCGAGAATGATGTGGTCAAGACCGGTCAGCATGATGCCTCGCACCCCGCGCTCCTGTCCAAAATAGATGAGCCTTGCGGCTTCGCCGCACCGGTCTGCGGAAGGGCTGCGCCCCTCCGGGCCAAAGTGGCCCTTTCTTCTCATCCTGACCGCGCCTCTCACCACGAGTTTAGCGCCTTTCTCGGTAAGTCGCGCCAGCCGGCAAAAAAGGCTTTCCTGCGAAGCTTTGGAGTGCGGCAGCTTGCTGCCGCTTTTTCGCCAGCCAGCTTGCTGGCGGCCACCATTTTATTCCCACCGACCGACGGGCATTGGGTCTGCTTTCGGGACCCGCGAGCAAGCTCGCGGGTAGGAAAGCGGCAGCAAGCTGCCGCACTCCAAAGCTTCGCACGCCCATACCGACCGTGGGACGAGTCAGGCGCGCCAATAATCGGAAGGGTCTGCGGCCTCGGGACTCAGGCGCCGCTCTCCAGACAACTTGTGAGAATTCCGGGTTAGGCCTAGCCAGCCCGCAGAGCAAGCGGCGAGGCCGCAGATCGTCCCTCTACTCTCATCTCCTGTTTTGGGCACGAGTGTCGCACCCGCGCTCAAGCCGCGAACTTATAACCCTGCCCATGCACGGTGAGGATGTACTTAGGCTGTTTGGGATTGTTTTCGAGCTTCTGCCGCAGCCAAGCCACATGGACGTCCACGGTACGTGTGGAGGGCGCGGAGTTGTATCCCCACACATCCTTCAAAAGTTCATCCCGGCTTAAGGTTCTGCCCCGATGTTCGATGAGATAGCGAAGAAGTTGGAATTCCTTAGTCGAAAGAGGAGCGAGCGAACCATCGCGCAACACCTCAGTGCGGCGCATATCGATGTGAAGCGGGCCAAAATCGTAAAAGTCCGGGCCCTCGCTGCCCGACCCTTTTCCCCGCCGGAGCAGGGCCTCGACGCGCGCCAGAAGTTCCGCCATTTCAAAGGGCTTGGTCAAATAGTCGTCGGCTCCGATCTTGAGTCCCTTTACTTTGTCGACCATCTGTGTGCGCGCGGTGAGCATTAGGATTGGGGTCGAAAAACCACGCTGCCGCAGTTCCTGACATACCTCGAAGCCTCCCTTGCCCGGCAGCATGACATCCAAAATGATGAGTCCGAAATGGCTCCGCGTAGCTCGTTCGACGACATCGTTGCCGTCGTAGAGCGCTTCCACTTCGTAGCCCTCGCTGCGCAACCGATCGCTGAGCGTAAGCACTAACCCCGGTTCATCTTCAACTAAGAGAATGTGAGAGTTCATAGGTATCGCCGTTTCTCCTTCGGCGCACATGCTGGCATTAACTCCCGCCGACCTTATCGGTGATGTGGCCGGCATTATTTGGCCACGGGGAAATGCAATGTAAAGGCACTCCCTTCGCCCGGCTGGCTCGTCACCGTCAGTTTTCCGCCCATAGCTTCCGCCGCTTCCTTTGCCAAGCTCAATCCCAACCCGGTGCCATGCGTCTGGGAAGCCCGAGCGGCATTACCGCGGTAAAAAGGCTCGAAGATATGGGGAATCTCGCCCGCCTCAATCCCCTGCCCGCGATCTTGCACGGTTATCAAAACCTCTCCTTCTTCCGTCCCCGAGCCGGGTTGAGCGCGGACGGCCATCCAATGCCCGCCTGCTCCATACTTCAGGGCATTCGTCATGAGATTCTGGAGGCAGCGCCCAAGAGCCTTGGGATCAGCCATGACCGGGGGAAGTCCGGGGGCCACTTCCTTCTCCACCGTGAAGCCCTTGGCGGCGGTGAGATGGGCCAAATCCGCCAGGGCGGAATCAATGGTCTCCGCCACGGGAACGGGGAGCGGCTGATAGTGCTGATCGTTACTGCGGGTGGCAGCAAAAAGCAGCACCTGTTCGATCATCGCTGCCAAGCGATGGGCCTCGTTGCGGATCAGCGCGCCATACTGCTTCACCTGCGGCTTTGCTTCCACCACGCCATCAGCAAGATTCTCCGCCGCGGAGGAGATGACGCTGATGGGGGTGCGTAGCTCATGCGAAACACCAGCGACAAAGTCCATCTGCATCTTCGCCAGACGCCGAATTCTTTGTGTCCAGATCAAGACCAAGGTCATGCTGGCGGCAAGGACGAGGAGTACCCCGAACCCCAGCAGCAAATCCCGCGTCCAAGTCATCGACGCCGCTTCTGCAAGCGATCCTCCCGAATGGCGGACCACCAACCGCCAACCCGAAGCGGAAGAGTCCGCAAGGATCGGAGCACCCAGGAAACCGCGCGCACGTCCAGCAAGGTCGCGCCCATATCCTCCAAGGGGTGGGAACGATGGAGGCGTCCGCTCGCGAGTTTCCGCATTTCCTGGCCCGCGGAAATTCCCTTGTCGCAACTCGTACGCGCGGCCGCGTCGGGAGCTGAACAGATGCACCGTCTCGTCGGGGGACTTCAAGAGGTCCGGGGAGGGCTGCGCTGCCGACGAATAAATGAATTGGGGAGGCTTCGCGCCGTCGACGACGGCCACATCATAGAGAAGGCCATTTGGGCCGGCGAAGTATCTCTGGGCAAGTTCGGGAAGGAATCGCTTCAGAAGGACGTCACGGTTCAATTCGACAATCATGAAGCCGGCGGGCGAGCAGTCTGGGGGGCAACCACTTCGATCTCTTCGATTTCGCCAGCCCGGCTGGGGAATGGGACGCCCCAGCGCTAACGAATCGCCTTGGAATCGCCACCGTAACCACAGGGGTCCAAAATCTCCGCCCCGCGAGGTTTGCGCTGCGCTGAAATTGGAAGTTTCGCAAAGGGCCCCCAATCGCGAGGGACACGCGGCGGACTCGAATGTGTCATCCTGGGGATTGAACCGGAGGAAGGAATAACTCTCCCCCTTTTTCTGTTCCCAAAGATAATAGTTAGCTACCAGGTCGCGGTGGTCCGAGGATCGCGCCCATTCGCCGCAATTCTGCGCGTAGAGGTCCTCAATAGTAAGAGCCTGGTCCACCGGCCGATAGGTGGTGGGGCTGGCGCAGATTCCCGCCAATTCGCGATGGAAATCCTCGCGAAACCCGTTCATGCCTACCTCGAGTGCGGCCTCCTTCTTCTGTAGCTCCGCAGTCCGGATCTGTTGGGTCCAACGGAACTGCAAGACTCCCAGGGCCACGAGCAATGTGCCGAGGCCCACGATAATCCCGTAGGCGCCGAGCGATTGTTTGAGCCTGGTGGCCATAGACTTATAGACGTTTCAGATGCGCGTTGCGCTACAGAGGCCGCCCGGCGAACTGGCAGCCGTGGCTACAGTGTACGGCTAATGATAACGCGCCGGTTCACAAACTTCTATTGTGCTGATATAATTCTTGAGGTATCGTTCTCGGCGCGCGAATCGTAAGATAAGCATGCGTGTGCGGGCTTTGCGTACCGGGTTACAGCGAGAAGCCGCGGCGGAAAATGTAAAATGGCTGTTAAAAAAAATTTCGCCCTCCTTCAAACCCAATCGCGGTAAATGTGCATCTCAGCGTTCTGTGGTTCAATCGTGCGCGCCCTTGCTGGGACTTTATCAAGTTAGATGTGCCAGCATAAGGCTTAGCGGCGTGAAGGTTTGCTTGGATCCAGAACACGCCGATGATGCCGTGCGGCCCCGGGATAAGATAGCGGCCGCACCGATACGGTAGGGACAAAGCCCCCTGCCCCTCGGATTGATACTCTGCTCAAGGGGACCCGAGCGATCAGGTAGCCGCCAATAGCCCCCTGCGCTAATCCGCATAGTCGGGCGTCGTTTTGGGAACGAGAAGTACGATCCGATTTCATCAAGTTCAGTTTTATTAAGGTTGCAACCAAGAGTAAGTCGAGCCCACCGGCCGAGATTCGGAGTGGGAAAGGCACAGAGCCTCTGGCGCTCGCCGCCAAGCTCTCCGCCCACCCCCGGTTGACGAGTTCGCCTGCAGAAGAAATTTGCTGGGGAAGGGGAAATGTGAAGTGAGGCTAATTTATGCGTTCCTGCTCGCTGCCTTTCTGATGGCACAATCCGGGATGGCGCAATCCACTCCCGACCAAAAGATGGCTCCGACGGCTCAAACTACCACTGCGACCGCCACTCCAGAGGATACTGGCCCCACCGCCTTTGTGCAGGCGAGCGGCAACAATTTCAACATGGGCACGATTGTGACTTGGGACTTTGACCTCGGATACAAAATCAATCAGCACACGTCCGTCGATATTGGCGTGCCACTCTTCTCCACTCGCACCTTTTTCCCAATTGTCGCCGCTGACTATCGATATCAGACAGCCCTTGGAGCCCCCTACCTCGACGTCCGATACGACACCCGACGCAACAAGACCAACATCACCTCGATTTTGACGCTTTCGATGGGGCCCAATATGGTGAAAACTTACTCCAACGGCCGAGGGGTCGTGGAACTATTCAACCACTTGGACCGCAATTACCAGATCCTCAACTTCGACGCTAAATTCACCCCGTTTCTGAATTTTGGCTTTGGTACAGGGACAGTCGACCGGCAGGTCTTTCCCCGGCCTTATGAGCTCGACCGGCCCTATGAGACTCTGGGCTTGATCGGCAATGGGGAAGTCGGCGGGGCATTTACGTTCAGGAAACTCTACCGCTTGGAAGGGTCCGCTTACGGCCTGTCCCCGGTCGGCCCACAGAAAGTCTATAGCCGGATCGTGGCGCCGGACAGTCTTTTGGGATGGGCGGGCTGCGCTGGAGTGCTGGTATGTCAAAATGAAAACCACAACCGTTTTTGGGATTCATACTTCGAGACGGGCGGGGAGTACGTCAACACGTATGGTTCGGGACCTTCGAGGATTTCTCGGGACAATGGCTTCGGCGCCTATCTGACGATCAACAGCAAAAGATTCAAGAATTTCAGCGTCATGTTGGGCTATACGAGGAGCGTCCACTACGCCTATGATAACGCTTTCATCATGCTGAAGTACAACTTCACGAGCCTTTTGCGAAACTTGACGACAGGCGAGTAGCTAAGCCATCGCCCGAGGACACGTAGGATTAAATGACTTCGCCGGTCGCCCATCGCAAAACCGCTACCCAACCAACCGAGCGGCCCCGAAGCAATGACAAGAGGACCTTTGAAAACTGAGAGTCGGTTCAGATCATCCCTCATTTATTTGGCGGTTGGAATTTGCCTGGCGCCTACCGGACTCGGGTGGGCTGGCACCCCTGCTTCGCCGGGGAAGAGTTTGAGTCCGTCCGCAATTCGTTCCTACGCGCTGCCGCTGAGTTTCGAGGCCAACCAAGGGCAAGTCGATGGACAGGTCAGATACTTGGCACGGGGGCAGGGCTACACCCTGTTTCTGACCCCTGGCGCCGCGGTTCTCGGCCTGCGTAGCCCGAGCGCCGGGAACCCCACCGAATGGCTGCGCCTTGTCCTGCAGGGTGCTACCCAGAACCCCGTGATCCGGGGGGAGAAGGCGCTGTCCTGCCGCAGTAATTATTTTGTCGGGAGTGACCGCACAGGTTGGCGGACGAATATCCCTAATTTTGCCCGTATCCGCTATGAACAGGTGTATCCGGGTGTGGATTTGGTTTATTACGGCCGGCAAGGGCGGCTGGAAAATGATTTTGAACTGAATGCCGGGATTGACCCGAGCGTGATTTCCCTCGGACTGGAAGGGGCGGATCGAATTCGAGTGGACTCCACCGGAGACTTGGTCTTGGCCGTTGCCGGGAATGAAGTCCGTCTGCAACAACCGCGGGCTTATCAAGTGGATGGCGAAAAGCAAAGGGAAATTCCCATTCGATATCAAGTTCATGGCCGGTCGGCTAGCTTCGTTGTGGGAGAATACGACCGCCATCAGAAATTGGTTATAGACCCTGTCCTTACCTACTCGACATACTTGGGGGGAACCGGTGGGGACGAGGCATTCAGCGTAGCGGTGGACTCCGCAGGCGACGCCTACGTGACCGGAGTCACGGCTTCTATCAACTTCCCCACCACCTCCGAGGCACTTCAGCCGACATACCAGGGCGGCTCCGGCACACTTTTTGTCACCGAATTTAACCCTACTGGCTCCGGGCTCATTTTCTCGACGTACCTTGGCGGCACGGGGATCGACATCCCTGCGCAAATCCTCCTTGACCCTACCGACGACATTTACCTCGTTGGAAACACGACCTCGAACAACTTCCCTATCACCGCGGGGGTATTACAACCGCTGTACGGCGGCGATCAAGACGCTTTCTTAACCAAGATGAAGTCGGATGGCACCGCGTTACTCTACTCGACTTACCTTGGTGGGACGGGCATTGACTATGGGACCGCCGTGGCGCTCGACGTGTCGGGCGACGCCTATGTGACCGGCTCCACCCAATCCATAGACTTCCCTACCCTTAATCCTATTCAGCTCGGCAATGCCGGACTTTATGATTCGTTTGTGACCGAGGTTAGCCCTAAAGGAACGTTATTGTACTCGACCTACCTCGGCGGCTCCCTCTCCGATTACGGTGCCGGTATCGCCGTGGACAGCAGCGGGGACGTGTACGTTAGCGGATATACCTACTCGAGTAATTTTCCAACCCAGAACGCCTATCAAAGCACGCTCGGCGGCGGCTCAGATCTATTTATAACGGAATTTACGCCGGGCTCCAGCGCCTTATTGTTCTCGACCTATTTGGGCGGTTCATCCCTCGATAAACTTTCCGCAATGGTCTTGGATAGCAGTGGAAATATTTATCTGACCGGCGGCACACAATCCGCAAATTTCCCGGTGACGGCCACTGCCTATCAATCCACCCTTCAGGGGACTTCCAATGCCTTCATTACCAAGGTGGCCCCCGGGGCCTCCGTCTTGGTTTATTCGACGTTTTTCGGGGGCAACTCAACGGACCAAGCCAACGGGATGGCCTTGGATTCAGCAGGAAACATTTACATCACCGGCTATACCCAGTCGACGAATTTCCCTTCGCTGGATGCCTTCCAGAATGTCCTGGGCTTGTATGGCGCCGAGACCTGTCAGTCCAACAACCTCGTCAATGAGCCGGCGCTACCGTGTTCCGACGCCTTTGTGGCCAAATTCGCACCCACGGGGGTTCCGGTTTTCTCTTCGTTCCTCGGAGGAAATGGGACGGATTCCGGCCAAGGAATTGCCGTTGACTCCTCAGGGGCCGCATACGTAGTCGGCGAAACCTACTCGTCCAACTTCCCCGCCACTTCCGGAGCGTTCCAGTGGCTTTTCCAGGGTTCTCTCACTAACAGTAATGCCTTTCTCAGCAAGGTCAGCGCTGCGGACGCTCCCTCGGTCTCGCTAAATCCTCAGCAGATTAGCTTCGGAAATCAGCCGCTCCAAATCGTCAGCACTCCGCAAATCATTATCTTGACCAATGAGGGCAATGCGGCGCTAAGTATCTCCGGCATCACTTCCAGTGGAGACTTCCAGCAGACCAACACCTGCGGAACATCCGTGTCCGGAGGCGGTGGCACCTGCACCATACAGGTGACTTACACTCCCACGTCGGTGGGGCTCGAAACCCAACAAATCACGATTAATGACAACGCCAACGGTGGGTCGACACAGGGCGTTACGGTCACTGGACACGGGGTACTGACCGGGGGTTCGCTGACCTTCACCCCGACCAAAATGACGTTCGCCGCGCGGACCGTTAACACCACCAGCCCGAGTCAGTCGGCTCTTCTCGTTAATACCGGCAATCAAGCGGTAACAATCACCAATATTGCCGCCACGGGCGCCTTCGGAGAAACGAACAACTGCGGGCCCAACTTCCCGATCGTCCCCGCATCGTTGAATGTGGGCCAAAGTTGCACGGTGGCAGTGAATTTTACCCCCACCACCACGGGCTCCCAAACCGGTAGCGTTACGGTAACATCGAATGCGGTGAACGCGGGCACGTCAGTGGCTTTGACGGGGACTGGGAGCCCCACCTACTCGCTTTCCTCCAATCAGCGGTCGAGTGTTGTGGTCGTTGGCACCAACAGCACAAGCTTTACGATCGCCGCGTCGGGCCCCAGCACCTTCCTGGGAAGCATCTCGTTGGCTTGCGGTTCGGGAGGCGCAACCTGCACTTTTAGCCCGACCTCAATTAGCGTCGGAGGGTCGAGCAATCTTACGGTTACCGGCCTTACCGCGAGCACCGCGAATCCTTTGAACTTCACGGTTACGGGGACCAGCACTGGCCAAACCGCATCCATTGGCTTGGCGATCTTCTTCGAGGACTACACATTGTCCGCGACCCCGTCGGGTACGACCATAACGGCCGGGAACAACGCCACCTACACTATTACGCTCACGCCGTCGAATGGATTCAGCCAGACAGTGCTCTTGAGTTGCCCGGGTGCTTCTGCCGCTTTCCCTCTGGGCGCAACGTGTTATTGGAATCCCCCCGCCTTGACGCCCGCAGGAACAACCGATCTGACCGTTTCCGGTTCGCTGACAATAACCACCGAGGCCGAATCGGCAACGGCGCACCTCCCCCCGATGCGCCCCCCCGGCGGCCCGCCCGGATTTACGCGCTGGATCCTGCTGGTAGGCCTTCTGACTTTGTTCGGTGCGGTGGCCGCCGGTTTCCGCACAACCGCAGCCGGAAGACGCCCGCGCCTGAGTCTGGCGATCGTGTTCGCCGCGATGGTCCTGCTGGGCCTGGCCGTGAGCTGCGAGAATTACGTGAATCCGATCAATATTACGCCCACAGTGTATGGGACCCCCTCGGGCACTTACTCGATTCCGATTATTGGGACCCTGGGCAACGGCAGCGGAGTGACAAGGACAACCACGGTGAACCTGTCGGTTCTACCGAATTCCTAGCGCCAGTGCGCGCTGACCCTCGTCAACGCCGGGGTAGGGCGTTCGACGAATTGATAACGCAAGAACGGAATCTCAGAGTCTGGATTATTTCCGAGGAGGATTGTCGTGATTGGAAGGAGCGGCACTGCCATCTGCGCTCAAGGCGCAAACCCAGGCGCGATTAAGAGAGGTCGACGCCTCCCCTACTGCCTGCTGTTGATTGCTATCTTGGTCGGCGCGGCCATTCTGCATCGAGACGGGGGCGCGGCATTTCCCACCGCCAAAACTCGCTCTAACGCCCAATGGGCACACCTCTACGGGGCGCTGCCGCTCAGTTTCGAGGCGAATAGCGGGCAAACCGACCCCAGCGTAAAGTTCCTCTCCCGCGGCCAAGGATATACCCTGTTCCTGACGAACGGCGAGGCCGTCCTCACGCTACGAAAGTCGTCAGCGGTCGGTGGTCCATCTTCCGTCGGCGCCAAGAGTCCCTCCTCAGTTGCCGCGGGGCCGGCTATCAAGAAATCGGGGCGTGAAATAACCGATAACGCACCAAGTGCGCATGAAGCGGTTCTTCGTATGCAACTTGTCGGTGCGAATTCAGCCCCAAGTGTGACGGGCAATGACGAATTGCCGGGCAAGGTTAACTACTTCATTGGGAATGTCCCCAGCAAGTGGCGCACGAACGTTCCTACGTTCGCAAGAGTCAACTACGAAAACGTGTATCCTGGCGTCGACTTGGTTTACTACGGCACCCAGGGGGGAGAACTTGAGTATGACTTTGTCGTCGCTCCCGGCGCTGACCCCCAATCCATCGCCTTGGGAATCGCGTCCGAAGCCCATGCCCCGCTGCGGATCGATTCGAACGGTGAACTCCTCGTCGCGCTTCGAGACGGCGACGTGCGACTGCGCAAACCGGTGGTTTACCAAACGCTACCCGACAGTTGGCAGCGGACCGCGCTCCACGGCCGGCGCACCGCCATCGACAGCCGTTATGCCCTGGACGCGCAAAACCATGTCCGCTTCGAACTTGGCCCCTATGACCACACCCGGCCGCTGGTGATTGACCCGGTTCTCGTTTATGCAACGTACATCGGCGGCAATGGCGGCGACGTCGGCTACTCGATCCAGGTTGACGCGACGTTCGATGCTTACATCGCGGGCAGCACGGTCTCAACCAACTTCCCCACGGCGGGAACTCCCTACCAAGGCGCCAGCAGGGGAAACGGCGATGGCTTCGTAACCAAGATCAATACCGGAGGCACCCAGCTCATTTTCTCGACGTATTTGGGAGGGAGCGAGACTGACGCCATTACCGCCATGACCCTGTTTAATGGAAGTCCCTTTGTGACTGGCTACACCAACTCGCCAGACTTCCCCACCAAATCGCCGATCGCCGGCACGAATCCCTTTCAGATGATCTACGGCGGCAACACCGACGCCTTCGTCGCCGAGCTCAACACCCTGGGCACTGTCCTTGAATATTCCACCTACTTGGGCGGCAGCGGCGCCGACTATGGTCAGGGAATCGCCGTCAATTCCGCCGGCAATGCCTACGTGACCGGCTCGACCCAGTCCGCCAACTTCCCCATCATCTCCGGGGGATTCCAATCCAGTCTCGTGGGGTCGCAGAATGTCTTTGTCACCCAGGTAAATTTCACCGGCACGGCGCTCGTCTACTCGACTTTTCTCGGCGGTTCCTCCGCCGATACGGCCCAGAGCATTCAGCTCGATAGCGCGGGAGATGCCTATCTAGCCGGCTACACGTTTTCGACGAACTTTCCTACGGTTGCCCCCTTCCAGGCCGCCAACGCGGGCGGAGCAGACGCCTTTATCGCCGAACTCGGCCCTGCCGGCGCTGTTCTGACCTTTTCGACCTACCTGGGCGGAACGGGCAATGATTACGCCTATGGCCTCGCTTTGGACAGTACCTCGTCTCCCAACATTTACATCACCGGGGGAACGAGTTCAACAGACTTCCCCACCACCAGCGGCGCCTTTCAGACCTCGCTGAATGGCGACGCCGATGCCTTCGTCACCAAATTGAATCCTTCCGGTTCCGCCCTCGCTTACTCGACGTATCTGGGCGGCAGCGGCGTTGACCAAGGTACCGCCATCGCCGTGATTCCCACGGGGGCCACCAACGCCGGCAACGTCTTCGTGACGGGATTCACGCAATCCACGGATTTTCCTCTCGCCAGCCCCATTCAATCCGTGCTCGGACTTAGCGCCAATACCCTCTACTGCGGAAGTGCTCCGTGCTCCGATGCCTTCGTCACCCAGTTCAATCCCGGGGGAAGTTCCTTGACCTTCTCCACGTTCCTGGGTGGCAATGGCGCGGACTTCGGCCAGGGCATCGCGCTGGACTTGACCGGCGACCCCTACGTTACCGGCAGCACCGATTCCACCAACTTTCCGGCCGTTTCGCCGCCCCAATACGCCACGGTCTATGTTCCCCCCTATAAGTCCGCTCTGGTCGGCACGGCAGGCAACGCCTTTATCGCCAAAATGGATCCGGGCAATAACCCCAACATCTCCATCTCGCCGGGTACCTTGAATTTTGGCAGCCAAACCGTCAGTGTCGCCAGCCCCGTGCAACTGATCAACATCGTCAACCCCAGTACGGTGCCCTTGGTGATTACGCAGATTCAAGTCCAGGAAGTCAACAACTCCACCACCATCTACACCGAAACGGACAACTGTGTGGGCACCATCTCCGCAGGCGGGGCCTACTGCACGATGTACGTCACCTTTACGCCCGGCGCTCTCGGCACCGAGAGCACGGTCATAACCCTTACTGACAATGCCGGGGGCGAGGCGGGAACCCAGCAAACGATTAACCTGACTGGAAGCGGAGTGACTGCGGCTACCGCCGTTACCATTCAACCCACCAGCCTCTCTTTCACGAGCACCGCCGTCGGGGCCTCGAGCGCGCCCCAAAGCGTCACCATCACCAATACCGGCACCGAACCGTTGACCATTTCGAAATTCTCGGTGGGCACCAGCCTCGACTTCACGGTGACCAACCCCGCCACCGGAGCCCCAGGCAACACTTGCCTTGCCCTAAACGATGTCCTCGCCGTGTCACAAAGTTGCGTGGTGGACGTGTGGTTCACGCCCACGGCGAGTAACACTCGGAGTGCGTCGTTGAGCATCAGCGACAACGCTGTCGGCAGCCCGCAGACGGTCTCGCTTACAGGAATAGGCGCTGCGGCGTTCACCCTCTCGTCCCCGAGCGCCGTGAACCCCACGATCATCGGCAGCGACCAGACTACCTTCGTCCTTGTCGCCAACGGGCCCACGAGTTTCACCGGAGCCATTACGCTGGCCTGCTCGTCCGGCAGCACCTGCGCATTCAGCGAGAACCCCATTTTTGTCGGCGGGGCTCCAAGCACCCTGACCATCAGCAATCTGACGACTCAGCTCCCCAATCCGTACCTCTTTACAGTGACAGGGACCAGCGGCTCGCAATCGTATCCGTTGCAACTGAGTCTTGGGTTTACGGATTTTAGCCTGTCGGCTTCTCCGTCCAGTTACACCACCATTGCCGGCCACCAGGCGGTTTACACAATATTCGTCGATCCGCTGAACGGATTTAACCAAAACGTTACGCTGCTCTGCCCGCCGCAAAAGCAGATGCCGCCCGCAACCGGCTGCATTTGGTCGTCTACGAATACGACTCCCAACGGCGGCCCCAGCTCCGTCACATTGACCGTCACGACGCAGGTGTATGTCACTCCCCCCAGCTACACACATTCTCCGCCACGCTTCCCCGGGGGCAAGCTCCCGCCCATCATATTTGGGCTCCTCTGCCTTGTCGGCCTGACGTCTCTGGCACTCGGCAACCGGCGTAGAGCCCGCCACGGGTGGCTCGGGTCTGGCTTGCTGGCGGCGCGCATGGGAGCGCTTAGCCTGATATTCGCCCTGAACCTGGCGCTGGCCACTTCCTGCCGTTCCGGGACCATCGTGCAATCGGGAACCACGACCGGGGGTTACACCATCGAGCTCACGGGCGAGTTGACGTCCAACACCACGGTCTTGCGGTACGTCACCATCGCCTTGGCCGTGACTGCCGCGAACCCGACGTAGACCTGACGTCCGGTACCTGGAATCTGAAGCACCACACCACCGCAGCCGGGCCTCAGGTCCGGCTGCTTCGTTTTGTGGTACTATCGAAGCGACTCAATTCAATGAAGAACTGCGTGCAAGAGCAATCATGAAGGCCGTCTACCTCACCGGCTTGAGACAAATGGAACTGGGCCAAGCGCCCGCGCCGCGCTTAACTGGCCCTCACGACGTGTTGCTGCGGGTTGACACCTTGGGCGTGTGTGGTTCCGACATTCACTATTACACGCAGGGCAGAATTGGACCGCAGGCCGCGCCCTTCCCCCTCATCCTGGGCCACGAGCTTGGCGCCACCGTCATGGAAACCGGCGCCGAGGTGAAGGACCTCCATCCCGGCCAGCGAGTGGCGGTAGACCCTTTGATTCCCTGCGGGGAATGTGACCAGTGTCGCGCGGGCCGCCAGCACACGTGCCGCAAACAAAAATTCCTGGGCAATCCCGGTCAGGCCCCCGGCGCGCTGATGGAGTATTTGGTGATGCCCGCCGCTTGTTGCAGTCCCGTCCCCGACTCGCTCTCGGACGATGAGGCAGCGGTGGTGGAACCGCTCTCCATCGGGTTATACGCCGCGCAGATGGCCCAACTCGCACCTGGCGCCCGTGTAGGGATTGTCGGCTCCGGCCCCATCGGGTTGTGTACCCTTCTGGCCATTCGCGCTCTAACTCATGCCACTGTTTACGCCACCGATTTGGTGGACGACCGCCTGGAAATGGCCAAGGCGTGCGGAGCCGCTTGGACGGGCAATCCCCGGCGTGAAAACGTGGTCGCCGCTATCCAGCACCTCGAGCCTTTGGGCCTGGACGCCGTTTTCGAATGCGCCGGTGAGCAGGAGGCGCTCGACCAGGGCGTCGAACTCCTCAAGCCCGGCGGCACCCTGCTGATCATCGGCATTCCCGAAGTCGATCGCATCAGCTTTAACCACAGCCTGATGCGCCGGAACGAGTTGCGCATCCTTAACGTACGCCGCCAAAACGCCTGTGTCGAGCCAGCGATTGATCTGATCGCCAGCCGGCGTGTGGACGTCCGGCCGCTGATTACGCACCACTTTAAAATGGAGGAAGCCGCCCGCGCCTTCGAACTGGTCAGCGCGCGCACGGATGGCGTAGTGAAAGCCATTATCCGCATCTCATGAAAGACTCCGGCATTGAACGCCTTGTCGAATTCCCTAACCCCAAAGGGAAAACCTTGAGGGGAATGTTGCACTTGCCTGCCGCCGGGGGAAAGGCCCCTTTTCCTGGCGTGGTCTTGTTTCATGGGTTTACCGGCGATCGCACCGAATCACATTGGATGTTTGTGAAGTGCTCGCGAGCCCTGGCGCGCGCGGGATTTGCCTCCTTACGGTTCGATTTCTATGGGTCGGGAGAGTCCGACGGGGATTTCCGCGAGATGTCACTTACCGGCGAGGTGGCCGACGGCCGCGCTGCGGTAGCCTTTCTGCGCGAGCAGGAGGGCATCGAGCCCCAGCGTGTAGGCCTTCTGGGCTTATCCCTGGGCGGACTTGTCGCGGCCACCCTGGCGCCCGGCGTTAACGCCAAGGCGGTGGTGCTGTGGAGCGCCGTTGCCCACACCGCCCGATTGCGCGACTTGGTCAAGAAGATGTCACAAAGAATCCCCGGCCGCCCGGGGGCCCTTCAATATGATGCGCGAGAGATTTCTCCCCGCCTCGTCGAGGACGTCATCAAATTCGATCCTATTCGCCATCTCGCCCGCTTTAAGGGGCCGACCCTGATCATCCATCCCGAAGCCGACGAGGTGATCCCTGTCTCTCATGCGCGTGACTTCTACTGGGCCGCCGGTGCCGACGCCAAGGAACTCGCAATCATCGCCGGAGCGGACCACGTCTATTCTTCCATCGCCTGGGAACAGGATGTGCTCCTCCGCACCGTACAGTGGTTCGGGCGATACCTGTAACCCTTTATCCCGCCGGCGGCGTCAAGGCTGTAACAGCGGCCATGCGTAATGCATCATATAGGGGCCGGCTTAGCGCGCCGGAATATGAACTGGAGATCGACGGACTAATGATAAATCGGAAATTCTGGCCTCTCGGTGCGGTGCTGACCGTGCTACTCGCTGGGACGCTGAGTGGTTCTCATAAACTGATCGCACAACAAGCGGACCAGGCTCCCCCTCCAGCTACGCCGGAGGCCCAATCCGCCGCTCCACAGACTCAACCGGCTGCTCCGCAAACTCCGTCAAATCCTCCGCAAGCTCCGCCGGCTTCGCCCCAAACACAACCGGCCGCCCCACAAACGCAGGTGACGACACCGCAGACCCCAACTAACCCCCCAGATAACACCGGCAAAAAGCAACCGGCCAAGCCCGCTGAAAAACCGGAGAACGATCGAATCTTCTTTGCCTTGCCCAATTACTTGACCGTGGAAAAGGCGTCGAAGTTGCCTCCGCTCACGACCAAGCAAAAATTCAAGGCGGTGGCGGAGGGATGTTTCGATCCGGTTGAAGTCGTGTTCATCAGCATTCAAGCTGGTATCGGTCAAGCCGATAATGTGGACCCGACGTATCACCAAGGGTTCGTCGGTTATTCCCGACGCTTGGGAACAGACTATGCCGACGCCATCATCGGAAACTTCGGAACGGGCGCCATCTTCCCCACTTTGCTGCGGCAGGACCCGCGCTACTTCCAGCGGGGGAAAGGAAATTTCTTCTACCGTTTTGGGTATGCCGCCTTACGGGTCGTCATCACCCGTTCGGACAAGTCGGGAAAGCCGGAGTTCAACTTCTCAGAATTCCTCGGTAATGGCGTGGCGGCAGGCGTCTCCAATGCGTACCATCCCGGTCCCCATACGGTCGCCAGTAGCATGGACGTTCTGAGCACGCAAATTGTGTTAGATTCTCTCGGCTACGAATTGAAAGAGTTCTGGCCCGACATCCATCGTATGCTTAATCATGTCCACCGTAAGTCCTGAATCCTTGCGGTAGACAGTAGACGGCGTACTGGGAACCTTGGTCTGCACCTTCACCGCAAGGCGTAATCCCTATCGTTAGACGGCAAACGGCCGGCGGGGAGCCGTCTTCTGCACCTTCAATCCAAAACCTAGCTCATTCGCCAGGGAAAGGCGCCCTTACGGCGGGAGATTCACGCGTCGCAGGAGGTCCTGGAAGCGCGGGTCGGAGCGCAGGAAGTCGAACTCGGGAGCGCTTTTCCAATACGTGACGTTCAACGTCCCATCGTGGCCAGCTTGGTTCAACAAGTGCAGCACTTTCTCCGCATCCTTGAGAAGTCCGTACTTGTAGGCGACCTCCTCGGCGGAGCGAGATTCGTCGGGGGACGCACCGCCCTCCTGTGCCTTCCGATTGCCTTCGTAATCTCGCTCCATGAGTTGCGCGGCCTTGAGCTGGGCAGCGGGCAGGCCCGATTTTGTGTACGCGGCGGCAATCTCCTCCTGGCCGCGGGACGGCGCGGGAACGTGCTCTA
>CAWEFC010000022.1:0-147493 GCA_963808085.1 uncultured Acidobacteriota bacterium
CAACGCAAGTCGTTGGAGATTCCCTGCGGAGATTCCGCGTGCGAGGGAGCCTGCGTCGGCTGGCTGCTGATGAGTCTTTGCGTTTCGCTCACCGTCTTGCGGGCGTATGCCTCTCCGTCCTCTGCGGTTTGCGGCGGGTGCCGGCTGATCGTCTGAATAACGTCTTGCGGATCGATGCCTCGGGTGACCGCGTGCCTTGCATAGGCCCGAGTAACCGTCAAGCGGGCGTAATAGCCTGGATTCGGCTTGTCCTGTCGGGATTGTTCCAGTTTCTGAATGAGATTTTCCGCTGATTCTCCCTGCCGAAGCTGTCGCATGACCCAGTGCCAGTCACGCTCTGAATGGGTTCTCTTGTTGGATGAACCGTGACCGCCGGGCCGTAGGGAAGTGGTCGGTGCGTTCGCCTGAGCTTCTTCCAGCGAAACCTTGAAATCGCCTAAGCGGTAAAGCTCCGAGCTTTCTGGCGCACCTCGATTCGATAGGGGGCCTCATATTTCTTGTTATAGAAGCCTGGCAGTCGCAAAACCCTCGTTGAATCGGTCGCGGCGAGATCGCCTCCAAATTCTCTCGCCATAACCCGCATCAGATTCTCCGCTTCAGCCTGGGACATTCCGTGCACCTTCCAAATCACCTGGTGCTTGCCTGGCGACGTGTCGATCACGAAATTGGGTCTGGGAAGCCTGACGCTCGTCTCAATGGCCTTGAGGGCGCGGTCGCCGTCCTGGTCCAGGTCGAGGTAGACATGGCGAATGGCTGCCACGTCCTGCTTCCTACGATGCGGAGAATCGCCATTGAGAGTGTTCTGGGAGATGTAGACATCGTACCCGTTCGCGTTGGCGTGCCGAAGCCACGCTTGCCATTTGGAAGAAGCGATGGCCTCCGTCGTGTTGACCCGCTGCACCGTATCGCTCTTCGCCCGGTGATGGATCAAAACCGCGAGGTAGTCCTGCGGCTCATAGTTCGCCTTGAGATATTCCTCAGGCGTCAGACGACGGCTTTCGGACGGACTCTGTCCTAGTGACGGCATGTCTCCTCCTCTCGAACGTAAAGCGGGGTTAAGTCGTAGCGATCCGCCTCCGGGTCGTAACCCTTGATTTCGAGGACCTCCGATACGAAACGCTGGCCGGGACGGCGCTTCAGTTGGACGATGACGTTTAGGGAGTCGGCAATGTTGCTTTTGATCGCGTGATAAGGAAGGTCGATGCCACTCTGCAAGACGCAACTGGTGAAGCGGGATAAGCCCTGTTGTGCCGATGTAGCGTGGACGGTGGAAAGCGTGCCGGAATGTCCCGTATTCAGCAGTTGCAGAAGGTCGAAAGCCTCCCCGCCTCGAATCTCGCCCAAGATGATGCGATCGGGGCGATGCCGAAGGGTGGCTTTCAAAAGGTCGCGAATCGAGACGGCGGGCAGCCCATTCTGCTCGCGCCGTGCCTCAAACCGGACGAGGTCATTTTTGTGGATCTGGATCTCCGAGGTGTCCTCAATTATGACGACCCGCTGGTCGTCCGGGATATGGCTCGCCAGGATATTGAGCAGCGTCGTTTTCCCGGTCCCGGTCCCCCCGCTGATCAGGATATTCCGGTGCTGAATGACCTGATTGGCAAGTTCGGAGGCCAAGCTTTGGGGCAGGGTTCCGATTCGAACGAGGTCGTCGATTGAGAAATGCCGAGCGTTGAATTTCCGAATAGTCAGAGTGACCCCGTTGACGCTGCAGGGCGGGATGACGGCAGCCACACGGCTGCCGTCAGGTAGGCGGGAGTCGAGGATGGGCTTGGCCTCCGAAATATCGTCACCGAGTCGCCGGGCAATGTTCTTAACCGCGATCATCAAGGATTTTTCCGTGAGAGAAAGTCCCGGAACGGCCTCCAGATAGCCCTGGCGCTCTACAAAAACGCGATCATGCCCATTGACCATGATTTCGCTGATGTCCGCGTCCAAAATCAGCGACTCAATGGGTCGTAAGAACGGAAGAATCAACTCGAAGCCCTTCATATTTGCGCCTGCTCCTGCACTCGTTGCTGGCCTTGTTTGAAGGCAAAATGCCCTGATTGCCGGAAGGACCCGGAGTCGAGGGCGGCGGACTTCGATACGTCCCGGCTGAGCCGGTCGGCAAGGGTGCTCGCATCATGGGTGTAAACCTGGGCATCCATGCGCGCCCGCGAGAGCGCCACATAGGCGAACCGTTGGTTGACGAGGTCTCGGTTCTTCATTCCCTCCTCGGGTACATGAATGATGACGCGGTCAACGGTCTGTCCCTGGCTCGAATAGCTGGTCATCGCATAGCCATAGTCCAGATGGGGATGATCCCGGAGATTAAATTGGGCCGTCCTTCCAGATTCCAAGCGCAGACGCAAGTTCCCTTTTCGGTCGATGCTTTCAATGCGGGCCAACTCGCGGTTCGCGATGTTCGCCGCCTTGAAAGGCGCCGTGAACTGGATTCGGTCCCCCCTTGCAAGCCGCCTTTCCTCCTGCTGATAAACGTTCACGCCGCGGAGCCGTTTGGGATCGTAGGTAATCTCCTTCCCGTTTTCGCGGCGGACAGTTAACAGATTCCGGTTTTTGTCCATCTGTGTAACCGCCGCATACTCCCCAGCCTTTACGCCAATCCGGCGGCTACCTTGCGTGTAACGAATGACATCACCAGGTTCATATCTCGCGGCCCACTGCCGGTCCGCGCCGGTTAACTGGTGGCGGTTTACGAGGATTTTGACCTGTTGATCCGTGCCGGCGACCTTGCCCTGGCTCTGAAGGATTTGGTGAACCTGACGGTTAATCTCCAGACGGCTCGGGTTGTCCGGGGAGACGACCAGGCTCGTTTCAGGGTGCTTGAGATACTCGCGGGCGACGGACTTAAGGCGTTCTTCCGGGTCGGAGATTGCGTGAATGCGGCGTTGCTCCACCAGTTGATTCACGGCGTCGAGCGTCTTGCCCTGGACCATGGATTCGACGGCGCGTTTAAGTCCGGCATCTCGCTGCCGGACGATCTGATCGAGCCGGGCGGTCCGCATGCCAGCATCTTGCATCTGCTCGAAGGGCCGGCCCGCGTCCACGGCCTGGTGCTGACGGATGTCGCCAACCAGCAGGACACGGTCATGGGGAGTTAGGCGTTTGAAGAAATCATGGACCTGTCGCGTGCTTGCAAGGCTCGATTCATCCAGTACGAAGAGCTGACGCTGGGCGGCATCCGTGGCCGACTTTTGCAGCAAGAATTTCTGCAAGGTTGTGGCCTGGATTCCGGCCTCCTCCAGCCGGTGGGCCGCTCGCGATGTGGGCGCAAAACCGGAAACTCGATACCCTTCGCGCTCGGCAGCCTGGCGAATTGCCCGTAAAGCCGTTGTCTTGCCACTGCCGGCAGCACCCTGAAGTCCCGTGATCTGGTCACGTGATTCGAGAACCTCTCGAACGGCCTTACGTTGCGATTCATTGAGAGCCCTGAGTTCTCCCGCGACACGATGGAGGGTCGCAGCCTGGACCAAGGGAGTGTCGAGATTTTGTCCCTTGTGCATCATGGCGACGTTGTCACGCTCATAGGCGAGCATCCGGGCGGTGGTGAAGGAACGGCGGATGGAATGGTCAGACGCTTCACCGACTTGAACGAATTCACCTTGAGCGAAACGCCGTTCAAAGTTCTTGCGAATGTCCCGAAGGTTGGCAGGGCCGGGCCAACGACAAAAACAAGAACCAATGCAAAAAGAAAAGCAAAAACCAAAAACAAAAAAAGGGGACACTTCTAACGAGGTAAGAAAGGGGACATTTCTAAAGAGCTTTGACAAAGTAATTCCCAAAGTAACTTGCAGCACAATAGAAACTGGGTTAGGCTGGGTGCATGACGCGCCGCGAACTGCTGGCTTCCATGTCTGCCTTTGTGGCTGCGGGAAGGATTCCACGCGCATTTTCGGCACCCTCGGCCGATCTCGATTTCGCCCCGGCGCTTGAGGTGGCTCGGAGGATCAAGGCGAAGCAAGTTTCCTCCCTCGAACTGACTCGCCGCACGTTCGCACGCATTGACCGGTACAATCCGAAAGTCAACGCATTCACTTACCAGATGAGGGATCAGGCTCTGGCGCAAGCGCGCGCTGCGGACGCCGCCTTGTTGAGGGGCGGTCAAGTTGGACCATTCCACGGAGTGCCCGTTTGCGTGAAGGAAGCGTTCGGTGTAAAAGGCGAGCCGGACACTTGGGGGATTGTCGCCCTGAAGGGGTCGAAGGCGCGCGAGAACTCCGCCGCCGTCCAGCGCCTGCTCGATAGCGGAGCCGTTTTGATCGGTGGAACCAACGTTCCGCTGAATTTGAAGGACTGGCAATCCTTTAATGACATTTACGGCACCACAAATAACCCGTGGGACCTGACGCGCACGCCCGGCGGGTCTTCCGGTGGGAGCGCCGCTGCCCTCGCTGCAGGCCTGTCCTATCTGAGCATTGGGAGTGACATCGGCGGCTCCTTGCGCGTCCCGGCAAGCTTTTGCGGAATCTTCTCTCACAAGCCAACTCTCGATCTGGTCAGCACGGATGGCCTCCTTCCAGGCGGCAGCCTTGAATCGCCCGGCTTCTCAACGGGGCTCGCAGTAGCCGGCCCTATGGCGCGAAGCGCGCGCGATTTGATGACCGCGCTCAATGTCCTGGGCTGTCCCGAGGGATACAAACGGAAGGCCTGGTCCTGGAAATTACCGCCGCCCCGGAAGCGTTCATTGAAAGAATTTCGGGTAGGGTATGTTTTCGACAGTCCGATGGCGAGCCCGACTTCCGAAGTTCGGCCGCTTCTCGAAGGAGCCGTCAAAGCGATCGAGCACACGGGAGCCCGGTTGAGGCCGGGTTGGCCGGCGGGCTACGACCTGAGCGAAGCGTACAACAACTTCATGTTTCTTCTCTCTGCTTTCTACTATAGCGTCGAGGGCACCCAGGTGCAGGAGGCCGACCGCACGAGCTATCAGCAGAATCCGCAAGATCCTTCCGCCGCCGGCGCGCTCAGCTCGTACGCAGACTGGCAACAGCAACACTTTCGGCAACTGGCCTTCCGCGCCCTTTGGCAAAAATACTTTGAACAGATTGACGTATTCCTGATGCCGGCCTGCTTTACCGTCGCCATCCACCACGACCACACCAGCGACATCTCTACGCGCATCATCCACACTCCCTATGTTGATCGTCCCTACATGCAGCTTATGCCGTGGATGGTGACCGCAACCCTGACCGGATGCCCGGCCACCGCCGCGCCCATCGGCCTATGTTCTTCCGGCCTGCCCGTCGGAATCCAGATCTTGGGACCTTTCTGGGAAGATGCGACCCCGATTGAGTTTGCGGCTCTGCTAAGCGACGAGATCGGCGCCTTCGTCCCGCCTCCAGGGTACAGCGCCTGAGCGTTTCGTCCATGTCGCGGGAACAAACATGTTGAAGCAGCGCGGCTGTGTTGAACACACGGATTTGAAGCCCATTGCGGGTCCCGCGCTTCCATGTAAGGTTGAAGGCATCTGACCCGATGCCCCCGATCATTACCCGCGATAGGCGGCCCAGAGTTTAACTAAAGTTACCCACCTGCTGGATCGTCGGCAATCCGGAAACTGACCCAGTTCCGAAGTTTTGAACGTCGATGGTATTGGCGATGTTCTGGTTTATAAACCCACCCCGATCACTAGAACGGTCACACTAGCCCGCTTTTCTCACCAGTTTCTTGGGACGGGCTTCGAGGGCACTGCGAATCTCGACGGCGGATCCTCTGGGATGCTGACGGAGTCCAAAAAGCGACTGTGGACAACTACTTGTGACCATGGCCCCGTTTTCGGCCCCTCCCCCTCCTGAAAACAAAGCACTTCGAGCGGAGATTCGGCACACTTCCACCTGTGAATATCTTTGGCAGCCAGGGCCTTCGGCGTGGCGGGATTTCAGCCCCGCACGGGCACCTGCTGCAACCGTGCCCAGATGCTGGCCCAGACTTCCTGGTACGGGTAACCGCCGGCCAGCGCGATCGAAACCTTCCGCACCGTCACTCGTATCAGCGCTCCGATCTTCAGCACCTTCAACCGAATCGTCGTCGCCTGCGCCTGAGCCCACTCCGTTCCCTTTAAGCCCAGCCGCCGGAGCGCCTCCAGCAGCAGATAGGCGATGGAGGAAAAGTACAGCCGGATCTGATTGCTGCGCATCCACGCCGTACTCGTGCGGTCCGCGAACAGCATCAACTGCTCCTTGATGCGGTTCTCCATCTCCCCTCGCGCGCAATATAACTCTTCGTACAAGCGTCGCGCTTCCCAGGCTTCCGCCGACAGCGAGGTCACTACAAACCGCGGATTGGCTCCCTTCTCTAAATGTTCCGCCTTCGCCACTACCCGCCGCGCTCGCGACCAACTGTCGCGCGTCTGATAGTCAAACTCCTGGAATACCCGGGCCGCCTTCCCCGTCTGCGCAAACGCGGCCGCCGCCTGCACCATCTCCCCCTGGATCTCCGCCTTCAACCGCTCGTTCTTCGCCACGCCCAGCACATAGTCGACCCCGTGATCCTCACACCACTTCATCAGCTCTTCCCCACAAAATCCCGAGTCGCCCCGGAGAATGATCTTCACCTCCGGCCAAGCCTGGCGAATCTGCTGCACGATGCGCTCCAACTCCTCCACGCAACCCGCCGCCGCCCCGTGATCGGAGGTCCGCAAGCGCGCGCACACCAGCGCATCCCCACAGAAGATATACAGCGGCAGATAACAATAATCCCCATAGTAGCCATGAAAGAACCGCCCCTCCTGCCGCCCGTAGAGGGGATCGTCCGTGGCATCCAAATCCAGAACGATCTCGGCCGGCGCTTGCGCGTACGATTCCAGCAACACCTCGACCAGCAACCGGTCCACCGCCGCTTGATCCATCACGATCTTCTTGTAGCGTTCCTTCTCTCCTACCTCCGCCTTCGTCAGTTCTAAACGGTTCAGCGTGCTCTTGCCCGCCAGCGCTTTCCCCCGATCCCGCTCCCGCACCCGGCTCTCTCCCGTGGGATCGGGCTTTCTCCGCCAACACCGCCAGCAGCGGATCCCGCCGCAGCTCGTCGTGATCGTTCAAATCCTCGTATCCCAGCGCCAACCCGTATACCCGCTGCGCCACCAACTCCTCCACTCGGTGCTCGATCCGCTGCGCCTCGCGATGATCCTGAAAGCACTGCCGCAAACCGCGCGATGATTCCCGTCCGCTTCTCCACCTCCCGCAGCAGCAAACCGCCGCCATCGCTGGTGATCACCCCACCGCTAAAATCCGCCCGCACTTCCCGCCGTCCTAAGGGATGAAATTCAAAAAGTTTTCCGTTACACTCTGTGGTCATAAGGCTGTCTCCATTCTCTGGCGCAAGTTTTTCTCGACAAATTACTTATGCCAGAAGAGACAGCCTTTTTCAATTTTTTGGTGAGAGATCCGGGCTAGGCCGGTGATAACGCCCGAGCAGCCATACAGAAGTTGTAAACCCTTAGCCGCTTCAGCCCTTCCGTAAGTCAGAGATGCAAGTAGGTGGCAGATCCCCTCGATACCCTGAAGGGCACCACGGACAACGCACCTCAATGTCATCGCAGGCGACTTGGATTTACGAGCGCGCAAGCCCGCGTTCATTCCTATCCGGTATGCCCCCTGAAGAATGTATTTCAAAGTCGTACGAGAGGCTGGGACCCATTCCTCCACAATCGCTTCGTCGGCCCAGCAGATGAGCCCTCCTAATTGCGAGAGCCGTGTAAAGAAGTCAGTGTCCTCGCCGCCGGTTAAAGCGAAGCGGTCATCGAAGAGCCCGATGCGGTCGAACACCTCCTTGCGTACCAATACGTTACCTGCTCCGGCCCAAAGCAGCGACCTGCCGGTCGCGTAACGATTGCGATTGAAGAACCTCCCGGTGCTGATCCATCTCGGGACTTCGGACATAAAGTGTGGGATCACCGGTCCGGAGACAGCATCGGCTCCATAAGCCTGCTGGCAGGCCACGAGATGTCTAAGCCACTCTCGGGATGGCACTTCGTCATCATCGATGAACACAAGGGTGTCCGCAAATCCCGCTGCAATCTCGAAGGCCTTATTCCTTACACGTGACAGACCTCGTTGAAGCTCGCAACAGTAGCGAAGTGGATACCTCGACTGAGACGCAAATTCGTCACAGATTTCCTTCGCCTGCGATGAGCCTTCGTTATCCACGACGACGATCGTAACCTGGCAACCAGGTAATGGTTCCTGTGCTCCGAGGGCTGCCAACAAGCGGCGCAGACCTTCGGGCCGCTTGTAGGTTGGGATGCAGATTGCGATCTGCGTCGGCACTTTGGTCTCCTCGACCCGGGCGTTGATGCTCATTGATGATTGCGATTCTGAATTAATGTTGACCATGACCGTTTTCCTCAACCTGCAACCGCAGGCAGTTCAGGTAAAATCGCTTCCGACGGTGAGTACCTGCGACGGTCGGCTGAGGCGGAGGTCTGGAGAGAAATCGAGACCGCCGTCGCGGTGTATAGGATCCAAAATATGTTGTTCTGGTGAAGTATCGTGCTCTCGGTCAAATTGGAGAAGAATATGAAAGCTAGGTACGTGCAAAGCCAGGTTGGAATTACCCCGGTGGTTTTCCGCGCGAGATGCAAGGCGCGGCGCCAGAGGACCACATAGCCCGCAACCAGGATGCTAAGTCCGAGGATACCCAAGTCAATTGTGACGTCAAGGAAACCGTTGTGTCCGCCCATTACAAACCAGTCGACGTGCTGCACTACCGTTGCGGATGCTCCGTCTGTCATCCAGAAGGCATTGAATCCATAACCGAGCCATGGCCGCCTCGCGATTACGAGCAGGATCGCGCGCCAGAGTTCGGTCCGTCCCGTCAAGGTGGGATCGCGTTGGAGCACTCCGAGCAGCGAAGGTAGAATCGCGCAGAGCAGGAAGCCTGATCCGACGGCGGCAATTCCAACAACAATGCTGATGGGGATGGCGACAGTGAGCTTCGAGTGCACAAGTCGGTATAGGGGATGGATCAAGACCATTATTGTAAATACCACGACGCCTGTGGCCGAGTGGGAGAGCACCAGTAGGCACAATGCCCCAGTGATTCCCAGCCAGCGCACCCACCGGTAAGCCGGCGGTCGCGCGAAGTAAAACACCAGTACCGAGAGGACCATGGCCCCTGCGAGTGTATTCTTATGCGTAAATGCACCCCGCCAAGTACCGACGCACCGATCGTGATCGATGCCATAGTGCGGAAGGAATATCGCCATGAAGAAGCTCGTGAATACGATAAGAGCGCAGGCGCAACCCACCAAACGCAACTGCTGGGGAACTGTAAAACGGCTTCCGAAGTAGATCCCAAACGCTGTTGTCCCGAGCATCACCGCGCTCCGTCTCAGTGTGAGGAGTGGGTGTTGTGACCATACCGTTGAGATCAATGCGACGAAGGCAAGTAAGAGGATCCACTTAGCATTCCACGCGCCCCGCAAGACCGTCCGCCACTGGCGGGCAATGAAAGAGAACGCCACCAGATAGAAAGCCGTCTGGACCGCGAATGCCAATGGATTCCCCTCTTCCCGAGCAATGTCACCGGTGTTACCCAAAATGAATGGTAATATCGCCCTTGTGCTATAAAAGAGCATGGCGACAACGAACATTTTTTCGATATGTTTGAGCATAACAAGTGAATTCTTGGGTTCGGTCCAACAAAAACATACAGATTAAAACTGAAAGTTCCCTTACTTTGCGGGTGTCAACACGCAAGGACCCCCGCAACGGCCGACGGGCCGTCCGCGAACCGCTCACGGCGGCGTAATAAGGCGACGATAGACAACATGCTCAGTGCCAAGAGTCCATCACTCGCAATGCTCGACCACGCCGCACCTCGCCACCCGTAAGCCGGGATAATCCACAAATTGATCAGAACATTGAAGGCCGCCACGCCGACCTGGATGAGCGTCCGAGTTCCTTGGTGAGTTGCCCCGGTAAGCGCATCAGCGATGAAAAAATGCACTGTTTTCAATACCGGCAACAAGGCGAGCCAGCGTAGGGCCTCCGTAATTTCGGCATATTGGTGCCCGAGAATGCGCGGCATCAGTGGTGCGCCGATCAGAAAAGTCACAGACGCAGCCAATGAGTAAGGGATGACCCGTACCAGCAGCCGTCGGCTGTGCTGAATGGTTGCTCCCAGACCGCCCTTGCCAACGCGGAAGAAGCTGGGGTAGGCAGCACTCAAGAGAGCTCGCACGGGGATAAACGCAACGTCAACAAGGCGATAGGCCGCGGCATAGACGCCCGCGGCCTCGAGGGTTGCAAGCCTTGCCACCATAGTTTTGTCGATATCGTTATAGATCGTCTGAGCGGACAGGCTGACCGAAAAATAGAAGCCCTCGGCACCTTCTCCCAGGATGCGGTGCAGCGCCAATTTTGGTTTTCCTAGGCTGAATGTGACCCAGCCAATGGCAATTAGCCCCGCTAGGATTGATCCTGCGAGGTAGACTGCTGACCACGCCATTACGCTTGGATGAGAAACAGCGAGTGCCAAACCCGCGATGCCGACGAGGCGCGTTAGGCTTGACACGACGTTCAACTTGGCGTTTCCCGATAGACGCTCGACACTTTGAAAGGCCAATGCCCCCAAGTCCAGAAGCTTCATGAAGATGAGGTCGGAAATGCTGAGGAGGACGATGACCAGCATCGGAATCGAGCGCGGAAGCACCAATCGGCAAACTGTCATGGCAAGAAAGGTGAGCACGCTCCCCGAAACGAGCGTCATGACTAAGCCATTGCCCCAGTACTCAGAGAACAGTCGCCTGTCCCGTGACACATTCTTGATGAGCAAGAACCCGTATCCCAGACCGACAAAAGGCGACATTACCGCCATGAGCGCTGTGGCGGCGATGAATCCACCGTACTGCCCCGGTCCAAGGCAGCGCGCAATGATGATGAAGTACACCGCCTGGATTAGGAGGCGCATCCCAGACCCACCCAGTGCCCAGAGGGTGTTCCGGGCCAAAGGGCTAATCAGCTTGGCTTCTAGACGATTGCGCAAGGAAGCCCACGACATGGTCATTGAGGTCATATTTAGGAACCAGAAGAGTTTCTGGCTATTGCCCCTGCTTGTGAAACCCGCGTCAAAGACCCTTCTGAGTAACTTGCATTTGATTTGGACCATCTTCCTTGTGATTTCTTGGCGGAGCCCGCGACGGGCATTCCCGGATTGGGCCATTGCTTCGCCAATGTCACTTAGATAAGTGGCTCCGCCGGTAGAGAGATCTTGGATTGCGCCTGTAGCCTGGTGCAATCGAACGCCTAAGCAGATTGCACGCGGTTCTCCACGAGTAGGGGACGCTTGGTTGTGTCGCTAACTGGGAGCGCTTTCTATCAAATACAGTGAAAACGCAGCCGCGGAGATGCGCGGCTTTTCTGGCGGGGTGTCTCGTGGGGTGGAAAGTGTTTCAGGGCGGTACAGGTTTCGCGCGGAGGCCCCTATGGCCTGCTTCCCCGTAATTAGCATCTCGAAACGCCGGCTCAAACAACTTGAGGCCATCCAGCTTGTTCGTGAGCAACGGGAGAATCGCAAGCAGACCATCGCTTATTAAGCCCGTCCTTTCGTACTCTGCGGCCTTTCCTTGCGCCGCCGACCCGCCAACCAGTTCATCCACACTCGCCGCAACGGCGCCTTTCTCCTCGAAATCACCCCATCGCTGTCGAACGCGAGGTTATCGCCGCCGTTGCGCACGCTCACATCGGTATTGAGCAAGACTGAGGGGGAGCGCATTGTGGTGGATGCCGGCTTGAAAAGTCTGAGTTGCGAGCGCGGCATCCCGATGGTAAAAGATATGCGGGGACTTTCCATTCGCAGCCTGACGGCGGGGGCTTTGGAGGCGATATATGGATGGATTCATTGTCCGAAGATGGAATGGCCTTCCATTCCTGCTCGTCCTTGCAATTTCCGTTGCCGTGACCTTTTCCGGCATTCGACTCAAGGCGCAATCTGCGGCAGGGTCATCCGCCCAGCCGATCACCGGGGAACTGACGGTCTCGAGCAATCCGCACTATTTCCAGGACGCTAACGGCAAGGCCCTTATCCTTAATGGATCGCAAACCTGGAACACGCTCCAAGACTGGGGCGCTGGGGGGGCGGTCCAGACCTTGGATTTCGACGCATTCGTCAAATTTCTTACCGCGCACGGGCACAATTTTACCTTGTTGTGGACGGTGGAAATTGCGAAGTCCGGCAGTATTTCCTCGGCGGCACCTTCGGGTTTTACGATTAGCCCCCTTCCATGGAAAAGGACAGGTCCAGGGACGGCAACTGACGGCGGAATGAAATTCGATCTCACGAAATTCGACCAGGGTTACTTCGACCGCTTGCGGACGCGGGTGAAAGCCCTTTATGACGCCGGCATCTACGCGGGAGTCTATTTGTTTACAGGAGAGTTTCTCAACATCTTCCGCTGCCCAAGCGACGGTTATCCGATGACAGGAGCGAACAACATTAATGGCGTGGACGACGGTTACGTGAGTGGCCGGCAGGGGATCAACGCCGTCACCATGACCGCGCCCAACGCCATCACCAAGGTCCAGGATGCGTATGTGGAAAAGGTGATCGACACTCTTAACGATATGCCGAACGTGCTTTGGGTGGTTTCCGAGGAAGCCCCCCCCAATTCCGTTTGGTGGAACGCCCACCAGATTGCGCACATTCGAGAATATGAATCCGGCAAGCCGCATCATCACCCCATCGGATATGCGGCGCTGATCGGGGCTTGGGATTCCGTACTTTACAACTCCGATGCGGACTGGGTTGCACCGTCCACGATCGTTTCGCCCGCCTCGTCCTGCGGCGCGGGAAAACCTGCTTGCAAGGTTAATATTAATGACAGCGATCATTCCTACTTTGGAATCTGGAAGGACACGCCGCAAGAGAACCGCAACTATGCCTGGGAAAACTTTACCACGGGCAATCAGGTGCTGTTCATGGACCCCTATTTGGTTAATCTGACGCGCGAGAACCGGAACTTGTGTATCTCTCCCACCCACTCCATTTGCCGTGCGCCTGACCCGCGATGGGACAATGTGCGGGACAATCTCGGTTACGTTCTACGGTATTCCCACAAATTGAACCTTTCGCAAGTTGCTCCCCGCGACAGGCTGAGTTCAACCGGCTTTTGCCTCGCCCAAACGCCGTCTGTGGGCGCAGAGTACCTGGTTTATGCTCCGGCCGGGGGTTCGTTTACGGTGGATCTATCGGCGATGTCCAGCGCCAGAACCCTGGCGGTAGAATGGTTTAACCCGGCGACGGGGACCGCGACTCCGGGAGAGTCCGTTCCCGCCGGATCATCCGCGCATGAGTTCACTCCGCCGTTCAGCGGAGACGCCGTCCTCTACTTGGTCGACACGGCCGGACATTCAACGTCGGGAACGCATTGAGCTTGGAGTCCTGCGCCGCGACGTTGGACGTCTGCAAAGAAGGACGGGACGGGCTGCGAACTCTGCCGGCGTGATCCACCTGCGATGTCTCGGAGGCGTAGACTCCCGAACACACGCTTTTAGTCCAATTTGAAAGGGCGAATTTGCGATTCACGGGAGAGGCAACTTCATCGGAAAAAGCCAACCCCGTAACAGATCAGGACCAAACTATAGAGGAGGCGAGGAGGACGAATGCGCTTAAAAGATAAAGTGGCAATAGTGACCGGGGGCGGGGCGGGTATTGGAGGAGCGATCGCGCTCAAGTACGCACAAGAAGGGGCAAAGGTCGTCGTGGCGGAGATCGACCCGAAGCGGGGGAACTCCTCGGCGCAGGCTATCCAGAACCAGGGCGGTGAAGGGATCTTTGTGCCGACCGACGTGTCCTCCGAAGACCAGGTGAAAGCCTTGGTGCAAACTGCCATCGAACGCTTTGGCCGCATCGACATTCTCGTCAACAACGCGGCCATTCTGATCAGCCACGGAGACACCCGCGCCCACGAAGTCACGAATGAGGTCTGGGACCGCACCATGAACACCAACTTGCGCGGATATTGGCTGTGCGCAAAGTATACGATTCCTCACATGATCGCAGAGGGCAAGGGCAACATTATTTTTGTTGCCTCGCGAACCGGCATCCGCGGATTTACGGGTCTCGCCGCGTACAGCGCCAGCAAGGGCGGGGTGTTCGCGCTGATGCGCTCGATGGCTGCCGACTACGCGCGCAATGGAATTCGCGTGAACGCCATTGTGCCCGGCACCACGGACACGCCGATGAATGCCGAGGAATTTTCCGATCCGGAAGCGCGCAACAAGTATATCCCCAGAATCCCCGCGGGCCGGCTGGGTGTGGGCGGCGACTTGGCCGGTATGGCGACACTCCTGGCCACCGACGAGGCCAGCTTCTGCATCGGTGGAGTTTACATGGTGGATGGCGGCGCCGACCTGGGTTAGCCCCAGCAGTGTTCACTTAGTTGTTCTCGCGGAATGGGAAATCTGATTGCGAGCAAAGCGCCATGGGCTGTGGTAGCTGCTGCCACAGCCCTGGAGTTGCTCCATTTCTGGCTCAGCTCCGCCCCGGCGCGCCGTTCCACGTACCGCACCAACGCCAGAAAATGGCTGTCGGATTCCACCAGCATGCACCGATTCTCATTCTCGCCGCTCGGATTCTGCACCATGTATACTGGCACCCGCTTCTTAAGTTCGTGATCCTTACCGCTATGGGCGCGGTCGCGTCCTTCGCGCTCAGCGCGGCTGTGTTCAGACGAATCCCATTCCTGTGTAGCATAATCTGAGCAAGCGTACCGCGGCCCTTCTATTGCAAACGCCCCAGTCGGAGGAGGACCCCCTCGTTATACTGGTTTTCGAGGGGGAATTGGTGTCAGAGGGGGGAATGGTGTCAGGAAGGTGTGGACAAATCGATTACATTGACCACTGAGACACGGAGGCACAGAGGAAAGTCCCTTCATTTCGGTTCTCAGTGCCTCTGTGCCTCAGTGGTGAAAGGCTTATTTCCTAATTCTTTCACACGTCCCCGGCTTCTTAACGGTGGCACGCCGATGCATCGGGGTGCCACCCACGTTGTGTTCAACGTCGTCGCCCCGCAGGGGATTTTCCAGTATTTTGAGGATGACGAATTTGGCGAAGTTGCCAATCGGCCGAGTATGTCTTAACGAGAGTTCTCACGAAATTTGGAACGTCAAAGCGGGATTCGGCAGCGCGCGCCAGGAAAGTGTACAATCGCGTAAACTAAAGCAAAGTCGAGACCCTGGAGGATTACAAATGACGATAGAACGTCGTTCTTTTCTCAGCGCAGCGGCAGCGATCGCGGCTTCTCCTTTGGCTTTAATCGGGCAGACCAACGCTCCCGCCCCGGCAAAGGCGGTTCGCCTTTCCCGTGGGGAGGACCGGCTTGGAGAGCACCACGCGATCGGGGTCAGCAGAACAGATTTCAAGGTGTTGACGAAGGAGAGCCGCGGCGACCTCTTTGTGATGGAGCATACGAGTCCCAAAAAGGGTGGTCCACCGCGTCATCTGCATCATAATGAGGATGAATGGTTCTACGTCATCGAAGGTGACTACATCGCCGAGATTGGTTCTGACCGTTTTCGCCTCAAGCCCGGCGACTCCGTTCTTGGACCTCGGGGAGTGCCCCACGCGTGGGCGTTTGTTGGCGATACGCCTGGCAGGCTACTCATCGCGTTCGCACCCGCCAACAAGATGGAGGCCTTCTTTCGGGACAACGCGAAGCGTAATCAGAATGGAGAATACCTCAATGACGCGGAAGTTTACCGCGCCTATGGTTTGGAGCTACTAGGCCCGCCGCTGTCTGTGGGATGAAGGAAAAACTTGTGGAAGAAAAACAGAAAGAAAACGAGTTCCTGGAACATGTGAAAAATTGGTTTTACCGATTTCAGCATTACGCATTTTCAATAAGTTACACGGTTAATAAGCGGTCCAAATTCAATTTTTTCACATGTTCCTGACACCGTTTCCTCCCCCTGACACCGTTTCCTCCCCTTTCAGCCGAATAGGAGGTGCAAAGTTGGCAGGCTTTTGCCCAGGTTTCAGGCGAGTTTATGGATGGGCGGTGCCATAGGCCTTGAGTGGCCGCGCCGGTGCGGGTGTGCGAAGCTTTTGTGCGAAGCTTTAGAGTGCGGCAGCTTGCTGCCGCTTTCCTTCTCGCGAGCTTGCTCGCAGTGTTTCGAACACGAGTACTATTTCCGTCCAGCAACACTGGCTTAGGGTGGGAGGCGCCAGCCAGCAAGCTGGCTGGTGAAAAAGCGGCAGCAAGCTGCCGCACTCCAAAGCTTCGCACGCATGCCAGTAGGCGAGAATTGGTCCGCAGAATAGGGGAAAAGAGGGACACGCGTATGGAGTGCACCCCAAAACCGAGACAGAGAAAATTGGAAAAATAGGGACACGCGTGCCAGTCCCCGTCCCTCCGGGCAGCCCCAAAAAAGGTATTGAACGGGAACGGTTCTTGGAACATGTGAAAAAATTGAATTTCCATCAGTTACCCACAACGTAAGCTGATGAAAATACGTGGTGCGAAAGTTGGCAAAACCAGTTTTTTCACATGTTCCTGACACCGTTTCCCCCGCTTCCAGCCCGTCCGCGCAATGCCTGCTACCCGCTTGGTTGAATCGCTGGACTTGCAGGGGGATAGGGGTACAATCTGGGTAGACCGGCAGGTCAATATGGAAGTCCAGTTTACTATTTTCACGTGAAAGGCGGGTGTGATGAAGCTGAGTCGGGCAAGTCCGGCCTATTCGGTCCGCGTCTTTATTTTGCCAGGTGCGTTGGCCGTGCTTGCGTTCACCCAGTGGCATTTGTTGGTGGCCCAGACTGAGGATATGGACACAAGCGAGCAGTCTTACTTCGAGGACGCGAGACCGCTACTTGACTACTCTCTTCCCGACCTTCTGAGGGCAGCGCCAGAACTCCAAGGGCTAGAACCCGCCGGGAACCAAGACAAGTTGGATTTCATATTGGACAAATCCGGAGAGGTGGCTGAGGACTTGTTGGGCAGGATGCCGGACCTGATTTTGCGTGAGGACGTAATCCTGAAGAAGCCGCGCGATCAGGGCAGTTCGAAGGATCAGCGTCGACGTGAATTTGATTACATGATTGTCGTCCACCGGCAAAACGCAAAAATCACCGTGGAGGAATATCGTTCAGGGGCGGAAGGAACCGGGATGGAGGTGCAAGATCAGGAGGAGGGTTATATGCTCACACGTGGTTTTGCCTCCGTATGGTTGCATTTCCTTCCTTCGAATCGGCCGGCATCGCGGTTCCGTTATCTCGGTCAACAGACCAACGGCGGGCTCAGGTGTTACCTCGTGGCGTTCGCCCAGATACCGGGATGGGCCACGGTCACGGGCAAGGTCATTTCCAAGGGGATATCTGCTCTGATCTTGTATCAAGGAATCGCGTGGATCGACGAGGCGAGCTTTCGAATCGTTCGGTTGAGGACGGATTTGCTGGCGCCGCGTCCCGACATCGGCTTGGAAAAACAGACTACGGAACTGCGCTTCGGTGAGACAAGTTTGCCGCAGACCGTGTCACCTCTTTGGCTTCCCCAAGAAGTCGTTGTCACAACGGAAATGAACGATCAACTTTACCAAAACGTCCATCGCTACTCAGACTTCCGGCTGTTCCATGTGGAAACGAAGGTCCTCTCGGCGCGCCCCGATCAGCCCCTTCCAAAGACGCCCAATTAGGGGGAGCCTGAGGGGGACAGAGCCCTATTTTCCTATTTTTTCTCAGGCATATCGACGCTCTCGACGGAGTTTATTGTTGCTTGGTAGCTAGTGTTGCGTTAGGGGGGGGAAGACGGTGTCAGGAACCTGTGAAAAATTGGTTTTACCGATTTCAGCATTACGCATTTTCAATAAGTTACACGGTTAATAAGCGGTCCAAATTCAATTTTTTCACACGTTCCAGGAACCGTTTATCTTAATGCCAAGAAGCGGCGGAGCAGTGCTGTCACCGTCGGCGCGGCTTCCCCAGCCAGCGCAACAACTCACCAAGACCACTGAGGCACAGAGGCACTGAGAACTGAAATGAAAGGGCTTTCCTCTGTGCCTCCGTGTCTCAGTGGTCAATGTAGTCGAATTCTTCACGCCTTCCAGACACGGTATTCCCGATCACTTTTCAGTCGCTTCGACCACTCGATGCACGAAAGGTAGGTTCATTGGCCCGCCCGGAGGTTTCGGTTGGAGGAGTTGGACATTTTCCGGCGCTTGGGCTACAACGTGGCTCAGGAGGAGGTTAACGCCATGAGTGATAATTCCGTTGTTCGCGCTCGCATCGATGAACGCACCAAGAGGGAAGCCGCTGCGGCATTGAAGAAAATCGGACTTACCGTCTCGGATGCCTTTCGCCTGCTGCTGGTGCGCGTCGCGGCGGAAAAGGCCCTGCCGTTCGAGCCGTTCAATCCCAACGCCGAAACCGTAGCCGCGATGAAAGCTGCGCGCCGGGGCGAACTCGTCAATGTCGGCAAGCCGCATAAACTCCTGCGGAGCCTGAATAAGGGAAGTTAAATACACCACCCGCTTTAAGCGCGACTACCGGCGAGAAAAATCCGGTCGCCACGGCAATAAGCTGGATGCAGTGCTGATGGAGGTCGTGAACTTGCGCGCCGACGACACGCCGCTACCACGCCGGAATTTCGATCACCCCCTGTGCGCTGAATGGACCGATCACCGCGACTGCCACATCAGGCCGGATCTCGCTCTGATCTACCGCAAGCCGGATGACGAGAACCTCGAACTTGTGCGCCTTGGCTCGGATAGCGAGCTTGGCCTGTGAAAGAAGGGAAGCTAGGTACAGATGTCGGGGGGAGAAGGGTGCCACGAAGCTCTGGAGAAATTGAAAATCTCGCGCAGAGGCGCCGGGTTTCGAAATAGATAACTGCTCTATTTCTATTTGCGGCCTCAGCGCCTCCGCGTCTCTGCGCGAGATATGATTGTTCTGGCAGGGAATTTTTCACACGTTCCACGTGCCCTTCCACGAACCAGGAAGCCAGCCGCTCAATCGCGACGTAGGGGCAGGCCTCGTGCCTGCCCACCCCGGGGCCTATTCGGCCCCCAGCCCGTGGGCCGCCACGAGGGGTGCCCCTACGAAAATAATTCAACAGAAATCTCCTCCCGCCGGAAAATTTGTCCCGATTTCCCTAGTCTCTGGTCGCCATCGTGCTACATATCTACAGCACTATTGTCGAGTGGGTAAAATGACGCACCGCAGAACGAATGTCGGAGCAAGCGGCAGGCTACCCCGGAGGGCTCCGTCACCAAGCGCCTAGCCCCCCCAAGCGCCTAGCCCTCGGCGCTCGGCACCCCTCGGGAACCTTGAATGTTTATGAAAAGCAAGGGCTTAGAGTGAAGTCACGAACTTGGTAAGGTTAGAGGCTGCTAAGCCAAGCGTATGAAATCAGGTGACTTAACAAGGTCAAGCAAAGACATTGCGGCCGGGAACGGCGGGCCCTGGCGAACCTTGAATGTTATTGAAAACACAGTATGTTAGCGCAGAAACCGACAATAGGGCGCTGGCCGCAACATTCTGAAAATAGGGGAGTTATGAGAAACACCGTGGCGCAGGGGCGGAAAAAAAAGGGTACTAATTTGAGGGGGTATCCTTGAATGTACTAGAAAACAGGGGAGTTAAAAATTGATATTGCGCAAATTCTCTCCGAACCTTGAATGTTGCTGATAAATAAGCTACTTATCGCCGCGAACCTTGAATGTCATAGAAAGCAAAAGGGGTTAACAGTTTTTGGCCTCGGAGCGGTTCGGCGGGGCCCGGGGACAAGGGAATCGACGCTGGAGGCTAGCGGAAAAACTGCCGTCGCTCATTTCCGGCAGGAGTGCAAAAAAAGATGTTAGAAAAAATACGTTCGAAGCCGGAATGTGCATGAAAACAAAGGAGCACAAGACAGAATGCCCGAAAAATATCAGACTTTTATGTCTTAGATTCGCACATTTTTGTTCAGTCGATGCCCATATTACAGAAAATTGCAGATTTTGAACGACAGTTTCTCAGGGCAATCCGGTTTTTTGCGGATTCCCGTCGTGAATCATACGACCCATTTGCGAAGGGGAGCCACTGATTTCTGAGATCTCAGCCGTTGCAGCTTAAACTTGATGCCAAATTGCGGAAGAGATGTTTTTTATCGTCGTCTATCGACGCCCCAGGGCGGTAAGCAAGTCGTGTATACTTGCACCGTTAGGAGCGGGGCTGCCGCATTTGCCCCCGGCCGCATGTCTGGAGGCGAAAACTTGCGCAGAACCGCCGCGAAAGCCCTGGTCCTTGTCTTAGCGCTCACATCCCTGGCACTCGGCCTGCCCAACGACCCGCCGGCGCTGAAACCTTATCCCGGGACGGGGATGTTCCTGCTGCTTTCCGACATTCACTTCGACCCTTTCGCCGACGCCGCGATAATGGAAAAGCTCGGGGCGAAGCTGAAGGAGGGTTGCCCCGCCTCCGGCTCCGCGTCGTTTTCGAAGTTCGGCAGCGATACCAACTACCCTCTCCTCAAGTCGGCTCTCGACCATGTGGCGGCGACGGCCGCGGAGAATCATATCCACTACGACTACGTGATTGTGACCGGCGACTTCCTGGCGCACAGCTTCGACGTCCGCTATCGCCAATGCGTTGGGGGCGGGAACGACGCCTACCCGAAGTTCGTGAGCGACACCATCGCGTTTGTCGATCGCATGATTTCGAGTGCGCTGCCGGGCGTGCCGGTTTTCGCCGCGCTGGGAAACAACGATTCCGACAAGGGCGATTATTCCGAACCTAGCACGGGGTTCCTTCACAACGTGGGACAGGATTGGAGCCGCGCCTGGGGGGATCTTCCGGCCGGGGCTCGGGCGGCGGCTGCCGCTTCGTTCGAAAGCGCGGGGAATTATGCCGTGCCCGACCCTGCGGTCGCGAATCACCAGTTCATCATCTTGAACAGCAACCGCTGGGCGGCGCGCAATGCTCAGGCCTGCAGCGAAACCAATCCCGACCCCGGCGGACAGTTCCAATGGCTGGGAGATGTGTTGAGCACGGTTAAGCGCGCGGGAGGCTCGGCTACTTTGGTCATGCACATCCTGCCCGGTATCGACGCGCTAAGATCCTCGATGGGCCAGCCGCAATCGCTTTGGACCGAGCGCTGCACAGAAAAGTTCGTGGCGGAATTGACAGATTTCCGGGGAGTCGTGCGCGGGATTTACGCGGGACATATTCATCGCGACGATTTCCGCATCCTTCCCGACCGGGAGGGGAAACCGCTCTTGCCCATTCACATTGCCCCCTCGATTAGCCCAGTCTACTTCAATAACCCGGGAGTGGAGATCGGCTGGTACGATAAGCGCACCGGCGAGCTCAGCGACTATGCGACGTTCAAGTTGGATCTCACCAAACCAGATCCCGCATGGACGACCGAATATGTTTTCTCGCGGGCGTATGGGCGTCCACGCCCCGATCTCGCCACGCTGAAGCAACTGAGCTTGGAGATTCATGAGGGCAATCCTAATTCCGGCGTGGGCAAAAAATGGGCGGACTACTACACGGTGGGAACCGGCCCGTTTCTGACTCCCGATAATTGGATGAATTATTCCTGCGCCCAAACCGAGATCACCCTGTCCCACTTCGCCCTGTGCAAACAAGCCGCCGCCCGCACAAAGCCTTGACTCGCGACGCGAGAAGATGTATCCATGTTAGCTTTTTTCGAAGGTGGGACGCACGGGGACAAATAGTCCGAGCGAGCTTGCCACGATGCGTCGAGGCCAGTAAATACGTGCCGTGTCCCACTCTGCTCAAGGCCGTTCCCATACGCCTTCGAGCAGGAATTTTGAGTTGGCGCTTTCGCCAACCCCGCAGTACACCGGCCGCCGAAGCGTAAAATCGCCGGCCGCAAATTCGAGGCCCTCATGCATGACGCATTACTCGTACATCGCCTGCACTTTGCTTACACCGTAACCTTCCATTACCTGTTCCCGCAGCTCACCATGGGTCTGGCATTGCTCATCGTGATTTTGAAAACGATGGCGCTGCGAACCGGCGACGAACATTACAACGAGGCGGCGCGATTCTGGGCGCACATCTTCGGCATCAACTTCGCCATGGGTGTGGTCACGGGAATCCCCATGGAGTTTCAGTTCGGTACCAACTGGGCGCAGTTCTCGCGGTCCGCGGGCGGAGTGATTGGCCAGACGCTCGCCATGGAAGGCGTGTTCTCATTCTTTCTGGAATCAAGTTTCCTCGGGCTCTTCCTCTATGGTGAGAAGCGCCTGGGTCCGAAGGCCCATTGGTGGGCTGCCTTCCTGGTCTTCCTCGGCTCGTGGATGTCCGGCTATCTCATCGTTGCCACCGATGCCTGGATGCAATATCCGGTGGCTTATCATCTCGGCCCGCACGGCGAAATCATGTTGTCGAGTTTCTGGGGGCTGCTCTTGAATCCCTGGGCACTCTGGCAATACGCGCACAACATGAGCGGCGCGGTCATCACCGGGGCGTTCGTCATGACCGCCATCGGCGCATTTTATCTGCTGACAAAGCAATTCCAGACCCATGCGAAAACCTTCGTGCGCGTGGGCGTGATCGCCGGCCTTGTGGCTGCGCTTATGCAGCTTATGCCCACCGGCGACGCGCAGGGCCGCATGTTGGCGAACCATCAGCCGGCCACCTTGGCCGCGATGGAAGGCCTGTTTCAGACTCAGAAGGGCGCGCCGATCGCCGTGATCGGACAGCCCGACTTGCAAAATGGGCGTCTGGATAATCCCCTGGTGGTGCCGCGGGCGCTCAGCTTTCTCACCTATCGCCGGTGGATGTCGGAAGTGAAGGGTCTGGACGCCTTCCCTCAGCACGACTGGCCCGACAACATTCCGCTGCTCTATTACACCTACCACATCATGGTCGGACTGGGGACCATCTTCATCGCGATCATGCTGCTGGCGGCATGGAAATTGTGGCGCGGCACTCTCTATGATTCGCGCGGCGTGCTCTGGGCCTTGATGCTGTCGCTGCCGTTTCCCTACATTGCCAACACGGCGGGTTGGATGACCGCCGAGTTCGGCCGTCAGCCGTGGCTAATCTACGGCCTCATGCGCACCGAAGCCGGCGTGTCACCACAGGTTTCCTCGGGCAACGTCTGGTTTACGCTGATTGGCTTCATGGGCATGTACACCGTGCTCAGCATTTTGTTCTTATTCCTGGTTTATCGAGTCATCGAGAAGGGGCCGCAGCACGCATAAACGCAGTAGGCAGTAAGCAGAAGGCAGTAGGCCTGAAGTCTCGAGGAGGCGCATTCATGCAAACGGTTTGGTTTTGCCTCATCGCCATTATGATCGCGATGTACGTTGTACTCGATGGATTCGACCTTGGTGCGGGCGCCATTCATCTCTGGGTGGCGAGAGATGATGGCGAGCGGCAGCAAGTGATCCGCTCGATCGGGCCGGTTTGGGATGGCAACGAAGTCTGGCTGCTGGCGGCAGGCGGAACGCTGTACTTCGCTTTCCCGCCGCTCTACGCCTCCAGCTTTAGCGGGTTCTACTTGCCCTTGATGATCGTTCTGTGGCTGCTCATCTTGCGCGGCATTGCGGTGGAGTTCCGCGCGCACTTGACCGGCGCCATCTGGCTGCGGTTTTGGGACGTGGTCTTTGCCGGTTCCAGCCTGCTGCTGGCGGTTTTCTACGGAGCGGCACTGGGCAACGTCGTGCGCGGCGTGCCCCTGAACGATCAGGGCTATTTCTTCGAGGCGCTGTGGACCAATTTCCGCCTGGGGCCCAATACCGGCGTGCTCGACTGGTACACGATTATTGTCGGCGTGACGGCTCTCGCCACGTTGGTGCTGCACGGCGCGCTGTGGGTGGCCTTAAAGACGGAGAGCGCCGTCCACGACCGCTCGCATCGGTTGGCGCAAGGCATCTGGTGGATTGTCTTGCTCCTGACCATCGTGCTCACGGTCATCACATTCAAGGTTCAGCCGGAGGTTCCCGCGAATCTCATTACTCACCCGTGGGGATACATTTTCCCCGCGCTCGCGCTCTTCGGTCTCGCGGGGATGGCATGGTTCATGCGCAAGCACGATGACCTGAAAGGCTTCCTGGCATCTTGCGCCTACATCGTCGGCATGTTGACGAGCGTCGTCTTCGGATTGTATCCACTCATTCTTCCGGCCAGCACCAATCCCGCTTACTCGCTCACCGTCGATAACTCCAAGGCCGGAGACTACGGCCTGCGCATTGGATTGGCGTGGTGGATCGTGGGCATGATTCTGGTGGGCGGCTACACGTATCACGTCTATCGCAGTTTTGCCGGCAAAGTGAAAATTGAGAACGCCGAAAAAGTGGATTAAGCAATTGGAGTCATTTTACGCGTGCCTTACATCACCGGAGTTTCAGCTTACGGCCAAATTCGGTGGCCGCTCGACCACGGGCTGAAGGCCCATTGTGGATAGCCCGCTAAAGAGCGCCACAGCGTGCAAGAGCCGGTTCGGGCGGCCGGACTAAATGTCGTTTTACCGATTCGCTCCACCTGGTCTCTACTTCTCGTCCGGCAATCTTGCCCTGACAATTTCACCCCCTTGACAATCTACAGGGCGAAGTGTAATTTTTCCTTGTCGAGTGTCTAGGGGAGACATTCCGGCGGCTCAGCACACCCTGGTTTCAGTGTGGTTTCGGGATTTTGAATGTTGAGTACTGAATTGATTGTCCTTCGGAGTCTTGAATCTTGAATTTTGAATCTTCGATCTTGATTTGAGATGGTGTCGCTATGAAATTTCTCCGCCGTCTGCGCGCGTTGTTCCAGAAAGACGAACTCAACCAGCAGCTTTCCGACGAGCTGGCCTTCCACGTCGCGAAGCAGACCGAGCAAAACCTCGCCGCGGGAATGAACCCGGAAGAAGCTCGCTACGCCGCGCTGCGCAAATTCGGCGGTGTCGAACAAGTGAAGGAAGAATGCCGCGACTCCTGGGGCGTGCGCTTCATCGACGCCTTGCTTCAGGACATCCGCTACGCTGTGCGCATGTTGGCTAGGAATCCGGGTTTCACGGCCGTTGCGGTCCTCACATTGGCTTTGGGTATTGGCGCGAGCACGCTAATCTTCAGTGTCATTGAGAACATTCTCCTCCGGCCGTATCCGTACAAGAACGCCGACCGTTACACGACTTTTTTTATCTGGAATCTGGATCGTCCCGGAGATGGTCGGGGCATACTCTCGATCCCGGAGTTTTTCGATTACCGGGAGCAGAACCACGTCTTCGAGGACATGATCGGCTATGGCGGCACGAGCATCCTTTACAAGGGCCCCCAAGGGACCGAAAGAATTGAGGGTGCCTATGTTACGGGGAACGCATTTCAATTCCTTGGAGTGGAACCCCTCTGGGGCCGCGCGTTGACTCCCGAAGATGCGAAGCCAGAGTCTCCACCCGTTTTCGTCATGAACTACAAGCTGTGGGCAAGCGAATTTAATGAAGATCGGAAACTTCTGGGGACAACTCTAAATCTGAATGGCAAGCCCATGACACTCATCGGCATCATGCCCCCCCGATTCCAGTATGCCGACGCGAGCATCTGGCTGCCCCTCAGGGTGGGTCGAAGCGGGGCGAGCGTTAGCGACGCCGATCTGCCCCGCGACCTTTTTCCAATAGGGCTTCGCAAGCCCGGCATCAGTATCCAGGCTGCGGCTTCCGATCTGATGGTTATAGGCAAGAGGTTGTCAAAGATCTATAAGCCTTATTCAAACCCGTTTACCGTGACGACGGATACGCTGGCAGATTCTGAGGTGGGGCAGTTCAAGCCATTGCTCTACATCCTGCTTGCGGCCGTCATGATGTTGCTTCTCATCGCTTGCGGCAATGTGGCCAACTTGCTGCTGGCGCGGGCCACGACTCGCCAGAGAGAAATTGCCGTTCGCGCCGCGGTCGGAGCGAGCCGAGCCCGCCTGATTCAACAACTGCTGGTGGAAAGCTCGACGTTGGCGGTCGCGGGTGGCCTTTGCGGCTGGCTCCTCGCCTATAGCAGCTTGAAGGGAGTTGTAGCCGCAATTCCAGCGGGTACCATCCCATCGTCAGCCGTGATTCGTCTTAACGCGGAAGTGCTGATATTCGCGACGGGGATCACGATGATCACCACGCTTCTTTGCGGCTTGGCGCCCGCGCTCCACGCAGTGGGTGGCGACCTGGACGCGCGGCTGAAGGAGGCGGGCAGGGGACTGAATATGGGCCCGCTGCACGGACGGTTTCGCGAAGGGTTGGTTATCGCGGAGGTGGGGCTCTCGATCGTTTTGCTGGTGGGCGCGGGTCTGATGATGCGGACCTTCTTCGCGCTTGAGCATATTGACCTCGGTTTCAAACCGGAGGATATCCTGCACGCGCAAGTGGAACTCCTGCGCAGGAGCGACCACACGGCAAAAAGACAGAAAATGGTTCTGGAAGAAATACTCGACCGAGTCAGGGCGCTTCCGGGTGTGGACGCTGCTTCCGTGAACATCAGCGTACCTCCGGATTTTGGGGGGCCCAATGACAATATCATTGTATTGGGACAGACAGGGTCCAAGCCTCGCGATGCCATGTTTGCTCTGTGCAGCGCCGACTGGTTCAAGACCTTGGAACTGCCGCTGATTCGTGGGCGCCTTCTTTCCGCGGGTGACATCGATTCGGCGCGGCTGGTTGCGGTGATTAACCAAACATTAGGACGCGAGTTTTTCGGCAAGGGCGATCCGATCGGGCAAAAGGTTAAGTTCGTGATGCTTGATCGTGTACCGGACGCACCACACAACGCATTCTTTGAGATCATCGGTGTGGTGGGAGACACCAGGAACGACGGGCTGCGAAACGCCGTGCTGCCACAGGCCTTCCTCCCATATTCCATTACCGCAGCGGGTCCACGTATCCTCCTGGTGAGGACTCCTCTGGGCGGCCTTTCGTTAATGCCGAGTGTCCAAAGGGCGGTTTGGTCCGTTGCCCCTGACATCACACTCACGAATACCGGGTCGGTTAAGACTTCTCTGGATGATTCTTCCTATGCGCAGCCGCGGTTTGGCCTGTTCACGCTGGGGATCTTTGCCGGCCTTGGTTTGGCGTTCGTCGCCATCGGTATTTTCTCCGTCATGTCCTACTCGGTGTCGCTCGGCACGCACGAGATAGGCATCCGCATGGCGCTTGGCGCGTCGCGGGGCACTATTCTCCATGCTTCTCTCCGGACGGGACTCCGCCAGGTGACTCTTGGCATCATTCTTGGTGAAGTGGCAAGCTTCGCGCTCAGGCGTCTAATTGCGAGCCAAGTTTGGGGCGTCTCCCCAGTCGATCCGCTAACGCTCGGTTCGGTCGCCTTCGTCATTGTAACCACTGGCTTGCTGGCTTGCTTGGTCCCCGCGCGGCGAGCAGCCGCGGTTGATCCCATGGTGGCACTGAGGCACGAATGATGAGGTTATAGATTGCACGGGGCAGGCTGAGGGGCTCGGATTCAAAATTCAAAATTCAAGATTCAAAAGTCGAGAGTCGAGAGTGGAAGGGGCGAGGGCGGAGAGTCGAGAGGGGAGAGTCAGGACAAGTGTTGGGTACCACGATTTCGTTTCAGCGGTATGTCGGAGTTTTGGACCGAATGTCGATTTGGAGTTTCGGAACGAAGGTCGATTTGATGTTTCTTGGAACTCGAAATCAAACCTCGGTTTCATGCTTTTCGGGATTTTGAATGTTCGACGTTGAATTGAGGTTGTTCGGACTCTTTGTTGGCTACCAAATCAATGTTTTGTGGGGGATTCGGAATCTTGAATTTTGAATCTTGAATCGATCCGCTCCTAACGGACTGGCACAAAGGCTAAGGTACCTTACTATGAAACTCTACCGCCGTCTGCGCGCGTTGTTCCGGAAAGACGAACTCAACCAACAGCTTTCCGACGAGCTGGCATTCCACGTCGCGAAGCAGACCGAGCAAAACCTCGCCGCGGGCATGAGCGCGGAGGAGGCTCGTTACGCGGCGCTGCGTAAGTTTGGCGGCGTTGAGCAAGTGAAAGAGGACTGCCGTGACTCGTGGGGTGTGCGGTTTGTCGACACGCTGCTTCAGGACATCCGCCTCGCAATTCGGATGCTGGCCAAGAACCCAGGCTTTACGGCGGTGGCGATTCTCACGCTGGCCATTGGGATCGGGGCCAACACGGCGATTTTCAGTCTGATCGATGCGGTGATGCTGCGGATGTTGCCGGTGTCAAAGGCCGGACGAACTGCGGCTGGTAGCGCATGGTGAATCCGCACCTGGCGGGCGAGAGGCAACACGGAGTTCACCAATCCGCTCTGGGAACAAGTGCGCGACCGGCAGGACGTTTTTTCCGGAGTCTTCGCCTGGGGCGGTGATCGCTTCGACCTGGCGCAGGGCGGAGCCGTACACTACGTGAACGGAATCTGGGTGAGCGGCGACTTTTTCAAGACCCTGGAACTTCGTCCCGCCGCCGGCCGCTTGATCAGCGGCCTCTGACGACCAGCGCGGATGCGCCGGCGCGGCGGTACTGAGCTACGGCTTCTGGCAGGAGCATTACGGCGGAGCCCCGAGCGCCATCGGCAGCACCCTTTCGCTCAGCACCCACCCCTTTGAAGTCGTCGGCGTCGCGCCTCCCGGCTTTTACGGTATGGACGTGGGCAGCAAGTTCGACGTGGCCATTCCCATCTGTGCTGCCGCGCTCTTCGACGGCAAAGAATCCAGGCTCGATCATCGCTCCTGGTGGTGGCTGAGCGTGGCGGGACGCATCAAGCCTGGGGTGAGCCTGAGCCAGTTGACGGCGCGGCTGAGAGTGCTCTCCCCCCAGGTCTTTCAACGCGGCTTTGCCGCAAGATTGGGCTCCGGACGGACCAGAAAGATTTCCTGCGATAAGGTGTTGGTAACAACTCCGGCCGCCACACGGGATTTCCTAGCCTGCGGCGAGCAGTTTGACCGGCCACTGCAATTGCTCATGGCCGTGGTGGGACTGGTGCTGCTGATTGCCTGCGCCAACATTGCCAGCCTGATGCTGGCGCGCGCGGCGGCGCGGCAAAAGGACCTCGCCGTGCGGCAGGCTCTGGGCGCCAGCCGCTTCCGGCTGATTCGCCAATTGCTCACGGAGTGCGTGCTGCTTTCCACGGCGGGGGCGCTGGTGGGGGTTCTCTTTGCGCGATGGGGAACCGCCCTGCTGGTTCGCTACATCTCAACCACCGGGAATGCGGTGTTCCTGGACCTCTCGCTCGATAGCCGCGTCCTGGGATTCACCCTGGCGATTGCCGTTTTCACCAGCGTTCTGTTCGGCCTGTTGCCCGCGCTCCGCGCCACCCGGGTATCTTTGACCTCGGCGATGAAGGGCAGGCCAGGCGATCGAGAGCGACCGACCGGGCGCCTGCGCAGCCGGCATTGGATCGTGGCCTCGCAAGTGGCGCTCTCGCTGGTTTTATTGGTGGCGGCCGGCTTGTTTCTGCGAAGCTTTGCCAAGCTCGCCACTCTCGACATCGGATTTGACCGCAACAACGTCTTGATGGTCGGCACCAACCTCAAGACCGCCAAGGTGCCGCCAGACCAGCAATTCTCGACCACGTACGAGCCGATTGAGAGCCGGTTGCGCGCTCTGCCGGGGGTTGTTTCCGCCGGGCGGTCGGTGATGACGCCGGTCAGCGGAGCGGGGTGGAACGGCATGGCATTCACACGGAGTGGTCAAAGGCGCTCACGGGGCGACGACGCCCTCGCCTGGTTCAATTTCATCTCGCCAGGGTATTTCGAGACGCTACGCATGACTCTCCTGGCCGGGCGCAATTTCAACGGCGGCGACACCAAGACCGCGCCGGCGGTGGCGATTGTTAACCAGACCCTCGCGCACCGCTTTTTCCCCAATCTGGATCCGATGGGCAAGACATTCCGCATCGACTGGATATCGGCGGGAAACCCGGGCCGCCCATCGAGGTCGTGGGGGTCGTCAGGGATTCCAAATATCGATCGGCCCGCGAGGAAGCTTCGCCCATCGCCTTTTTTCCGGCCACGCAGATACCCGGACGCAGTCGAGGCGGAGACCTTCGAGTTGCGTACCGGCGTCCGGCCCTCGGCGCTGGTCTCGGCGGTCCAGGCCGCCGTCGGGAGACGTGAATAAGCAGATTCCGCTGGAATTTCACACCCTCGCCCAGCAGGTGGACGATTCGATGGTTCAAGAGCGCATGTTGGCGCTGCTTTCCGGCTTCTTCGGCGCGTTGGCTCTGCTCCTGGCAATGGTCGGGCTTTACGGTACGCTCAACTATCTGGTGGCGCAGAGACAAACCGAGTTTGGAATCCGCATGGCGCTGGGGGCAGCACCGGCCTCGATTCTGCGGCTGGTGATGCGGAGCGTCTTTACGGTCCTGGCCATAGGGGTCGTCGCGGGCATCGGCATTTCGCTCGCGGCCACGCGAGTACTCCAGCAGTTATTGTTCGGGCTCGGCCCGCGCGATGCCGTAACGCTAATCGCGTCGGTCGCGGTGCTTTCCGTGGTCGCGTTGTTCGCCGGGTACCTTCCGGCCCGGCGGGCCACGAAAGTCGATCCCATGGTGGCGCTGAGGAACGAATGAGACGTTCAGGGTACAGGTGACAGGGCAAGGAGTCCGAGGTCCGAAGTCCGGTGTGAGAAACATCGGTGCGCCGAGTCTAGAATCCCGTATCCCGAGTTCACACAGGATTCACGACCCGCAGGAACTTGAATTCATGGAAACCGATATCCGCCGTGCGAATCTCCACCACGCCGTGCTCCCTCATGAGCGCCGCGATGTGCAAATCATGCATGCGGTTACCGGACATACGCGGATACTCCCGGACGAGGTCGCGCATGACCTCCGCGTGATGGTCAGTCTCCACCAGGATTCCGAAGGAGTGCGACGATCGCAGACTTTCGATAAAGCTCCACGCCTGTGCGAACGTGAGGGGATGGGAAAAGATCGAGCGATGAGTCACGACGCGCAGAAACTCGTAGACGATCGGCCATGTGGCGTACCAAGGCTCGCCGGAAGAACACCATTGGGTAAGAAGGCTTTGCATCCGGTGGCGTCCAGGAAAGTTCTCGTTCGCCGCATAAATCAGAAGGTTGGTGTCAACAACGAACACCGTCAAGCCTTCCTTTTCTTCATGCCGTACAGCCGCTCGTCGCGCTCGCCGTCCAGAAGGTCAAACAACGCTTCGCGATTGGCGACATTGACCTTGGGAGGCCACCCCATTTTGAAGCTGGGTAGTGGTGCAAGGCGAAGTGGCTTGGGTCGTTCGGTCAGTCCCTTCCGCAAGAGTTCGGCGGCCAAAGCAGAGAGTGTGGTGCCCCTCTTGACGGCCTGCCGCTTCAGGTCGTGGAAGACCGGATCGGGAATAATCAAAGTCGTCTTCATATGGAAAACCATACCATGGATACGGAGATATGGCAAACGGTCAATGTGAAGGTAGCAACTGGGTCCGGGGTCAGGGGTCAGGGGTCAGGGGTCAGGGGTCAGGGGTCAGGGGTCAGGGGCTAGGTTGCCATATATTTGTTTCAGTGCGATTGCGGGATCTTGAATGTTCGGTGTTGAATTGAAGTGCTTCGGAATCTTGAATCTTGAATTTTGAATTTTGGCTCTTGATTTGAGATGGTGTCGCTATGAAATTTCTCCATCGCCTGCGCGCGCTCTTCCAGAAAGAAGAACTCAACCAGCAACTGTCGGACGAACTCGCGTTCCACGTCGCGAAGCAAACCGAGCAAAACCTCGCTGCGGGCATGAGCGCGGACGAAGCCCGGTACGCGGCATTAAGGAAATTCGGCGGGGTCGAACAAATCAAAGAGAAGTGCCGTGACTTGCAACAGGTGAATTACCTCGAGAACCTTTTTCAGGATGTCCGTTACGGCCTGCGCCAGTTGCGCCGAAGCCCGGGCTTCACCCTCGTTACGATGCTGACTTTGGCGCTTGGAATAGGAGCCAACACGGGGATTTTTAGTTTGATCGACGCCATCGTCCTGCGGCCTCTTCCCTATCCGCAGGCCGATCGGCTGGTTGCGCTCCACGAGGCCAATCGCAAGGGAAACGGGTACTCGCTCTCGTGGCTGGACTTCGTCGATTGGCGCGATCAAAGCCGCAGCTTCAGCGCCATGGCGGCTATTCAGAGTGGGACCGCGACTCTCACCGGTGTGGGAGCAGCCGAGCGCCTGCAAGGGCTCAAGGTTTCGTCCACATTCTTTTTAATCCTGGGCGTGCAACCGCTCTTAGGGCGGGATTTCCGTGACTCTGACGACCACCCCGGAGCGGCGCCCGTCGGGATTCTCTCCTACAAGCTCTGGGCGCAACGCTTCGGCAGCGATCCGCATGTCATCGGCAGGACGATCGAGGTAGATGGAAACGCGGGGACGGTCATTGGCGTTTTGCCTGCGAACTTTCGGTTCCTCTATTCCGCAGACATTTACTGGCCCATTGGGCTCGCTGCCAAAGATCAGGGCGGGCGAGGGAATCACCCCGGCATCCTGGCTATCGGCAGGCTGCGGCCCGGCGTTTCGTTGGCGGCGGCGAGGAGCGAAATGGCCGCGATTGCCGGCCGCATCGAGAAAGCCTACCCGGCCTCGAATGACGGAATCGTCGCGAGCCTGAGCCCGTTTGCGGAAATGGTGACTGCCCCGGCCCAAAGCACGCTGCTTACCCTCTGGGTCGCCGTCGGCTTCCTACTTCTGATCGCCTGCGCGAATGTAGCGAATTTGCTACTCGCTCGCGCCGCGACGCGGGACCGCGAAATGACCCTGCGCGTGGCGCTCGGCGCCCGCCGCGGCCGCCTGATCCTGCAGCTTTTGACCGAAAGCGGAATTCTCGCTGTCTGCGGCGCGGCGGTTGGATCTGTAATTGCCGTGGTTATGCTTCCATTGGTATTACGCCTCTTACCGACTGATTTGCGCGATTACGTTGAGGTCGGAGTCAATTTTCGCATCCTCGGGTTCAGCCTGCTGCTCACCTTCTTGACGACGGTCCTGTTTGGCCTCGTTCCAGCGTTTCGAATGTCGCCGCGGGAAACTGATCCGTCCCTGCGAGGCGGGATGCGACCATCAGCCGCCGGCTTTCAGAAGCTCTCACTGCGCAGTTTTCTGGTGACAGGGCAAATTGCTCTCGCCCTCGTGTTGCTGGCGGGGGCCGGGCTTCTGGTCGAGAGTCTGATGCGACTGGAAAGGGTGAATCCGGGATTCCGACCGGAGCGTGTCGTGGCGGCACGCTTGAGCCTTCCCCACACCGCGTATCCACACACTCCCCAACAAACCGCATTCGTGGATCGCGCGCTCGCGAAGATTGATTCCATCCCCGGGGTTCTCGGCGCCAGCGGCGCGTATTGCTTGCCGCTCGATCTGCACGGGTGTTGGGCGTCGGTATTCGTGATTGAGGGGCGCCCGGTTCCGCAGACGAAGGATCTGCCCAACGCGCATTTTAATGGCATCGAACCGGGCTATCTCAAGACCATGGGGATTCCGCTCATCCGCGGGCGGGACTTTGACGAGCAGGATGGTCCCGGCAGCCCGATGGTCCTGCTGGTGAACCAAGCCTTTGCCCGAGAGTATTTCCCTCACGAAGATCCGCTGGGCAAGCGCGTCAAGCAGGATTTTCCTGAAGGCACGACTCCGTACGCAACGATTGTGGGGGTTATCGGAGACGTGAGGCGGGATGAGCTCGATCGGCCGGCAGCACCGGAGGCCTATGAAGCGCTCCGCCAAATGGGCCCGGACTACATGAACCTCGTGGTGCGGACGGCCATGCCAAACGCCCTCAGCGTTGTGCCAGAACTTCGGCGGGCGTTGGCTGAGCTTGATCCGGATGTCCCGCTCTTCGACGTCCGCGGCATGAACTACTACGTCGACGAGCAGGAGGCGGGGCGGCGGTTCCCCATGCTCTTGCTCGCCGCGTTCGCGGGCATAGCCCTGTTGCTCGCGGTCGTTGGGCTGTACGGCCTGCTGTCGTTCCTCGTCACCCAGCGCACGCACGAGCTTGGTATTCGCGTCGCCTTGGGAGCGCATCGGCGCGATATCACCGGAATGGTGATGAGTCAGGGCCTGCGGCTCGTGCTCGTGGGCCTGATCGTGGGCCTGGGCGGCGCCTGGGTGATGACCCGATTTTTGGCGGCCTTGCTCTTTGCCACAAAGCCTAACGATGCGTGGACGTTTTTCGGTGTTTCGTGCTTGCTCGCCGCGGTCGCAGCATTGGCTTGCTGGCTGCCGGCCCGCCGGGCAGCCGCCGTGGACCCCATGGTGGCGCTGAGGTACGAGTGAGCGGGGCACAGGGCGAAAAGGAGATTCAAAATTCAAGATTCAAGATTCAAGAGTCGAAAGCCCAGGGTCAAAAGTCGAAAGTCGAAAGCCGACAGTCTACGGCCGAGGGTCGAAAGTCGAGAGTCGAGAGGCCGACAGTCTACAGTCGAGGGTCAAAAGCCGAGAGTCGAGAGTCCGAAAGCTGAGAGCCGAAAGCGGAGACCCGGATGCCGGATGCCGAGATTTAAATCTTGCCGTCAAGTTCGTTTTCTTCGGAATCTTGAATTTTGAATTTTGGCTCTTGATTTGAGATGGTGTCGCTATGAAATTTCTCCATCGCCTGCGCGCGCTCTTCCAGAAAGAAGAACTCAACCAGCAGCTTTCCGACGAACTGGCGTTCCACGTCGCGAAGCAAACCGAGCAAAACATCGCGGCGGGAATGAGCGCGGACGAGGCCCACTACGCCGCGCTGCGGAAATTCGGCGGAACCGAACAAATGAAGGAAGAATGCCGTGATGCCTGGGGCGGGCGGTTCATCGACACCTTGCTTCAGGACCTGCGTTACGGCCTGCGCATGCTGGTGAAAGATCCCGGCTTCACCGCTGTGGCCATCATCACTCTTGCCGTCGGCATTGGCGCCAACACCACCATCTTCAGCGTGGCGTGGCGACCCATGCGCTACCATGACCCCGACCGGCTCCTGATCGTGTGGGAGACGCGCCCTGAGGGCAGCCGCAGCCCTGTTTCTGCTCCCACCTACCTCGATTGGCGCAACCAGAATATGAGCTTCGAGCAACTCGCCGCCGCTCGCAGCGAGAATGTCGCCCTGTCGGGAAACCCTCCCGTACTTGTCTCGGGGTCCAGGATCAGCTCGAACTTTTTCGACACGTTTCAGTTGCCGCCCGAGCTGGGGCGGTTTTTCTTGGCTACGGAATTTCGCCCGGGCGGTGACAAGGTCGCCATCTTGGGCGACGAAATCTGGCGGACGCACTATGGAGGCGATGCGGGCATCGTGGGCAGGACCGTCCGCGTCAACGGCGAGACGTACTCCGTCGTAGGCGTGGCCCCGGCTGGTTTTGAGTTCTTTGGAAGGACGGATGTTTGGATGCCCTTGGCCCTAACCACCACGGGCCTGGACCGGCAAACTCGCGACTTGCTCGTAGTTGGACGGACAAAACCAGGGATTACGGTAATGCAAGCCCGCGAGGAAATGCGCACGCTGGCGGGTCGAGTCGCGCAAGAATCCCCTGAAACGAACAAGCGATGGAGCGCCCTCGCCCAGGACTTCAACGAGGCTCTGGCGGGTCCGGGTGTCCGCATGATGTTAATCATTCTTTTCACCACAGTGAGTTTGGTTCTGGTGATGGCCTGTGCGAATGTTGCCAATTTGCTTCTGGCTCGGGCCTCGTCGCGCGGCAAGGAAATCGCTGTGCGCATCGCGTTGGGCGCAAGCCGGTGGCGGGTGATGCGCCAACTTCTGGTAGAGACCTTTTTCCTCGCCATGCTCGGGGGCGCGCTGGGGCTTCTGCTTGCCTTTGGCGCCGTGCATTACCTTGCTACGTTTTCTGTCTTACAGGCGCCAGGTCTGGCGCCGATCGAAATCAATCGCGTGGTTCTGGAATTCGCTGCGGTGCTCTGCCTGGGCGCGACGGTGCTTTCCGGACTCGTTCCCGCCTGGCAAACCACGGCCGCCAATCTGATGGCGCACGTCAAGTCTGCCGGCCGCACCACGGCGGGCGACCTGAGGCAAAGCCGCATTCGCAATGGATTGGTGATGGCGGAACTGGCGTTGTCCTTGCTGCTCATGGTTGTCACCGGCCTGAGCGTTCGCAGCTTCATTCGCCTGAGCCGGATCGATCCCGGCTTTCCGAGCAAAGGGCTGCTGACCGCGCACCTGGCATTGCCGGCTCCGCAATATGTCGATGCGGGCCGCGTGCGGAGGTTCTATTCCCAGTTGCTCGCAGGCGTGCGGGCAATCCCGGGTGTGGACGATGCCGCGATTTCCACCGGCCTGCCGCCTGTGAACTCAGAAGGCGGCCAGCCTTTTCGCGTGGAGGGCCGCGATCCAGGTTCGCCTGCGGCCTCCGGAGACGCGAACTATGAGGTCATCAGCGCGGGCTATTTTCGCACACTTGGTTTGGCTGTGCGAAGGGGCCGCAGCTTCACCGAGGACGACCGACAGGGGGCGACCCCAGTCGCGATCATCAATCACCGCTTGGCGGAGAAGTACTTTGCCTCCAGCGATCCGCTCGGCAAGCGACTGTTGGTTTCCGAACTTGTTCCCGGTCGCAGCGACCGACGCGGGATCGGCGGCGTTCGAAATCGTCGGCGTAGTGGATGATGTGAAGAACTCGCGGGTGAACGAACCTCGTAGTCCTGAGATCTATGTTCCCGTATCTGCAAGCGCCCTGGACCGACGAGTACCTTCTGGTGCGGAGCGGGAGCGGAGACCGAGCCGCTGGTGGCCGCGGTCCGCAACGCCGTGCGGGCCGATCGATCCGGACCTGCCTCTGACCAGCGTCAGCACGATGGACGAGCGCTTGTCGATGTCGCTCGCCGGTGGGCGCGTGGTGGTGGTCCTGATGTCCATTTTCGCCTTGTTTGCCCTGCTCATGGGGAGCGTTGGGCTCTACGGTGTTATCTCCTACTCGGTCGCACAGCGCGCGCCCGAGTTTGCATTGCGATTGGCTTTAGGTGCTTCCCAGCACGCGGTATTCCGCCTGGTGGCGAATGGGGCCTTGCGACTGCTCCTGATCGGCGGCGGCGTCGGATTGGCGCTGGCTCTGGGAGTCGCTCGCCTGATGGGCAGCATGATCTACGGAGTCAGCCCACACGATCCCGTTACCTTTCTCGCGGTCACATTGGTTCTGCTGGCCGTGGTCCTGATCGCCAGTTACATGCCCGCCCGGCGCGCCACGAAGGTCGATCCCATGGTGGCGCTGAGATACGAATAGGTGTCAGGTGCCAGGTGTCAAGTGCGTGGGGACATACCGAATTCTGGGTCGTGAAATGAGGAGCGTTATGGGAAAGTCAATTGATCTACTTCAAGGCACGCTGGACTTATTGATTTTGAAAACGCTGGCGCTCGAGCCCATGCATGGCTGGGGGATTTCGCAGCGCATCCAGCAAATCTCGCAGGACTCACTGCAGGTGCAGCAGGGGTCGCTCTATCCGGCGCTGCATAGGCTGGAGATGCAGGGCTGGATCGATTCCGAATGGGGCGCGTCAGACAACAATCGTAAGGCGAAGTATTACCGCTTGACGGATACCGGGCGCAAACAACTGGAAGTGGAAACCGCCAAGTGGGAACGCCTGTCATCTGCAGTAGCGCAAATCCTCGCCACGGCGTAGACCCCCAACCCGCCGCGAGCGAGTGTACGCCTGGGAGCGCGGGCATCCTGCCCGCTCTGGCACGGGCAGTCCGCCCGTGCTTTCCTGCGTTCTCGCCGCGGCTTTGTACCGGCCCCACCCAGGTCCAGCTTTTCGTCATACGGCGGAGTGGGACGCTCCCGCAAGTGCGGGCAGGATGCTCGCGGTCCCAGGGGCCTTCCGGCTTTTCAATCTCCCGCGAATTGAGTACTCTGGAAGACTGGGCAAAGGCAAGGCGAAGTTTGCCAGGGCCACTCGCGATGACCATCAGGGGGACATTCATGTTGCGCGCACACCACTTGCAATTATCTGGCGGATCGACGAAGCTCCTCCGGCTCGCCCTCATTACTGCGGTCACATTGCTCCTCAGCACTCCACTCGATTCTGCGAGTCCCGAAGCTGAGCCAGCTTCGAACGTCACCCGCGCGACGCTCGATAATGGCCTTCGTGTGGTCGTGGTCCGGGATACGCTCGCGCCGGTCGTGACCACGGTCATGAACTATCAGGTTGGATCGAACGAGGCACCCGAGGGATTCCCGGGCACGGCGCACGCGCAGGAGCACATGATGTTTCGCGGCAGCCCCGGCCTCTCGGCGGATCAACTGGCGGATATTTCCGCTGCGATGGGTGGCAATTTCAATGCGGACACGCAGCAAACCGTGACGCAATATTTCTTCACCGTGCCGGCAGAAGACTTGGATGTGGCCTTGCACCTTGAGGCGGTCCGCATGCGTGGCTCTCTCGACACCGACGAGCTTTGGAAGGAGGAGCGGGGCGCCATCGAGCAGGAAGTGGCGGCGGACCTCTCCAACCCGCAATACGTTTTCTACACGCAGTTGCTGGAAGCCATGTTTCAAGGAACGCCGTACGCCCACGACGCGCTGGGCACGCGGCCATCATTTGATAAGACCACGGGAGAGATTCTGCACAAGTTTTATGACACTTGGTACGCGCCCAACAATGCGATTTTCGTAATTGCGGGCGATGTGCAGCCGGAGCACGTGCTGGCGCAGGTGAAAGCGCTCTATGGCGACATTCCCCGAAAAACCCTTCCCACCAAACCCCAGGTGAACCTGGAAACGGTGAAGGCGAAGGCTCTGGCTCTTCCCACGGACCTCCCTTACGGATTGGCGGTGGTTTCGTTCCGCATGCCAGGATCCAATAGCCCCGACTTTGCTGCCACGCAATTGCTGGCGGACGCCCTCAGCAGCGTGCGCGGCACCCTTTACGCCATGGTTCCGGAAGGGAAGGCGCTCTACGCCGGCTTTCAGCTCTCCACCTTGCCCGAGGCGAGCCTTGGGTACGCGTTGGCGGTCTACCCGCAGGGAGGCAACGGCGATGACATGGTCGCCGAGGTCAAAAAGATTCTTGCCGACAGCGTAAAGAACGGCGTGCCGGCGGAGCTGATCGAGGCGGGAAGGCGGCACGAGCTTGTCGATGCGGAGTTCCAAAGGAACTCGGTCTCGGGACTGGCCATGGAGTGGTCGGAAGCGCTCGCCGTCGAGGGCCACAATTCGCCCGACGAGGATATCCAAGCCATTTCCAAAGCCACGGTGGCGGATGTTGGCCGTGTGGCAAGTCAATACCTGAATCCCGACGCAGCCATCACCGCGGTTCTAACTCCCCAGTCGTCGGGAAAGCCGATTTCATCGAGTTCGTTCGGCGGCAAGGAGTCGCTGGCGCCCACGCAGACTCATCCCGTCGAGCTTCCCGACTGGGCGGCCAAGGCCCTCGCTCGGCTGGCTGTGCCCGCATCCAGCTTGAATCCGGTGGTCACGACTTTGCCCAACGGTCTGAAAGTGATTGTCCAGCCGGAATCGGTGAGCAACACGGTTACGGTGATGGGTCAAATCAAAAACAATTCTGACGTCGAGACGGCCAAGGGCAAAGAGGGGTCGAGCAGCCTTCTTGGCCAACTCTTTGAGTATGGATCCACCAAACTCGATCGGCTGGAGTTCCAGAAGGCGCTCGATGATATTGGCGCGGAAGAGTCCGCCGGGACGGGCTTCTCCGTGCAGGTTTTGCCGCCTGAGTTCGACCGCGCCGTGGAGCTTTTGGCGGAGAACGAACTGACCCCCGCGCTCCCGGAGGATGCGTTTAAAACCGTGCAGCGCAGGCTTGCCGCGCAAGTGGCGGGCCAACTGAAGAGCCCGGATTTTCTGACCCACATGGCGCTCAACTCCGCGCTTTTCCCCAAAGACGATCCGAGCTTGCGGCACGCCACGCCGGACACCGTTCAGTCGCTGAGTTTGCAGGACATCAAGGATTACTACCAGCACGTTTTCCGGCCGGATTTGGCCACGATTGTGGTCATCGGGAACGTCCCGCCGGATGAGGCGAAGGCCGTCATCACCAAGTATTTTGCGGGTTGGAAGGCGGAGGGCCCCAAGCCCGAAACCGATTTCCCGGTGCCGCCTCCGAACAAGCCTGCGGCCACCGCCGTCCCCAATGTCAGCCGCGTTCAGGACAATGTCACGCTGGCGGAGACGCTGGGCCTCAACCGCTTCAATCCCGATTATTACGCCCTGGAACTGGGCAACCACGTTCTGGGCGGCGGTTTTTATGCCACCCGCTTCTACCGCGATCTACGCGAAAAAGGCGGACTGGTGTACACCGTTTCCTCCTCCTTCAATGTGGGCAAGACGCGAGGGGTTTACGAGGTCCAATATGGGTGCGATCCGCCCAATGTCTCCAAGGCGCATAGCACCGTCGCGCGCGATCTGAAGGACATGCAGACGGCGCCTCCCACCGACCACGAGGTGGAAGAGGCGAAGGCGCTGCTCTTGCGGGAGATTCCGCTCGCCGAGTCGAGCGTCGATACCATCGCCGGTGGGATGATCTCAAGGTCACTGATCGGGCTGCCGCTCGATGAGCCCATCCAGGCGGCGCGGCGCTATATCGCCCTCAAGCCGGAGGATATTCGCGCGGCGTTTGCCAAATGGATTCGGCCGGATGATTTAGTGCAAGTAACGGAAGGCCCCGCGCCGCAGTAAGCCGCCCGGGAGCGCGGGCATCCTGCCCGCCATGGCACGGCCGTTTCGCCCGTGCCATTTTGCCCCTTGTCCGCGAGTTCGATTGATGTCTGTTTGCAAGCTCGCAGATCGAACGTACGGCGGCGGAGCTTCCCGCTCCCGCCAGAGCGGGCAGGATGCCCGCGGTCCCAGCTATCTTCGGCGCCGATGATACTCCCCGCCGCTTAGACCACCCAAATCGATGATCACCGCGACAATCAGAAGCAGTAGGTTGATGCCCGCGGTAGGCCGCCCGGTGTTGACCATCCACGCGTAAGCTATTGTTGTGAGGGGCAGGAAAATGAACCCGATGGCTGGGAGAATGATCCCGTGGTACGCGCGCTCCAGATAGTGCGAGGTGAGGAAGATGAGCACCAGCGCAATCCGCGGAAAGATCAGCACGAGGATCGTTAGGAAGCAGGGCATAGGGGTTGTCGTCGCCTCCGTCAGAAGATGTGGGTCAGGGCTAGTATAACCCGGCGGATCACATGGCGACGAATTGATTATCGATAGCTGCTTGGAGGGACTTCTGGAATGTCTCCCACGAACAGCCCGCGTGCTTCGTTGCGGCCTCACAACCCGCGACGGCCAAGTCTTCCTTCTCGGGCGGCGCGGACAATGAGAGGGGAATCGCGTTTCGCATTTGGTCGAGCGTTTGGGCAAGGTACTGCGTACGGACGAAAAAGTGGCCGGACTTCTGCCACAGCGAAAAGATGAGCGCGCCCCCGGGCGGGGTCTCGTCCGCCGGATACCCCTGCAAATGCCAGGAGAGGCCGAGCATGCCGGAAAGATTCGAGAGGTTGGTGTCGTGGCCCGAAACGATCAGGACGGAGTCGTCGACAGGGCCCAGCGCGCCGGGCACAGCTTTCCCGGTTGCCGCTTGCTCCATCGAGAGCAGGACGTGGTCCAGAAGGTTGGAGCCCCGTGCGCGCGCCAGATACGGCGTGCGTCGGGTCAGGTCCGAGACGGCTTCATGCAGTTCGAGGATGCGGATAAGGTTGCTGGAGTCGAGGCGCCCCCAGCCGAGCTCTTTGCCTTGCATGCCGTCGGTGTATTCGAGTAGCAGATTTTCGCTGAACGTTGAAGCCAAGCCCCATGGCTCATTCAGTTGTACGGATTTTGCGGTGGCGGTTGCGGTGATCTCGGCGGGAGGCGCGATGGGGTTCTGCGGCGAGCCGCCGCCCGCCAACACACTCTCCAGCGCCTCGAATGCGGCGCGGTGGGAATCCGCGAATTGTTTGGGATTGTCCACGCGTTCTCGCACGGCCTTGGCGGCGACCTCCGGCTCGGGCTTGCCCACGCCGGCCGCAATGGGATCGAAGAGCGGGTCTTTGCTGCCCTCTGACGCCGAATGAACGATGAGGGTGCAGCCCGGCAGCAATGTGTCCGCGAGCGCGCGCCCGGTTTCAAACGTGCGCTGGTCCGTGTCGGCATGGATGTAGACCCGGCTAGCGTCCTCGCATCCCGCGGCTCTCAGCAGGTGCTCGCTCGTGAGCCATTCGTGGTAGTAGGTCCCCATCAGTTGCATCAGGGCGCGGCCATGCGGTGTGAGGATGCCGGGAGGGACGCTCCATTGCGGCCAGGGCTCGGCGGAATAGGGATTGAGTCGAGCGTTGTCCCCCGTGGGTGAGCGCACTCCGTGCCGGGTGATAATGACCACGAATCGCAGTTGCGGCGGCGGGGCGGCGAGAAGTCCCGCGGTCAGCATCCACGCCGCCACGATCAAAGCCGGGCAGCGGAGACTCTTCAAAACGATTTCACGATTCGGGCCCAACATTCAATCCTCGCTCGCGTCCCGGACAAGACCTTTACTACAGAGAGCCGATCAAGACTGTAAGCACATGATAACGATGTTATGCCATTCTCTTTAAGGGCTGATGACAAAACACACGCAATCGTCCGCCCTTCGTTCTGTTCTGGTTTCGGAAGGACGGCGAATCGCCAGAAAAATTTCCTTCATGATGTCCGAAATGGCCGTGGTAGAATCTGCGTATGCCACCCAAAAAGAACAAGAAAAAGAGTCAGAGCAAGGCGAAGAAGGTTTTGAGGAAGAAGCCCGCCCTCAAGAAAAAGACACTCCCCAAGAAGGCCACTCCCAAAAGGCGTGCAGCATTGAAGAAAAGCAGCGTGCGGGGAAAAAGCCTGAGCGTGGACACGACAGCGTTTGAGCCCGCGGACGTGGGAGCGCGCTCGGGAGGTCAGGCCGGGAATTTGCAAGGCTTATCGAACATCGCCGACGCGGATTCAGAAAGCGTGGACGAATTGCTCGAGGAAGGGAACGCCTTCGAGGCTGAGGTGGTTGAGGGTGTGGAAGACGCCCCCGATGCCGATAGAGGCGAGGTACGGACCCACGAAGTTCCGGAAGATGATGTCCCAGAGGAATATTTAGATAAAGACCAGTAGTTCTCGAGCTTAAATGATTCCCAAGTACTTAGCGACTCTCACCTTCGCCGTGGTCCTTGTCACGCTTGCGGCCTCCTCGCTGAAGTTCGCGACCCGCTCCCAGGTCCTTGCCGGTAAAGCGGTGGACGAGAATGTGAAAATTGAATTTACCGTCGATGCCGATAGCAGCCACACCTACAAAATAAGCCCCCGCATCAAGCAGTTTCTGGAAGACCACATCAGTTTCTATACCGATGGCCCACCGCACGTCGTTTCGGCCAAGGTAGCAATCACACCGAAGGACGTGTCCTGGACCGAGAACCGTTCCACCATGACCTCCACGGGCGCGGCCATGGCCACTCGGCTCCAGTGGGATACTCCCGCCGGTTCCGCCAACGGCGCCCACGGCAACATTTATCTTAACTTCCCCGAAATTCCCGGCCTCGAAGGGAAAGTCCCCGACTATCATTCTGGCGGATATCAGAAGGACGACAAGGGCCGCTATGTCATCCGCGAAGTGACGACTTACCGGAGCGCCTTCGCGCTTTCCTCCGCACGGTTCGTGTTCGCTCTCGCGGCCGGCTTGCCTTTGGGCATGCTTCTGCACTCCATCTTCTGGATCTTCGTATTGAAGAGTGAAAAGCGCTCACGTCTTGCCGAGTTTCCACCGCCGGGCTCGGGACTGCCGCGAACGTTCTACCCCGACCCCATCGCGGAGTGGACGCTCTGGCTGCTGGTGTTCGGCATCGGCATGGTTTGTGCCAGCATGATCGCATCCTTTTCCGTCTATGACGGCTTTATGAGTTCCAGCTTCGTCTGGGTCGTCTACAGCATCATCGCCATCACCGTAGCCATCGCCCTCCCCGTCGCCTACTTCACCGGCAAATCCGTCTTAACCGTCAGCGTCGACACCAATGGCTTCTCCTACGCCCGCGGCCGCGGCGATTTACAGTGGCTCAACGCCGCCTGGACCGACATTCTCCACTTGAGTCAGAAATCCCGCACCTATCGTGGCAATACGACGTATTGGGTTGAAGTCGAATTCAACGACCGGCGGAAAAAACTCAAGATCAGCCAATCCATTGGGGGCTATCCCGCCCTGCGCGACATCCTGCTGAGTGTATTCACACCCAGAAAACAGAGTTGATTCGTGCGCATCGTTTCCGCATCGTTCTGAGGCAATCCTGACCACCGTAGCGCGGACACCAAAGTCGGGCGTTCGCGCTTTTCCACCATCCCTCGGGATAGCGGCAAAAGGTAGCGCAAGGCTCGCTCTCCAGCCTTGCGGCTTTTCCAGCGCGGCATGGACGTTCGCCTTGCGCTTCCTCAATCAACCACGAAAAGCCGCGGACCTACAGAAGAGGTATGCGCTACGCTCGGTTTAAGATCTCGGCGATTCGCTTGCTTGCCAAGACAGAGCTATAATTCACCTTGTGAACTGTCCGGCTGGAGAGTCGGCCAGGCGCATGCACGGGGAAGTTCAAAGCCCGGCAATTCTCCAACTGAGAATTCGAGTCAAACCATGACAACATCGAGTACGGGTCTGGGCAAATTCATTCGTCACCACTTTCGGCATTTCAACGCCCGGGCATTGGTGGATGCCGCGGACGGATATCGGACGCACCTCGATGCCGGTGGACGCATGCTGGTCACTCTTGCCGGCGCCATGAGTACGGCGGAGTTGGGTCTGTCACTGGCCGAAATGATCCGGCAAGGGAAGGTGCATGGCATCTGCTCAACGGGCGCCAACCTGGAGGAAGATGTCTTCAATCTCGTCGCGCACGACCACTACCGCCGAATCGCCAATTATCGCGACCTGACGCCGCAAGACGAACGAGCGCTCCTCGAAAACCACATGAACCGCGTGACCGACACCTGCATCCCGGAAGCTGAAGCCATGCGGCGCATCGAGGGAGCAATTCTTCGCTATTGGATGGCGGCGGATAAGGCGGGCGAGCGCCGATTCCCCTCCGAATTCTTCTTTTGCGTGCTGCGCGATGCCGAGGTTCAAGCTTCCTTTCAGATCGATGTGCGCGACAGTTGGCTCTACGCCGCCATGGAAACCAAAATCCCGGTCTTTGTGCCAGGTTGGGAGGATTCCACGCTGGGCAACATGTATGCCGGGCACTGCATGCAGGGCGACGTAAAAAACGTCCACACCGTCCGCACCGGAATCGAGACGATGGTGTGGCTGGCGGAGTGGTATACACGCACCTCGGCCGAGTCGCCCATCGGCTTCTTTCAGATTGGCGGCGGCATCGCCGGGGACTTCCCGATCTGCGTCGTTCCCATGCTGCGGCAGGATTTGCAGCGAAAGGATACGCCGCTTTGGGGCTACTTCTGTCAGATCAGCGATTCAACCACAAGCTACGGCTCATACTCCGGGGCGGTCCCCAACGAGAAGATCACCTGGGAGAAGTTGGGCGTCGATACGCCGAAGTTCATCATCGAGTCGGACGCAACCATCGTCGCCCCGCTGATTTTTGCCGACATCCTTGGGTGGTGAGGATCAAGGAAAAGGGGCTGTCGTGGCCTGCAAGCGCGGAGCCCTTCCGCCGAGCGGAGCGGCCGAGCCGCAAGGCTCAACCCGGCGGTTCGTGCCACGCTTGCGGCAAGGATGGCAGATGCAGGTTCCGATGTGACTGAGCAATCTTGAACAGACAATCCGCCGCCGAGGATGGTTTTATTCTTATATGGGATTCTACGAAGGATATGTTGGAGGTAGTGTTAGCCGGCTGGGTACCAAAAATGGAACCCCCGTGGAAGATCTGATACCAGGCCATGCCCTTATCTTCAAGGGGGTCAGCGGCAGTCCGAGCTCTGACCCGCCACTTGGCTACGAGCGAGCGGGCAGAGGCTTCGGCATAGGCCCGCATCTCGGACTATGGCTGAAACGCAGTCTGAGGCCTTTATGTTTATGAATACCGAGTACCCCGGAATCCTGCACGGGAAACCGTGAATTTGGCCGCAGCGTAGAGATGCGCGATTTCGGCTCTTCTCTGCGGCACTTGGCCGTGAGGCGAATGCCCATTCGCCCACCGGTGGGGCGAGCTGGGTGCCCCGAAGTTCTGTCCGAGAAACTAGGATGTTGGCCGTAGCGACCAACGCAGGCATTGAACCAAGTGTTTGCGCCGTCCCCGCGATGGGTGTTTCCCCCTGTCGAAACCTCCTGCTGAGCCCCGAAGGGGCGAAATAACAAAGCCCAGGCCAACGGCCTGGGTTTAGATTACCCCCCAATTTTCACCCCCAGCCCTGAAGGGGCGAGATACGTGTTCCCCGTTCGCCACTCTATGTGGATCGAACAACACGAGATCCACCGCCCCCCGGTCAGCTTTCAAAAAAAATATCGGGAGCTGCTCGTCGCGCATGGGATCGCCTATGACGAAAGGTATGTGTGGGGATGGAAGAAGATTCTTCCGCCCCTTCAGGGCTTGGGGTTGATGTGGGTTTTGCTGACCCAGGTCGATGGCCCATAAGCGCTAACTTAACGCCGACGGGGTGGTGCCGAGCCGCGCAGCGGTGACGTCCTTTAGCCCACGGCGAGACCCAGCCGTGGGATGGGAACGGGCCTTAATACTCATGGGTAGCCCCGCGGGGGCGGCATCGGGAGCCGTCCCGGGCGCGGTCTGATGGCTGCGTTGGCTGATGTCGCCCCTTACAGGGCTGACGTGATCGGCCCCACATTTTTCCCACGGCTTCGCCGTGGGCTACATGATTTCGCCCGCTCTGCGGGCTTTTCTCCTGCCGACAGTTTTAAGTTAGCGCTTATGGGCCGATGGCCTGGGCTTTGTTATTTCGTCCCTTCGGGGCTCAAGAAGCGGCAAACCAGCCAAGTGGCGGCGAGCTGCGCACGAAGTCAGAATAATTCGATTGGCGTAGTTACGTAATGTACGCTGGACAGGCGACCAAAAATGAAGAAGCCTATGACGAAATCGCGGACTGATGGGAAGAGAGTCGGCGCGCTGCGAGACGTGATCTGCCGAGTCCTTTCCCACCTGTTCCCCGGGCTGGTCGTTTCCTCGCTCTGCCAGCTCGCTTGACATATACCTGGGCGATGTTATAATCTTGGTATTATGATATCATTTCATGAAAGCCCCACTTCAGCTAAGTCGCAAAAGCACGCTCAGCGTGTTCCGAGGTTATACTCCTATGTTGTAACGTTCGATGGTGGCTTTGCGCCGAACCCGTTCTGGGGGTACTGTACGCTGGCCTGTTGCAAGCCCAAAATCCGGCGAACTGCCCAAAAGTGGGACTGGGTTGTAGGCCTGACACCGAAGAGTCAGGGCAACAATCTCGTGTACGCCATGTGCATAACAGAGGACCCGCTGACGTTTGACGACTACTTTAACAATGAGGATTTCCAGAATAAAAAGCCAACGACGATGAGACATAGCCCAAAGCGTAATTGCGGGGACAACATTTACGAGCAGCGTGGCGACGGTCGGTACAAGCAACTTTTCTCTATTCACTCAGGAGAACCGGGGTCGAAAAAGAGGGATTTGAGCGGCAAGTACGTCTTGGCTTCACACGACTTCTACTACTTCGGAGTGATACCCAAAAAACTTCCCGAATACTTGAGGACGCTGATTGTGGGGCGAGGACACAAGTGCAACTTTCCACAGAGAATCATCCAGGCTTTTGAACGTTTCATTCGGCGCCAGAGAAAAGGTATCAACGCTCTTCCGCATGAATTCGAAGATTTCCAACAAGATCGCGAGCTTCAACTTAGCACATGCCCTCCGCGTCATTTGGCGCGCAAGCATGTATAGATACTGCGTGTAATATCCTTCAAAGAAATAGGAAAACTGGTTTTGCCGCCTAACGTCACGCGCTTCGGTTTAGGGCATACGGAGGTGTCACATGGCGACTATAAGTCTGCACGGTCAGAGGCTCGAAAGCATGTTTGAGCTTCTGGGTCACGATGAAAACGATATGACAGGTAGCCTTGGCTGGGCGCTCTCACAGTCTTCTTCTTTTCTGAACCTGTTTGTACGCGAGATCGGGCTTCCCCCGACTGGTGTCCACGAGGCCCAAGTCCGGTTGCAGGAGTATGAGCCTGGAAGAGGATTCACCGACATCGAAATCGAATTGCCCGGAAAGCTCTTCGCTATCATCGAAGCAAAGCGCGATTGGAACCTTCCAACACGGCGGCAACTGATGCGATACGCTCGGCGCAGTCAATTCCGGCGGTATCCTATTGCCCGGAAGCGTCTGGTCGTGGTGAGTGACTGCACCGACGAGTACGCCGCGGCGCATTTTGGCAACCAACGCTTCTCGGCCGTACCCGCCACGCCGCTCGGGTGGGGCCGGGTGATTTCGATTGCGAAGAATTCATTGCGACAAGCAGCGTACGCCGAGAAAGGGCTCATCAAGCAACTTCTGAGCTACCTCGAGGGGCTTGTTGGTAGTCAGCCCAAACGAATTGAATCGAACCGTGTCTTCGTGGTATCGCTAGGCAAGCGGACGGAGCGCGGCTATAAAATTCCCTGGATCGACTTCGTCGAAAAGCAAAGATGTTACTTCCATCCAGTCGGAGGCAAAGGGGGATGGCCTTCGTCTCCGCCTACATATATCGCCTTCCGATATGACGGCAAGCTGCAATCCATCCACTACATAAAGAACTACGAAGTCCTAACCAACCTGAGTGCACGGATGCCTGGGGTTCCGAAGCGGGAGCACGATCCCTGTTTCCTCTATAGTCTTGGCCCCGCGTTCCGGCCTTTAAAGGAAGTTCCGGTCGGCAAAAAGATTCATTGGGCTGCTCTTAGATGGTGCGCGCTTGACACCCTCTTCACCTCTAGGACGATTTCCGATGCGTGGGAAACCTCAAGGAGACGCGGGGAACCGTAGTAGGTAGCAAAGGGGCTAAAATGACACCAGGTACTCTTTCGGAGCCGGCCACGCAAACGAATACGCTCTCGCGATTCTTGTGCGGTTCTTCCCCACGCGCTCACGCGAACTAGCAACCGGAGACAAAGGCAGTGGCAAGTGACGAGTGACAAATCGCGAGTGACAAGTTTACAGCGAGAGCCCCGTATCCCGTTTCCCGTTCTTGGCCCCCTCGCAGTGCCCCCGAGACTCCCCCGCTTCGTCTATCGGCGGGCGGGTGGAGGAGGATGAACGAATATTCTTCGTTCGCGGCAGGCCCCTCGGGAAGAGACCCCTCATCCGGGCCGGCGACGGCGGGCGAGAACGCCCGTCGCGGGCCACCTTCTCCCCGGGAGACGGGGACGCCACGGTTCCCGATTTCCCCACTCGGCACCATGCCGGTGGTGGAGCAAGGAGGTAGCGGGAACCTGCTGGCCTAAGTGGGTAGGGCCATCCGCGCGTAGGGGCAGGCCTCGTGCCCATAAGCGCTAACTTAAAACTGTTGGCGGTCGAAAAGCCCGCAAAGCGGGCGAAATCATGTAGCCCACGGCGAAGCCGTGGGAGAAATGCCGGGCCGATCAAGTCAGCCCCGTGAGGGGCGACATCAGCCAACGCAGCCATCAGACCGCGCCTTGGACTGCTCCCGATGCCGCCCCTACGGGGCTACTCATGCGTGTTAAGGCCCGTTCCCATCCCACGGCTGGGTCGCCGTGGGCTAAAGGACGTCGCCGCTCCGCGGCTCGGCACCACCCCGGCGGCGTTAAGTTAGCGCTTATGGGCCTCGTGCCTGCCCGCTCTGGGGCCGATTCGGCCCCTCGATTGGGCACCCACAAGGTCTGCCCCTGCGATATTCGACGTAAATTCAAAATAAATCCTTTCCTGCCGGAAAAACTGTCGCTATTCCCCTAGCCTCTGGCAGTCAACGTGCTCTATATATCTAGAGGACTATTGTCGCGTGGGTAAAATCACGCACCGCAGAACGACTCTTAGGAAAGGCGGCCGGCTACGCAGGAAGGCTGCCCACTCATCAACGGGCTCCCAGCACCCAGGAGGCTGGGGGAGAAACTCACGGTTCGGATCGTAGCGGAGACTTCACGCCGCCACAGCCTCAATCGGCTGCGGCAGGGAAATGGCAGGAAAAACCGATCGCTACACTTTCTTCCGCAGCCGCCTAGCCCCCGGCGCCCGGCACTCTCGGCAACCTTGAATGTTAATGAAAAGCAGGAACTTACATCGAAATCACGAGACCGGAGAGGGTCGTGCCGCTGAGCCAAGAGCATGAAATCAGGGCAGTTAGTAAAGCACCCTGGAGTTGGAACCTCCGACTCTCGCGAACCTTGAATGTTGATGAAAACACAGCAAGTTAGCACGGAAAGCGACAAAGTGGCGCTGACTGCAACATTATGAAAATAGGTAAGTTATGAGAAACGTTGCGGCGAGGCAGTCGAAAAAAGGGGGTGCTAATTTAGGGGGTATCCTTGAATGTTATAGAAAGCAAGGGAGATATAAATTGACATTGCGCAAATTCTCTCCGAACCTTGAATGTTCATGAAAAATAAGCCACTTATCGCCGGGAACCTTGAATGTCTTAGAAAACAAATAGGGTTAAGGGATTTAGGACGTCGGGGTCGCTCGGTGCGGGAAAGGGGACCAGGTGGTCACGGCTGGAGGCTAGAGGCAAAGCCGCCAGGTCCCAATTCCGGCAAGGGCAGCAAAAAAGATGTAAAAAAATGCGTTCGAAGCCGGAATATGTATGAAAACAAAGGAACACAAGACACGATGTCCGAAAACAATCAGACATTTAGGCCTCAATTTTCGACATTTACGTCGAATCGAACGCTATTTTGCAGAAAATTGCTGCTTTTGGACGACGGTTTTTCAGATCAATTCGGTTTTTTACAGGTTTTTTTCGTGCACGCTGCGACCTATTTGCGAACGATGAGCGGTCCTGGCTTCGGATGTGGCACTGGCTCCAAGCCGGCATTAAGCCGCCAAGATGACGGCGCCGGCGATCTGGAGCCCGAGTTGGACCAGCACCGCACGGCGCATCAACGGGTCAAGGGTTCGGGTAAAATGTCTTATTTCGCGCTTGAACCACCGCTTCTTGGTAGTAAAATTTCCATGGTGGTCCTGCCACCGAACACGCCACGATGCGCCGAGGCGAAGCGTGTCGGGCCGTGTCCCACTCGCGCGCGCAGCGGTTCGTGGCATGGAGACTCCGGGAATCATCACTTTTCGGCAGAGGGCTTGACGGATAGAGCGATGTAAGTGTTTGCGCATCCGGCTGTGGCGGCGGTCTCCGACCGCCGTCGTCGATCGGAGATCGACGCTACAATTTATGCCGCTCCGTATAGCCTTGAAAGTGATGCACACGGCGCCCCCGGCGAGGGAGGATGATGCTCGATGAATTCCCAATCTAAAGGCAAACTCCGACCGGTGCGAAGGTTCCTCGCGCTGGTGTTCGCGCTGGCTGCGTGGACCGGATCTCGCGCCGCGCAGAGACTGCCGGAGAGCACTCACGGAGCGTCGGTGGCGTCGCAAGCTCCCCTGGCTGGGAAGCCCGGCGACTATGTCGGTTCGGAGACCTGTGCCGGTTGCCATGGCGCTGAAGGAGAATCGTTTGCCAAGACCCCGCACGCTCCTGCGGCGGAGGCGGCGGCCGGGACCAAGGCCGCGGCCAATGCGCCCCACGCCGGAGGCAGCGGATGCGAAACCTGCCACGGCCCCGGCAAGGCCCATGCAGACGCTGAAGGGGACGCGGCTGGTGATCACGCCAAGGAAGTGGCAGCAGCCAAGCTGATTTTTTCGTTTCACGCCACTCCCAAGGAGAACTCCGAGCGCTGCCTGACCTGCCACATCACCAGCCATCAGCAGGAAACCTTTGCCCAATCGCAGCACGCGGCGGCGGGAATCTCCTGCAACGAATGCCACGCGGCGCACCTCGTGCACCAAGCCAAAGCGGCAAGCGCGGGCGGCGTAGCTAACGCACAAGCGGTTTTCTTCCAGGTGCCCGAACTTCCGGAAACAACTCGCTGGCTGCACAGCGGTTTGCTGAAAGAGGCCGAGCCGAATCTGTGTTTCACCTGTCATGGCAACGTCCAAGCGGAATTCGCCCTGCCGGTGCACCATCGGGTGCCGGAGGGCCTGATGAAGTGTTCGGATTGTCACAACCCGCACGGCAGCATCAATCGCGCCAGTTTGAACGCCACCAACTGGGAGACTTGCGTGAAGTGCCACGTGGAAAAACGCGGGCCCTACGTTTACGAGCATCCCGCCGTGAGGGTGGAAGGCTGCGTAGTCTGCCACAATCCCCACGGCAATACCAATCGGTTCATGCTGGTGCGGCGGGAGGGCCGGATGCTGTGCTTGCAATGCCACACCGGTTTCCATGGTCAGGACGGTGTTCCTCACAGCCGCCTGGGCTTTCAGACCAGTGGCGAGTGTACGCGCTGCCACGTGGCCATCCATGGCTCGTCATTTGATCCCGATTTGCTGCGGTGAAGGGAGAACATATGCGACTCGAGAAACGGTTTCTGATCTCCCTGGCCGTGCTGCTGATTGGCGGTGGCATCGTGCGGGCCCAGGATAGCGCGGAAGCTCCATTAACGCTGGGTGGATTCAACACCCAAGGCTCGGTAACGGTGGGCTACCGTTTCGATGACGTGAAGGGCTACGTCCCCATGTATCAGGAGCTCTCGGGCCTGGAGCAGGGTTTCCGCCTGATGGACTTCAACATGTTTGGGGAAGCCGCCAAGGGGATCAACACCTTCGCCGACAGCTACTCCATTTCGGTCAGCGGGCTGGGTGGCGAGCCGTTCGAAACGGGTCAGCTTTCCGTGAGCAAGAAACGGCTTTATGACTTTCGCGTGAATTGGCGCCAGAGCTACTTCTATTCGAACCCCAACGACAACGTGATTCTGCCGATTGCCGCTGTGGGCGCGGGACTTTCCACCGGCCTCACGGATAATCACGCCTGGGGGACGGTGCGCAAGTTCGGTGATGCGGATTTCACGCTGCACGCCACCGACAATCTTCGCTTCAACTTCGACTACTATCGCACCAGCGAAAGCGGCCCTACCTTCACCACAGAGTCGCTTGATTTCTTCGATTCCCCCGCGTACTGGGGCACCTATGCTCGCGCCAATCCCTACTATTTGTATGCCCCGATCAACGACGACGCCAATCGTTTCACCGGCGGAATCGACTACACGTTGAAGCACTGGACCTTCCATTACAATCTTGGCTATCAGATGTTCACGGAAAACGTGAGCCTCAATAATGTCAATTCGTCGGAGCTCAGCATCAATCCTGTAGCGAGTTCGACCAAGGAACCGCTGAGCAGCCTTTCGCAGTCGGAATACCGGCAGCTCACGACGCCCATCAGCGAGTTTTCCTTCACTGGGAAACCGCTCCCCAGGTTTGAATGGCGCGGCGGTTACATTTACTATCGCTACCAGGGGCCGGCCACGCTCGATCAGTCTTACAGCGGCACCGCGCCCAACAGTTCCGGCGCGCTGGCGCCCTACACGGTCAGCCAGACGGCCCGGGCCACGGTCAGCGAGCCTGACAATATCGTGTACCAGACCCTCGCCTTCAAGCCCAAGGACTGGTGGGACATTATCGTGGACTATCGATACTCCCGCTTCAGCACCAATACCGTTGGCAATTTCGGCAGCGTCTTGGGAATTGTTTCGAACCCCGCGGCGGCCACGCCCATCACCAGTACGACGCCTTCCACGGGCGGGGACTCCTTCGTCTGGCGGGACGGCCTGAGTGACTTTGATCTCAGCATGCTTTTTACCCCCACCCCATCACTGACGCTGCGACCGGGAGTTCGTTTACTCAAAGCGGATGTGGAAACCCTCGAGTATGGAGTCGCAGACCCCACACTCAGTCTGCGAACCAAAACCGCCTGGCCGGAGCTGAGCGTCGGCTACCAACCGTCGAAGCTTTTCAGCGTGCGGGGTGACATTCACACCTTCGACAGCGGGTCGTCGTATACGGCTATCACTCCTCACACGGAAGTGGCCGGGCACGTGATCACGCGCTTCCAGCCATTCAAGAAAGTATCGCTGCAAGACGATCTGAACCTCGCCGACGACAAACTGATAGACTCGAGTTTTCAGGACAACATCCATTCCAACACCGTGACGCTTTCTTATACCCTGAACGACCGGTTTTCCATTTTTGGCGGATTCACCTATGACAGCATGTTTGCCGCCGGCGACATCGTCTATGCCCGCGGCACCGCGCCGCTCAATGATTTCCTGCGCGACCAGGAAGTGGACCGGGTGATCCAGGCCGGAGTCGAGGCCAAACCGAGCAAGTATTTTGGCCTGCGGCTGACTGGCAACTTTGATCGCTCCACCGGCCTCGGCGAGATCAGCGGGGAACCGCCCGCCTATGGACCGCTCACGTGGCCGTTGGTTACCGGAACGGTTTATGTGAACTTCCCCAAAGCGGGCCGACTGTCCGTGAATCTGCAACGGACGTACTATATCGAGCAGATCATCACCGCCAACAATTACCAGGCAAATCTGCTCACCCTGCGCTGGACGCGCGATTTTTAGCATAGTTCTACCACCGCTGTTCCCTGGCAGTTGACCCAATCCCAGAGTTCTGAGATTCTGGAGGGGGGGCTGTCCAGGCGCGTGATAGGGGCCAAGCCTCAGCCATTGAGGTTGCGGACCGCTCGCAAAGTACGGCGCTTCCCGCCCGCAAATTGATTGAGGGGGCAAGTCAAGACCGCATGACGGTTTCCGCCGAAAGATTTCAAAAGGCTAAAATCATCTTCCGCAAGGATCACACTGAGGATTTGTGGTCCATCCGCGTTCGTCCCGAGCATCCTCTGGCCTTCAAGCCCGGCCAATATGCGACGCTGGGAATCGAGGAGGAAGGCAAGGTGGTGGAGCGGTCGTACTCCATCTCCTCGAGCCCGCACGAGGTGGAAGTGGAGTTTTTTTTCGAGCTGGTGATGAGGGGCCGGGTGACTCCACCGCTGTACCATCGCCAGGTGGGTGATGTGCTGCTGATGCGGCGTAACGCCCGGGGAACTTTTACCTTTGATGGCAAGAGCGGGCACAAGCAGCATCTGCTGGTTTGCACCGTGACGGGAGTGGCGCCTTACGTGAGCATTGCGCGGTCTCTGGCGCGCGAGGTGCGGCAGGGGCGTCCGTTCGATGGCAATCTGGTGGTGCTGCAAGCCGCCAGCCGCTCCTGGGAATTTGCCTATCGCGACGAACTGGAATCTCTCGCCCAGGAGTTCCCCTGGTTCAGATACATCCCCGTCATCAGTCGGCCCTGGGAGGACCCCGAGTGGCAGGGCGAAGTGGGGAGAGTGGAAGACGTCCTGCGCAAATACACCGATGAACTCAATCTTGAACCCAAGGGGACGACAGTCTATCTTTGCGGTCACCCCCAGATGATTGAAAACGGCAAAGGGATTTTGCGCCGTCGCGGCTTCCCCAAGGAATCGATTCGCGGAGAGATTTATTGGGCGCCCGAGAACAAAGCCAGTTAAGGCGGACGAGGACGCGCACCTTCCCCAACTCAAAGTCAGAACAATATTCTTATTAATGACCGAGACTGAAATACCGGCTGAGGGTGTACTTATCTTGGTGTCATGTCAAAAATATGTATATTCATATGGTTATATCGCAGCAACGCAGCGCCTGCTTACGTCACAGCGGGCCGTAGCTGAAAGCTGAGAGCTGCACGCTGACAGCTTTATTCGTACCTCAGCGCCACCATCGGATCCACCCGAGTCGCTCGGCGGGCCGGGATGTATGCCGCGAGCAACGCGGCGCCCATGAGCAGCAGTGGCGCGACGATGAGCGTTGCGGGATCGGCCGGGCGCACGCCGAAGAGAAGGCTCGAAATCAGACGCGTAAGGCCCAGCGCCAATACCAGACCGATCGCCACTCCCGCAATCGCGAGGCGCAGCGCTTCTTTCAGCACCAGGCGCAAGACCTCCTGCTCGCTCGCTCCCAGCGCCATGCGCAGACCGAATTCGCGGGTGCGGCGGGAAACCGAGTACGAGATCACGCCGAAGATTCCGGCGGCGGCAAGAGCCAGCGCCATGGCGCCGAAAAGGCCGAGCAGCCAAGTGCGGAGGTGCGCCTGCCCCAGCGACACATCGACGACCTGGAACATCCATCCCACGTCGGTGACTGGGAGGTCGCGATCCACTTCATGCACCTTCGCGCGGATCTCGTTGGCTGCGGCGGAAGCGCTCGCCGGCGTCTTGATCACCAGGCCTACGCCCCACAGCGGCGACTGATTGAACGGCACGTACATCATGGGTCCCGGCTTTTTATCGAGCGCCGCCTCGCGTACATCTCCGACCACTCCCACGATCTCGCGCTTGACGTTGGAGTCCGGCGGAAAACCGAAGATGAGCTGCTGCCCTATCGGATCGCGATGCGGAAAGTAAGTGCGGACGAGCTCCTCGCTGATGATGGCAACGCGCGGCGCGGACATTACATCGTGTTCGGTGAAGGTGCGACCGCGCAGCAGGGGAATGCCGATCACGTGATAGTAATTCGGACTGACGGTAGCATAGTCAGCCGTGTTGTTCGTTCCCGGCGGCTCGGGAGGTCCATTGACGACCGAAAAGGTCAAATTGCAGGATTGGTCCGCCAGCGGCAGGGGCAGGGCGATGGCCGTATCGTGGAGGTCCGGTTGCGCCTGAATCCGCCCCAGGACGTCATTCGAAAACGTCACCCACTGTTGCGGTGTCGAGTACTGAAATCGCGGGAGCGATACCTCAGCCTTCAGAATATGGCGTGTTTCAAAGCCGGGTTTAACAGCCAGCAACGCGGCGAAGCTGCGGATCAGCAAGCCCGCTCCCACCAGAAGCACCATCGCCAGCGCGACTTCGGCGGTGACCAGAAGATTGCGTGCCCGCCGCCGTCCCTTGCCTTCGCCGGGGCGCCCACCGCTCTCCTGAAGGGTGGCGTGAAGGCGGGGATCGGCGGCGAAGAGCGCCGGCGCTACTCCGAAGAGCAGGCTTGCTCCGAGTGAAAGGACAAGGGCAAACGCCAGCACTGACGCGTCCACTCGAATGGACTCTGCGCGAGGAAAGCTCGGTGGCAGTAATCCGCTGAGCCCTTGAACACCGCCAAAGGCCAGCGCGATGCCCACGGCCGCGCCGAGCAGGCCAAGCACTGCGCTCTCGGTGAGTAGCTGTCGCAGGATTCGAGACCGTCCTGCGCCCAAGGCCGCCCTAACAGCGAATTCTCTGGCGCGGGAAGTTGCGCGGGCCAGAAAGAGATTCGCCACGTTGGCGCACGCGATCAGGAGCACCAGACCGACGGCGGCGAGCAGGATAAGGAGCGGGGCCGGAGCGTCGCCGACCATGGCCTCTCGAAGCGTAGCGATGCGGATGGTTCGTCCCTCATCTCCGGGGTGATACTGTGGCGTCAGCCGGTTGCTGAGCGCCGCCATCTCCGCCCGGCTCTGCGACATGGAGGCCTCCGGCTTCAGCCGCGCAATAGCCGTAAAGAAGCCGTTGTTCGGGCGCTTGGCAACGGGGCCGAACGAGGGATCTTGAGCGATCGGTATCCAAAGCTGCCCGCCGCGACCGTCGAGCACGAATCGAAAACTGGCTGGCATCACGCCCACCACCGTGAACGACCGCTTGTCGAGGTCGATGGCCTTGCCGATCAGGTCAGGGTCGGCACCGAAGCGGCTGCGCCACAAGCCCGCGCTCAGCACCACGGCTGGCGCGGCGCCTTCTTCGTCGTCCGAAGGCAAGAGTGCGCGGCCCATCATCGGCGGCACGCCCAGAACCGGGAAGAAGTCCGCCGTCACGTCGCCGACCTTCACCACCATGGGCTCACCGCCCCCGGTCAGGTTGAGTTCGTGTCCCTGAACCGCGGCCATTCCACTGAAGACGTGACTCTGCCTCCGCCACTCCTGAATCTCAGGATAGGAGCAGCCCTCCCCATCGATGCCGGTCCGATCGTTGGCCTCGAACACCCTCACCAGTTGGCCGGGATGGGCAAAGGGCAGCGGCTTCAAGAGCACGGCGTACACCGCGCTGAAAATCGCCGTATTGGCGCCAATGCCCAGGGCGAGGGTGAGAGTCGCCACGATCGTGAATCCGGGACTCCCCCGAAGTTGGCGAACGCCGCAACGAACGTCGTTCCATAGTTGCTCGAGCCAGACGAAACTCCATACGCTGCGCGTATCTTCCTTGATTCGGGTGACATTGCCAAATTTGCGCAAAGCCGCGTAGCCCGCCTCTTCCGGCGGCATGCCGCGCTCAATGTTGTCCTGGGTTTCGCGCTCGATGTGGTCGCGGATGTCCTGATCGAGGTCGTCCATCATGCGCTTGCGGCGGCGGAACAATTGAGTCCAGCTCATAGGAGTCACCAGTCCTCCGTTCTCAATATTCAGCTTTCAGCGATCAGCTATCAGCGGTCAGCTAAAGGCCCTCCAGATTGCAATACCGTAATTTTTATTTTCCTTAGCAAGAACTTGCACGTCTCGTAGGGGCTGGGCTTGCCCTGCCCCTCTTTCCGCACCATCGACGAATTACGTGGGCAGGCAAGCCCAGCCCCTACGAGACGAATTTGTTGCGGCTCCGCCGCCCTGCGCCAGCGGGCCGTAGCTGAGAGCTGATCGCTGAGAGCTGAAAGCTTCATTCATACCTTAGCGCCACCATGGGATCCACTTTCGTCGCCCGGCGTGCGGGAATGTAGCAGGCCAGCAACGCCACACCGGCGAGCAACGCCGATAAGCACGCGAAGGTCAGTGGATCTCGGGGGCGGACGCCGTAAAGCAAGCTAGATAGCAGGCGCGTGAGCGCGAGTGCGGCAAGAAGCCCAGCGCCCACACCCGCCGAGGTCAGAACCAGCCCTTCCCTGACCACCATTTTCAGGATGTCTCTTCGGCTAGCGCCCAGAGCCGCGCGAATGCCGATTTCATGGGTTCGCCGGCTGACCGAATAGGAAAAGACTCCGTAGATGCCCACGGCGGAGAGCACCAAGGCAATCGCGGCGAAGATGCCCAACACCGAAGCCGAAACGCGCTGCCGCCAGAGCGATTCCGAGATGACGTTTTCCATGGTGCGTACCTGGATTACCGGCTGGTCGTGGTCAACGTCCCAGATGGCGCTGCGCACGGAGCGAGCGACGGTCACCGGATTCCCGGAGGCGCGCACCACGAATGTGACCAGGAAGGAGGCAAAGGGAAATTGCGCATAGGGGTGGTAGACTTCGGGCAGTACATTTGATTCCGGCGAGTCCTGCTTGGAATCTGCCATGACCCCCACGACGATGGCCGGTTTGTCCTTCGGACACGCATGCGGCATGAGCCGGCCCACAGGGTCTTCACCGCCCCAGTAAAGCCGCGCCAGGGTTTCGTTGACGGCGAGGACGCAGGGCGCGTTTTCGCGTTCATCGCTGGGGGTGAAGTCACGTCCCTCCTTCAGCGGAATTCCCATGGCACGGAAATACCCCGGACTCACGCTGCGAGTTGCCACATAAAAGACGTGCCCCGGGCCGCCGGGTGAGTTGGGTAGGGCGGGAAAGTCCACCGAAGTGTGGAATCCCGTGAAGGGGAGGTTGTTCGCCATTCCCGCCGCCCGCACGCCCGGAATCGCCCGAATGCGTTCGAGCACCGAGCGGTAGAAAACCGCGGACTGCAGGCCTGGAGCATACTTGTAGTTCACCAGAGGCACGCGCACAGTGAGGAGGTGGTCGGGATTGAAGCCCATCGGGGCGGCTTGCAAACGCTCGAAGCTTCGGATCATCAAGCCCGCTCCTATCAACAACGCCAGCGCCAACGCCACTTCGGAAACAATCAGCGCCCGCTGCACGCCCGATCCCCTGGCGCTCGCGGTTGACAGCCGGCCACGCAGTTTCATCGAGTCACTCAGGTTAACGCCGGAAACGCGCAGCGCAGGCACGATTCCGACCACGGTTCCTGTCACGATCGCCAGCGCAACGGCGAACGCGAGCACCGGGAAGTTGATGGATATTTGATGCAGCGCCTGAGTCTCAATCAGATTGTACTTGGGCAGCAGGTTGACGATCCAACGCAAGCCCCAAGACGCCAGCAGCAGGCCCGCCAGGCTGGCTCCTCCCGTCAAAAGGATGCACTCGATCAGCAGTTGACGGATAAGTCTCGAACGTCTTGCGCCCAGTGCCGCGCGAATAGCCACTTCCCCCTGCCGTGCGGCGCCACGGGCCAGAAGCATGCTCATGACGTTAAAGCAGACGATGGCGAGCACGAACACCACCGCGGCGAGGAGCGCCAGGATCGCCGATCGCAACAGAGGAGTAAGCTCGCGAAGTTCGAAGGGCCGAACCGAGGCGGTCCATCCCGCATCCGGCTTGGGATACTGTGCAGCGAGGCGCTGGGCGGTCACGTCGAGCGCTGCTTGCGCCTTTTGCAAGGTCGTGCCCGCCTTCAATCGCGCAATCACGCTGATCAGACGGTGCTCGTGGTCGTTCTTGTCAGCAGCAGTGAAAATCAGCGGTACCCACATTTGGGTGTTGGGTTTGGGAAATTCAAAGTTTGCGGGAGCGACCCCGACCACCGTGTACGGCTTATCGTCGAGCGCCACGGTCTTGCCAATGATTTTGTAATCCCCGGAAAAACGGTTAAGCCAGTACTCATGGCTCAAAATCGCGGTCTGCGTTTCGCTTGCGGCGAACGTTCGTCCGATGGCCGCATTCACGCCCAACAAATGAAAAGCATTGGTGGAAACCGGCGAAACCCACACCTGGTCGGGATCGCCGTCACCCGTCAAGACACGAAAATCGAAACTCTTGTACCCTGCGAGCTCCTCGAACGTCTGGTTCTGTGTCTGCCAGTCGTTGAAATCTCCCGTGGAAACCCAATCGTCTTCGCCTTTTGGACTCCTGGATCCGATTTGGACAAGCTGAGAGGGATTCCTGTAGGGAGATTCGCGAAGTAGCACTGTATCCACGATACTGAAGATCGCCGTGTTGGCGCCAATCCCGAGCGCCAGGGTAAATGCCGCAACCACCGTGAAGCCGGGATTTTTCGCCAGCGTGCGCAAGCCGAAGCGAATGTCCTGCCAGAGTTGCTCAAGCCAGACGAAGGTCCACACCTCGCGGGTTTCTTCCTTGATCCGCGCCACGTTGCCAAACTTGCGCAGGGCTGCATAACTTCGCTTCCCCTGGCGACATGCCGCGGTCGACGTTGTCCTGCGTCTCTCGCTCGATAAAGTCGCGGATATCCTGGTCGAAATCGTCCATCATGCGCTTGCGGCGGTTGAAAGATCCTGCCCATCGGCTCACGGCATTCCTCTCTTACTGGTATTTCAAAGTGACCGTATGGTCAATTTTCCACCTTCCAGCCAACTGCTTCCCAGGCGGCGCCTGACGCCGCACAGGTGGCACAGGCACTCCTGCCTGTGCCCGGTGATGCCCAAGCGTGTGTCAGGCTCTGGACACAGGCAGGAGTGCCTGTGCCACTTGCCTTGGCTCATGGTTTGCCCTCCTGCTCCGCCGGCATGAGAATCCGCGCAATGGCTCCCGCTAGCTTGCCCCATTTGCTGGTCTCAACCACCAGTTGGCGCCTTCCCTTTGCCGTCAGCCGGTAGAATTTGGCGCGGCGGTTGTTCTCCGACGTGCCTTCCTGGACGGAAATCCAGCCGCGCTTGATCAGCCGGTGCAGCGCGGGGTATAGCGACCCCTGCTCAACTTGCAGCACGTCTTCGGACCGGAATTCGATAGCCTTGGCAATGGCGTGGCCGTGCGCCGGGCCCAGCAGGAGCGTGCGGAGGATCAATAGGTCCAGTGTTCCCTGCAAAAGTTCGATGCGTTCTTGTTGCTCTTTAGTAGACATACTAGGGGAAACTACTCGGCTTTGGGTAGAATGTCAAGGGGAAAATGATTGCAGGATTCGGGAGACGGCATACGGGAGACGGCACAAGGAGTGCGGGGTAGGGAATTGACCCGCGAAGAAAACCTTCACCACGGAGGCACAGAGACACAGAGGTTACGGGAAGAAAACCCCCGATTTGTTGGGGCAGGAAATTCGGTTTGCCAGATTGTTAACCTGGGGTTTTTCCTTTCGTCCTCTCTCAGTGCCTCTGTGTCTCTGTGGTGAATTCCTTATGCCAGGTGGACCAGGAAAGACCCGGACATGCGCACTTTCATTTGCTGTTCAAAATCCAAGTCGGTGGTGAATTCTCCCGCCATCTCACGGCCCTTGAGCACGCCTGCCGCGGTGGCCCGAACATGGACGTGCAGGGTGACCGGCAGTTTGATGGTTCGCCAGGTGCTCAAATCCAGAGCATCCTCGCCGGCGGGAAGCGTGCTCTTGCGGTCATAAACGAAAACATTGCGCCGTTCCGGGACGGTCGAGAGCGTGCCATCGGCGCAGGTCATTTCAAAGGCGGAAAATCCCAGCCGCTGGTTCGACTCTTGCAGCGTCCGGGTGGGGCCAAGAGTGCGGAGATAGGCGATCAGCCGCCCCTGCTCATCGCGCTCGAGAGCGCCTCCGTCAATTTCCATCCTTATTTGGTTCAGCGCGGGATGATTGAGGGAGTTCGATTCGTAGCGGATCATGCCGTTGGTGATTCGCTCGACCGGCCGCAGCCCCGGTCCGAGCGGCGGGACCGATTGCGTTCTTGGCTCGGGGTAATCCCGGAGGACTGCGGCGGGAGCGAGCAGGCCCTCGATTTTCTGGTATCCTTCGGGCTGCGCGAGTGCCGCATAATCCAGTGCTAAGACGGGGCTCGCCCCAGGTCCCATCTTGGTTTGAAACACATCGATTCGTTTGCCATTACACATCGCGAAGTAAACCGCCTGCACGCCAGGATGTTGGGCATAGGCCCAAGCTTGTTCGATCGCCTCCGGGCCCAACTCGGTGCCGGGCGACTTCACCTCGATCACCCACCTGACCTTCCCTCCCGCCTCCAGAATGTAATCCGCTTTGCCGCGCAGCAAGGGGTCCTTCTTCAAGTCCGCCCGGTCCAGCAGTGCGCGGGGATAACGCAGCGACTGATCGCGAATAACGTTGTGCTGGTCGCCCGAGCGATACCCCAGTCCGCGTATGAGCGGAGCAATGATTTCTTCCCGCACATCCACTTCGCTCAGTTCCTCGAAGTTCATCGCTTCAGACATGTGACCTTACTCCTTGCCCCTCAGCTTTTGTTGAAGCCCACAGGTAAAGGGGCGGATGGCGCCTCGGCTGGCGCAGTCGCGAGATCGTATCGAGTGTCCAGACCGGCGAGACGCGAAATCAACTGCACTGCCATCACGGCAAATTGCACATGGCTGTTCGCAACCGTTAGCGTAAGGTTTTCGTGGCGTTGGGTCAAGAATTCGGCGCGTGAGAATAGGAACATGTTGCGATGCCTGGCCACGGTGATTTCATTGTAGTCCAGGGACTGAGCTTTGGACTTGCGGAAAAGGCGCGATTCAATCCAGAACAGACGCTCGGAGGTTAGCAATACCCATATTCGGCGCGGCCCGCCCTGGGCGCGCTTCCAGCCGGGCAAAGCTCCCAGCAGTTTTTCGTTAGGTTCGAGGACCGTGTTGAACGTCTCGATGCGCTCCGGAGCGATCTCCAGCAAGCTCTCCCGGAGGTCGGTGGGATGCTTCCTGCGGAAAACCCATCGAAGGATTCCCGCCAAAGCCGAGCCGGCAATACTGAGGTCAAACGCCAGCATCCTCAGAATGCGCGGGCCGAAGAAAGCAAATAGCACTACGAAAATAATGACGATTGCTAACATCAGCCACGGGGCGTAAACGGAAAGGAGCGTCGTGGTGAGCACGCCGACGTCTTCACCGAGGCTGAGGGCAAAGTTCGCCGTCCCAAAACTTTTGGATGTGCTCATCAAACGCAGGCCGGATTTGGTGGAGTGCGCGGCGGCCGCCAGCGTTCCGCCCATCACCATCGCCAGCACGATTTCGAACGTGTTGCTGGTATTCAGAGTGGCGCCGGTGGCCAAGGCTCCGGCGATGGGCCGCAGCAACGTGTGGAGGAAGTCCCAGATATTATCGACCACCGGGAATTTCTGGGCGAGAATCTCACAGACGGCCAACGCTCCCAGAACAAAGATGGCCTGGTCCGAAACCAGCCAGGAGAATCGGGGTGAGAGATGAACCACGTGGCCAAATCGCGCGAACAGAGCCAGAAGGAAAAGCGGCAGATAGGTGTTGACGCCACTCGAGAGTGCCAAGCCCCACGGAAGCCCGCTGATCATTTAAACCTCGCTGATATGGAAGCCTGCTCCCTGCATTTTCACATTGCCCGCGAAGGGAATCAAGTGGCGCGGTCGGGCTTGCGCGGGTACCCTGGGAGCGCGGGCATCCTGCCCGCTGTGGCGTGGGCGTCCCGCCCGCGCCACAAGCTTCCCGCCCGCGAACTGGGTGTCCGTCCTATGTCCGAGAGCCCTCAGCCTCCGCAGGTATGTCGAGCATCCTAGCCCGCTGCGGATGCAAGTAATAAGTCACAAGGGTTTCCGGCCAGAACGTGACCCTCATCCTGGCAATCCGCCCGATGGGGAATAAGCGCCCTAACTGCCGCGCCGAGAGCAACCCCAATTCCTGGACGGTGCCTTTCGGAATATGCGTCCCAAGCACTCGGTTGTATTGCATCTGCACCGGCCGCGGCAAAAACTGAAAAAACGGCAGGTGATGATGGGTTTCGAAGGGGTACCAATAATTGGGGGTGGTCACAAACCAGCTCTTTCCCACACGCATGATCTCTTGGGCGAATTTCTCCTGACGGCCCGCGCCGAGAATGTGCTCGATCACCGCGTTGGAAAATACCAGGTCGAAACTCTGGTCGGGGAAGGGAAGCGCGCAGCCGTCGAATTGTGCGTATGTGGGTTGGGGATAATGCCGTCGCGCCGCCTGAATCTCGCCGGCCTCGTATCCGCCCGCCACAATCCGCTCGGGGAACGGGTAAACGTCTTCCAGCGAGTATTGGAGGAATACCTCGCCGCTCGCGCCCACGTCGAGCACGCGATCTTCTGGGCGCGGACGAAAAACGCTGTTGAGCAAGTCGAATTTCTTGGTCCGCGACTTGTGGCTCAGGTTTTTGAGGACTCGCCGGAACGCCGAATCTTTAGTTTCCGCCACGTTGTCTCCGCCGAGAGATAGTATATGGAAATTCTCGCCTGTCCAAACGAGTGTTGCCAAGTTGCCGACCCTCATGACCCCTGAACCGGGGAGCGCCTGACAGTGTTGGGCTTTACCGGTTTATCCACAACCCGCGGAAGCCTTCGTCCCCCCATCTCGCTTACTCCAAAGTTGGAACCAGGGCCGAGTCGAAGTCCCCGAAGTTTCGTCAGGCCCGGCGAATTGGAGGCGAATGCAGCCAGGGTGCGGGAGAAGGGATCGGAGCACCTTTTTCCGTTGATGATCGGGCAGTCTGTCGGCCTCGACGCTAGGTTTGGAGGCCAAATTACCGGTCTAACAGTTGGTCGAGTCAAATCGCGCACCCGCGGCGGGGGGGGAAGTCGCTCCCGCAGGCTGGAAGTCGCGAGAGGAAGAGACGAATTGACCGCTCGAAAGGCCGTCCGAAGCGACATTTTATCGATGCCAATCAAGCCCACTCCTCAAAATAAAAAAGATGTCGAAAATGTAGGGTGGTCCCAATAAGTTGATGAAAATAAACGGACAAATATCGGACAAAATCGAGTATCCGGATGAGCACATGAAAACAAACGAGTTATACGAAATTGGCTATTAGTTATAGAAAGTAAAACCAGTTAGATCAATTTTTGACTCCAAAACTCCCCGTTTTTCCATCTTATTCCCGCTGTCCGGATAACTTGCAGAAAACAATGGTCTTACATCTTCAGAATCTCACGTATATTTCGCGTATCTCAATAAGTATATGAAACATAAGCCACTTGTAGGAGGGCCAAGTACGCCGAGGTCCGAATGAGACAACGACGGCATCTGTTCCAATCCGATAGACTTGGAAGTGCGATCCCGCAAGCGGACTTTTGCGCCGTGAGGGTGGCCGTCGGAGCCACGTCCAGGTCGAGGTAGGATGGCGGCCCGGCGGGCGAAGGTCATTAGCCCCAGGTGCAACCCGTGGAAGGCAGGCCAAAGGATATCCGACCCCGGCGGCGTCGAAGATCTCGCCACTTCTTGCCCGTCGGATTCACCGACGGCTAGATATGTTGTCCCCCGTCGTGGAACTTGGCGGACTTTCACGGGACCCTGAAGTTGGAACGACGCAACGGGGAGGGAATGATTGTAGTATGGTAAACTTTGCGCCCCATGCGTAAGTTGATATTCCGATCCGAGTCGTTCGCGCGGTTTGCGGTCTCACCGGGGGAGATGCGATCCGGCGACGGAGAGGCGTCACAAATACCGCCGGGTTCTACGACTGCAGGTGGCCGCAATTCGCCATTCCTTGTAGTCGCCGGATTCGCGGTGACGATTTTCTTAAGCGCCGCGCTACTCTTTGTCCTGGAACCCATGTTCGCGAAGATGGCCCTGCCGCTACTTGGAGGAAGTGCGGCAGTGTGGACCACCTGCATTGCATTCTTCCAAGTGACGCTACTGGCAGGATACGCGTATGCGCACTTGTCGGCGAAGTTGCTGGGAAAACGCCAACAGATTGGCGTTCACGCATTGGTGTTGCTGGCCGCGCTGGCAGTGCTGCCGATTCATGTGCCCGCCGGGTGGACACCGCCTCTCGAGCCCAATCCCGTCGGGTGGCTGCTATTGTTGCTCCTGGTTGCAGTGGGCCTCCCCTTCTTCGCATTGTCTGCCACCGCCCCGCTTTTGCAAGAGTGGTTTGCTCGTTCCGGGCATCCCTCATCGGGCGACCCTTACTTTCTCTACGCTGCGAGCAACTCCGGAAGCTTGCTGGGTTTGTTGAGTTACCCATTCGTCCTTGAGCCCCTGCTGCGATTGAGTGAACAGAGTCGAGTCTGGGCCTGGGGCTACAGGCTATTCGTGTTGATGGTGGGGGCGAGTCTTCTCCTCGCGTGGCGGATTCTCCACGATCGCACATCCCTCGCCGGCATGCCCCGCCTCAGTACGCGGATTGAAAGCGTGGCCGCAAGCAATGACGGGACTCCCTCATCTTGCTTGAGGCTGCGCTGGCTGGCGCTTGCCTTCGTGCCCTCAAGCCTGATGCTTGGGGTAACGACGGCGCTCACCACTGACATTCCCGCTATTCCTCTCTTTTGGGTTATTCCCCTGGCGCTCTATCTGCTCAGTTTCGTACTTGTCTTCGCGCGCAAGTCCGTTCTCCCGCATGTTTGGCTGAGTCGGCGGCTGCCAGTTTTAATTCTCGCCGCCTCGATCCCGATCGCCTTAAAAGGCTCGCTGCCCTTGATCGTTTTGCTCCCGCTGGATTTGTTGACCCTCTTTGCTGTTGGCCTTGTGTGTCACGGAGAGGTGGCCCGCAGTCGTCCGGCCACCCGGCACCTTACCGAATTCTATCTCTGGATTTCCGTGGGCGGGGTGCTCGGCGGTGCGTTCAACGCTTTGTTGGCGCCAGTCATCTTTACCTCGGTGATGGAGTTCCCGATTGCGCTGGTGCTCGCGGCAATCCTGTGTCCGCCGCTCGAAGTCGTCGATGACACACCCCGTGCGCGAAGGCTTGATTATTTTTTGCCCGCGGCATTGGGCATCGCTGTCGCAATTGTGATTCTGGAACTGCAAGGGCACGGCGTGGCACCCGGGCGGCTGTTTAACCTTATTATCTTCGGCCCGTCCGCAATCTGCTGTCTACGCTTTGCCGCGCGCCCACGCCGCTTTGCTGCGGGAGTGGGGGCCTTGATCCTGGCCAGTCAGTTGTATGCCGGGCCCTTTGGCCACGTTCTCGACGCCGAGCGCAGCTTTTTTGGCGTTTACCGCGTCTGCGACGATGTCGAAAACAATTGGCGCGTACTGTTTCACGGGAGCACCGTGCACGGCGTGCAGAGCTTGGACCCTGGTTTCCGGTGTGAACCGCTTGCCTATTACACGCGCAGCGGGCCGGTTGGCCAACTGTTCGAGGCGTTTCAGCAAAGCCCGATCGAGAACAACGTGGCGGTTATTGGCTTGGGCGCGGGCGTTATTGCCTGTTACCATCAGCCCCATCAGCGCCTTACGTATTATGAAATCGATCCAACCGTCTTACGTATTGCGCAGGACCCCCACTACTTCACTTTCCTGTCCGAGTGCGGGCCGCCCGTGCGCGTGGTCCTGGGGGACGCGCGCCTGTCGCTGCGCAATGCCCCCGCATTCGGTTTTGGCATGATCGTGTTGGACGCCTTCAGCGGGGACTCCATCCCCATTCACTTACTGACTCGTGAGGCCATTACTCTTTATCTCAGCAAGATTGCTCCTCACGGCATTCTGGTGTTTCACATCAGCAACCGCTACCTTGACCTGCATCGCGTTCTCGGCCCTTTGGCCAAGGATGCGAATCTGGCGTGTTTGGCGGATGATGACGCCCAGGTTAGTCAAGACGAAAGGCGGGAGGGCAAGTTTGCATCATGGTGGGTCGTGATGGCTCGCGATCCGGGTGACCTTAAACCGCTGAGGAATCTGCCAAGCTGGAAAAATCTCGGTGCAGGGCCGGGTTCTCGAGTGTGGACCGATGACTACTCTAACATCGTGAGCATCCTTAGGTTCAAATGACACGCCGAGGCGTTTGCATGTGCTTTACCTGTACGCCTCGCGGCTAGCGCGCCGGGCGAGGGCGCGCGAAGCGCCCGTGGTCCGCACGCTAACCGGTACGAGCGCGGTTTCTTGCGCCGCCTCTTCCTCGCTGTGAACGAGAGCGCCCTGATCTTCCTTTACGAAAATCAGTTTCCCCAGAATGGCATCAAAATCCACAGTGATGAGGTCGCCGAGCTGGATTTGATCTGTCGCCAGCAGGTTCGAAATAGGGAAAACCAGATGGCGCTCGATGGACCGTTTCAGGTGCCGTGCTCCAAACTTGATGTCCGTACCTTCTCGAAGCAGGAAATCCCGCGCCGCCGTCGAGCAGCTAAAAACGAACTGGCGGCCATCGGTGGCGTTGATGATGCGCTGCTGCACAAGCCCAAGCTCGATGTCGAGGATCTTCTCCAGGTTCTCCCGCGTGAGCGCGCGGAACACAATAACCTTGTCAATGCGGTTCATGAACTCCGGCGAAAACTTGCGCCGCGCCGCCTCCGTGGCAGCCCGGTAGATCTTTTGGTCCAACTCCTCATCTTCATCAACGCGGTTGGCGTTGAAACCGAGCCCACCGTTCATCAGATTCATGACCTCGTGTGAGCCGAGGTTCGAGGTAAGGAAAATCATGGTGCGCGAAAAATCCACGCGGCGATTATCACCCAGGGTGAGGGTGCCCTTGTCCAAAATGCCGAGCAGAAGCTGCCACAGCGCGTCGGAGGCCTTCTCGATTTCGTCAAACAACACAAGGGAGAGCTTCACCTTTTCGGTGTGGTGCTGATCGAGCACCTCCTGGGTGATGAGCGGCTGGGTTTCGCGGTGGCCCAGGTAGCCGGGCGGCGATCCGATGAGCTTGGCGATCTCGTGGCTATGCTGGAATTCCGCGCAATCGACCTTCACAAAGCCCCGCGGTTTGTCAAAAAGGACCTCGGCGGCAGCCTCGACCATGCGTGTCTTGCCGGAGCCGGTGGGCCCAAGGAAAAGCAGGTTGACCACTGGCCGCCCGGGCGTGGAAAGACCGGCGCGGAAAACTTGGTAGACCCGCGCCAAGCGGCGCACAGCCCGGTCCTGCCCCACAACCCGCTGGCGAAGGGCCTTCTCGAAGTCCCGGACTTCCGGGCTGTTCAGGCTTGGATCCAGGATTGTTTGACGTGCGCCCATGTTCATCCTCCTATACTTTTCACGCGTCGAAAGTCGGCGCCTTGAACTTGCGAAGCTCATGAAGCTTCACATCGAGAGTCGCTCGAAGCAATTTGAGCCCGCCAACGAGCTGGGCTGACAACTCGCGGTCTTTTGCCATCTCGAGTAAGGGCAAAGGCAGATCCGCAAGGTCGAAATGAAGACTACGAATAGCTAAGAGCAAATCCCGGAGGTATCGCGAGTCGTTCTCGAAAGGTTGAACCACGTTTCGCGACGTTTTCTCGCGCAACTCTTTCCAGTCAACTCGCAGAAAAGGATGTTTGGACGCAACCCCTCGAACTACGTCGTCACTGATACGCGGCCGGCGGCCCAGGCGGGCCAGATGAATCTGGCGCACGCGCCCTTCTTCTCGCACGTTGTGGACAAGATAGTAAGATTCGCCGCGTTTGCGAATGAATGCCATAACATTGCCCCGCCATATTTGGCTACGGTGCCGTCAGGCTCCGCTAGGGGCCTTTCCTGCGGGCAATCCGCATGGGGCCCGCGTAGTGGTAAAAATGCCACTACGCTTCTCTAGATGCAAGGAGATTATTTTGGTTGCCGCTATAAAAAATTCTTTTAGGCCTATGATTTTGAATTTGGCAATACCCGCGATCTCAAGGGGCGCGGGGAGTGCCCGGGTGAAGGCGGAACAACAGCGGCACGCGGGGGTCGGGGGAGGGGTGCCCTCGCCAGAGCGACGGAAATATGCCTATTGAGGTGCAGACCAATTCCCGCGCGAAGGGGCGGGCCAACTTGCTCGGCGGCGCCGAATTCAGGGGGCGTCAACATACGACGTGTTATAATTTTATCGCTTGAGGGCTGCGGCCAAGTTATCCTGCGGGCCGCACGCAATTCTAAACCTCCGGGGGAAAGCTGGAGAGGAATTTATGGCAGTAAACAATTATGAACACGTCTGGCATAACGGCAAGTTCGTTCCTTGGGGAGAGGCGACCATCCATGTTTCCGCGCATGTAGTCCACTATGCATCCTGCTTATTTGAAGGCATTCGTTGCTACGACACCCCACACGGCCCGGCGATCTTTCGCGTGAATGAGCATACCGACCGCCTGCTGAACTCGGCAAAGATTTACCGGATGGATTTGCCTTACACCCGCGAGCAACTGGTAGAAGCGATGGTGGAACTGGTGCGCGTCAACAACGTCAAGCACTGCTACCTGCGCCCGGTGGCGTTTCGCGGCGAAGGCGAAATGGGAGTCAATCCCTTGCAGAATCCCATTGAGGTCTTCATTCTCGCGTGGGCGTGGGGAAAATACCTCGGCGACGAGGCGCTGCGCAACGGCGTGGATGTCTGCGTCTCTTCCTGGCAGCGGATTGCCCCGAATACCTTGCCGTCCATGGCCAAGGCCGCGGCGAACTACATGAACTCCCAGCTCATCAAGATGGAAGCCCTGACCAATGGCTACACCGAGGGCATTTGCCTGGATACTACCGGCCATGTGAGCGAAGGCAGCGGTGAGAACATCTTCGTCATCCGCGGAGGCAAGATTTATACACCACCGATGTCCGCATCCGCCCTCCCGGGAATCACCCGCGACTCAGTTGTGACGCTGGCTCTCGATATGGGCTACCCACTGAGCGAGCAGAACATTTCGCGCGAAATGCTCTACATTGCCGACGAGGTTTTTTTCACCGGAACAGCCGCGGAAATCACTCCTATCCGCTCCGTCGATCGCATTATTGTCGGTAAGGGACAGCCCGGTCCGGTAACGCGCGCTTTGCAGGAACGCTTCCTGTCGATCGTGCAAGGGCAGGCCGAGGACAAATTTGGTTGGCTGACCCCGTGCAACCAAGCCGTGGCCGCAGCCCATTGAGGCCGACGGGACTCCCGCGGATTTCGAGCGGCTGCGGGGAAAACCGCTGGCTTAACGTCGGCGCGATAGGGGGATAATTTGGGCGAAAATCAAGGGGCGGATTCAGAGAGGGTTGCCGATGGCCAATAGCGCCGAGGGTCTGAACATTGACACATTGCTTCGGACTGCGTGCGAAAATAAAGCCTCCGATCTGCACTTGAAGGTCGGTAACTATCCTTATCTTCGAGTCGATGGTGAACTCCGCGCGCTCACCCAGTACCCGCGCCTTTCCAGTGAGGACATGCTGAACATGGCGTTCAGCATGATGACGAACCGGCAGAAGCAAAAGTTCAAGGAAAATGCCGAACTCGACATGGCCTACGGCGTGGCAGGCCTGGGCCGTTTCCGCGTCAACGTTTTTCAACAGCGCGGCAACGTCGGCATGGTGCTCCGCGTCATTCCCACCAAGATTCGCACCCTGGAAGAACTACTCCTGCCCCATGTGATCGACAAGATCTGCCAGGAGAAGCGTGGCTTGGTGCTGGTGACGGGAACCACCGGAAGCGGCAAGTCCACCACTCTGGCCGCCATGGTGGACCGCATCAATTCCACCCGCACCGATCACATCATCACCATCGAAGATCCCATCGAGTTTCTCCATCGCGACAAGAAGGGCTTTTGCAACCAGCGCGAAGTGGAGGTGGACACGCCAAGTTTCGGAAGCGCCCTGCGCGCGGCTCTCCGTCAAGATCCTGACGTGATCCTCGTCGGTGAAATGCGCGACCTGGAAACCATCCAGACGGCCCTCCTGGCCGCCGAGACGGGACACATGGTGTTTTCCACCTTGCACACCATGGACGCGACGGAAACGATCCAGCGTATCATCGCGGTTTTCCCGCCTCCTGAACAGAAGCAGATTCGGCTGCAAATGGCGAGTACCCTGAAGGCGATCATCTCCCAACGTCTCGTTCGCCGGGCGGACGGCATCGGCCGCGCCCCCGCGGTGGAAGTGCTGATCACCACCGAGTATATTCGCGATTGCATCATCAACCCCGACAAGACCCGCTTGATTCACGATGCCATTTCGTCGGGCACCTCCCAGTATGCCATGCAGACTTTTGACCAGTCGCTCTATGAGCTGTATACGCAAGGGCTCATCACGCTCGACGAAGCTTTGGGGAATTCCACCAATCCCGACGAGTTCAAGCTGCGCATCGCGGGGATCAGCAACACCACCGACGCTGCCCGTGAAGAGATGGAAAAAGCCAGCAAGGTTAACCGGTTTGCGAAACGGTAAGCAGGCTCCTCCCGAACCACTGACTGCAGCGCTACGCATGCTGGCCCGCCGCCCCTACTCCATTGCTGAACTCCGGAAGGCCCTCGAAAAGCGGTATCCCGAAAGCGGGAAAGTGCCGGAAGCCATCGCCCGCTTGCGAGAACTCGGCTACCTCGACGACCGCAAATTCGCCGAGCAATACGCGAATTCGCTTGCCCGGAATCGGGCCTTCGGGCCTCATCGCCTCCGCCGCGAACTGAAAGCCAAGCTCGTCAACTATCAAGAAATCGAGCCGGCTGTGGAGCGGGTCTATCGGGAGACTCCTGCTCAAGTGTTGTTGGAACAAGCTCTCGACAAGAAGGTCCGCACTCTTCGCCTCCCCCTCACTCGCCCTAAGTTTCATTCCCTCTGCCAAAGCCTGATGCGCCGGGGATTCAATGCGGGTGATATTATAAAGGCGGTGCGTGCACGGCGCGAACTCGATCCGGTTGCAGAGGAGGTGGAGGCGGCGGACCTTGAAGGAAATTCTGAATTATGAATTATGAATGCTGAATTATGAATGTGGAGACTCATATCCCCCCGACTTCCGATAGAGCTTTCGAGACGCATAAGCCGCGGGACATCCGGCTCGCGGGCATTTCAGTACGCACTTCGTGCCATCAAGCTCTACCAGCACCTTCAAGGACAGCGAGATGGCGCGGCGTGGGTTCTTGGGAAACAATACCTTCGCTCCGCATGTTCCGTAGGTGCGAATATTGAGGAGTCGCAATCCGGTGAGAGCCGGGCCGACTTTATTCATAAGCTTGGGATTGCGGAGAAGGAAGCGCGTGAAAGTCTTTATTGGCTCCGGCTCATCGCGGAGTCCGGAATCGTCCAAGCCCCGAAACTTGAGTCCCTTGATGAAGGAAACCGAGGAATTGATTGCGGTCCTGGCCTCGATTATCCTGAGTACAAAGGCGAAGAAAGCAGCATAGTGGTTTCCAATTCATAATTCAGAATTCATAATTCATAATTGCCTTATGACTTCAAACGAGATCAGAACCCGATTTTTGGAATTCTTTGCGAGCCGCGGCCATCGCGTGGTGCCGTCCTCGTCGCTCGTTCCGGCGAATGACCCGACTTTGCTTTTTTCGAATGCCGGGATGAACCAGTTTAAAGATGTGTTCCTGGGCCGCGAGCGGCGGGATTACTCGCGCGCCACGACCTCGCAGAAGTGCGTGCGCGCGGGCGGCAAACACAACGACCTCGAGCAGGTCGGCCGCACCACCCGCCATCACACCTTCTTTGAAATGCTCGGTAATTTCTCCTTTGGCGACTATTTCAAGAAGCAAGCCATTCCCTGGGCATGGGAACTGATCACCAAGGATTTTGCCATTCCAGCGGAGAAACTGTACGTTACGGTGTTCCGCGAGGATGACGAGGCGGAAGAAATCTGGGCGCAGGACGTGGGCGTGCCGCGCGACCGCATTTTCCGCATGGATGAGAAGGATAATTTCTGGCAGATGGGCGACACCGGCCCCTGCGGCCCGTGCAGCGAAATCCATTACGACATGGGCACGGCCGCGAGCGACCAGGGGCACACCGACTGCAAGTTTCCCTGCGACTGCGGCCGCTACGTGGAGTTGTGGAATCTCGTCTTCATGCAGTTCAATCGCGACGAGCAAGGGGTCATGACGCCGCTACCCAAGCCCTCGATTGATACCGGCGCGGGCCTGGAGCGTCTGGCAAGCGTCCTGCAAGGCAAGCTTTCCAATTTTGAAACGGACCTGTTCCGCCCGCTCATCGACGAAGCCGCTGCTTTGGCCAACGTTGAGTACGGGGCCAATCACGACACCGACGTTTCCCTGCGCATCATCGCCGACCACGCGCGCTCTGCCACGTTCCTGATTTCCGATGGCGTGCTGCCCTCGAACGAAGGCCGCGGCTACGTCCTGCGCTTAATCATGCGCCGCGCCCTTTACCACGGCCAGACCCTCGGCCTGAATGAACCGTTCCTTTACAAGATCAGCAGCCGCGTCGTGGACATGATGAAGGATGCATATCCTGAACTTGTCCAAACCGCGCCGCATGTCGCTAGGGCTATCAAGATTGAAGAAGAGAGGTATGCGATTACGACAGCGGCCTGGGGCTGCGAGACGCTTGGAGCGGTTCCGATCGTACTGAGTGAGGGAACGAGATTCCATTTCACAAATACAGGGAGCACGCGCGGGAACACGGAGGCGAAATTCACTGCACCATCGCAAGCGCCAATCATTTGATGGCGCTCTATACAGTCGGAACCGGACGTTCCATTGCCACCCTCGGGATTATCATGGGTGCCAGGTGACGAACTTTTTAAGCTCCATGACACATTCGGCCTGCGCCCTGAGTTTGTAGAGGACATCGTTAAGAACTGTGGCCTTACGATTGACCGCGTGGGCTACGAAGCTGAGATGCTGAAGCAGCGCGAGCGTGCCCGCGCCTCGTGGAAAGGCGCTGAGAAGAAAATTGCCTCGCCGGTTTACTTGAAACTGGCCGAAGACGGCAAGACGGTCTTTGACGGTTACACGCAAACGACTTCGGATGACTGCCGCATCATGGCGCTGGTCGTAAACGGTGAAACTGTGAGTGAGGTGCAGGCGGGCGCTAAGGTCGAAATCATCCTTGACCACACACCGTTCTACGCCGAGTCGGGAGGGCAAATCGGCGATACCGGCCATTTGGTGTCGCCGGGCACAGACCACGAAGTCGCCCACATTCAGGATACATATCATCCCGTAAGCGGCTTGACTGTCCACAAGGCTGTGGCGCGCGAGGGACTTCGAATGGGAGACGCGGTCGCCGCCGTGGTTGATGTCGAACGCCGAGATGCGACGCGGCGGAATCATACGGCCACGCACCTGCTCCATGCGGCGTTGCGGAAGACGCTGGGAACGCACGTCAAGCAAGCCGGTTCGCTGGTTGCGCCCGACCGCTTGCGCTTTGATTTTACTCATTACACAGGAGTGGGCGAACAGGACCTGCTCGACATCGAGGACCTGGTAAACGACCGAGTCCTCAAAAACGAAGAGGTGGTGACGACGGTCATGGACCTTGACGCGGCGGTCAGCACCGGGGCTATGGCGCTGTTTGGGGAGAAATACGCGGACCAGGTGCGCGTGCTCACGATTGACGACTTTTCCAAGGAACTTTGCGGCGGCACGCACGTGCGGCGGACGGGTGACATTGGCCTTTTCAAAGTTGTCTCCGAGGGTAGCGTGGCGGCGGGTACCCGCCGGATTGAAGCCGTGACGGGCACTGGTGTTCTGGAACAATTGCGGCGCCAGAGCCAGTCACTCGCGCAGGCTTCGGAAGCCTTGCGGGCGAAGCCTGAAGCCTTGATTGAGGCCATCGAGAAGCTCACCGAAAGCGAAAAGAAGCTCCGCAAGGAAATGGAAGCGCAGCAAATGAAGCGTGCCGCCTCTGCCGCCGGCGACCTGGTGCAGCAAGCGCGCGAGATCAAAGGCGTGCGCGTGCTTGCGGCGCGAGTCGAGGTGACGGACCGCTCTGCCATGCGCCAGATGGTGGACGACCTGCGCGGAAAGCTGCAATCCGGAGTTATCGTGCTCGGCAGCGTCGCGGATGGAAGGGTTTCACTCATCGCCGCCGTGACGAAAGACCTCACCGCCAAGCTCGACGCCGGCAAGATCGTGAAGCAGGCGGCGGCTTACGTGGAAGGCTCCGGCGGCGGCCGCAAAGACCTGGCGGAAGCCGGCGGCAAGAACCCCGCGAAGCTTGATGAATCCATTCAGGCCGTCCCGGGCATCATCGAACAGATGCTTTAGTCTGGACGCTTCTCGGATTACAACACCACGCAGGCTTTTGCTCCCCCCAGGAACAATGTATCATGAGGTTAGAAGGAAACGATCTGGAGGCGAGTGTGGGTACAGCCAAAGAAGAGGTTCGCAGGATTCTTGATGTAATTCCTGATAACGCATCCTTTGAGGACATCCAGTATCACATCTACGTGCGAGAGAAGATCGAGCGCGGCTTGAAAGATGTGAAAGAAGGCAGGGTGCTCAGCCAGGAAGAGGTGGAGCGAAGGATGCGCGAATGGTCCGGCGAGTAACTTGGACCGAAGCGGCATCGCGCGATCTCGAACAGGTCGTTCGTTACATCGCAAGAGATTCTGCACAGTATGCCAAGTCATTTGCTCGGGAGGTCCGGGAGGCATCTCGTTCCCTTTCCCGTTTTTCAGAACGCGGTCGGAGAGTACCCGAGCTCGGCGAGCCCGACGTCCGGGAGATTTTCGTACGGAGTTACCGCCTCGTATATTCCTTGTCAGGTGAGACCCTTTACATTCTTGGGCTGATCCACGGCGCGCGTGAGTTAGGCCCAATTTGGGAACGTGAAGAGCGATAAGGCGAGCAGCTACGCTCGTAGCGCGGGCATTTTGCCCGCTGTCGCGGGAGCGTCCCGCTCCCGCAACCGCGCGGGCGAGACGCCCGCGCCACGAAAAACCGTTTGTCACTGATTTTGCAATCCTCAATTAGACAATCCGCTGAGTTGTTCCTCCGCAATTAATGCGGCCGTCATCACGCCGAAAATGAGCAGCGAAAATGAGGAGCGTTGTGCCTGAGCGCGCGCAGTTGTATATTACTGCCTTCTCGAAACATCGGATGGGCGCAATGAAGATTCAGCAGAGGGGTCGGCGATGCGGCGAATTCGCGTGGCTCTGATTCTAACGATATTTCTGGCGGTCGGCGGCCGCGCAACAGCGCAAGTCCCCATGACGTTTCGGGTTTTGTGCGGAGTCACGGATGCAACTCCGACGCGATGGGACGGGTCGCTGAAGGTCAAGAACGCGGGCTCCTACACGATTGAGGGCTGGCGCTTTGAAGCCGACGATAGTATGAGCGGTAATCACTTTCATTTTTCCACCCGCGCTGAGCGCAGGTTTGGCGAGTCCGAGGGGAGAACGATTGCCGCCAACGGACTCATCATCACCGCCAGCGCGGTGGCCGAGAATAGCGAGTTTGACTTCAAGACGGCGCAGGGGAGCTTCAGTTTTAGCGCCTCGGATATCGCTTACGCCCGCGGAATCTATGAACTCGACCACCGCGTTTATGTGGATCGAATCCCGGTGGCCGCGCGGCTGACCCGAACTCGCGAGGAAGAGGATTATCCTTCGATTGCATCGGGTCCCAATGGCGATGTGTGGCTCGCCTACGTGCAGTTCCACCACAGCCCCGATGCGGACAAACTCCGCGCGGCGATTTCCGAACCACTGAAGGATTTCAAGCCGTACGCCGAGGCCACAGGTGGCGATCAGATCTGGGCGCGGAAATACTCAGCCGGCAACTGGAGTGAACCGATCGCCATAACGCCTCCGGGTGGCGACCTCTATCGGACCGCCGTCGCGGTGGACGGGAAGGGGCGAGCGTGGGTCTTCTGGTCACAAAACGACTCGGGCAATTTCCATATCTATGCGCGCGCGGTGGATGCCTCGGGGCCAAAGGAACAATTGCGCATAACCAAGGAAGCGGGCGCGGATATTGATCCCCTGGCCACCACGGATGCGAGCGGCAGCGTGTGGGTGGCGTGGCAAGGATGGCGCGACGGTGTCGCCGCCATTTACGCGGCGCATCAGGAGGGCAGTGGCTTCTCGCCGCCCGTGAAGATTTCCAATTCGGGCAAGAATGAATGGAACCCCGCGATCGCCGCGGACAAAACGGGGCGGGTGGCGGTGGCCTGGGATTCCTACCGCCATGGCAACTATGACGTATACGCTCGCACCAATTCTGGCGGGGCCTGGGGAGACGAAATCCCCGTCGCGGCCACCGCACGGTACGAAGCGTATCCGTCTGTTGCTTATGATCCTGCGGGACGACTGTGGATTGCCTACGAGGAGGGCGGAAGAGGTTGGGGAAAGGACTTCGGCGCCTACGCCAGCTCGGGTATTTCCCTTTACCAGGGGCGGCGGATCGCCTTGCGAGGGCTGGAGCCCGACGGCCGTTTAGTGGCGCCCGACGTTTCTTTCGAATCGAAGTTGGTGGGCGCGCCGACCTCGCGGCCCGACCTCACGGGTCATCAGAGCGATTCGGCCGCCTTGGACCCTGACGTTGGCAACGCCCGGCACCGGGCCGACAGCGATGGCGCGGCGAACTACTACGCAACCGTGAAGAATACGCTGCCTCGACTGGCGATTGATGCTTCGGGGCGGATGTGGCTTGCCTTTCGCTCTCCTCATCCCACCTGGTGGAATCCGATTGGAACGGTGTGGACCGAGTACCTGGTTTCATTCAATGGCAAAGAATGGACCCGGCCCATCTTCCTGAACCACACGGACAACATTTTGGACAACCGCCCTGCGCTCGCGGCGGTCGCAAATGGCAAGCTAGTGATTGTGAACTCGTCCGATGGCCGGCGAAGTCTGAAGCCCTCCGAAGGGAATTCCAATCAGTATGGTCTGACCCAAGGCTCCTTTGCGGACCCCTATGAAAACGACCTTTGGAGCCACGAGATCAATCTAGGGCCGACGGCTGAGGAGATTTCCGTGGTCGCGGTGGACCTCGCCAGTCGGCCGGAGCCTCCGACGATTGATGCGCCAGAGGCTGCAGCCATCCAGGCGATCCACCAGTACCGGGGCGGGGCGGAAGGGGACCTGCGCATCGTGCGGGGTGAGTTCCACCGCCATAGCGAGATTTCCATGGACGGTGGGGACGATGGCACGCTCCTCGACCAGTGGCGCTACGTCCTGGACACCGCCGCGATGGATTGGGTAGGTTGCTGCGATCACGACAATGGCGCCGGGCGGGAATACTCCTGGTGGATCACGCAAAAGCTCACCGACGTTTTCTATGCGCCCGGCACGTTCGTTCCAATGTTTTCCTACGAACGCAGCGTGGGATATCCGGAAGGCCACCGCAACGTGATTTTCGTAGAGCGGGGAATCCGCCCTCTTCCGCGCTATAAGAGCTCCACGATTTCGAGCGCCCCCAAGAGTGACCAGCCCGCACACGCTGTCGACACACAGATGCTCTACGTGTACCTGAAGCAGTTTGACGGGATTGCGGCGTCGCACACCAGCGCCACGGGAATGGGCACGGACTGGCGCGATAACGATCCCAACGCCGAACCTGTGGTGGAGATTTACCAAGGCGACCGCCAGAATTACGAAATGCCCGATGCCCCGCGTTCCCCCCGCGCGCAAGATTCCATTGGAGGTTGGCGGCCAAAGGGATTCATCAACCTGGCATTGGATAAGGGCTACCGCCTGGGATTTGAGGCGAGCTCCGACCACGTTTCGACCCACATCAGCTATGCGAATCTCTTCGCCAAGGATCTGACCCGCGAGTCCGTCCTGGACGCTCTCAAGAGGCGTCACGTTTACGCCTCGACGGACGACATCCTGGCCGACGTCGAAAGCGGAACGCACATGATGGGCGATGAGTTCTCCACAGAGGCCCCGCCGACCCTGAAGATCAAGCTTCGCGGCACTTCCAAATTCGCCAAAGTGACGATCATTCGCGACGGCAAGTTCGTTTATTCGACTTCCCCAAATACCCAAGAGGTGGAATTCTCCTGGCGGGACAATCAGCCCAACAAGGATAAGACCAGCTACTACTACGTGCGAGGCGAGCAGGACAACGGCGAGCTGGTATGGGCCTCGCCGATGTGGATCAAATATACGGGCCAATAAATTCTGAATTCTGAATTCTGAATTATGAATTCTGCACGATGACACGATCGCAGTTCCCAGTTTGATTAGAAGGGACGCAAAGGAAGAGGAAAGACCGCGTGGGGTAGATGGTTTTAATTCATAATTCATAATTCCGAATTCATAATTATGAAAGTAGCCTGGAAAGAGCGGATTATCTATTACGGGTTCGCGGCCGCGGTGGGCGCGCTCCTGCTGCTGAATTTCCTCGGTGTCTTTAAGACCTTCTTCGGGATTGACACTGCAATTCTCATTGCCCTCCTTGCGGGGTACAAGACTTTCTACAACTCGCTTTCGGCGTTGCTGGAGAAGCGCATTTCCGCGGACTTGGCGATTTGCGTCGCGGTCGTTGCCGCCTTGTGCGTGGGGCAAAACCTTGCCGCGGCGGAGGCAATGTTCATCGTCCTGGTCGGCGAGGGCTTGGAATCCTACGCGGCGGGGCGCACGACCGACGCCATCGAGCGCTTCGTCGAGCAGATGCCGCGTACAGCCACCCTGCTCCGCAACGGCCGCGAGGAAACCATTGCGGCAGAGTCGCTCGTACCCGGCGACCTTGTTCTCGTGCGGAGCGCCGAGCGCATTCCCGCCGACGGCGTGATTGACTCCGGCGTCTCCACCATCGATGAAAGCTCGGTGACCGGAGAGCCGCTCCCCCAGGACAAGGCGCCCGGCGACGACGTGTTTTCCGGCACGCTCAACGGGAATGCCTTGCTGCGGATTCGCGTCGAGCGTAGCGGGGCCAATACGACTCTGGCGCGCGTGATCGAGCTGGTGAAGGAAGCGCAGAAGCGGCGCTCGCCGGTGGAACGACTGGCGGACCGTTACGCGAAGTTCTTCCTTCCCGCTCTCCTCCTGGCGGCGGGGCTGACCTTCTTCTTCACGCGCGACTGGCTGCGCACCGTGGCCGTGCTCATCGTGGCCTGCCCGTGCGCGCTCATCCTCGCCACACCCACCGCGATGGTGGCGGCGATGGGAGGATTGGCGCGGCGCGGCATTCTTGTGCGCGGCGCTGCCGTGCTGGAGCGCGCGGCCAAGACCAACGTGGTGGTTTTCGACAAGACGGGAACGATCACCGAAGGCCGTTTCGCCATCCTTCGGATTCTGCCGCTGTCTGGTTCGGACGAGAAACTGCTGACTCTGGCCGCCACGGCGGAGCGCGCTTCGAGCCACCCGCTGGCCCGAGCGATTGTGGAAGAGGCCGCGCATCGCAACTTGGCAATACCTGATCCGGTAGCGGCGGTAATTGTTCCCGGCCGCGGTGCAGCGTGCAAATTGGGCGGCCGAGAGATTCGCGCCGGCAATGCCGCGTTCCTCGCCGAAGCTGGAATCGAGGGGGCGGGATCGCTGCTCGATGAAGCGGACGCGGCGGGCGCCACGGCGATCCTGGTCGCAGACGGCCAGCGCTTGGCCGGAGCAATCCTTTTGCGCGATCAAATTCGCCGCGGGGTGGCGGAAGCGCTGGCGGGACTGCGCGAGCTGAGCCTCGGCGATCAGATCATCCTGACTGGCGATCGGAAGCGCGCGGCGGATGTGATCGCGCGCGAAATTGGAATTTCGCACGTGGAAGCGGAGTTGCTTCCCGCGCAGAAGCTGGAACGCATCCAGGCGCTTACCACTTCCGGCCGCCACCCGGCCATGGTGGGCGACGGTGTGAACGACGCTCCGGCGCTGGCAAGCGCGACCGTCGGTATCGCCGTCTCGGGCGCGACCGACATCACAGCCGAGGCAGCCGACGCCGTGTATCTCCCCCAGTCTCTCGAGATGCTTCCGGAATTCTTCCGCGTCAGCCGCCGCGCGGTCCGGACTGCATGGCAAAACATCATTTTGTTCGCTGCCATTTTCAACGCCGCCGCAGTGGTTCTTGCGGCGACTGCCGTCATCGGCCCGGTGGGAGCGGCGGTAACGCACCAACTCTCGTCCTTCCTGGTCATGATGAATTCGCTGCGGCTGCTCCGCTCGCCCTCGAGCGGGCAGTCGAGCTTGCGTCGCTGGTGGTCGCGTCTTCTTTCCGATCTGAGGGTGACAGACCGGGTGGCCGCCGTGCGGGAGGCCGCTGCCAGGTTCGAGTTTGGGCTCCTCATGGGCTGGGTTATCGCCAACTGGTCTCGCATGCGCAAGCCCTTGATACTTGCGGCGGTGGCTCTTTATGTTGTCAGCGGATTCTACATTCTGAGCCCCGACGAAACCGGCGTCATTGAACGGTTCGGACGCAAGTTGGTCCCTTATCGCGAACCCGGCCCTCACTATAAGCTGCCATGGCCCGTCGACTCGCTCACGCGAATCAAGGCGCGACGCGTACGCGTGGTAGAGATCGGATTTCGGACGGTTGACACGACGGAGGAAAACGAGCCAGTGGCGTATGAGTGGAATGCGCAGCACAGCACCGGCCGCTTCCAAAAGGTGCCGGAAGAATCCGCGATGCTGACCGGGGATCAGAACATGATCGAGCTTTATGCCACGGTGCATTACGTGCCCGTGCATCCGGACGATTTTCTGTTCCGCCAGTTGGATGGTGATGGAACCGTGCGCATGGCGGCTGAATCGGTGATGCAATCGGTCGTCACCTCGTCGTCGCTGGATGATGTCCTCACGGTCGGCCGCCGCGAGCTTGAGCAACGGGCGCGGAACGAGTTGCAGACTCGCCTGGAGCGATATGAGGCCGGAGTTCGGGTTCTGGAGGTCAAACTGGAAGATGTGCACCCGGCTCTGGAAGTCGTGGACGCGTTTCGCGAGGTTTCCGACGCTTTTGAAGAGAAGAATCGCGTGATGAATGAAGCTGAGGGCTACCGCAACGAGCAATTGGCTTTGGCGCAGGGGAACGCCAAGGCGGCTCTGGAAAACGCGCGCGCGTACAGTCTGGGACGCAAGACCCGCGCCGAAGGCGACGCCAGCCGCTTCGTTTCTGCGGAAGCGGCTTTCCGCGCGGCCCCTGATGCCACACAGTCGCGCTTGTATTTGGAAACTATGGAAGAAGTATTGCCGGGCAAAAAGAAACTGATTATCGACACGAGGGCCGGCCGGCGGCAGTTGATGCTGCTACGCGATGGAATTGCTTTGCCTAATGGGCTGCGCCCTCTGCCGGAGTAGTGGGATGTAGGGGCGGCTACGCGCCGCCCCATGGCGGGGTAAACCCGCCGCTACGCAACCGAATCGAGCAGGTGACTGATGACCCGAACAAAGAAAATTCGCATCGCGGCTGTGGCCGGCGGGCTACTGCTGGTTTACCTCACGTTTTACACCACACGCGAAACGGAGTTCGCTCTCATCACCCAGTTTGGCCGGCCGGTGCGGACCGTGGTGAATGCCGGGCTGCACGTGAAGTGGCCGTTCCAATCCATCCTGCGCTTCGACCGCCGGCTGCGGGTTTACGATCCCCGACCTTCGGAGTTCCTGACACGCGACAAGAAGAATCTGGTGATTGAAAACTACGTCGCATGGCGCATTGAGGACCCGGACCTTTTCGTGAAGAGTGTTGGCGACACGGCTTCGGCGGAGATGCGCCTGCACGACATCATCTGGTCGGGCCTGTCCGCCGCGCTGGGCACGCTCGATCTGGAATCGCTGGTTTCGGCGTCGACGGACAAAGTGCAGGCGGCATCGATGCTTGACCTGCTGACCACGAACGCCGATCGCACTGCCTTGGCGCAGTACGGCATCCGCGTGGTGGACGTTCGCATCAAGCGCCTGAATCTTCCGGAACAAAACAAGCAGAGCGTGTTCGCTCGCATGAGGGCCGAGCGCGAGCGTATCGCGATGCAGTACCGCGCGGAAGGCGAAGAACAAGCGCTGGTGATTCGCGCGGGCGCCGACCGTGAGAAAGAGGCGATTCTTTCCGCTGCCTACAAGGACGCGGAGACGATTCGGGGCGAAGGCGACGCGCAGGCCACGCGCATCTACGGCGAAGCGTATTCCAAGAATCCGCGCTTCTACAAATTGGTGAGAACTCTCGAATCCTACAAGAAAGTGCTCGACGATAAAACGACGATCATTCTGAATTCGGATTCGGCGCTGCTGAAGGTTCTGACACAGGGCGAGGCCGGGGTGAAGTAGGCTCGAACGGTGTTCGGCCGTTTGCTGGCTTAAGGCAGGAATGAAATGAGTTCGGTGTTGCTGGCTGCTCCCGAGAAGGTCAAAGAGGCGCCGAGGATGTCCCGTGGCCGCCGATGGGCGCTGGGGTTCCTCGGCGTGTGGCTGCTTTCGGGCATTTTCCTCGTGGCCCCTGACCAGCAAGCCGTCGTGACCACGTGGGGAGCGGTGACCTCCGCCCGAGTTCTGCCCGGCCTTCATTACGCGCTGCCGTGGCCGATCCAGCAGGTCTACAAGCTCAAAGTTCATCAGCTTCGACGCGCGGTGATCGGCGGCGACGCGGCGGATATCCCCCTGGGACGCATGCAGCCCGCCGCCTCCGAGTTCCTAAGCGGCGACCAGAACCTGCTCAACGTGCGCGTGGTCGCCCAATACTCGGTCAGCGTGCCGCGCGACTATTTGTTTCAAACCCAAGACGTTGACCGGATGGTGAGCGCAACGGTCGAATCGGAATTGGCCCGCCGCCTGGCGCACACAGCGGTAGACGACATCATGACCACGGAGAAGGTGGCGATTCAAAACGATGTGCTGGCCGCCGCGCAGAAATGCCTTGAGGATTACGGGGTCGGGGTTTCGCTGTCGAGCGTCAATATCGAAAGTGTGGCTCCGCCTCCCGCCGCCGCCGACGCCTTCCGCGACGTGGCGGGAGCGCGAGCGGACGCCCTTCGTATTGCGAATGAGGCGCAAGGATACGCCAACAATCTCCTGCCTCGCGCCCACGGAGAAGCGACGAAAATGGAGCAGGCGGCCGAGGCTTACAAGGAAGGCAAGGTCAACCGAGCGATGGGTGACGCGGCAAGGTTTGACGCCGTGGCGGCCGAATACGCCAAGGCCCCGGAAGTAACCAGCACGCGCGTCTATGTTGAAGCGATGGAACAAATCCTTCCTCAATTGCGCAAGTTGATCGTCGATTCGAACGGTAATTTCGATTTATCGATTGTCGGAAAAGACGAAAGCCCCGGAACTCCTGCAAAATGAGCCGCCGAATAGATCGAAAGGCCGTCCTGACCGTGATTGTGCTGCTGGGCGTTTTCGCTATCACCCTGCTGCGCTCGTATCACTGGCAGATGCCGGCTTCGTGGAAGGCCTGGAGGGCCGCCACGCGGACGCGCGCACCCGCAAGCCCCGAGGATGGTATTTACGCGATGTTTGACGCCGCTCGCGCCGGCGACACAAAAGCTTACCTCGACTGCTTTTCCGGCACGCTCCGCAACCAGGTGGCTGCCACCGCCAAGGAAGACTCGAAATTCAAAGCGTATTTGACGGCCCAGAATTCGGCGGTGCAGGGAATGGCCGTTACCGTCACCGACCGCCCTAATGCCGATGAGGCGCGGGCGCGCGTCGAATACGTGTACCGCGATCACAACGAGGTGCAGAACGTTCGTTTGCAAAGGGACGGCGCGCGCTGGAGAATCATCACCATTGATGGGGCGCAACCCCTCCAACCCATCGTGCCCTACGGGGCTAAGGCTTCGGATTGAGTCCCACCCTGATTGGATCATGTCGAACAACAATCTCCGCCATTCGCCGCCGCTCGGAATCAGTGAGTTTGTAATACTCACTGCCAGAGGCAGGGGCGCACAGCCCTGCCACACCGCTGGTAATGCAGAAACCGATTTGCCGGCGGAGATAGGCCCTCGCCATTGAACTACCCGCGTTCGTACATCGGTGACTTTCATGCCACGCTCCGTGGATACCGCATCATTCCTCTGTGGCGAGGGCATCTTGCCCGCTTTCGAAAGAGCGTCCCGCTCCCGTCTCGCGTTCGTTCTTTTTGTGGCGAAGAATTCATCTCGCATCGTGCGAAAAGTGACAGAAAAGCTGACGATTTCTGCAAAATTCTGCAAAATGCCGGTGAGTTTCTGTAAAATGTCCGAAAGTTGTGTAAAAATGTCGCTCTATTTTCGGACAAATGGTCATGTCGCCGTTTGTTTTCAATAACATTCCGGCTTCGAACGTCAAAAAAAGAATTCCTTTTTTCTATTTCATCCCTTCGGCTCGTCTCCATCTCCTTTCGTTCTCGATGTCTATCTCTGCCTGGGCACAGATCTTTGCGAGCTCGGTGAACAGAGGATGAGCTACCCGTTTGGACGAAAGGAGGGCCTGTGCCGTCGCTCCCACCCGGCCGGGTGGCGCATTGAACGGGGAAGTCACTAAGCTGAGATATTCAGGCAAATGTCGTCCATTCCGCATGTGGTTTAACCGCGACCAAGCCTTGCCCCGCGCCGTCCGCGGGCCGGTGGACTTCTTCGCGTTGCGCCAATTGGACGCAAGCAGAGCGGGGGTCAGGCAGGGAGATTTGCGTAGCGACACTAAACCACCTCCGTCCCAACGCTCACCATTCTATACTATGTCGACACCTTTGTCAAGAAAAATAACTTATGAAAAGAGGCTACAAAATGTCGCTGGGCCGGCGGCGAGCGCACGGGAATGTGGCGGAGTCCCCGGGATCACCGGGAGCGACTAGGTGGAGTTCGGTGCGGCGGATCCAGAGGCTAATGAATTCTGTGGGGTAAATACCCGATTGCGCGACGACTTTGCGCTCTATATCATCCTGATACTATAACAGCAGTACTACGGGAGCCCAGGTTATGATGAGGAAAACGGTCATTTGCGTTGAGTGCAAGGTTCCATTCTTGGTGGAGGGGCCGTTAGGACTTCAAATCGAGCTCGCGCGCACGGCGAGCTGTCCATATCCGGGATGCCAGGGATCAACCGAAGTACTGTGGCCCATGGATTCCATCCATAAGGCCAGACCCATCTACAATAATCCTCTGCCGGAACCTCCAAAACCGCCATCAACTTGACCCCAGTATCGAGCAACGAACGACGGTCAAACTACTCTGAGGCGTAGCGCCGGATTCCACCCGGCACCGGGGCTGCCAAGTCGGCGTACTGCCCTCCTTCTTTTGGAAATAACCAGACGCGTGCTATGATCTGCGACGCCGCGCGGGCAAACTCGTGCCTGGATCGCGTCTGGCCGCTGCCGGATCGAAGCCGGCACTACGGTGGAATCAATATCCACCTCGGGCTTGGGGGAGCCATAGACATGATGATGAGAAAGAAATCTCGTGCATCGAAGCCTCGGTCAATGAAGCTGGTCTTGGCGAGTGCGGTACTCATTCTCGGCGTCTCCACCGTCATTGCCCAAAACCAACCCGATCTGCTCAAGAGCGGATTCGAGAATCCGCCCGAAGGCGCTCGCCCACGCGTGTGGTGGCACTGGATGAACGGCAACATCACCAAGGAAGGCATCAAGCTGGACCTGGAGTGGATGCACCGGGTGGGCTTGGGCGGCTTTCAGAATTTTGACGCGGCCTTATCGACGCCGCAGGTCGTGGAGAAGCGCTTGGCTTACATGACTCCGGAGTGGAAGGATGCCTTCAAGTACGCGACGATCTTGGCCGATCAATTAGGCCTGGAAGAAGCGATTGCCGGTTCGCCGGGCTGGAGCGAGTCGGGCGGCCCGTGGGTCCCACCTTCGCAGGGCATGAAGAAATATGTGTGGAGCGAGACTCTCGTCGAAGGGGGAAAGCCCTTCACGGGCACCCTCGCGCATCCGCCGTCGAACACCGGGGCATTCCAGAACATCAGTATTCACGATATGTCGCCGGCTCCCCAGTTTTACGCGGATGCCGCCGTCATCGCATACCGCCGGCCGTCGAGCGACGTGTCCGTCGAATCTCTGCACGCGAAGATCACCGCGAGCGCCGGAGCGCCTGACTCGGCGATCCTCAGCGATGGGGATCTGGAGAAAACCACCAAGCTTCCCATTCCCGCGATCGGCGAGAGCGCGTGGATTCAATACGAATTCAATGAGCCCCAGACCATCCGCGCCATCACCCTCGTGACGAAAAATTTCAACGAGATTAGCGCCATGCTGGCGGGCATCTCGAATCCGGTGAAATCCCTCGAAGCCAGTGACGACGGGCAGACCTTTAGGGATATCGTGTGGATTGCGGATGGTGATTCGCCGGAACACACGGTCTCCTTCGCACCAGTGACGGCGAAGTTTTTCCGTGTTGTTTTCAAGCGCACGCCACCTCCACCCTTGCCGGCTTGGGCAGTTGGCATCGATCCCAGTTCCTTTGGAATGAAGACTCCGCCCCCCACGGACTATGAAATTGCCGAGTTGGTGCTGCATCCGGGAGCGCGAGTCAATCGGTTCGAAGAAAAGGCGGCCTTCGTTCCCGTTGAGGATCTCTACCACTTCGCCACACCCGCCGACCCGACCGCCCAAGTGATCGCCAAGTCCGACGTGATCGACCTGACGGAGAAGATGCATACCGACGGTACGCTCGACTGGACGCCGCCCCCTGGCGATTGGGTTGTGCTGCGCTTCGGCTATTCCTTGCTCGGGATCACCAATCATCCGGCCACCGCCGAGGCCACGGGCCTGGAAGTCGATAAGCTGAACCACACGTACGTGAAGAACTACATGAACACCTACCTGGATAGCTACAAGCAAACCGTCGGCGCGGACTTCATCGGTAAGCGCGGCATCCGGTACGTGGTGAACGATAGCTGGGAGGCCGGTTCGCAGAACTGGACCGACGACATGATCGCGCAATTCACCAAACTCCGAGGATACGATCCGCGGCCCTGGATGCCGGTTCTTGCCGGACAGGTGGTGGAAAGCGCCGAGGCCAGCGACAGATTTCTGTGGGACTTTCGCAAGACGATTGGCGATCTGATCGCGAATGAACATTACGGGCAGTTGGAGGAGACGCTGCACGAGTGGAATATGGGCCATTACGGCGAGTCGCACGAGGAAGGCCGCGCGTTTGTGGCCGACGGCATGGAAGTGAAAAAGTTTAATGAAGTGCCCATGAGCGCCATGTGGACCCAGACACCGGGGGTGAACAAAGAACAATATGGCTACAACGCCGACGACCGCGAGTCCGCGTCGGTGGCCCATATTTATGGGCAGAACCTGGCAGCGGCGGAATCGATGACGGCGGCCGCCGCGCCCTGGGCGTGGTCGCCGGCGACGCTGAAGCCGACCGCCGATCAGGAGCTTCTGAACGGAATCAACCGCTTCGTCATCCACGAATCGGCGCATCAGCCGCTCGTGGGTAAAGCGCCTGGACTTACCCTCGGACCCTATGGGCAATGGTTCAATCGCAACGAAACGTGGGCCGAAGAAGCGGGACCCTGGGTGGACTACATTGCCCGCTGCAGCTACTTGCTCCAGCAGGGACACTTCGGCGCCGACTTGGTTTACTTTTACGGCGAGGATTCAAACCTGACCGCGATCTTTGGTCATCAATCGCCCGACGTGCCGGCCGGATATGGGTTCGACTACATCAATGCCGATGCGCTGATTCACGAACTCAATGTCACCGATGGCCGGATCACGACCTACAGCGGCATGAGCTATCAGGTGCTGGGGCTCGATCCGTATAGCCGGCATATGTCACTGCCGGTGCTGCGGGCCATTCACAAATTGGTGGAGGATGGCGCCGTTGTGGCCGGGCCGAAGCCGACCGACGACCCGAGCCTCGCCGACGACCAAGCCGAGTTTCACCGGCTGAATGATGAGTTGTTTGGCGACGGAACCGGCGTACACACGGTGGGTAAAGGCATAGTGTATGCGGGCCAAAATTTGGGAGATGTCATGACCGCGCTGAAGGTCGCGCCGGACTTTGACTACACCAAGCCCGAGTCCGGCACACGCCTTCTCTTCGTGCATCGTAAGCTAGAAGATGGGGATCTGTACTTCGTGGACAACCGCATTGACCGGGACGAGACGGTAGATGCGACCTTCCGCGTCAGCGGCAAAGCGCCGGAACTTTGGCATCCCGAGAGGGGAAATGCGGAACCGGCGTCCTACCAGATCGCCGATGGCCGCACCACGGTGCCCTTGCATCTTGAGCCGTGGGGGACTGTGTTCGTGGTGTTTAGAAAGCTGGCGAATTCAACCTCGCGCACCTTGCCCAAGATGGTGGAAACGCCACTCACGACGGTCGAGGGGCCTTGGAATTTGGCCTTCGAACCGGGTCGCGGCGCGCCGGCTTCCGTGACGCTCGACAAGCTGATTTCGTGGCCTGATAGCACCGACGCGGGGGTCAAGTACTTCTCCGGCGCGGGCACTTATACGAAGACGATTCAGGCGCCCAAGGACTGGTTCAAGAAGCACGCACAGGTGTGGATCGACTTGGGCGACGTGAAGAATCTCGCGGAAGTCACCGTGAATGGCAAAGCTTTGGGCGTTGTGTGGCACGCTCCGTACCGCGTGGATGCGAGTCGCGTGCTGAAGCCAGGGTCGAATGAAGTGTCGATCAAGGTGATTAATGCGTGGGTCAACCGCTTGATCGGTGATCAACAGCCCGACGCGACAACGAAGTATACCTTTGCGGACGTGAAGCCGTATAAAGCGAACTCACCGTTGCTTCCTTCGGGACTTCTTGGACCTGTACGCGTATATTCCCTTGGCAGCGCCCAGTAAGAATGTAGTTGTCGCCCGCGGGCTGCGGACTCGGACGCCATCCGCCAATTGCGTCGTGCGCCGGGCAGGTGTATGGTATCGGTCAAGCCCGGAGGTTGCGTGGGTAGTCCGGCAGAGCATGACCTTGCGTCGGAGATAGTGTATTCGTGCCTCAAGTTGTCCTTGCGTCGCGCGGGGATTCTTGTCTGCCTCGGGTTGCTTTTGCCGGCAACAGTCACTGGCCAGCAAGCCACTCCGCCCCCTTCAGTCCTGCCAACGCTCACCACCGCCGAGCAAGTCCGCGAGCTCACCGCCGATCAAGCCAACCGCGCGTATCGGGTCCACTTGCGAGCGGTCGTCACTTATCTAGACTTCGATGTCGGAGACTTCTTTGCACAGGACTCGACCGCCGGTATTTACGTTAACGAGACCAACAAGAACCTGCACTTCCGACCGGGAGATTTGCTGCAGATTGATGGGGTAACCGAAGAGCCGGACTTCGCACCGCAGATTACGAAGGCTCGATACCGGTTGTTGGGCCAGGCGCCTTTGCCCAGCCCACGCAGCGTGCACTCGGGCGATCTATTATCGACGAATGAGGACAGCCAGTGGGTGCAACTCGAAGGCATCGTACAAGACGCCCAACTTGACCACGATCACATGAAGCTGGATCTGGCCAGTGAGGGAAGGCGACTGCTCGTCAACCTTATGGACCCCGCGGGACTCGACAAAGACCGCTTGATCGACACGAGGATAAAGGTCACTGGCGTTTGCGCTTCGATGTACAACCCGAGCAACCAGTTGGTGGGGGCCTGGCTGGCCGTGCCGTCCTCCCGGCAGATCAGCATCGAAGAATTGCCCGTGGCCGACCCCTTTTCTGCGCCCATCCGGCCGATTGCGAGCCTGATGGCCTTCACAGCGCGGAACACGTCGGAGCATCGCGTGCATGTGCAAGGGACGGTCACCCTCCTGCGATCCAAGGGCATCTTCATCCAAGGTCCCCATCAAGGCATTTTCATTTTCGGCTCGCCCCATGTACCCCTCCGCGCCGGCGACCGCGTTGACGTGGTGGGCTTTGCCGATATCGGCGATTATACCCCGGTCCTTCGCTACGCTCTTTTTCGGCGCATCGGCTCCGCACCACTTCCGCCACCCCGTTTGGTGACCGCCCAGGCGGCGCGGACAGGCGCCTACGATACGTTGCGGGTGCGAGTGGATGCGACGCTTCGCGATCTGAGGTCCAGCGAATCCGACCGCACGCTGGTGTTGCAAGACGGTGACACAATCTTTGAGGCGAGAATCGCGGAGAGCGAACCCTACCCGAACTGGTCCCGGCTTCTCCCGGGGAGCCGCTTGCGATTGACGGGCGTCTGTTCGGTGAACGTGGACCGCAATCGCACGCCGGACACCTTCAATATTCTTTTTGACTCGCCAGACAGCGTCGTCGTGCTCGCGAGGCCCTCGTGGTGGACCCTGCGAAACACGCTGGTGCTCCTGGCGTCGTCGGCCGCTCTTATCCTTGCGATCGGCGTTTGGGTGATTGTGCTCCGCCGCCGTGTTCGCGCGCAAACCGATGTCATCCGGCGCCGGCTGGAGAGTGAAGCGGCCCTGGAAAAGCGGTTCCAATATGTCGCCCGCGCGATCAACGATACGATTTGGGACTGGGATTTGTACACTCAGTCGGTAACTTGGAATAGCGGGATCGAAACCACGTTCGGTTACACGTCTGACAAGGTCGGCCCGGACGCTGCCTGGCGGTCCGAGCGCGTGCACCCAGAGGACCGCGAGCGCGTGGAGCAGAGCCTGCAAGCCGCCATTGCCGGAGGCGGAGAGACGTGGTCGGCGGAGTACCGATTCCTGCGCGGCGACGGTCAGTACGCTTATGTGCTGGATCGCGGCTATGTTATGCACGACAACTCTGGCCGCGCGGTCCGCATGATCGGCGCCATAATGGACATCACCGCGCGCAAGCAGGTCGAGCGCGAAACGCAACTGGCCAAGGAAGCGGCCGAGGCGGCGAACCAGGCCAAGAGTGAGTTTGTGGCCAACATGAGCCACGAGATTCGCACTCCCATGAACGGCGTCCTGGGAATGACGGATCTCTTGCTGGAAACGGAGTTGAATTCGGAACAGCGCGAATTTGCCGGCATGGTCAGGAATTCCGCCAATTCGCTGCTCACGATCATTAACGATATCCTGGATTTTTCCAAGATTGAGGCCGGCAAGTTCGATCTGGAAACCATCGATTTCAAGCTGCGAGGCAGCATCGAACAGGCGCTGAAGACGCTGGCCCCGCGCGCCCACCAGAAAGACCTCGAGTTGAATTGCAACATCGAGGCGGACGTGCCTGACGCTCTGCTCGGCGACCCCAGCCGGCTTCGTCAGATTCTCGTCAACCTCCTGGGCAACTCATTGAAGTTCACCGAAAAGGGCGAGATTAACCTGGTTGTTCAAAGGGAATCTGAAAATGGCGCGACCGCGCTGCTCTACTTCAAGATCCAGGATACCGGGATCGGGATACCTGCGGAAAAGCAGCCTCGCATCTTTGAATCGTTCACACAAGCTGACGGCTCGACCACGCGCCGCTTCGGAGGCACGGGTCTAGGATTGACGATTTCCCGCCAGCTCGTGCAGATGATGGGAGGCCGCATCTGGGTCGAAAGCGTACTCGGTCAAGGCAGCACCTTCCATTTCACGGCCAAATTCGGCGTATCCAAAACGAACGAGCCTCCAGTCCCTCTCGATGAGACCCAATTGCAAGGGATGCGGGTCCTGGTGGTGGATGACAATCTTACCAATCGCCGCATCCTGGAATGCATGCTGGCAGGTTGGGGTATGAAACCGGTGCTCGCAGGGAATGGCGCCGAAGCGCTGGTGAATCTGGTCGAGGCGGCCGAAGCAAACCAGCCATTCCCGCTAGTCCTGACCGATGCCGGCATGCCAGACATGGACGGATTCGAGCTGGCCGAGGAGATTCGCAAGAATCCCAAACTGTCGTCTACCACGGTCTTGATGCTGACCTCGGCGGGACAGCGCGGCGACGCAGCGCGTTGTCGCCAACTGGGACTTGAAGGTTATCTCCCCAAGCCCGTGGGTCAGTCGGAGTTGCTCGACGCCGTTTTACGTGTGGCGGGGTCTAAGCGGCTCGCCGCGAAGCCGGCGTTGGTCACCCGCCACTCTCTACGGGAGGAAGGGCGGTCGTTGCGAATTCTACTCGCCGAGGACAGCGACGTGAACCAGTTCTTGGCGTCGCGTGTATTGGAGAAACACGGTCACGTTGTGGTGACGGCGGATAACGGCCGCGCGGCCTTGGTGCAACTGGAAAAGTCGAACTTCGATGTGGTCCTCATGGATATTCAAATGCCTGAGATGGATGGCTTCGAGGCCACGGCGGCCATTCGAAAAGAGGAAGAGTCCAGCGGAAAACATCTCCCCATCATCGCGATGACCGCCCATGCCATGGAGGGAGATCGCGAACGTTGCCTTGCCGCCGGCATGGACGGCTACATTGCTAAGCCCTTGAAGATCGACGATCTGATTCGCACCATCGAAAAACTCGGAGGGCCTCCCGCCGCGGGCGATGGTGGCGGCAAGAGCGAACCACCAGGGGCGGGAACTGATCGCGATCGTGTCAGTTCTAACATGCCTAAAGGCTCGCCCTCTCGAACCCTTTATGAAAAGCCCGATTAACTGCCCCTCGGCGCCACCTTCTTAAATCTTGCTCCAATTCCGGCGCCAATTCTGGCTTGACTAGTGGCCGATGGGTTCCGCAAAGCCACGATCCGAGTTTTGCAGAGAAAGTAAAACTATGGGAAAAATCACGCGTCGAGACTTCATCGCGCGGACGGCCACGCTGGCCGCGGGGGCTTCGGCACTCACGGCGGACGCCAACGCCGAGCCCACGCCGGCCGCCGTGGCCGCCATGACCAAACGGCGCGAGACCCTCGATTTACTCCTCAAGATTCTACCGCGCCGCCAAGTGGAAATCAGCGGAAGAATTAATGCCTACGACAAGTCGTGGGAAGACTGGCTGAAGCGCACTGGCGAACTCCCGCCGGACTTCGATGAAATGCCGTCGGCGCCTTTCCTTGCCGATCTGCTCGAAGGTGTACAAACGCGCGAACAATGGATGCAGAAGCGCCAAGAAATTCGCGCCCAATTTCAACAGTGGGTTTTTGGCAAGCTGCCGCCCCAGCCTGACAACCTTCGCAGTGTGGTAACGGGGACTGAGAATGATGGGAAGCTGACCATCCGGAATGTGCGCCTGGAGTTCGGCCCTGATCATCGCGGAACTTTGCGCTTACAGCTCATCATTCCCCCGGGGAAGGGACCATTTCCCGTCTTCCTCACCAACCATCCGCGCACCTGGCCATGGGTGTCAACCGCAGTGCGCCGTGGCTACATCGGCTGCATCTATTTTGCCGGCGATCCAATTTTCGGCCCCGCCGATGATTCGGATAAATTCATCGACGTCTACCCGGAATATGATTTCTCCTGCCTGGCTCGCTGGGCGTGGGCCGGGATGCGCGCTGTTGACTATTTGCAGATGGTGCCCGAGGTCGACAAACAGAAGATCGCCCTCGCCGGCCACTCTCGTCACAGCAAGCAGGCGTTGCTGGCGGCGGCATTCGACGAGCGCATTGCTGCCGTCATCGCGTCCAGCGGCAACACCGGTGAGTGCGATCCTTGGCGCTACACCACGGAAATGTTTGTGAACGAAAGTCTCGAGCAAATCACCGGTGTCTTTCCACATTGGTTTCACCCGCGTCTGCGTTTCTTCGCGGGCCGGGAGCACAAGCTTCCGGTAGATCAGCATGCCCTGATGGCGCTGGTGGCCCCGCGCGGGCTTTTCATGTATTCGGCTTACACGGAGGACGAAGGGAATCCGTTCGGCATGGAACACGCTTTTGCAGCCGTCGAAAAAGTCTATCGATTCCTTGGCCACGGAGAGAAGGTTTGGTTGAACCTGCGCGAGGGCGAACATCTCACCACTGCTGAAGACATCGGTATCTTTTGCGATTTTCTCGACACCACCATTGGCCGCCAGGCTTATCCCCGGCGGGAAGTTTGGGTGAACGGCTACACTTTTGAGGGCTGGAAGAAGGTCTCCGGTGAGACCCTCGATCCTTCCAAGTTTCCAGCCGCGAGCGACCACGGGCTTGCCGAGCAATGGAGCGACGCGAGTCGGCAACGCATCCTCCAGAAGGTCAATTGGGCGATGGGAGACGAGCCCGCGGGGGTTCGCTTTCCTGCCCGCCATGAGCTTCAAGGTTCGGTAATGCCGGATGATGGCTGGATCGGCCGCGTACTGGGCCGGCCCTTCAAAAGTCCGTCAATGGGCGCCGTGGGCTTGGCCTATGGCGACGATCTGAAAGCCGATTTCTATTTCCCCATCGATGCCGACGGATCACCGCGGGGCAAGCATTGGCCGGTGGTCGTTTGGATGCATCCTTACTCGTATACGAGCGGCTATTCCCGCGAGATGCAGCCGTTCTTTGTTTCCTTGAGCCAGCGCGGATTTGCGGTTCTCGCCTTTGACCAAATTGGCTTCGGCACTCGGGTGCGCGACGCGCGCTATTTCTACCAGCGCTACCCGAAGTGGTCGTTGTTGGGGAAGATGGTTGCCGACACTCGCGCCGCAGTGGATGCGGTTGCCGCGCTCGAGGCCGTGGATCCAACGCGCATTTACCTGGCGGGGTACGCCCTGGGCGCCAAGGTGGGATTGATAACCGCCGCGGTGGATAAGCGCGTCGCGGGCGTCGCAGCAGTCTGCGGCGTCGACCCCTTGCGCCTTATCGGGGCGGAGAAGGGAACCGAGGGATTGCAGCATTATTCTCACCTGCACGGACTGCTCCCGCGTCTCGGTTTTTTTGTTGGCCAGGAAAATCGCGTACCCTTGGATTTTGACGAGGTCCTGGCAGCCGTTGCGCCCCGGCAGACCTTGATCGTCGCGCCCACCTTGGACCGCTACGCGCCCCTCGCCGACGTGCAGTTCGTGGTGGAACGAGCCCGAAAGGTCTACGCTCGCCTGGGGAAGGAAGCCGCGCTTCAGTTGCAAACGCCCGTGGCGTTCAATTCCTTCACACCCCAAATGAAGGAGGCAGTCTTAGATTGGTTGAGTAGCGCCCGCGGGTGAGTTCTCTATTTTGAAGCTACCGCGACCGGCAGTTGCTTGACGATGAGGAGATCAGCGCCTGCGCCGTCAAACCTCCTCCCCTCGGAGAGGGCAGGAGAAATCGGGCGCTCCCGCGCCCCAAGAACCCTTTCCCTCTCCGAGGGAAGAGGGTGGCTCGCCGCTAGCGCCTTTTCCAGCCGCGGCGAGACGGGTGAGGGGTTACCTCCTTGGCTTCTCAGATGGCAGCCGAGGTTCCTCGACCACTCCGCGCACGGACCCGGACCGGTGTTCGAGCACCATCACATTCAGGGCAAGGAGGGGCAGGAAACAGGCGCCCGGCGTCCCCTTGATCCGGCACTCTTGGGCTTAGCGGCTTTTAGTTTGCCGGTCCAGCAAACAGCAGCAGGTTCCCATCCGGATCCTTGACGACGAAATTCCTGGCGCCCCAAGGCTGCTTTTTAAGCTTCTGGTGAAAGGCCGCGCCGGCGGACTGAAACTCAAGAAACAGCAGCTTGATTTCGTCCGCTGTGGCGACGGTCATCGATGCCGACAACAGTTCCTCGCGATCGCGGACCGTCGACTCGATCAGTGGCCGCTCGATACGCCTTAGGTTGAGACGCGCCGCGTCGCGGCCCACCTGGGCAGAGTAGGGAGGTTTGCCGTAACTGAAGACAAGCGAAAAGCCTAACTTCTTACAGAAAAATTCGCATGACCTCTCGATATCAGCGACGAGCAGTTGCGGCTCGGCACAGACAATCGTTGCTTTGGAGGGCGACGACTTCGCCTTGTGCGGCGTGGGGGAAATTCCAGTCTTCAGGGCTTGCCAACTCTCGAAGCCTTGCTGTCTTGCAACCATTTCTTGCGCATCGCTGAGTTTAATGCTCGCTGCAAGAATTTCGGAGTCGGGGATGTTCAGGAAACGAGGCAAATGCCCGCGAATTTGTGCGGCGACGGGATAGTAGCGCTCGCGATGCCACCGCAAGATGAGCTTAGCTTGCTTTTTGAGGTTCTCGAGATTCGGCATGCAGGCCTCCACGAGGAGATTGTAGGTGGGCATTGCCCTTCGGCGACGTGCCGTTGCATCCTACATGCGCACTTTGCAGTATTTCGGACCTTGTCAGCAGTTGTCAATTGAGAATTCCGCGAAGGGGACATGAGCGTAAGCAAGTAGCACGGATCTGTGGTTTAGGTCCGCGGCTTTTCATCCCCAATCGAGCCCGTCATTTTCAAATCCGCGTTCGCCCGCGGACCATAATGCCGAAGGGCCGAGAACCATAAGATACTCCCCCGCCATGGTCTGCTTGCTTATCACCTTTAGGGGGATGCTGCCATTGCCGGGTTCTCGACGGTTAGGCCCGTTTGTTGCGCCACCGCGAGTAGATCTTCATCCGAGGCAACTAAGACCAGGGAGTTTGCGGTCCCGACCAAGGCATTGTTTACGCCCAACGCCGTGGCCAAATGGACGGCATCAGCGCCTCGCAGCTTATAGCCGCGCGCCAGCCGAACGGCACGACTCACTGTTTCGTCCGTAAGCGGGAATCCCGTCAGGTCGCCCCAGTCCTCTTCCAGTTGTTGTTGGAGTTGGGCCAGTTTATCTTCATCCAGTTTCCGGGGTACCTGTTGGCGGGTCAGAGCGGAAGCTACCTCGATGTAACCCAGAACCGAGCTTGCCAGAGGATTTCCGCTCTCAAACAGCCGCGTCATCCATCCGCTGCCCGGCTCCAGGAAGTAGCGCTTCAGCCAAGCGCTGGAGTCCAAATAGAAAAGGGTCACCGACGCTCCCGGATCAGCCTTTGGGACGGCAGTTCACCTTCCACCCGCAGCGACTCGACGGGTTTGAACCGGGGGGGCCAATGGGCAGGCAGCTTGACGCCGGGCAGGTTCGCAAGGCGTTCCCGGAGCGAATCATTTATCGCCACGCCATCCATTCGCGGTAGTCGCCCGGCCAGCGCCTGCTCAACGATTTCGGCAGGGGAGCTTCCAGGTCTACGAGCGAGAGCATCGCGTAACAGTTGTTCAGCCTGCGGTGTGAGCGTAACTTCCATAAATCAAGTATAGCCCAAGCGGGAATGGAGCGCGCCGGAATTCCCTAGAGTAGGCGGGAGACGTCGCTTCGAACAGGGCCGTGGCATTCTCATCGTGCGTTTCGGGAAGGGCGATAGCCGCCCCCAGAGGATTGCGGTTGCATGACGGGCTCCTCTGAAGTCGCTCTGGACAAGATCGTGAGGACCATTGTCAAGTATGCCGCTCAGCGTGGTCCTGCCTGACCCCGCGGTATTCACCGACCGCCCGGGAAATCATCCAATTCCCGGTGACCTCCACGAAGACCTTCCGCTCGCTTCGTTATTTTGCCGCCACTGCGGCCGGTAATTGGCTGCCGCGAATCCACTCTAGAATCGCCCGGTACCGCCAACTGAGTTCAATCCCGGGCGATCACTAGGCATCCGCTTTCGCACTGAAGCACAGCTTGCGGTCGTCGCGAGCGGAGTTTCCACTCCGCTGCGCGTAGATTCAGCGGCGTGCCGGGTGGGTCAGAGGGATGCATCGACCCTTGCGCCGTTACGCCGTCGCCTGGCGTCCGACAGTTGCTGCAGGTCGCAGGCGGACATTGACCTCCACCCGCGATCCGAGCCGGTTGAGGATTGACATGAGGCGATCAACGGTAAACCGCCCGAGGTTCGCGTTGCGGAGGCGCGAGAAGTCGGCCGCCGCAATCCCGGTACGTTCGTGTGCGGCGCGGACGCTCAGGCCTTCACGATCGAGCGCCTTGATGATTTCGGCGGCGAGGACTGCCTTGAATTGCTCGGCATCCGCGCTTTTGCGCCCCAGATCGCGGAAAACATTTCCACTCCCGCGGACCACTTCCAGCTTTTCGCTCTTCATCGCAACATCTCCTTCAACCTCTTCAGACGGTCTCTGAAAGGGGCAGGCACCGTCCCCCTGCGCTCAATTCTCCGTGTGCTTGTCGATGGCTGGGAGCACGCGATCATTACCAGGCCAAACCGGTCGTACTGAAACGGCAGGTGCCGACGCCACGCCGCGATAATGTGCTCGGCCGCCCCGCGCGGCACAAGGCCGAAAAGCCGCGCACCCTGCGAAGCACGTCGGCGCTTGTTAGGCGGAAATCACCACACTGTGCGAACGTTAGAAGACCTTATACGGCCGTCTCGACTGATGACGGGCACTCGCAAATATGCCGCCGTGGCCGCCACAATGCGATCCGGCATGTCGGGCACCTGTGCGCGTGGGACTTCGCGCATTGCGGCAACGACCTCAGCGGTAAAGGGAGCTTCCTCGATAACAGATTCGGGATCAGACAAGGCGGCCCGCAAATCCTCGTAAGCGGACACCGATAGCCGGTCTTTCTCTACCAAATAGACAATTTCGGCGAGGCTGATGGGGGATAGCGCGATGTGATGGCCGCCGTCGGCAGCATCATCCATGAAGGTCCGCGCGGTAACTGACAGACGAGGATTCTTGTACAGATACCATAAGGCGGTGTGCGTATCGGCAACGCCGACGATCACGGGAGATCCTCGCCGAAGCCGCGAAACATTTCCCGGCGGTTCTCGTCGATCTCTTCCTCCGTCGGACCCGGGCCGTACTTGGCAAGCAGTCCGTAGGCCGATTTCTTCGGCTTCGCTGATCGATCGGCCGTCTCGGCGAGAATCTTATCAATCGCCTCGCGCACGAACGCGTCCGGCGAGAGGCCCTTGGCTTGGGCCGCAGCCTTAAGACGGGCTTCTTCCTGAGGTTCGAGCGGTAAAGTGATCGTCATGGGGCGGCGCCTTTCGTCGTTACGACTCTTCATCATATTATGTTAAATACGGCCTGCGAGCAAACCAGCAGTCCCGCACCAAGTCCTTATCATTATCCCCGCGGTCACAGAAAACTTGCCTATTTTGCCGCCACCGCGGCCGGTAGCTGGCTGCCGCGAATCCATTCCAGTATTGTCCGGTATTGCCAGCTTGATTCGTTTCCGGGCCAGCGCTGGCCTCCGTTGTGTGTGGCGAGGTAGTCGCCGACATTGCCCGCGCTGTCGGTGGGCCGCGTGGGCTTGATCAGAATCAGGCTATGCCCGGGGTCGTTGACGTCCACAACGCGCATCGCATATTTGTAGTTGTCCTCGCTATCCTGGGGAGAGAATACACCCTCGGAGTTGGGGGGCAGAAGTTTGAAGATCACGTGGCTGGCATGGCAAAACACGCATGCCTTGCCGTCCGCTCCGGGCGTGGCCAGAATGGGCTCGATCTTCGACACGAAGTAATTGAAGTCCAGCACCGACCCGGGTTGCACGTCCTTGAGTGCGTCGCTGAGCTTCTTTCCTTGCAGCACACCTGTCGCGATCAGTTTCAGGCGCGGATTGCTGTCTTTCTGCAATCGATCGAGCGCGGCGCGAAAGTCCGGCCGCTGCTCAACGTCTTTCACCTTACGCAGAACATCAAGCGCGGCGGCGCGGGCGTTGGCGTCAGGGTCGTGCAAGGTGGCCAGCACCGTGTCGAGCACGATGGGATTCTCCAGAAAATCCGGCGGCTTCTGATAAGCCACATTCTTGCCCAAAAAGTATTGCTGGTCCTGCGATATGGCGCCGCCCGCCACCCCCAGGTGTTTGAGCATGAACGCGGGGTTTCCCACCTCTTCGATCAGAACCTCGCGCGCCGAGCTGTGCAGGTTCGCGAAAGCATTCTTCACCAGGGGAGCGGTTTCCGGCTGCGGGAGAAAATGCTCTAGGGAAACCCGCAGCGCGGCGCGCTCGACATCGCGGCTGGGATCGTCCAACCCTGCCAAAACTTGTCCGCCCAGCGCCGGCTCCTGCATCAGCACTTTGAACGATGACGCGGCATTGAGGACCTCGGCGTAATTGGCCGGCCGGGGTTGCCGCTGGAGCAGCGAACGCAATGCTTCGAGCACCTCCTGCCGTTGTTCCCAGGGAGAACTGTCGGGCAGCGCGGCAAGTAGCGGGAGCACCACGGCCTGGCTATCAGAGTTGCCCTGATGGAGGATTTCGACGATCTTGTTCACAAGCTGAGGATCGGGTGCGGAGGGAGCATCCAGGTTCAGGATTCCGCGCTGCCCGTTTTCGTAAACGTAGCGAACCGTCTGGCGCACGTCCGCATTTTGATCCTCGGAGAGTTGCAGCGCCGCGAGGGTGAAGCGCTCGTCCTCGGCGCCGCTCAAAGTGCTGCCCGCCTTCAAGACTTCGATCTTCATCGAATCGTCCGCGCCTTGGAGGCAGGCCAGCAGGGCGTTCTCCAGTTCGGGCCCGGAGCTTTTGAAAAAGTGGATGAGGTCGCTGTCGTTGCCAATGCGGGTCTGGAAAAAGCCGTTGTGAACGTCGTACTTGAAGTTCACGGCTTCGCGGTAAGGCGGATATTCATAGCCCGGGACGTGCAGGTCAGGCACGCCGCTGACATACTTGGTAAGGACGGCAGGCAAGCCAATCGAAACCGTGTCCGCCTTGAGCGGCGGCAAGGCGTAGTGGCGAATGTGAAAATCCCATAGAGCATTCAGGATACCCTCGCGCCCCAGGGGAGTGCCCTCGCGCAACACCTTGGCAAGCACCTGGGCCTGATCGCGCACGACCGCTTCGTAGCCATCGCCGATGCGGTTCTTGTCCTCATCCTTCGAGCTGGCGCGCACCCACGCTTCCAGATAGCCGGTATTCTCGTCGAGCAAATCGTAGATGCTCTCCTCGAGGCCGCGGCGCACCATCGGATTGGCCTCGGTGTTGAGGCGCGTGGCCAAGGCTTCGAGCGTGCTCCGCCGCACCGGTTGCTGGTCGACTTGCCAGTAGTACCAGCGCCATAAGCCGGAAGCCGCTTGAAAACGAACAAACGGGACAGGATCGTTCAAATCACTTTCCAGCGCTGCAAGCAAATCGGCGTCGCCGGTGAGCTCCTTAAAATGCTGGTTGAAGACCCTCGTGGCGCCCCAGCGAGTGCGCGCGTTGGGTGACTTCAGCGCGGCAGTCAGGAGCTTCCGCCCGGCGGGAGCGGCGTCTTGCCGCCGCGACAACGCCATGCGCAGCGCGTAGGCGGCGGTGGTCTGCACCATCTTGCTGGGGTCACCGAGAGCCTCGATCAAGGCCGGCATCGAGCCGGGGTCCGCCATGTGGCCTAGCGCGCGGGCCGCGGCTTCACGGGCCAGCGGTTGGTCGCTCTTCACCAGCACTTGCCGGATTTGCTTTAGGGTTGCCTCCGGCGCGAGGTCCCAGAATTGGTCAAGCTGCGTGAGGAGCAACGGCAAGTTGTGCGTATCCAACTTTGCCGGTGGGGGAGGATAGCCCGCGTCCCAATCCTTCGCCTTTGTGGGTCCCGGATAGAGCGTGGACAGCGACATCACGGCAAACTGCGTCGCGCGGAAGGGAGTGTTAAAACCCTGATAGACAGGGTCGCCTTCCCAACTGCCCTCCGGCCGCTGCGCCGCCAGCATCGCGTGCACCGCGCGGGCCATGCGCTCGTCGGTTTCGGGGCGGCGTCTAGCTAGCGCCAGAGCGTAGACGGAATTGTAAGAGATAAAATCCGCCGGTTTGGCCTGCTTGTCAAACGGATAGGGCCACGCTCCCTCGGGCGTTTCGTAGCTGTAAAGCTTTTCGATCAGCTTGTCGAGCTGCGGCGCGTATTTGCTGCGGTCCACCGTTGCGAGGAACTGAATTTTCCAGTTCAGGTCGATCATGTTCTTGGGTTCGCGGGCAAGAGCGAGGCGCTCCACGTTGTCGCGTTCGCCGAGCCATTGCGCGTCGTGCGTCTGGCGGTAGACAAGGTCGAAGGTCTGCCAGCTTTGCGTGGCGATCTCGAACGGACTCACGTCCGGCTCGCAGCCGTCAGCCTCGTCACCGGGCATCTCCGTCACACCTTTGTAGTGGATCTTCAGGAATTCGGCGTAGGGCGTGTCGAAGTGCGGCCGCGGCGCGTCGTGCGTCACATCTTCTTCAAGCGAATGCATGATCAAGGGAATTCGGCTCGCCACCGTGCGGGCCGTGTAAATTACGCGCACCCAGTTGGTGTTGGGCTCGCCGTAAAGGGGTCGGGCGTTGTTGTAAAGGCGATCGCCGATGAACTCGAGCGCCGGGCGTTGCGTGGGCGCGTAACCATTGTGCACGGCCGCGAGATATCCGCGCATGGTGAATTGCGAGGGATGGCACGCGATGCAAAGCTGCGTTTCCGAGTGCTGCATGGAAGTCCGCAGAGCGACGGCGCCGCGGCGCGGGGTGTTGGAGAGCCACGTATCACCCATGTTGATCAGAAAATCCATCCCCGTGCGCACGGCTTGTTGCGGGTCGGTGTAAGGCGGCACGGGATAATCGTAAGTGCGGAGTTGGTACGCGGGGTGATTGGCCGCCACACGCACGTAATACTCCTGGCCAGGCTGAAGCGTGCGCGTGCGAAATTTGTACAGGCCGGGGTAATTCTGCGTCGCCTCGATCTGATAAACAAACTGGCCATCGGTGTAGGGAACAACATCGTCGTGCCCGCCGGCGTCCTTGCCCAGGCGGAAGATGTCCACGTCCAGCGGCACGTCGCGGTCGGTCACCGTCAGAAAAAAGTAGGCCAGGCGCGGCTGGGTCCCATGATAAGTGAATTTGAACCACTGAAAACCCTTGAGCATCGCCTGGTAAGCATCTTCGCTGGGGGAGGGGGAGTAAGGGCGCTCGTCATCGCTCCCATAGACAGTTTGTCCGAACTCGAAGGGCTGCGCCGACTGCCACGTTCGGTTGAGGCTAGCCGAAATCGCCCCCAGTCCCAGCCGCTCTGAGTGGGCCGCTTCGGGTAACGACGATAGTGGGACAGGACGCAGCGTCGCGCCGATCTCCGGAATATGCACCGTATCGGGAGCCGACAGAGCGACGTTGACCAGACCCGCCGCCCGTGCGCGAAGGGTCAGGTAGAAGTCGAGGTCGCCGGCATGTAGCCACTTGGATTCGACTTCACCGCTGGCGTCATTCACCGTCACCAGCACGGCGTCGCTGCCCTGAAGTTGGGCGGGGTCCTTCACCCAAACCGTCAACGCGTAAAGCGCGTCAATGCGGACTTTGCCCAAGTGAATTTCACGAACATTTTGTGAATTGGATTGGTCGGCCCGAACGGATCGGCCCACGTGGAGGAGCAAGGCAATGACTATGGCCGCGGCAGCGAGCAGTAGAATCCCGCACTTTGCGCATGCCCAATTCCTCAATGGAGCCATATGCCTAACCTCCGGTGGGGAGTTGACGATTTGTTTAAAGACAGACCTCGTTCGCCCTGTTCATGCTGGAATTTCTCAATTCCCGCCAACGAAGAATATACGTCCGACGGCTGGCGAACGCAATTGTCAGTAGGAAGGGCAGCGCTTCAAAATGTAAGCACGATTCCTTCGGGGTCGGGAGTCTTCCGCGCACGCACCATCAGGACAAAGACCGCTGTGGCGAGGCAGGGAATGATCGAGCCCGCAAGCACGATGGGCTGAAAGGAAAATCGATCGGAAATCCGCCCGATCAGGTAGGTGGAAATCAGCGTTCCGATCCCCGCACCGGTGCCGCCTAAGCCGCTGACCGAGGCGACTGCGGCAGGATGGAAAACGTCGCTCGGCAGCGACAAGAACATGGTCGAGCACGCGGCGTAGGCAAACGTGGCATAACCGAATAACAGTACCAAGGCAAGATAGCGGCTGGTGAAAGCGGCGGGAATGAGGATCAACATACTCGGTCCGAAAATCAGCAGCACCATGCGGCGCGAACGCCCGACGGACCACCCGCGCGAAATCCAATGGCTGGAAAGCGCACCGCCGAAAAAATTGCCGAGGTCGGCGCCGAGGAAGGGAACCCAGAAGCCCAGAATGCTTTGTTCCAGGCGGAAGCCCTTGCTGCGGAGATACAGCGCGAACCAGTCGGCGATGAGGAACCAATAGGGGTCGAGCAGAAAGCGGCCGCAGATGATTCCCCAGGTTTGGCGGTACCGCAACAGCTTGCGCCAGGTGATTCTGGCTGTGGGTGAAACTTGAACCTCCGGAGTGCGGCCTTGCCGGATATATTCAAGCTCCTGCGGCGCTAGGCGGGCATGCTGTTCCGGAGAGTGGTAGAGCCAGCGCCAAGCGAGGATCCAGAGAAAGCCGAGGCTTCCCGTCACCAGGAAGACCGGACGCCAACTGCCCGTCAATTTGTAGGCATACAAGGCAAGAAAAGGAGCGATCGCTCCACCGATGGACGACCCGCTGTCGAACATCGCGACGGCCCATGCCCGCTCTTTATCCGGGAACCATTCCGATGCGACCTTGGTGGCGCCCGGCCAGTTGGGGCCTTCGCCTGCGCCGAGGAGAAATCGAAAGAAGCGGAAGCTCGCGAGCCCTTGTGCCAACGCGGTGAGGCTGGCAACGCAAGAATAAAACGTCACCGTAAGCGAGAGGCCTAAGCGCGCCCCCAGCCGGTCGATCAATCGTCCTCCGCCCCCCTGCATCAAGGTGTAGGCAATGCGGAAGGCAATCAGGATGGTGGCAAAATTGGTGTTGGTCCAGTGGTACTCCACCAGGAGGATCGGCGCCAGCACGCTCAGCGTTTGCCGGTCGATGAAGTTGATGACGGTGGACAGGAAGAGCAGTCCGGCAATCCACCAGCGCAGCCCGCGAATCGGCGGCCGACGCCGGGCATCAGCGAAACTCGGTTGAGCAGGATTCACGATTCACGCGGGCAGAGAAATCCCAAGAAAGAGGGTGAATTCAGTTTACCCGGTTGCCATGTTTCTGCGTAGCGCGGGCATCTTGCCCGCTGTCACGGGAGCGTCCCGCTCCCGTCCGGCGCGGGCAAGATGCCCACGCCACAGCGGGCGGGACGCCCGCGCTACGAAGGCGGTTCTCAGTCAGCGGTTAACTCCGCAACGCCGCATGGACCTTGGTCACGGCGCTGACGACGTCGTTCAAGTCATCATCCGTCCACTTGGGACCGATGTACATGCTGGCATAACGGTTCTTCAGGTCAATCGATCGTGGGGTGCACTCGGCGCCATATTTCATCGCCTTTCCCCGGGCGGTGTTGAATGAAGGCCATTGCGGGTGGGGCGCCACCTTGTCCTCAATGTAACCCATGGTGGGCAAATTTCTCGTGCCCTGGATCCCCACATCCATCGGTATGTTTTCAGCCTTCATGGCTTGGATGAATTGATTGCGCAAATCATGGGTAGGCAGCAGCAAATCAAGGCTGATGGAGATGTCTCCTTCAGGATCGTTGCTGGGCCGCAGTTTGATGCCGGAGAGGTCCTTGAGTTTCTCCGCCACGAATTGGTGCATCCTCCGGTGATTCGCGATTGCGGTATCCAATTTTCGGGCTTGGGCGCACAGAACCGCCCCGGTCTCTTCATTCATGCGGTAGTTGAGACCGAGCGTCGTTTCTCCACCGCGGTCTCCTGCTGTCCCCTGCCCACCGCGCGGGTAGTCGGTTATGCCCAGAACGGACCGAAACACGGGCCTCACCCCTCCCAGGTCGTGAAACCGAATGGCTCGCTCGTAAAGCGCGGGGTCATTGGTGATGACGCAGCCGCCTTCCCCCGAGGTCACCATTTTGGCGGTCTGAAAACTGAAGATACCGATGTCCCCGATGGTGCCTGTCCGTTTTCCTTTGTAGCTGGCGCCAATGGCCTCCGCCGAGTCCTCGAGCACCTTCAGGTTATGTTCGCGCGCGATGGCCATGATGGCGTCCATATCGGCTACCGTGCCGGAAAGGTGCGACGGGATGATGGCCTTGGTGTCGGGAGTAATCTTCGCCCTCAGGTCATCGGGATCCATGGCGAAAGATTCGTTGATTTCGCAGAAGATGGGCAATGCTCCGGTCATGAGAATGGCGTTGTAATCGGAATGCCAGGTTTCTGCCGGGAGAATGACCTCGTCACCCGGTCCCACACCCAGAGCGTTGATGGCGACGTGGAGTGCCGCGGTTCCGGAGGTCACACCGAGCGCGTACTTGACGCCCATGAGCTTTTGGAATTCCTCTTCGAAGGTCCTGGCCTTTTGCGGTTGGGTGAATCCGTAAAAGCGAAACAAGCTGCGCGTCTCAACCGCCTCGTCCAATTCCCGCTTTTCCTCTTCGCCAATGAAATTGGCTCCCTCGTACTGCGTGGTGAGGGGAGTGGAGCGCACCGGTCTGCCGCCCTTCACCGCGAGGTCTTGAGCGTCGGCGGCCCCAAGCAACGGGGCCGAGGCGGCGGCCGAAACAGCGGCCAGAAAAGTGCGTCGGCTCATTTCCGGAACGTCATCTTTGATTTTTGTCACTGGATTCCTCACGTGATCGAGAATGTTCTATTGATCCACGATTGCGCCGCCGGGTAGAAGGGCTCGGAAAGCGGCACCCTTTGCGTGCCGGGTCTCGAGAGGCCCGGCAGTCATGAATTCGAACGAATGCAAAGTGGTTGACTCCTCGCCGCCGGGACCGAATCTCGCACGCCTTTAGCGAGCGGCCTCTACATTACTACCGCCGGATCGCGGACATTGCAAGCCCTTGCGAGCTTTTCTATCTCGACACACGCGGGTAAGGTCGGACAAGAGGACTGATTTATTGACAGAAAACTGCGACTTGGTGTCACTTCCATAATATTTCTATTGACAGATACCTATGGGGAGATGAATAGTCTAAGAATGGAGGGGGTAGGGCCGAACCCGATTCGCGCCCGACTCTGCTGACGAGAGGTTCAAATCTTGCTGATCAACAGGCAGCCAACTACCGAACGACAACGCGTCGCGAACCGGCAGAATGGGAACATTTTCCGTGAATCGGTTCAGGATGAGCCCGGCGAGCCGATTGGCGCCGCGCTTCGGCGCCTCGGGTACTCGAGCGACGCAGATGAAGAAGCTCTAAGTTCCCTCGGCGAAGATCCGATACAATTTCAAAACCTGCTGGAAGGACTGTGGAAGACCTACTCCCCTGCGGATGCCGCGCAGGAGGGGCTGGTCATCCGTCTGGCGCGGGCCACGCGGCTCGACAATCGCATCGACCGCATGCTCGAGGGCTGCACGGTGCGCCGAGCTCAGGATGTAAACCTGGGCCGCAAGGACCGGCTGCACGCGCAGATGATGCGGCTCAAAATGATGGCGGACACTTTGCGCTTACTGGCTCAGTCGGTCGAGCGCGAGCACTTTGTTACCTGTCCCGCCGATCTGGAAAAAATGAAGAGCTTGCAGCAGGAGGGGGCGCTGAAAGAAATGGGTGAAATCGCCATCGCTCTGTTCCTTCAACTGCAGCCGCCGGGTACGGGCAAGGACGGCATGACCCTTGATGATCGGTGTCGCGAGGCTGCCGCCAGGATGGAGGAGATCTTTGGACTACGCGGGGAGTTTGCGCCCCCGCCGGGTGGGAGGAAGCGTTACACCCCGAGCCTGGAAGAGATTGCTGCTGCTCTGCCCGGCGCCACGGTCGCTCCAGAAAGCGGAGATAAGTTATATCCCAAGATTACGCCGGCGGAATGGGAGGCGCGCGAGCGGCCGCGCCAGCTTCTGGAGAACATCCTCAAGCGGCAGGTGGAAGCCTGCGAGCAGCAGCGCAAGGCCCTGCTGAGGGAGTCGGTGAAAGGTCCTTCGCCCTACGAACGCGCCGCGGAATTCGCCTCCACCGATCCGATGGAGGTGCAGCTTCGAAAAATGCAGGATTCCTATTTCCGGGAAATTCGGCGAGTCACGAACATGATTTTGAAGCTTAAGCGCCACCAGCAGAAAATGAAAACGCTGGAGGCGGCCGGATCCCTTGAAAGGGGAAAAAAGTCGAGCGAGTTGAAGAAGATCGAAGACCCAAACCGGGTTCAGGGTGCCTAAGGGGTCGAAAAAGTTGGAGAGGTTCTTTCGTCGCGCTTTGGAGTTTTCGGTTCTTTAGCTCTGTTGATCTCATCGACGTCGCTCCCAAATAGGCCAATATGTGCTAGGAAGCAAAGAGGTTATCGATGATACAGGAGTGCGTTCCAGAAATCCATAGTATTGCAACCAGAGGGGTTAGGCTGTCGGAGGCTGGTGGATGGGCGGGGGAAAAAAACTAAAAAAAGCGACGAGCGAACCCAGAATGTTATTGAAAACAAACGAACGAAAGACTTGCGAAATTGGCTAGGCCAATATAGTATTGAAAATAAAGAACCTAGAGGCCTGAGGCCGTTATATTTATGAAAATAAATGAGATATGTGCAGGGTTTAAGGGAAGAACGGCTCGAGTGGGAGTGATCGGGCTAGGTTACGTCGGGCTGCCTCTAGGGCTCCTCTCTGCTCACGCCGGCTTCGCGACCACCGGGTTCGACATCGATCCCGGCAAGATTGAGAAGCTTCGCCGGGGAGAGAGCTACATTAAGCATATCTTGTCTGCCAGCATTACCGAGGAAGTCGAAAAGAAGCGTTTTCAGGCCACCGACGATTTCAGCCTCCTCAAAAAAATGGACGCCATCATTATCTGCGTTCCCACACCTCTCGACAAACACCGCGAACCCGACCTTTCCTTTGTCCTGAACACCGCCAAAGCTGTGAGTGAGCATTTGCAGCCCGGCCAATTGATCGTGCTGGAGAGTACGACCTATCCGGGAACCACCGACGAGGATTTGCTTCCCATTCTGGAAAGAGGAGGGCTGCGATGTCCCGTTTCCGCCTATACCACCGACGGGGCGTCGGTCGCGGCGCCCGATGAGGCGGAGCCGGACTTCTTCCTGGCCTTCTCCCCGGAGCGCGAGGATCCTGGCAACAAGCAATTCCAGACTCGTCAGGTTCCCAAGATCGTCGGTGGCGTGAACGCCTCCAGCGCCTTGGCCGCGCAGGCGCTTTATCAGAGTATCTTCGAACAGCACCCACCTGGTGAGTTCATCGCGGACCGCGGAGATGGCAAAGCTTCTGGAAAACATTTACCGTTCCGTGAACATCGCCTTGGTGAATGAGCTCAAGCTTCTGTGCATGCGGATGGGCATCGACATCTGGGAGGTAATCGACGCGGCCAAGACCAAGCCTTTCGGGTTCAGCGCCTTTTATCCGGGGCCGGGTCTCGGAGGGCATTGCATTCCCATCGATCCGTTCTATCTCACCTGGAAAGCGCGCGAGTATGAATTTCCCACGCGCTTTATTGAGCTGGCGGGAGAGACGAATACCGCCATGCCGCATCACGTGGTGAATCAGGTGGCGGCGGCGTTGGGCCGACAGGGAAAAACCTTGCACGGCGCGCGCGTGCTGGTGCTGGGAGTGGCGTATAAGAAGGATATCGATGACGTCCGTGAATCGCCCGCATTGAAGATCATGGAACTGCTGGGCGCCGAGGGGGCGGCGGTGGCGTACCACGACCCATTTGTTCCGCGCCTGACCAAGATGCGGAAATACGACTTCGGCCTCGAATCCATCCCGCTGACCGCAGATGCACTCCATGCGCACGATTGCTCGTTGATTGTGACCGACCATACTGCGATTGATTATGATTTTGTCGTGGGCGAGAGCTCTCTGATTGTGGACACACGGAACGCGACCGCACGAGTGAAGCGTGACCGCGAGAAAATCGTTCGGTGCTGACTTTGTACGGCCCGGGGGGAAGGCAAGGCTAGATGCGATCCGCCTCGGTCTCTCTGAGGAATGATGTTCCCCTGCATGAATTTCGAACAAGACGCGCTTGAAATTGGGTCTTCGCCAAGCTCCTGGCGGAGGAGTATCCCGCTAGCGTTTAATCCCGAAATTGTGCACCGCCGCGAGCGCGGAGGGCATTCCGAAAATCACCGGAACCACTCGCTCGGCCTTGTAATGGCCGGTATGATGCATCATGTAGGCAATCCCCAAACTTGCGCCGGCTCCCGCGATCTTGAGAGATATCAGCGCCGTCTGCGAGCCCGCGAAGGGATTCATCTCGCGGGCGCCCGGTGCCTTCAAGGCTTGACGGGTGGAAGCCACATCTGCCGCCAGCGCGATGACGCTGAGGGATTGCAAGCAGAGGTTTTTGGCGTCGAAGAAGTGGTGCGCGCGAGCGGCCGGCTCGACCAACATGGGGCTTGCTCCGCCCGAGGCGGACGATGGGATCAAGCCGAGCCCGATGATCAGTACCAGAACGAATGGTTGCTTTTTCGACGTCATGATGACCTCCTGGAGGCAGCCGGCAGCGGACTTTGGCCGGACATCTGTCTCCGCCGTATAGCTACTGGAGTAGACCTACTACAAGGCGATAACCTGGAGCGTGGTCGTCCGCTTGCCAGCACCGTGGCGGGTCGCCGCTTGGGCTTTCGTCCACAATTCCCTATCGGCGGATGGGCGGGAGAAGTTGAGGCTTAATTGCAGAGAGAGAATGCGAACGATCTTTGGACAATCTAATTAGGCTATTTTAAGGATGCGTTGGCAGGTCAGGTTCGGTGCGGCGTGAGATGCAGCAGGACGTAAGAACGTTAATAATGCCTTGTGAGGGACTTGAAGGTTCGAGGGTATAGTTGGTATCATACCGCTCTGGTTTAGGGCCACGAAGCTGCCAGTTTGGATAGCACTCGGGACTTCTTGGTCGCCACCGTCCCTTCGGGGTGATCTCGCAAAGACGAGACGCTTCGCACGAAAACGTTCAGATAGTTTCCGCCAGCGGTCACTGTGCCAACTGCTGCCAGGGGATGCGGAGGGTATCCGCAATGTTCGTCATGTTCTTTCCGCCTGGGTCAAGGTGGAGAGTGATTGCCGAGTAAATTTCCATGAGCCAGGCAGGGGACCTGATGGGCTCATGACGAAAACGAGAGGGCACCGGTGGGAGACATTGACACACGAACGGGTTGGTACGCTCTTCACACTCGCCATCAGCATGAAAAGGTCGTTCATCGAATCCTGATGGGGAAAGGGCTTGAAGCCTTCCTTCCCCTCTATGCGACCGCTCACCATTGGAAAGACCGGGTGAAGCGAGTCTCGCTCCCTCTTTTCCCTTGCTATGTTTTCCTTCGCGGGCCTCTGCAACATTGGCTTCCCGTTCTCACCACACCTGGCGTTCACAATGTGGTCGGATTCGGTGGAGAACCGGCGAGCATTTCGAACACCGAGATCGAAGCCATTCGCATGGTGGTCGAGAGCCCGTTGAAGGCAGAGCCTCACCCCTTCCTCAAATGCGGCGACCGTGTGCGGGTCATGGCAGGTCCGCTGCGAGGGTTGGAAGGGATCTTGCTTCGCAAGAAAAACTGGTGCAAGCTCCTCCTCTCGGTCGAGATGTTGCAACGGTCCGTGGCGGTGGAGATTGACGTGGCCATGGTCCAGCGCATCGGTGGGCGGAACCCGGTGGAGTCAGCGGTTCAGGTTGGTCGAATGCCCCTGGCGAACTTTCGCTATCCTGCCGAATCGATTTAAACGGGTGCACCGGTCCTTCCTTTTGATTGAGGGATTGTGCCTGCTTGGGAGAATTAAAGTCTCTCCGGCCAGAAGTTGGCCCATTAAACCCATTGTCCATCTGCCTACAAGTATTATAATGACGACTCCGAAATTCGTACGGAGCTGTTAATCGACTCACGGTACTGGGAGTCCGCTCGAATTGGTTCACGAACAATCCCATCGACATCTGATGGCAGGTGCAGGAATGAATGCGACTCCTGCTCCTCCATGGCTGCGCTTCCGCACGTTTGAAATCGCTTTGCGGCCGCGGTGGCGGAGCTGGGTCGCATTCCTCGCGGTGGCCGTCGGGGCGATCGTCCTGGGTCGGGCGGCATTACGTACCGCGGTCATCGACCTGCTGGGTGAGTCGGACGACGCGGAGAAGATTCGTCGAGCGATAACGATGGATCCCGCGAATCCGGAACTCTATCATCGTCTGGGAATGGTCCTTTGCACGTCATCAGGGGAAGCGTGCCGGACCGAAGGATGGGGAGACCTGCGCCGCGCCACAGAATTGGATCCGCGTACGGCGCGATACTGGACCGATCTCGCCTGGGTGTGTGAAATGGCTGGCGACACGGCCTGCGCTGCCGAGAGTGTGGAGCGAGCCGTTAAGGTCAGCCCCATGACTCCGCAAGTCCATTGGCTTGCGGCAAACACGCTGTTGCGCGAGGGTCAAAGGGAAGGGGCCATGGCGGAGTTTCGCCGATTGCTGGAGCTGGATCCCACCTACGCGCCGGCGACTTTCCACGTATGCCTCGGTTCGTTGGGAGATCCGCAGCTCATCCTGCAAAAGGTTATTCCTCCGGCGAAAGATCCGAGCTTAAGACTTGCATACCTGACTTTCTTGCGGACGAATGAGGAGGACGAGTTCGCTCCGCAGGTCTGGCGGCAGATCGTCGAGACCGGAACGCGTTTTCCGTTTTCCGTGGCCGCGCCTTACATCGAGCATTTGCTCGAGAGAGGGTCGTTTGATGAAGCGCAAGGTGCGTGGCGTGCTCTGGAAAAGCTAGGCATCGTCCCGAGTCCACCTCCCGGCGATGAAGGTAATCTGGTTTACAATGGGGATTTCGAATCTACGCCGCTGAATACCGGATTCGATTGGCGCGACCAGCCAGCCCCTTTCATCGCGCTTGATTTTTCCGACCCTTCGTCTCACACGGGGACTCGCTGCTTGCGCATCGATTTTACCGTCAGTCGAAACGAACAATACTTACCGATAACACAACTTATCGGCGTGAGTCCGAAGCAAGCTTACCTTCTGACCGCATTTGTACGTTCGCAAGACATCACCTCCGACAGTGGGCCGCGGCTGCAGGTGCTGGATCCGGTGCAACAGCGCGACCCGAATGTGATGAGTGAGACGACGGTGGGAACGACTCCGTGGCACCAGATCAGCCTGAAGTTTTGCACGGGAGCTGGCACAAAAATCGTGCAGCTTTCCGTCGTCCGGGTACGCGCCCGCACGTTCCCGACTGAGATTTCTGGAAGTTTCTGGCTCGACACGGTGGCTCTGAAGCCTATGGCTGACGGCGAGAATGCGTGCACTGAGCCCGCCCAATAGGTTCGGTGACATCTGTTGCTGGATTGAGTTGGCGTCCCTTTTTTCGGACTAGATCATTATGACGCGTGGATCCGGATCTCGAACACTCTCGTTTGCCCGCATCCTGCTTGGGGTAATGCTTATGGCAGCGCCCGTGCCCTTCGGTGCCGTTTACTCCTGGGCATGGGCAGGGCTGACAATCTTTACCCTCCTCATTGCGGCTCTGTGGGTCGTTGGGGGCGTCCAGGACGGGCAGTTAAGGATAGGGTTTTCTCCGATTTATATTCCCGTCATTCTAATGTTGGCTCTGGGGTTCATTCAGTTACGCCTTCACCTGACCCTAAACTCCGTCGCGACAAGGGAATCGCTGATCAAGCTGGCCACGGATTTGGCTTTGTTCTTCCTTGTGATTCAACTTTTCTCGACTTCCTCCGCTGAAACCTGGCGCCGGGTTGGAATCGCCGTGCTGGTTTTCGGCGCTGTGGTCAGCTTTTTGTCGATCCTTCAATTTCTTGGGGCACCCGGTCGAATCCTTTGGATCAGCCACATTGATGGAAACCCTTTTGGCCCTTACGTCGATCCTGATCACTATGCGGGGTTGATGGAGATGGTAGCGCCCATTTCCGCAGCCTACGTTTTATCGCGCCCGAAACATGACCCGCTGCGGGGCCTGCTCTGGTTTGCCGTATTGGTCCCGGTCGTCTCATTGCTGCTTACAGGCTCGCGAGGAGGGTTTGTTTCGGTCTTAGTCGAGTTGGCAATCCTGGGCTGGGTTTTGATCTGGAGGAATCCACTTCCGGGTGGGCGAATGCGAATTGCGGCGACGGGGTTGGCGGTCGTCGGGGTGGCCGCGCTTTTTTTCTGGCTTGTGCCGACCTACGTCCTCACGAAACTTGGGACGATCAACAACTACGTGCCGGCCAGCAAGGGAAGTCGTCCGGCGCTTTGGAAGGATTCCCTTGGGATCTTCCGGGACCATCCGCTCCTCGGTACCGGAATGGGGAGCTTTGTTACCGTTTACCCGGCGTACCAATCAGAGGCGCAGGACCTCGTGACCGAACACGCCCACAGCGATTATGTCGAGGCATTGACGGAAACAGGGCTGGTTGGTGGCGTCCTCATCTTTGCTGCCCTCTTAATATTCATCCGGAGTACGTTATGGAACTTAACTGGCCTGTTAAATCGACCACATGGTTGGATTCCATTTGGGGCAACAATTGCCTGCTGTGGGTTGCTCACCCATAGCTTTGCTGACTTCAACCTCCACATTCCCGCCAATGCAGCATGGTTTGCCTTCTGTGCCGGGCTGGCGACACTTTCTGGCCATGTCGTTTTCGCACGAGGCGATGTGGCCGAGAGCAGGATGGTTCGCCCCGATTATTGAGGGTGCGGGGTTTGGAGATGATTCGCTGGCCGGCCTCGGCGGATTCGCGTACTTGTTCCCCGGCACGGGGAGATCTCGGACACGGCGCCGGGGGGCTCCGGATTTTCATTGCCTTTACGGAGGGCGCGAGCTCTGGAGGGCTCATCTCCAACCTTCGTGCGAAGGCAGTCTTTCTCGTCTTCTTACCATTATTTTAACAATAACCCTATAGGTAATCCATGTTTCCGGTGGACGGGCGACCAATTGGGCAAGTAAAGGACAGGAGCTTCGAGATTATTATTTTACTATCATCAACTTATAGTCGTTTGCTTGCCCGACTCGCGGAACGGCAACAACCCTTCCATTCAGGCGAAGCAAGGTCCATATTGGTGCCTCCACCCTCGATGTTGGCTTGACTCCAATCGAAATATCGTTCACAATGGATGTGATTTTACCAAGACGGAATTTCTTTGGAAGTGCGAACTTTCTTTGGCAGAACGGGAAGTGTGCTAAGGTCGTTCATCAGCGCTGGTTATTACCGCGGGAATCGCGAGACCTGCGGATCCGCATTTACAGGTCAACAAATGATTCCGAGCAGGCTTAATTAATCATTTCCGTGACCGGCATTTCACCGGGTTCTCGGGAAGCATTCGGGGCCCACGAGATTACTAAACGGAGTGAGAGGCTTACCTCAAGGATTGCCCTGGTGAGTCAGAGGGCGGAGCTTTATTGCAGACTCCACGTGCGGTATTTGCTCCAAAGCCCGAGGCATAGCGGCGGATCATGCTTTTTAACCCCATCACGCCCGTGCGAGACACCTTGTTCATCCCCCAGTTATCCGAATTTATCGAGTTTTCTACCTCGCGTTCAATCTTGCCTTCTACTCAAAATACTGAACTGATCAAATCTTACGCTCAGCACTCATCCCCGCTCAGTTCTTCTCCGGACTACTCGATGGGTAATTGCCTGCGCTGCCTGATTCACGGGTTTGACGTCTTAGAGCAATTTCCCCGACGAGCTACCCGAATGGATGAGGGCAACAAGGTCGGCGTCATCCAAGCCGCGGCGGATAGTTTTATTGGGTTTTAATGTCCCTTCGGCCTTACCCAGGATTGACGCGATGGGAAGAAGGTGGGCCTATGGCCGGTACGCCGGAGGCCGCTTCCCGGTCAGACAGACTTGTCAAGACGCCTGATCGGGGCGCTTGTCGATTGCGATGAGGAGCACCGCTATGAGCATCAGAAATTCGCGACCCCTAGAAGAGATGAGGCGTCTAGTTCGGCCTCAGGCCGTAAAAATCGTTTTGACATTCGCACTGGGTATTCTCGTGTTCAGTCATCAGGCGATTTTGAGAGCGCAGAGCCCCGCCGCGGAGTCCCAGCCCGGCCCGTCTGCCCCGGCACCGCCGCCCCCACAATCGGTAGTTCCCGCCTCCGACCAGTACTCGATCAACCCCAATGACGTCATTGACGTCTATGTTTATGATGTACCCGAGCTCTCCCACACCTACACGGTAGGCCCATCCGGGTTGATATCCGTGCCTTTGCTGACCACGCCTGTCCAGGCCGCAGGGCGTACGCCCGATCAGTTAGCTCGTTCGTTGGAGGATGCCTTCCGCCAATCAGGGCGGCTACAACGCCCGGAGATTGCAGTTTCGGTCAAGCCGTCACCTGCCGTGTCCGTTGCTGTCGAAGGGGCCGTAAGGAACCCAGTAATTCTGCCCACGCTGGGGCGGACCAAATTGGTTGACGTTATCACCCAATGTGGCGGGTTAACTGACGACGCTGGGACAACTGTCACGATTACTCGTGGCACCCTCGCCCTGCGTAATCTCACCAGGGAAGGAGGGGTGGCGACCCCGACTTTGAATATTGATTTGAAGAAGGTCATGGATGTCAGCGACCCGGCTTCGACGATTGCCGTGTGGCCAGGTGACCGCGTTTTGGTGGAACGGGCACACCCCGACGTTTATTATGTGCTGGGAGAGGTTAAGACCCCCGGGGGCTACACCCTGAAGAAAGGGCATGAGGAGTTAACTGTCTTGCGGGCCCTGGCGTTGGCAGGGGATGCGACCGGCGTGGCCAAGAGGAGCCAGGCAATGATCATTCGCAAGGACTCTAAAGGGCCGCTGGGGCGTGAAGAAATCAAGCTCGACTTGAAACGGATCTTGATGGGGAAAGCCCCAGACCCAAGGTTGCAGGCGGACGACATCCTCTTCGTCCCGGCCAGCACTGGTAAGAAGGCGTTAAAAACGATTGAGAACGCCCCAGGATATATCGTCGGTGAGGCAGCGGCCGCTGCCATCGTGGTTCATTAGCCAAGGGACTCGACGAAGTGCAAGTGAAGGGACTCAAACGCTTTAAAGCTTAAGGACAACGTATGCCTGAAGATAATCAGTTAGCACGTTTCAATCCCACACCTCTGGGCAACAGCGACACGCGCGAGCGTCGCCTCCCCGTGGCCAAAAACGTTGAGATCGGTGAGATCGATGCCTTCGGCCAATTTCGATCCTTATGGGATCTTTTGGTGAAACACCAGTGGCTTATTCTTTCCGTTACGGTGGTGCTGACTGCTCTAGTTGGCTTCTACTCATATAAGATGCAGCCAGTTTACGAAGCCACTTCGCGGGTCGATGTGGAATCCGAGACCCCCTTGCTCCAGACCTTGAATGATCTCTTCAAGACCGGCGACGCCGACGACGCCTTCTTGGCTACTCAGGTCAGCATCCTGCAGAGCGACGAGCTGGCATGGGATACGATTCAGCGATTAGGATTGGCGGGAACGGCAAAGTCCGCAGGGCAAGTCGTCGGCATTCCCATGACTGAGCAAACTGGAGCCATTCGGGGATTCCAGGGGAGCCTCCACGTGAACCGGGAAAAGGAAACCCGTATGATTCTGGTGAGATTCGATAGTGCCGACCCGCGGCAGGCGGCCGCCGTCGTAAACACCCTGGTTGACAACTATGTTGAATATAATTTTCGGACGAAGTACGACGCCAGCCGTCAAGCGACTGGATGGATGGAACAACGCCTGGACGAATTGAAGGTCAAGGTGGAGAAATCCGAGCAGGCGATGGTGGATTATGAGCGCCAAAACAACATTGTTAGTGTCGGCGATAAGCAGACCGTCGCCGAAGGCCGGCTGGACGAACTGAACCATAGCTTGGGCACTGCACAAACTGAGCGCCTGTCGAAGGAATCGATTTACAAAATGGTTACCGAGAATGAGGCTCAGGTCGGGTTTATTCAACCGGGGAGCCTCTTAAGTGGCCTGGAAGCGAAAGAAGTAGAATTGAAGGAGACGTACTCGCAAGCTGTGGCGCAATATGGCCCCACTTATCCCAAAGCGCTCGCGGTTCAGGATCAAATGAAGGATTTGGACGCGCTCATCGTACGTGAAAGGAAGCGCGCAGTCGAGAATATACGCAGCGAATATCAAGCTGCTGTACAGCGGGAGAAAGCCCTCTCTGACGCCGTGGCAGAGCAAAACGTTGAAGTCGAAAAAGTTAATCAACTGCTGATCGAACACAATTTGCTGAAGCGGGAATTCGAATCGAATCAAGCCCTTTATGACAGCTTGCTCACACACTTGAAAGACGCGAATGTTTCCGCCGGCTTGCGCGCCACGAATATCCATGTTATCGACCGGGCTGTGCCTCCGAGTGCTCCCATCCGACCGGACAAGATGCGTAACATTGTATTTGCCCTGGCAGCAGGGTTGGGGTTGGGGGTTGCTTTAGCTTTGACCCGGGAAGCGCTTGACAATTCTATCAAGAGCGCCCAAGAGATCGAGAAGCTCACGGATCTTCCGACCCTGGCAATCGTACCCATCGCGCAAGCACACGCTGGCATTGGAGGCGACGCCTTGGGCCATTCCAAGCGCTTACCGATCATGAATCAAGATTCGAGAGTTCCGCCCGCACTGTCTGTCATCAAGAAACCTGGCGCTCCCATCTCGGAAGCTTATCGCGCGCTGCGTACCTCAGTCCTGCTCTCGACCGCCGATCGCCCGCCTCAGGTGCTGTTGGTGACAAGCTCTCAGCCTGGGGAAGGGAAGACGGTGACAGCACTGAATCTTGCCCTTACTATGGCCCAGAAGGGGGGGCGCGTGCTCCTGATGGATGCGGACATGCGCCGCCCCGGCATCGCCAAGGCGTTGCAGATGGTCTTAAATAAAGGGCTTTCGGGAATACTCACCGGCGCCTACGATTATGGTCCAGAATTACTCGCAAAAATCGAGCGTGCGGACGGCCTATCCCTCCTGCCCAGTGGTCCGATTCCCCCCAATCCTGCCGAACTGCTATGCTCCATGAAAATGGAGGGCCTGATCAAGCGGCTGCGGCAAGATTTTGATCACATCATCATCGACTCTCCCCCCGTGTTGCCGATCACTGACCCTACGATCCTCTCCAGTATTGTGGATGGCGTTCTCATGGTCGTTGAATGCGAGATGACCACACGGGCCGCCCTGAGCCGCGCTTGCCGAGTTATCGAACACGCTGGCGGCAAGATCCTTGGGACCGTCCTGAACAAGGTGGACGTTAGGCGCGACGGATACTACGGCTATCGCTATTATCACGGATACTACTCATACACGAATAGGTCGTACTATTCGGAAGAAGACCGCTCGGTTGAATAGCTTGAATCTGTAAGAGCGGGAATAGTTTAGCAGCTAGGAGAGCTGGCTTATGGTTTCGTTGATCACCGGCGGAGCAGGATTCATCGGATCGCACTTGGCGGAGGCCTTGTTGGCGCGGGGAGAGCGCGTCATTATTTTGGACGACCTCAGTACCGGTTCAGTCGACAATCTTCGCCATCTGAGGTCAAGCGGTGCCCTGCAATGCTTCTTCGATAGCGTTATGAATCGCCAACTTCTAGCTGAAGTTGTTGACGAGGCCGACGCCGTGTATCACCTGGCGGCGGCCGTGGGCGTTCGACGGATTATTGAAAGTCCGGTCCGCACGATCGAAACAAACGTCAAGGGGACGGAGTTGGTTTTGGAAGCGGCAGCCAAGAAGCATAAACTAGTATTCATAGCTTCAACCTCCGAAGTCTATGGCAAGAACAATAAGATACCGTTCTGTGAGGACGACGACACCACGCTGGGCCCCACAGTCAAAGCGCGCTGGTCGTATGCCAGTTCCAAGGCCTTGGATGAGTTCCTTGCATTAGCTTATTGGAAAGAGAAGAAATTGCCCGTAGTGATTGGGAGGCTCTTTAATACCGTGGGTCCCCGCCAGACGGGGCGCTACGGAATGGTGCTGCCAACTTTCGTCAGCCAGGCCCTCGACGGCCTGCCTTTGACGGTGTTTGGCACGGGCAAACAGAGCCGCTGCTTTGGCTATGTTGGTGACGCGGTTGAAGCTATCCTGAAACTGATGGACACGAACAACGCGGTAGGTGAGGTCGTGAATATCGGCAACGACTGTGAAATTACCATAGAGGGATTGGCTTCCTTAGTTAAGCAAAGGACCGAGAGTACTTCGGCTGTCGAATACATTCCCTACGACCAGGCGTACGAGCCGGGTTTTGAGGATATGGCCCGGCGTGTTCCTTCGCTGGAAAAGCTGCTGCGGCTTACCGGCTTCCGTCCGTCGACGCCGCTTTCCGTCGTCATCGACAAGGTGACCCTTGGCCATGCATCGAAGAGGGAATTAGTTCGACCCACCGTGGCATGACCAGAGCTTCGTGGTCATGACCAGAGTCCTCTCAACTGAGCATTCATCCGGCAGTCCTACTTTAATTTGATCGCTGGAAAAACCAAGAAGCTGTGTAACGCACTTGGCGCACACCGCAAGACCGACCCCGCCACGACCTATGGTCCCGTTCCCCCAAACTTCAGACCATGTCTGAAACTCGTTTGACTCACAACATATCGCGAGTAATCCCGAACCCGGAGCGAAGGGTCTCGGTGGTTATTCCCGCCTACAACGAGCGAGCCACGATCGAAGAGATTCTCGTTCGGGTGCAGGCCGTGGACTTGCCAAAGGAAATTATCGTTGTTGATGACGCTTCGACGGATGGGACTCGGGAGTTGCTGGCCGAAGTGGGTTTACGCTCCGGTGGAGTCCCTGGTGAGTTGTTGCTGCCCCGATCAGGAGCGAGACTTTCCACTCACAATATCCGAGTGTTCTTTCAAGAAAAGAACTGCGGCAAGGGGGCAGCGCTGCGGCGAGGGTTTGAGGAAGCACGAGGCCAGATTGTGGTCATTCAAGATGCAGACCTGGAATACGACCCGCAGGATCTTCAGAGGCTTATTGAACCCATTGACCGCGGCGAGGCCGATGTGGTCTACGGATCCCGTTTCCTGGGAGGTGGGCCGCATCGGGTTCACTTGTTTTGGCACTACGTCGGCAATAGACTTCTCACCCTTATGTCGGACATGGTTACGGACTTGAACCTCTCGGACGTATGGACCTGCTATAAGGCGTTCAAACGCGAGGCGCTTGAGGGATTGCATCTCGAAGAAGATCGGTTTGGATTCGAGCAGGAGATTACCATCAAAATTGCCAAGAACAAATGGCGTGTCTACGAGGTCCCGATATCATACTACGGGCGCACCTATTCCGAAGGGAAGAAGATAACTTGGAAGGACGGGTTCCGTGCCCTCTGGTGCATCCTGCGTTACAGCTTGAGTGCCAAGCCATCTCCGATCCCCCAGCATCAAGCATCGCCTCAGCGTGAAGTAAGCACAACAGCGAGAACGGCAAATCGACTTTAGGAGATCACCTCCGTTCCTCGCCGCGGTAGATAAATTTCCATGACCATTGTCAATGACGCTTATTCCCAAGATGTCGCAACAGGCTTGGAGTTGTCCGTAGTAATGCCCTGTCTGAATGAGGCCGAGACCCTTCGAGCTTGTATCGAGAAGGCTCAGCAGGCCTTGCTTGACCACCACATCGCGGGAGAAGTCGTGGTAGCTGACAATGGTAGCACCGACAGCTCCAAGGAAATAGCCCATGGTCTGGGCGCGCGATTGATCAATGTCGACAAGAAGGGATATGGCAATGCCTTGATGGGAGGCATCCTGGCAGCCAGGGGCAAGTACATTATTATGGGTGATGCTGACGAAAGCTACGACTTTGCCCACATCCCACGCTTCCTCGAAAAACTCAGGCAGGGGTTTCAGATCGTTCTTGGAAACCGGTTCAAAGGGGGCATCGCAGCGACTGCCATGCCGCCTTTACATCGGTACTTTGGCAACCCTGCCTTAAGCTGGGTCAGTCGCCTGTTTTTCCGTTGTCCGACCGGTGATATTTATTGTGGGCTGCGCGGATTTTCCCGAGACACAGTTTTGCAGATGGATCTGCGGACAACGGGGATGGAGTTCGCCGTCGAGATGGTGGTCAAGGCTACTCTGCTGGGGCTCAGAATCGGTGAGGTCCCAACTACGTTATCCCCCGACGGGCGGACTCGTCCGCCGCACTTGCGAACGTGGCTCGATGGCTGGCGGACGATTCGATTCATGCTTTTGTACAGCCCGCGGTGGCTGTTCTTTTACCCTGGGGTGCTTCTCATTCTTCTCGGCATGGCCATGGGTTTATGGCTCTTTCCCGGTCCGCGGACCGTGGGTAGTGTCACCTTTGACGCCCACACATTCCTATACGCTGCCATGGCGATCTTGATCGGGTTCCAGGCAATCTGCTTTGGTTTATTTGCAAGGACGTTCGCTATCACCGAAGGCCTTCTTCCCGAAGATGCGCTGCTGGACATATTTTTTCGTGCCTTCACGCTCGAAACGGGGCTGGCGGTGGGAGCTGCCCTAGCGGTGGGCGGGCTCGCTGGATCGATCTATGCTGTTAATGCGTGGCGCCTCCAGGGGTTTGGTCCCTTGGATTTTTCCCGAACACTGCGGATCGTTATACCGTCTGCGACTGCAATCACTTTGGGATTCCAGACCGTGCTCTCTAGCTTTTTTGTGAGTATACTAGGTCTCGCCCGCCGATGAGCAAGTCCGTGCATTTCGATGAATATGCGGATAACTACGATGCGGCGCTTGATCGTGGGATTTCTCTCTCCGGAGAGGACAAGTATTATTTCGCTCGTCGCCGGCTCGAGTGGTTACAGACCTGTTTGCAAGGCTTAACCCCTCCACCCCAGCGGGTTATGGATTACGGCTGCGGCTCCGGCTCCGCAACGCCCTTCCTCTTTGATATCCTTGGCGCGAACTTCGTGCTTGGTGTTGATACATCAGCCAAGTCGCTGATGTTTGCGAGGCGCCAACACGGCTGTGCACAGGCGGAGTTTCAACTCCTTGATCAATATCAACCACAGCAGAAAATGGAGTTGGTCTATTGTAATGGGGTCTTTCACCACATTCCGCTTGGGGACCGGGCCTCCGCCGTTGATTGCATTCGCAATTCCTTATCGCCCGGCGGCATTTTTGCGCTTTGGGAAAATAATCCGTGGAATCCCGGCACTCGACTCGTTATGAGCCGAATCCCCTTTGACCACGATGCCATCACGCTAACGCCTGGGGAAGCTCGGAGACTGGTGCTTGCAGGTGGTTTACACGTTCTGCGGACAGATTTTCTCTTTATCTTCCCGAGAGCTCTTAAGGGACTTCGGAAAATCGAGCCATGGTTGTCTTCGTTCCCGTTGGGCGCGCAATATCAGATTCTCTGCCGCAAGCCTTAGTGACCTGTCTCGGGTCCTTTTGGCGCAGGCATACATACCAACGTCTGGTACTAAACGCCCTTCGGTAGGCGTCCCGGGTGGCCTCCCCTGAAATTCCGGCCTGAGGAATTGGCTCCCGTCTGGAGAACGGGAGCGTCATGAATGGAATGCGTCAGTTGACACGGCACACGACTCTAGCGATTCCCGATTGGTCCAGCGACCCAGCGACGCAAGGCGAACCCCTGAAGCACTCGGGTAATCGATATCCAAAGATTCTTATTCTTTTGTTCTTCATGACGCTGCCGCTGGTAAACCCGTGGGTCCGGGGTGACGGGGTTGGGTATTACGCCTACGTCCGTTCGCTTCTCGTTGAGCACAAGCTGGACTTTACCAATGACTGGCGCGCGGGAAACGAAAGTTTCACCATGGGTAGGATTCACGCGGATGGAAGCCTCGATCGCCAGCAGTACACCAGTACGGGGCGGATCGACAACCATTGGGCTATTGGACCCTCGATGCTCTGGGCGCCCTTTAGGCGCCAGTCCACTTGGCGATGCTGACGCTCAGGAGGTTGGGGGCCAATGTGAAGGCGGACGGTTTCTCCCGACCTTACATTGTGGCGATGGCGCTCTCCACCGCGCTCTATGGGTTCCTTGGTCTTTTCATTTCCTTTCGATTCGCGTGTCTTTACACCGAGGAGCGTTGGGCATTTTTGGGCGACGATGGGCATTTGGTTCGCGAGCTCCCTTCCGGTATACATGTACTTCAATCCTTCCTGGTCGCACGCCCACTCCGTTTTCGTTGTTGCGATTTTCTTATGGTACTGGCAACCAAACCGGCCGGGACGGACTCCTGTGCAATGGGCAATTCTGGGCCTGATCTCAGGCCTGGTGCTGGATGTCATTATGCGAACATCGCCTTGCTGCTGGTGCCGTTGCTTGAGTCCTTGCAGGGTTATTGGCGATCTTGGCGTGCTCCGAGACACGATTGGCGGGCCATTAGCCGGCTCTTCGGAGCCAACCTGCTATACTGCTTGTGCGACATTTGTTGCGTTTCTGCCCACACTGATCACGAGGAAGATCATCTATGGAAATCCGTTGGAGTTCGGCTATGAGGCTGTCGGGGATGGGTTTCGGTGGGCCTCGCCGCATTTGCTCGGAGCCCTTGTTCTCCTCTGACCACGGCTTGCTCCCTTGGACGCCCATCGTGATTCTTGCCCTGGCCGGGTTCTTCCTCTTTCTCAAGCAGGAACGCCCTCTGGCGGCATACTTCATCATCGTGTTCTGGCGATGTGTTATCTTATCGGCGGTGACCCCACTTGGGACGGATTTCTTCCTTTGGCAATCGGTTCTTCATTTCCCTGACTCCTCTATATCCTGGGTTTGGCCGTTTCACTTAAGCGAGCTTGCCAGATGGTTGGGAAAGGAACGGAGGGCGATGGCGATCGTTAGCTCGGTTATTGCCCTCCTTATAAGTTGGAACTTGGCGTTCATTTTCCAGTGGGGGACGCACATGGTTCCTGCCCGTGGACCTATCTCTTGGAGGCAGATGGTTCGCAATCAATTCACGGCTGTGCCGCAGCGTGCAGTACCGAGGTCGCGGCGTATTTTGAGAAACGCGGAGCTCTGATGCATCAGATCGAATTGGAGGACGTCCGCCAATTGAAAGAGCAGGAAGGAGCGGGTAAGAAGAAGTGACAAACGAACTTGCAGAGCAAGCTGTTCCGGTTGAACTTCCGGTATTGCGGATTGCTCCGCCGCGCGGTTGGCTGGATATTGATTTCAAGGAGCTTTGGGAAGCTCGCGAGTTGATCTATTTCTTCGTGTGGCGCGACATCAAGGTTCGATATAAGCAGACCGCCATCGGCGCGGCCTGGGCAGTCATTCAGCCCTTCATGACGATGGTGGTATTCAGCCTCTTTTTCGGCAAACTGGCGAAGATGGACTCCCACGGGCTGCCTTATCCTATCTTTTACTACAGTGCCCTCCTACCCTGGATGTACTTTGCCGGCGCGTTGCAGAGCGCCACAGCCGTAGTAGTGGAGCAGCAACATGTGATCACCAAGGTCTATTTCCCCCGCTTGGTGCTCCCCCTGTCGTCCGTGGTCGCGGGGCTTCTGGATTTCAGCATTTCTTTCGTCGTTTTCCTAGGGATGATGGCCTATTTTCGCATCATGCCGGGTCTTTCCATCTTACTTTTCCCGTTCTTTCTTCTTCTGGCTGTGATGACCGCACTGGGCGTTGGATTGTGGCTCTCCGCTCTTAACGCCATATATCGCGATGTGCGTTACGTCATCCCTTTTCTGGTCCAATTCTGGCTGTTTGCTTCACCCGTCGCCTACCCCAGCACCCTGGTGCCGGCGCGCTGGCGCTGGCTGTACGGCCTCAACCCCATGGCTGGCGTCATTGAGGGTTTCCGCTGGGCGCTCACCGGACATGGCCAGCCGCCGAACATCATGCTGGCAGTCTCCACCGGAATGGTTTTGCTCCTGGTCGTGGGCGGTTTGGCATTCTTTCACAGGATGGAAGGAACCATAGCCGACGTGGTGTGAAGGACAGTTGACAGCTCACGGTTCACAGTTGACAGTTTCCGACTCCAGGCTTCCATTATGGCCGACGCAGTAATCCACGTCGAAAACCTTGGTAAGCGTTACCGGATTGGTAAGCGAGAGCGTTATCTTGCATTGCGCGACGTCCTTGCTCGCGCCGCGTCTGCGCCAGTTCGCCTTTTCCGGGCAAGGAAGGCGTCCTCTCCCGATGGGGATCTCGCGCGGATCTGGGCGCTCCGGGATGTTTCCTTTGACGTCCGCCAGGGCGAAGTGGTGGGAATTATTGGCCGCAACGGCGCGGGGAAGACAACGCTATTGAAGATTCTAGCCCGTGTCACCAAGCCCACGAAAGGCTATGCGGAAGTCCGCGGGCGAATGGGCAGCCTTCTCGAGGTCGGCACGGGCTTTCATCCGGAGTTGACGGGCCGGGAAAACGTCTTCCTGAGCGGCGCGATCCTGGGCATGAGTAAGGCTGAGATCGAGCGCAAGTTCGACGAAATTGTGATTTTCGCCGAGGTGGAGAAGTTCATCGATACACCCCTCAAGCATTACAGCACGGGAATGCAGATGCGCCTGGCCTTCGCAGTTGCCGCGCACCTGGAGCCGGAAATCCTGCTGGTTGATGAAGTGCTGGCAGTGGGAGACCAGCAATTCCAAAAAAAGTGTTTGGGGAAGATGAGTGACGTGGCCAAGGGCGGGCGCACGATTCTGTTTGTGAGCCATAATATGGGCGCGATCAGCCGCCTGTGCGACCATGGCATTTGGCTTGAGAATGGCCGGGTAAAGTCCATTGGGCCGGTGCAGGATGTTGCGGTGGCGTACATTCGCACCGCATCCGAAGCGAATGGCGAAAGACGCTGGGGGGAATCGAGCGCTAGCAGCGAGAGTGTTTGCTTGCGGGCAGGACGGGTCCTCCAGTCGGAAGGTCATGTCGCGTGTGTGGTCGACATGCGCGAACAATTCCAGATAGAGATCGAGTACGAAATACGGAATCCCGTGTCCCACCTTCGCGTATGCGTCAGGGTCGCTGCGGCTGACGGCACTGTTGTGTTTACCTCAAGCGACGACAGGAGTCCTCAATGGGACGGGCGCCCAAGAGAGCCCGGTAAATACGTAAGCCGCTGCTCGGTCCCCGGCAACTTGCTCAACGAAGGTAGATACACCTTGACGCTTTCTGCGGACACCCCGTTTGTTAAGACATTCTTCTTCGAGGAAAATGCCATCACCCTCGATGTCGAGCGAACACGGGACGCGGGGACGCGATATCCCGAACGCTGGCCGGGATTGGTTTGTCCCGAGCTGAAGTGGGATGTTGAGATCCTAGATGCGCTAAGCCCGGGCATTGCACGCGTAGCATAAGCTAGCTTCTATGTGCTGGCGGGATGTAACGTTGGATTGCACTCTAGTTGTGGCCTGCTAATGTCACTCGGCGGATTGTCATCCCGTGCTTAAGGCAGCCTTCCGCGCAGTTCGTGCCCGGTTGCTTGCGCCGATGGCCCCCATCGTGGATGAGGTCCGTGAACTGCAAGCTCACATGGAGCGATCACTGTTGCTCCAGGGAAGGCAGGCAGCGCAGGACCTGCGCGGGCTAGATGCGATGGATTCGATCGCGGACGCGGAGTTCCAGGTTTATTCGCAGTGGGGTGAAGATGGAATTCTCGAGTGGCTGGTCCAGCGGTTGCCCATATCGTCCAGGCGTTTTGTCGAGTTCGGAGTGGAGAATTATCGGGAGGCGAATACCCGATTCCTTCTCGTCAACCGCAATTGGCAAGGGCTCGTCATGGATGCCAGACCGGATAATATGCGCTCCCTTCGCGAGCATGAGATCTACTGGAAGTACAATCTGACGGCGGTTTCCACATTTATCACTCGAGACAACATTAATGAACTCATTTCCACCCACGGCTTTGGCGGGAAGATCGGCGTCTTGAGTATTGATATCGATGGGAACGATTATTGGGTTTGGGAGTCCATTGCCGCCGCCGCGCCTGACATTGTTGTATGTGAATACAACGCGGTGTTCGGTGACCTTCACCCTATTACCATCCCGTACGACCCGGACTTCTCCCGCACTCGCTCTCACGCCTCCAACCTCTATTTCGGAGCCTCGATCAGGGCTTTGTGCCAATTGGCGGCACGCAAGGGATACGATCTCGTGGGAACGAATCGCGCCGGCGTTGACGCCTTTTTCGTGCGCAAAGATTTGATGTCATTGATAGATTCATCCATCGCGTCAAAAGAACCTTTTAACTCCTCCATGCGAGAATCCCGCGATGAAGATGGCGGGTTGACTTATATCTCCGGATTAGAGCGCTCGAAGCTGATCGCTGACCTGCCCGTAGTTCGTGTCGACACGATGGAAGAAATGAAATTAGGAGAGCTACAACCCCTCTATAGTCCTCGATGGCGCGCGGCGATGGAGCCTCAGAGCACTTATGCAACGGCCGCTGAAGGTCCTCATTAACGCTCAGATGACTCCCGGCGGGTTATCAGGAGGAATCGAACAGTTTTTACTGGGCCTCGTAGATGGTTTGGGACGCCTGACCGACGGTGAAGAGCTATATACATTGATCACCAATCCGGAAAATCCTGCTTGGCTTAACCCTCGAATAGGGCCGAACCAAACGGTCGTGTCGCCACCCCCGTCCAAAACGAACCAACCGAACTGGCTCGACCGCACCAAGGGTTTGCTTGGCCCTCTTCGACGACCGGCGGGTATCCTTTGGCGGGGCGCTCGCCAGCGGGCCTCGGGTGCGACTCCGGCTCGGCCCGCAGAGACTTTGCCACCATCCGACGGATTCCTCGAGTCGTTGGGCGGCGATGTCATTCATTTCCCGTTTCAGGCGTTCACGCGTTGTGCTCTACCGTCGATCTACAACCCCTGGGATTTGCAGCATCTCCACTTCCCGCAATTCTTTTCTGACCGGGAGATAGCTTACCGGGAGGCACTGTATTCGGGGGCATGCAACGAATCGCAGGCCGTTGTGGCGCCTTCGTGCGCGGTGAAGTCGGACCTACAGGAACAATATGGCCTTGATGGACACAAGGTATTTGTTGTTCACTGCGCCCCTCCCGCCGCGCTCTACCAAGACGTCCCAAAACAGGCGTCAGATGAGGTTCGAAAGAAGTTCCGGCTTCCCGAAGTGTTCGGATTGTTCCCGGCGCAGACATGGCCGCATAAGAACCACCTGAAGCTGCTCGAGGCCGTTCGACAAATTCGCGATCACAACGGCATAAAGCTGAATCTGTTTTGTCCCGGGAGAAAGAACGAGCACTGGCCAGTGATCCGCCAACGGATCGATGAGCTCGACCTTCGGGCTCAAGTCATCTTCCCGGGTTTTGTGGATCTGGCAGAATCGCAGGCCTTTTATCAGCTTGCTCAGTTTGTGGTCTTCCCCAGTCTCTTTGAAGGCGCCGGCATGCCTGTCATCGAGGCTTTCCACGAAGGTGCACCCGTAATTTGTTCTGATATTCCCCCATTACAGGAATACGGTGGCGACGCCGTACTGAGTTTCGACCCTCATTTTGTGGATAGCATTGCCGCAAGCTTATTGCGAATCTCCACCGACGAAACTTTGCGGGAGAAGCTGCGGACGCGGGGCCTGGAGCGGGCTCGGATGTTCACCTGGGAGCGAACGGCGAAAACCTGCCGTGCGCTATATCGCCACGTGGCTGGCGCATGTCTGACAGAGGAAGATCATCATCTCTTGCCGAGTCATAATCTTTATTTAAATTCATTAGAGGTTGAAAGGAAGCACTAATGCGAGTACTGGTTACGGGCGGTTTGGGTTTTATCGGATGTAATATGACCAACCACCTCTTGCTGGACGGCCATGAGGTGGTGGTATTTGACAACGCTAGCCGCGCAGGCGTGATGAGCAACCTGGAATGGCTGCGCGAGCAGCACCCTGGAAGAGTGGATTGGGTTCGTGGGGACATCCGTGACTCCGCGGCGGTCGCGCGAGCAATGGAAGGCGCCGGGATGGTTTTCCATTTCGCCGCGCAAGTGGCCGTGACAACTTCAGTGACGGATCCGCGGACGGACTTCGAAGTGAATGCGCTTGGAACCGTCAATGTTCTGGAGGCGGCTCGCCGGCTCAACCCCATGCCTATGGTCCTCTACACTTCCACCAACAAAGTGTATGGAAACCTGGAAGGAGTGCGGGTCGAGGAGAGCAAAACCCGCTATCAACTGGTAGATTACACGTTGGGCATCCCTGAGACTTTTCCGCTTGATTTCCATTCGCCCTATGGCTGTTCGAAGGGCGCGTCGGACCAGTATGTCCGCGATTACCATCGCATCTACGAGTTGCCGTCCATTGTTTTTCGTATGTCCTGTATTTATGGCCTGCGGCAAATGGGCAATGAGGATCAGGGTTGGGTGGCGCACCTCGCCCGCACCGCGCTCCAGGGTGGAGAAATCCGGATTTTTGGCGACGGCAAGCAGGTGCGCGATCTGCTTTATGTGGATGACCTCATTGAAGCCATGTTGAGCGCAGTTCGCCGAATCGATCGTACTGCCGGAAAAGTTTACAACCTCGGCGGCGGGCCCGCCAACACAATTTCGGTTTGGGCGGAATTGCGCGAGCATCTGAAGGACCTCCTCGGGTATGTCCCGGAGGCGCAATTGGGTCCATGGCGTCCGGGAGACCAGCGCATCTACATCACCGACACCCGTAAAGCTCAGCGGGACCTCGATTGGGCCCCGAAGGTTACGATTGGCGAAGGGCTTGAACGAATGATCGAGGATTGGAAGCTTCGCGGCATTGTGACGCCGGCAGCATAGGAGCCGGGCGTCACTCGGGATAGCGGATTGCGGGGGGCAGGGCAATGAAGGTGGTGATTCTGTGCGGAGGATTGGGGACCCGCTTGCGCGAAGAGACGGAGTTTCGCCCCAAGCCGCTTGTCGAAATCGGCTCCCGGCCGGTGTTGTGGCACATCATGAAAGCTTATGCCCACTATGGCTTCCAGGAGTTCGTGTTGTGTCTTGGCTATCGCGGTAACATGATCAAAGATTATTTCCTCAATTATGAAGCCATGAACAACGACTTCACCATAACCCTCGGGCAGAAGTCGCAGGTCCTTCTCGACGGCGCCCACCAGGAGCAAGGGTTCCAAGTCACCTTAGCCGATACCGGTCTGGAAACCATGACCGGGGGCCGCATCAAACGGATCGCAAAGTATGTGGGCAAAGACACTTTCATGACGACTTACGGTGACGGGATAAGTGACGTCAACATCGGCCGCCTGCTGGAGTTCCACCGGAGCCACGGCCGGCTCGCGACCCTCACCTCCGTCCGGCCGGTATTACGCTTCGGTGCCGTGGAAATCGGCGAGGAAAGCCGCGTGCTCGAGTTCATGGAGAAGCCCGTGTCGGAAGGCTGGATCAATGCCGGGTTCTTTGTATTTAACACCGGCATATTTGATTATCTTACCGGTGACGATTGCATCCTCGAGCGCGGCCCGTTGGAGCGGCTGGCGCGCGAAGGGCAACTTGCAGCTTACCGTCACGAAGGTTTCTTCTACGCAATGGATACCTATCGGGATTACCAGCACCTAAGCCAGATCTGGGCCTCGGGCAAGGCTCCTTGGAAAGTTTGGTCATGAGTGATCTTTTCTGGCGCGACCGCCCGACGCTAGTGACTGGCGCGACAGGCTTGGTGGGATCTTGGCTGGTGCCGCGTTTGTTGGCGGCGGGCGCTGACGTAGTGTGCCTGGTGCGCGATTGGGTACCCCAGTCTGAATTGGTCCGCACGGGTACTCTCGAGCGAGTGAAGGTGGTTCGCGGGGATGTGCGCGACCGCGAGACTCTCGAACGGACCCTGGGCGAATACGAAATCGAAACCGTATTGCACCTGGCCGCGCAGACGATCGTCGGAACTGCCAACTCCAACCCGGTTTCGACGTTCGAGACGAACATCCGGGGCACTTGGAACCTGCTCGAAGCGTGTCGGCGTTCGCCGAAGATGCGGTCCATCGTGGTCGCATCTTCCGATAAGGCGTATGGAACTCAGGAGGTGCTGCCCTATTCGGAAGAGACCTCGCTTGCGGGTTCCCATCCCTACGACGTCAGCAAGTCCTGCGCTGACCTGCTTGCCCACACCTATGCGGTTTCTTACGACCTGCCAGTGGCCATCACCCGCTGCGGCAACTTTTATGGCGGCGGCGATTTGAATTGGAACCGCGTGGTTCCGGGCACGATTCGCTCGGTAGTTCGCGGCGAACGCCCGGTGATCCGTTCCGATGGGCAGTTCATCCGCGATTATTTCTATGTCGAAGATGGAGCGGCGGCGTACATGCTGCTCGCCGAACGCCTGGCGGCCGACACGGCGCTGCGAGGGATGGCGTTCAATTTTTCGAACGAAATCCAGGTGACGGTGCTTGACCTAGTGCGGCGCATTCTGGCGCTTATGCGATCCGCGCTCGATCCCGACATCCGCAATGAGGCCGTCAACGAGATTCGCTGCCAATCCCTGAGCGCGGAGCGTGCCCGCCGTCTCCTGCAATGGAACCCAATGTTCAGCCTGGAAGAGGGGCTGACGCGAACCATCGCATGGTACTCAGAGTTTTTTGCCCATGAACGCGCGAGCAAATCAGTTACGTAGCGAGATTCTCGACCTCGTCGGCGAGTATTTCGAGGCCGAGTTTGCGGGGCAGGTGTTTGTTCCCGGCGAGACTCTCGTCCCGGTCTCGGGCAAGGTGTTTGACGCGGCCGAATTGCGCAGCCTGGTGGATGCTTCTCTCGACTTTTGGCTCACTACAGGCCGTTTCGCCGTCCAGTTTGAGCGCGAGTTCGCGGCTTTCTGTGGCTTGCGCGAAGCTGTGCTGGTGAACTCGGGCTCGTCGGCCAACCTGCTGGCGATATCCTGCCTGACCTCGCCAAAGATTGGCGACCGCCGGTTGCGCCCAGGCGATGAGGTCATCACCACGGCGGCGTGCTTCCCGACCACGGTCAATCCGATTGTGCAGAACGGGCTCGTGCCGGTCTTTCTTGATATTGAAGTTCCCACTTACAACCTGGACGTCCGTGCCCTCGACGAGGCTCTTGGCCCGCGCACCCGCGCCATCATTCTGGCTCATACCCTCGGTAATCCCTTCGATCTCGATGCCGTCTCCTCCTTCGCACGCAAACACGATTTGTGGCTCGTCGAGGATTGCTGCGACGCGCTTGGCAGTACTTACCGTGCGCGTAAGGTGGGCACCTTTGGCGATCTCGCGACTGTCAGCTTCTATCCTGCTCACCACATCACACTGGGTGAAGGTGGGTGTGTGCTGACCGACAAGCCAGCGGTTCAAAACCCTGGTGGAGTCGTTCCGCGATTGGGGGCGCGATTGCTGGTGCGAAACGGGCCGCGAGAATACCTGCGGCAAGCGATTCGATTGGCAACTTGGCGGCCTGCCGTACGGCTACGATCACAAGTACATCTATTCGCACATCGGCTATAACCTGAAGGCCACCGATATGCAAGCCGCGGTCGGCGTGGCGCAGCTTCGCAAGCTGCCGGGATTCATCGAAGCGCGGCGCAAGAATTTTCAGACCCTCCATGAGGGGCTCAAGTCGCTGGAAGAATTCTTCGTTCTGCCGGCGGCGACCCCGGGATCAGATCCCAGTTGGTTCGGTTTCCCGATTGCGGTTCGGCCCGGTGCGCCCTTTGCTCGCGTCGATGTCGTGCGATTTCTGGAGAGCAAGAAGATCGCCACCCGCACGCTCTTCGGCGGCAATCTGGTGCGCCAGCCCGCCTATGCTGAGGTACCCCATCGCGTGGTTGGAACCTTGGAAAACGCCGACTTCGCCATGGATCGGGTCTTCTGGATCGGGGTCTATCCCGGTCTGACGCGGTCCATGCTGGATTATGTGCTGGATGCCATGCAGGAACTGTGCCGTCAAACCGTCGCCGCGAATCGAGGTGGCCGTTAATGAGCGAACGCGCGATAAAGGCAAACGTTAAAGAAGTCCGAATTGGTAAGAGCGTGGTGGGCGACGGCCATCCTTGCTATGTCGTCGCCGAAATTGGAATCAACCATAACGGCGATCTGGACCTCGTCAAACGGCTCATCAGTGTTGCCCATGTGGCGGGTTGCGACGCGGTGAAGTTCCAAAAACGCACCGTGGACGTCGTTTATTCTGCCGAGGAGTTGGCGCGTCCACGCGAAAGCCCCTTCGGAACAACCAATGGGGACTTGAAACGGGGCTTGGAGTTCGGCGTAGACGAGTACCGGGAGATCGATCGTTACTGCCGTGACGTCAAGATGCCATGGTTTGCGTCCTGCTGGGACGAACAGTCCGTGGATTTTATCGATCAATTCAACCCGCCCTGCTACAAGATCGCCTCTGCCACCCTGACCGATGACAACCTGCTTCGACATACCCGAGATAAGGGCAGGCCGATAATTCTGTCCACCGGCATGAGCACAATCGAACAAATCGATCATGCGTTGGAAGTGTTAGGAAGCAACGACCTAGTCCTGCTGCATGCTTGTAGCGCCTACCCAGCGCATTACGAGGAACTCAACCTTCGTGCCATGGCTACGTTACGAGAGCGATACGGAGTCCCGGTGGGTTATTCCGGTCACGAAACAGGGCTTCCCTCGAGCGTCGCGGCGGTGGCCTTAGGCGCATGTGTTCTCGAGCGGCATATCACCCTTGACCGGGCGATGTGGGGTACAGATCACGCCGCCTCGCTGGAGCCTAACGGGATCACGCGCCTGGTGAGTTACCTCCGGCTGATGGAGAAATCAATGGGAGATGGGGTCAAGCGTGTCCTCGAGCGGGAACACCCAATCATCAAGAAACTCCGCCGAATTGGCGCCTAGTTTGGCGCGCATCCGAGCTATTGCTCTGGATGTGGACGGCGTACTAACCGACGGCGGCTTCTGGTGGGGGCCGGACGGGCAGGAGTGGAAGCGCTTTTCATTCTCCGACGTGATGGGCGTCTCACGGGCGCGGAAGGCCGGATTGATCGTGGCGCTGATCTCCGGTGAGGGTAGCCCCTTGGTGGATCGCTTTGCGCTTAAAATGGGAATCACGGAGGTTCACAAGAACTGTAAGGACAAAGCTGAAGCCCTCCGCTCGTTCGCCAAAAGGAACGCTCTCGATTTGAAGGAGATCTGCTTCATGGGGGATGACGTCAACGATCTGGGCGCGCTCGGCCTCGCCGGCCTCGCCGCTGCCCCGGCGGACGCCCGGCCCGACGTCCTGTCAAAGGCTGAGTTCGTAGCCACGCGCGGCGGCGGCAACGGCGCCGTTCGGGAATTGGTTGACGCGATATCTGGCGGCGCGATGAGCACGCGGGCGGCAGTCGAAAGGTAACGGGTAATGAAGCTTTCCGATTATGTCGTGCGGTTCATCGCCGACCTTGGCGTGAAACATGTTTTCCTGGTTCCGGGCGGCGGTGCTATGCACCTAAACGATTCCCTGGCCCGCTGCCCCGAAATTGAGTTTGTTTGCAACCAGCACGAGCAGGCCAGCGCGATTGCGGCCGAGGCCTACGCAAAGGTAACGAACAATCTAGGAGTGGCAATGGTGACGACCGGCCCGGGGGGAACGAACGCGGTCACCGGTGTTGCCGGGGCATGGCTAGACTCTACACCTTGTTTGTTCGTTTCCGGACAGGTCAAACGCGCCGACCTCAAGGGGAATTCGGGCGTCCGGCAACTTGGCGTGCAAGAGGTGGACATCGTTTCTATCGTGCACTCCATCACGAAGTACGCAGTTACAGTGACAAGTCCAGAGACCATCCAATACCATATGCAAAAGGCGTTGTACCTGGCCAAGTCCGGGCGGCCGGGTCCCGTCTGGATCGACATTCCTCTGGACGTGCAGGCGTCTGAAATCCAGCCGGATAAGCTCTCCAGTTATTCACCTCCGAGCGACGAACCGCATGGGGAAGACACGCTGTCGCGGGACATCGGTAGGGCTCTCGACCTGATGAACGTATCGGAACGGCCGGTGCTGCTGGTCGGAAACGGCATCCGGCTCGCGGGGGCGTACGCGGAGTTTCTTGGGCTCGTGGATTTATTGCAGTTTCCGGTGCTCACGACTTGGCTCGGACTCGACCTCCTGCCGGAGTCCCATCGGCTCAATGCGGGCAGGCCGGGCTCGATGGCCCCGCGCAGCGCTAATTTTGCGCTGCAAAACTCCGATCTACTGCTTTCGATCGGTGCTCGCCTTGATCTTGCGATGTGCGGATATGCCTACGATAAGCTTGCCCGTGCGGCTAAGAAGATCATTGTCGATATCGATCCGGCGGAGATCCGAAAACTGACCTGTAAAGTCGATGTGCCCATCGCCGGCGACGCGAGGCAAGTGATAAGGAGGATGCTGGATTCCCGCAGTACGATCGCTCAGCGAGATAGGAAGGCATGGCTGGACCGGTGCAGCGCGTGGAAGGCCAGGTATCCCGTGCCTGTCCCGGCGCAACGAGGCAGCGAGGGCCGGGTGAGCGCATACGTCTTTTCCGAAGCGTTGTGCGAAGCCATGGAGGATGATCTCATCGTGCCTGGGAGTTCGGGTTTTGCTCCCGAGATTTTTTTCCTGGTGATGCGAGTGAAGCCGGGGCAGCGGGTTCTGCATACCCGAGGACTGGGGGCAATGGGATTCGGCCTTCCCGCGAGTATTGGGGCCTGTCTTGCCAGCGGGAGGAGGCGCACTGTTTCGGTGGACGGCGACGGGGGCTTTCAGTTCAATATCCAAGAGCTGGAAACCGTGGCGCGACTCCAGCTCCCGCTGAAGTTATTCGTCGTTAACAATGATGGGTATGCGTCGATCCGGGCCTCACAGTCTGGCTACTTCGGGCGGACAATCGGGTGCGATTCGCGCAGCGGTTTGACCTTGCCTGACGTGAAGCGCATCGCTGCTGCCTATGGGCTGCAGACCTTCCGGATCGGCGACGAACCCGACCTGGTTGATCGTCTCCGCGCGATCCTCGACTCGCCGGGCCCAGTGGTTTGCGAAGTCGCAGCGATTCCGGATGAGCCGCGAGCCCCACGACTTTCCTCTGCTCACCACCCCGACGGATCCATTGTGTCGAAGCCCTTGGAGGATCTCTGGCCCTTTCTCGATCGTGCCGAGTTCGCCTCCAATATGCTGATTGAACCACTCGAGGACTGATCGCGAAGGGGACCAAGCCCGGCGGCGACCCGGTTTGTGTAGTGAGAGATCCGACTGAGCACAATCCGCTTGCGGGGAGCCCATCCCGGGTGATCGGTATCCTTCAAGGGCGCTTGACGCAACCCTGGAACGAAGAGCTGCAGTGCTTTCCCCGCGACGGTTGGGAAGAAGAGTTTTCACTCGCACACCGCTGTGGCTTCAACGCAATCGAACTCATCGCCGAGGCTAGCCATAACCCCGCTAACCCCATCTGGTCGGATAGCGGCCGAGAACGAATTCGCGAGCTCTCGCAGCAAACGGGCGTGCGTGCCGCGACTCTTTGCGCAGATTGCTTCATGACGGTGACGTTCAGCCGCGCCCCGGAGGCCGCCGCAGAGCTTCTGGCCAAGCTCATCGAATTCGGCTTCGAGCGTATCGTTGTCCCGTTTATCGGCGGGGCGGCCCTCGACTCGATGCTGGAGGCCGAGCAAAATTTCGCACGCATGTCGGCCTTAGCCGGGCGTGGTGTCGAGTTGGCTATCGAGAGCACCCTTCCTGCAGACGCGCTGGAGTCGTCGCTTGAAGGCAAGCCGTTGGGCGTCTGCTACGATCTCGGGAATACGACGGCCCTAGGGTATGACATCGTGCAAGAGATACATATTCTCGGATCGCGAATTTCTCACGTCCACGTCAAGGACAAGCGCCGCTCGGACGGACAAAACGTGATTCTCGGCACCGGCGACACCGATCTCGTGGGCGCATTTGCTGCCCTTAAGGCAATTGGTTTTGCCGGCGACTTTACCCTCGAGAGCAATCGGGGAAATGATCCGGTTGACACCGCGCGCGCACATTTCAAACTGGTCGAGGGCCTGCTCCACTGAAAATACTGTTCGTCGGATTGGGAGGTGCGGGGCAACGCCACCTTCGCAATTTTCGCGCGGTCCTTGGCAGCGCCGCGAGTTTCATTGCATATCGTGTGCGCAAATCGTCTGCTGTCATCGGCCCCAATTTCGAAGTCATCCCAGGCGCCGAACTCAGTATTCCCGTTTTTGATTCAATGGAATCCGCACTCGCCGAGCATCCCGATGTGGTGGTCATTTCAAATCCAACGAGCGAGCATATCGCGGCAGCTCTTGCCGCCGCGAAAGCATCGGCACATGTTTTGATCGAAAAACCCCTTTCGAATACTCTGCAATGCGTCGCCGATTTGGAGCGTACCTTAGCGGAGCAAGCACGGGTAGGACTCGTAGGTTACATGATGCGTTTCCACGGTGCCTTGAAGCAGGTTCGAGATTGGCTGAATGAGGGGAAAATTGGCAAGCTGCTTTCCGCACGCTTTGAGGTGGCCTCGTACGTTCCGGACTGGCACCCCTGGGAAGACTATAGAAATCTGTACGCGGTCAACCGCGCCCTTGGTGGCGGCGTCGTGCTCACTGAGAGTCACGAGCTTGATCTTGCCGTCTGGTTCTTCGGCAAGCCACGTCGGGTTTTTGCCATGGGTGGCGCCCTCAGCGGAGACTCTGGAGACGTAGAGGACACTGCCAGCATTCTCCTCGATTATGGTTTTCCCGTTCATGTTCAGCTTTGCTTCATGCGACGCCCTCCTGCCCGGTCCTGCGAGGTGAATGGCACCAACGGCCGCATCGTTTGGGCCGGGGATGGTTCATTGCGGCTGTTTGAGGGCGGCAAATGGACATCAGAAGAGTTTAAAGGGTGTGAACGCGGAGAATTGTTCGAGGCAGAGGTGCGTCACTTCCTCAATTGCATTGAGGGCCGCGACAGTCCAATGGTGGACGTAAGGGCAGGAGCGGCTTCGCTTGAGGTCGCTCTGGCCGCGCTTCAGTCGATCGACACAGGTCACGCTGTGGGGTTATAGCCAATGTCTGTCCAAGATTCGCATCCGTTCAGGGGCAGAAAATACACTGATATTACGCACTCGTTTGATCTTTCCGGTCGCGTCTACCTCGTAACGGGGGGGGCGGGATACCTAGGTGTCCGGCATGCAGAGGCCATTTTGGAAGCGAATGGCACTCCGGTTATAAATGATGTCCACGACGACAGGATTGAACGCACCATCAGCCATCTGAAGGCTCGATTTGGCGATCGGCCGGTCCTGGGACTGCATGCGGACATTACAGATAAGCCCCAGGTGGAAGCTATGGTCGAGAAGATTCTCTCCACCTTCGGCCATCTGGACGGACTGATCAACAACGCGGCGAAAAATCCGAAAATGGTTGAGCAGACCGATAACGAGCTTAGCCGGTTCGAGAATTTCCCCCTTGATCAATGGATTGGGGATCTGTCGGTCGGACTGACCGGAGCATTCTTGTGCGCACAGTCGTGCGGGCGAGAGATGGCAAAGCGAGATGGCGGAGTCATCGTTAATATTTCTTCCGACTTGGGGGTGATCGCGCCGGACCAACGTGTCTACTTGAAACCGGGGCAGAAACCAGGCGAGCAGGCCTTCAAGCCCGTCAGCTACTCAGTCGTTAAAGGGGGCCTGGTAATGCTCACCGGGTACTTGGCAACCTATTGGGCAGGACACAACATTCGCGTTAATACCCTTACACCCGCGAGCGTTTACAATGGCCAGGACTGGAATCTGGTTGAAAATATCTCGCAGAGGGTCCCCCTGGGCCGCATGTCCCATCCAGACGAGTTCAAGGGAGCCCTCATATTCCTCCTTTCCGATGCTTCTTCTTATATGACAGGTCATAATTTGGTAATCGACGGTGGACGGACGGTCTGGTAAGGGAAAGGCTTGTTCCTGGGAGTACCGCATTGTTAAATGTGTTCGCCACTGGCGCTTCAAGATCTACCACCCGGAACCTTGCCTAGTCACATCGGCGTGCCTAGGACGTTGCGTCGCTGTCGCGCGAACCTCGCATCGCGCGCCAACATCGCGGCGGCGTTTCGTGAATCGAATTGTAATTCCGCGGGGTGCCGCCCGTGAGTCAGGACCAGGACACTGAATGGCAGCAAATCTGAAAAGGTACTTGACACGTGGATCTCCGGTTCTCCCATTCATCGGCGTCGTCGGGATAACCATACGCCTTTACTGGAGCCTTGCAAAAACGACAGACCTCTCGCGGGCTGACGAAGCGGGTTATTTGACCTGGGGGAGTAGATTTCTTCGCCAAGGAGTGCTCCCAACCTTCCAGTGGTCGCCGCTTTACGCTGTTTGGTATGCGGCGCACCTCGCCGTCTTTGGCAACCCCATTGTCGCCTATTATGCGCAACTGTACACTGTTGTCGTCTTGACGACTATCCTCATGTATGTGTATCTGCGGCAAATTGCCATCCCGACGTCGTTGGCTTTTCTCGCAACGATCCTGTGGATTGCCCAACCCGCGTATAGTACGGTGTGGTGGACGATAGGTTTGCCACGCCCATATCATTTTGCCTTACTGGTTTTCCTGGCCGGGGCCATAGTGATTCGTAGGCTGAATCTCGACTCCCCTGTTCCTCGCGTACTAGCTGGCGCTAGCTTCCTGTTGCTCGCTATGGCAGCGCGTTCCGAGTACTTCGTAGCCTTGTTACTTTTCGTCGGATTGGTAGCAGCCTTGTCCCGCTCCCGATCAGAGCCGTTGCTCCGCGCAGTACGCGGCACTTATTTGTGGCCAGTCTGTTTCCTCGCTGGGGCAGCGAGCCTGGTAACGGGTATGTATCTCATGGGACGGGTGCCGGCCGAATCCCGCTTCTTGAACATCAGCCGTTCCTGGTATGCTTTCGGTCAACATTTCTCTGTCTACTATCTCAAAACAGCAAACGTGGGCGGGAAGCTAGATCCCGGGACGATTGGGAACTCATCGTAGGCCAAACCTTCCCTGGGGCGCACTCTGTGCTGGGAGCCGCGCTGGCAAATCCCAAGGTGCTTCTGGGGTTTGAGTTACATAATCTTAATACAGCCCCCCGCGTAATAAATGCGTACCTTACGGCGTACGTTACAGTATCCCCCCCTTACATCCTCTTGAAGGCATCGGTCCTTTACCTAACTCTCCTCTGCCTGTCCTTCATTACCTTGACCAGTGTGTCAGCTCTTAAAAGCGCGCTTTTCATGAGCGTAGCTGCCCTGGGGCCCTACGTACTGGCGGGTATCGCTACCGTAATTCCCGGCACTCTGATCACCTCAAGGATCAACTATTTCCTGCCTCTGTTATTTGTGTTCTTTGTAGTGGCTGTCAAATGGCTAAGCGTCGTCCTTGAAAACAAGCCAGCCGTGTACAGGTCGGTGGCTGCTGCTTTTGCAGTAGTGATCGCGCTCACCTTTGTCGCGACCAGGAGTTCCCCCGGTTCCAGTTTCGGGGTTCAGAGGCCCATGTTAATGGAGACATCTGAAATTAGGGCAATCCTGGAACGCCAAAGAGTCGGAGGAGCGCGTATCCTTCAAAATCAGGGGCCCGGCTACTCGGCGTTTCTTCCGGGCGGTCTATCTGAAACGGTGGATCCTGACGACCGTCGCGATACCGAGCGATTCTGGGAGTTCACAGAGCGCTTGCACATCGAGGCAATGTTGGTCGATGACCGACTGCGATCAAGTCGCCTTTACAGAAATGACCGGGATTTTGCCTCCTTCTTGGCTTCTCCTGCCCAGTTCGGATGGATAGCTGCACCAGTGGGAATACGGGGTGACGTTTTCTACCTCCGTTACCGCAAACAAAATAGCGTTCGATAGGAAGGTCGAGGCGCGGGACAATCCGAGCAATGGCTACAACCACGATTTTCAGCACCGTCGCCTGGGGGCTCACGGAATGGAACCCTGCCGAACAGCTTCGGTGCGAGTTTCAGGAAAAAGTCAGCATGCGGATGAACAGCGCCCATGTCTAACAAGCTCGATGTTTTACTGAACCAGTTACTCTCGGAGAGCCCGGAGGAAACCGCTCAACGTATGAAATCCGCGTACGAGGGCACCGCATTGTCAGGCAGCGGCAATGTGGTGATCTTTGGTGCGGGACAACTGGGCCGGTTCCTACTCCCGGCGGTGCAAACGGCGGGTCTGGTGTCAGTGGCATACTGTGACAACGACTCCCGCCGTTGGGGAGAAATCGGCGGAGTCCCTGTAATGTCTCCGGCCGACGCGCTCAGGCTACACGGCGACCAGGCTTTCTTTCTTCTGGCCATATACAATGCGACGCCGGCCTACCGCCAGTTGCGCGAGTTGGGCTGCCGACATATCGTCCGCTACCCGCTATTTTTCTGGAGATATTCGCAGTTCATACCAGATGAACGTCTGGCACTGCCCCAACGCATCCTCGAACAAGCTGCAGAGATGCGGTCAGCCTACGGCCTTCTTTCCGACGAAGAATCCCGGGAGGAATTCTGTGCCCAGATCCGCTGGCGCTGCCTGCTCGATTACGATTGCCTTCCGCACCCACATTCGCCGGAGGAAATGTACTTCCCCCCAGATTTGGTCAGTCTGTTGCCGGAGGAAACCTTCGTCGATTGCGGCGCGTTTAACGGCGACACCATCCGCGCCTACCTTGCCAAGTCGGCCCTCAGGTTCCGCCATATCTACGCATTCGAGCCCGACACAAGCAACTTGCACGCGCTTGGAGCGTACCTTGCGTCCCTCGAGGTAAGTACCACCTCCCGCATTACCGTCCTGCCTTTTGCCATAGGGAAGCGTGATGAGACAGTTCAGTTTAACGCCCAAGGTTCAGTGGGTTCGAAAGTGGTGAGGTCCAAGGGTACTGCCGAGATTGCATGTCGGACCCTAGACTCCGCGATCGGAGCCGAGGTAAAGCCCACGCTCATCAAGATGGATATTGAGGGTGCCGAGGTTGACGCCATTCCAGGAGCCGCGAAGATCATCTCCAAGTGTCGTCCGGTGATAGCTGCCTGCGCCTATCATTATCCTGAACACCTATGGATTCTTCCGAAACTGTTGAAAGCCCCAAACCCAAGCTATCGAATCTATCTTCGGCGGTATGCGGAAGAATGCTGGGAGACGGTGTATTACGCTATCCCGCCCGAGCGCTTGCGCTGCAGTTCGACGGTTGAGGAGAAGCGGTGAAGTCCATCACCGTCTTAACTCCGTGTTTCAACGAAGAAGGGAACGTGCGCGAGTTGTACGAGCGCGTCCGGTCCGTGATGTGCACGCTGGAGCGCTACCGGTACGAACACATCTTCATTGACAATGCCTCGCGCGACCACACCGTGGCAATTCTTAGGGAGATTGCCGCTGAAGACCATAACGTGAAGATCATCGTGAATGCCCGTAACTTCGGCCACATTCGGTCCCCCATGCACGCCCTCTGCCAGGCCTCAGGAGATGCCGTTATTGGCATTGTCGCCGACCTTCAGGATCCGCCGGAGCTGATCCCAGACCTGCTGCGGGAATGGGAGAAGGGCTCCCCGATCGTTGTTGCGGTTAAGCAATCGAGCGGCGAGAACTCGATCATGTTCTGGATTCGTAAGCGATTCTATCGCCTTATCAACCGCCTATCCAATACCGAGACCTATGAGAACTTCACCGGCTTCGGCCTTTACGATCGCAAGGTGATCGATATCATTAAGGCGCTTGACGACCCCTACCCTTATTTCCGGGGCTTGATCGCCGAGATCGGCTTGCCGCACGCGGAGGTTCGCTATCATCAGCCAGCCCGAAAACGCGGGCTCACGAAAAATAACTTATACTCGCTCTATGATATGGGGATGCTGGCGGTCACCAACCTTTCCCGTGTGCCGCTACGTCTGGTCACGTTCACCGGGTTCGCATGTGCCCTCACCTGCGTGCTGGTATCACTCTTCTACTTAGTCTACAAGCTCCTCTATTGGAACCGGTTCTCGGTCGGCATGGCCCCACTAGTTATCGGAGTGTTTTTCTTCGTCTCGATCCAACTGGTTTCCATTGGGATTCTGGGAGAGTATATCGGTTCAGTTCTGACCCAGGTTCAGCACCGGCCTTACGTAATTGAACGCGAGCGCGTGAACTGGGAGTATGAGCCCGGCGAGCCCCTGAGCCCGCAATCCACTGCGGTGAGCGGCGTCTCCGATCAATTGAACGCGGGGGATGCGGATCGGTCTCACTAGATTCGAATGATTGGTATTGCTGCGTCGGCCATCGCAACCGTGTTCTTCGCAATGAGTTCGCTGGGCAAGGTCAACATTGCGGCCTTCGTCGATTCCAACCCGAAGTATCAGGGCCAGCATTTGCACGGGGCTCCCATTTTCGGGCCGGAGCAGCCTCGCGGGGCGGACCGAGCCAATTCTGATTTCCTCCTATGCGGCCCAGCACGAAATCGCCCAGCAGATTCGGGAGAAGCTGCAACTCAGTAATGAATTGATCTTGCTCTACGATCTGCCGCAATGACCACGCTGCTCATTACCGGCGCGTCAGGATTCATCGGACGGAATCTAGCCGAGCAGCTTCGATGCGACTACGATGTCACAGCGCCGTCGCGAGCGGAACTCGATTTGGGCGATGAGGAAGCTGTCCGTCACTTGTTCGAGTCCCGGCGGTTTGATGTGGTCCTGCACTGCGCCACTGTGCGGTCAAACCGCATGACCGGTGAACCTGCGAATCTGTTCGCGGAGAATTGCCGAATCTTTTTCAACCTCGTTCGCCAGCGAAACCATTTCGGGAGGATGCTTTACTTCGGCTCGGGCGCGGAATACGACCGTCGCTACTACGCGCCGCGCATGCGGGAAGAATTCTTTGACGCGCACGTTCCCATCGATGGCTACGGCCTCTCAAAGTACATCTGCGCAAAATACTGCGAGCAGATGTCGAGTGTCACGAACCTGCGGCTGTTCGCGGTCTTCGGCAAGTTCGAAGCCTGGCAGGTGCGGTTCATTTCCAACGCTTGCTGCCGCGTGATTCACGGGCTGCCCATCACCATTCGCCGCGACGTGCGGTTTGATTATCTCTACATCGATGACCTCGCGGCAATCGTCAAGTGGTTCATCGAGCACGCTGCGCCGCACCGCGCCTACAACGTCTGTTCGGGCACGCCGGTGCTGCTTTCGGATCTGGCGAAGATCGTGGCGGAAGTCTCCAACCGCAATCCGGAGATCGCGATTCGCGAGCCTGGCCTCGGCGTGGAGTACAGCGGTGACAACGGGAGAATGTTGGCGGACATGGGCGGATTTCGGTTCACCCCCCTCACCCAATCGATCAGCGAACTCTATCGATGGTACGAGGCGCACCGTTCGGAAATCGATCCGGCTCAGTTGCGGTTCGATGACTGAAGATTTTTCTCGAATGATCGATGAGGGGGAAATTTTTCGCGTTTTTTTTCGGCTGGGACTGGAGGAGGATTGTGGATGCTCCGCTAATCGTGGCAAGTCCCCGATCCTCCTGGATGGGATTGCACGGGCTTGGTGCGCGGGGGATAAGCAGACAGATTGTCCGTCCGGGGCCTGAGGGGGCGGGCGGAGGAATGCCCCGCCTACCTCCTGCCTGCTTTGGGGTCGAGAGTGCGGCGCGGGGCTAGTTGGACGAAGGAGCACCAGGATTCAGCAGGGGCGAATCGAGTTGTTGCCAACCAAAACAGAGTTGTTGCCAACCCAAACGGAGCTGCTGCAAAGCAAATCGGCGGCGTTGTCAACCGAACAAGATGGGGATGGCCGTGAAGCCCGCGGGGGACCGGCGCTGATGGCGGACTCGGGCATTTTGTCCGAATTCCTTGCCGCGCGGGCTGCCGAAGGCCGCCGGGACATGCCCGAGGACTTGTTTCTGCAGGTCAGCCGCCTGACGCCCATTGTCAACGTGGACCTGCTCATCAAGGACGCTCGCGGCCGCACGCTGCTGACCTGGCGCGACGACGAGTTCTACGGCGCCGGCTGGCACATCCCGGGAGGCATCATTCGTTTTCGGGAAACCGCCGCCGAGCGGGTCCGCGCGGTGGCGGCGGGGGAGCTGGGCGCGGAAGTGGCCTTCGAGCCCAGCCCGATCCGGGTGGAGGAGGCGATCAACCGCACCCGCGAAGTCCGGGGGCACTTCATCGCGCTGCTCTACCGGTGCGCCCTCACCGGGCCTCCTCGCGCCGAGCTGGAATACCGCGGCGGCCCCCCAGCGCCCGGGGTCTGGAAGTGGCACGCGAGCTGTCCACCCGATTTGCTCCCCGTCCACCGTGTTTACGAGCAATTTCTGTAGCGGCTGCGGCTGGAAATTGGAAACTGGAAAATCGAA
>CAWEFC010000023.1:0-290448 GCA_963808085.1 uncultured Acidobacteriota bacterium
AATTGCGCTCGATTCGACGTAAATGTCGGAAATAAAGACCAAAAAGTCTGTTTCTTTTCGGGCATTGTGCCCTGCGATCCTTTGTTTTCATAGACATTCCGGCTTCGAACGTAATAAGTTAATTTTTTTCTCGAGTGCCCCTGCGTGGCCTTCCCCAAAGCGTTGATCAGGCGGTGAACGTCGTTGTCATCTAACCTATTTAGATGCAAGGACTTATGATCCTCAGGAGCCATCCGCGCGGCCAGATTCGCCGCCGGTTGAATACCGTCTGACTGGACTACACACCGCGTGGCGAGAATCTCGAGTCTTTCATGAATTCCTTGCGGAAATTGGGGCACGGTGGGGGTAACCTCGGCTTCCGGGGTCGATCCCGCCGAAGCGGTCGCGGCGTTCACGTCCCGCTCGTGCGTATTCGATAATTGCGGAGTGCTTTCGCGAGGCATAAGTCTTCCCTTATACTCAATGACTACTAGACACTTGATGATTATACATCTATGCAGTAACTTTAGTCAAGCACAATCGTGAGCTAGACGTGTATACTTTCAAGTCGACAAAATGCCCGGCCTATGAGGGGGAATGACTTGCTTGGCTCATCCACCCCTGTTGCCGAGAACATCTTGGAGTGCGGTAGCAGCAGCTACCGCCTTTCTGACTTCGGCCTTGCCAATTTTGCCGTATGAACCGAGATCGGAAGGCGGTAGTTGCTGCTACCGCACTCCAAGCCACCGCGGCGCCTGGGTGCCTGTCCGGTTTGAAACATGGGTGAGTCTAGTAAGTCATTCCCCTAAGAGGCGGAGAGAATCGGCGAGCGCCGGCTCCCAAGGGGGAGGAACGAGACAGACACAACCGTCCGTAACGTTTAACGAAGAGCGGCGGAGCCTGGACAGCCGGTTCACGCTACCCGCTTGCTCCACGACCGGCACGTGCGGCGACAAGCAGGCGACCATGCCCATCGCGGGCGATCCAAATTACAACTGATTGGCGTCGAAGCCGCAGAGCAACGCGGCATTCCGCAGTTTCTCGTCGGCGGTGAGAAGCACGCGGCCTGTGGGGACATGTTGGCACCAAACCAGAGCCGCCGCCAGTTGCAGCGCGTCCGCTGCGCGCAAGTCATAACGATTCACAATCTGCGCCGCCTCCGTACAGAGGGCATCCGAGGGCTGAATCACTGTAGGAACCAGCGCGCTGGAGTCCCAGAAGGCCGGGCCGCGCGATACCGCCCTTCCCGTTCCTCGCGCCATACCTGCTCCATAACCTCAACGGAGATGTTCCCCGGCGGCTCCGGCCATGAATGGGACCGGGATCGTCCCCTCGCGGGAGGCGTGAGGGTTCCCCGAGCGACAAGGCGATTCTCGTCTTCGGTGAAATCTTCAGCGCGAATCGGCACGATTCTCGCCACGGGCTGGCGGCGGTCACACACCACCACCTCTTCGCCATCACGGACGTACAGGACCCGAGGGACCCTTCAACCCTGACGGGGTTGACCGCTGGCAAGGTCGGCCCCTCCAGGGCCGGACGCTGTTCGGGCCTCGGGATTCCGTAGGTTTCACCTACGGCTATTAATGGTTTCCCGCTTCGCGGGAGGGAATGCAGCGAAGCGGCAACGAGCTCATTCTACCGCGTATGGGAGGAAAGGGTACCTGACCCCGTTCCGCCCCCGAGCCCTGGAAGCAAACGGTATTCATGCAATCTTGTCAGCGTGGTTCTTGCGGATCCAGTCCTCGACGTCTCTCCGAACTCGCACCGCGAGTTTGCCCGCCAGATCGGCCTCGCCTTGAGCCACAAGCCCGTAGTCGTCGTAAGCGCCCTTGTTTCGCTTCCGGCGTAAGGCATCGAGCTTGGGGATGAGCTTTCTCTCCGGATCAATGGAGAACTCGAGGGCCTCGATCGTACGGTAGTGCTCACCTCCGCCCCGAACGACCCTGTACCCAGTAGCCCGCAATGCTGCCGTCGCGGAAGCCCGAATTGCATCGTAGGCGAGACTCAGTTGAACATCCGCGGACATCTCACTGGCGACAGCTTTCTCATAGTCGGCGAGATGCCCATCGGCGTTCGCAAGAAGGCGCGCGATTTCCTCTCGCTCGGACGCAATCCTCTCAAGCCATCTATTGCTGGCCCAGTTCTCTAAGGACATTCTCGTCTCCGATGAGAAAGAGTTTCTTTTCGCCGAGCACAGTCTTTAGGAAGTTTCCGCGTACCTTGCTGGTGAATTCGTTGACCGTATAGACCGTAGGGTTGATCTCCCGGTTCAGCGTTTTCTGCGCATCCGCGATTCGCTCGACCACATCCGCGAAGTGCACCCTGCCCACAATCATCAAATCGACGTCACTCTGCTGGCTCTCACGGGAACGCGCCACTGAACCGTACACAAAAGCAAGATTGATTTTCCTTTCGAGGGGCAGGAGCGCCGCCAGGAGGACGTCGTGGATCCCCACCGTTTTCGCCACCAGGCTCCGCATCTCAGAGAAAACCGGACTGGCCTCATTGACGCTATAGAGGGTGTGCGTTCCCAAGGTCTTTCTAATCACCAGACCGGCGTCGACCAACTGGCGCAACTCCCGCTGCACAGGCCCGAGCGCAATCGCTGTCATGCGAGCAAGTTGCCTTAGATAGTAGGACTCGCCGACGTGACCAAAAAGAATGGCCAACACCGCACCACGCGTGCGCCCAAAAAGTGTATCCGAAAGCGTAGTAGCCGTACCCATTCTGGGGTCAAGTGTACCCGAAAAGGATACGGGGAGCAATTCCCAAATCACGGGAGAAGAAGGGAGGGAACGGGACAGGCCACGCGTTACACTGGTTTTCGAGCGGTGGCCACACCCGCTAAAACCAGTGTAACGCGTGACCTGTCCCCGGCTCCGGCTCCAAGGATATGGGTTTGAAGTCACGAATCTTGCTTTCCACCCTGGCGTGCTCGAAGGAGGAGTTCTCGAGTGAGACGCTGATGTCGCGGTTGATGAAGAACACGGCGCGCAGCCGGAATTCCGTGCCGAAGCTGACGGGAAACCACACGCCTTCGTCGAAGCGCCGGTATTCCACGTTGAACCCGATTCCGGGAAGGTCGGTGCCGAGCAAGGTGCGGACGAAGAACGGAATCCGCCGGGACAGCTTGGTGAAGACGGTGACGGGCTCGAATTCCTCCGCGTCAACCACCGCTTCCCCGGCCCAGTCGAGGTCATTCCTGTCAATCGGACCGAACTTAACGCGATACACCTTGCGGCCGCGGAAAGTGTCTTCGCCGGTGAGATCGAAACGGTACTTCTTCTGCTCCTCCGTAGTCAGCGGAAAGAGGTCGCAGCCGAGACCGTCTTTAGATTTGTCGGAAGCCAGGTCGTCGCGAAAGCCGTTGACCAGGTCGCCATCCAGGCTGTCGGGCTCGGGCACCGGCTTGCCCTCGAAGTCCAGGTACTGCCCCTTCTTCAGGTAGCGGCCCTCGATGTGGGTGAGTTCCTTCTTCGTTCCCGCGGGCGTGGGTGTGACCACGTAATCCGCCTTCTCCTCGCGCGCCAGCTTGCCGTTGGTCCGGTGGATCGCGACCTGAATGTGCTGCCGATAGATGTATTCGGCGCGGAGCTTCACCGCGCGGTCCTGGTTGGCCGCCACGCGCGCCATGATTGCCTCGGCGGAAAGAGAAGGCTGGTCACTCGAGCCGCGCGCGGGCGCCGCCGACAAGATAAGGGCCAGCAGGACGCAAAACATCGCAAATACCCTCCCCTATCCTAAACGCAGAAACAACCCGTCCGGGTCCAAAAAAATCGAGCGCAAACTCGCGGTCACGCTTGCCGGTGTGAAGGCGCAGAACGGACTTCACGGGCTGCGGGAAAACGCGCAGCAGCGGGAGGTTGTCCCGCGAAGTCCCTTAAATTTATCCGCGAGTGATGATATCTTCTTCCACCACACCCAAGGAGGGCAGGATGAGGTTTAAAGGGACCATTTGGATTCGGACCTTTGCTTTGGCGCTTGCGTTTCTAACACCATGGTCGGCGAAGGGAGCTGAAGGCGCCCCAAAGCCCGTGGTGCTGAAGGCTGCCCACCTCTTCGATTCGGTGTCGGGCAAATTGCTGGACCATGGCGTGATCGTGGTCTCGGGGAAGACGATTCAGGCCGTGGGGAGCGACGTGGCGGTTCCCGCCGACGCGCGAACCATCGACCTCGGCGATGCGACGCTCGTTCCGGGGTTCATCGATGCCCACGTTCACCTTGAGGGATCGTCGGAATCGTCATCGGTCTTATTTACAAACCCCTCGCCACAACATAATCGTGAATAGATCTGTTGTTGCCGCCTGGTTGTGGACGCAGACATCAACGGCATCATCCGCGATGCTCAAGGACTGCCGCTTCCCGGGACCGAGTCCTCGGGCCTATTTCGCTGGGCGTGAGCCGGTGATGAGGATGTCCACCAGCCTTTTGGCGCTTTGCTGCCAGTCAGGGCTGGTCGCGACGTTGGCGACACCCACAAGCGCCCGAAGCAGATCCAGCGGGTCGAGGTCCTTGCGGATGTCGCCGCTCCGGATCGCGCGCTTCACCAAGAAACGTAAGGCTTCCTGCACCTGCGCGTAGGAAGCTTCGAACACCTTCTTGGGATCGCCTACCAGCGTATTCACTGCGGGGGCGATCAACTGTTTCGTCGAGATCCCGTCAACGAACAGCAAGAGCCAGGCTCGCAATGCTTCCAGCGGCGGCATCGCTTGCGCAAGCTTCTGCCCCGCTGCGGCCAGCTTTTCGAGCTCCGACCGATAAACCGCGTGGAGAAGTTCCGCGCGCGCCGGAAAGTGGCGATACAGAGTTCCGGGGCCAACGCCTGATTCTTTGGCGATGTCGTCCAAGCTGGCGTTTGCGCCGCAACGTGTGAACGCTTCCTTTGCCACTTCCAGAATGCGCTCGCGATTGCGCTGGGCATCGGCGCGCGGCTTTCTTCCCGCAGGGTGTGAATGCTTTTTGGCCATGGGCAAAAATATCTTGTAACCGGAGACGCTCTCCGGTAATCTACTAATACGGAGACATTCTCCATTTTACCTAAACTGGGCTGAAGACGGGAGGAAAACAGAGATGACGGAACAAATGAAGTTGGGCGGAACATTTACTCTTCCTGGGACCACAACCCATCTCCATCGAATGGGTTATGGCGCCATGCAACTGGCCGGCCCCGGAATCTGGGGACCGCCGCGCGACGTTGACGAAGCAATCGCGGTTCTGCGGGAGGCGGTTGATGTCGGGGTGAACCATATCGACACCAGCGACTATTACGGCCCGCACGTTACCAATCAAATTATCAAAAAGGCCCTTCATCCCTACCCGGCCGGGCTGGTTATCGTCACCAAATTGGGCGGCAGGCGCGGTGCAGACAAATCGTGGCTGCACGCCCTTTCGCGCGAGGAGCTGGTCGAGGGCGTTCACGACAATCTTCGGAATCTCGGCGTCGACGCGCTCGAGGTCGTCAACCTTCGAGTGGGCGGAATGCTGGAACCGGCGGAAGGATCCATCGAGGCGCCATTGAAGGTGCTGGCCGAGTTGAAGCAGCAGGGGCTGATTCGCCGCATCGGCCTCAGCAACGTCACCCCCCAGCAGCTTCACGAAGCCCAGAAAATCACGGATATTGTTTGTATCCAAAACTTCTACAACGTCGCCAACCGCGATGACGATGCCTTCATCGACGCGCTCGCGCCGCAAGGCATCGCTTATGTCCCGTTCTTCCCATTGGGCGGGTTCACACCGTTGCAATCGTCGGTGCTCGATCGGGTAGCGGCATCCCTCGAGGCGAGTCCCATGCAAATCGCGCTTGCGTGGCTTCTCGATCGTTCTCCTAACATTTTGCTGATCCCCGGCACCTCTTCGGTCAAACATCTTCGAGAGAATCTCTCTGCCGCGGCATTGGAACTCCCTTCAAATTTCATCGCCGAGCTCAACGCGGTCGCCAAAAGCGCGCGGGCTGCGGCTCAACCGGCACACTGATTTCGTGTTCCGACAACTTTGCCCAAAGGAGCTTTTATGAAAATTTTTGTTACGGGGGCAACAGGATTTATCGGTTCGGCGATCGTTCGTGAACTCATTGATGCGGGCCATCGGGTGCTCGGTCTTACGCGTTCCGATGTGGGCGCGAAGTCGCTGGTCGCCGTCGGCGCGGAAGTACACCGCGGTGATCTCGACAACCTGGAGAGCTTGCGCAGCGGCGCAGCCAATGCAGATGTGGTAATTCACACCGCCTTCAATCACGACTTCTCGAAGTTCGTGGCAAACTGTGAAGCCGACAGGCGAGTGATCGAGGCGTTGGGCGACGCGCTTGCCGGCTCCGGAAGACTGCTGATTGTCACTTCCGGGACCGGGATGTCAAGCGCAGGGCCGGGCCTTCCTGCCACTGAAGACAATCCTCCGGTCAGTTCGAAGGTGGTTCCCCGTGCGGCTTCGGAAGAGGCGGCCGCTGCGGTAGCGGCACGAGGGGTCCGAGTCGCCGTCGTGCGGCTTCCCCAGGTCCACGACACCGTGAAGCAGGGACTTGTTACTTATGCCATCCACGTCGCCCGCGAAAAGGGTGTTTCGGCATACGTCGGCGATGGGCTGAACCGCTGGCCTGCGGCTCACCGACTCGATACCGCTCACCTCTATCGGCTGGCGCTAGAGAAGGCAGGCGCAGACGCCAGATATCATGCCGTCGCGGAAGAGGGAGTGCGAGTCCGAGACATCGCCGAGGTCATCGGTCGCGGGCTGAAGGTGCCTGTGGTCTCGATCGCGCCGGAAGAGGCCGCCAAACATTTTGGCTGGCTCGGACACTTCGTTGGCTGGGACGTCCCGGCCTCCAGCGCGCAGACACGGGAAAAGTTGGGATGGAACCCCACGGGACCGGGCATCATCACCGATCTCGAAAACATGCGCTACTTCGCAGCCTGAGGGATGAAAGGAGAAGCGGCGATCGTCGTGACCACTCCAACAGGGCAGATCGGGCCGGGCTCAAGGGGACGTATGTCCCCTTCCCTCTATAATTTCATGAGCCCCAAAGGGGCGAAATAACAAAGCCCAGGCTAGCGGCCCGGGCTTAAATTCCGCCCCCCAATTTTCACGACCATCGAGCCGGTTCCCGCCACGGCTGCTCCTTTTTCCCTATGGCAGACCCACACCGGGTGCAGACGTAGTCGAAAATTTCCTTATCCAGCAGCACTAGAAAGAGGCGCTTTCGCACCGGCATCGCGCGCTTACAAGTCGGGCAGAAAAGTTCGCTCGCTTCCAAGTCTTCAAAATCCTTTTGTTGTTTAGGCGGCATCATCAGATTCGGGGCGCTCGACCTCCTCGTTAGTCCTCAGACCATCATTCTGCCGAATTTTTGGCCCGGCAGCAATGCCCGGCGCGCCCTGGCGAAGTGTTATGATACATGCTTCAGGGCATCAGGCCACATTCTAAGAATCAAGTCGGTGAGCTCGTTTGGCTCGAGGAGGCAGCTAATGGCCAAACACAAGAATCCCCCATTACATCACAAGCACGGAGCGGGTGCGGGTAAAACCAGCGGAAGCGGTTCCGGCAAGAGCGGACCGCGCGGCAGGGCGACTTCAGCGCCGGGAAGCGGGCAACCGGTCTTCGCGCAGCCCACTCCTTCCCCCGATCCCACCGGTTTCAAAGATCCCGTCACCGACCAGAAGGAACCGGACGTGGCAGGCGTGCAGCCTGTTCCGCAGCCCTCCACTTCCGCGGCAGAGCCGATCCTGACGCTGGCGACTGTCTACGGAAGCCAAGGTGCGAGCCTCACCCAGACGATTCAACAGTCAGGCCAGATCGTCTTTCACTCGGTGGGGGACACGGGCAGCGCGGAGGGGCCGACGACGCAGTCCTTGGTCGCCGACAAAATGGTTTCCGATTTCACCGAGACGAACGCCGCGGACGTGCCGTCTTTCTTTTACCATCTCGGGGATTTGGTCTATTACTTTGGCGAGGCAACCTACTATTACGACCAGTTCTACGAGCCGTACCGGTCGTATCCCGCGCCCATCATCAGTATTCCCGGAAACCACGACGGCATCGTGTATCCCGCAGATCCGGCGCCCAGCCTCGCCGCCTACCTTGCGAACTTCTGCGCGGCGGCGCCAGTTCCTGCGCCTGACGCCGGCGGTTTGGTGCGCACCACCATGACCCAGCCGGGTGTTTACTATACGTTTGACGCGCCGTTCGTGCGAATTCTGGGCGTTTACACGAACGTTCTGGAAGACCCCGGCGTCATGTCTGACCAGGGCGGAACCTATCCCACGCTCGACCAGCGACAGATCACGTTCCTGACGACAGCTCTGAAGCGCGTGAAGAGCGCCAACTACACCGGCGCCGTCATCGTCGCTACGCACCACCCGCCCTTCACGGGAGGGTCCGAGCACGGCGGCAGCCCACGGATGCTCCAGGATATCGACACTGCATGCACGGCGGCGGGGGTCTGGCCGCATGCGGTGCTGTCCGGCCACGTGCACAATTACCAGCGCTTCACGCGGATCGTGAATAATTACCAGATTCCTTACGTGGTGGCCGGCTGCGGCGGACACGCGCCGCTCATCAAGATGAGTTCAACTTACCGGACCCCGTATCCGGTTGATAGCACTTTGACGCTGGAGAGCTACGACGACACCGATTACGGCTACCTGCGCATCGTCGTGAACGCACAAACGATGACCATCGAGTTTCACCCGCAGTCGGACGGCGGAACCACCAAGACGCCGGATGACACCGTGACGGTCACCCTTGCCAGTCACACGATCAGCGGGTAGGTGGACCAAGGGTACAAGCTCGCTGCGCTTTCCTTTCCCGCTACTGGGAAGGCGAAGTTGACGGCGGCAGATTCGTCCTCTCCCAATTGCTGGGGGTCTTGCCCATGGTCAACACCAGGCGCCCGCCGGAAATGATTTCGCCGTGACGCAGCCACGAACGGTCAAGGGGGTCGCCATTCAGGCTCGCCGCGGTGACGTAAAGGTTCTGCGCCGATAGGTCCCTGGCCTCAATCACGAAGTCCTTTCCGCCCGCCAAGTGGAGGGTGGTCTCAGCGTACGCAGGGCTGCCGATCAGGTACACATCCTGACCGGCATTGGGGAAAATGCCGATCTGTCCAAAGGCATACCAGGAGGACATCGCGCCGGAGTCGTCGTTGCCCGGCAAGCCGTTCCTGCCGGCGTGATAGCTCTTGGCGATAATCGCGCGGACGTGTTCCGCCGTCTTGTCCGGCCGGTCAGCCCAGTTATACAGGTAGGGGGAAAGGAATCCTGGCTCGTTTCCGACGTCGTAGCGCCCTGGCACCTGGAAGAATGCGTCCAGCCTCTTCACAAATGTTTCCGGTCCGCCGCTCATCTTGATCAGCGACGCGACGTCCTGGGGAACGAAGGTGGAATAAGTCCAGGAGTTGCCTTCGTAAAAGGTGGTCCCGCCCCACGAGCATTCCATCATGGCGGTGAAAGGTGTAAGCCAGCTCCCATCGCGGTGCCGGGGGCGGATGAAACCCGTAAAGCCTCCTGCGGAAAAGCTGCTGTCCCAGAGGTTTTTCCAATTGCCGGAACGCTCCAGGAATTTGTGGTACTCGGCGGTCTTCCCCAAGCCTTGGGCCAACAGGGCGACTTCGAAATCGTCGGCGGCATACTCCATCTGTGCCGAGCCCGGGCGGTCAAACCCTTCGATGGACACATAGCCAAGCTTGAGCCAATCTTCCAGCCCGCCACGCCCCTCTTTAATCGGGTCCGGGGACACGGCCTCCGCATCGGTCACCTCAGCTTTGTACGCGGTTTCCCAGTCGACGTTCTGAATGCCTTTCACGTAAGCGTCGGTAATCATAAACTCCGCATTACTTCCGCCCTGGGTGCGCCCCGTGGAATTGCCGGAGCGCGCATCGGGCAGCCAGCCCTCATGACGGTAGATATCCACGAGCGAGCGCACGATGCCTTCTTCACGCTCGGGAGCAATCAGCGTCAGCAGCGGGCCGGAGGTGCGGAAGATGTCCCAGATGGCGTAGTAATCGTCATAGTAAGGCTCGGACGATTTCCACAGCGGATTCTCGCCGGTGCGGTCCGTCGGCATCAGCATGGTGTGATAGAGCGCAGTGTAGAAGATCTGCGCCTGCTCGGGCGTGTCACCCTTCAATTCGACGTTCCCCAGGGCTTTGTCCCACGCGGCGAGGGTCGCGTTGTGAACGGCTGCAAAATCGAAGCCGGGAATCTCCCGCGCTAGGTTCTGCCGTGCCTGCTCGATGCTGACGAACGAAATCCCGATTTTCATCAGCACCTGCTGCCCGGCGTGGGTCGGGAAGGCGAGCCAAGCGCCGGCGGGCTGATCGGCGTGGCTGCTCACTTGCTTACCTCCCGCTTGGAGGCGGCTGTTGAGCCACGTACCTCGCGCCGTCGAGTTCGTGTCCGTTTGCGCATAGAAAAACACGGTGTAGGGTTTTGTTTGCTCGTTCCACCCGCCCGCCACACTGGTGGATCCCTCGACCTCCGTGGGGGAGATGACGTGGACCGCCGACCCGGTCACGTATTGCGACTCACCATATTTCTTGCCGCCTCGCAAACAGTGCCAAACGTCGAAAAGAAGATTCGCCTGCCGGCTCTCGGGGTAAGTGAACCGGTAAATCGCCGCCCGGCTTCCGGTGGTGATCTCAACGTTGATGCCGTACCTGGCCAGCGAGACAGCGTAATATCCCGCGGAGGCCTTTTCGTCCCCGCGCGGCGATTGCGAGTGCAGGGGCGCGGGCTCACCGGTGGTGGGCATGACCATAATGTTGCCGTACTTGGGTCCGCCGCCGGAGCCGCTGACGTGGGTCTGGCTGAAACCGCGAATGTCGCCCCGCGAATTCCATCCGGCATTGGCGTCGTCGGTTTTCTCCGGCATCATGTCGGGGCCGGGCCGGGTCATGCCAAAGGGCGCCGCAGGGCCGGGGATCACATTGCCGCCGCCCGTTGTGCCCAGAAAGGGATCAACCATCCGCGCATATTGCGCGTAGGATAACGGACCAATGGACAAAATCAGTAAGGGAAGAATGCGAACCAGGGACTTCATGCGTCTCCTTATTGCCAGTCCACCGCAGCCGGGATTTAACCGCCGCCAAGCATTAAAGCCAGAAAGGAATTTCCCGTCAATCTCCTTAGCGGCAGTCAAGCGGGCATTACGAGCATCCGCGGACTCTCTTTTGCGCCTCCGCGCCCCTTTGGTGAAGGCTGGCTGGGGGGATTGGGTAGGTCGCCCCGTCAGGACTCGGGGTTGATGGGGTTTTTGCTAACCCAGGCCGGCCTGGGCTGCGATCGATCATTCCTGTGGGGCCCAAAAACCTAGGTTCTCGTGGGCTGTGGTACCCGTCCCCTTCGTCTCGATCGGGACCAGGCTGTAGACCGGGCGGGAACGCTCGCGACGACGGAGGTCCACATATTAATCGGCCCCGACAGCAGGAGTTCCCGGGGCGCCCGTTTCAGTTATAAGAACCTGTTATGCTCCCGGGAATGCATGCGTGCCGTGAGTAACGGCAGCGCCAGCCCGAAGAGCTGCTGCGATCGTCACCACTTCGGCGATCTCCGCGTCATTCGCGCCGGCATGACGCGCTTTGCCCGAGTGGATCTCAATGCAGTAGGGGCATTGCGTTGTAAACGCGACGGCTAGCGCCATCAGCTCTTTATACTTGGCCGGAATCGCTCCGTCGGCCATGGCGGCCTTGTCAAACGCCCAGAAAGCCTGCATCGCGGCTGGAGCGTTCGCATCGAGAATCTTGAGTTTTCCCAGGTTGCTCATGTTGTACACGGCACACCTCCCATTTCCAGAAAAGTCGTAATCGGCTCACCAGCGACTTGGTGCTGGCACAAAACGGCCGCCCTATACTTTTTCCCTCACGACGTAACGCAGGCCGTAAATCCATCGCTCTCCCTGGAAAAATGTTAAGCGACTACGGACTTCCGCCTTCTGCTCGAAGTTCTGCCCCGCCTCGCAATAAGGGCAGTAAACAGAGATGACATCTCCGACTTCAAGTTTCAATGCCAAACTGACTGCCAATCCACCTTTGGAAAGGCACTCCGTTTTTGAAACCTCCTCCGCCCCATTTTTGTCGCGCACCAGAATGGAGAGTTTCATGGCGAGTCGCTTGTGGGCGCGTTTGTGGGCGAAGGTTCCCGGTGGAAGTTTTGCCGTGATTGTCTCCGGCTGCGGAGGCGGTTCGGGCGGCCGCCCCTCTTCTATGCCACCATGGCGGTTGGCATAATGCCAGTTTGTAGGGGAGCCGCAATTCTCGCAAAACTTCTGCAATGAGCCCGCCTCGAGGCTCTCGATCTCCCAGTCGCGAAGACTACAGAAACTTTGCGCACCGCAAGTTTCGCACGTCAGCAGGGCGCCTGCCTCGTTGGCATGGGCTTTAAGCGGCGCAGAAAACTTAATATCCCAGAGGTTGCGGTTCGCCTCCAGGCAGACCACGCCCCAATCGGTGATTCCGCCCTCTTCTACGCTGCGCGGTCCGACGACGCGGAAATCGGCTTCGCGCAGGTTTTCCAAGTTGACAATTCGGATGGTGTCGCCCGGCTCGACTTGATGTTTGAGCGCGATGCGGGCTCCGTCTTGGTTGACTTCGACCGTATACGTCGCCTCTGAAAATCCCCCCTCGCTTCCACCAAACGCCGTAACGCGGATGGGAATCGTGAGGAGAATTCTCTCGGTGTTCCTTTTTTCGTCCGTCATCTTGGCTGCGCCATCCCATCCCAGGCTTCCGCCCGAAAAGCCAAGCTTCGCGGCCAGAAGCCGCCAAAACGGTAGCATTTGAGCGATTTGAGTCGCCCAGCGGCCCGAATTCGGAATTCCGAGCATTGACTTCATGCCCGACCGATAACATACCCTTGAACGTTATCGAATGCAATCGGTGGACGGATTGGGAGTGGGGAGGGGAAGGGCCGAAAGGCGCTCGGCCCTACAAGAGTTGTGGACTGTTAGCTGTCGGCTGTCAACTTCTGCTTTATCGCACGGGCGTGGCGACGAGGCGTTTGGGCCCCGCTTCCAGCACGTGTTCGGGGCACTCGCGCATCATGAGTTTGAAGTTCTCGATAAACCGCGCGGCGAGAGCGTCGTACTTCCGGAAATACTCGTCGCGGCTTGGCCAGGTGTTGGCGGGATCCAGAATTTCCGCGGGCACGCCCTCACATGTTTTGGGGACGTCGAAGCCGAAGACGGGGTCTTTATAGAACTCGACCTTCTGGAGCTTCCCGCTCAGCGCGGAGTTCAGCAGCGCCCGCGTGTGGCCGATACTGATGCGTTTGCCTACTCCGAACGGGCCGCCGGTCCAACCGGTATTCACCAGCCACACATTAGCATGGTGCTTCACGATCTTCTTCTTCAATAGCTCGGCGTAAGCGTAAGGATGATGCACCATGAACGGCCCGCCGAAGCACGTACTGAAGGTGATTTGTGGCTCGATGCCCAGGCCGATTTCCGTCCCCGCAATTTTGCTGGTATAGCCGGAAATGAAGTGGTAGATGGCCTGATCGGGCGTGAGGCGGGCGATGGGTGGCATCACACCGGACGCGTCACAGGTGAGGAAAATGACGTTCTGCGGGTGGCCGGCTCGCTTTTCCGGCAGATGATTTTCGATGTACTCGAGCGGATAAGCGGCGCGGGTATTCTCGGTGATCTTATCTTCGTTCAGGTCGATGTTACGCGAGACAGGGTCGTATGCAACATTTTCGAGAATCGTTCCGAAGCGGCGGGTGGTGGCATAGATTTGCGGCTCGGCGTCTTCCGAAAGGCGGATGACCTTGGCGTAGCAGCCGCCCTCGAAGTTGAAAATGCCGTTGTCACTCCAGCCGTGCTCGTCGTCGCCAATCAGGTGGCGCTTGGGGTCGGCGGAAAGAGTGGTCTTACCCGTGCCGGAGAGGCCGAAGAAAATGGCCACGTCCCCGTCGTTGCCTACGTTGGCGGAGCAATGCATCGACAGCACGCCTTCGAGCGGCAGCAGGAAGTTGAGCACGGTGAAGATCGTCTTCTTGATTTCGCCAGCGTAGTTCGAGCCCCCAATGATGGCCAGGCGCTCGCGGAAATTGAGAATGATGAAGGTGTCGGTACGGGTGCCGTCGACCATGGGCGAAGCTTGAAAACCCGGAACGGCGATCACGGTGAACTCCGGCACGTGCCGCTTCAGCTTGTCTTGATTGCGAATCTTCAGGAAAAGCGTGCGCGCGAAGAGACTGTGCCAGGCCTTCTGGGTGATAATGCGGATGGGTAGCGAATACTCGGGATCGGCGCCGGCATAGCAGTCCTGCACAAAGACGTCGCGGCCCTGCAAGTAGCCCTGCACGCGGGTGAGCAGCGAGCCGAAGTTTTCGCCGGTGAACGGGCGATTATAGGTGCCCCACCACACACGGTCTTCCGTGGATTGCTCGCGGACCACAAACTTGTCGGCCGCCGCGCGCGCCGTGTGCTTGCCGGTGTTGACAAGCACCGGCCCCAGGTGGGTCAGGCTCCCCTCGGAACGAAACACAATCTCTTCGTAAAGAGCCGCCGTGCTCAGGTTCCAGTAGGCGCGCCGCAGATTCAGCAAGCCGTGGTTCTGTAACCCGTAGTCACTCGCCAGAAGTCCGGCTTCCTTGGAAGCAGGGGAAACGATGTCTAGGTAGATGTTCATGTGAGTTCCTCACTCGGGGATAGGTGCCAGGTGTCAGGTGCCAGGTGTCAGGCCGCGGTCGGAAGTGCCCTCAGGCTTTTCGTAAGCCCGGACAGCATCCGATCGACCTCCCGCACCATCTCCAGTGCGCGCTTCACCTCATCCATGGGAATATACAATCGGGTAATGATAAGCATGTGTGTCTCGAGCTCCATCAAGGAGCCCCTAGCAATTGATAAGTGGCGGAGATAATCACCTAAGTGCTCCCTGCCATGTCCTTCGGCAATGTTGGCCGGAATCGAGACGGCAGCCCGCTGAATCTGGGAGATGAGTCCAAACATCTCGGTCTTGGGCAGGAGCTTGGAAATGCGATAGGTTTCAATGACCAAATCCATGGCCTTTTCCCAGACTTTAAGGTCCCTATAGCATCTCACCATTCCGTGCTTCCTTCCTCGGGGAGCCATTGGGAAGCGCCAAGCCTAACGCTGCACGTCTGACACCTGGCACCTGATACCTACCACCTACATCCAGTCCCTCGTCAGCTTCCTATCGCCGAGGTAGAGCTCGTTGGCCGAGTTGGGATCGAGCGCCCATTGAATACGCTCACAGCCTTCCGTGATGTCCTTCATGGTGCCGCAGTAGCTCAGGCGCAGATGGCCTTCAAAGCCGAATTCCTTGCCGGGCACGGCTACCACTCGCACCTTGGAGAGCAGGAAATTCGCCAGCTTCTGCGAATCCTTCATGTAGGCGCTGAAGTCGGGGAAGCAGTAGAACGTGCCATCGGGCTTCGTAACTTTCACGCCGGGAATGGCCTCCAGGTGGTCGAGCATGACGTTGCGATTATTCTCGAGCGTCACGCGCAGGGCCTCGACCGACGATTGCACGCCGTTCAGCGCTCCCACCGCGGCCCATTGCGAAGGTGCCGCAGGACCTGAGGTTTGCTGCGACTGGATGTTGCCCATCGCTTCCGTCAACTCGCGGTTGGCGATGGCCCAGCCGATGCGGAATCCCGTCATGGCGTAAGTCTTCGACACGCCGTTAATGACCACGAGTTTGGATTGCTCGAGTGGCGCCTTCATGGAGTCATAGCAGATCGGCACGCTCTTGCCGTTGAAAACCAGGCGATTGTAAATGTCGTCCATGATCAGGTAGAGGCTCTTTTTTTCGCAGAATTCCACCATCTCGGCGATGAAATCCCGCGAGTACATCGCGCCGGAGGGATTGTTGGGGCTGTTCAGAATGATCGCCTTGGTGTAAGAACCCACCGCTTCGGTGATTTCCCGCACCGTGGGAAAAAACGTGCCGTCCTCGGCCGTTACCGCCACCGGCACGCCGCCCGCAAGTTTCACCATCTCCGGGTAGCTCACCCAGTAGGGTGCGGGAAATATCACCTCTTCCTTGGGGTCCAGAATCGCGTGCAGCAGAACCATCAGGGCCTGCTTGGCCCCACCCGAAACCAGTACGTTGTCCGCCGAGACCAGTTTGTGATAGTGCTCCTCGGTGTACCGAATCACCGCCTTCTTCAGAGCCGGGATGCCGTCCGGCGCTGTGTAGCGGACTTCGCCGGTGTTGAGCAGCGCCGTGCAGTTGATGACGGCGTCAATCGGCGCCTTGCTCTTCGGCTCACCGCCGCCCAGGTGAATGACGGGCTCGCCTTTTTCCCGGAGGAGCGCGGCTGTCTCGTTCAGCTTCAAGGTGGGTGACTCGTTAATGGATTTGGCTAGTTGGCTTAGGCTCATAGTGATTAATTCCTTCTCTTAAGGTATTCCCGGCTGGTTCGCATGGTGCCCAAAGCACTTACGCTTGCCTGGCCCGCTTATTCATAGGATGCGTGACCCTTCCGCCAGAGAATGACTGCCATCCTCAAGCGGCACAAGTAATGAGGGGAAGGTGTACCGAAGACGCCCCCCGTCCATTCAAACCAGCGGTTTAGGCCGTCGCATGGCTTGATGGGCGCAGAAATACTCAACAGACGTCTTTGGGGCAACTGAGTCATTTTGTTCCAGGCGTAGTTTGTTTTGCAATTGCGGTGCCGAAAATCTCAGCAACTCGGCCCCTTTGACACATTTAGCCAACATGTCCGCGGAGAAGACTATTTGTAGCTTCTCTACGGATTGGCACCGCAAGTGCTTTGCTACCTTGACTGTACCAACCGCTTGCGGGGGACCACCGGATGGCAGCGTACGACGCAACTCAGATGCAAGACTGGCAGATTTCCGAGGCAGCGGAACAGCATATGCCGAGCCCGCGCGATTGGCAGGAAAGATTGGGGCTGCAACAAGATGAAGTCATCCCCATGGGCAGGCTGGCCAAGCTGGATTTCCTCAAGATCATCGACCGCCTAAGTAGCCGTCCAGATGGGAAATACATCGAGGTTACCGCCATCACGCCGACCCCCTTAGGTGAGGGAAAAAGCACAACCTCACTGGGTTTAATGGAGGGTTTGGGCAAGCGGGGCAAGAATGTCGGAGGCTGCCTGCGTCAACCATCCGGCGGGCCCACCATGAACGTGAAGGGGACCGCGGCGGGCGGCGGGAACGCCCTGCTGATCCCCATGACAGAATTTTCGCTTGGTTTGACCGGTGACATCAATGATATCGCCAACGCCCACAACCTGGCCATGGTGGCGCTCACCTCGCGCATGCAGCATGAGCGAAATTATGGTGACGACCAACTTGCCAAACTGAGCAAGATGCGCCGACTGGACGTCGATCCTACACGCGTGGAATGGGGATGGGTCCTGGATTTCTGCGCGCAGGCGCTGCGCAACATCGCCATTGGAATGGGCGGCAGGCAGGACGGCTTCATGATGCAGTCCAAATTTGCCATCACCGTGAGCTCGGAGCTGATGGCAATTTTGGCCATCGTCACTGACCTCGCCGATCTCCGCAAGCGCTTGGGGGAAATCACTCTTGCCTATGACAAGCAGGGTAGACCCATTACCACGGGCGACTTGGAGGTTGCCGGAGCGATGGGCGCCTGGATGCGCAACACCATTAACCCCACCCTTTGCAGCACGGCGGAGTATCAGCCGTGCATGGTGCACGCCGGTCCTTTCGCCAATATCGCCGTGGGTCAGTCCTCGATCATCGGTGACCGGCTGGGCTTGAAAATGTTCGACTACCACGTCACCGAGAGTGGCTTCGCGGCCGACATCGGCTTCGAAAAATTCTGGAACGTCAAGTGCCGATGCAGCGGGCTGAAGCCCAATGTCTCCGTGCTGACCACCACCATCCGCGCGCTCAAGATGCACGGAGGTGGCCCGCGGGTCGCTCCCGGCTTGCCGCTGGCGGAAGAATACACGAAGGAAAACCTCCGCTTACTCGAAAAAGGCCTTCCCAACCTGCTGCACCACCTCGGCATCATTCGCCGGTCGGGAATCAACCCGGTGGTCTGCATCAATTGTTTTCATACCGACACGAAAGATGAGCTCGCTCTGGTGCGTAAGGCGGTGGAAGCCGAGGGGGCGCGGTGTGCCGCTTCCGAACATTGGGCCAAGGGCGGCGATGGAGCCTTGGAACTGGCGGACGCGGTGCTTGACGCTTGTAAGGAAGAAGTCAACTTTCGCTACCTCTACCCCGTGGAGATGAAACTGCGCGACCGGGTGGAGTTGATCGCCAAAGAAGTGTATGGTGCGGACGGCGTGGCGTGGCTGCCGGAGGCGGAAGCCAAGTCCAAACAACTCGAGGCGGATCCCAAATTCGCCGACTATGCCACCATGATGGTGAAGACGCACTTGAGCCTGAGCCACGATCCGGCGCTCAAGGGAGTTCCCGAAGGTTGGGTGCTGCCCATTCGCGACGTGCTGGTGTATTCGGGCGCGAAGTTTCTCTGCCCCTGCGCCGGCACCATCAGCTTGATGCCGGGAACGTCATCCAACCCCGGATTCCGTCGCGTGGATGTGGATGTGAAAACGGCAAAGGTGACAGGACTCTTTTAAGGCGGGAGTGAACGATGCACGGTGAATCGGCTTACCTCTTTCAAGGCCTCAGCGACGAGACGGGCAAGAAGATCCTGGCTATCGAGCGCGAGGTGTCGTGCGCGCCGGGGGATATTCTTTTCCGTGAGAACGAAGCTGCATTGAATTTTTACATCCTCAATGAAGGGCGGATTCGCCTGAGCGTGGGATCGGGACAACTCCTTGCGTATGTGGCCAGTTCGGTCGGGGATATCATCGGGTGGTCGAGTCTCGTTGATAACGGCACCTACACGGCGTCCGCTGAATGCTTGAGCCCCACGAAGCTGCTTCGAATCGAAAAACACCAGTTGGACCAGGTCCTGCGCGAGGACCCCGTGAGCGGGATGATCTTCTTTAAACACCTTGCTGCACTTGTGGGCCACAGGCTGGTCCGGAGCTACCGCGCGACGCTCTCCGTACATGGAAACCGGGAGCCGAGGCCTGGGGGATAAGGGTAGTCCGAAGCCCGGGGTCCGGAGTCCGAAGGCCGATGTCGAAAGCTGGGACTCTGGACCCCGGACTTCGGACTTTCACCCTGTCACTGTTAGGAGCTTCGAATGCTTGCGAACACTGAGCCCGGAGCAATGAACCACCTGCGGGTTGCGCTCGAGCAGAAGCGTTTCTTCTGTACCGCGGAGCTGGTGCTGGGCCGGGACCATAACGTCAAGGAAGCGGAGACCTTCGTCAATGAAGCTGCCGCTGAACCTGCCGGCATCAAGGTGATTAGCGTCACCGACCTTCCAGGCGGCAATCCGGCGTTGCCCCCGGAAGCCTTCGTTGCGGCCATCAAGGAAAAGGGCCTGACTCCGATTGCTCACCTTACCGGTAAGGACGGAAACCGCTCCTCGCTGGAGAGCCGCCTGCATGCCTTGGCGCGAATGGGGGTGGAAAACATTCTGGCTTTGACCGGCGACGCCCAGAAAGAGGGCTTCGCGGGCAGGTCGAAGCCCGTGTACGACTTGGACTCGGTCCTGATCCTCTGGCTTCTCCAGGCGATGCGGAAAGGCATTGAGTACAGCCTGGGGCCGCGCACCGTCCACAGCACCCCGTTCGATTTCTATCCCGGAGCGGTGGTGAACCCTTACAAGGTCCGCGAAGCCGACCAAATGATGCAGTTCTATAAACTGCAACTGAAAATCGCCACTGGGGCCAAGTTCGTCATCACGCAATTAGGATACAACCTGCGCAAGCTCTACGAACTCAAGCAATACCTGGATCGCGAGGGATTGGGGCACGTCCCGGTGCTCGCCAACGTTTACGTCCCCACTGCGAAGATCGCGCAAATGATGCAGGGAGGGGAAGTGGCGGGCTGCGTGATTCCGAATGAACTCATCCAGCGGTTGGAAAAGGAAAAGAAACCCGAGCGCCTGGAGCGCGCGGCGCTGATGGTGGCGGCGGTGAAGGAACTGGGCTTTGCCGGAGCACACATCGGCGGCTTCAACCTCTTCCATCGGGATTTCATGGCCATTGGCGAGCGCGCCGCGGCGATCGGCAGCGAATGGCGCAACCGGATCGATGAACTCGTCATGCCCGTCGCCCAGGAGTTCTACCTCTTGCCCCCGGGTAAAGATGGTCTGAGCGACGACGGCGGCAAATACCAACTCGCCAGCGCTAAGCCGCACGCTACAGTTTCGCAGTGGCTGTCAAAGCAAGTGCACCAGCACTTCATTGCCGACGGTTCTTGGGGCGCACGCCTTTTCGGCTCCCACCTGAAGAGCAACGGCAAATCCGATTCCTGGCGTCATGGGCTGTGGTATCGGCTGCTCGAGCCGTCCACCCTGTATCGGAAAGCGACGCTGGGGTGCAAGAGCTGCGGCGACTGCCTGCAGGACCATCTGGATTACGCGGGGTGCTCGATGCGCTGGTGCTACAAGGAACTGCGCAATGGACCCTGCGGCGGCTCGCGCATCGATGGGACTTGCGAAGCTCGACCGGAACAGGCCTGCATCTGGAATGTGATCTACCGGGGCGCACTGGCCATGGGGGACGACCCCACAAAATTCGCCCACAAGCTGATTCCCCCGCGCGACTGGCGCTTGGATGGCACCAACGCACTGGCCAACCGGTTTGCGGGGATTGATAACCTCGGCAAGCGAGTCGAGCTGCGGCCTGAGGCTAATGGCGAAATTAGAGGGAGTTGAAAACAATGCTTATCATCGGTGAACTGATCAATTGTACCCGCAAGAAGGTGGGCATCGCGGCGGCGGCTCGCGATGTACAATTTTTCAAAGACATTGCCCGCAGGCAGGTCGATGCTGGCGCCGACATGCTCGACGTTAACGGCGGTCTGCCCGGTCAGGAAATGGAAGTCCTGCCGTGGCTGGTGAACATCGTGCAAGAAACTGTCCAGGTTCCTCTCTGCCTTGATAGCGCGGACCCGGAAGCCCTGCGCCGCTCGCTGCCTCTCTGCAAACAGCGAGCGATGATCAATTCCATCACCAATGAGCCGGCCCGTATCGCCGCGCTGATGCCCGTGTTGAAGGAATTCCATCCCAGGATCATTGCCCTATGCCTGGGTGAGGCTGGCCCGCCCAACACTGCCGAAGAGCGAGTGGCACACGCCACTCAACTGGTGGAACTGCTGACCGCGGACGGTTATGTGCTCGACGACATCTACGTCGATGGCTGCGTGCTGCCGGTCAGCACCGGTCCTGAACACGGCAAGGGACTCCTGGATGCCGTCGGACAGATCACCGCGAAGTACCCGGGCGTGCACGCGAGTGCCGGCATCAGCAATGTGTCGTTTGGACTTCCATTGCGCAAGCTCCTGAACGAGACATTCGCTGTCCTGCTGATGGCGCGCGGCCTGGATGCCGGCATCGTGGACCCCTGCGACGCGCAATTGATGGCCAATATCCGCGCCGCCGAGGCCTTACTTGGACGCGATGAGTACTGCGCAAACTACCTCCGCGCATTCCGCGAAGGGAAACTGGAATTGCCGAAGGCGGCGTAGGAATTGCCGATTGTTAATTGCCGATTGCCGATTGAAGAACGACGAATTCCGTACTTCAACCATCGATCCTCGATCGGCAACCCTCAATCGAAAATCGGCAATCGACAATTATGCCTAACCTGATCCAACAACTCGTCACGCAAGGTCCCATCCTGACCGACGGCGCTTGGGGAACGGAATTTCAGGCATGCGGCCTCGAAGCCGGCGAATGCCCCGACCACTGGAACCTGACGCACCCCGACCGTGTGGAAGAAGTCGCGCGCGCCTACGTGGAGGCAGGCAGCCAGGTCATCTTGACCAACACTTTTCGCGCCAATCGCCTCGCGCTGGCGGGTCACGGACTCGCTTCCGATGCCCGTGAAATCAATCTTCGCGGAGTAGAAATCTCCCGGCGTGCCGCCGCTGGACGTGCCCGTGTGTTTGCTTCCATGGGGCCAAGCGGCAAGATGCTGATGATGGGCGAGGTGAACGAGGAGGAACTGCTTGCGGCCTTCAGCGAACAAGCTCAAACCCTGGCCGAAGGCGGCGCGGACGCTCTGATCTTTGAGACCATGAGCGATCTGGCGGAAGCGAAAGTCTGCGTACGCGCGGCACGCGCCACGGGATTGCCGGTAATCGTCTCCATGGCTTTCGATTCCGGAAAGAACCTTGACCGCACCATGATGGGAGTCACGCCGGAACTGGCCGCTGCCGAACTCACGGCCGCGGGCGCCGATGCGATCGGGGCAAACTGCGGGCAGGGGATCGAGAGTTACGCCGCCCTCTGCCAGCGGCTACACCAATCCACCCCGCTTCCCATCTGGATTAAGCCCAACGCGGGTCTGCCCGAACTGATTGAGGGCGGGACGCGTTACCAGACAGCCCCGGAAGCCTTCACTCGCCACACACCCGCGTTGCTTGCGGCCGGGGCGAACTTCCTGGGTGGCTGTTGCGGAACGAGCCCCGACTTTATTCGAGCGCTGGCTGCGGTGTTAGCCAGTAGGCAGTAGAAAACCAATGCGCCTCAAGCTCATCAGTTGTGAAATCTTCTTGCGCGAGCTCTGTGCCTGTGTCGCGCGTTCTCCGCACATCATCGATTTCGATTTTCTGCCCAAGGGTCTCCACGATATCGGCTGCGAAGACATGCGCGCGCGCTTGCAGTCTGCTATCGATCGCGTGGAGGAGCGCCAATACGATGCCTTCTTGCTAGGCTATGGGCTCTGCAACAACGGCATCGTGGGCCTGACGACCAAGTCCATTCCGCTGGTTGTTCCGCGCGGGCACGACTGCATCACGCTCTTCCTGGGCAACTCGGCGCGTTACATGGATTATTTCAATAGTCATCCCGGCGTGTATTTCAAGACTACCGGCTGGATCGAGCGCGGCGAGGCCGACGGCGAGTTGGGGCAACTGGCGCTGGGCACGAAATTGGGACTCACCCAGAGTTACGAAGAAATGGTGGCCAAGTACGGAGAGGAGAACGCGAAGTATCTGTGGGAAGAGTTCGGCAAAAACCTGGCCCGGCACTATGGTCAAATGACTTTTATTGAGATGGGGATTGAACCCGATGGCAGCTTCGAGCAGAGGGCCCGCGATGATGCTGCCAAACGCGGCTGGACGTTCGAAAAAGTCGCTGGCGACATCGGCCTGATCCAGCGCCTGGTGAACGGCGAATGGGACCCGAAGGAATTTCTCGTTGTCCCGCCAGGCCACCAGATCGCGGCGAGCTATGACGATGGGGTCATAAAAGCAGTGGCGAGTGACGTGTAGGAATGCCGATTTTCGATTGCCGATTGATGATTGCGCAAAATCGGCAATTGGCAATCGACAATCGGCAATCAGTTGAGGTTCTGAACCCATGAACTCTCTTGAGCGCGTGCGGACAGTTCTGGCAGGAAAAATCCCCGATCGTGTGCCCGTGTGCCTTCACAATTTCATGCTGGCCACGCGCGAAGCGGGTGTCCGCATGGAAGACTACCGCGTTAATCCCGAGGCCATTGCTCGCACGCACCTCCAGGCGGTGGAGAAATACGGGCACGACTGTATCCTTGTGGACACCGACACCACCTTGCTGGCCGAAGCCCTGGGAGCCCGGTCGGAATGCGCTCCTAATGAGCCGGGGCGCATTGTGGAGCCTGCCATCCGCAGCCTTGATGAAGTTGACCGCCTGAAAGTTGTCAACCCGAATTCGGATGGGCGCATTCCCGCCCTACTGGAGGCAGTCCGGTTGATGTCGAAACAAGTGGGCAGGGAAGTGGCCATTCGCGGCAACGCCGACCAGGCCGCTTTCGGCCTCGCTTGCCTGGTGCGCGGCATCGAGGAGTTCCTTATGGAACTTGTCGAGCAGCCGGACAATCCTCGCATCGCCCAGCTCATGGAGATTTGTTATCAAAGCCATCTTGCCGTCCATCGGGCGCTGGCCAAGGCCGGGGCTCACTTTACTTCGCTAGGCGATAGTCTGGCAGGCCCGGACGTCACTTCTCCTCGCATGTTCGACCGGTTCGCTCGGCCTTATGAGGAACGTCTAGTTAAAGAACTAGCTACCGATGGCATCTTCGTGGTGATTCACATTTGCGGCGACACCAGCAGAATTCTTAACTCGTTGGCACAATACGACCCTTGCGGTTTTGAGCTCGATTACAAAACTGATGCCGTGAAAGCCAAACAAACCGCCGGGAAAGACCACGTATTGTTTGGAAATATCGACCCTAGCGGCGTGCTGGCGCAGGGCACCGTGGAACAGGTTAGGGAAGCAACCCGGAAGCTCATTTCCGTCTGGAAGCCCGAAGGCCGATTCATTCTGAACGCAGGCTGCGCGATACCCCCGACAACCCCGCCGGACAACCTTCATGCGCTGATCGATACGGCGAAAGAGTGTGGAGTGTATGACTAGGACCGGAATGAGTCATCGTGAACGGCTCGTGACCGCGATGCGGCGGCAGATTCCCGACCGCGTGCCGTTCGACCTCACGCACGGCTTTACCGCGCCGCGCCTGGAACGCTTTCATCAGGAAATAGGAAACTACGATCCCAACGAGTATTTCGGCGGCGACGCGCGCGTTTTGGATGTTGCTCCGCCGCGCTTGTGCCATGACTATTCCGGCTACTTCGAGGATCTCCCGCCTCACGCCACGGTGGATGAGTGGGGCATCGGCCACCTCCCAACCTCGAGCGACGATCCCTGGCACGCGCACCTGGAAGGCTTCATTTATCCCATGCTGAAGCTTCGCACCCGCGAGGAAGCGCTTGCATATCCCCTGCCCGATGTCGAGGCGGACTATCGCTTCGCGGCTTTGGCGCCGCAGATTGCGCGCTTTCACGAGCAAGGGCTTGCGGTCATCGGTTTCCTCGAAATGACGATTTTCGAAGTCGCCTGGTACATGCGGAGCATGGAACTGCTGTTGATGGACTTCGTGGATAATCCGGAGTTTGCCGACACGCTGCTTGATCGCATTACCGCCAAACGCGAAGCGCAGGCCGCACGTTACACAGAATTGGGCGTTGACCTGATCTGCCTTGGGGACGATGTGGGCACGCAGCAAGGAATGTTGATGAGCGTACCGATGTGGCGCCGCTGGCTCAAGCCGCGCCTGGCACGCGTGATTGCTGCGGCTAAACGCGTGAGGCCCGGCGTCCTCATCAACTACCACAGCGACGGAAACATGGAGGCGGTAATCCCGGAGCTGATTGAGATCGGCGTAGATATCCTCAATCCCGTCCAGCCGGAATGCCTGGACCCCATGGAGCTGAAGAGGCGCTACGGCGAGCACCTTTCATTCTGGGGCACGATCGGAATCCAGCACACTCTGCCCTTCGGAACTCCTGCGGAAGTGCGCGAGGAGGTCAGAACCCGGATCGAAACCGTCGGACCGGGTGGAGGTTTGTTGATTGGCCCCACGCACATTGTGGAGCCGGAGGTTCCGCTCGAAAATATCGTGGCCATGGTCGAGGCCGTTAAGGAGTATGGGGCTTACGACTAATACCCCCTCACCCCTCGATTGAAACGTTGCCTATGACACTGGAAAGGTTATCTCCATGACTGGTCGTGAACGCATTCTCGCTTTGCTCGATGGCAAGCCCGTGGATAGCTTGCCCTTTATGCCCATCACCATGATGTTTGCGTGCGACCGCATCGGCGCGCAATACCGTGATTACGCCACCGACTGCGAGGTGTTGGTGGAAGGGCAAACCTATACCGCGGCGGAGTTCGACTTCGACTATGTCAACACCATGTCCGATCCGGCGGGGGAGGCGGCCGACTGCGGCGCGCCGGTCAAATATTTCCCCAACCAACCGCCCGCCCTCGACGAAGCCAACGCTCTGCTGACCGACAAGCGTACTTTGGCCGAGCTGAAAGTGCCGGACCCCAACACTGGCCCCCGCATGAGTAACCGGCTACGGGCGCTGGCCCTCCACCGGCAACACGCGGACAAGGGGAAGCTCATCGAAGGCTGGATCGAAGGCCCCGTTGCCCAAGCCGCGGATCTCCGTGGCATCAACAACCTGATGATGGATTTTTTCGACGACCCCAAGTTCGTCACCGACCTCTTTGAATTCGTCCTTCAGCTCGAGCTTACTTTTGCCAAAGCCCAATTGGCCAGCGGCGCCGAGCTGATCGGCGTGGGCGACGCAGCAGCCTCGCTGGTAGGTCCCAAGATTTACGAGGAGTTTGTTTGGCCATTCGAAAAGCGCATGATGGACGGCCTGCGAGCCATGGGGGCGCGCACCCGTCTGCACATCTGCGGCAATACCCGGCCGATTCTCGGCTTATTGGGACAGTTAGGTTGCGACATCGTCGATTTGGATTTTCTGGCTCCAATGGCCGAAGGGCGAGCGGCGATGGGGCCGAAACAAATTCTACTGGGAAATATCGATCCTGTGCGCGTTCTGCGCAATGGCACGCCGGAACAAGTCTATGCCGCCGTGGCGGAATGCCACGAAGAGGCCGGTGACCGATTTATCGTGAGCGCGGGCTGCGAGGTGGTGCGCGATACTCCGCATGAAAACCTCCGCGCCATGTTGAGCTACTCCCGGGAACATGCGGTGGCATGACGAGTTATGAATAGCCGCGAACGTCTTTTCGCCGTTCTGGATGGGCGGCCGGTGGATTGCCTGCCGGTCATGCCCATTACCATGATGTTCGCGGCCGATCAAATCGGAGCAAAGTATTTTGCCTACACCACCGACTACCGCGTGCTGGTGGAAGCGCAAATCCGTACCGCCGAAGAATTTGATTTCGACCACGTCTCGGCCATTGCCGAAACGCGCGAAGCGCCCGACTGCGGGGCGATGGTGGAATACTTCGAGGACCAGCCTGCTTCCATCGTCGAGGCGCAGGCCCTGCTCGCCGACAAAAAGAGACTCGCGCACCTGAAAATTCCCGATCCTCTGGGCGGAGGGCGCATGCACGATCGGGTAAAAGGCCTCGCTCTTCTGAAAGAGCGGGTGGGCCGGGACAGATTGTCGAAGGCTGGATGGAAGGCCCCTGCGGTGCTTCCGCGGATTTACGCGGAATCAACACACTCATGCTCGATTTCTACGATGATCCCGTATTCGTGCGCGACCTTTTCGATTTTGTATTCCAGGTGGGAATGTGTTTCGCCCGTGCGCAGGTGGAAGCCGGCGCCGAGGTGATTGGAATAGGGGATCCCGCTGCCTCCCTGGTGGGGCCGAAGCTTTACGAGGACTTCGTGTGGCCCTACGAAAAGAAGATGGTCGATGGCTTGCACGCGCTCGGCGCTCGCGCGCGACTGCACATTTGCGGCAACGCGCGGCAAATTCTGCAGGGCGTGGGCCGACTGGGTAGCGATTTCGTGGACCTGGATTCCATGGTCCCGGTCGAAGAGGCGCGTGGGAAAATGGGATCGGCCCAGGTGGTGCTGGGCAATCTCGATCCCGTGCGTGACCTGCGCAATGGCACGCCTCAATCAGTGTACTCGGCAGTGGCCGAGTGCCATCGCCAAGCGGGACCGGCCTACATAGCGGGGGCCGGCTGCGAAGTGGTGCGGGATACACCACATGAAAACGTCCGCGCCATGGTGAGGTACGCAAGGGAGGCTGTTGGGTATCGAAATTCCGGAAATAGAAGCTAGGAGCTAGAAGTTAGGAGTGAGAATGTCCCTAACTCCTAGATTCTAAGCCATGACTGCGAAAAGTACACACCGCGTCACCCTTCAACCCCTGCACGCAGAGTTGACTGCGCCGGCTGGGACCGCTTTGCGCGATTTGCTTTTCGCGCAGGGTGTGGAGTTTCCCTGTGGCGGGCAGGGCCGATGCCGCGGTTGCCGCGTCCACGTGCTGGAAGGGCAAGTATCTGTCAATGACGCCCAACGCGAGCGGCTGAGTGCCGAGGAACTTGCGCAGGGCTGGCGCCTCGCCTGTCAGTGCACCCTCGACGACGATTTGGTCATCGAGTTGCGCCAGTGGGATGCCGCCATTTTGGTGGATGAGACGCCCTTTGCATTTGAACCTCGCGAGGGCCTGGGCGTCGCTGTGGACTTGGGGACCACTACTCTGGTCACACAGTTGCTTGACCTCCGCACGGGCCGCGTGTTGGCAGTGCGCACGGCGCTGAACTCTCAGGCGCGCTTTGGGTCCGACGTCATGAGCCGCGTGCAATTTGCCGTGTCCAAAGATGGCGCCGAACAGCTCCGTGATCTGATCCGCCAGCAGATCGGGAGTTTGATCGAGCAACTGGTGTTTGCCGCGCAGGTTCCCGAGGCGGAAATCAGGGATGTTGTCGTGGTGGGTAACACCGTGATGCACCACCTATTTTGCGGGCTGGATGTTGAGCCGCTTTCGCGGTACCCTTTCGAGCCTGACCAACTCGGTCTGCAGACTTTCCGCGCACCTGAGCTGGGATGGAAGCTCTCGGGCCCTGCGCGAGTGCGTTTTCTCCCTTGCCTAGGCGGGTTCGTAGGCAGTGATATCCTGGCCGGAATTTTGGCCACGAACCTCCATGAACGTGAGGAACTGACCGGGTTAGTGGATTTGGGCACGAATGGAGAGATCGTGATTGGCAATCGCGCGCGCTTGCTGTGCGCCTCGACGGCCGCCGGGCCGGCTTTCGAGGGCGCGCGGATATCCATGGGCATGCGCGCCTCGACCGGCGCGATCTCTGAGGTCACGGTGGAACAACAATCGATCCACTGCCGCGTCTTAGGCAACGTTCCGCCCCAGGGTCTGTGCGGAAGCGGATTGGTGGATGCCGTGGCCGCGGGACTGGAACTTGGGCGCATACAGCCTTCCGGGCGATTCACCGCCGGTGCGGCCGCATGGGAACTGGCCGCCCCCGTGGTGCTGACGCAAAGCGACGTTCGCGAGCTGCAATTGGCCAAGGGCGCCATCGCCGCCGGCATTCGCATGTTACTGGACCGATTCGGCGCCTCGACCGGTAATCTAAAAAAACTCTATCTTGCGGGAGCCTTCGGGAACTATATTAACCGCGCCAGCGCGCAGCGCATCGGCCTGATCAGCTTCCCTTCGGAAAAGGTCGAGGCGGCCGGAAACACCGCTCTGCTGGGAGCGAAGCTGGCGCTCTTCCGCCCGGAAGGGGAAGACGGCTCCTTCGCGCGCATACGGCAACAGACCGAGCACGTTCCTCTGAACGCCGATCAAAGTTTTCAAGATACCTTTGTGGAGGAAATGGTATTTCCGAACATGGGGGCAAAAGTCTGGGAAGCGGCGACGGGTGAAACCCCGGAGCCCAACACCCAGAACCCAGCACCTAGAATCTAGAAATGGAGACTCGTATGACACTCTTCGAAGAACTACAACAGGCCATTATTGATGGAAAAGCTCCTGTGTCCAAAGCACTGACGGAAAGAATGCTGAAGGATGGTGTTCGCCCCGGCGAATTCTTCCCGAAGGCAATTATCCCCGCCATGGACGAGGTGGGGCGCCGCATGCGGGAATGTGAATTCTTCATTCCCGAAGTGCTGATTGCGGCGCGAGCGGCGCGCGCCTCGAGCGACATGCTGCGGCCGCTGCTGGTGGGCGCTGAGGCAATGAGCTCCGCCGGGACCGTCGTGTGCTGCACGGTAAAAGGTGATTTGCACGACATCGGCAAAAACATTGTGGCCATGATGCTGGAGAGCGCGGGCTTCAAAATTGTTGACTTGGGCGTCGATGCCAGCGCCGAGAAGATCGTCAACGCGGTTCGCGAGCATCAAGCCAATCTCGTGGCCCTGTCGGCACTACTCACCACCACGATGGTGAACATGAAGTCGGTGGTGGAAGCACTGACTGCCGCCGGACTGCGCGACAAAGTTAAGATCATGGTGGGCGGCGCGCCCGTTACCGACGCGTGGGCCCATTCGATCGGCGCCGACGGCTATGGCAAGGATGCGCCATCAGCGGTGGAGTTGGCGCGTCAGCTCGCGACGGCATAACCCGCGCGCATACGCTCTGGAGCGCGCCGCGCCCGCTGTGGGTGCGACGTGCGGACAGGGGTCTGAACATGATGACTTCACGTGAGCGAGTTCGCCTCGCCCTGGAACACAAGGAACCGGACTGCGTTCCCCTCGACTTGGGCGCAACCACGGTGACGGGCATGCACGTTGATACCGTTTACCGTTTGCGCCAAGCCCTCGACTTGGACGCGCCCGGCACACCTGTCAAAATCATCGAGCCCTTTCAGATGCTGGGTGAAGTCAAGCCCGACCTTCTGAATGCGTTGGCCATTGACACCGCTCTCGTGTGCGGCACGGGCACGGCGTTTGGCTTTCCGCTCGAAGGCTGGAAAGAGTGGAAGACCTTCGCCGGCACGCCGGCCTTGGTGCCGGCGGGGTTTAACACTCAGCCTGAATCGAACGGCGACTTGCTGCTTTACCCGCAAGGAGATCGCTCCGCGCCAGCTTCTGGCCGCATGCCGCAGGGAGGATTCTATTTCGATGTCATCGTCCGGCAGCAGCCTTTCAAAGAGGAGGAACTGCGGGTTGAAGACAATGTGGAAGAATTCACCGTATTTTCCGACGCGGAAATAGAGCATTTTCGCCGTCGCGCCGACGAAATCTATACGCAGACGGATAAGGCACTGGTGTTGAACCTGGGAGCATTAGCGCTCGGAAACATCGCACGCATTCCGGGGCCCGGGCTGAAGTGCCCTCGCGGGATTCGCGATGTCGAAGAGTGGTACATCAGCCTGAGCGCGCGGCGCGAGCACATCTACAAGATTTTTGAGCGCCAGACCGAAATCAATATGGCGAACCTCGAAAAGATCTACGCGGCAGTCGGCAACCGGGTGGCGGTCGCGTATTTGACGGGCACGGATTTCGGGGCTCAGAACGGGCCGTTTGTTTCTCCCAAGACTTATCGCAGTCTTTTTTTACCCTTTCATAAACAAGTCAACGACTGGGTACACCGCAACACGACCTGGAAGACCTTCATTCACAGTTGCGGTTCGGTTTGGGCTCTCTTGGACGATTTTGTCGCGGCAGGCTTTGACGTCCTTAACCCCGTCCAGTGCTCCGCCGCTCGAATGAATCCGTTTGACCTCAAGGGTAAGTACGGAGGGCGGCTCACATTCTGGGGCGGAGGGATAGATACTCAAAGCACGCTCCCCTTCGGCTCACCGCAAGAGGTCAGGGAAGAAGTGCGCGAGCGGATCAGAGCCTTTGCTCCCGGAGGGGGCTTCGTTTTTAACGCGGTGCATAACGTGCAGGCGCTCGTGTCGGTGGAGAACGTCCTCGCGATGTACCGAGCCGCACGCGAGTACGGCACTTATCCCTTGCGCATGGACCGTGCGCCATCTTTGACCGCAGTAGGCGCCAAACACTAGGCCGTTGGAGGAATTATATGTTGACTTCACGCGAGCGCGTGACCCAAGCGTTAAATCACCAGGAGTCTGACCGCGTTCCCTTGGACCTCGGCGCGGCACCTGTAACAGGTATGCAGGTCGATACAGTTTACAAACTTCGCCAGGCCCTTGGCCTTGATGCTCCCGGCACGCCTGTGAAAGTTGTGGAACCCTATCAAATGCTGGGCGAAATCAAATTGGATCTGATGGGCGCCCTGGGTATTGATGTTATCGGCCTCGCGAACCGCTCCACCATGTTCGGATTCAAGAACGAAGGCTGGAAGTCTTGGACCACCTTTGGCGGCACCCCCGTGCTCGTCGCGGAAGGCTTCAACACCGACCCCGACGAGAACGGCGATATCCTGATGTATCCCGGGGCCGACAAGTCCGTGCCTCCCAGCGGCCGCATGCCCAAAGGGGGGTTCTATTTCGACTCGGTGCCGCGACAACTCCCTCTGGATGACGATCACTTAAAGCTCGAAGACAATCTGGAGGAGTTTGTTCCCATCGCCGAGGAGGACTTGGCGTATCTGGGTCGCGAGGCGGAACGATTGTGGACCGAAACCGACAAAGCCGTGCTCGCTAACTTCGGAGGGACGGCGTTCGGCGACATTGCCCTGGTTCCGGGCCCGTGGCTGAAGCATCCGAAGGGCATCCGCGATGTCGAGGAGTGGTACATCAGCACCGCGACCCGGCGCGACTTCATCTACAAGATCTTCGAGCGCCAATGCGAGATCGGCATCAAGAATCTCGAGAGGATTCACTCCGTCGTCGGGGAGCGCGTTAACGTCGTCATGGTTTCGGGGACCGACTTCGGCCAGCAGAATGGACCATTTATCTCGCCCAAGAATTATCGGGATCTCTTCCAGCCCTTCAATAAGGCCGTGAACGACTGGGTGCACAAGAACACGACCTGGAAGACCTTTATTCACTCGTGCGGATCGGTTCGTGCGCTGCTCCCCGACTTCATTGCCGCGGGCTTTGACATTCTCAATCCCGTCCAGTGCTCCGCGTCTTGCATGGCGCCGGAGGAACTGAAGCAGGAATTCGGGGACAAGGTGACCTTCTGGGGCGGGGGCGTGGATACACAGAAAACCCTGCCTTTCGGCACGATCGAAGATGTTCGGAATGAGGTGGGTTCACGCCTGAAGATTTTCGGCAAGGGTGGCGGGTACGTTTTCAACTCGATTCACAACGTCCAGGCGGGCGTGCCGATTGAAAACGTCCTGGCGATGTACGAAACGGTGCGCGACTGCGGCAGGTATTGAGCGCCAGAATTCTCAGGTCATAATTAAGTGTTAAGGCCCGCTTCCGCGGGAGCTTCTCGCGCTCTTGTGTTTATGCGCGTGCGTGTCCCTTCGGCACTCCTTGTTTCTCCCAGTGCTTAAATCCGAAATCAGAGCCAACTCCCTTCGCACAATCTCGGGGTCCCCGCCGGGATGGTATAATTTCTCGAGGAGTAGCTCTGCGGGCTCAATCGCGCATTCAACTCCATCTCATGGCTGACCAACCTACACCCTTGCCGGCGAACCCGCAAACTTTTGGGGTCAGCCCTCGCCGCTACTGGCCCGTCGCGACCTTCGTCCTTCTTGCCCTGAATTTTCTCTTTTTTGGTATCGAGAAGCTTGCTGGGGGATCCGATGACCTCCAAGTTCTGCTCAACCTCGGCGCCTCTTACGGGCCCTACATGCGGCGCGGGGAAGTCTGGCGGCTGGTCATGCCCATGTTCCTCCACGGCGGGTGGCTTCACATCCTGGGAAACAGCTACGCGCTCTACATCCTGGGGCCGATCCTGGAACGCGTGTATGGTTACGCCCGCTACCTCACGATTTACGTGGCCGCCGGGATCGGGGGCGCCTTCCTTTCCATGACTGTGTCGCGGGATGTTTCCGTCGGCGCTTCCGGCGCTATTTTCGGCGTGGCCGGCGCCATGCTCGTCACCGGCTACGTTCATCGCGACGCGATTCCGCCGCGATGGGGACGCGCTTTCGGGCGGGGAATTATCCCTTTCATCGTCCTGGTTCTCCTCTCAGGGCTTTTGGAACATGGTATCGACAATTGGGGCCACCTGGGTGGACTGGCCACGGGTGCGATTTTGGCGTTCGCCATTCCGCCTCCACGGCGCGTCCTTCCGTACGGAGAGCCTGCGGAGCCTCCATCGCAAGCCTTGGTGGCGCTTCCCGTGGTCGTGGTGATCCTGGCCATGGCGGCAACAGCAAACCATTACCGGACTATGCAGGCGATGGATCGCCTCATGGCGCAAGCGCAAGGCTACAGGTCCGCACAACAATTTGATGCTGAGCTCCGGACCTTCCAGCAAGCGGTCCGCCTGGCTCCTCGCGAAGAGCAGCCGCATGAGGAGTTGGGCAGCTACTACCTGAGGCAGAAGAAATACGACGATGCCATCCAGGAGTTTAAGGAAGCGATTCGCCTGACCGAGGGAGATGACCGTCCCCGGCTGGAACTGGGGTTGGCTTACGAATTGAAGGGCGACCCCCAGTGGGCGCAAGTGATATTTGAACAGGTGTTGGGGAGAAGTCCCCAGACCACCGAAGGACAGAGACTACTGGCTGCCAACCATGTGATGATGGCCGATCTCGATGACCAACACAAACTTTACGCCGACGCCATCAAGAACTATCAGGAGGCGCTGGTCCTCGACCACGATCTGCCCGAAGCTCACAACAACCTGGCGTGGCTCTATGCCACGTGCGAGGACCAGAAATATCGCGACCCCAAGGCCGCGCTTGAGCACGCCACGCTCGCTGTGAATCTCAGCCAATGGAAGCAGGGGGATTTTGTTGATACTTTGGCGGAGTCATACTTCGTAAACGGTGATTATCAGAAAGCCGTCGAAGTCCAAAAGAAAGCGTTGGCGCTCGAACCCGATAACAAGGAGATGCAAGAGCATATGGCGCGTTATCGTAAGGCCGCGGGGGTGTGATTGTGCGCCTGGCACGTTGGCGCAGGCCGTGGTGGGTTCCGGCCGGCGCTACGATAGAATTGAGTTCGGCTGGTTGGCTGCGCGTTTGACCCAGTGGTACGCTTGGATGGAATTCCGCCAGAAGAACTTTTGCGCGACGGCCGTGCCCTTGCCGGAGATGTACTCGCGAATGACGTTCAGCCCCTGCTGGTACGTGCCCTTGGTATCGCTGTTCGGCCAGTCGCTGCCGTATAGGACCTTGTCCTCTCCCAGAATTCCCCAAAGCTCATCCAGGCGCGGCCGGTAGAAATCAACGTCCAGGTGGACACGGCCGTCCACGGGGCGAAGCACCGCCGAAAGTTTGAAAAACACTTGCGGGCGACTTGCCAGCTCCCGCAAATCGGCTTGGAGTTGCTTGCGAGCCATCGGCTCCGTTGGTGGCTCCAACTGCGGCAGGTGATCGAGAACCAGCCGCAAATTAGGAACCTTATCAGTGAGCTTTACCAGGGCCGAGACAAGGGCGGGGTCCGGGTTCGCCGAGTCCATCCCCAGATTGGCATCGGCAAGAGCTTTGAGGTCGGAGATGTAATTTCCTTTCGCCATGTCCTCGGCCAGGTTTCGGCCCCAGAGATTTCCGTACCGGATACCGCGAAATAGAGGATTCCGGTGAAACCGCTCCAACTGTTTGCGGAAGTCCGGCGTTCCCGGCACCAGGTCCCCCACGGTTCCGACGATCATCGTGTCGTGGGCGGCGATGTCCAGAACCCATTGGTTGTCTTCCAACCAGGGGCTGCATTCAATCTCGATGGCCCCGACGATCCCCAACCCCTGCGTGACCCGGCGAAAGCGCTCGGGCAGCGCGGGCTTATACAACACCTTGTTGTCCTTCTCGGGCCAGGGCACGCCCTGAGGACGCCTGGGGTCGAACAGATGGATGTGCGTATCGATAATCGGGATCGGCACGCTCGTCGCGCCCAAATCCCCTGCCGCAAGACCTGCGACAGCACTCAGGAATGCCCTTCGATTCATGTCGTTCTCCGTTCGTCCACCTCGTTGTGGGCCCCGCGGGCGCCCGCGAACAATCGATACGAGATCCAATCGTGCGAAGGCGTTCTGCCGCAATTGTTATTTCGAGAGAAACGTCGCGAAGAAGCTAAACTTCTCCGGACTGCCCGCTACCGGGATCGGCTCTGTCTTATCGCCCACTTCCATGATTTCCGGCTTCTCGCTGATCGAAGGCCATCGAGCAAGACCCTTCCCATTCGGATCTCCCGACGCGGCGAAATTCGCCCAGTAGGACGACATCATATCGGCGATCTTCCGGTCAGCCTCGGTGAACGGACGGTCCGACATGTAGAGCGTGTTCAGAACGTAGGGAACTTCGGAAGTGTGGAACGCCCCAAAGCGCCCGGCGTCAGGCCCGGGAAGGGTGTGATCCCACAAGTACTCATACACCTTCGTCTTGGCGGTCTTTGATCGCTCCCTCGCCCAAAGGTACATCGCCACGAGCGCTTGATCACGGGCACTCTGGGCTTGCGCCATCCCTACCTGCTCGTCGGTCGCAGCAGGGTAAAGCTTCAGGAATTCACCGGCCACATCGCCATACTTCTCTCTCGCGCGGTTGCGAAAGGTCTCCGCTGGGACGGGGCCAGCAGGCGGGCCCAATCCCCCTAGTTCCCCCAGATTGGCGCCGGTCAGTGTCACCACGTCATTCTGGTTTCCCTGGGCGATGATTTCCATGAACGGAGCCGGCAGCGAGTACCCATCCACGATGGGTGCGAACCGCAGGCCGGGCGGGGCTCCGGTGCTCCCCGAAGCGTTTTCCGGCACGGGTTCGATCAGCTTTTGCCAGCTCATCGCACGCAGTTCCGCGAGCGACTTCGCTCCCTTTGCCTCCGCGAACTTCTGACCCGCTGCCTCGGCCTCAGCCAGGGAATGGGGGCGAAGGGGTATGCCGCCTCTGCCAATACTGGAGCCGCCGCTTTCCACAATCGCGCGTTGAAATAAACCTCGCGCCAAGGGGGACGCCGTCAAGTCGTGCACCGACATCCCACCGGCAGACTGTCCGGCGATGGTCACGCGGGTCGCGTCGCCGCCAAAATGGGAGATGTTCTCATGCACCCACCGGAGCGCGGCGATTTGATCGAGCAATCCGTAATTGCCCGAAGCTTGGTGGCCGGACTCACAGGTTAATTCGGGAAGAGCCAGGAATCCTAAGATTCCCAAGCGATAGTTGATTGTCACCATCACGAGGCCTTTCTTCGCCAAACCCTCGCCATCGTAAACCGGCACCGCCGCCGATCCTTCCATAAAGCCGCCGCCATACAGATAAACGAAAACCGGCCGTTTCTCCGAGGATGATTTCGCCGGGGTCCAGACGTTGAGGTAGAGGCAGTCCTCACTGATCTCACCATGCGTCATGAATTCGTGCGTCCACGGCTTGCGTTCGGTGACCACATTCTGAACGCAACTGGCCGAGAACTGATTCGCCCGGCGCACACCTTGCCAGGGCAAAACCGGATTCGGCGCGCGCCACCGCAGGTCTCCAATTGGCGGGGCGGCAAACGGAATTCCTTTGAAGGTGATGATCGACGGATCCCTTCCGGAAATGCCGGAAACAAGCCCTCCATCGACCTTTACAGTCGGGTTGATGGCAGCGGGAAGAGGCCCCACCGCCAGCACCGTAAAGATTATGGTATGGAGAATATTGCGCATTATAGACTCCTGGAATCGCTCCTTCGGGACTTTGCCTCGTTCGTCTTCCGCCACCGGGACAAACAAGTTTACGTGGGCAAACACCCAGCCGCGAACATATCTAGCCCTCGACTTCCTCTCAATCCCGCTCTTTGAACCGCATACGAACGCGGGAAGTCGGCGGGCACATTCTAACACCCGGTCCCTCCGGGCAAAAGCAATTCGCGGCTCTGAGGGGGGAGTGCGGGGATCTCGCGCGCAGCAATCCTACCGGCAAGAAATTCAGGCTCCAAAATTCAAATATTCTTCCGGCTTTCGGGCATCGAGTCCGCGCCAGGCTTCATAATGGATGGACTATTGCTTGTATAGTATATGGACGACTATCTTTTGCGTGGAAGCACACAGCAATGGCCTACTCCAAACCCGACTCGAAAAGAAGGCCGGGAGCGGCAGACGGAAGGTCGTAGAGGGTGGCTGGCCGGTTCCGGACGACCCTCCGATGGGACCCAAGAAAGTGCCAGAAATGAAGGTTCATCCGGGGATGTTGATGAAAACAAATAAGGGCAGGTGTCAGGTGCCAGGTGTCAGGGGTGGCGATCGGTCGGTTTCCGGACGACCCTCCGGTGGGGACCCAGGAAAATGCCAGAAATGAAGGTTCATCCGGGGATGTTGATGAAAACAAATAAGGGCAGGTGTCAGGTATCAGGCCTACCGGTGGGCGATGGGGCCTTCAGGGCTTCGCGGCAAGGCTCGGTTGATCGGTCTTGCTGGCTTTTGCCTTGACGATTCCCCCACCGTCCTTGGTTGTGTTCGCAGCGCCGCTGGGCGGGTCGCGTTTGACGATGCCCGCGCCTTCCTTGATGGTGAGGAACTGGTTGGCGGGTATATCGGTAAACTTCTCGACCTTCTGCGTGGTGGGCCACTTCACCTCGATCACGTCCACCTGGGAAGAGGACCCGAGTCCAAAATGGAGGCGCAGGTCGCTTTGTGACATCACGCTGGTACCGGAATGAACCTCGTCGATTTGCGCATGTTTTCCCGTTACCACGCGGACGCGCGCTCCGATCGCCGTGCGGTTGCACTGCGTGCCGAGCAATTTGATGGTGACCCAGTTGTTCTTGTTGCCGCCGTTGTTGCGCAAAAGCGAGGGGCGGTCGTTCATGTTCAGGACCAGCACATCGATGTCGCCATCGTTGTCGTAGTCGCCAAAAGCGCAACCGCGGCTGGAATACTCCTCTGCCACGCCCGGCCCCATTTCTTTGGAAACGTCCTTGAACTTACCATTGCCGAGATTGCGATAGACGAGCCGGGGCGAAACAAACTTCGCATCCAGATGGTACTCTTCGATTTCCGGGTAGACGTGGCCAGTGACGTGGAAGATGTCGGGCCACCCATCGTTATCGTAGTCCATAAAGCCGGCGCCCCAGCATACGTATTGCGTGTTCACGCCCAGGCCCGCAACAAACGTCACATCGGTAAATGTCCCGTCACCGTTGTTGTGATACAAATCAGGGGTGTCGTCGGAGAAATTGGTCTTGAAGATGTCGAGCCAGCCGTCGCCGTCGTAGTCGGCCACGCCGAGTCCCATGCCGGCCTGCTCCTGCCCGTCTTCGTTGTATGCGCATCCGGCCATCACCGCGATGTCTTCAAACGTTCCATCGTGTTTGTTGTGGAAAAGAATGCTGGGTTCGGAATCGACCGCCACATAGATATCGGGCCAGCCGTCGTTATCAAAATCGTAGGAAACGGCGGTAATAGAGTAGCGCGCCCCGGGCTTCAGGATACCCGCCTTCTCGGAAACATCGGTGAACGTGCCATTGCCGTTGTTGTGATACAGGATGTTCGCGCCACCCTGCAATCCGCGCGGCCCGCACATCGTGGGAATGCCTTTCCATTGGCAATAGCCGGTTTGCCCCGGCACCGGAGTATGCTCAATGTCAAGTTCGATGTAGTTGCACACGAAGAGGTCAAGAAACCCATCGCGGTCGTAATCAATCCAGGTGCAGCCCGAACCCCAGCGTACGCGATCTTCCCACAAGCCCGCCTTCTTGGTCACATCCGTAAAAGTGCCGTCGCCGTTGTTGTGCCACAAGACGTTGTGACCCCAATAGCCGCAGAACAAGTCGTCCCAGCCGTCGTTGTCGTAGTCACCCACGCAGATGCCAGTGCCCCATCCGGTGCGGGACAAGCCGGCCTTTTCCGTCACATCCGTGAACGTGCCGTCGCGATTGTTCTTAAGAAGGTGCTGGGTGGGCGTCTTGCCGTCGGGATAGGGTTCCTCACCCGACATGCGATCGCCGTTGGTCAGGTAGATGTCGAGCCAGCCATCCTGGTCGTAGTCGAAGAAGGCGAGCCCGCTGCCCTTGGCTTCAATAATGTACTTCTTGTGTTTAACGCCGCCCCAAACGTTGGGGATGTCGAGGCCGGCTTCCTTGGCCACATCCACGAAGGTGACGGGAATGGGCGCTTGCGGAACAGGCGCCGTGGCGGCTTGAAGCACGGGCATTCCTGTCCATCGCCAGAGGGGCGTGGTGAGCGCATCGAGAATTCCGGATCCAAGAAGTATTGCGGAAGAGCCGAGCAAGTTGCGACGCGAAAATTTCATTCCATCCTTGAGGCGCCCGAGTGTTCCGTCGCCTTCCCTTCTGGATATTTCACCCCTAAGAGAGACACTTTGAGTCGTGGACATTCCAAAAAGCCATTATACTATGCATCTCCCCGCCTGCCCCATGGGAAGCAAGTGTGGCACGGGCACGACGTTTGGATTGAAGTTATGGCCATGCCGCAGGGGCGTTCCCTTCTCTGGCAAATCATGGCGCGGCAAGCTAGAATTCCTTTCGAGGCACGTCATGTCTGAAACCCACTTTGAGTCTCCCATCGCGGCATCTGCCTCGGCCAGCGTCAAAATCATCGCCATTGCCGTTCTTTTCGGGTGCATCTACTACGCCAGTTCCGTCGTCATCACCTTGATCTGCTCGATCCTGATCGCCTCCGTCCTCGACCCCGGAGTGAAGGTGATGGAACGATTGAGAATTCCGCGCTGGCTGGCGTCGCTGGTCATGGTGCTACTGATGCTGACGGTCGCGTACCTGATGATCTATGTGATCTACGATCGCGCCCAGGCGTTTGTGGAGGCGATGCCCACGCTGGTTGCTCGGCTAAAGCAAATCACTGCGCATCTTCAGGTGACGGCCCATAACCTTCAGCAGAGCACGCAGACCATCATCCCGGTGTCGCCGGAAGCGAACATGCCGACGGTGCGCTTGCAGCAGGAATCACCCTACGAGCAATTTCTGCTGCGGGGCATCGGCTCGGTTTACGCCTTTACCGTCACGGTGATGTTCATTCCCTTTCTGGTGTTTTTCATGCTCACCTCGAAGAACCAGTTGTGGGCAGCGACGCTGAACCTTTTCCACATTAAACGGCGCCAGCAGGCCGAAGATGTAATCCATGCCATCTCCCGCATGTTGCGTCAATTCGTGGTGGGGAATCTCCTTGTCGGGCTCATTTCCGCCTGCATCATCACGCCGGTGTTCGCTCTCATCCATCTCCAATACGCGTTGTTGATGGGACCCCTTTCCGCGCTTCTCAGCCTGGTCCCCTATATCGGTGTGGCGCTGGGAATCCTTCCTCCCTTGTTGGTCGGGCTGATGCAGTATGACACCACCGCTCCCTTCATCATCATCGGTGTCGCCGTGTCGGTGGTTCATTTCGTGGCCGTCAATGTCCTCACGCCCAAGCTGGTGGGCCAACGCGTCAATTTGAACGCGCTCTCGGTCACCATCGCGATGATGTTTTGGTCCTGGTTGTGGGGAGGGTTCGGCCTGATTCTGGCGGTGCCCATCACCGCCGCGATCAAAGCGGTGTGCGACAACGTCGAGGCACTCAAGCCCTATGGCGCCTGGATGGGCGAAGGATGAAAAACTGTGCGGGCCGGAGGTCCCGGCCCGCGACACTTTGGTGAACGGAGGGATCGGCCTAATTGGGCATTTGCGGCATCTGGAACTTCTGCGGTTCACCCTTGATATGCGACGTTTCGTTGGTCAGAGTTTTCTTTAACACCATAGTCGTTTCAGAGCTGGTCAGCTTCACCATCGCGTAAGGAGTCACATCCGTGGAAATCCACATGTCAACCGGGCCGTGCTGTTCCTGCTTGTGGTAGTGCTGGCATGAAAACGTGCCGGCGGGGACGGTGACCGATTCCGTGCCAACCAGCTCACCTCGGTCGGCTGCTCCCCCAGCTCCAGATGGGGTCGGATGAGGCTGGTGTTGTTGCATCATCGACATCATCATGGTGGGCATTTCCATGGGGGGCTGACCTGGCCGCTGCATGATCATGCGTTTAACGCCGGGTTGCGGGCCCGTGGAGACGGTCAACATCTTCATCACCATTTCGCCGCTACCATCGGGACTGGTCATCCGCGTTTCCATCCAGAAGCCGGCGGCGCCATCAACATCCTCTTTGCCCAAGGCAACGGTGGTGACGTCCATTTCCTTGCCCTTCGATGTAACCAGGTATTCGGAGCCAGAGCCCACGGTAGGATTCGAGAGCCCGGGCAGTGACGGCATACCACCCATCATGCCACCGCCGCCGCGCTGCGCCCACAATCCGCCGGTTACAGCCAGCCCCAACACCAACGTCGTCGCCGTCCTCTTTGACAAACTCATCGATGTTTACCTCCAGATTTTGATTGGCCGGGAAGCAAGACTGCTTCCAACTCTGGCCAGGGGGTCCCCCAAGTCTTCGCTTCAATTTCAATGCTTGCACTGCCCATCAATGTTCGTGAAAAAAGAGGCCTGGTGAGGATTATAACAGAAAACCCGCACACGAGCGGGAAGTGGAAAAGGACGCAAACAGCGAACAGGCGGCAGCTTACAGTTGGTGCCAACCGTTCACTGTTTGCTCTTAGCTGACGACTGTTAGCTGTCGACTGCCAGCTCTGCCAAGGTCATTCGCCGTGTGCGCCGTAAGCCATGAACCGGTCTTTCTTGAATTGCTCCCACTGCGCGGGCTGGTATTGGTCCGTAGGAATGAATTCCTTGTGAAGGAAGGCGATACCGAGTTTGGCCTCGTCGATTTCAGCGTCCTTTTGGGGAAGGTAATCAAAGACGCTGCGGTTGGCACCGTAATAAGCGCAGAGCCACATTCCCTCGGCGTTTTCGACAGCGTACAGCGCGCACGCCATAGGCAAGGGGCGAGTGGCGTCCACGGATACCTTTACCACCGTGTCGATGATCTTACCGGTGACGCGCAAAGCTGCCGCGGTCGGGGACGCTGGAGTCGAAGCCATGGTTGACCTCACGCACGAAGCAAAGACCTGGGGCGAACAAGGGATGTTTCCCTCGCAAGGAAACATACATCGCGCGCGCAAAGGGCGTCAATCCAAAACGCCTTGTTCGTGTGCTCACATTGTGCTGGTCGGCTTCAGTTCTATCACCAGCAACTGCCCATCGGTTTTCCAGTTGGCACCCGTAGCCGTCTTTCCTTCGGAAAGAGGATTGGGTCGGGTCACAAGTTGTTCGGCTGCGACCGTTCCGCTTGCCATCAGATCCGCCCCCACTTTGGCTCGCTCCAAATCGAGGTCGGAATCGATGGCGTGCGAGATCACCCCCGGGTGCACATCCAGACCCGTATCGTGGGTGGAGGCGCCGAGCCAGATTTCGCGGCCGTCGGGCGTCGTCGCCGTGGTCCGCCAGAGGCGCAGATGGTGACGCTTCAAGAACGTGTTCAGCATTTTTTCGAAGGCGAAGTTTTCCATGTGGCCGAAAAGGTAGAGGTCCGAGACGGGCGCTTGGCCGTAGCCTTGATCGTCCCACACGGCCCGGGCCGTTCCCGTCCCCGACTTCCTGCTTAATTTGCTGGGCTCAACCCAGCCGGCTAGTTTATAGGCGTTGAGAATCTGGTCGGAACTCCCAATGACGACCAAGTTGAGCGGGTCTCCAGGCTTCTTTGACTTGCTCTCGCATCGATTCGGCGCGTCGGCAAGCAGCTTCTGCACAGCATCCGCCAGAGCCGGTGCGATTTGCGTCGCCACTGCCGGGGGCGAGGTGGAACCTACGGCGAGGGGTTGATCCAGCGCCAACTCCAGATCCGTACCCGACGGGTAGTCAATGGTGGTATCCGGCTTGCCGAAGGTCTTGCCCCCTATCTTCTCCATTGTTGTGCCTGTGGATCCTAATCTGTCCAACATTCCGTCCACGCGCCCAATGGGGGAATCCTTCTCCAGAACACCTTGAATGGTGCCGTCCGGGAGCACCGTTTCTCGCGCGTTCTCCACTTCCGTTAAATGGGCGGTCAAGGTCAGGGGGAGATGATTGGGGATGGCCAACTCGGTGAAGCGGATCAAAAGGCGCGCGTGGTCGGCGGGCTGCGATGAGGGAATCAGCTTTTCGATCTTTCCCGACGCAATCGCTCCGATCGGAATCAGCACCCCCTGGCCGTTCGTGACCTCCCGCACAACTTGGGCCGTGACGGTTTGGTTGAGATGCGAGCTTTTGGTGCTGACGGGGGTCACCAGCCGTACGTAGAGTGTGGTTCCGCTACTCAGCGTGTTCTGAGACCCTGCCTGGGAATAACCTCGGCCAGTGATCCCGAAAGTGGCCGCAAAGCTCATGAACCAGAGAACCACCCAGGCAAAGCCGGATCCATACGACGCCCGCGCTAGGTGTCGGGTGCGGAGGGCTGGCGTGGAAGTGAACAAGATGCTCATGGCTCGTTTTCTCACGGTCCACCTCAAAGGAGTTTGTTCAGATAACGGACGAGGATAAAGCCCCACGCGCTCGCCGGACCTTCCCCATCCAATGAAGCGATTTATACATAGGGAACGGTCACAACGCAAGCCAGAACACGCACGAGCTTTAGTCTACGTCGCCTGCTTGCATCCTTGCTGCGTGGATGGTAGCCTCATCGAGGCGTTGCCAACACGCGGTCCAGGTGAACCTATGAATCGATACGAGAACCAGGTTTTCGAGAATCAGCATGTGGTTTTAGACGAGGGCGTCTATGTAAACTGCAAGTTCAAGAACTGTAGCTTGGAGTATTCCGGCGGGGACGTTTACGTGCAGAATTGCCAGGGCGAAGGTTGCCAGCTCGTGTGGCGAGGCGCCGCGCAACGCACCGTCCTGCTTTTGCAAGGTCTCGGGCTAATGGTCACACCCCCACCGCCGCCTGGCAGCGAGTCGGCCAGCCGGGTGCAATAGACGATTCGCACCGGTGTTCCCTTAGTCCTTTTGTTGTAAACGGTTACAGAGAGTGCCTGGGGCGGTGTTGGGTCCCCAGCTCGACCGGAAGTTGGCCTGCGAGCCAAATTTCTTGCCATTATGCCACCAAAACCTTTATATTCAAGAGTTTGAGCCGAGGGAATCACGGGACTGAGGACTTGATTTTGGCCAAGCCGAGCTCACCGCGCATCTTTGTAACTTTGGCAGCGCCCACCCTGAGCGCTATGGAGGCGCTAGCCATCCATGTTTCTGGGGTGCCGGTGGGGTATGAGCTGCGGCTCGACTACCTCCAGGACTTTTCGCAATTTGAATCGCAACTCCACCAAATGCTCACGCGGCTGCATTTTCCCCAGACCATTGCCACGTGCCGCCTGGTGGCGGCGGGCGGCATGATGACGGGAACCCTGGCCGACCAGACCGCCATCCTCGCCGCAGCCGTACGAGCCGGTTGTCAATGGGTTGACGTCGAAATCGAATCACTGCAGAAAGGCGGCACAGCCCTTCTCCAAGCGCTCCAGGCTGCCAAGATTATTGTTTCCCACCATGACTTCCAGAAAACTCCTCCCCTGGCGCCGGTCTATCGCCGCCTGGTCCGGCTGCCGGTGCAGGTCGTAAAAATCGCCACGCAGGCGCGCTACCTCCGCGACAACTTACAGATTCAGCGATTGCTCAAAGCCCATCGGCGCGGCGCACCGAAGTTGGTGGCCTTAGCCATGGGGGCATCGGGAATCCCCTCGCGCCTGCTCTCCCTGCTTTGGGGGTCGGCATTCACGTACGCGGCGCCGCTCAATCATTCTCCCGCCGCAGCGGGGCAATTTTCGGCGGAAGTCATGCGCTCGGTTTACCGGGTGGAACGCCTGGAAAGCCGCACGCAAGTATATGGCGTGCTGGGCTCGCATGCTTCCATCTCGTTATCACCGGCTATGCAGAACGCGGCTTTTCAGGCCAAGCATGTAAACGCGGCATTCCTGCCTTGCCAGACCGGCAAACTTTCGGATTTTCTTGCTTTCGCGCGCGGAGTGGAGCTACAAGGATTTGCCGTGACCATGCCTTTCAAGCGTGCCATCCTACGCGCCCTCGATTGGGTGGACCCGCTGGCAAATCGAATTGGCGCCTGCAATACCGTCGCCTTGCAGCGCGGCCGCTACCTTGGATGGAACACCGACGCTGCCGCCGTAGTGGAAGTTCTCACCAAGCGTTTGCGCCTCGCGGGCAGCCGCATCCTGATTATCGGTGCGGGGGGCGCGGCGCGAGCGGCCGCCTATGCCGTGCGCGCGGAGGGCGCGGAGGTGATCATTACGGCGCGGCGCGAGTCAACGGCCCGAGCCTTGGCGCGCGGGGTGGCTGCACAAGTGGTGCCCTGGAATAACGCTGAGAGCCTGGAGGTTGACGCAGTCATCAACGCCACGCCCGTGGGAATGTACCCGCACGTTGATAGCGCTCCCATTGACTTGGCGCGACTGCGCGTGCGCGTGGTTTTTGACATGGTTTACTTTCCCCTCGGCACGCGCTTCCTTACCGAGGCCCGCGGCCGTGGCCTGACCACTATTTCCGGTCTGGAAATGCTGGTGGCCCAGGGCGCGCGACAATTCGAAATCTGGACCGGGCTCTCCGCTCCTCGTGCCCTGATGGAACAAGCGGTGCGCTCGGCGCTTGATCACTCCGGACAAGGATGAAATCTGAAGGATGAAGTTCAGAGCTACTCGTGAAGGGTTTGATATTTGTTGGGCGTGACAGCGGAAGTGACTGAATAACTTCGCGGGCCGTTCTGTTGGCCTTGATCCTTTTAATTAAATGTCCGACTCTCTTCCCAATTTCGCCGAATTCAAGCGCCTGGCCGCGCAGGGCAACGTCGTGCCCGTCTACCGCACCATTGTGGCTGACCTGCTGAGTCCTGTTTCCGCCTTTCTCAGCCTTTCGCCGCAGCAAGGACGCGACGCAAATTTGCATCCGCACAGTTTCCTGCTCGAGAGCGTGGAGGGCGGCGAGCGTGTGGGGCGCTATACATTCTTTGGCATTGACCCCTTTCAAATCATCTCTTGCCGCGGCGACCGCATTACCGTACACCGCGGACCGCACCGGGAAGAGCACACCGGCAACGTTTTCGAATTCCTGCGCCATCTGGGCGCGCGCTACAAGTCCGTCGACATTCCCGGCTTGCCGCCCTTCACCGCCGGGGCGGTGGGTTATCTCTCTTACGAAGCCGTGCGCATGCTGGAGCGGCTGCCGCCGCGAGTGGACGCGGACGTTGATTTGGACGACGCGGTCTTCATGTATTTTTCGAACGTCTTGGCATTCGATCACGTGCAGCACCGGCTGTTCCTGATCTCGAATGTGCTGACGGAGGAAGGAAAAGGCAGCCTCCGGACCAAGTACGACGACGCCTGCCGCCACCTTGATCATTTGGAAAGCCGCTTGCGCCGGCCCCTTAAGCTGTCGCGCACGCGCAAGCCGAAGGGACCGTTGCGTGTGCGTACGAACATGACCAGGCCGCATTATGAGGCGATGGTCGTGCGCTCAAAGGAATACATCCGTGCCGGAGACATTTTCCAGGTGGTGCTTTCACAGCGCATCGAAGTCCCCGTCCGCGTTCCCGCCTTTGACGTTTACCGCGCCCTGCGGGCCGTCAATCCTTCGCCGTACATGTACTACCTGCGCCTCGGAGAATCCACCGTGCTCGGCTCCTCGCCGGAAATGCTGGTGAAAGTTTCGGGCCGCCATGTGGAGTACCGGCCGATTGCCGGCACGCGCCCGCGCGGGAAGACCGACGAAGAGGATAAGCGCCTGGAAGGAGAACTGCGGTCCGACGCGAAGGAGTGCGCCGAGCACATTATGCTGGTGGATCTTGGCCGCAACGACGTCGGCCGCGTCTCGGAGTTCTCTTCCGTACGCCCGACAGATATCATGTTTGTCGAGCGCTACTCGCACGTCATGCACTTGGTCTCTCAGATCACGGGCCAGTTGCGCCCCGACGCCGATAGTTATGCCGCGCTCGCCGCCTGCTTTCCCGCCGGGACGCTCACCGGCGCGCCCAAAGTCCGCGCCATGGAGATCATCGACGAACTCGAACCCACCCGCCGCGGCCTTTATGGGGGCGCCGTGTTATATCAAGATTTCTCCGGTAATCTCAACTCCTGTATCGTCATCCGTACGGTATTAATCAAAGATAAAATAGCATATTTGCAGGCCGGCGCCGGCATCGTGGCTGACTCCGTCCCCGCGCGCGAGCATGAAGAGTGCCAGAACAAGGCCCGCGCCGTCCTACGCGCCTTTGATCTCGCGGAAAAAGGGTTGTAGAAACCTCATTGCACTCGCACAGCCACGACCGTTGCGTTATCGGTCTGGCGTCCATCCATTACCATTGCATCGCTGGTCATTTTCGAACCTCCACCGCATGTCGACTCTCGACCTCAGAAATCGACATAACGGCGGAATACCGCCTTTTTCAAATTTCCTTTTCCCGGATGTCGAGAACACTCCTTCCGCTCCGACCACCCTATGAAAGCGCAAATTACGAGCGCTAAAATGATGAAACGAGAGGAGCATAAAAACATGAAGTACATCCTGATGATGACCGGCACGAAGGCGGGCGTCGATACCTATCGCGCATGGTCCAAAAGCGACGTGGAGGCTCACTTCGCATTCTTGAGGGACCTCAATAAGGACCTGACCGATTCCGGAGAGTTGGTAGCGAATGACGGCTTGGCGGGCCCGGATCAGGCCAAGGTGGTTCGCGCCGGTAATAACGGCGTGCCCGTCACAGACGGCGTATTTCCGGAAGCCAAGGAATTTCTGCTGGGTTATTGGCTTGTGGATGTCGAGAGTCCGGAGCGCGCTTGTGAGATCGCCGCCCGGCTATCGGGAGGCCCCGGCCCTGGCGGGGCACGCTTGAGCATGCCGATTGAAGTGCGGCAGATCATGAGCCGAAGGACCGACGACCTGTCGTGACCTGGAGAGATGCTGCAGTGACAGGAAAACCTCTGGACGTTCCGATCGAGCACCTGTTGCGCGAACTTGCGCCGCAGGTGCTCGGCCCAGTCATCCGGCGTTTCCACGACTTCGCTGCCGCCGAGGACGCCGTGCAGGAGGCACTGGTCGCAGCAGCCCTGCAATGGCCGCGGGAGGGCGCTCCCGAAAATCCTCGCGGATGGCTGATTCAGGTTGCTTCACGGCGCATGATGGATTACCTGCGCAGTGAGGAGGCTCGCCGGCGACGGGAAGCTGAGGTCGCGATCCAGTCCACAATCCTGACTCCGGCGCCGGACCTCGAGAATCAAACGGATCAGGACGACACCCTAACCCTGGTCTTTATGTGCTGTCATCCCTCCCTTACTCCCTCATCAGCCATTGCCCTCACATTACGGGCGGTGGGCGGCTTGACCACCGCCGAAATCGCCAGCGCCTTCCTGGTTCCCGAGGCAACCATGGCGCAGCGAATCAGCCGCGCGAAGCACAGCATCAAGGCTTCGGGCGTTCCCTTCCAGATGCCGACCATCCGGGAGCGGTCCGAGCGCCTGCGGTCCGTGCTGCACGTGCTCTACCTCATTTTCAATGAAGGCTACACCAGCAGCGCGGGGCCGCATCTCCAGCGGCTCGAACTTTCCCGTGAAGCCATCCGCCTCGCGCGATCCGTTCACACCTTGCTTCCCGACGACTCGGAGGTCGCGGGATTGCTGGCGCTCATGTTGCTAACCGACGCGCGACGCACGGCACGAACTGGACAGGACGGCGAGGTGATCCCGCTGACGAAGCAGGATCGAACTCTTTGGGACCAGGCGGAGATTTCCGAGGGCGTCGCGCTCCTGACCGCAGCTCTCGCCAAAGGATCGATTGGCGCATATCAGCTTCAGGCCGCCATCGCCGCCGTCCATGACGAGGCGGCCCGCGCCGAGGATACCGACTGGCCGCAAATCCTGGCGCTCTACGACCTCTTCAAACGCATATCCGACAATCCCATGGTGATTCTCAATCACGCCATCGCCGCCGCCATGGTGCAGGGCCCGTCCAAGGGACTGGAACTGCTCCGAGCGCTCGATTCCGATGCACGAATGGCCGGCCATCATCGCCTTGACGCCGTGCGTGCCCATCTGCTGGAAATGGCGGGAGACTATCAGGCTGCAATCAATCATTACCGGATTGCCGCCAACCGCACAACGAGTATCCCAGAACGGAATTACCTCATCACCCAAGCGGCTCGGCTGAGCGAGAGCACGATAGACCCGGATCGGTCGACTCCTGGTGCTAAGGAAGAGTCGTTCGGAACCCCGCAGGGGTGAGCCTTGAATAGCAGTGGGCAAGGAGACGCTGTTTGTCCCCCGCCGCCCACGGTTGACGATCCTTTATCTCCCGACCCTGGAGGGGTCGACGGTGCGACTGGGGGGTGATGTTCTTAGGCAGAGGTGGGCGAGGGGAGGCGGGGCGGTTGACCCCTTCGGGGTCGGAGTCGATCTCACGCCGCGATCCGTGGGCGGCGGGCACCCAAACCGTGCCCTTGCCCACGGCTATTCAAGGCTCACCCCTTCGGGGTTTAAGCACCGGCTCGGACCCGATTTCCGCACCCTCCGTGTCCAGCCAAAGATGTGGGACATGCTCAGCTGAATCCGCAGGGGAGGCGCGGTCGCGCCGAGGTGGTATCTGGCGCACGAGTCACCGTGTAAGAAAATGAATATGGAAAGGCCGAGACTCTTCACTGAACAGGCCGCAGCTCAGCGCGACGGTGTTACCCGCTACCTTGCAAAAGTCCCGTGCCACAGTTGGGGCACCGCGGATCGGTGCGCCTCACCATCGCGCCGCAAGATGGGCAACGAACGTTCGCCCTCCCTACGACCCTTGCCACGACGAACATCGCCACGCCCCCGAACGTGAACATTATCCCCGTGATGGCGAGGATGAACGGCGCTAGGAAAAATTCAAACGAAAAGCCGGCATCATAGCGAATGTCATTCGGGTTCGCGGGGTTATAACGAATCGGGTGATGTGTCCCGGGAGCGTAGGTATCCACTTTCTGCTTCATCTCCGCATAGCTTGAGGAAGAGTAGTCTCTACCCGCTGGGGAAGTGTATTGCTTGCCGCCGACCGAATACCGAAAGTCGATGTGCGCCTGATATACCGTTGTGGGATGGCGGGACTCGGCAGTTGTCTGCCGGCGATGGGTCAGCTCACTGCTGGCCACTTCGGCATCGACCGTCGGCCATGTTTTCACAATAGTGTATTGGTGGTTGAGGCTGAAACATGCGCCGGTGAGAAGCCCGAGGCCTATCAGCAGCGGTATCGCGCCGAATAGCTTGAGAAATAGCGATAGAAGTCTCAGCGTCTGAGGGTTGTTGGTCTCCATCCTTCCTCCCGCGCGAGCCACGTGCATGGAGATTAGACCACAGCTCAACCTCCGGGCCAAGCGCAAGGATTCAGTCATTGCGTCGTTTTTCCGTCGCCACGGTCAAAATAGTCTCTAGCCCCTGGGCGCAAAGACCAGTCTTTGGCGTTACAATGATGCACCCATTGGAGGGGGACAAACGACCATGGCTAAGACTGAGGAGCTGAAGATGATCGGACCACAGAAGCGGTTGCGGGGGGCATTGCCGAAGATCGGGATTCGACCGGCGATTGACGGGCGCCGCAAGGGCGTACGCGAATCGCTGGAAGTGCAAGTGATGCGTATGGCGAGATCGGCGGCGGATTTTCTGGAGAAGAACCTGCGCCATCCGAATGGCCTGCCGGTGGAGTGCGTGGTGGCGGACACCTGCATTGGCGGCGTGGCGGAAGCGGCCGATTGCGCCGACAAGTTTGCGCACGCTGGAGTAGGCGTGTCACTCACGGTTTCACCATGCTGGTGCTACGGCTCGGAAACGATGGACATGGACCCGCTGATTCCCAAAGCGGTGTGGGGCTTCAACGGCACCGAGCGGCCGGGCGCGGTCTATCTGGCTGCGGTATTGGCCGGACACAACCAGAAAGGGCTGCCGGCTTTCGGCATTTACGGGCAGGACGTGCAGGATTCCACCGACACCTCGATCCCCGATGATGTGCAGGAGAAATTGCTGCAATTCGCCAAGGCGGGATTGGCGGCGGCGGAGATGCGGGGCAAGTCCTATCTGTCTCTGGGCGCCGTCTCGATGGGCATTGCCGGCTCCATGGTGAATGCGGATTTCTTCCAGAATTACCTCGGCATGCGCAACGAGTACGTGGACATGTCAGAGTTCGCGCGCCGCATCGACGAAAAGATTTACGACCCGGCAGAGTTTGATCGCGCCATGGCCTGGGTTAAGGCGCATTGCCCTGAGGGGAAAGACTGGAATCCTCCCGCGGCGCAGAAGTCGCGGGAGAAGAAGGATGCTGATTGGGCGACTTCGGTGAAGATGGCCATCATCGCGCGCGACCTGATGGTGGGCAATCCGCGCTTGGCGGAATTGGGTTACGGCGAAGAAGCCTTGGGCCGCAACGCCATCGCCGGGGGCTTTCAAGGCCAGCGCCAGTGGACCGATCATTTCCCCAACGGCGACTTCATGGAAGCGATTCTGAATTCTTCTTTCGACTGGAACGGCATCCGCGAGCCTTTTGTCTTTGCCACGGAAAACGACTCGCTGAATGGCGCCACCATGCTCTTTGGACACCTGCTGACCGATACGGCGCAGATCTTCGCCGACGTGCGCACTTACTGGAGCCCGGCAGCGGTGAAGCGCGTGACCGGACACAAGTTGACGGGCAAAGCGAGCGGCGGCATTCTGCACCTGATCAACTCGGGCGCGGCCACGCTCGATGCAACAGGGCGCCAGATGCGCGACGGCAAATCCGTCATGAAGCCATTTTGGGAAATTACTCCCGAGGAAGTTGGGGCTTGCCTCGAAGCCACGCAATGGGGTCCGGCGATGCTGGAATACTTCCGCGGCGGCGGCTATTCCTCGCAATTCCTGACGTGCTGCGAGATGCCGGCCACCATGGCGCGGATTAATTGGATCGCAGGCCAGGGCCCGGTGCTGCAACTTGTCGAGGGCTATACCGTGGCCCTGCCGCCGAAAGTCAACAAGGTGCTCGATGAGCGCACCAATCCCACTTGGCCCACCACCTGGTTTGCGCCGCTGCTGACGGGCCGGGGACCGTTCCGCGACGTCTATTCGGTGATGAACAACTGGGGCGCGAATCACGGAGCAATCTGCTACGGGCACACGGGCGATAAGCTCATCACGCTTGCATCCATGCTGCGTATTCCCGTGTGCATGCATAACGTGGGCGAAGAAAGAATCTTCCGGCCCAGCGCCTGGACCCACTTCGGGACGCACGATCCCGAGGGCGCCGACTACCGCGCCTGCGCGAACTACGGCCCGGCGTACGGAAGAAAGTGAATGGCAGGTAACGGGTGACAGCTTACAGCCAACAGCTCACAGCCGACAGCTCACGGTCGACAGCCGATGCTGCTGATCGTGCGTACGGTCGAGGAGGAAAATGGCGAAGAAAAAGTCCGCATCATCTCGGCAAGAAAGGCGGATCCCAGCGAGCGCGCTGTTTACTACTCCCATAGGCGAACGTGAGCGCGCCCAACTTGAGGCATTGGCCGCAACGCCCGATTCCAAGATCGATTATTCCGACGCTTCGGCGATGGAAGTGCTCCCGTCGGAAATTCACGTGGGAAGGTTCTACCGGCCGCTGAAGCAGCAAATCAGCCTGCGCGTCGATGCCGACGTCCTGGCGTGGTTCCGATCACACGGTAAGAGATACCAGACTCACATGAACGCGGTCCTGCGGCGGGAGATGCAAACGCGCCCGAGAAGTCGATAGAAAAAGAAGGCAGGTCGCCACTAAGGGACGGCTGCTTTCTGGAAGCCGAGCGGGCATGTGTCCTGCGCGCCACAAATGTTTCGCCGTCCGCGCCTGCACCGACTACGCCCTGTGTAGCGTCATTATTTGAACATAGCGCCGCCATCTTGGCGGCTCCGGTGCCGGCTGGAAGCGGGCGCTACGCCTCGAGATTCGGACACCACCGCGTCCCGGGTATAGTAGAACGAAGCGCATGCCTCCGAGATCGCAAATACTCTGCGCCACGAAAAGCCGACCGGATGTTTACGATGAAATCCGGGTCATTTTTACCCCCAGCGGACAATCGTCTACATATCCGTAGCCTATGGCCATGAACTTGCTCAAGAAGGGGGTGGAGATATGTCTTTGGGTGAAATTGCGCACACCGTTAACATGATCTGCGGGCAAAGAGTAGCCAGCATACTGAAGTTGGTTGGGCTGAGGTCGGCTACCCACTCTTTGCTTTTCGTTCGGGGACGTTGGCCGTTACCTCGCCGCGAACCACCCGCCCATTGTTCCGCTTCGCAGGCGACTATGTTCATGAAAAAACATACCGTTACGGGAGAATCGGGAGGATAACCAGGGGGAAGGCAGAAATTCAAGTTATTGAAAGAAAGCAAGTTGTTCATTGTCCGGTCGTTACGGACGGTTTTTCTTCGAAACTCCTTTCGAAGCGACTATATTTATGAAAGGGCAGGTAGTTACGGGACATCTGTGAAAAAGCAGAACAAAGTCAAGTTATTGAAAATAAGTGAGTTATCAAGATGCGGATCGGCCATGCGGCGCGAAAAGATGTTAAAAATGCAGGATGATCCGACTATATGTATGAAAACACAGGCCAAGCTAAAAAAGAGGCCTCCTTTTTCACGCGTTTTTCGACAAAATTGAATGGGTCTTGAACTCATTCTGACGGGTTTTTGGCATTGTGAGAGCGATCATTGGAGGGAGAAGGTCACAAGGAAGTTTCGCGGCGCGTAAGTCTGCGGTATGCTACGGCCCGCTGAAATTGGCCTGGAAGAGGTACGTATGGTGTGCATCCGCCCTAAACCGTCTCGAAGCGAGCAAGTGCGTTTTGTTGCGGCATTTCTCGCTGTAGCCCTGTTCGCGCCAAGGCTTCTTGCCCAGGTGCGCGAAACAGGGCAAGACCAGCCGCGGTTCGATCGCGTGGTGATCGAGTCACTCGATCCCGACGCGTGGAACGGCGTGGTTTTCATGGCCAAAGCGTATGGGCAGCAAATCTCTTTCGGGATGCGGGTGGGTTCGCGCCGGGGCCGCTTCCTGGATGGGACCAAGATCTTTGGCGCGGTCAGCGAGGTGGGGCCGCACGCTCCCGATGCTTCGTATTGTCGCGTAAGCTGGCGGCATCCTGCGCAAGAAGCTCCGGTGATTCTGGAGTGGTCGCGCCTCAATGAAACCACTGTGGTAGGCCGGCTCAATTCGACGCAAGGCCTTCAACTCGTGCTCGAAACCTACTTTCCCAACTCCGCCGCGGGGACATCGGGGGCCTACGCCATTGATGAATCCCATCGCGCCATTCTCGGTGAGAAGTATTTCGATAAGGTCTTCAACCACCCGGCCCGCCTCGTGGTGATGACCGACGTGCCCCTCATCGGCAGCGGCGCTTACCAATCTCTAACAGACTTGCAAGCGGTGATGGAGGGCCCGGGGCGGCTGGCGGAGCCTCTCCCAAGTGACTCCCTCCGAGGTGCGGCGGGGCTGGAGTTTGCCGATTCCGCCCCCGCACATTTTGTGGCCATAATCGGTTGGGAAAAGCAACCACTACTTGATCAGGCGAAACAAATGCTGGCGGCGGGGAAGATCGACGCCCTCCTCCAGGAAAAGGCCGAAGCCTATTCAGCGCACCGGCCCAGTGTCGATGGTTTGTTTGAAGGCGCGCCAGAAGCCATCGGCAATTCCATGTTCTGGAATACGCTCTACGCGCCTCAATTTGATTTGATTTTTCCCAGCATCAGCCGCCAGTGGGCGCGCGGTTGGGGCGGCTGGGCGGTGGGCGAATGGGATTGCTTTTTCGGCGCGCTCCTGACGAGCCTTGAAGACGAGACGCAAACCGGCGCCGGCGTTCGCGCCATCTTATCGTCGCAGACGGACACCGGCGTGGTGCCGAATGTGGCCTCGGAGGGAGGCATCAGCCCCGACCGCTCGCAGCCGCCTGTGGGTTCGTACGCGGTTTGGAAGGTTTACCAGCGGCGCCAGGATCGTGACTTGCTCGAGTGGGCCTATCCACGATTGAAGAAGTGGCACGAGTGGTGGCTCGCCGATCGCGGAGACGGACAACCGTGGCGCGATGGCAACCGCGACGGGTTGCTCGAGTGGGGAAGCGACCGTGGCTCCACGCCTTCCATCGGCGGACGGGGCAGTCTTGAGGCCGCCAAGTGGGAAAGCGGCATGGACGACAGTCCCATGTACGACGACGCGGCTTACGATCCACGCACCTACACGATGAATCTCACCGATGTCGGACTGAACTCGCTCTACACTTTGGACGCGGAGTGCCTGGCGAAAATCGCCGCCATTCTCGGCAAGGAAGACGACAGCAGGAAATTCGCAGCCGAGTACGAGCGCATGAAGCAGCTTGTGCGCGATAAACTCTGGAACGAGAAGGACGGAATCTACGAGAACCGCTATTGGGACGGGCGCTTTTCCCCTCGCCTCTCCACCACGAATTTCTATCCCTTGTTCGCCGGCATCGCCACTCCGCAGCAGGCGGACCGTCTGATCAAGGAACATCTGCTGAATCCGAAGGAGTTCTGGGGCAAATACGTGGCGCCGACGATCGCCCGCAACGATCCGGCCTTCCCCGACCAGAATTACTGGCGCGGCACCATTTGGGGTCCGACCAACTACATGCTTTACGAAGGCATCAATCGCTACCGGTTCGACGACGTGGCGCTCGAGTACGCACAGAAGAACTATCGACCTGTTCATGGACGATTGGCGGTTTAACCAGCACGACAACGAACAGTACTACGCTTGGGGCGGCACGGGCGGCGGCGACCCGCACTACACTTGGGGAGCGCTGCTGTGCCTCGTTCCCCTGGAGCAGTACATCGACGTGAATCCCTGGGAAGGACTGCGCTTCGGGGCCCTGAACCCTGCGGCGCAAGGAGAATTTCGCCGCGCAGTTTGGGAAAATCACACCTACGACGTCAGCGTGGGACCCGAAAGGACCGCGCTGGTTAGGGATGGACGTGGGAGGTTTGAAGCGAACGCGGGCGTGGTCGTCAGAAACTACCAGACATCAGCTTCGCGATTGACTTTCAGCATTCATTCACCGCGCCCCATCGTCGTTGTGACGAAGGAGTTTGACGCTGGCGAGCTGACTCTGGGGATCGACGGCAAGCCGGCAGGGAAGGTGCGCGTGCAGCAGGGGCGCGCGAGTTTTCAGGTACCTGCGGGTGAACACACGGTCGAGCTGACGAGGTGATTACAGGGTCACGCCAGGGTGCGGCCACGGGTCTCTGGGAGGGCGAGGGCTAGGACGCCGGCCAGGAAAAACGCCAGGCCACTGATCCCGAAGGCGGAAGCAAGGCCCCCGCGCGCGGCGACTGCGCCAATGGCCCAGGGCGCGGCGGCGCTGAGCGCGCGTCCGAAATTGTAGGTCAGCCCCATGGCCAAGGCGCGAAAGGAAGTGGGGAAAAGCTCGGCGGTGATGATTCCGAAGCCGGTAAAGTGCCCCGTCCCGAAGAAGGCGAGCAGCGGGCCCACCACCAGCAAGGCCAGCGAATGGGACCGCGCATAAAGGGGCACAAGCAACGCCGCAACGAAGAGGTATGACACGTAAGTCCGTTTGCGGCCCACCGCGTCGCTGATGAATCCGAAGGTCACGTAGCCCAGCCACATGCCCACCTGCATGGCGATGATCCAGGCGGAAGAAGCCGCCAGCGATAGCCCCCGCCCACCGTGGGCGAGCGGCAACGCCAGGTAGGCGGGAATCCAAGTGAACAGTCCCCACCAGCCGAAGAGTGCGGCGCTGTTCATAAGCAGAGTTACGGTGATCACCTTCGCGTAGGAAGGGAATCTGGGATTAGGGGTTAGGGATTGGGGGTTAGGGGATGGAAAATCGGAGTTAGGGCTAAGGGTTTGGGGGTTAGGGATTAGGTGAGCAGACCCTGCCCCGGCAGTTACGAATTCAGAATCTTGAGTTTTCACCGCCCGCTGCTGAATTCCAGATTCCGAATTCCCAACCCCTAACCCCGAACTCCCTAATCCCGTGTTCCTCCAGCCACATCGGCGACTCCTCGACCCTGCGGCCGATCCAAAGAGTGAGGAGCGCGGGGAGGATTCCGGCGAAGAAGACAGGGCGCCATCCCCAGCGCGGCATGATGAGCGCGGCGATGACCGCCGCCAGCGCATAGCCGATGGCGAAGCCCGACTGCATCAGTCCCAGAGCTTTGCCGCGATGCTCATCGGGCCACGTTTCAGAGACGAGCGCCGCGCCGGTAGCCCATTCGCCGCCCATGCCCAATCCCACTCCCAGGCGCATTGCCGCCAGTTGCCACAAGCCGTGAGAGAATCCGCAAGCGGCGGTGAATACCGAGTAAATGACGATGCTTGCGATCAGCGCGACGCGGCGGCCGAAGCGGTCGGCAATCCAGCCGAACAGAATGCCGCCAGCGGCCGAGGCAATCAATGTAACCGACGCGAGCAGGCCGGCTTGCGCGGTCGTGAGGTGGAGTTCGCGCAGCAGTTCACGCAGGACCATGGCGTAAAGCGTGACGTCCATCCCGTCGAGCATCCAGCCCAGGGTGCTGGCGGCCAGGGCGTGGCGCTCGCGTGACGAACTGGAAGTAAGAAATGCCAGAGGGTTTGCAGGCATGGGATTCGGCAGTATACCCGAAGCGAGGCGCGATAGGGGTAAGGGCGGGGGACGAGTCCAGGTGGTCACTGACAACACGCCATCGGCGAGGCGCGCAACCCCCCACCGACCGAATCCATTTCCCGCTTGTTTCGCCGTTGTGTTTATGGTATCAATACGTTAGCCAGTGAATCGAAAAGCTTCCTCATAGCACGCGGAAAATCAGGATTGGGGTACGGACTTGGCATTTGGTCCGGTCGCGGCGCTCCCCTCCCAGGTATTCCGCAAAAGGAGAAAAGGGCATGGCATTCTGTGCAAAGTGTGGTGCGCAATTAGCCGAGGGTATGACCTTCTGTGGAGCGTGCGGTTCACCGGTGGGCGCAGCGGCAACCCCCGCAGCGATGGCCCCTGCCGCGTCCGGCTCGACAGCGAGCGCGGGAGGGGGGCTCACTTCCAACATGGCGGGAGCGCTTGCCTACGTCACCATCATTCCGGCGATTATCTTCCTGGTGATGGAACCCTACAACAAGGACAGGTTCATCCGGTTCCATTCTTTTCAGTGCCTGTTCTTCGCCGCGGGAATGTTCGCCCTTTCGATTGTGCTGATGATCGTGGGGTTCATCCTCGCTTTCATTCCGGTTCTGGGCTGGATTCTGGACTTGATCCTGTGGCTTGTCTTCTGCTTTGGATCGTTAGCGTTGGTGATATTCCTGATTTACAAGGCATACAACAATGAGAAATTCATGGTGCCGGTGATTGGGAAATTCGCCGAGCAGCAGGCTTCGAAGTAGGTCGTTTCCCGGAGCGGGCAAGCACTCTCGATGGGGGCGTAGCGCGCGTGGCCTAACATACCCCCTGACAGGTTGTATCCCGGGTGACCAGGTGGGCGGATCAACGGGTCCGGCTCTTCTTTTTGGCAAAAGCTCTCGAATGGTGTGAGGGAGAAACCTATTCTTCCCCGGGCCGGCTCTCCTCGGCTCGTGAGCGCCGGCCAAAGACGTGCCACGGCCATCCTGTCCATCCTGTTTATCCACGCAGCGGCCGCAACAAGGCTCAGTACCCCAGATGCTGTAGGGCCATCTGGGCGGTCCGCTTGAGTTCCGCCTTCGTTGCACCGTTCGCTGCCTGGATGGAGAGACCGGCGATGATCGCCGACAGATACCTTGTGTAATCATCCACATTGACGTCCTTCGGCAACTCTCCACTCCTCCGCGCTTTAATAAAGCGTTCCCTCATAGCAGCTTCATTCTGTTTACGTATTTCGGTCATGATATCCCTCGCCGGCGTAGCGTCTACACTGCAGCCCACCGCCCCCGACAGCGTCATGCAAGTCGGGGGATGACCGGGCGCGGTGAGGAACGCAACGGTGCTAGCGAAGAGCGCACGAACAACCCTTTCCAGAGTCGGTTCCTCCAGGGCCTCACCTGCGTATTGCGCTCGCTTTTCCATATAGCGCTTTACCGCCAACTGGAACAGGGCGTGTTTATCGCCGAAGGCCGCGTAGATGCTCGAGGGGTTGAGGCCCATCGCTTGGGTAAGATCGGCCATGGAAGTGCCTTCAAAGCCCCGTTCCCAAAAAAGCAGCATGGCGGCCTCTAGCGCCGCGTCTTTGTCAAAGCTGATCGGTCGTCCTGTCTTTCCGTTTCCTGTTTTCATAGGTTTGCTCGCCATCTTAGCATTGGATGGCAAAATCATGTAACCGATGCGCCTTGCCTGACATCTGTAATAAGTGTTACGTAATAGCAGCCGCTTCGCTGAAGAACTAGCAAGGGAGTGGGCTGCAGCGTAATGAATAACAGTTGTGAGTCGACGCGCCGCGTGTCTGTTCAGCGATCACGCGCGCGGCCGACCATCTCGAAAGGAGCGATTATGGGAAAGCTTGAGGGTAAAGTTGCAGTCATCACGGGTGGATCGAGCGGGATGGCGCTGGCCACTGCCAAGTTGTTTGTTGAAGAAGGCGCCTACGTTTTCATCACGGGCCGGAGGCAGGAGGCGCTCGAGGAGGCCGTCAGGCTGATTGGCCGGAACGTGACCGCCGTGCGCGGCGACGCGGCCAATCTCGACGACCTCGACCGCCTGTTCGATACGGTCAAGCGGGAAAAGGGCAAGATCGACGTTCTGTTCGCGAGCGCTGGCAGGGGCGAAGCCGTCAAACTGGGCGAGATTACCGAGCAGCACTTCGACGCGGCCTTCGGCCTGAACGTGCGCGGCACGCTGTTTGCGGTGCAGAAGGCGTTGCCGCTGTTCAACGACGGCGGATCGATCTTCATGAACGGGTCGATTGCTTCGGTGAAAGGTTTTCCTGGTTTCGGCGTGTATGCGGCGAGCAAGGCGGCGTTGCGCTCATTCGCACGCACGTGGCTCAATGAACTGAAGGGCAGGAATATCCGGGTGAACGTGCTGGTCCCGGGACAGGTGGCCACACCGATTCTGGAGCAAGTTCTCACCACGGAGGCGAAGGAGATGTTCGAATCCCTGATCCCGCGGGGAAAGATGGGTCGCCCTGAGGAAATTGCCACGGTCGCGCTGTTTCTCGCTTCCGACGACTCCAGTTACGTAAATGGAGCGGAGTTGTTTGTTGATGGCGGCGCCTCGGCAATCTGAGTCGGCGGAACTCGGTGAGCGTTAATCGCCGAAGGGAGGGATTATGGGAAAGCTTGAGGGTAAGGTTGCACTTATCACGGGTGGATCGAGCGGCATGGCGCTGGCCACTGCCAAGTTGTTTGTGGAAGAAGGCGCCTACGTTTTCATCACGGGCCGGAGGCAGGAGGCGCTCGATGAGGCCGTCAAGCTGATTGGCCGGAACGTGACCGGCGTGCGCGGCGACGCGGCCAATCTCGACGACCTCGACCGTCTGTTCGACACTGTCAAGCGGGAAAAGGGCAAGATCGACGTCCTGTTTGCGAGCGCCGGCAGGGGCGAAGCCGCCAAACTGGGCGAGATTACCGAGCAGCACTTCGATGCGGCCTTCGGCCTGAATGCGCGCGGCACGCTGTTTACGGTTCAGATGGCATTGCCGCTGTTCAATGATGGCGGATCGATCTTCATGACCGGGTCAGTTGCTTCGGTGAAAGGCTTTCCTGGCTTCGGCGTGTATGCGGCGAGCAAGGCGGCATTGCGCTCCTACGCACGCACGTGGCTCAACGAACTGAAGGGTAGGAATATCCGGGTGAACGTGCTGAGCCCGGGGGTGATCGACACACCGGATTCAGCGCGAATGGATGAGGAGACGAAGCAGATGTTCGAATCCCTGATCCCGCGGGGAAAGATCGGTCGTCCTGAGGAAATTGCGACGGCCGCGCTGTTTCTTGCTTCCGACGATTCGAGCTTCGTGAATGGGGTGGAGTTGTCCGTCGACGGCGGCATGTCGGCCATCTGAATCGGCGGATCTCGGTGTCATGGGTAAGGGAAATGGAGAGATTTCGATGAGCACACAAGAGAATGTCCAGATTGTGAAAGATTTTTTTGCGGCAATCGGCCGCGGCGATAAGCAAGGTCTGGCGGCGTTGTCTGCCGAAGATATTTAGTGGATCATTCCGGGCGAGAACTGGCCGCTGGCCGGCACGCACCGCGGGCACGCGGGATTGGCGGATTTGCTTCAGAAGGCTTCCGAAATGGTGGAAACTTCAACAGAGCCCCGCGAGTTCGTAGCGCAGAGAGACCGGGTTCTGGTCGTCGGCTTCGCTAGGGGGAGAATCAAAGCCACGAATAGGACGTTCGAGGACCATTGGGTCTTCGCCATTACCGTTCGAAATGGCGAACTGACGAACATCCGGGAGTATATCGACACGCAAGCACTGGCGCGGGCCTCCGAGATGGCCGCGAGCAAGTAGCGACGACCGCCGCCTTTGCGGTCCCCCTCTCCCCGCGGAGAGCGAGGGCAAAGCGGGACAGGCACCATATGTTCCTCTAACTAAATCATTCATTAAATAGGAAATATGGTGCCTGTCCCGCTTTTCCCCCCGCCCCAGAAGTTGCATCTCGCGCGACCAAGTGGGCGGATCAACGGGTCCGCCTCTCCTTTTTGGCAAAAGCTCTCGAATGGTGTGAGGGAGAAACCTGTTCTTCCCCGGGCCGGCACTCGTCGGCTCGTGAGCGCCGGCCAAAGAGGTCCCACGGCCATCCTGTCCATCCTGTTTATCCATGTCCAGATGGGTGTTTAATGAGTCGTGACAGGGTTTTCAATTCCACCTGCTCGCCGCGGATTCACTCGGATCACCTTCCCGGAAAGTTCTGACTTTTTCGGTCCCCCTGGGCTCCTCGGCGGTGAGACCGGCCGGGCTTTATGTCTCTTGACAGCCACACGGGAAGGGCCTACACCTATTGTCGAATTTAATAAGCGAATTGGTGATGATGTTTAACACATCCTACGAATTGTAGTCACTCTAGTAACGGTCAACGGACTTGCCGGTGGCCCGCCCACCGATTCGTGAGCAATTAAATTCATTTTAGCCCTGAGCATGAAAATCTCCCCTGCTGAAACATCATGCCCACCAAGCGCACAAATGACCTGCTATGGCCGCAGCGACACTTCCACCAGTGCCTGGAGGATGCATCCATGAAGCCATCTTTAAGCAAGTGCAGTTTTGCAATCATATTCACCCTCATCGGTCTGGGGTTATTCAGCGCAACCGGGCAGGCCCAGACCTATGTGTTCAATCAAGCGAGCTTTGGCGTTGGTAACCAGCCAGAGGCCATGGCGGTGGGAGACTTCAACGGCGATGGAAAACCCGACTTTGCTGTTGCGAACGAAATGGATAACACCGTTTCGATTCTGCTGGGAAAACCCAACGGCACCTTCGCAGCGATGGTTAATTACTCCGTGGGAGATTCTCCGAACAGCATTGTCGCCGTGGACTTGAATGGCGATGGCAGGCTCGATCTGGCGGTCACGAATCAATACGGCTACACGGTTTCCATTCTGCTCGGCAATGGCGATGGGACATTCCAACCGGCCACCAGTTTTCCCGCCGGGGGGACCTCTCCGGCCGCGATTGTCGCTGGTGATTTCAATCGTGATGGAAAGATGGACGTTGCCTTAGTCAACTTAAATCTTGGAAGTACCCCCGCCGTGGCAGTCTTCCTCGGTAACGGCGATGGGACACTTCAGGCTCCGGCCACATACGCATTGACATCATTCAATGGTCCCGCGTCACTTGCCACCGCAGACCTTAATGGCGACGGCAATCTCGACCTGGTGGCCAGTGTCGGGAACTCAACGATAGCCGTGCTGCTGGGCAATGGTGATGGCAGCTTTCAAGATGCCGTCGATTATGCAACGGGGGCGGCGGTCACGGGTATCGCTGTGGCGGACTTCAATGGTGACGGGAAGCTTGACGTTGCCACCGCCAGCTCCTGGAATGTTACGTGCTCCGTTCTGCTGGGAAGCGGTGACGGCACATTTCAAACCCCTGAAACTTACAGCTCCCCCGCAGAACCCTGGGCTATAACCGCCGTCGATGTAAATGGGGATGGGAAGGTCGATCTTGTGGTAGCTGGGAACAACTCTTTCGGAGTCCTCCTTGGTAACGGCAATGGGACTTTTCAAACCGAAGCCGACTACTCTGGCGGGGGCGGGCTTTCGTCAATGGCGGTTGCTGATTTTACGGGAGACGGCAAGCTGGATCTCGCCGGCACCGTAAGTGGACCGACTGGACGCGTAGTCGTTCTGGTGAATCGAGGCGATGGTTCCTTTTTTTCCTCCGCCACTACCCCGTTCGGAACGGTCGCCGAACCCGATGTAGCACCCACTGCGCCCCTGACTTTTGGCGACTTCCGAGGCATCGGACGGAAGGATCTGGCGACCGTCAATCAAACCCAGAACACGGTGGCGGTACTTTTGAACACCGGCAACGGCTCGTTTCAGCCGCACGTTGACTACGCAGTTGGGAGCGAGCCGGTGGCTGTGGTAACGGCAGACCTGAACCGTGACGGGAACCTCGACCTTATTGTACTCAACGGTAACAACAATATTACTGGATCGGTCTCGATACTCCTGGGAAACGGCGATGGAACCTTCCGTTCCCATGTTGACTACCCTGCAAGCGGATGGGCGACTTCCGTCGCGGTGGGCGATTTTAATGGTGATGGCGTGCCGGACCTTGCCGTCACCAATGTGACGCTCGGCACAGTCTCCATCTTGCTTGGTAACGGCGACGGAACCTTCCGGACAAAAGTCGACTACCATTCAGGGGCAAACGCACAGATGGTGGCGGTGGGTGATTTCAACGGCGACGGCAAGCTTGACTTGGCGGTTACCAACTACCCTGGCAGCACTGTTTCCGTCCTCCTCGGGAATGGCGATGGCACCTTTCAGGCGCCCGTTTCATATGTGGCAGGCGAGTTGGCGAACAATGTCACCGCTGCTGACTTTAACGGCGACGGTAAGCTGGATCTGGCCGTGACAACCTATTCCGGCGTCGGCGTTCTCCTGGGCAACGGTGATGGCACGTTCCAGACGGCCTTCGTGGGGTGCTCGGGAACCGGCAATTCGCTTGTTGCCACGGATATCAACGGCGACGGGAAACTGGACTTGCTAATGGCCAATGGCGTCGGTGAAGCAGTCGTTTGCACGAGTAACGGTGACGGAACATTCAGCTATAACATGTATGGTACCGGGAACGGTACGGTATCGTCATTCGGAGCAGTAGGCGCAGACTTCAACGGGGATGGTTCGATAGATCTGGCTCTCGCGAACAGCTTTCAAGGGACCGTGACGTTGTTTTTCAACGATCCGCTTATTTCTTTGTATCCCTCCAAATTAGTGTTTGCCAATGAGGGGCAAGGAACTACGAGTCCGGTTCAACCGATAACGACGAGTAACCCATCAAGCGGGCCGCTGGCCATTTCCAGCATTGCGGCCTCAAGTCCGTTCGCGCAAACAAACACCTGCGGAGCCACCCTGGCGGTGGGGGCCAATTGCACGGTGAGCGTTACCTTCGCGCCGACAGGAACAGGCGATGAGACGGGAGCGGTTACATTATTCGACAGCGTGCCAGGTTCTCCCCAGTCCATTACGTTGAGCGGCTTGGCCATTAACGGTCCGGCTGCGGCGCTTTCCCCAGCGACCCTGACCTTCGGCGCCTTCCCCGCCGGGACGACCAGTCCTGCGATCACAGCTACGCTCCAAAACACGGGGAACGCCGTTCTGACGGGGATTAGCATTGCCATCAGCGGAGATTTCCTGGAAAGCAGCACGTGCAGCACTTCGCTGGCCGTTGGAGCCAGTTGCTCGATCGCCGTGAAATTCATGCCCACGGCCCGTGGCATGCGCGAAGGCTCGCTTGCCGTCTCCAGCAGTGCTATCGGTAGCCCGAATGCCGTTTCGCTGGAGGGCGTCGGCCTTGCGCCCGTAATGACATTTTCCACGGCCAGTCTCAATTTTGGAGATCAACTGGTAGGGATCACCAGCGGAGCGCAGACCGTCATCCTGACTAGCGCCGGCGATTTGAACCTCAATATTACCGGCATCTCGACGAGCGGAGACTTTGCGCAAACCAATAACTGCAGCCTGCCGCTGGCGCCAGGATCGAGTTGCACGGTCAGCGTCACGATGACGCCGACGGAGGTGGGCACCCGCATGGGTTCGCTCACCTTTACAGATAACGAACCCGCGGCTCCGCCCCCGGTGGGGCTAACCGGCAATGCCAGTTACGCCGTGCCGGCGATCGTCACACCTCTCTCGCCGGCCACTGCCGCCCCCGGCTCGTTGGCGTTCACTCTAGCCGTCAATGGCTCGGGCTTTGCTCCTGCTTCCCTGGTGCAGTGGAAGGGCAGCCAACTCCCGACAACCTACGTCAGTCCAACGCAACTTACCGCTGCCGTTCCCGCCTCGGATGTTGCGGCGGCCGGCACCGCTGTGGTGACCGTGGTCAATCCCGCCCCCGGCGGCGGCACATCCGATGGCGCGGCGTTTGAGATCACGACGGGCACGCCCACTGTGGCCTTTATCCAATCCACCTATCCGGTGGGGCAGTACCCGGAAGGTGTGGCCGAGGCTGATCTAAATGGCGACCTTAAGCCGGATATGGTCATCGCCAATTTTAATTCCGGTACGGTCTCGGTACTTCTGGGGAATGGTGACGGCACGTTTCAGGCGCATGTGGACTACCCGACCGGCGAGGGCCCCGAGTCGGTGATCGTAGCGGATTTTAACCACGATGGTAAGCCCGACTTGGCGGTCGTCAACACCGGATGTCCTCTAAACGGGATATGCGGCGCCGCCTCTATTTCCATTCTTTTGGGCAACGGCGATGGAACATTCCAATCCCCGCTTTCCCTCACCAGCGGCAACGGTTTCAATTCCTATTTCCTGAGCGGCAGCTTGGTGGCAGGTGACTTCAACGGCGATGGAAAGCTCGACATGGCCGTCGGCGAATATGGCATATCTGCCGGAACGGTCCAGATATTTCTAGGGAATGGTGACGGGACCTTCCAAACGGGGGGAACGTATCAGGTGGGATCGATCTACTCTCAGCCGCCGACCTCCATTGTGGTGGGTGACTTCAATGCCGACGGCAAGCTCGACCTCGCGGCGGCGAGTGGGTACGGCTCGAGTAGTATTTCCATACTTCTCGGCAACGGTGATGGAACCTTCCAAAGCGCGATGCAGTACCCAACTGGACCCAGTCCCTATACCTTGGTCACGGGAGATTTCAACGGGGACGGAATCCTGGATCTGGCCACGGCCAATGACGGCATCGACGCGAACTCGGTTTCGGTCCTGCTGGGCAATGGTAACGGAACATTCCAAACCAACGTGGATTATGCCACCGGCACCAGCCCAGTCGCCCTCGTAGTGGCCGATATAAATGGGGACGGCAAGCTCGACCTCGCTGTCTCAAACTATAACACCAACAACGTTTCCGTCCTGCTGGGCAGTGGTGATGGGACCTTTGGAGAACACCAGGATTTTCCCACGGGCGTCGGGCCCGATGGGTTGGAAGCGGCCGATTTCAACGGTGACGGCCGCATGGACTTGGCCGTGGCGGATTCCCTGGACAACAACGTCTCGGTGTTGTTGCAGATCCCCACAGGCCCACAGCCTGCGGCGAGCGTCTCCACCACCAGCTTGACGTTCCCGGCCCAGGAAGTGGGTACGACTTCGAGCGCTCAAAGCGTCGTCTTGAGCAATAGCGGCGCTTCCGCCCTAATCATCGCCAGCGTTGTGGCCACCGGTGATTTCGCCCAGAGCAATAACTGCGGCGCCAGCGTGGCGGCAGGCGGGAACTGCACGATTAACGTCACTTTCAGGCCCGCGGCGGCGGGCGCGCGCTCGGGGTCGCTGATCATTACCGACAATAGCAATGGCCTGACCGGCAGAGAGCAAGCCATGGCTTTGAGCGGTACCGGATTGGCTCCCATCGCAAGCCTTTCCGCCACCAGCTTGACATTCTCAGGCCAAAACGTGGGCTCGACTTCCAGCGCTCAGGGAGTCACCCTGAAAAACACCGGCAGCGCAGCCCTGGCGATCACTAGCATTCAGGCGAGCGGCGACTTCGCCCAGACCCATAACTGCGGCTCGAGCGTGGCGGCGGGCGCAAGTTGCACGATTAACGTCACCTTTACGCCGACGCAGGGCGGGGATCGAAGCGGGGCGATTACCGTCACCGACAACGCTGCGGGCAGCCCGCATGCGGTAGCGCTGGCGGGCACGGGCGAGGACTTTACGCTGGGCGTGCCCTCGGGAGGATCGTCCACGGCCAGCGTCACCCCGGGCGGGTCGACCAGGTACCCGCTCAGCTTCGGCGGTCTGGGTGGCTTGAACCAAACCGTGAAATTTACCTGCACGGGAGCGCCGTCAGAGGCTACCTGCGCGCTTAATCCCACCTCCGCGACCCCCGGCGGGTCCGGATCGGTCTCTGTCACCGTTACGGTGACCACCACGGCTCCCAGTGCCGCACCGCCATACGGACGCCGCGCGCCACCCAAGGGGCTGGGAAGAGAATTGCAGCTCGTTTCGCTGCTCCTCCTGGCGCTGCTGACCACGGTGGTTTGGGGATTGGCCGGCGGACGCAGATTCCGCAGTTCACTCCGCTGGGTGGTGGCGATGGGCGCCGTAGCCGCGATTGCCCTGGCGATGGCAGCCTGTGGCGGTGGTGGAGGTGGAACGGTCCCCACCAACCCGGGAACTCCCGCAGGCACGTACACCCTGACCGTTACCGGCACGGCAGGATCGGGGTCGACGGCCTTGCAGCACAGCACGACGCTCACCCTCACCGTAACCTGACTGATGTCTGGGTGAGGGGTCTATTCGCGCAAGACGCACACGCAACTGTGGCGGTTTGCGGCACGGTGGATTTTGGCGTGGTCCTGCCCCCGCGCATTTTCCCTTGACAATTTCTCTTCGCGAGCGCAAGTTAGGTGGTTTCGCTCGCCTTGGTAAGGCCGGGCACAGGAAGATTGGGCACCTTCAAGACCTATGGCGGTTTTAGTCTGTTTTCACGATCGGTGTTTCGACGGGGCATGCTCGGCGGCCGTATTCACGCGTTTCTACCGGCAATGCATCGATGCCAACGCGGAGTTTCGTTACCACGGCATGATGCACCGCGCGGGACAGTTGTTTGACGCAGGACTCTTCAGCGCGGAAGAAAACGTCATTGTCGATTTCAAGTATTCCAGCTCGGACCGTCTGACGTGGTGGTTTGACCATCACCAGAGCGCCTTTCTGACGGAAGCGGATGCCGAGCATTTCAAGCACGACCATAGCGGCAAGAAGTTCTATGGGCCGGATTACCGTTCTTGCACCAAATTCATTGCCGAAACCACAGGTAAACACTTTGGCTTCCAAGCACCCGACCTGGAGAACCTGGTTCACTGGGCGGACCTGATCGACGGAGCGCAGTATCCGGACATTCGCACAGCAGTGGAAATGCGGGAGCCCGCCACGCAGTTGACCCTGGTCATCGAAGGGACCAGCGAGCCGGATTTCTGCGTGCGCCTGATTCCAGAACTGCTCTCTCGCCCGCTGGCGGAAATTGCCGCCCTGCCGCACATCCACAAAGCCTTCGAAGTTCTTTACGCGCAACATCTGAAATCCATCGAGCTGCTTCGCAGCCGCGCGGAATTGCAAGATGGCGTGGTTTTCTTCGACGTAGCCGACCAGCACGTGGAGGGGTTCAACAAGTTCATCCCGTACTATCTTTTTCCCACCGCCGTCTATTGCGTGGGAGTAAGCTCGTCGAAGGAACGGATCAAAATCGCGGTGGGCAGCAACCCGTGGAGCAGCGCTCCCAAGACTGCCAACCTGGCCAGCATTTGCGAGCGCTACGGAGGCGGTGGCCATCCTAAAGTGGCGGCGATCTCTCTGCCGCCGCAGGATCTGGAGCGCGCTCGCGGCGTGGCCGCGCAGATCGTGCATGAACTCCGCACGGGGCATATGTAGGGGTTCTTGGCCGGCGATGCAGAAAGCCCGATTGGCGGGGTTGGGGCGCGAACCAAAGATTTGGTGTCCGTAACGCCGCCATCTTGGCGGCTCGGGTGCCGGCTGGAAGCCGGCGTTACGCCCGAATTAGGACACTGCCCAGAATTTGCTCTTGACATTGCCTTTCTCCGTAAAACAAGGGGTGGCGCGATCAATCACCATCTGGCTTGATACCAGACTGCGGGTGTGGTAATAAGGTACGGTCATTTCATTCCACCAAAGCTAATCTTACGGCGATGTTCAGGTTGTTTGTGGCTGACTAAATGGGGAAGGGGACTCAGGCAAAGGCGAAGTCCCTTTGGGGTTGAGTTCGAACTTGTTGGGAATGAGTTCGCATCCCGACGACGAGCCGTATCACTGAGGTTACGGTTGAGCGTGAGTGCAACCGGGGGAAGGTGAGGGCGTGGCCGAGACAACAGGGAGTGAAGTGAAGGCCATTCACGTGACGTTGTTCGGGATGTCCGATATGGGTCGCGTCCGCAAGAACAACGAAGACAACTTTGTTGTCTGCAATCTTACCACGGGAGAAGTTGGGCTCACGCCCACACTCTGTGCGCACGATCCGGGTCCGCTGGGATCACTGTTCATGGTTGCGGATGGGATGGGTGGAGAAGCGAGTGGCGAAGTGGCCAGCCAACTTGCAGCCGTCACGGTTCCCAAACGCCTGCACGACAACCTGAAAACCATGGGAACGGTGAGCGAGCCGAACTTCGTCATCCTTTTGCGCGAAGCCATCGAGTACGCCAACCAGATCATCTTTCAGAAGGCTGTGGCCGATCCGGTTTTCCGCGGCATGGGAACAACGACGACGGCGGCGGCGCTTTTCGGCCAGTACCTGTTTGTGGGGCAGGTGGGAGATTCGCGATGCTATTTGATCCGAAATAAGCAGATTACTCAACTTACCCGTGACCAGACCTTCCTGAACTACCTGAAGGATATCGGCGCCGAGCTGCCGGCCGATCCGGAAAAGGACAGCAGGAAAAGCATCCTGACTCAGGCGGTCGGAAGCAGTGAAACGCTGGACGTCAAGGTAACTTACGTTCCCTTGAATCAGGGCGACAGAATCTTGATCTGTAGCGATGGCTTGTACAACATGGTGCCCGAGGCCGATTTGCTGGCGAATGCCAGTCGCGGGGATGAACTCCCGAACAATTGCAAGGCCCTCATCGCGAGAGCCAATGCCAACGGTGGGACGGACAACATCACCGTGATCCTCGCGGAGTTTTCCGGGCAAGGCCTTCCCGCCGCTGATGCCGGGGCCGCCGTCTTGTGCAAGGAATTCGACGAAGACGACTTTAAACCGCAAACTCAAAGCGCAGACTGAACTTGGGAAAGACCGAGGCTGCTTATAAGTGGCACGCAGTCGTGCACGTGGGGTAAGGCAATCGACGGATTGACCGTACCCGACAGTGCACCAACATCTGACGGCGAGGTCTAAGGCCATGAAATGTCCAACGTGCGGCGAAGTCAATGATGCCGGATTTCGATTCTGCAGGGTGTGCGGCGGCCCGCTGGCCGAAGAAGAGGTCGGCCCTACCGTCGCCATGCCTACTCGTATGACCGGCGGCGAGGAAACTGTCGCCGTGGCGAGCGAAGGCGAAACCGTCAAGGTTGACGCCCCTACCTCCACAGTCGCTTCTTTCCGATTAGTCGGCGTTTCGGGGCTCCTCTCCGGCCGCACCTACCCCATCACTGCGAAGGGCCTGCTCATCGGTCGCGATCAATCCAAATGCCAGGTGGTTCTCGCGGACGATCAAATCTCCCGCCAACATGCGTGGGTGGGCCTGAATGAAACCGGGCAAGTGGTGCTACGCGACCGCGGGACCCCCAATGGATCGTATGTAAACCAAGTCAGGGTTCAGGAAGCGGTTCTCAAGCCCAACGATGAGGTTTCTATCGGCAAAGGCAACAAGCATCAGTTTCGCATGGAATCGTTCGTGGCCGCGAATGCTCCCGCGGCAGAGCGCAAGAGCGTCCGTGAAGATGAAAATGTCCGCAGCGAAACCTCGGTTGTCAACCAGGCGGATATTGCCGCGGCGCAGCAGGCGGATCGCGCCACCGGCGGGACGGTTGCCATCAAACTCGTCGATCTCATGGCGCGTCCGCACGTTGACCTGATCGTGGACAAGTTCGCGGTCAAAAGCGAGGACATACCCGACGCGGGCCTCGTGGTCGGCCGCGACTCGGGGCGCTGCCAGATGGTGATGGAGCATGCCTCCGTGTCCGCCGTGCACGCCCAGTTTTCGATTAAAGAGGGCGCGGTCGAACTGAAGGACCAATCCGTAAACGGAACGTTCGTGAATGGAATCAAAATCAAAACCGCGACACTGAATGATGGTGATTACATCACCTTCGGCCGATATAGCGGCAAGTCCCTGATCTTCCGCTCCGGGCTGGAACCGGTGCTGAAGATGGAGAACATCGACCTCAATCGCGACCACTTGGTGATTGGGCGCGACCCAAGCTGCGATGTGGTGATCGCCCATCCCGTGGTTTCCAAGAAGCATGCCGAGATCGTCAAACAAAATGGCAAGAGCATGATCGTCGATCTGGGCTCCGTGAACGGAACGTTCGTGAACGGCATCCGGGTGAAGCGCCACGAACTTCAGGACATGGACCGCGTGGTGATTGGACCCTCGGAGCTCCATTTTGAGGGCGGAACCCTGACCCATGCTCCTGACCGGCGGGTCGTTCGGCTCGATTCCGTCCACCTGAATTTCCAGGTCACGGACCGCACCACGGGGCAGCCCAAACTGCTGCTGGATGATCTCTCGCTGGTGGTCAAACCGAAGGAACTGATCGGCCTGCTAGGACCGAGCGGCGCCGGCAAAACCACCCTGATGAACGCGCTGAACGGGTTTGTCAAGCCCACGTCGGGGAAGGTGCTGTATAACGGCGTGGATTTGTATCACAACCTGGACGCGATGAAATCCACCATTGGATTTGTCCCCCAGGAAGACATCATGCACCGGCAATTGACCGTGCGCCACTGCCTCTACTACGCCGCGAAACTGCGCTTGCCGGACGACACTACTGAGGACGAAATCAACCGCCGCGTTGAGGAGATGTTGGATACCCTCAAACTTGACCAGGCCCGGTGGGACAACCCTGTGGCCACTTTGAGCGGCGGCCAACGCAAGCGCGTGAGTTTGGGAATCGAGCTGCTTCCCAAACCCGGCGTGCTGTTTCTGGATGAGCCCACGGCAGGGTTGGATCCGCGCACCGAGACCCTCATGATGATGCTCTTCCGGCAGCTCGCCAACCAAGGCTCAACGATCATCATCACCACCCACTTGCTGGGGTCGTTCGGCGTGCTGGATAAAGTCGTGGTCCTCGTGCAGGGGCGGCTGGCTTACTACGGTCCGGGAACAAAGTTCCTGGAGTACTTCAAAGCGGAATCTCCCCCCGACGTTTATGACGATCTGACGGATAACAATACCGTTCCTTATGCCCTGGAGTTGAAGAAGAAATTCCAGGAAGCGCCTTTGTACCAGAGCCTCGTGGTTGAGCCGCAACGGGCCATCCCGTCAGACCAGATCATGGCGAGCGGCGCGGCGAGTGTGGCGCCCCCACCGCAGCGGGGAGGATTCAGCCTGCGCCAGTTCTCCACCCTGCTGCAACGTACTTGGGAACTGAAATTCAGCGACCGGGCGCAAACCATTTTGCTCTTCGGCCAAGCTCCGCTGGTGGCTCTCCTTGTTGCCTTGATGGCGAGCGGGCCCAACCAGGTGCAAACCATCTTCATGGCGATGTTTTCGTCGCTGTGGTTCGGCTGTTCGAATGCCGTCCGGGAGATAGTGGATGAGCAAACCATCTACCGGCGCGAGCGGCAGACCGGGTTGAAGATCCCCTCGTACGTTCTGTCGAAACTTACCATTCTGTCCTTTGTGGCGTTCGTGCAGTGCTTCTCTGTCGTGATTATCTGCCTGTTCGTCAATCACGCGCTTTCTTTGAGCCTGCCGGAAGCCGGGGCCGCGATCCTGATCATGTTCCTGGTTGCGGTCAATGGCTCGCTCATCGGGTTGCTCATTTCCAGCTTGGTTTCGACGCCGGAAAAGGCCCTGACGCTGTTTCCCCTGATCCTGATTCCGGAGCTTCTGCTGAGCGGCCTGTTCCTGCCAGTGCGGCCCATCCAGACGATCATTCCCCTTACCGTGGAGCAACTCCTGGAAGGCGGGCTGCATGCCCAGCCGGAAACAAAAACCGCGATGGAGGAATCGCAGCAAGGGCAATTCTCCCATCAGGTGGGCGCAGCCGTGACTCCTTCGGCGGAAACCATGAAGACTTTCCACAAATACACCCCAGCCCCAGTGGACGGCATGCCGGCGCCCATCTACTGGTTTTCGTCTCTGGCGGTTTCACGTTGGGGTTTGGAGGCGCTTAGTGATCTGTGCGTCCACGGTTCGCACTCCACCCAGGACGCCGCCTATAAGATCCTCAATACGGTAACCATTTCGCTGCATCCGGATGATGTGCCGAGTCTGGAGCGGGGTTTGGACAACCCGAACCAGGACCTACCGCTTAAATCGAATTTCGTGCACGACAAGGGACCGTACCTGGCGATCCTGGCCGTGTACGCTGCGCTGATGCTCGCGCTCATCTTGGTTGTGATGAAACGTAAGGACGTAAAATAGGATTGCCCGTTCGCAAAGGAGTCACCATGGACAGCGGTCTTTCGACAGTTCGCAATCTGCTCTACATTGTTTTGGTGCTTGCACTGTTGTCAGTCTTCGCCAACATCTATGTGGGCACGCAACTCGCTACGAATAGTGAAGAGTTGTCGCGGCTGGGCCTGCTTTTGCAGAAACAATTGATGACCAACGGCGTTGAACAGTCGGAGAAATTGCAGGAGAAGATGGAGAAACTCAATCAGGACGCCGACGGTATCGATGCCAAGCTACAAAAGGCCCAAGATGATTTTGTGGTCCGGATGAACCACGATCTCCCTCCGCTTATTGACCGAACGATGGACAATTACATTAAGACGCGCGCGCCCGCCATTGAACGACAGGCCATGAAGCAGGTACCGCACTAGGGCCGGTGAAGCAGCGATTGAGGGCACCGTCTGCCGCGAAGTGCGACAACGTCCAGCAAGGACGGTGTGTCAACAGGGTCGCTGGCGTCATGTCCCGTGCGGCCTTGCGTCCTTCCCCAAAAAACATACGCAGAGTTCGAGCATCCGAACTCTGCGTGGTCTCTCCCAGCAACAAGAGGTGGACCCCTCTTGTGCTTAATCCGCGCTCTTCACATCCACGTGGAAAAGCTGTTCTCCCATGAAAAACTCGTCGCCGTCGGCGAGCTCGGTTTCGGCGCGTACGCGGCGATAGACGCCATTGCGGCTGCGCAGATCCTGAAGAACAAAGCGCCCCGGCTGGGCGACGATGCGGGCGTGGGTGCCGGACATATACGGGTCGTCTTTGAACACCAGGTCGCCCGAGGTTCGGCCCAAAATGGTTTCAGGCTTATCGAGATTAAACTCGGCCACCACTTCACCGTTCAATTTGATGTGCTCGAGCTTGGCGGTGACGGGCCCCTTTTGCAGTTTAGGAGGGGTCCACATGGCTGTCCCCCCGGTAGGCTGCCGGTCGAAAGCATCGTCGAGGCCCTGGGTGACGAAGCGAAATAATTCGCGCCCGAGCAAGAAAATGTCGCCGGGAGTAAGTTCCGAATCCTGCCGCTGGCGAATGAACGATCCGTTTTGGCTATTCATATCCTTCAGTACGACCTTGCCGTCGCGCAGAACGATCGTGGCATGCCGAGGGGACAGCAAGGTGTCCAAAGGGTAGGTCAGGTCGCAGTTCTCGCGGCCAATCACCGTATCCTTTGCGATGGAGAATGACTTGCCGAGCGTACCATCGGGCTTCTTTTCAGAAATCCTGGCTTCGATGCGTGGCTCTACGCGCATGCCCGAAAAGAGCATGGTCCCGCTCGCGGAGGCGTTGGGCGCGTTGAGAGGAGAAGGCGCAGGCGCTTTGGGCATGAAGGGCAGCGGTGTTGAACCCATCGGCCGTGGCGCAGGTGGAGGCGCAACCGGGGGCCGGGCGGCCGGTGGTGGCGCCACCAGAGGGCGCGGTGGAGGACCGGGTGTGGGCCGGGCCATCGGTGGTGGCGGCGGAGGTGGTGGACTTATGGGGCGCTGTACAGGCATCGGCGGTGGCGGCACGGCCCTGGGGGGCGGTTGCACTACGGCCGGTGGCGGCGCCACAGCGGGTGCGGCGGTGGGCAGATGCGTGCCACAATACCCGCAGAATTTGCTCCCAAGAGGAAAGGACTTCCCGCACTTCGGGCACTGTACCTGGGCAACTCCGCCTGGGGGGGCCGGACCGCGTGGAGGCGGCGCTAGCGGCACCGGCTGCTGTGGCTGAGGCGGCCCTGCGGCGAATTGCGGCTGGCCGCACCGCTCGCACGCGGGCGCCGTCGCCGGGTTCATGTTTCCGCAGAATGGACAGCGCATGTAGCGAACTGTACCTTGTTCATTCGCGTCATCGGTCATGTTCTATGCTCTTCTCACTAGGTCTCGGCCTTACTTGCCAGTTGCTCTGATCCAGATGGGGTTAGTATAGCAGCGAAATTCCGAGTTGGCGCTGTTTCGTGTGCTGGCTACTAACCGGATGTAGATCCAATCTTTTGAACCTTCCTTCAGAACCTGATGAAGGTCGAAGGGCATCCAAGTATCGCTCGCGAGGGCCTTATCGGGAGGCACGGGCACTTCCACGGCAGGCAACTCTCCCTGGCTGGTTCCTACGATCAGTTTGATGGATTGAAGCGGCCCAAATTCCGGGCTGCTCACCCACCGAAGTTGCAAGGGGGGAAGCGACTTCAGTGAGGAGTTAATCTCTTGCCCGATCCCGACATCTTTGGGGTCGTCGAGCGAGCCATTGCGGTTGCGGTCGAAACCGGCGATCAAGATGGGGCCGTTGCTTCCAACGGTGCGGCCCTCGCGCAGAGCGTGCAAAACGTTTTCGCCCCGCGCTCCCATCCCGTCCGGCGCATAAACCACCGTTGAGATCCGCCCCAATGCGTTGTCCTCGGCATATCCGTTGACGCTGCGCGACGGCCTGCCCAGGAAGTCAGTGACGTCCATCGTGGCTTCGTAATTCAGATCGCCGTGCGCGTCTGAACCCGCGGCGAGAAAGACTTTGAACTGCGGGGCGTTGGTTTTATCGCTTCGCGCCGCGAGGCCGCGCTGAAGCAGCGGTTGCCATCCATCCTTGATGCCTTCTTCGAGGCGCGCGTACTGGTCGGCAACAGGATCGTGTTGGAAGCACGCATTCGGATCCTCGTGCTGCTGGACGCAAAACGGGTCCTGCATATCGTCAGCCGTGGCCAGTGTGGCGCGGTTCCAGGGTTCCAGACCCACTAAGCCGGCCTGAAGCTGTTTTCCCCCCGGCGCCAGAAAATCCGCTTCGATATCCCATCTTCCTCCGCGCATGATGGGGCTAATGGGGTCAAAGGGATGGGCGGCGTAAGCGAACCCTCCCGCCGCGGCAATCCGCGCCAAGGCCTCCTTGACGGGCATGGCCGCATAGGAAACCGAGCCGTCGCCGGTGACGATGACGGCTTCGTCAGGTTTCTTGAGGTCGGGGAATCCCTTGTCCGGATCATCGGGGGAAGGCGCCGCGACCATGTGGATGGTTGTCAGTACCGCGTCCTTGCCGGACGCGACCGTGACTTCCTCGCCGCGAATGAGCATTAACTGCGCGTCGCGCAATCGCTGAACGTCGGCCAACTCCTGTTTATACGGATCAGGGCTGAGATCGGTGGAGTGGTCGGTTAAAAGCATCCAGTTGAGGCCGGCCTGGAGCGCTGCCTGCTTGGTGACGTCGAGCGGATAACCGCGCTCGGCAGGATTGTCCGTGTAGCCACTGTGGTAATGCAGGTCACCGCGATACCAGCCCGGGATTTGCGGGAGCGGAGCAGCGTTCAGGTCGACGCGAAGATAGAAATTCTGGTCGGGCCAATCCACGGCGCGAATTGAAACCCAGAAGTCCGCGGAAGCGAACGGTCCGCCCAGAAAGTGGGTGGCGAGGAAAGACTGGATCGCCGCGCGAGGTACCTCGAGAGTTTGTTTATAGCGGGTTGGGATCGCCATGGGTTGGCCGCCCGCGCGCGCGTCGAAGGAAAAATCCTTGCTGCCGCCGAGGAGTAAAGGCTCCGTGGTGAACTGATGCCGGGCCCCGGTGGGCTTCACGAAAATATCTACGCCCTGGAATTGCAACGGCGAGCGCTTGACATAGTTGGAAACACCGGACCCCGTGGTGTGGGCTTCCTGCTCGACTCCGTTGATGATCTCGACGAAAATGGGTAAATTGGGATCGGAGGAATTCCGCAGCGAGCGCGGTGCGTCGGCGCGGAAGAAAATCCCTGCCTTCGCGAGTCTTTCTTTCAATCTGTCGTAGAAGCCTTCCTGGTTCTGGGAAAAAGCCGAAGAGGCAAAACAAACTCCAACCATCATGAGGGCAAGGAAAAAATCAGCGGCCGTATGTTTTTTTCGCATGGTGGCACCCATTGCCCGTATCATAACATGGACCCCTGCGAATTGGGCCATCGGTGATGGGCACGCACTCTCAGTCGCACCAAAACCAGGCGACCTGCGGTCTCCGCGGACGTAGCGCCGGCTTCCAGCCGGCACAACAGCCGCCTGGATGGCGGCGCTAGGTTCAAACTGGGGCGCCACCGGCGACCGGAATCGCCAAGGAATCTGCCAACCGCAAAAAACCGAATTGATCTGACAGTTTGTCGTTCAAAACCTGCATTTTTCTGCAAAACAGCGCTCGATTCGACGTAAATGTCGAAAACTGAGACTTAAATGTCTGCTTTTATTCGGGCATTGTGTCTTGTGTTCCTTTGTTTTCATACACATTCCGGCTTCGAACGTACTTATTATTTCATTTGCTGCACATCGTCCGTAGCGCGGACCCTGTTTTGTAGGTCCGCGGCCTTTCCCTCCCGTAAGTTTTTCCCGCCCGGAGCGAACAAACACAGGTTCGCGTTTGCTGCCGGGTAGGCACCTTGGGGGCGAGATCGATGGGAAATCCCGCAACAAAACGCACCTGCTCGCTTGGAGATGCTTCAAGGCGAGTCATGGAATTCTCTTTCCGGCCGATTTGAGCGGGCCGCAAAATGCCGCGGACTGACGGGTAGCCAAAGCTCCGTGTTTGCCTTCCTCCCCAATGATTGCTCCCGCAAGGCTCGAAAACCGCCCATAATGTCGTCAAAACCGCTCCAATTTGATCAAAAAAATGTGATTTCTCGATCGACATTCTGTCACTCGACCCTGTGCTTTCATACACATAGTCGGATCATCCTGCATTTTTAACATCTTTTTCCCCCGCGAGGCTGACCCGTGAGTTTCTAACTTATTTATTTTCAGCGATTTGGCTTTGCCTTGCTTTTTCACAAATTACGCGTAACTCTTTGTGTTTTCATGAATATAGTCGCTTCGGGAGCAGTTTCGCGAAAAAAGCGTCCCTACCCACCGCGCAACGAGTAACTTGCTTTGTTTCAATAATTTGAATTTCTGCCTTCCTCCCGGTTTTCCCCCCGGCCCGACCCGTATCACTACTTCTTTTCATGAACATAGTCGCTTTCGCAGAGGAACAATCGGCACGTTCCGCGCGCCAAGGGTCAGTCCGGCGATTCCGGCCTAAAAGCGAGTACTGGGCAGCCGACGCCCCGTCTGGCAAGTTCACTCTGCGGTCTGCTCTGCGTCCGCAGACCGTGTTGCCGGAGTGCGCAATTTCACCCCAAGACAACTCCCTGCCCCCTAGTCCAGCAATTTCATTGCCATAGGCTACAGAATTCTTGGCGATCATTCCCCACGACCATACCCCGCTAGATATACATAGCAACTTGGCGACCAGAGGCTAGGGGAATAAGGACAAATTTTCCGACAGGACGCGATTTTTGTTGAAGTATCTTCGCAGGGCACCCCGCGTGGGCATGGGCGTTAACCTAAGGCTTCCGCCCCCCGCAACCTGAGTTGATGTGCTCCCCTGACGGGCTCGGAGGGCCGAAAGACCGTAGCCCACGGCGTGAGCCGTGGGCGAAGCGCGCCAGGACCGCCAGCCCCGGAGGGGCGAAAGAAAGGGGGCATTGGCCGCGACCATCCTCGGGTTTCGCCTTGCGTTCCGCTGTTTACTTCTTTCGCCCCTCTGGGGCTCGCCAGAGGGGGTGCTTCCTTGACCCACGGCTTACGCCGTGGGCTACGATCTTGCGCCGCTACGCGGCTGGCACGGAGAAGGCGAGGAAGTGGCCCCTCACCCGTCTCGCCGCGGCTGGTAAAGGCGCCAGCGGCGAGCCACCCTCTCCCCTGAGGAGAGGGAAATGGTACTTGGGGAGGCGCGGCAGCGCCCGATTTCTCCTACCTTCTCCCAGGGGAGAAGGTGGACCGCGACGGGCGTTCTCACCAGCTCTCGCGGGCCGGATGAGGGGTCTCTTCCCGAAGCGCCCGCCGCGAACGACGCATATTCCTTCATCCTCCTCCACCCGCCCGCCGATAAACGAAGCGGGAGAGTGTCGGGGGCACAGCGAGGGGGCCAAGAACGGAAAAACGAGAAACGGGCGAGATCGAGAGTATTCTCCTCCACTATCGCCCTCCCTTCCACCACCTTCGTTAAGGCAAAACTGGCATCTCTCGGTTCGGCGGCTCCATCGGCACTTCGGTCCGACTCTCTCAAGGCGGACCTGACCGGCTTGTGGCTATCGCCTTCCCGGTCGGGCGAAAGTCACCTCTCTGCCTCGGGTCCAGGACGGCTGGCCCCGGCCACCGCTCGAAGGGTACGCGCCGAAGGGATCTCGATCGAGGCCTACGTCAAGCGCGTGGTTCGCGAGGACACAGCAGAGACGCCGCGAGAAGTTGCATCGCTGCCCGAGTGGCCCGGCCGCGCCTCGAACGACCTTCGCCGCAAGGACCTTTACGACGATGCCCGCTAACCGAATCGCGGTCGATGCCAATGTCCTGGTCTACGCGCTCTATCGGGATGCCCCTCAGCATGCGAGCAGGCGTGCCTTCCTTGACCGGATGTGTTGAGTTTGCCTTACCAGCGGTCGCCTTAGGGAGATCGCAGACTTCAAAGAGCCGAAGTCTGCGCCAGCCTGCGGGATCGACTCTGTGCCGGGGGCTAGTTGTCCGAGATTGTTCTTGGGGAGTAGCAAGAGCAAAGGTGCTTGGCCCGCTCTGGCTAAAGTGCTAGTATTGGCCGCAAAATCATGACTGGACTAATACCTCCCACGCATCGCTCCATTCACAAGTATTACGAACACGTCTCGGCCCTGCGCGACCAAGGCGTGCTCAATGAGATGAGCGTGCGTTCGCCCTTCGAGTCCCTGCTCCAGGAAACCGCCCGGCTCAAGGACTGGGCATTCATCGCCGAGCTTTCGGGAAAGTCCGGCGGCGCCCTCATTCGCCCTGACGGCACCTTGCGTGACCGCAACAGCCTGCCGCGGGGCTACTGGGAGGCAAAAGACACTCAGGACGATCTCGATACGGAGGTCAAGCGGAAGATCGCGCGCGGCTACCCCCTCTCCAACATCATCTTTGAGGACACCCAAACCGGCGTCCTGTTTCAGGGCAAGCAGAAGATTAACGGACCGTACACCCTCGGCAACCCCAAGGAGTTGGCCGCCCTTCTGAACCAGTTCTTCTCTTACACCGAACCGGATATTGAAGGCTTTGAGCTGGCAGTGGACCCTCGGGCGTCCCGCATGGGAACATCCCACGGTCAACATCGCACCCCACCCCTATGCCCTTAATCTCGTTCCCTCATGTGACCCGCACCACCAGCCGATAGTAATGGTTAGCGATAATCGCATGGTCAGAGTACTACATGTTGTGGCCCCATCAGGCGTTACCGCAAAATGTTGGATTCTTTATGCTTGACCAGCCCTACCAAACTGAATTAGATTTATATCCGAAATTACGGTTTGACTGGTGTGACAAGGTGCTCACTACAATAGACCTTTTCTGCGGGGCGGGCGGTCTCACCGCAGGCTTCAAGCTCGCTGGTTTTCGCTGCCTTTACGGCAACGACTGCAGTCCATCGGCGATAGAGACCTTTAGGTTTAATCACCCGGAGGCACACGCAGATTCGCGTGAAGTTGAGTCCGTAGACCCTCGTTCGGTTCGCCAGATGCTGCATCTCGAAAGAGGCGAGCTGACAGTTTTAACCGGCGGCCCGCCTTGCCAGGGATTTTCAATAAACGCTCCCGAAAGGTTTTTGGATGATCGCCGCAACGCATTGTTCAAGCACTATGTGCGTTTCCTCGACGAGTTCTTCCCAAAGGCGTTTGTGTTTGAGAATTAGGCTGGGTTAAGGAGTCCCCACCATGGTGGATCATCATGCCAATCAGACCGGCGAAAGTAAAAACGGAGTCAGCCCCAATGTAAATTGTCTGGATGGCAAGCGCTGTCCAAAGTGCGGGTCATACGGCCCATTTGAGGTTGTAGTTTCAACGCGAGTTCTGCTCTATGATACCGGCAGCGATGATGCCGAGGGCGGCTCAATCGAGTTCGATGATGACGCCCTCGCCATGTGTTACGCCTGCCGGTACGAGGCGAGATTTGGCGAGTTCAATGTCCGATGAGTTAGGCTGCTCATGATCAATTGGGTATTCTTCCCGAAGTCGTCACCTCCCCCGGAATTCGGCGTTCAAATCGTCAGATTATTCGAAGAGATGGCCGACGCGATCGATTCGAGTACGAAGGCGGACCAACATAGCAACACCGTTATGGCGCGACTCCGGCCAAGCCTGGAAAAGCTCGGATTTCGGGTCGAGAAAGGGAAGTCCAGCGACGACAAGATAGTCGTTCCCGTGCTCTTCGGGCGCAAGGGCAAGATATTAAAGTGTTTCAATGCTGACGCCCACGCTGCCAGTAAGGGGTGGGTTCTTGAGGTCGAGGCCGGTCGGGCCGTTGATAATAATCAGTTTCTGAAAGATATTTTTCAGGCCTGCATGATGCATGATGTTCTTCATCTTGCGATAGCTGTCCGCAACATATATCGCAATTCGGACGATTTTGCCAAAGTTGAGAGTTTCCTTGAGACGCTCTACGTCAGCGGGCGACTTCAACTTCCGCTCAAGGGTATTTTGCTCATCGGTTATTGACCACGCGCTGAAGCCAATGGTCATTGTGATATCTTCTGAGCGGGTAGCTACGGCACGGATCTTGATCCGCTTCCTCCGTATGGTATCGCGCGTAGATTCACCGCATATCCAGCCAGCCCGCAAAGCGGGCGAAAGATCGTAGCCCACGGCGCAAGCCGTGGGGAAATCGGCCCCCCACCCCGCCCAAGCCCCTTTAGGGGCGAAAGAAATCACGACCAAATGTAACGCTCATCGTAGGCGATGCCATTCTTTTTGAGAAAGGCGATCAATTCCTCCTGGAAGGTCACGCGGCGGTGATGCTTCTCCTGGTCGCCAATATATCGCACCACGGCTGGCGCCAGGGAATGGCTGACGCTGAACGCTCCATAGCCGGTTTGCCAGTCGAAGCCGGCATAGCCGCCGACTCGCGATGCACCCAGCGCGAGGAATTGGTTTTCACCACCCGCAGGGCATCAGCCGTCGCCACCGTGGGCGGCAACGAGCAGAGCAGGTGCACGTGGTCGGGTCTGGCGTTTGCGGCTCTGAGCGCGCCGCCAAGCTCGCGCACAATTCCGCCCAGGTAGGCGAGAAGATCGTCGTGAAGCGCCGCGGTGATAAGAGGCTCGCGGTCCTTGGTGCTGAAGATCACGTGGGTGAGGAGGTTCGTGTAGGTGTGTGACATGTTCTTTCGCCCCTCCGGGGCTTGGGGGGATTTTACTCGAATTCCTCACCCACGGCTTGCGCCATGGGCTACGATCTTTCGCCCGCTTCGCGGGCTACGATACTGAGCGGGTATCGCGGCGCTTGGGGGAGAGATGCTCGCTTATCGATATCAGCCCGGAGCCCTCACTTTTAGCTGGTACAATGTGGGGCCTGAAGTCTCTGACGGAGGAATTCGATTGCTTACTCCGGAAGGTCAGTTCACAACAACCATTGATCAAGTCGCTCTAGCTTTCACCGCCCCGGCAAATCTTCCCCCTGCGGGTGTCTATCAACAGGCCATCCAGGCGGAGCTAGAAAATTTACGGAACGCGGATGGCTGACATTTTCAGTGTTACAAAGCGCAGTGAGATTATGTCCCGAATCCGAAGCGTTGGGACAACTCCTGAAAGGCGACTTCACCTTCTAGTTCGGGAGACCCTCGGTGCCCGATGGCGAATGGACTTAAACGCATGCGCTTTACCGGGGCAACCTGACATCTTCATTCCATCTTTGCGCCTAGTCCTCTTCGCTGATGGGTGCTTCTACCATGGCTGTCCGCGGCACGGACACCAACCCAAATCGAATCGAACATACTGGCTTCCAAAGCTTGCTCGTAACCAGAAACGCGATTTGGCAAACCGCAAGGCACTCCGTGCAATGGGTTGCAAAGTCTGGGCTTTTTGGGAGCACGAACTCAGAGGTAAGGAGCTAGAAAAAACCAGGAAGAAAATAATTCGCAGAATTGCAAAACTGGTCAAGGAAAAGCACCGCGAGGCTTCAAAAGCGGGGTAGCTCCGGCCCGACAGCGGTTGGGACGCCGCCACTACAAAAGGCCGAGCGCCGCTCGGCCCTACAGCATGCCGACCTCAAGGTCGGCGCGACGATCCGCGCTCTCGTATCGCGTGGAAGACAAGATGCGCCTCGCGAAAGACCACCGCTCGCTCAAGGTGAACGATTCCTTGACGCTCGGCGGCATTCCGCCCGAGGCCTTTGAATACCGCCTGGGCAATCGCAGCGCGCTCGAATGGGTGATTGACCAATACCAGGTGACGGAAGACAAGCACAGCGGCATCCGCTCCGACCCCAACCGCCCCGACGACCCCGAATACATCGTGCGCCTCGTGGGCCAAGTCATTCGCGTGAGCCTGGAAACCGTCAAGCTTGTAAAATCCTTGCCCGCCCTCTAGCGGCGGATGCTTATAACTATATGCCGAAAACCCCTCAACTGGTCTGCCAGCATCTTGAAAACATCAGCGGCGACATTTTAGAGGAGTACCAAGACATTATTCGGGAGTACGTGTCGCGTCGTCACGGTGTGTACGCCCTTTATAATGAGGACGACGAACTCTACTACGTCGGCTTGGCGAGTAACCTGAGCTCGCGCTTAAAGAATCACCTTCGAGACAAGCATAGCGGGCAATGGAACCGGTTCAGCGTCTATTTGACCATTGGCAACAAGCATCTGAGAGAGCTTGAGACGCTCATTTTGCGCGTGGTGAAACCGTTGCCTGAGGGTAACTCCAAAAGCGGCAAATTTGCCCGGTCGGAGAACCTGCTCGCACGTCTTAAGAATGACCTTGAACAGCGAAACCGGCAAAAACTTGATCACATCGTTGGCAGGAGCGATGACACAATCTACATGGAGCTACCGGGACGGATGCCCCCGCTCCTTCCCTACGTCAAGAAGGTCTTCAAACTCCGCGGACGGTCAAGGGGTAAGACTTTCAACGCTGCCGTAAAAGATGACGGCACCATTCGGCTTCAGAAGAAGGTGTACGACTCGCCCAGCGCTGCAGCCTCCGCTGCAACCAAATACTCCGTTGACGGCTGGTGGTTCTGGAAGTACGAGCGGGCCCCGGGGGATTGGGTCCGGTTGGATGAACTACGCAAGTAACGAACCGCAACATCGACCTCTAGGTAGGTACGTCATCATCCGCATGAAACCCGAAGACGAAGGATTCTCGACTGCGCCATTCTTGGGGAGGACTCAATGAAGCATGCCAAAATATTTCTTGTCGGAGAAGACAAAAGTAAGTTAACGCCAATGATAGAGACAGCTTATCCCAGCGAAGACGAACTTCAGGTTTTGTTAGAGCGATATTCAGACCTTCTGCCTGGCGACCAAATTGACCCGGAGGATCCTAGGCGGTGGCTATTAGTGTCGCGCGAAATGAGTGTGCCAGGAGGAGAAGACGAGGGGGGACGTTGGAGCCTGGACCACCTCTTTCTCGATCAGGACGGCATTCCGACCTTTGTAGAATGCAAAAGGGCCTCGGACACACGAGCCCGCCGAGAAGTAGTCGCCCAGATGCTCGACTACGCTGCCAACGGAGTTGAGTATTGGGGGATGGACAAGCTCCGGCAAGCTGCAGCAGAAACGGCCACCAAAGTTGGAACCCTGCTGGACGATGCGATTCGAAAGTTGGTTGGTAAAGATGACGATTCTGCCGTTGACGATTACTGGCAAATGGTGGAATCAAACCTCCGATCTGGAAAGGTCCGGTTGTTGTTCGTAACTGATGAGACGCCGCGCGAGCTTCGCCGCCTGGTTGAATTCCTGAACGAAAAGATGGGAGACGTCGAGGTGCTGGCGGTTGAGATCAAACAATTCGTTCATGAGGACCAAAAGGTCCTGGTGCCAAGAGTGATCGGGATTACTGAGAAAAGTCGTGAGGTCAAGGGTGGCGATAAGCCCTCCCCAAAAAACACAGACCGGACCGCTTTCTTGAGCGCTTGTAAACCCAGCATTGCCAAGTTTTTCGAGAGAGTCCTGGACCTAGCTGAAAAGAGGGGGCATCGGATTTACTGGGGGACGACATGCTTCTCGGTCGGGGCACGGCTTACGGAAGGGAGCGCTAGCTTTTTGTACTGTTATCCTCAAGGGGAATTTGATTTCTATTTCAGCCAGCTTAGTGAGTTTTTGGACGGACAACTCCATTTCGACCCGGAAACCTTGAAAAAGTTGCGCAAAGAGCTATTGGATTTTGGGGTTTTCAGAGAAGCCGGCAAACACACGCTGAAGGCTGACGTGGACGAAAGGAATATCCCCAAAATGGAGAAGGTCTACGATTTCATTCTTGATAGGGTCGGAGAGATTCTTAAGAATCCAGTGAAGCCAGCGTAGCGGGCTGTCCTGTGGGTCCGGGCGCTTCCACCGCGGCCTGAATGAACTCACGCCCCTGCAAGAGCCGCAGGGCTGAAGAGCGAGCCCCGCGCTACGTCCTCTCGTGGCGGGTCGCACGGCCGCGATAAGCGGGGTATCAGACTTACGCGCATTTCGCGTTAATCTGCGGCTTTGCGTTCCTTCGAGTGCTAACGCGCGGCGACGCTTGTCGAATCGGGGCCGCGCCTTTCGTCACGTCAACTCGATGGTTACGCGGCGCCCAAGCAATGCGGCCGCGCGCTGCAAGCTCGACAGCGTGATGTCGTTTTTCGGATCGAGCAAACGGTCAACCTGTGTCCGGCTCGTTTTGAGCAGTGCTGCCATCCGCGACTTGGACAGTCCCCTCTTCTTCATGGCCTGCGCGAGCTGCCACGCGACCACCTCCTTAATCGCCTGGGCTTGCGCCTCTTCAAAGATACCTTCTTCCTTAAGGAAATCATCGATGCTCGAACCCATATGTTTTTTGCTCATTGCTCCAACTCCTTTTGACGCAGGCGGGCCAAGGCTAAATCGTCATCCGGTGTCGTCCTCGTCTTCTTGATGAAACCGTGCAGGACGACCAGATGTTCGCGGCAAAGACAGAGTAGGACACGCGCCGTTCGTTTCGTCGGCAGGCCGGTCCGCACTTCCCACATGCCTTTCCCTAACGGGCGGCAGAGCGGCATTCCCACCGGCCACCGCCATTGTGCCCGCAAAAGGTCCTTGCCAATGGCCTGACGCTCGGCTTCCGGCAATCCCTTCAGCCACTCGCGCACGAGCTCGATTCCTGTCCCGCTACGGTAAAAGATTAGAGGGATTTTCTGTGGCTGCGAATCGTCGACCATTGTGCACCTTACGTCGGAGAGTGTACCTTATAATGTACGGCCGGGCAAGCATACTTATTTGCACTACAGCCTTTCCGTCGGGAACGGGGACGAATCCATGCCGATGGAATAGCCGCAGGGCCGAAGTGCGGGCCCTGCGCTCCGTCGGTTTCAAGGCCAGATTGGGGTTGCTGCCGCCCGCGACTGCCTTTCACGGCAATAAAGTGAGACAATTAAGCTGGCATGAATGAAGACGTCGGATACGTTTTGATTGATGCGGAGCTGCGGAGACTCCTCGATTTGCCCTACTCAGAAATCCTCAACCTGGTGGGAGCGCCTGAGACAAAGCAGGTTGTGGGCGACGACGGCATCGCCTACCAGCTCGAGATTGAAGCGATCTGGGACATCAACGGGGACGAGGACATCCGCGTGATCGTTTCTGCCGATGACGGCGGCTGGAGGGCGCTCAAACCGCTGACCCAGGACTTCGTTATTCGACCGGATGGGTCGTATGTAGACGAGTTCACCGCTGGCTGACGCCAGCTCTTATGGGATGAGCTTTTGCGCGGCCTGGATGGGTATGCACAGGTCGGCTGAGGTGGCGAGAGCAACGACTTTCCCGTTGGCGTCAAGCAAAGGTGCGCCGGACTCACCCGGGTCTGATTGATGTTCCATCTTCAGAGTGCTTCCTTGACTTCCTACCTGAACGGGAAGTAGGCGCGGCGAGATTTGTGCTTGGCTCATGCCGAAGGGATAACTGCACAACACCAGCTTGGCACTCGCGGCTGCGCTTGCCGCCGGGTCGGCAAGAACCAGGGGTTGAAAGCCCGTCCCGGTTATTTGCAGCACGGCGACGTCCGATGAGCCTCCGGCGTGGAGGTGCAGCGTCGCCTTCACCCCGGAGTCCTGGTCCTGATAATTCTGCTCGACCATTTCATCGGGGCTCGTCTGGAGGATCTTTACGGATTGTTTCACCGTGCTGAGCGCGGAGGAAAAGTTGGGCTGGCCGTCCGCTCCCATCACCTGCGCGCCCGCCGGCCAAGCATACGTCTTCACACTGTCCTTAACCAGCTCGAGATGCTGTTGTTCGATCAGGAAGTCCAACTGCGGATCGAACTTCCAGGGAGCGATCACGCGCTTGGCGGTCAGGAGCTTTCCATCCGCACTCACCAGGAAGCCGGTGCCGGATTGGGAAAACTGCTCCGAAACGTTGGTCCTGGGATCGCGAATTGTGAATTGCGTGCAAAGGAGGTAAAGCGCCGGCTTCACCTTTCCTGCCAGGGCTGCGTCCATGCGCATCTGCGCCATGTGATCCTTCGCCATGTTGATGGCCGCAGCAGAAGAGGGGTTGGCGAGGGTGTCGAGGATCGTATCCGCCGTCACTTTAAGCAGTGGGTTGCCCTGAAAAAGGTTTAGCGCGACTTGTTCGTGCAAGTCCACCGGGATGACCACCTGCTTGGCGCGCAAGGCCAGCTTCTCCAGGGTGTTCAATTTGACCTCGACGAAGCTCTGGCCGGTGATTTCAATTGTGTCCTTGTCCACCATTTCGCGGACCGGCTTCATGGAATCGAGATCGGCAAAAACGATGGAGCATTTGAGGGGCGCGGGAAGATCGACGGTTTCCTTATTCGAGAGCTTGAACTCCTGGTCAAAGCTCTCGATGTGGACGGGAATGCCGTTGATGCGCACATCCTGAAAGTACAGGTGCTCAACCGTGGCCGCGCGATCGACAGGCTTAATGCTGACGCTGAGGCCCAGCAGCAAGCGATCAAAGTTAATATCCTGGAAGGAGAGGCTCTTGTAGATGCCAGGGTTCGGGGCCGGTTTGCCACCCTTCGTCGGAAGTTGATAGATCTTTGTTCCCCGAATCGCATCGGGGACCTGGCTCGAAGGTTGGGCTTGAGCGGTAAGGAGGGGCGTGGAAAGAGTGTATAGGATCAGGAAAAAGAGGGAGTGAAATCCCACGCGTGCGCGACTGGATAGCGGCAAAAACATTTTACTTGGACTCCCGGCGATGAACCGTGATGATGCCTTTGACCGACCCAATGACTCAGCACTCTTCTTCTCTAGCTCAGCTCCTGGCGAAGAGCATCGCCCCTAGGAACCCTGATCTTTCCAAAGTATCTCATGGAGCTCCACGGGAGTGTCCTTGCCTTTGACGCGGATGGGATCCAACCGTTGCGCAGGCATTCGGCCGTTGAGTTCCAGGTAAGTAGATTCGGAGACGAGGATCTGGCCTGGGGCGGCATTCGCGCACAGCCGCGAGGCCAAATTGACGGCATCGCCGATGACGGTGTAATCCATACGCCTGGAGGAGCCAATGTTCCCAGCCGTCACCGGGCCCGTATTCACTCCCACACCCATACGGAGCGGTGGTTGGCCGCGGCTTTCCCAATCGCGATTGAGAGCCACGAGAGAACGCTGCATCTCCATGGCGCTCTTGGTGGCGCGTAAAGCGTCATCGGGTTTGGGAATGGGAGCACCGTATACCGCCATTATTCCATCACCAAGGTATTTATCGAGCGTCCCGCCGCTGTCAAAGACGATGTCGGTCATTTCCGAGAAGTATTGATTCAGCAATTCCACCACGGCATGAGGTTCCATGTGTTCGGACATGCGGGTAAAGCCGCGAATGTCGGAAAACAGAATGGTGACGGTTTGATTCTCGCCTCCCAAGTGGACTTCATCTGGATTGGCCAGAATTTTCTCGACGATGTTGGAACTAAGGAAGCGCTCGAGCGCCTGACGTTCCACGGTGCGGCGGGTCAGTTCCTCATGCGAGCGCACATTGTCAAAACTGATGGCCGCTTCAGCGGCGATCACGGAAAAAATTCCCAATTCTTCCTGCGAAAAGGCGTAAGGCTTGCTCAGGCAATCGACGTAAAAGATTCCAAATACGTTGTCTTTACTAATTAATGGCGCGCACATGGCGGAGCGGATGCCGGACAGGCGCAGGCTCTGGCTGGAGGAAAACCGCTCGTCGGTGCCGACGTCATAAATCAACAGCGGCACGCGGTCGTTCATCAGCCTCTCCGTCACCGTGGTGGAAAGAGCGACGCCGCGCGCTTCATTTTTCCGTTTTTCGTCTTTGTAGAGGAGGACAGCAGGCTTGAAGCCCTTCTTGTCGTCGCGGAGCATCACGAAACCCCGCTCCACGCTGTCCATCTGAAAAACCAGCTCCATGACCCGGTGCATGATTTCGTCGGGAGTGAGAACGGCGGAGAGCGTTTTACCGACCGCCAGGAGCAGTTTCAGGAGAGTGTTTTCCTTCTCCAGGGTCTTTACACGCTCCCCAATCGGCACCTCAGTGACGGCCACCGTTGGGACGGTGAGCCGCAGGGCAGTGCTGATGTCGTCCAAACCTTTGACGTCGGCTAACGGACCGGTGCTGGATTCGATGTGTAAGGCGCCCGTCGGGGTCGATTCATACCTCAACTCGAACATGCCGATGGCGATGCGGTCCTTGTCCTTTAGCCGGTGCTCCTGAATCTGGACGTTGTTAACGAAGGTCCCGTTCATGCTTCCCAAATCGTTCAGCACGGTGATGTCGCCGGGGAGCACGGAGACGCGCACATGGTGGCGGGACACACTGGGATGATGCAGCACCAGATCATTCGTGTCCGCCCGCCCAACACTGATCGTAGGGCTGGTAATTTCGAAGATCTGCGTCTGGGCCTCGAAATCAGTGATGACGAATCGAGCCATGAAGAAAGCTTATGCTATTACTTCCGAGAGGGCGTCCCCCATCACTGCGTGTTGAGTTGCACACTGACGGGGGTTGTCGCGTTCTGTGAAACGGTAATTTGTTGTTGTTGCGGCAGGTACCCGGCCATCGATATAACGAGGGTGTGAGTCCCGACGGCCAAACGAAAAGACGCCGGAGTCTGTCCACTGATGCGCGCCCCGTCTGCCGTTACCGTGGCGCCGGGGGGCGTGGTGCGGACTTCCACAATCCCCGTGGCCATCGCTTCGCCCAAAGTCAACGTAATTTTGTGGATACCACTCGTCAGTTTGTACACCGTATCCTCAGGCTCGGAGCCCGGCTGTTTCACGGCATAGGTGTGATTCCCAATCGGCAATAGAGCACTCACCGGGCTCAGGCCATAAGATTTGCCGTCAATGAGGACTTCAAAGCCTTTAGGGATGGTCACAATGTCAAGTTCAGCCCTTGGGGCGGAAAGATTGCCCACCACGGTGATTGTCTGCCCGCTTGCGACCGTCACACTTTGCGTGAAATTGTCGTAGCCATCCATGGAAATCACGACATTGTGCGGGCCGGCAGAAAGTCCGGAGATCGTGTAAGGCGTCACCCATCCTGGTTGGGACCTGTCATCAATGGAAATCTTCGCCCCAGCCACGTTCGCGCTCACCGTTAGCTGTCCTCCCCCGACCACCGGCTTCGGCTCCGGCTCCGGCGGATTATTCGTCCCCGGATTGCTCGTCGTCGGTGGCAGCGTCTGCGAGGCTGAGAGGGTGCCCTGAATACTGACCGTCTTCCCACCTTCGACCCTGACACTTTGTCTGTACTCCCCGTGACCGCCCCCTGAAATCGTCACGGTGTGATTTCCCGCGGAAAGGTTCGGAATGGTGTAGGGTGTCAACCAACTCGGGTCGGTCCTTCCATCAACAGAGATCTTCGCGCCCTTCACGTTCGCGTTCACGGCCAATTGTCCGACGTTGCCGGTCATTCCCCCCGTCGCGCCGTGTTCCGCAGGCGTCGTGGGGGTCGAAGGTGTTGTGACGACCTGCGGAGTCGTCGGAGGCAATTGGAGTTGAGGCTTTGGCCGCAAGACCAACAAATAACCAAGAACGCCGAGGATTGCCACTACCACGAGTGCACCCAAAACCCAGGCAACTTGCGGAATTGACTGCTGGCGTGGTGCGGAAAGAGGAACGTCGTGGACATTGAGCGAGCTGGCGATCGGTGCATCGCCAATGGCGCGGACACCGGTTTGGCGTGGGGCGGCAGCAGGTTCCGGCGGAGCCCAGGGTACTGGCGCGGGCTCGGCGGCGCTTCTGGGAGGAGCTGGCGGCGCTTTCAGAACACTCGATCCAGGGCCTGCCGCCGGGCCGCTCGGGATCTGATAACTTCCCGAGGCTTGCGCCGGAGGGGCTGCCGGCAAAGGAGCGGGTTCGGCGCCTTCCACCCGAACCGGAGATGCCTTCATCATCAGCGTGCCTTGACCAGGGACCACGCCGCCGAGGTTCCGGTAATTCCTCAGGTCTTGCGCCAACTCAGCGCAAGTCTGATAGCGTTCGTCTACATTCTTGGCGAGCGCTTTGGTGATGACGTAGCTCAGGCCCGCGTGGATTGAGGCGTCCAGTTCACGCGGCGGAATGGGATTCTCGTTGATGATCTTATAGATCACCGTGGTAATGTTCAGGCCTCCGAAGGGCTTCTCTCCGGTCACCAACTCGTAGAGGATGACGCCCAAGGCAAAAATGTCAGATCGGCCGTCAATGCTGCGGCCTTTGACCTGCTCCGGCGACATGTAATTCGGCGTCCCCAGGACCTGGCCGGCCTGAGTCATTCCCATGGACATCATCTTGGCGATGCCGAAATCAGTCACCTTCACGAGCCCGCTTTGTAAAATCATGATGTTAGCGGGCTTGACGTCGCGGTGCACAATCTTGTGCTGGTGAGCATGGTCAAGCGCACCGCAGACCTGGTCGTAAATGGGCAAAATGGTTTCGATGGATAGGATGGTTTGTTCCTGAACAACGGCTTCAAGGGATTTCCCCTCCAGGAACTCCATCGCGAGGTACAGCACGCCATTGTCCTCGCCGAAATCGTAAACGGTGATGATGTTGGGGTGAGCGAGAACTCCGGCAGCTTGAGCTTCGCGCTGGAAACGCGCCTTGTATTCCTCAAACTCTTGCTGCGAGACACCTTGAGGAAGCATCGTCTTGATAGCTACGGTCCGGCCGATAATGGGGTCAAACCCTTTATACACGACCCCCATCGAGCCTCGGCCCAGTTCCCCGACGATTAAATATCGCCCGGCTTTCGTGAGTGCTTCAGCCACTATGCCCGCCTTCCCCCTTCGGGTCGTGCCCCTTAGCGTTCGGGGCCACTCTACTTGTTTTGGATCCTCAGACCGTCACCACGCGATGGCGTAACCAGCTTCAGAAACAAAGTTTTATCAGCGAAACCCAGCGTAACTCAAGAGGCGTTCCAAGTCAACGCTTGTCCCGCGAGCGGACCCTAACCCCTTCCGGGATTGATTCAGTACCGACCTGGACGAATATGGAGGTAGGTGATGACTTCGAAGCGACTGGATTACGGAGGTACGAGGCACTCCAATGGGGTTGAAGGCCAGTAGAGCGATTCCTTGCACAAGATCCGGCAACAAACCCAAGAATAACCAGTGATTGGTGTCCGCAACCTCACTGGCGGTTAGAGCATCTCTGAATGCAAGGGGCGTGCAGGGCGAGCCACGTAAGCGCGTCAATTCACCAGGAAGAAGGTCGAGGCTTCGAAGAAAAACGCTGGGAGGCGGATAGAATGTCGCAACTTTTACCAAGCTTCAGGTCCAGTTCACGGGCACGGTTGGTCGCCATCATCTTCGTACTCGTCGGTTCCTGCGGTAGAACAGCCTCTGCATTGGCTCAGGACACTCCAAAACACGACCGGGAGAGTGTTTCAGACGGCGGAATGGCGCACATGTCTGGGCACATGTACATGACATCCCTGAGACCGCGGAAGGCCGGCGACCAAGAGAAGGCGGAAGCCATCGTCGCCGCGGCAAGGACGGCTATGGCTTCCTATGAGGATTACCACAAGGCCTTGGCTGACGGATTCAGAATCTTCTTCCCGAACATCCCGCAACCTCAATACCACTTTACGAACTACGAGTATGGGCGGGAAGCAGCATCACACTTTGACCCTCTGAAGCCGACGTCCCTGCTGTACAAGAAAACGGAGGACGGTGGGTACAAGCTCGTGGGAGCGATGTACACCGACCGGGTGGACGCCAGTGAGGAGGAACTGAACGGCCGAATTCCCCTCAGCATCGCGCGCTGGCATCAGCACGTCAATTTCTGCAAAGCGCCACCAGGACAGCGGGCCGCTTACTTCGGCCCCCATGCGAAGTTCGGCCTGCTAGGTTCTATCACTACCAGGGAAGCCTGCGAGGACGCAGGCGGGGAATTCTTTCCGCACGTGTTCGGATGGATGGTCCACGTTTATCCCTATGAGACTGACCCGGGGAAAATCTGGTCCACGAATGATGACGACCAGGGACACGACAATATGGATCACTCCGCCATGCCAGGGATGAAGATGAACTAACTTGAACATACTGCTTTACAGACAACCGAATCTCGTGGCACGATACCACCTCAAACCTTTATTCCTTCGCGCTCTAATGGAATACTTTCAGTCGGACAACATCATTAAGGCCATCCGCGACGTATACGGGTATGAATTGGCATTGAAGCCCCGCGTTGAAGAGACGGGAGAGGGAAGCATAGAGCTTCGCGATGGGGACAAAAGGCAGGTCAACGACCTCCTGGATGAAGTTGGCAAGTCATTCCCTTCGAAGGATTTTCCCTACGTCTTCGCCGTTATTATCAGGGTTCGTGCCTTCGCAAACTCGGGGTGCAATTTTCAAGAACTTTACACGCGCGTTCTAGCACTTCGTGAAACACTGGAGGACGAACTTCGAGGCCGAAAGCTGGTTCTCGTTCCCGCCCTGAAAGCGGACTACTGCGACAAGGAAGACCTGTTCGGAGTCAAGGTGAGTTCTGCCTTCCCCTCCGCCGTTCGCGACATCAAGGAAGCCGGAAACTGCTATGCCGTGGACCTCAACACCGCTTGCGTTTTCCACCTGATGCGGGTGTTAGAGAGAGGCTTGATGACTCTCGCGGCCCCGCTCGGCGTTGCCCATGACTCCGAGAACAGGGATACGCTATTGGAGAGGATTGAGGCAGCGATAGCGCCGATTGAAAAACTGTTATCACAAGACCGCCCCGCCCAACTCGTCGACTTGCAAGTCTATGGGGAAGTTTCGAAGGAATTGAGCTACTTCAAGAACCCGTGGCGGCACTACGTTATGCCCTCATCCCTGAACTACGAACAGCAAGAAGCATTGAAGATTATGAACCACGTTCGGGAGTTCATGCAGCATCTTTCACTTCGGCACTCTGACTAAGCGGTGCCCAATTGACCCTCGCCCAACGTCCTTGATCCTTCGATCAATCGCTCTCCCGACTCTTAGATCCCGGCGCCGACAGCCATCGAAAGGGCGGGGGCTGCGGAGGCTTTTCTCGCTTGCGGCGGGTGGAGCATTGCATTCACGCTCGCCTTCAACCGTGTCAAAGCTGCCGAATGAAGCTGCGAAACGCGAGATTCATCCACGTTCAGCCGCTCGGCAATCTGCTTCATCGTTAACTCTTCCTGATAGTAAAGAGTTATGACTTGGCGCTCACGCTCGCGCAGGTGGGAAAGGGCACGGCCCAAAATCTCGTGCTGCTCGCGGCGATAGCACAGCTTGAAAGGATCGTCATCGTCATCGGCCAGAAGGGCCGGTTCGGCGGAAGGCCGCTTGGTGGTTGGGCCGGCGGTAATGGTGCGGGCGCCGAAATCGAATCCTACGCTCTGGATTTCATTCAATGTGCAGTGCCACTGCGCCAGGCTCATCCCCAAAGCCCCAGCGATTTCCTCGTCTTTGACCGGGCGACCGATCTTGACCTCGAGCTCTCGATACAGCTTTTGGATTCTCTTATTCTTGCGGCGTAAGTCGCGGGAGGCTGGATCCGCGCCACGCAGACCGTCCAGAATTCCTCCGCGAACCCGGTGACGCGCATAGCTTTCCAGCTTTACCTGCTTCGTCGAATCGAACTTGGCGACGGCATCCACCAGTCCCAACACCCCGTTGGCAAGCAAGTCGTCCACTTCCACGTGAGAGGGCAGGTGTTCGCGAATCTGAAAGGCCATGCGCTTCACCAAAGGGAGCATGGCGACCAGCAGCCGCTGCCTTTCCATCGCTTGCCTCGAATCCTTGCGCGCCATCGTGCGAACGGGGGAAGGCGGCATCGGTCGAGTCGATATGGTTTGGCGCCGAACAATCGGCGTGATTGCGGCGCTGTTAAGCCGCTCGTAATTGGGAACCGGTTGAGTTGCCACGAGAACCTCTCTCACTCTCGGGTGCCCGTCAGTCGACGGACGGCGCCTCGCGACCTGGGGCTTTCTTCCGGCGGTTGCAGGCGACACTTCGCCCGCGGCGTGGAGCCTGCGGCTTCACGCTTCATTCACCGCCGTCAGCCTTTGGTGTTCTTGCGCTGCCCTTAGAAAATGCAAAGAATGGGCCAATCCTGCGAGAGCCAGAGCGAATTCAACAGTTGAGCTTTTGGGGAACCCGAGCAAAGGCAGGCACGACCGACCGCGCAGAGAACCGCCGGAAGTAAGGTTGCTTCACTCCGCCGGCCCTTGATTCGGGATTAGATACCCACTATCAGATACTTGCAGTTCTCACGAGGCGCGAGCAGTCAGGGTGTGGGCGGGCGAGTGGGTCACGGAAGCGGGCTAGACTAAGGCAGCGAAACACCCCGCGAAGGGCAACGTAGGGGCGCAATTTTCCTCTGGTGAGATACCCATGGGACTCTGGGGCGCCCATCGGTTTGTCCCAAAACGGGAGAGCAATGAACGCGCAGATGGCCCAGCACGCATCGCAACAATTGGCCCGAGACGTTCCATCCTTCCTCAAGCCCGAAACGAAAACGGCCGATAGATGGAGAGTGAGGGAAGCAACTTAAGCCTGCAAGGCTCAGCGAGCGTTATGCGCTCAGCGCGTGCGGGCTTGATTCCCGTCCGAGCGTCGATGGCAGCTCGTCTGAGGTTGGCCGGGGTTCGGCGAGGAATCGGAGCCCACGCCGGGCCGGCGTAAGGCTGGTAAAGCGTTCCGCCATTCGGCGGCAGCCCAACGCCACCACCTGGGGGGATTTGCCAGGAGGATATTGGTCCCATGGGGTGGCCTGAATCCCCAGCCGCTTCCGAGACCTGACCGTGGCGACCCGAGTGCGAATTGCACAGCGGGCGGTAGGGAGAGCAGGGGCTTTTTTGCCTGAAACATTCGGACTTCTCGACCTTTTCCCGAATTGGCGCGGAAGTTCCTGTTTGGGATGCTCGTCGCCTCTCCTCGCGCCACGCTTTACCGCCGTCTGAATGGAAGAGGGGAAGGAGCAGCAAAAGGGCAAATTGGTCGCAACTGGGTCCGCCGGGGCGAAATGCCCTCGGCCATATTTCCCACGCCCCCGTTTGGCGAAGGAACGAACTTCAGGAAGGGTTATGAAGGCATCGGCGAGACGTGGTAGCAAACTCGGGAAGTCAGGCGCTGCGGCAGGCCGCGAGAGTATTCGAGGAAATCCCAGCTCGAGTCGCGCTGACCAGATTCCCTCTGACTTGCATTTGTCGAGCCGCGCATCGCTGTCGGAAATGGCGCCAGGCGATATCGTCTTTCTTGACGACTTCGCTCAGTTGCGGGAGTCGTTTGCTCCCAATTTCGTTGCGGTGCTGGCTTGCCCCCTTTGCGGAACGCCAAGCCTGATCACTTCCGGCCAATACTCCGGAGGCGCGCCGATCGTCTGCGTGTCTAAGGTCTGCCCCGGATTATTCCGAATCCTCGACGAATCCCAGATCGTTCCGCTGCCGCCGACCTGAGCCACGCGCACGGATCTCCACGCATAATCGAGCGGTAATTGGGAAATTCGCGGGGAGGCGAGCCTTCATCAGGTTGCGAAAGGAAGTTCCGGTACCGCACCGATTCGCTCCCCTTCGTGGATCAAGGACGTCGAGCACGGAAGAGATTTGAGGGAGGCAATCCGGGCAAGCCATCCCCCTTTCCGTCAAGCGACCGGCATGCGGCTGCGAAGCCGCCTCAGTTTCCGGCTCGCGTTTCAAAGAAGAGCGGCAACACATTGAGCGTGTGAAGAAGGGGAGTGCCCCGGGTCGAACGTAACGCCGCCATCTTGGCGGCTCCTATGCCGACTGGAAGCCGGCGCTACGCCTCAAATCAGAGCGCTACGTGAAGAAGGCTCGTGTGAAGAAAGCCCGTGTAGCGCCAGCCGCGAAAAAGGCCTAGAATTCCATCGGATGAAATCCAATTACGCGGAGGGTCCATGAAGCTCAATTGCGGGAGCCGATCTATGCCCGGAGTGTCCTGCCTCTGGGCGCTGGGCGCAGCAGGAGTGCTCTTGCTTTCCCCGTTGCGCGCATGGTCCTGGGGATGTGAGGGCCACCAAGCTGTGGCTATGATTGCCGAAAAACAGATGAGTGCGCACGCTCGGGAAATGGCGAACAAGCTCTTGCAGAGCCAGCCGATTGATCCATCGCTCCCGCGCTATTGCTCGAGCCATGGGCTCGACTTGATGGCGGATGCTTCCACTTGGGCCGACGACCTCCGGTCTTCGCGGCCGGAAGCGAGTCCGTGGCACTACATTGACATCCCTCGCGACGCGCCTCGAGGGGCCCTCACGGAATATTGCCCGTCACCCCGCGGCTGCGTAACCAGCGCAATCGAACATCAGGTGGAGTTGCTGCGCAGCACCGAGACCGAGGCCTCGGTGCGAGCGGATGCTCTGCGCTTCATCATCCATTTTGTGGGGGACCTTCACCAACCTCTTCACTGCGTGTCCAACAACGACTTGGGAGGGAATTGCGTACCCATCGACTTCTTTGGGAATCCTCCGGTCGAGAAAAACCCGCAGTCTGAGACTTACGCGCCCAATCTCCATAGCATTTGGGATGTCGGAATAATCCAGCATTTGAAGGGAACACACACAGTCGCGCAGTGGGCCGCCGCGCTTGATCACCAGTTCCATTCGCAGGCAGGCGCCTGGCAAGAAGAAGGCGTCAACGTGGACAACTGGGTGTGGGAAAGCCACGAACTTGCCGATACGGTGGCTTACGCCAAACTCCCGGTGGCGATTCCCGTGGAAAAGCCGGAAGTGGTGAGGGGATGCAGCGATGACAACCGTGTCTCTGCGCGCATGCTGAAGCTTCATGAGCAAGTCTCGCAGCGATACGTGAACGCCGTCGCTTCCACGGTCGATCAGCAGATTGCCAAGGCCGGCGTCAGGCTGGCGATGGTGCTGAACCAGATTTGGCCGTAATCCCGTGTGCGCAGCCTTGTCGCCCAATGATGAGCTGGAATCAGCGGCTGCACGATCGGTGCGATCGCGCGCTCCACCTCTGCAATCCGCGTTTTCAGCGAGCGAGACTAGACTCCAATCTCTCGGCACGCGGCCGACCATTGGCGCAGGTTATGGGCCGTGGAGTGGAGGAAGTTCGCGATTTCCGGCGGACACCAAGCAGGCAAGCGCGCGGCGGCTTCCGAATCCACAAACTCCGCCAATTCCACAACTCGGTCCGTCATGCTCCGGCTAACCGGTTTGAATGAGCTGCGCAAAATCTCAAGCAGCCAATCGGTAAGAACCATCCCCCAGAACTCGTAGCGCAGGTCATCGACGTAGTTGTGAGGGTTTCGCCGGTGCTCGACCAGGGGACGGCCGAACGCCACGTGGTACCTGCTCCCCTGCATCAAAGCCAGCAAAAAGTAACCACCCCAGATGTCGCCATAGCGATCCAGCTTGCCGCCGGGTACTGGCCAAGCCATGGTTACAAACACAAAGGCCGGAATTAATTCCCGCACCACGCTGGTGTTCTGGGTGTTGACCGGCGACCACGTGGACGAGTCGAGGACGAACGCGTCCGGGCCTCGATAGTCCACGCCTTTCACCCTTCCATTCAGCCAGGTGGTGGCGTCAACGTCCGGCTCATCGAGCCACAATCCTTCCGTCGCTCCAACGACCGCACCCTCGGGGCAAGGCGCCTGCTGGGGTTGATTGACGTGGCCGCGAAGTTCGAAGGGGAACCCGCGCGGGAACACCAGGCGCGGCGGATCGAAAGTCAGGTATTCGCAAATATTGTGAAATCCCCGTCCCTCCTTCACCAAGGGCTGTCCCCAAGCCTGCCCAGTTCTACGGTGAAAGCCCACAAAGTCGTCGTCCGTGGGGAAATTATCATCGTCAATCGAGATCAGCAGCTCGCAGCCTTCTTCCAGCGCGCGCAGATACCCGAACACTCTTCTGCCGTCCGTATTGTACGGAATCAGAGGGTAGAGGGAGAATTTCCGGCCCCAGGCATCCTGCGCGTCCACGCCAAAATAAACGGTTTCGAGGCCCAGCGCGGAAATCTCCGCCGCAAGGGCGTCGGCGCTGGGCGGCGTCTTCCGGTCACCCACCACCCAGACCTTGACTTCTTCCAGATGGCCATGGCGCTGGATGTTGTCGTAAAGGTCGCGCAGAATCGCCGGATGGTGAATCGTAGTGAAGACGATGTGGCAAGGCTTTTTCATTCGCTCACCGCTGTTTATGTGACAGGGTACAGGAGGGAGCTCTTGCGATTCGTGTCCTCGTTCCTATAAGCTGTTCCCCATAACCTTCAACCTGTCACCGATAACCCTTTACCTATAACCTAAAAAGGTCCTAAGCCCCATCTTGACGTAGCGGAAGTTCTTGAAGAAGGTATTCACGCTCCGGCCTTCCTGCCTTCCTACCCAAACGGTAGGCACCTGTTCCAGATGATAGCCTTTCCTGAGGGGCTTTACCGTCGTCTCGATACAGATTTCATGCATCGTGCCTTCCCACTTCACCGCGTCTGCCACTTCTTTGCTGAGAAGCTTGAGTCCAAAGGTGAAGTCACCGATACGAGTCCAGAACAGCACGCGGAACGCCTTCTGGAAAATCCAGTTGAGGACAAGCTTCAAGGGGTCGTAATTGGTGAATCCACCGCCGGGCATCCAGCGATTGGCGATCACCTCATCGCAGCCGGTTTCCACCAATTTCTGCACCATGCGACCCACGGCGGCGGGCTCGGTTTCCAGGTCCGCTGCCATCAGCGCGATGTAGTTTCCCTTCGCCGCCTGCATCCCTTCGCGATAGGCCCAGCCAATGCCGGGGTTGTGCTGCTGGACGACCACTTTAACCCTGGGCTCCTGCACTTCCCATCGCCGGCAAATCGAGAAGGTCTTCTCCGACGCCCGGGGCGACGTCAACAGCATGATTTCCTGAATGTACCCCCGATTGTTCCCTAAAAGGATTTTGATCGTCTCATCAATCGAGAAGGTCTCAGAATATACCGTGACCACGACGGAGAGCCGGATGGTGTTGAGCGGCACGCTTTTTCGCGTCATGGACATAGACAGTCGAGCTCCAGTCTATTCTTGCCACACGGCCTGAGGCTTTGACGACTTGTCGTGAATCGTTCCGATGTAGTGGCGTCGTCGTGCCGCCTCGACATCAAACCGAAGCACGACCCGAGGATGCCGCTCCGGGAGAGTGGTTTGACCACGTCCGCCAGATGGCGGGGATATTCAACAGCATGTTCATTACGCCGCCCGCCACGACTCCTGCTGCCGCGGCGCTCACCAACCTCCCGCCCGCCGTAATCCACAAGAGGGTGACAAGAAAGTTGCAAAGCGCGCCGGCCAAGCAGATCCGCTCGTACCGTGTGAATCTGCTCCAGGCTCCCGGCCGAAATGCCGGCGTTTCGGGCGAGCGAAACGTGAAGATTTCGCCGCAAACGAAGTTGCTCAGGAGCGCCACCTCAATGGCCACGGGCAATGCGGCTGCGGGCGGCCAACCAGCTTTATTAACCAGCCCGGCGAATAGGACAATGTCGATCAGGGCGCCAGCGAGCGCCACCAGCCCGTAACGCATCCAGCCCAGGAATTGGCCCATCCTAATTGCCAGCCGCGCCAGATGCTGGAGGTATTCCGCGTATTGCCGCACGCCGAGCTTGGACGCGCCGCGTTCGCGTTCCTGAAAAACGTAGGGCACCTCCACCAAGTTCTTATAGTGCGCCTTGGCAATCACCTCCAACAGAATCTTGTAGCCGAGGGGATTCAGGGCGGCGCCGCGCAGGGCGGAAGATCGAATCATGAACAGGCCTGACATGGGGTCGCCAACCGCCGCGAGTTTGAGCGGCAACACCGTGGCCGCCATGTGCGTCGCCGTGCGCGAGATGAATCGGCGCACCCACGTCCAATCCGAAGTGCCTCCGCCCGGCACATAGCGGCTGCCAATCGCCAGGTCTGCGCCCCCGCGAATTGCCGCCGCCAACGGCGCGAGCGTCTCGGGAGGGTGCTGCAGATCTGCGTCGATGACCGCCCACACATCGCCGCGCGCCGTCGACCATCCATCCAGCACCGCGGTCGCGAGTCCCATTCGGCCCGGACGCTTCAGCACCCGCGCAGGGATTTCGGTGGCCAGCGCCTCCACCCGCTGCGCCGTGCCGTCCGCACTCGCGTCATCCACCACGACGAGTTCGAAGTCCTCGCCCGCGCTCCGCAGCGCCGCCGCGGCGCGCCGCAGAGTTTCCTCGATGACCCCCGCCTCGTTGTACGTAGGAATGATGACTGAAATCATAAGAAGGAGTCAGGCTTCCGGTGTCAGGTGCCAGGGACCAAACACGACATGCCGGATGAGTTCGATCGCCCAAAACCTATGGCCTGACACCTGGCACGTAGCACCTAATTCACTTCGCAAATGGTTTGTATTATGCACGAAAAAACCCGCGAAAGACTGAATTGATCTGGCAAATTGTCATCGCAAAGCATCAGTTTTCTGCAAAATCGGCATCGGTGAAACAAAAATGCCCGAATCTAAGACGTAAATGTCCGATTTTTTTCGGACACTTTGCCCTTGACTTGTTTGTTTTCATACACATTCCGGCTTCGAACGTAGTGTTAAACATCTTTTTTTGCTCCCTCTACCGGAAAAGTGGGGAAGGGCTGACTCCGGTCTCTGGCGTTGATCCTTCTCGCCGTGCCTCGGTTCCCGTCGCGCCTTAGGGCTTGGCCATGTGAGCCATGACTTCCCCCCGGCCAATCGGAAATCGCCTCTGACACCCGGCATCTCATACATGGGACCTGCCGCCATTTGTTTTCATCAACATAACCGGATGAACCTTCATTTGCGGCATTTCTTCAACCTTCCATCCAGCGACCAAGACGGAAACCCGCGCGTGGACCTAGTGCCCACGGCACCGTAGGCTTCCATCCTAGCACGCCCGCTAGTCTTTGTCAAGAGAAAAGTTGTCAAATATTATACTATCTGCAGGCCAAGCCAAAAAATTGTTGCTGAGGTCCGGAGGCACAGCCCCTTTTCATGACAGCACGTCACAATCCTAGAAACGGCGCTGCGGGATTCGTCTGCCGTGTTGATCTGCATTGACAAGCGCGTGAAGCCGCACCTAGAATTGCTTTGCTTCCCGCCATAATGTCCGGCGGGAAGGCCCAAACTCCACCGCTCAGGCAAAAATCACATGCCGGCTCCTTCGCCGAAGCCCAATGTTGGTCTTGTTGCCGAAGATGCCGCTTTCCGTCGCGAACTGGAAAGCTCCCTCGGCAGCGACTTCAACCTCGCGCATGCGAAAAACTACGACGAGGGATATGCGCTGCTCGAGCAAAACTCCCTCGATGCTCTCGTTCTCGATGTGAATTCCGGCGGCAACGACGTCAAAGCGAGCCTTGAGTTGCTGGAGGCACTGGACGCGAGCGACATCGACACGCTCGCCATCGTGATCAGCGCCGACCAGCGAACCCAAACCGCCTTGCGCATGATCCGGGCCGGCGCCTACGACTACCTGGTCACTCCGGTGAATCCCGCGGTGCTCAAGGTGGTCATCGAGCGGGCGGTTGAAAAGGTCCGCATCGAGCGCGAAAACCGTTTGCTGCGCCAGGAAATCTCCCGCAAGGCGCAAGTGGGCGATTTACTGGGCTCGACCGATGCCATGCGGGATCTCTTCGACTCGATCAAGCGCGTGGCGCGCAGCAATGCCACGGTGGCGATCCGCGGGGAAAGCGGGTCGGGAAAAGAGTTGGTGGCGCGTGCGATCCACGACCAGAGCCCGCGCCGCGACCGGGCTTTTGTCAGTGTGAATTGCGCGGCGCTGCCGGAAACCCTGATGGAGTCGGAACTTTTCGGCTACGAGAAGGGCGCGTTTACCGGCGCCACCGCCACCAAGGAAGGCCGCATCGAAGCGGCCCATCACGGCACCCTTTTTCTCGATGAAATCGGTACGCTCGGCCTCTCTCTGCAAAGCAAGTTGCTGCGCATTCTGGAGGACCAAACCCTGATGCGCCTGGGCGGCAAGAAGCCCCTCCGCGTTGACTTCCGCCTGGTCACCGCGACCAACGAGGACCTGGAGAAAGCCGTCAAGGAGGGCCGGTTCCGCGAGGACCTTTACTATCGCATCCACGTGGTGCCGCTTTTCGTCCCGCCCTTGCGCGAGCGCGCTGACGACATTCCCCTCCTCGTCGAGTATTTTGTGAACCTCCACTGCGTGACCAACCGCTTCCCTCCCAAGCGCGTGGACGAAGACGCGATGCAGGCCTTGAAGCACTACCCCTGGCCGGGGAACGTCCGCGAGCTCGAAAACGTGATTCAGCGCGTGGTAGTGATGACGGAGGGGGATGTCATTACCCTCGGCAGCCTTTCCCGCGACATCCGGGAAACGGTTGAGCGCTTCCCCCACGAGAAACTGCGCCTCCCCCCTTCAGGTGTGAACCTCGAGGAAGAGGTCGCCATCTTTGAAAAGCAGTTGATCGAGCTGGCGATTTCAAGAGCTCAGGGGGTTAAGGCCCACGCCGCGCGGCTGCTGGGGTTGAACAAGGAAAGGATGAAGTATCTGTGCAGGAAATACAGCATTTGAAGTGTCGAGCGGGGTTAATATTTAACCCCCAGGGTGAATGAGTCACCCTCTAAAACAGACTTTGAAGTTGCATGGCCCTCGGCTGGCAAATAACAAATTCTATATCTGATTGAAAAACAGAGAGATGGCTGAAAGCGCCAAAATGTCCACGTTTGGCCTCTCGTTTGCATCCATCCTCGCCATCGGGCGCAAGTTAATTCAAATTTAAGATGGAGGACAACGACTATGGCAAAGAAAGAAGCGAAGCCGGCATCGAAGGGCAGCAAAAAGACTTTGAAGGGCAGCAGCAAAGTGGGCAACACCAAACTGATGTTTGGCGGCGGCAGGGCCTAAATCTTCCCTCGGGGAAGAAGCGCAGCGGGGCGGAGCCAAGGCTCCGCCCTGAACCAGGGCTGAGAGCAAGCTTTAGACTTCTGAAGATCCCCTCAATTCCTCTCATTCTTGGTTCAGGCCAGGATTAACCTAAATCTCACAAAGGAGAATCAAAACCATGGCGAAGAAAACAGAGAAGCCGGCAGCAAAGGGCGGCAAGAAGACTCTGAAGGGCAGCAGCAAAGTGGGCAACACCAAATTGATGTGGGTACACAGCTAACCTGAAGGCCTTCCGTCACGGAAGACGTGGAGCGGGGCGGAGCCAAGGCTCCACCCTGAACCAAGGCTGAGAGGCAGTTTCAGACCTCTGGATGGTCCCTCAATTCCTCTCGTTCTTGGTTCAGGCCAGAACTGACATAAATCCCAAAAAGGAGAATCAAAACCATGGCAAAGAAAGAAGCGAAACCGGCGGCGAAGGGCGGCAAAAAGACTTTGAAGGGCAGCAGCAAAGTGGGCAACACCAAACTGATGTTTGGCCACAACGGGGCCTAATTCTTCCCTCGAGGAAGAAGCGCAACGGGGCGGAGCCCAAGGCTCCGCCCTCCCTACCAAACCAGCGAGTGAATCCAGCGATAGCTGGCCCGCCCAAACCTCCAAGCCATGGGATAGCGTCTACCATAAATCCTTGCTGTCCCCGTCATCCCTTCCCGCAGCGTGCCGTCGGAGTTAGGGAATTCCATATCCACCTCGAAGAAATTGGCCAATTCCTGCCCCTTGCGCTCGAGTTTATCGGGAGCGCTGATCGGGCGGTTGGTGGAAGCCGCCGGCATCACTTCCTTGACTTCTCCGGTGAAGGTTCGGAACGGAAAGCTTTGCACTTTCAAGTCAACCCGCGTCCCAGTTTGAACGTCTTCCAAATCGCGGTCGCGAACGAGCACTCGCGCCCGCATTACTTGGCGGTCGACAAAAACGGCGAGCTGGTCGCCTTCCTGTAGATAGCTCCCGACGCGTTGTTCCACTAGAGGGGTCGAGATGACGCCCGCAAACGGCGCCCGCAACGTCAACTGTTCGACTTTCGAATGGGCCTGCTTTTGGTCAGACTCGAGGCGCTGTTCCTGCTGGGTGTAAAGTGTGGTCTGGCCCGAATCGAGCCGGGCTTCCGCCGTTCTCATCGCCGCCGCAGCCTGCCTCAACTGGTAGCCCAAAACCTTGCTCTGAGTTTCAAGATCCGGGTTGCTGAGAACTGCGATGACCCCGCCGGCCGGAACCACCGAACCCTCGCGGACCTCCACCTGGGCGATCAAGCCGGGAACCGCGGCGCGAATTTCGGCGCGCCGTCCTGGTTCCAGCCGAAAGTCGGATACCACCTTGACCGCCGTGGGCGGAACGAGGAGGAGCAGGACAAACGCCACACTCAATCCCTGCTGCCACCACTTCATTCTCCAAGCCAGGAATTTCATCCTCACCCCCTCGAAGTATCGCCGGGCGGAAGCAGCCCACACCTTCAGCCGCTTGCGCAGGAACAGATAGAGCAAGACGGCGGTGGCGAGATATCCCAGATCTCCCAAATGACCCGTAAAGAAGTTGTTCATGAATCGGGTGAAGAAGTAAATGATGAGGCCGCTATACAGACCCGAGCAAGTGCTGTAGATAAGGAAGATTCGCCGCTCACGCGGACTGACCATGGGCAACTCCACGTCCTGCTGGAGTACATAGCGCTTAAGCCAGGCGGCGGTATAGTCAAACGAGCGCTCGCGGAGGTTGTCGAGTTGAACGTATTGGCTGAGCACGTAGTAGCCGTCAAGCTTCATGAGCGGGTTCAACTGCATAAAGCCCGGGATGCCGCTCATCAGTGCGAGCTTATAGGCGACATCTCCCACGATGGAACCCGGCGGCGAAAGATGCCAGAGGAAGATGGCAAAACTGCACTGCAAAAGCGTGATCCAAATTCCGGCGATGATGGTCCAGATTCGCTGGGTGGTGTCGTGGAATAAGTGCATGTCGGTGCAATCGGTGTAGAACGACGGCGCGAAGTACATCAGCATGAAACCCATGTGGTGGACTTCGCCACCGTAATGCTTGCAGGCAAGCCCATGGGCAAATTCATGAGGTCCAACGATCAGGAACAGAAGAAACCACATTAAGATCAAGTCTCCGGCCCCGTGGCCGGAAAAACTGTAAAGGGCCTCGGACTCAGTGCGAAACCGGGTGAAGTCGTCCCCGACGATGGTTGCGGCAAGAAGAAAGATTCCCAGCGAGACGACGAAGAACTGTTTGGTGAATAACCATCCGGTATATCGATTCAGACGGGTCAGGACTTTATCGGGATCGAAGGCGGAGAAATAGATGTAGAGCAGACTGGCGTGGTTAACGCGCTCCCGGCGTTCGTCCCGAATCTTTTCCAGGATGCACAGATTCTTTTCCGCCGGGCTGCGCTCCCAGGTGTTCTCGTCGATGCCCGCGAGGAATTCCGTCACCTCTTCCGCTGAGAGAGACACGTCGGTATTATTTTCGTTCAACTCCGTGGCGATATCGGCGGGCGTGCGAGTTCCGTCGCAAAGGGCCAGCACCTCCCAATCGAACTCACCAATGCGGTTAAAGGAGTCGGTCTCCGGAATCTTGATGACGTAACTGACCTCGCCGGCAAAAGTCTGCTTGCTCACCTTCAGGTCGGAGCGCAGCTTGGGGCGCTGAAGGCCGCGGGCGAGCACGCCGCTCAGGCGAATACTGGTGGGACCAAACTGCATGAAGCCTCATCGGTCCGTAGGTTTCACCTACGGCTATTGACATTGTTCCCCTTCGGGGAACGCGACCGGTTCACTTACTTCAAGGGGCATTAGGTTCATTCCGCGCCGGCCACAAGACTTTAACGGCCATGCCGGGGCGAAGTTTGCTGAGTCCCGGCCCCGTGAGCTGCGCAGTCACGTCGTAGCTCATGCTGGCGGGGTCGATGGTCGGGCTCAGCAGTTTCACCTCGGCCTCATATTGCCGCGAGTTGTCTCCCACCTGGACCAAGCGCAGGTGGTCGCGGACCTGCGGCGTCTTCCCGGAGGATTCGGGTACCAAGAACCTGACCTGAAGGGGTGAAAGCTGGCTCACGCGGAAACACGGGTCATTCTTAACCACATTTTGGCCAACGCGGATGGAGCGTTGCGCCACGTACCCTTCGAAGGGGGCAAGGATATGGGTCTTCTCCATCTCCACTTGGAGTTCCTGAATTTCCGCTTCTTTTTCTTTGATGGTTGCCTTCAAACTATCCACGTCGTAATGCGCGCCCTTGGAAAGGAATTCGGCCTCTTCCTCCGCCGCCTGGCTGGTCAGGCCATGTTTGAGCAATTCCGACTGCCGCCGGTAGGCGGCATCCTTGGCCTGGGCTTCCGCTTCCTGGTATTTGAGATTGTTATGGGCAATTTCCAAGTCGTCGCGAGCGTGTTCCAGCTTGGCCTGAATCTCGCGGTCGTCCAGGCGCGCTAAAATCGCGCCTTTTTGCACCCAGCTATCCTGATCGAAGGCGATTTGGGTCACAATGCCGTCCACCTGAGCGAGCAACTCGACCGAGTTTTCCACGGAAAGCACGGTCAAAATTTCGAGCGTGGTCGGCCGAGGAGGAGTGGGGGCGGGCAGGGAAGGCGTCTTAACCGGCTCCGCAGGAGCCGCGGGAGCGGGAGGAGCCGCCGTTACTTTTTGTTCGTCGTACGAGCAGTTCGTCGCGCCCAGCATCGCAACCATCGCCAAACCCAACGCCAGGATTTTAATTCGCATGAATCCGGCCTCTCTGCTCATTAGGGAATCCATGACCAAACCTCCCGCCACGCCCAGCTTGTGGGGGCGCGAAACATCACGAATCCGACAGGGTACCAGCCGGAGTGGAACCATCCTCCCATGGCGGCGATTTTGGCTTGCCCCGCCATCCCCGGCCGGGCGGCATGGCGGGGATTGGGAAACACAGCGCGGGTGACGAAAAACTGTTCGTTCTCCGCCGTGATGGTCTGGGGGGAAACGCGCTCGACATCGCCCGCCACGGTCTGCGTGGGCAGCGCATTCAGCTTCAGCGCCACCTTCGCGCCGGGACGAATCCACGCCACGTCGGTCTCGGGAACATTCATGTCTACGGCCATGCGGTCCTCATCCACGACCTCACAAAACGCGTCGCCCACCTTCAAGAACTGGCCGGCCTTTTCCTCAACCCTAGGGGTTACAATCACGCCGGCAATGGGCGATCGAAGCTGCGCCTTGTCGACCTTTTCGCGGTAGAGATCCGCCTCGGCGTTGTGCAGATCCATGCTCAGTTGGGCCTGGCTGACTGCCGTCCAATCCTTGCGGGCTTCGGCGTCCTCGAGTTGGCGGCGGGCGAGACCCGAATTGGTGGTGGCGGTTTGCAGTATCATGCGGTAGTCGGAGTCATCCAGAGTCGCGACCACATCTCCGGCATTCACGCGCGCGCCCTCCCGCACCGGAACGGTTTTAATGACTCCGCTCACTTCCGCGCTGACCACGCGCCTTTCTGCCGGGACCACGGTGGCGTTCGTCTGAATTCGGAAATGCCAAGGAATAATCACGAGAAGCCCAATCACCAGCGCGGCCTTCCACGCGAGCTCCACCCCGCGCCCGTGGGTAACCTCTTCCAGCCGGTGCTTGCTCTTCAAAATGGGGCGCAGGAAGCTGGCGAGCGGCACCTCCTGATAGAGGCGCGCGTTGCGAACCGCCACCGTGGTTTGGTTGGCCAGGATGCTGAGTATTTCCAAATTGCTCGCCGTCAGGAAATCCGCCTGCTCGCTCAGCAGCGCCAGCACGCCGACGCAGCCCTGATCGTCGCGCAGCGGGATCGCATGGAACCCGCCGTAGCCTTGCTCCTCCATGAACCGCGTCAAGTTCGCGACCTCGGCGTCGGGGGACATCGCCCAACCTTCCTCGTGGCGATCGGCCGAGACGGAACCTTCCTGCGCCGCGACCCACTCCAAGACCTTTCGCAGCCCCTCCATTTTCGGCGTTTTGGGGACCTCGGCTTCTCCCGATACCGCTCCCAGTACGAATTGGCTGCGGTCGAATATCCCAATGGCGCAAAGATCGAACGGCACCACCGTGGCGGCTTGATGGACAACCGTAGTCAAAACGTGATCGAGATTGAGAGTGGAAGTCAGTTCCTTGCTGGTGGCGAGCAGCGCATTCAGATCGTGGGCGCGGCGCTCAGCGTTAAAGAGGTTGGCATTGGTGAGGGCGATGGAAGCCTGCTCGGCCATGCTGGAGAGAAAGAAGAGGTCGTCATCGTCGAAGGCCTCGCCGCGGGCCTTATTGACCACCTCAACGACCCCGAGGACGGTCTCATCCTTGAGCAGAGGGGCACACATCAGCGTCCGGAGTTCAAAATCGCCGCCCGCCTCAAGCCGCTCTTTGAGCTGCGGCTCCTCTTCCGTATCCGCCACCAATCGCGCTTCGCCCAGGTTCGCCACCTGTCCCAGAAACCCTTCCCCCACGTGAATTCGCACGCTTTGATCGGTAGTGGGATCTTCTCCGGCTTGCTGCGCGAACTTCAATTCGTTCGTCTCCGAATCAACCAGCCAAATGCTGCATGCTCCCCCTTGCAGAATGTCGCGAACCTTTTCCGCCATAATCGGGAGCAGATCGGAGAGCTCAAGGGTAGAACTGAAGACGCGGCTGATGTCGTAAAGCGACGTCAGACGGTCAACCGTTGAAATGCTGGAAGAGCGCTCTTCGTCGAGGGAGGCCAGAAAATTGAGTGCGCCCGCGGTAAGGCGGCATGCTTCCTCAACGTAGGCAGCGTCATCAGGAGAGAACTCTCCGTGGCTGTGATTCAGAATCTCGACGATCCCGATAGTCCCGGCGCGAGTGGCAATTGGCGCGTAGAGGGCAGTGGTCACCCGCTCGCGATCGTTTTCTCCCAAATGCGTGAGCCCTTCGGGGTCGATCTCATCATTGCCGAAACGCCGGGCTCGTTCTACTTCCAACAGCTCGAAGAGAAAACCTTCTGTCATCGCCTCGGAAGAAGAATGAAACGGAGAGCCTGGCTGGAACCACGAATCCGTGCAGGTCAAACCCTGAGCACCATGCACACGCGTCCACAGCAGCACTGCCCGCCCGCCGAGCACGGGTCCCAAGTGTTGAACCAAAGTCTTGTAGACGGCGCTCGAATCCAGGCAGCCCTGATAGGCGCTGGCGAGAGCGAGCAAGTCAGACAACTGCGGCATGCCGTTCCCCAGTGTTGGGTTCGAATCAATTATGAGATCGATGTAGCGCGGGCCTGTTTTGTAGGTCCACGGCCCGTAACCGATGAGGCCGAAAAGCCGCGGACCCACAAAACAGGTCTGCCCTACACTTTCTTTTTCATGAACATGTAGTTTTTCCCCTCGCGCCGTTCGTAGGTAAGGTGATCCATAATTTGCCGCACAAGGTGAATGCCCAAGCCCCCGATCCTGCGCTCCTCGATCGGTTCGTTGATGTCGGGAGTAGGAGAATCGAGGGGGTTGAACGGCACACCATCGTCCTCAACTTCCAGAATCAACTCTTGCTCGTCGCAAGACACGTTGACGTCGATAAAATGCTCCTTGCTATCCTTCAATCCGTGGCGAATCACGTTGCTCACGAGTTCGTCCAGGACCAGATCGATTTCGAACTCAATGTCTTCTGGAAGCGCCAGCCGATGGCACCACGCGGCGACCTCCTGGACCATCCTGCCGATTTCCTCGACGTCGTTTTTGATATGCAACGAAAGGCGTTCTCTCATCAGAGCTCCGCAACGCGAATGCCAGTCTCGCCACTCGAAACTAACGGGTACTTTGCCATTGGACCTAACTATGCTCGCGCCTTATCTGAATACACGCACTCACAATCCTGATTTGAAACGGCGCCCGGGTTGCCGCAGACTTTTAGCTGGAACATCCCTGATTGTACAACAAGCGGCGCGCGAAGATAAGCGGCGTGGCAACGGCATCCTGCCCGGGAAGGAGTCATGGCCAGGATGGCCATGGCACATCGCCGCGAGATTCTTTCCTCCGACTCCGTTAGAATGGCTGCTCGCCCTGTTCCAGGGCGTTGCGCGTCTCGATTACAAGCGTTCAGGCTATGGATCCCTTGGCTTCGCGAAAACCGATTCTGGTTTACGATGGTAATTGCAACTTCTGCCGCCTCTGGATCGAGCGGTGGCGCACCCTCACTGGAGATCGCGTTCAGTATGCGCCCTTCCAGGAAGTTGTCGCGCAGTTCCCGGAAATTCCACGCGAGGACTTTGGCCGCGCCGTCCAATTGATTCTTCCCGACGGCAAAGTCTCAAGTGCAGCAAAAGCGGTGTTTCGCACGCTTGCGTTCGTCCCGGGATGGGGCTGGATGCTTTGGCTCTACCAACACCTTCCCGGCGCCGCTTTCGTCACAGAACTCGTTTACCGATTCGTGGCGCGGAACCGGAATCCTCTTTATCGCCTCACCCGCCTGTTCTGGGGAAAGCACTTCGAGCGGCCTTCCTTTTCCCTTGCTTCGTGGCTGTTTCTGCGCCTCGTCGGAGTGGCCTATTTCTTTGCGTTTCTCTCGCTCGCCACGCAGATTCTCGGCTTGATCGGGCAAAACGGTATCCTGCCGGCAAACGAATTTCTCGCCATGATCGAATCGCGCGTGGGCGCGGAACGCTACTGGTTCTTCCCCACGCTCGCCTGGTTGAGCTCAAGCGACACGGCGCTCCAAGTGATGAGTGTGGGCGGCGTTATCGGTTCCGTTTTGATTATTTTCGACATTGCGCCTGTTCTGATTTTGTCCCTGATATGGATACTTTACCTTTCTTTGGTTATGGTTGGACAGGACTTTCTGGCATTTCAATGGGACAGCCTACTGCTTGAGACGGGTTTCCTCGCCATCTTCTTGGCTCCGTGGCATCTCTGGCCGCCCCGATCCTCGAAAGCCACAACGCCTACGATCCCACGCTGGCTTTTGTGGCTCCTGCTCTTCCGGCTGATGCTCTCGTCCGGAGTGGTTAAGCTCGCGAGCGGCGATCCGACCTGGCGCAATCTTACGGCACTGGAATACCACTACTACACCCAGCCGCTGCCGACGCCCATCGCCTGGTACGTTCACCTTGCGCCGCCGTGGTTTCAGCACGCCTCAACCGTGTTCGTATTCTTCGTCGAGCTCGTCATCCCTTTCCTGATCTTCGCGCCCCGGCTTTGGCGATTCGTCGGGGGAGGCTTCTTGATTCTCTTGCAGTTCCTGATCGCACTAACGGGAAATTATGCGTTTTTCAATTTGCTCACGGTCGCGCTCTGCTTGCTGCTTTACGATGATGCTTTCCTGGAACGTTTCTTTCCGCGGGGCCTGGCAAAGCGGCTGCGCGCTCCACCGCCCAGTCGGAGGCGATTCTCCCTTCGCCGCTGGATCACCGCCCCGGTGGCTGTCGTCATATTCGCCGCGGGCCTCCTTCAACTTGTCGACGTTCTCTCCATCGAGTGGGTACCGGCCCCGGCGTTCCACCTGCTTTCTGACCTTGGACCCATGCGTCTCGTGAACGGCTACGGGTTGTTCGCGATGATGACGACTGAGCGCCCGGAGATCGTCATTCAAGGCAGCAACGATGGTGAGACTTGGCTCGACTACGAATTCAAATTTAAGGCAGGGGACCTCCATCGGGCCCCGCGCTGGGTCGAGCCTTTTCAGCCGCGACTGGACTGGCAGATGTGGTTCGCGGCGCTGGGGGACTACCGCAGTTCGCCATGGTTCAGCCACCTCATGTTTCAATTGCTGAAAGGCTCGCCCCCGGTCTTGGCCTTGTTGGCGCGGAATCCCTTTCCCCAGTCGCCGCCGAAGTACCTCCGCGCGTTGCTCTATGACTATCAATTCACGACCTGGCCGGAGCGCCGGGTGCAGGGTGAGTGGTGGCATCGCAGCTTGCGGGGAGCATATTTCCCCACCGTGAGCCTGAAGCAAGGCGAGGAAGGCGAGGCGCCCTAGACCTGATGTTGCAAAAGGGCGGATGAGCCGCTAAACTCAGTCCAATTGCGGCGATCAACAGCAATCCGGTGAAATATGGAAAATGCTCAACGCCGTTCGCCTCGGATCATGTTCAGCATTCCGATGAAGCTTCGGGGACAGGACGAAAACGGGCAACCCTTCGAGACGGCCGGCCGCACGGTTACGCTCAACCGCCATGGCGCGCGCCTCCGGATATCGCACGCTCTAATCCCTGGCCAGACAGTCGTGGTGACAAATCAAGAGAGCCGCGCGGAGGCTGAATTCCGAGTCGTCGGCCCCGTCGCTCCTCCTCTCGATCAGGTTGGCGATTGGGGCGTCGAGTGTCTGCGCACGGACGCGAACATTTGGGACATCAGTTTCCCTACTTCGAGTGAGGCGGAGGATTCCGAAGCGCGCGTTTTGCTCTCCTGCCGAAGCTGCCAATCCGTTTCCCTGCAGTCACTCTCACTGGTGGAAGTGGAAGTGTTGGAGACGGCGGGTTTGTTGACGATCCCCTGCGTGCTTTGTGGCCAATCCACTCCTTGGGGATACCAAAGGCGGCCCTTCGATGTGGAGAACCAAACCTATCAAGCTGCCGTGGTTGTGGAACCCCGTAGCTTTCCCACCTTGACAGAAGAGCGGCGGAAGTCCTACCGCAAGCCGGCGCAACTTCCTATTCGCATCAGAAATTACTACGGAGAAATCGAAATTACCCAAACCGAAAACATTTCCCGAGAAGGCTTGTGCTTCATGAGCCCCCGCAGGTACCTTGTGGGTCAGGGCATTGTCGTAATTTGTCCGTTCGACGTGGCGAACGCAAAGCCGGAGGTTCGCGCCCGCATCGTCCGCTCGGAGCCGGCGTCACTTCAGGGAATCTACATCTACGGCGTGCGTTTCGGGAGCTGACTTGCAGTCGGTAGGGCAGGGGAGCTACAATTCACAATCAGTGGGCTAAGGGGTGACCTGGCGCGTTCTCCGCTGCGGTCAGGAAAGGATTCGGCCATGATCCGACTTCATCCGCTGCACGATATACGCGGAAGTGTGCTCCTCTTGGGTGCGGGTGTTCTGGCCGTAGGGACTATGCTGACCCCTTCCCCTGTGCGGAGCGCGCAGGATCCTGCTCCTCCCAAGGCGGCGGAGGCTCGTCCTCCTTCATCTCCTCCAGTGCAGAACGAGGCCGCGCTTACTCTCCCGAAGCAGAAGGACGAGCCTAAGAAATCCCTTCTGGAGAAGACAAAAACCGATGCGGCAGAGCTTTCCACTTTAGCCGACCAACTGCGGGATGAGCTGCGCAAGATGAACGTCAATGTCCTCCCTGTCGATGTTATTCAAAAGACCGAAAAAGTTGAGAAGTTGGCCAGGAAGATCAAGGGAGACGCCAATGAGTGATATCACTCAGACTTGCTGGCTTACGAGGGGGCGGGATGTTGGTTTGCTGGTGATCGCTACCTGCCTCTTCGTGGCTTCCGCTCACGCGCAAAACTCGCCATCGGTCTTACCCTCGCGGCCCGACCGCGAAGCTGAAACCCTTAATGCCACCCGCGAAAATGATCCCGCCCCCGGCGTCGACCTCTCGCGATCGATGAGCTTCCATCAGAAGCAAAGCATTGTGCAGGCTAACTTCCAGAAGTCCAAGCACGATGCCGCGGAATTGGCCTCCATGGCCAAGGCACTCTGTGAGGAACTGGATAAACCAAACGCCGATGTCCTATCCCTCGGAATCGTCAGCCGCATGGAAAAAATAGAGAAGCTGGCCAAGAAGATTCGGGATGAAACGAAAGGATTCTGAAGGGACTGTTCGTCGAAGAGGTAAGAGGTGCAGTTTGAAGATTGCGGGCACGCCGTTTGACCTGGCGGCGTGCCCGCAACAGTTTTAGGCTGCCTTTTTGCTGGCCATCGACTTCTCGCCCAGCCAGACTCCGCCAATCCGCATTCCGTAGAACGAACGATAAACGAAGCAAAGTGACACGGCAAAGAAAACAGCCGCCAAAATGTGCGTCAAGGTGGAACCGTTGGTCACGGTCAACTTGACGGCCAACTCCACGGCCAACAGGCCAAAGAGTGTGGTGAATTTGATGACGGGATTGAGCGCCACAGAAGAAGTGTCTTTGAAGGGGTCGCCCACCGTATCGCCAACCACCGTCGCGTCGTGCAATGGGGTGCCCTTCTGCTTCAACTCCACTTCCACAATCTTCTTGGCATTGTCCCAAGCAGCGCCCGCATTGGCCATAAAGATCGCCTGGTAGAGGCCGAAGATGGCGATCGAAATCAAATAGCCAATGAAGAAGAACGGTTCGACGAAGGCGAAGGCCAAAGTGGCGAAGAACACAGCAATGAAAATGTTGAGCATGCCTTTCTGCGCGTATTGAGTGCAGATGGCAACCACCTTCTTACTGTCCGACACTGAGGCTTTTTCTGTGCTTTCCAGCTTGATGTTGGCCTTGATGAACTCCACAGCGCGATAGGCCCCGGTGGAGACGGCTTGCGTGGCCGCGCCGCTAAACCAGTAAATCATGGCGCCGCCGGTGACCAGACCAAGGAAAAAGGGAGCATGCAGCAACGAGAGCATTTCCTTGTTTACCGTAAGGCCGTTGGTGAGCGCCATGATGATGGAAAAGATCATCGTGGTGGCGCCGACTACGGCCGTGCCGATCAGCACCGGCTTGGCCGTGGCTTTGAAAGTGTTCCCCGCGCCGTCGCCCTCTTCCAGCATGTCCTTGGCCCGCTCGAAATTCGGGTCGAAATTGAATTCCTTTTTGATTTCTTCGCGGATATTCGGGACTTGCTCGATCAGAGAAAGTTCATAGACCGACTGTGCGTTGTCCGTCACAGGACCGTACGAGTCCACCGCAATGGTCACCGGTCCCATTCCCAGGAAACCGAAAGCCACCAGGCCGAAGGCGAAGACTGCCGGCGCGAGCATCAGGTTGGCGAGCCCCAGGTTGCTAACGAGGAAACCGAGAGACATCAATAACACCATCGCCAGGCCAAGGTAATAGGCGGAGAAATTTCCCGCCACGAAGCCGGAAAGAATGCCCAGCGAGGCGCCGCCCTCGGAAGCGGAGGTTACCACCTCACGGACGTGCCGTGATTCTGTGGAGGTGAAGATCTTCACGAGTTCCGGAATCAGCGCGCCGGCGAGCGTTCCGCAGGAAATGATCGTTGCGAGCTTCCACCACAGCGAGGAGTCGCCACTCAGGGTGGGAATAATCAGCATCGACGTGACATAGGTGAAGGCAATGGAAACGAAGGAGGTGATCCAGACCAGCGATGTGAGCGGGCCTTCGAAGTTGAACCTGTCCGCGGTTCCGTAGCGGGCTTTAGCAATCGCCCCGTTGAGGAAATAAGCCACGGCGCTTGCCACCAACATGATGATACGCATCACGAAGATCCACACCAGCAATTGCACCTGCACGGTCGGGTCTTTCACGGCCAGCAGGATAAAGGTGATCAGCGCGACGCCGGTAACGCCGTAAGTCTCGAAGCCGTCGGCGGTGGGGCCCACGGAGTCGCCCGCGTTGTCACCCGTGCAGTCGGCGATCACACCAGGATTACGCGCGTCGTCCTCTTTGATCTTGAAGACGATCTTCATGAGGTCGGAACCGATGTCGGCAATCTTGGTGAAGATGCCACCGGCGATGCGGAGGGCCGCCGCACCGAGGGATTCGCCGATAGCGAACCCGATGAAACAGGGCCCGGCATATTCGCCGGGGATAAAGAGGAGGATGATGAGCATCATCAGAAGCTCGACGCTGATCAGCATCATACCGATACTCATGCCGGACCGAAGGGGAATCTGGAAAATGGGATAGGCCTTGCCGCGAAGGCTGGCAAATGCCGTGCGGGAATTGGCGAACGTGTTGACGCGAATGCCGAACCACGCCACGCCGTAACTGCCGGCGATCCCTATCAGACTGAAGAAGAGGATAATCCCCACTCGGAGGGCCGGATATCCCAGCAGCACCTTGAAATAGACCAGGATGATGGCAGCAATGAAAACCCAGAGCAAGAGCAGGAATTTTCCCTGCGTAATGAGATAGGTCTTGCAGGTCTCCCAAATCAACTGAGAGATATCTGCCATCGCGCGGTGAACGGGCAAATTCTTCAAGCCTGTATAAATGACCAATCCAAAGAGCAGGCCGAAGATGCAAAAGGCGATGCCAATCATGAGCAACTTGTGGCCATCCACTCCCAAGAACTGCACCGAAGAAAGATCGGGGAGCTTGAGGTTGGCTTCGCCTGCGGTAGCCTCATCCCCGCCTGCGGCAAACGCCGCAGGGGCGGAAACGGCCAGGAGCGCTACTGCCGACACAAATGCCTTACCAAACAAGCCGCACCGTTGCCAAGCGGCCGAGAGAAGCGTTCGCAGTGACTTTTGAGCAAAACTAGAAGACAGAATTAATGTGAGCACACTTAGACTAACAATCGTAAACACCTGCATTGGGTTTCCTCCGACAGAACCTTCCTCTTCGCGCCCCCAAGGTGGGTACTTTTGACCTTTTCAAACTCCATTCTCGGGAAGAATGACCTAGGACAGCTTGAGGATAAATTATAAAGGCGTTGCATCATAGCACGCAGAAAAATTTGACGTCAAGCAAAGAACCAGCTAAAGACTTCGAAAATCAGGGACTTCTAGTCCAGCCAGCCGAAAAATCGCCCACCTCCCTAACCCCTATCAAGCTGATTCCATTAGGAAGGAATAATCGCCAGCAGATGGTCTTTGCAATTTAATGTCCGACCTACATGATAATTCGCGCATTGTTAATTCGGCGATGGTGGTTATAATCGGTCCCCGGACCACACCCGAGATTGGATCCGAGATGACCTTGCTCATCGCATACCACCAACAAGGGTCTAGGGTCAAACCACATGACAACTCCCTGTGAAGTCTACTGCGTGGGGAACGCCGTGGCCGACGTCCTGGCCCGACCGGTGGATCAACTTGCCCCCTCGGGGACAAGTCAGCCGCTTGAGGACGTCGCGCTTGCTCCTGGCGGCAACAGCATCAACACGGCGATCGCCCTGGCGCGCCTGGGAGTATCGGTGCGCATCGCCAGCGCCATCGGCGATGACCGCTTTGGGCAGTTCCTGCGCGACCGGGTTCGTGCCGAAGGCATTGACGACGCGGGCCTGGCGATATTCCCCGGCGCGAAGACTTCCACGTCAATCGTCCTGGTCGAGAGCAGCGGTGAGCGTCGATTCCTTCACTTGCGCGGCGTAAGCGCTCTCTTCTCTGGGAATAACCTCGATTGGGGAGAGGCGGAGGGATCCCGGATTCTCCACTACGCCAGCGCGCTGGCCATGCCCGCCTTCGATGAAACAGCTCTTGCGTCGACTTTCAGGCGAGCTCACCAGTTGGGGTGCCAGACCTCGATGAACATTTGCTGGGACGTGCGCGGGCGGTGGCTCCAGACGCTTCAGCCTGCCTTGGCGTACACCGATTTCATCTTTCCCAATCGGGAGGAGGGGAGACAGCTCACGGGCGAATCTGAGCCTTCGGCCATTGCGCACCGGCTGCGCGGTTTAGGAGTGAAGACCGTAATCGTTAAGCTAGGAGCGGCGGGTTGCTATGTGGAATCACCTGCCGGCGCGTTCACATCGCCAGGTATAGCCGTGCAACCTGTGGACACCACCGGTGCAGGAGATTGCTTCGCCGCGGGATTCCTCGCCGCAATCTGCCGCGACCAATCTCTATCCCAGGCTGCGCGCTACGCCAATGCCACGGGCGCATTCGCCACGCTCGGTTTCGGAGCTGCTGATTCCGCTCCCACCGCCCCCCAACTCGAGGACTTTCTGCACAAGTATTCCGCTTCCTGATGATCGCTTGGAAGCACGACAGCGTCAGGGGTTAAGTACCGGTCTGCGCTCGACCGTACCTTTTAACATTCCGGCGTGTTCGCCTTGGTCCTAAGTCAGGAGGTGAGGGACGCCGTAAACGGCCACGATTTCCAGACCGATACTGAGGCAGGAATCTTGCACGATATGCATATAATGCACGTGGCGGCGGTCCATCCGCGCGCGGGCGATAAGGCCGACGAGACCGGAAATAAAGCCGATCCCTCCCCAGCGCAGCGCCTCCGCGAAACCCAGACCGTCGCGAAGAGCGAGGATCAGATATGCCGCCGCTGCGACCGAATGAAGGGCCAAAATGAAAAGTAATCCGAACCCCATCCAACCTCCTCATCAAGTGATCCGCCATTTATACAGCGCGGAAAAGGGTGCTGTGGCTACTATCTTATCTTAGAAGCGCTGATTTGCCCTCTTCTGTGTTTCCGCCTGGGCCTCACGATAATTCCGCTCGAGAAGTTCACATGCGTGTGCCCACGTCTTACCTTCCGCGAATCTACGGCCATTCGATCCGAGGCTGGTGCGCAGCGGAATATCTTCGAACAAGCGGCGCAATCCTGCCTCAAATTCCTGCGGCGAATTCGCTAAAAGGCCTGTCCGCTCATTCTCTACAATGTCGCGAACACCTCCAGCATTCATGGCCAGAACGGGTACTCCGGATGCCATCGACTCCAACGAAACCAAACTCAGCGTTTCGGTGGTCGAGGGCAAGGCAAAGACATCCGCCGAAGCAAAGAGCGCCGCCAGTTCTTCACCTTTCTTCCAGCTTGTAAAGGCGATGTTCGGACTCCTGAATGACCTTTCGAGGGCACGGAGGTGCGGCCCCTCGCCAGCAACGACGACCCGTGCGTGGGGATGCTCCTTCGTCAACCGGACGAATGCTTTTAACAAAACGTCCAGATTCTTTTCCTTTGAGATCCTTCCGGCGTACAGTACCAGCACGCCGCCGGATTCAACCCCCCACGCGGCTCGAACCGACTCGCTTCGCTTGCTGGGGTGGAATTGGATGCAATCGACTCCACGTTCGAACACCCGGACGTCGTGAATGCCGCCCTTGATCAGCTGATCCATCGTTATCCGGGAGGGGACATAGGTGTGCTGGCAATTATTGAAGAGCCAGCGCAGATAGCGCCAGAGCAAAGGTTCGAACCGACCGAAACCGTAGTAATGCATGTAGCGGATGATATCGGTTTCGTATGACGCGACAACGGTGCATCCGTGCCGTCTTGCCCAGAGCTGACCGAAATAAGCCAGGACGCCCGGGCTCATCAGGTGGACCAGGTCGGGTTTGAAGGCTTCCACCCGTGCAAATTCCCTTCGGTGGAATCTCCAGTGGGGGAAGATGATGGGCATTTCCGGATAAAGCGGAAAAGGGATACCCCGGAACTCGACAACGTTCTCGTCTCGGGGGTTTGACTCGTAGTAGGGAACCGCTTGCAGAACTTGATGCCCCTGTTGGCGTAAATAGAGGACAAGCTCAAATTGGGTCCTCACCACGCCATTCACTTGGGGCGCGTAGGCTTCGGAAAAGAGGGCGATCCGCATGGGATGGTCATCCGCGGCAAGGAGATTGCCGTGAAATGCTCGGGTCCCCGTCAAGGCTGATCAGGGCGGCGCGCCATTTACGGCACTGCTGCCCTAAGGACGGGAGAGCACCTCGTTGTCATCCTCCCACCCGTCATATCGCCGGGCTGTGAAAGACCACCCAGTAGACGACCATGGTCAGCATAAACGTGACCTGACCGGAGAAGAAGAAGTTCAGGATTGGGAGTTCGCCCGGCTCCAGTTTGGCTCTGTACGCCAAATAAGAAAAGCCGACGCACGAGATCGCCGTCAAGGCAAACCCGATGTGTGTGCAGCTTCCCGCGATGGCGCCGTGGGCAAACAACAAACCAAAAAGAGTCCCAAAAAATGAAACAAAGGAGCGGGGCTTGCAGCCTAAATGGGGTCTTTTGAGCTGGCCCAGGATCAATGCCGCGAACAATAACTGCCAGCCAATATGGGGAACAACATGGCCTGCCACCTGGCGGATCCAGTGGAAGTTGGATTTGACTCCCACGACTTGCACATCGTTCAGGGAGGAGACGATTTGTTCGTTAAGCTTCGCGGTCAGATGGATGCCGTTTCCGACGGCCACCCAGGCGAGCGCGGCGATAAACAGCGCGTCGATGACAACTTCGGGAACCGGGAAATCCGGGCTTTGATCGTAATGCCTGACTCCATAAAAGTAGGCCAATCCGAAGGCGGGCAGCGCCAGCAGAGTAAACGCTATTTCCAGCAAGGCATCGACAGTGAAGCGTGCTTGACCAATGGAAATAACCGGGTTGGTGGGTCTAAAGAAGTAGAGGGCGGCAAAACTCATGTAGCAACAAAAACCAAAAGCGACCCCGATCATCCGCATGGTAATTAACGGGCGGAATGTTGCCGTTTCCACTCTTGCACTGACTGTTGTTTCTAACCCTTCCTCCACTGTCTCCGTAATCTCCCCATTCATCCAGGAACTCCTCCAGATTTGGTTTGTGGCATTCTTGTCCGGTCGCGGTAGGGTTGCTGAGGACCGGCGCACGAACTTCAGTATTGACTTGCCGGGCGGTAATATACAACGGACCGCGCCCCCACACAACGGTACTTTTCTACTATTGTAATTGCAGGGTGCTTCCAGTGTCGGAGGGCAGAGCAACTTCCTAATCGCCGGTCCTGAGGCTCGCTACGGCGACGTCCCTCCGCGAGGGCGGTGTGGAATTGACCCCCCTCGTCTGTTATGGTATCACCCTTATTTCAATTTTTGACAGGAGAATTGCATGAGCCGTCCAAAAGTTTTCATTACCCGACCTTTGCCGCGGGAAGCAGTGGAACGAATTGCGACGCAATGCGAGGTCACGGTTTACCCCGAGGATGTTCGCCTGCCCCCCTCCGAACTGGCGGCTGCTTGCCGGGAGGTAGAAGGCCTCGTGGCCTCTGGCGCCCAGGTCACCCCCGAGTTGCTGGAGCAGGCGTCGCACCTCCGTGTGGTCTGCACCGTCGGAGTTGGTTACGACAATGTCGACGTGCCGGCCTGCACGCGCCGCAGCATCCTCGTGACCAACACTCCCGGTGTGGTCACGGAAGCGACGGCTGACCTCTGCTTCGTCCTCCTCATGGCCGTGGCGCGTCGGCTGGTGGAGGCCGACCGTTATGTCCGCACGGGGCAATGGCAGTCCTGGCAGTGGGGGAATATGTGGGGAACCAACCCGTCCGGAAAGACGCTGAGCATCTACGGCTTTGGACGCATCGGCCAAGCCGTTGCTCGCCGCGCAAGCGGCTTCTCCATGCGCATCCTGTACAATTCCCTTGACCGCCCCACGCCAGAGCGGGAACAGCAGCTTGGCGCGCAATACGTGGATCGCGAGACCCTTCTGCGCGAAGCCGATTTCCTGACCCTTCACGTCCCTCTCGCTCCCGATACCCACCACCTGATCGGGGCGGCGGAGTTTGCCATCATGAAACCTACCGCTTTCCTCCTCAACACCTCGCGCGGGAAAGTGGTCGAGGAAGCCGCCCTGATTGAGGCGCTCCAGTCGAAACGCATCGCGGGGGCCGGCCTCGACGTTTTCGAGTTTGAACCCAAGGTCCATCCCGCCCTTCTCGCCATGCCCAATGTAGTCGTAAGCCCGCACATGGGCACTGCCACCCGGGAGACGCGGATGGCGATGGCCATGTTGACGGCGGAGAACCTGCTCGCGGCTTTGGGCGGTCAGCGCCCACCTAATCTGGTGAACCCGGAAGTCTGGAGGTAGCTCACAGTCGATGGCTGACAGTCGACAGCCCACAGAAACTTGGCCCCCCGTGTGTCATGCCTGCGAAGCTTTAGAGTGCGGCAGCTTGCTGCCGCTTTACTCGAATCTCGTCTGGCGGATGGTTGGTGGGCGCTTTGGAATTCCCGCGAGCAAGCTCGCGGACAGGAAAGCGGCAGCAAGCTGTCGCACTCTAAAGCTCCGTGGTGCGATCCTGGAAACTAAGCCATTTCATTTCAATAACATGATCTATAAATTCTCACAAAATAAGTGATGTGTTTTCTATGATTTATTCGGTTGGGTGGATTTGTAGCAATTCGAGGCACTCTTGCGAGTGAAAAAGTTAGGTTATCTATTTTGTTTTCTATAAGTAATAGGTATTTTAAGTTAACCTATTTGTTTTCATCAACTTATTCGGATACTGCAAAATGTCTGTTTCCTTACCCTTTGTTTTGAATAACTTATTCGGACCACCCTCAATTTCTAACATCTTTTTGTTTGAGCATTCGTTGCGTTCTTTGCGGTCAAAATGCCATAATCCTGCCTTCGAAACGCTCGATTCTAACCCCTCCAATTCGTCGAGGCGGCACGCGGCTGACTCGCCAACTGGGGTCCTCTCCCGATAAACGACCGATGCGCATAATGTCCGATCTCCATGCCGACCCCCGAGATGTTCTGACATTGCCCGAGTCGACGGCCTCCCACGCGCAGGTGCGCGATTTCACCCTATCGCTCTGTTCCGTTCTGTAGCCCAGCACGCTGGTGACCGTTATTGAGGCAATCGCCCGCTGAGGGAGGCGCCATGCGGCCCTGTGAGGGACGGGCGTCGAATTCCGCATGTACCGGCTCTGCCCCAATTCGAAATTCCGGTGGTGGTGTAGTTTAACTTCGTAGCGGCGAGTTCACCTCGCCACGTGGCGGCGCAAAGCCGCCCCTACGTCAGACGGCACCATTACTGAGATTCCGGCATCGGGTAAGCCGTTCCGCCGTGCATGGTATATTTGTCCGATGGCTTCTGCCTCCTCGCTCACCTCCCCAAGCCTATTCAAGCACCAGCCTTTCCTGCTCTATTTCTGGGCGCGCAGCTTCTCCGAGTTTTCCATTCAGATTGCTACCGTGGCTATCGGGTGGCAGGTCTATGCGCTCACCAACAGCGCATTTGCCCTCGGCATGGTGGGGTTGGTGCAATTCCTCCCCTCGGCGTTGCTGATCTTTGTGGCGGGACACGCCGCGGACCGATACGACCGCAAGCGCGTGGTGCAGGTCTGCCAGATGGTCGAAGGGTTAACGGCGGCGTTTCTGGCCTGGGGTAACTTTGCCGGATGGCTGAAGGCACCCGAGATTTTTGCGGCTTTGGTGGCATTCGGGATTGCCACGGCGTTTGAAAGTCCGGCAGCGGCAGCTCTGTTGCCCGGCGTGACTCCGGAGGGAATCCTGCAAAAGGCCACGGCAATTTCCTCCGCCGGGTTTCAGGTGGCGGTGATCACCGGACCGGCACTGGGCGGCCTGGCCTACGCAATTTCGCCGGGCGTGCCTTACGCGGTGATGGCGGTTTTCTGGGTCCTTGCAGGTCTGCTGAACGGGGCCATCCGGCTGGACGGGCTGGTCTCCACCAAAGAACCGCCCACGGCCAGCGATGTTTACGCCGGCGTCGGGTTCGTGCGCCACAACCCGGCGATACTGGGGACGATATCGCTCGACCTCTTCGCGGTGTTGCTGGGCGGGGCGACGGCGCTTATGCCAATTTACGCCCGCGACATCCTGCACACGGGGCCATGGGGGTTGGGGATTTTGCGCGCCGCGCCGGCTGTGGGCGCATTGCTGATGACAGCGGTACTCGCGCACCATGCGATCAACCGCCGCGCCGGAATGCGAATGTTCCAGGCGGTGATCGTCTTTGGCCTGGGAACGGTGGTGTTTGCGCTCTCCCATCTGCTCTGGCTATCGCTTCTGGCGCTCGTCATTTTGGGTGCTGCGGATATGGTGAGCGTGGTGATCCGCGTCTCCCTGGTGCAACTCGGCACACCCGACGAGATGCGCGGCCGCGTGAGCGCGGTGAACTACCTGTTCGTGAACGCCTCCAACGAGCTTGGCCAATTCGAGAGTGGGGTCACCGCAGCCTTATTGGGAGCGATGCCTGCGGCCGTAGTGGGCGGTGTGGGAACGATCATCGTCGCCCTCTTATGGATGAAGTTGTTTCCAACGCTAAGGAATGTGGAGCGGCCGGAATAAGATTGAGTGGGAATTGAATAAACGGCTTCACCACGGAGGCACAGAGGTCACGGAGAGATGAGGCAAATGAGGACAGCAAGTCCACAATCTAGTGAACAGTAATACCTATTTTCTATGAGCCGGAGTGCTGCTCTCTGTGATCTCTGTGCCTGCGTGGTGAAGCTTTTCCAGGTGGATCAATTCTTATCATCGCGCTCGTAGGCAATAAGGACCGCGTTTCAAAGTTCGCCTGCCCGCTCGCACTTTTGCAATGCATTACATCATGGCTTTTGTCGTATACTTCCGCACTCGACGTTAAAGGGGGATGAAATGACCAAAGGAAATGAAGCACCGTCTGTGAGCCGAAGAGAATTTCTCGCCACCACCGGAAGTTTGATCGCGACTGCGCCCGCGGTCGGTGCGAGTGCAATGCCGGCGGCGGGTGAAGCGCCGCGGGCACAACCGGCTAGTCCTCCCGCGCCCGGCTCGTCGCGAAAGATCCGCATTGGCGTGTTTGATCCCGTGTACAACGATTATTCGCTCGACGAAATGCTCGACAAGATTTCCGCGCTGGGAATTGAGGCGGTCGAGATCGGCACGGCCGGCTATCCTGGCACCAAGCATTGCCCGATCGCGGAACTCCTCGCCGACCCTGCCAAGGCCAAAGCCTGGAAAAAGAAATTTGAGGACCGCAACATCCTGGTGGGCACGCTGAGCTGCCACGGTAACCCGGTTCACCCTGACGCCAAGATCGCGGCGCGTGACGATCAATACTTCCGCAACTCCGTCATGCTCGCTGAGCGGCTGGAAGTGCCGGTGATCGTGGGATTCTCCGGCTGCCCGGCCGGATGCGCGACGGATAAGATGCCCAACTGGGCCACTTACCGCTGGCCTCCGGAGTGGGATGAGACGCTGAGGTATCAATGGAAGGAAAAATTGATTCCGTACTGGACGAGGGCGGCGAAATTCGCGCGCGATCACGGTATCCATAAAATCGGGCTGGAAATGCATCCCAACATGAGCGTGTTCAATCCCAAGTCGCTCATGAAACTCCGCAAGGCCGCGGGCGAAGAAATCGGGGCCAACTGCGATCTTAGTCACTTGTTCTGGCAAGGTTGCGACCCGGTTGAGGTTATTCATTACCTTGGCCACGAGGGCGCCCTCTATCACGCGCACATGAAAGACACGGTGATTCTCAAGGACGTCACAGCGCGCTTTGGAGTGCTGAACTTTCCCGAGGAGCCCGAGGAGAAGCCCACCGACGGTTCCGTCTATTTCCGCGCGGTGGGGTATGGCCACGGCGCCAACCTCTGGAAGGAAATTGTGAAGGCGTACATGGACGTGGACTATCAGGGAATCATGAGCATCGAGAACGAAGACCCCATTCTCACCGGCGAGGTGGGAGTTGAACGCGCCTTCTACGTCCTGAAAAACGTTCGCGGGGAATTGCTCGCCTGACCCGTGACGATGTAGCCCCGAGGGTCAAAGCCCGCGAAGCGGGCGTCGCCATGTTAGCCCACGGCGAGCCAGCCGTGGGACAGGGCGCGAGCGGCGCGGCAGAAGCCCCGTAGGGGCGGCATCTGGCACCGCCCTCGCCGCGAATCGAGCCCCATCGGTGTAGCCCTTTGATGAAGGAAAACCCGGATGCCGCCCCTCCGGGGCTCGCAAATTCTGTGTCCCTTTTCCCCTCCCACGGCTTGCGCCGTGGGCTACATGACGGCGCCCCTCCGGGGCTGGGGGATTCTCTACCTTCATCGCGTCCTGGCCGAGTGGGGACATTCTTCGTGCGTGCCCACCGATTGGGCACCCACGAGGGGTGCCCCTACGAGACGATGGTAGGCCTTGTCCCTCAACTCGCCGCCGCACCCTCCGCCGCTTCCTCAAGACGGAGGGCCGGGGGCAGCATCCCCACTTGGGCCAATCCCCAGTACACGATGAATGCCACGATAAAGGACACCAACGCGGCCGGACGGTCGAACTTGATGAATTGTGCGGGGACGCCGGGAATGCGGTCCAGGATGCCCACCACAAAGCCCAGCGCCCAGGAGATATAGCCCGCCCAATTGATGCCCTCGCGGGGGCCGGGCCACTTCTTTCCCGCGAGCAAATAGTCGGCAGCTATCGCCCCGCAGATGGGACCGAAGGACGCGCCCACAATCACAAAGAACCCAACCAAGTTCTGCGCCACGCCCGTCACCGCCAGAATCGCTCCAATCGTAACGCCGATCAGGGTGGAAACGCTGCGCGGAATCCGGGGCAGCATGGTGGCAAAGCTGTTGGACGCGATAAGAGTGCAGAAGCATGTGGGCGCGACGGAGGCGGCTGCGAACAGGAAGAACATCGCTGGGGCCAGACTCCCTACACTGGCGATCGCGGCGGCATAATCGTAATTCGCGGGTCCGGCGGTGCCGGCGATATGGCCAGCCACGGAGAGAATGGGTAGTCCGCCGGCGAGCAGAATCGCCAGGGCGACGCCGGTCAAACCTCCCAGCGCCACATCTTTACCGTTTCGGCTGTTGGTTCCAAAGTCTGCCCCCGCGGCTCCCGCTGTGGCAAAGAAGCCGATCACAATGTCGATGATCGTCACAAAGCCGCCCCACGGATCGTGCTGCGGCGGCCGGTAGTTTGCAATGCCGCCTAGGTTCTTCCAGAAGACGATGGCGATCATGACCATGGGGACCCAGTTCAGGACCTGGGCAACGCGGGCAACATAGCCAATTCCTTTCAGGGCGACGAGAGCAAAACCATACGCCCAGAGAAGCGCGATGACGATAAACAGCGCCTTCGAATCCTGGTGGAACCCGCGCATGATGAATTCCGTGGCGATGGAGGTGCCTACCGCAAACCAGCCGATTTGTAGGACACCCATCAGCAGGCCTGGCATCAAGTAGCCGCCCGTGGTTCCAAACATGGCGGTGCCGACAACGTAGAGCGTACGTCCCGTCTGCATCCCCAGCATCCCGGGAGCGTAGTAATAGAATGCGAAGCAAAGCAGGCCCGCAACGAGAAGTCCAGCCAGGCACACGCCCACGCCGGCGCGGTCGAGCGTAGTCCCCGCCAGGCCGCGGTAAAATCCCACCCAAAGGAAAATTCCCGCATATGCGGGAAACGTGTTGCGATACCAAGCGGCGCGCTTGGCCAAAGGAACGGGAGCCGAGGAGCGGACGTAGCCGGGAAGCGGGGAAGCCATAGTTCCTCACCCTAAGAGGATCTGCGCTGACGGAAGAGCCGACTCATTATAAATCACCCCATTCATCCCAGCCGGAACTTAATTTGAGGATGAGTGACAGGATGCCCCTTTCGCGCCACTCTGCCGTTGACTTCGGCGGGGATTGGGCTTTCAATTGTGGCCAGCCTGGCGCCTCGCTCTCTGGACGCCCTGGAACCTCAATCGGGCTCCTAGCTCCAGGCTCACCCGAACGAAAGGAATATCCGTGAATCCCCTGGACGCCATCTTAAAACCGAAGTCCATCGCCGTAATCGGCGCCTCGCGCCGCGAGGGATCCATTGGCCGCGAAATCCTCCATCAGCTTGTCGCGTTTGATTTCCACGGCAAGCTCTTTCCGGTTAATCCTAAAGCTGACTTTATTCATTCCATTAAAGCATTTCCGAACGTATCTTCGATTCCCGACCCCGTGGACCTGGCCATCATCGTCGTGCCGCGCGAGGAAGTGTTTGCGGCAATCGACGATTGTGGAAAGAAGGGCGTAACGGGGTTGGTGGTCATCACCTCGGGCTTTTCCGAAACCGGCGACGAAGGGAGAGCGCTCGAAGCCCAATTGGCCGAACGCGTCCGCCAATACGGAATGCGGATGATCGGGCCGAATTGCATGGGCGTCATCAATACTGAGCCCGGCGTGCGCATGGACGCCACCTTCGCTCCCACGCTGCCGCTGACGGGGCGCATTGCCTTCATGTCGCAGAGTGGCGCCCTCGGCGTGGCCATCCTGAACATCGCGCGTCAGCTTGACATCGGGTTCTCCTATTTTGTGAGCCTGGGCAACAAGACCAACGTCTCCGGCAACGACCTTTTGCAGTATTGGGAAGACGACCCGCAGACCGATTTGATTCTGATGTATCTCGAGTCGTTCGGAAATGCCAAGCGCTTCATGCAAATCTGCCGGAGGATTGCCAAACGCAAGCCCCTGCTGGTGGTGAAATCGGGCCGGACAGAAGCGGGTGTGCGCGCGGTGACGTCCCACACGGGAGCCCTCGCCGCGCGTCAGGGGCTCGACGTTGCTACCGGCGCCCTTTTGGAGCAGAGCGGCGTGGTTCGGGTGAATACCGTCGAGGAGTTGTTTGACCTGGCGCTGGCCTTTTCCAAGAATCCCTTGCCGCGGGGCAATCACCTCGGGATTCTTACCAATGCCGGCGGCCCTGCCATCATGGCCACTGATGCGGCCACCGCACATGGATTGATCATGGCCAACTTCTCCGACCGAACGCGCCAGGAGCTCCGCCGCTTGCTGCCTCCCGAGGCGAGCATCCAGAATCCCGTGGATATGACTCCGCAATCGGACCGCAGCAAATATGACGCCTGCGCGCGAATTCTGATGGAAGACGACGGCATCGACATGCTGCTGGTGGTTTTCGTTCCTCCCATGATGATCAACACCATGGACATCATCCTGGGCCTGGAACAGTTACGCCATAAGTATCTGAAGCCGGTGGTGGGAGTCATCATGGCCACCGACGAGTTTTTTGTCGAGCTGAACCGCGATCATCCGAACCATATGGCGCTGTATATTTTTCCGGAGTCGGCGGTGAGCGCGCTCGCGGCCCTTGACCGCTATCGCGTGTGGCGCGAAAAGCCGGTGGGCGAGCTGAGACACTTTGACGTGCGCAAGGGGGCGGCGGAGGAATTGCTTCAGGAAGCTCGTCAGCAGAATCGCCTGCTTCTGGCGGCGGAGGAAAGCCTTCGCCTGATCGAGTGCTATGGAATTCCTGTGGTGAAGTCCATTCCTGCCGCCAGCCGTGAAGAGCTTGAACGCTTGGCCGCAGGGCTGCAATATCCAGTGGTCCTCAAAGCCGCCGCGCCGGATTTGGTTCACAAGTTGGACGCTGGTGGCGTGCTGGTCGACCTGCGCGGCCCGGAGGAGTTATTGGCGGCCGCGGAGAAGATGACGGAGTCTGTTGCGAGACACCGCGGGAACAATGCGGCCTCTCGCGATTTGGGGTTCTTGGTGCAAGACTACCTGCACGGCGGCCGCGAAGTGATTGTGGGCGTGACCCACGATGCCAAATACGGTCCCCTGGTGATGTTCGGACTGGGAGGGATGTACGTCGAGGCGCTCACCGACGTGGTTTTTCGCCTGCCGCCGCTCACCGACCTCGAGGCCCACGAAATGATTCAGCAGATTCGTGGCTACAACTTGCTACGGGGTGTGCGCGGAGAGGCGGCGGTGGATCTCGATGCACTGGCGGAAATCCTGCAAAGGTTCTCACTGCTCGCGGAGGACTTGCCGGAAATTGCCGAAATTGAAATCAATCCGTTGCTGGCATTCGCACACGCTGCCGACTTCCGAGCGGTCGATGCCCGCGTGCGGCTCGGTGTGAAGCGCGAAGTAGGGGCTTGAGATAATTACTTCCTTCCACTCGTACGCTAAACTCGCCCGCTGGTCAGGCTATACAGCAGAATTGCCAGGACGATGACGGTCACCACCACATAGAGCCGGTCCCGCTGAATGGCAAAAGCCACAATTGCGAATGCCACGCGCGCCACCGGAGTTGCGATCAAAAACAGCAGCCCCAGTTGGATGATACCCCGTCCGCTTAAGGCCAATGCGTCTTGCATGATTCCCGACAAGGTCCTCATGTCTCGCGGCGCGCCCACGAAGACGTGGTATTGCGGCGTCGAGAGCCCGTGGCGAACCAGGTAGATCGCTCCGCCGAGAACGACAATCGCCGAGGCCAGCATCACGCCGGCGCGCAGGAGGTTTCCGATCAATTCTTCCACATAGCGGTCAGTCCATTTCTCTCGCAAGTTCTCCACTTTAGAGTCTCCCCGTGAGTCCGTGATAAATCATTTCCACGGCCATCAAGCCGATGACCAGTGCGAAGACGATGCGCAGCTTGCGCGTCGTGGCGTGAGTCAATACATGTGCCCCCGCCATGGAGCCAATGACGACGCCCAGCATCACGGGCATCGTCAGGCCAGGGTCGACGTACCCGCGGCGCAGGTAAATGCCGGCGCTCGCTGCCGCCGTTACTCCGATCATGAAGTTGCTCGTGGTGGTTGAGACCTTAAAGGGAATGCCCATTGCCTGGTCCATGGCAATCACCTTCACGGCTCCGGAGCCAATTCCCAACAAACCGGAAAGGGCGCCGGCTCCGAACATCAGGCTGAAACCGGCGGGTACGTGGTGGACGTTGTAAGAGTTCGCGCCTTCAGGTGTGGGAAAGCTTCCATTCATTTTCAGCCGGGTGGCAAGCGGGTCGGGACGACGCTCGTCTGCGCGCTCGTCGCGCGGTCGAGTGGAGACATACGCGGAGTAGAGCAGAACGACTCCGAAGATGAGCGAGAGAACCCCCGTCGAGATTTTCGCGGCAATCAGCGCACCCGCGATGGCACCCAGGGTGGTGGCAATCTCGAGAAACATCCCGATACGGATGCTGGAAAATCCCTCTCGGACGTACGCCGCGGCCGCACCCGAAGAGGTGGCGATCACCGAAACGAGTGCGGCGCCGATGGCGTAGCGAATATCCACACCGAGCGCCAACGTCAGCACCGGGGTCAGTATGATGCCCCCGCCAATTCCGGTTAACGACCCGAGAAATCCCGCAAGCAGCGACACCAACCAGACTACGGCAGCAAATTCCAAAGTGTTCAAGCAGCCCCTCCGCGAATGTTGGCCATCGCCTACCGGAAAAATCGTTCTGCCTTCTTCGCCACATCCTGGGCCTCGACCGCCTCGGCGCGACCTGCCTGGAACTCCTGCCGACGCCTAACGGCCTCCTCGGTCCAGAGACGATCCGCCTCTTCTTCTTCCAAATCATCGAGGCTGGCCAGGAGCCTTTCGGCCAATGCCGCGCGATCATTCGCACTTAGGCTCAGAGCGTTCTTCAAAACCTCGGCCAAGTCTGACATGTGGGCCCCTCTAGCCATAGTAACTTAACTTCCGGTGTGGGTACCAAGCTCGCGAAGCCGGCGCTCGATTGCGGTGTGCCCCATCTTCCTCGCCCATGCCAGCGGCGTGGCCCACGCTTCGGCTCCGGGCTCGTCAATGGGCGCGCCACGAGCGATCAGCAAATCTACCAGTTGGGCGCGGCCCCAGCGGCATGCCCAGCCGAGCGTGGTGGACTTCAGCAGGTCGTCGCGGAGGTCGAGCCTCGCGCGCCCATCAATGAGCAGCGCGGCGAAGCGTACCCGGTCCGGCTCGTGCTCCATCCCGCCGCGCGCGGCAAGGAAGTGGAGGATCGTTTGACCCATTCGCGACACGTTCACGTCGATCCCATGCCGCAGGAGGATTGCCATGCACTCGAGGCGATCCTCGGTCGTGGCCGGCGGCCTCAACGCGGGTTTGTCCCCCAAGCCGCGAAAGGGCTGGATCAGAACCCAGTGCCAGCGCGGGTCCCGTGGAGGCCATGTCAGGCGTGCGACGGCCAGTTCGACGATGGCGGGGCAACCATGGTCGGCGGCGGACCAGGCGAGCTCCTGCGCCAGGTTTTCGCTCGCATCCATCTCCAGCAAGCGCTTGGCCTCGGCGACGTCATGGGCTTCGGCGACCATGTAAGGCTGGGGCTTGGCGCCGCGCTCCAGGAGCAGCCGCTTCAGGGCTTCGTCATTTCGCTGGTAAGCATTGCGAAGCGGCCAACCGGAGGCATAGACATTCGCGTTCGGGTCGGCGCCGCGATCGAGCAGCAACTCGGCGATGTCGCGCCGCCCCGCCAGGGCCGCGTGCCACAGCGGCGCGCCCCAGCTTGGCGTGGGCTCCTCCACTTCCGTCAACAAGACCCGCTCGTCCACGTCCGCACCCAGATCGATCAGCAGCCGAACGATCTCAAGGTGCCCGTGCTTGACTGCCAGGCTCAGGAGGCCGCCCTTGGACCAATGGTTATCCCGCCGCACGACTCCGGGGTCTCGACTCACGATCTCGCGAATGCGTTGGCTATCGGCAAGCGCCACCGCAGAGTAAAGAGTCACCTCCGCGCCGCGATCGAGCAGCGGCTTGGCGACGGCGGGGAATCGCTCGGCATGATCGTTGTACGGGCTGGCGGAACGCGCGGCGCGGTCGAGCGGCGTCTGACCTTCCATGTCGCGCTTGCGGACGCTCGCCCCGTGGTTGAGCAGCCACTCGACCATCTGCTTGTTCGTGCATTGCGCAGCGGCGTGCAACGGAGCCCCGCCGGCACGGTCGCAGGCGCGCACCAGCGACGGGTCGGCCTCCAATAGTCGGATGGCCGTGTCGTTGTCGCCTGCGCGGATGGCTTCGTTAATTTGGTCCTGGAGCGGTGAGACGGCGGCGTTGGGGCAGCTCATCTGCTGCCGGCGATGTTGCTCCTCGTCCTCAATGACCGCGACCACGTCAGCATAATCGCGCTCCTTCGCTAGGGCGAACGCGGTGGTGGCGTCGCGGTGCGGGAAGATGCCCTTGCGCGCGTCGGAGCCGGCTTGCATCAGCAATCGCACCATCGGAACGTCGTGCCGCAAGACGGCGTAATGGATGCCACGGTGCTCGTTGTTTTCAGCCGTGTCCTTGTGCACCAGTTCCGGTCGCTGCCGAAGCATCGTCCGCACACGGTCAAGGTCCCCAGCGTTAATGGCAGCCACAAAGCGGCTCATCGTGATGCCATCGACAAAAGCTCTAAGCTTGATCCAACTCTCGAAGCCGTAAGCCCGGGCTAGGACAAGCTGGGCATCGCTCAATTGAAATGCTTCAGTTGCGGACAGGGGGATGCGATAATGCGCGCGCACTTCCGCCATTGCCGATTCTTCGCCCGCCTGAAACGCTTTGAATAAATCCTTAGCTTGCTTCTTGATCTGATGGAGGTTGGGCTTGGCAGGCAGCTTGCGCGTGGGCTGGCGAGTGATGGGGCGTTGACATGATGACCTCCTTCAGGCCTTGTGGGCCCGTCAAGCCCGTTGTCCGCTCGCTCGGGCGAAAGGAAGATCACCATTGAGGTGTCGTGAAACCGCAAATGGTTCGGCGGGCTCAGCCCTTTCCGCGGACTGGAGGCGCCCGAAGCGCACCTCAGAATTCTACCACAGGCCAAGCGCACGAGGGGACGGTCGTATCGCACAATCTAAAACGTTACTCGGGGAGGATCGTCCCGCAAATTTAGAATGTTACCCGCTATGGAGAGGGATAACAAAATGAGTCAGGCTTCGAAGAAGAGGCATACTATTACACTCCGCGATTGACAAATGGAGGTCCTATGATGCAACTCTCACGTCGAGAATTTCTCGCGACGCCTTGCGCTCTGGCGGCGCCCGACGCTGTGGCCCGCCGAAGCGCCAGCCCGCAATCGCAATCTACTTACTTCCGCGTGGCCAGCGAACAAGCTTGCAGAGGTGCTGGCGCCGCGCGAGAGATTCCATCCTTTTCCCACTGTCTCCGAACGCGCAGCATGGGAAGCGCTTCCGGCCGACGCGCGCGCCGCACTTCTTGAAGCTGGCGAGCGGCAGCTTAAGACCGGATGGGAAGTTCTGCCCGCGACGCTTTTCCTCGAGTATCGCCGGACGGGCAACCGCTCTCACTACCAGGAAGTTTATGATCGCCGCCGGGAGAAGCTTCAGAACCTGGTGATTGCCGAGTGCGTGGAGGGCAAAGGCCGGTTCGCGGACGAAATTGCGAACGGCGTGTGGCTGACGTGTGAAGAGACTTTCTGGGGTCTGCCGGCTCACCTCGGCTGCGCAGAAGGCGGGCACCGGCCTACCCGATGTGAATGAGCCGATCGTCGACCTCTTCGCCGCGGAGACCTCCGGTCTGCTTGCCTGGACCGGCTACCTGGTGGGGGACCTCCTGGCGAAGGTCTCACCTCTGCTGCCCGAGCGCATCCGAGCTGGAAATCGATCGCCGGGTTCTCACTCCCTGCCTCACGCGCGACGATTTCTGGTGGATGGGGCTCCGCGGAGGAGTCGGTGAACAATTGGGATCCATGGATCTCGTCGAACTGGCTCACCTCTGCGCTGCTTATGGAACCCGACGCGGAGCGGCGGCGGGCGGCGGTGGGGAAGATCCTTCGCTGCCTCGACAACTTCATGAACGGCTATGCCGACGACGGAGGTTGTGACGAGGGGCCGGGATACTGGGGCCGCGCGGCAGCTTCGCTCTTCGACTGCCTGGAATTGCTGCACGCGGCCACCGCCGGCCAGTGCAACGGATTTGCCCTGCCGCTGGTTGCGTGAAATGGGGCTCTATATCTGCCGCGCGCACATCTATAACGACTGGTACACGAACTTCGGCGATGCCCAGGCGCGCATGATTCCCGATGGCGATCTTGTGTACCGCTTCGGCAAGCGCGTGGGCGACCAACGCATGATGGCGCACGGCGCCTTCTGCGCGTTCGAAAAGAATGAAAAAGCAATTCCCGGCGACACCATCGGCCGCCAGTTGCCCGCGCTGTTCAACCTGGCCACGTTGCGCGAGGCGCCGCGCGCGCAGGCCCTTTTCCGCGATTCGTGGCTCGCGGGCGTCCAGGTGATGATGGCACGTGTGCAGGAAGGCTCCGCTCAAGGCCTTTACCTGGCCGCGCAGGCGGGCAATAACGGCAAGAGCCACAACCACAACGACGTGGGGAATTTTCTGGTTTACGCCGACGGCATGCCCGCGATCATCGACGTGGGTGTGGAAACCTATACCGCCAAAACCTTCAGCCCGCAACGCTACGAGATTTGGACGATGCAATCGGCGTATCACAACTGCCCCACCATCGACGGCGTGATGCAATCCCCAGGCTCGCAATTTGCCGCCACCAACGTCAGCTACCACGCCGATGACCACGCGGCGGAGCTTCACCTGGACTTGGCGAAGGCTTATCCTCTCGAAGCGCATGTGGCTCATTGGAATCGCAGGATGCGGCTGGACCGGTCAGCAAACAGCATCGAGATCGTGGATGATTATCGCCTGACGCAGCCTGCCAAAGTCATCACACTCACCCTGATGACACCTTGTACGCCGGATGTTTCGGCGCCTGGCGAGGTCAGGCTTCCCATGACCGATGGCAGGTGGGTGCGCGTGGCTTACGCCAGACGTATCTTCCATGCTGTTGTCGAGGAGATCCGGATCGACGACGAGGAACTCCGCCACTCCTGGGGCGAGCAGCTTTACCGCGTCCTGTTACGGGCCGATGCGCCGCCCCTCGAATCAGAGTGGTCACTGCGCATTACCCATGTTATTACCCTCCACTAGAGAACCACTTCCGAAGCTCTTCCACCGCGTGCTCCGGGGTTTTGATGAGCGTGACGATGTCCATAGCCGGGGCTACCCAATTAGGGTCTCCATTTTTCAGTTGGCCTTCCTGCCGCAAGCAATCGATGACGGGCTGCCAGTATGGAGCCATCACCAGGAGCGGCTTCCGTCCGCCTACGGTTTGCGAGAGGCTGGCCTTGTTCATCATCTCCCAGGCGAGGGCCAGTTCCGCGAGCGTGCCCGTGCCGCCGGGAAGAACCAGGTACGCTTCGCCGCGCTCGATCAAGGTCATCAGACGGAGGGGAAAACTTTGCGTGCGCACTTCCTCAACGATGTAACGATTGGCCGGACGCGGCCAGATGACGCAGGTGATGCCGACGGTGTGCCCACCGGCTTCCCGTGCGCCGCGCGCCGAGGCTTCCATCAGGCCGCCGTAGCCGCCATTGCAAACCGCGAATCCCGCTTCGGCCAACAGGCGCCCTAAACGTTGCGCGTCAAGATAAGCCGTGCTGCCCTCCACGGGCAAGGCGCTTCCGAATACGGTAATAGTTTTCATCTGATAGCGTTCCTTCAAGCGTTTTCAAGTCGCGAGGATGGTAGGCCGCGGGTATTACAGGATGATTACCGCAGCTTTGCGAACCACTTGAAAGTCTCCACAGCAATCGCGTCGAGCGTTTGCTGGCCGGCCTTGTTGGCGAGAGGATCATTGTTGGCCATAATCGAGAAGGCCAGGCGTTTTCCCGAGGGCAAGTCCATGTAACCGGAGAGCGTGTTGACGTGCTCAACCGACCCCGTTTTGGCGTGAATCTTTCCTTTGAGATCATCTCCGGAAAAGCGGTGTGCAAGCGTGCCGTCGATCCCGGACACCGGCAAAGAATCGAAGAACGCCCGAAAGCGAGGAGAGCGCGCCATGTAGAGGAGCAGTTTTACCGTAGCATTTGGCGCTACCAGGTCTTCCCGGGAAAGTCCCGAGCCGTCAGAAATGTAGGTTTCGCCGGGAAGAATACCCACCTGCTGAGTGATAAACGTCTTGAGCGTATCCAATCCGCCTTCTAAACTACCGCGATTGTTCACAACGCGCCCCAGGGTTCGCAGCAGCATCTCCGCGTGCAGGTTTTCGCTTTCCTTGTTGACCGCCTTGATCGCCTCGCTCAAGGGTGGAGAGAGATGCTCCGCCAGAACGGTGCGAGGCGGCGGCGTGGGCGGGGATTCAATGGCGGAGGCAGCCTCCAAGCGCGAGGAGTGTCGCACTTGAGTTTCTCCCGTCACAATAATGCCGCGGGCTTCCAGGGCGCGCCGGAAGAGGTCCGCCGCCAAGCGGGGAGGATCGGCGATGGCGACCGTATCGATATCCTCGCCCGCGTCGACAGGAATCTGACCCCAAACGTCCAGTTGCATCGAGCCGGGCAAGCGCTCGGCGGAAAGGTTCTTTGCGGTCCCCGCGGGGGTGGTCATGACGGCATCTTTGATCTTGAAGTAATCAGGCACCGGGTCAAGCAACACGCTGGCGGGGTCGCCCGCTTTTGCCGCCGGCTTGATGTGCAGTGTGAGCAGGTTGTCGTTAAAGGCCAAGGCCGTGACGGGGGCTCCGTAACCCCACTCCAGATCGTCGGCCGCCCAATTGGGCGCGAAGGGTTCCCAAACAAAATACGAATCGTCGGCAACCAGCGGACCCGCGACCTCACGCACGCCGCGCGCTTTGACCTGGTCGGCGAGGTCGTCAATGAATTTGTCCGCAGGTTGTGCCGGACCGTGGTAGGTGTAAGGGAATGTGCGGGGGCCAAGATTCGGATCGCCTCGCCCCACCAGGTAGAGGTCCGCCACGCGCCCCTCGGCGTCCGGCGCAGCATCGCTTTCCACGGTGGTTCGAAAAACGTAGCCCGGACCCAACTTTTCCAGCGCCGCCGCCGTGGTAAACATCTTCATGTTGGACGCGGGAAGGAAGAGATGGTCCGCATCGCGTTCATAGAGCAATTTTTCGTTGGCAAGCTGCACCACTTCAACGCCCCAGAATCCGCGCTGGGCATCACTCTTTCCCAGAATGGCGTCAATGCGTCGATCCAGCGCAGTTCTTGAGTGAGGACGCGGAGCGTGGTCAGCCGAAGGGGATCGGCTTTGCGCGAATCGCGAGCGTGAAAGGGCGGAATTCGCGGCGAAGTGAGGTTGCGCCGGGAGAAAAAAAACTGCCAGCGCTAGGGTAATCAGGGCAAGTACCCAAAAGTCCGCAACGGTGTGGGGAATTCGTGGACGGCGAAGAGTTTGCGGTTGGCCCATCGCGCTGATCAGCCCAGCAGACGGGCCAGTTCCTTGGCGAAATAGGTAAGGATGATGTCGGCGCCGGCGCGGCGGATGGAGGTCAAAGACTCCATGATCATCCGCTCGCGGTCGATCCAACCCATGCGGGCGGCGGCTTCGATCAGCGAAAATTCCCCGCTCACCTGATAGGCGGCGATGGGGACATCGAATTCACGCCGCGCCAGGGCGATGATGTCGAGGTAGGGCAGCGCGGGCTTGACCATGATAATGTCCGCGCCCTCTTCCAGGTCGAGCTCAATTTCGCGCATGGCCTCGCGCTGATTGGCCGGGTCCATTTGATAGGATTTGCGGTCGCCGAACTTGGGAGCGGAGTCCGCCGCTTCGCGGAAGGGGCCGTAGAACGCCGAAGCATACTTTGCAGAGTAGGCTAGAATAGGCACCTGCGTGTGCCCGCGCGCGTCCAGCGCCTGGCGAATCGCCCCCACGCGGCCGTCCATCATGTCCGACGGCGCCACGATGTCCGCGCCCGCTTCCACCTGGGCGAGAGCAGTCCGCGCCAGAAGCGGGAGCGTAGAATCATTATCGATCTCGCCATCCTTGATCAAACCGCAGTGGCCGTGGCTGGTGTACTCGTCCAGGCAAACGTCGCAGATGACCATCAGGTCCGGCAAGGCCTTCTTCACCGCGCGGACGGCGCGCTGCACAATGCCATCGGGGTCATATGCGCCCGTGCCCGTTTCGTCCTTGCTTTCGGGAATGCCAAACAGGATCACGGCGGGAATGCCGAGGCCGAAGGCGCTCCGGCACTCCTCGACCAGCAGGTCCACGGACCAGCGGTAATTGCCCGGCATCGACTTGATTTCATCCTTGACCTTTGTGCCGGGGCACACGAAGAGCGGGTAGATCAGGGAGTGTACGCTCAGTCGCGATTCGCGCACGAACTCGCGCAGCGGTCCCGTGCGCCTTAATCGCCGCGGACGGTGGATGGGAAAGGGCATGGTTTTAATAGGTCATGATCTCGTGTGGCTTCAGATTTCCGAAGGTACCAACATTCGCGAGTGACAGTGCCACGCGGAACTGACTCTCATGGTTCAGAGGTCCCAAATTGTAGTACTGGTACTCAACGTCGACCGCGAAACACCCGAAATTATAGCTGACTCGACTAATGATGTGCTGGTTTATCTTCTGCTGAAAGTTGTAGTCGATCCCGAACGCGCCGCTTAGCCCTTTGCGGTTCGAATCTCCATAAGTCATCACCGTGCCGAGCAAGTTAAAGGCGGTCAAGGGCGCCGGAGTGGAAGTCGTGGTCGTGGTTGTCGCCGAGAAGGGTTCGCAAAAACTGTCCAGGAACGACCTGGGAATCACCGACGGCGCGCACCCCGTGTCATTTCGGGGAAATATGGGCAAAGCCGATGACGCGGCAGTCCCGAGCAGTGAGCTCAGATACGACGAATGGTTGATAAAAAAGTCATTGAAGGCGAATTCCAGCAACCCGTGTTTGACGTGGGAGGTTATGCCGGCGTCGACGATGCCACCCTCCCCGCTGGGACTCACGTCCGTACGGATTTCCGTGTCGTAGTTGGAGAAGGGGGCGAATTTGAACACGGAATCAACCGGTGAAAACCGCTGCCCGTGCTCGAAGGAAAATCCCGTGAGATCGATGGTCGAGGCAAAGACGTTGATCTGGCCGGGAACCAAGGCGCCGCCAAAAGTGGGGTCGAAATAGTACTTTTGCGAAATTCGCCAGGAAAAGATGTCCCTCGCCTGGGGAATGTCCGGTGAGTTGTCCGGCACGTCTTTCCGGGCCAGAAGGGAATTGGTGAGTGAATACTCGATTTCGTTGGTTTCGGTAAAGATATCCATGGCATCGAAGCGGATGACATCCAGGATGTTGTCCGCGTCGCGGCCTCGTACGAGGTGGTACTGAATATCCGGTTCAATGACATGCTTGAGACGGCGCCCCCGAAAGGTCCGGTCGAATACTTTTTCCAACGAAGGTGGGCGGAGGTCAAGGCCGACTTCCGCCAGCAGGCGATCGACGGGGGTGTGGTCGGGCGCGAGGCTCACGCCATAGCGCGTGGCGCGAAATCCGATCGAGGGGATGAAATGGAAATGCCAGAATTCCTTTGGCCGCAGCAGGAACTGCGGGTGAAAATCCAGGCGGTTGTCGAGCAGCGGGATTGTCAATCCCGGCTGGGTGCGGCCCACCTCGTCCGCGGACGATTCGACGGAGAAATATACGGGAGAGTTCCCGATTTCCTTGTCCTCTCCGGAAAACTGAAAGCTGGGGAGGTGGCGAATGATGACGGCATTGCCCGGAATAAGTTCCGTCGATAAGAAGTCCTCGTACCTTTCCGCGGAAACATTAAAGTTGTAGCCGTCCCAATTCTTGGAGACAGACCCGGATTGAACAGCTTCGGAACTGACCGCTTCGGTGTAAGTTGAGGACCAAGTCGTTCGGAAGGCAAGGGTATTCACATAGTCCACGTTGAGGATGGCACGAAAGCCGGCGCCAATGTCATCGTCTTTGCCAATGGCGTGAATGCTCTCGCCGGGTGCGGCGAGCGAGACTTTAGTGTAGGCGCCGGTGGCGGGATCGAGCTCTTCCGTGGTGCCCGAATACTTGTCATTGACGCCAAAATATTGAACGGTGAAGTCGGCATTCTCGCTGGGTTTGACGCGAAATTCTCCACGTTCCGCGATTCCGCGCTTGCTGTAATCCTCGACCCCGAGCATCAAGTCAGCACTGGGATTGATGGCCCAGAAGAATCCATCCCCAACGATGTAGCCTTTCTGGGTGGAGTTGCCAACGTGAGGAAGCAGGAAGCCCGTCTGCCGGGGCTCGCGCGCAATGGAGTCAATCAGGACGGGAAAATAAAAAATAGGAATCCCGAGAAGACGAAAGACGGCGTCGTGGGCCACGGCTTTATCATCGACGGTCACGCGAGCTTGCCGCGCGGAAATCAACCAGCCGTCCTTCGCGCAATCGCAGGTCGTCATGCGGGCGTGGTCCAATAGATAAGTATCGTCGTCGAGGCGGTCCACGGTCTGGCCCCAAATGTAGAAGGGATTCTCGGTCTTCAGGACCCGCGGCCGAGGTTTCCCTTTGGGATGAAAATATCCCACCCCATTGCTAAACCACCCTTTCTTGGTGCGGATGTTGTAGTGCACCTCATCCGCGACAAGATGGCTTTTGGGGTCATCAAAGACCACGTGCCCGCGCGCCATGACATCGCCCGATACGCCATCAAAGGTGGCTTCATCCGCGGTCACGCGCATGTCCTCGTAGACGATCAGGACGTGGCCGCGCAAGTGGGAGGTGTCCTTATCCTTCTCCTGGGAGTCCGAGCGGATGACAACTTCCTTTCCCGGGCCCATCGATTCTCGGGAGACCGGAATCTGCTGCGCAGGTATTTGCGAGGCGAGGGCAAGGATGAGAGCAACAGCAGCGGGAAGCCGCGACCTGTAACGACCGGAAAAATTACCAAGAAGAAGATTCATGGGCACGCAAATTGGCCATTTTACTCGAAAGCACTTTGTTCTTCCGAGTGAATTTGCTAAGATGCCTGCGAAAGAGGGAAAAGCTGCCTGGAGGGCTGGTTACCCGCAGTGAAGTGCCCCGAGTGTGGATTCATCAACAACGCCGGATCGGAAGAATGTGAAAAGTGTGGCTGCGCACTGGCGACAGCCGCTTCCGGAGAATCTTCTCGCTTGCTGGCTTCCTTCAATCCCAACGGGGCTAACCCACTCATCCCCTTCTCGCCGGAACTTCCGCCGGGCATGAAAGGGAAATCACTCCAGGCTGAGCCCGAGTTTCCGATGCAACAATCACGACCTCCTGAGGCGGCGCCCCAAGCCGCGCCTTCGTTTGATGAAGACCTATCGAAGGCCCGCCGTTCGCGCGTGGGCGAGCAGGCGCGGGATTGGAGACTGGAATTGTCGGACCGGGTTGAAAACTATCGCAAGCGTCGCGGCCGCGCGCAATCCGACCCAGATCCCCGAGGGAATTTCGAACTGGATTTTGACGCACCCGAAAAGCCCGAGCCGTATCGTGTGATCGAAAACGAGTTGGGGGCTTCCGAGAATACCGACGGGGGCTTGGATATCGATTTCGCGGAGACCGGCGAGGTGCGAGGCGGAAACGGTCCGTTGGTGGAAGTCCATGCGGCCGAAGAGTCAAGCGCGGCGCCCGTGGAGCTTGACGCCGATCCTTTAGAAACGGAAATGTCGTTGGGAGAACCTGTGGAGAAGAACCCTCCTGTGGAAATCCTGGTCGACTCGCCCATCGAGCGAGCGCCTGAAGAAGAGGCGGCTGGCGAGATCTACCTCGCGCCATTGGGCCGCCGCTTCCTGGCCGGCTTGACGGACACCCTCGTCCTCATGCTGGGTGCGGCCGTGTTTGGGATGATTTTCTGGCAGTTTTGCGGGCGTGTATCGCTGGTTCCCATTAACCTGGCGGTTTTTGGATTAGTTGCCGTCTTTCTGATATTTGCCTATTTCGGGGTGTGCACTGCCGTTGCCTCCGCCACGCCCGGGTTGCTCTGGATGGGATGCGAGATCCGCAACTTGAGCGGGGACTACCCAACCCCCAGCGAATCCTTCTGGCGCGCTTTCGGAGTACTGGTTTCGGGATCGGCGCTCATGCTGGGATTCATCTGGGCCTCGGTGGATACCGACAAGCTGACCTGGCATGATCGAATGTCGGGCACGGTCATTACGGTTGGGCATCCGGCATCGGACCTCGCGGACGTGGCAGCGCAAAGCTAAGCTTACGGCTCGGCACACGGATTCCTCACCGCAGCACCAAACTGCGCATCCATGGGAAAAGGGAAGTTCCTCAACCATAAGCTCGGTAAGTCCGTGAGCCGCAAGGCTGATTTGCTGAAGTCCGCGATCAACGCGCGGACCCACCGTGATCCGCCAAACCGCCTAATGACGCCCGCCTTCCCCAAGAAGGGAATCGAGAAACCTTAACTACCCCCAGCGGCCATCAAAGGGACGCGGCCGGTCCTGAGAGTTAGTCCTTTTCGTATAAGCTATGTCGATTCAGCCGGTTATTCGGCGAGTCAAGTCATGGGGAAAAAACCTCGCCCAGGCAGAAGCCTCCGGTGTCATTCGTGCATCAAAACAAGAGGTCGTGTTATAATTCCGAGTATCAGGGCACTGCGAGCCTGAGGTGAAGGAGCAATTTTCAGCATGACAAATCGCATTCGAGCGGCGCTCATATCGATTTCTCTCATCCTCACGTCCTACGTCGTCGTAGGGAGATTGTTGGGAGAGAGTGAAACCTCCTCGGAAAAAACCTATCGCGACCTCGGTGTCTACAGTGAAGTCTTGAACCGCATCAAGCAGGAGTATGTGACCGATCCCGACCTGAAGAAGGTGACGGACGGCGCGATCCGCGGGTTGCTCGAGTCCCTTGATCCCTATAGCACTTATCTGACTCCTGAGCAATATCAGGACTATTTGCAGCACCCTGACCCGGGCCCGGCGGATGTGGGGATTTTTATCTCCAAGCGCATGGGATATGCGACAGTCGTGGCGGTTCTACCCGGAAGCCCCGCGGAAAAATCCGGGGTGAAGCCCGGCGACTTGATCGATGAGGTTGAGGGTGCGCCGACACGCCAATTTTCAGTTGTGCAGCTTGAGCGCGCGATGGCCGGGCAGCCCGGTTCAACCGTGAAGCTCACCCTGGTCCGCGAGGGACGGGTTGATCCGGAAAGCGTTATCATCACACGTGCGGTTCTGAATTACCCCCCGGTCATCAGCAAAATGTTGGAGGACGGCGACGGGTACATCCGTGTGGCGACCTTCAACAAAGGAAAAGCCCACGAGATTTCCGCCAAGATCAAGGAACTCGAATCGCAAGGCGCGCACAAGATCATCCTCGACCTGCGCAACTGCGCCGGGGGCGATGTGCAGGAGGCGGTCGATACGGCCAGCCTGTTCCTGGACAAGGGCCTGGTGACATACCTTGCCGGGCAGCGCTTCCCCCGACAGGACGTGGACGTTCATCCCACCGGCCCGGTGTGCACATTGCCGTTGGCGGTGCTCATCAATCAGTCGACGGCAGGTCCCGCGGAGTTGGTGGCGTCCGCAACGCTCGGCAACAAACGCGGCGAGGTGGTGGGCGTGCGGAGCTTCGGCGTGGGCGTCTTCGAGAAACCCATTCCGGTCGGTGATGGCTCGGCATTACTCCTTGCCGTGGCCAAGTATTATGGATCGGATGGCAAAGCCATCAGCGAGAATGGTGTGACCCCCAGTGTGGTCCAGCCCGCCGGTGGATCGGCTGAGAGTGCGGATGGGGACGATGATAGTCAGCCGGAACAGCCGGAGCAATTCGGCGGCAAAGATGACTTGCAACTTCGCAAAGCCATCGAGATTCTGGGGCAAGCTGCAACTGTCGCCAAGGCTGCCTGATCACTGGAAGTTCGAAACTCGGTAATCGAAACTGGACAGCCTAAGCTCGAAAGTTCAAAACACCGTATAGGAGCTCACGGTTTTCGAATTTCGATTTTCCAGTTTCGAGTTCCGAACTTCTCCTCCCTAAGCCACGAGGTCGAATCTGGAAGCCCCAAGCTCGAAATCCAAATATCAAAAATCGAATAGCCGTTCACGATGTTCGAGTTTCGAATTTCGAGTTTCGATTGCTGCTTTTCGCCTGCCGTTCCTCCTCGTCCTGATCTTTGCAATCACCGCTTGCAATAAGTCCCATCCGCAGCGTGCCAAGGAGGCGAACCACCACATTTTGGCTACTCGCTCAGCGAACGTGCTGGCAACGCGATTCCAAAACGTGCTGGCGAATGCTGGCGGCGTCCAGATCTGGATCAAACATCCAATCAAACCGGCATCTAAGCAAGGCCCCGGGAGGTCAGTGCAAGTCCTCGCAACCCCGGCGGGTTACTCGGAGGTGATGTCGGCCGTGCGCCAGGAGGCAGACAAGGACAAACTGGAGTTGACCACCGCGGAATCGACCCCCGCAGGCGGCATGCTCTCGGTGGACCTGCGCGTGACACAGCGGGGGCAGCGCATTCTGCAAATCAATTTGCGGCAAGTTCCCAGATTGCTGCGGGCCGCCATCGTCATCGACGACATGGGCCACGACCTGGAAGCGGCGCACAAGCTCCTGGCGCTCGATTACCCTCTCACTTTTTCCGTGTTGCCTCACCTGCGATTCACTCAGACGACCGCGGAGGAAGTCCACCGCGACGGGCACGAGGTTATGTTGCATTTGCCCATGGAGCCGGACCCTGGGTCGCATGCCTCGCCTGGCGAAGGGGCCATTCTTGTCGGCATGAACCCGGCAGAAGTGGAGAGGCTCGTGCAGAATGATCTCGACTCAGTACCCTACGTGGCGGGTGTGAACAACCACATGGGTTCGCGGGCAACTCAGGACCCCGCCCTGATGGCCGACCTTATGCGAGTCTTGAGAGAGCACAAGCTCTATTTCATCGACAGCCGAACGACGGCCGCAACTGCGGCTCTGGATGCAGCGCGCCGCCAAGGCTTGCCGGCTTTTTATCGATCGGTGTTTCTGGATGACACGGAAAGCGTTCCCTACACGCTAGGGCAGTTGCAAAAGTTCCGGCACACGGTGGAGCAAGAAGGCGTGGCTCTGGCGATCGGACACCCACACGCCACAACGATTGCCGCGCTGGCGCAATTCCTGCCGGAATTGGACCGGGAAGACATTGAGTTGGTGGCGCCGTCCCAGATCGTTCGGCTGCCTGAACTCGCCCGGCTGCACCCACCGGCCAGCCGGAAGTAAGCCTCTTGCTTGGAAAGTCGCGCGGAGTCAGTCCGTCTCGATGAGGATTACTCACCCGATGCTCGCGTCGTGCGGATCTACTGACCGCCCGCCAGGATCTTTTTCCAGCGCGCCCAAGCATCGAGGCGGGCTTGGCGATTGGCGTCGTTGGCGTCGGGCGCTTCGCCGGCGCGCATGAAGCCGTGGCCTGCGCCGGCGTAAGTGACGGGCTCAAAGGTCTTTCCAGCCGCTTTCATGTCGTCGCGCGCGGCAGGGAGTGTGGCGCCGATGCGGGCGTCGTTGCCCGCGTAGAAACCGTATACGGGCGCGGTGATGCTCGCCATCGCCTCTTTCGCAGGTGGCGGCCCGTAGAAGACGAACGCTGCCGCAAGGTCGGAGCGATGCGTCGCGAAGCGGAAGCTCTGGCCCCCACCCCAGCAGAAGCCTACGACGTAGAGCTTGCCGTTCGACGCCGGAATCTTGTTGGCGTAGTCCGCAACGGCGTTGAGGTCCGCGGTCACCTGGTCAGGGTTCAGGTGGCTGACGGCCTCCACCGCCGGACTGCTCATGCCTTCGCCCGCGGGGAAGGCATTGCTCCGGCCGCCGTTCGGGCCCATTCCTGAGAGGAGGTCGGGAGCGACGGCGATGTATCCGGCTTCCGCCACTTGATCCGCCAAATCCTGCACCCAGTCCGTCATGCCGAAAATCTCGTGAATGATGAGCACCACAGGAGTTTTGTCTTTCGCCTCGGGGTAGACCACGAAGGTGTCAATCGCCCGCCGGTCATGAAAGACCTTAACCCACTCGCGATGCCGGGGCGACTTTTCCACCTTCGCGCGCGCCCAGTCCTGCGCCAAAGCGGGTGCTGCGCTCAACAAAAGAAGGAACCACACCATGATGGATCGCATAGATCTCTCCTGATTGTCGGTGACTAGCCCTGGTTCGACCTGAATCGCGAATCGCGTTCTCGAGTGAAGACGATGAAATCATACACGGGTTGATTGCACGCTCGCAAGGCCTGAGGGCATCTCGTACCCGGAGGGGAACAAGATCATTAGCCGTAGGTGAAACCTACGGACAAGGAGAGCGAGATATTCGACCCCGTAGGGGTCGAACGTCCCTCTGACCCGCTTCCCACGGGTTCCGCTAATGGTTTTTGGCCCCTGCGGCGCCGACTTCGCAAATGGGCCGTGTCATGCACGAAAAAACCTGCAACAAATCGAATTGACCTGACAAACTGTCGTCCAAAAGCAGCAATTTTCTGCAAAATAGCGCTCAATTCGACGTAAATGTCGAAAACGAGGAACTATAAGTCTGTTTCTATTCGGGCATTGTGTCTTCCGATCCTTTGTTTTCATACACATTCCGGCTTCGAACGTATTATTTAACATCTTTTTTCTCGAGTGCCCCCTGCCGGACCTTCCCCAAAGCGTTGGCCAGACGGCTCCCGTTGGAGTTCTCTACTCTCTGTAGATGCATGGACTTATGATCCTCAGGAGCCATCAGCGCGGCCACTTTCGCCACCGATTGAATATCGTCTGACCGGACTACATACTGCGTGGCGAGAATCGCGTAAGTCAGGAGCGCGGACCTGTCGTGTAATTCCGCGGCCTTTCAGTGTTCGGGGCGGAAGTCCCGCGGACCCACAAACAGGTTCTCGCGACAACCAAGCGAGCAGCCTCGCGCTCCTTCTCTTCCATCGGTTGGTTGATTGTCTTCAGCAGGGTGATGAACTCCTGCATCGCCGGGGAAGATTCGCTCTTGCGGCTTGCCACAAACTCATCGATGGGATTTGGAAGTGCCACGGGCGTCCCGCCCGTGAACGGTCACGGCCAAGATGGCCGTGCCAGAGCAAATGACACCACTCGATTTCCGCCGCCGCCGGACCCAGGCCGCGCCGCGACAGCGCTTTGTAAAGGCGCTCAAAGGGCTCCGTCACGTCGTGCACGTCATTCGGTGATTGCGGTTTGCTTTCGACAGACATAAGTCTTCTTCGTGCTCAACGACTATTATCCACTAGATGAGTATACATGTTTATAATGACTTTAGTCAAGCGCAATCTTGGGCCAGATGTGTATGCATTCAAATCGGACAAGATGCCCGCCCAGCGAGGTGAAAAGGACGGACAAGCGCTAGCCCCCAGAGTTGCGTCCCCATGCCGCGCCGCAGCGTACAGGCGCGCAAACCATTCTCGGCGCGCGGCAGAAAGGCCGTCCACGCCAACAAGGAGTGCGGGCGAGGCTTGTAGCGCAGGCATAGTCCGTGCTGGGACCGCGGGCATCCTGCCCGCTCTGCGGACCGTGCGCAATGCGCAGACAGAAACTTCTGTGGAGGACCATCCTAACGTACTGCAAAATGGCCGGCGACGCCGCGCGCGTCTCGGAGGTTTTATTCCTCCATACGAAAGCAAGGACGATAGGCTGGTTATCAGGGCCACGTCAAAGCGAGGTAGCGCGGACCTGTCTTGTAGGTCCGCGGCCTTTCCCTGGTAGGGCGGAAGAACCGCGGACCTACAAAACAGGTCCGCGCTACAACTTGTTCGGCGTCCGTTGGCGTGTGGCGAAGTTCGAGCGCTTTCTGGATTTGCGCGCCGCTCCGAGCAAGAGAAGGCGTGGAGCGATAGGGATGCACGCCCTTCATGGTTTCCGCCACGCCCACGGCTGTCGACCCCCTCACCCCCACGACAAGCAGAACGTGGGGCCCCCTTCTCGCCCCGGCTGATGACAACGCCGGTGGCTCGCCACCCTCTCCCCCAAGGGGGCGAGGGAAACGGATTCCCGAGAACCGGGCCATGATCCACCGGAACCACCCCCGGCCCCGGCGCTTTCGTTCCCTTGCTTCGAAAATGTAGAAGCTCAAGAGATATTCGACCCCGTAGGGGTCGAATATCTCTGGAGTTTGTACATTTGAGCATTGCGGCGACCCATGATCTTTGGAGCACAGCCAAGAGTGGCTGTGCCACAAGTGGCGCAGGCACTCCTGCCTGCGCTTTCGGCCTCGCTTAAGAAATGTAGAAGCTCAAGAGATATTCGACCCCGTAGGGGTCGAATATCTTTCTGGCCCGCTTCCCACGGGTTCCACCCGGGGCAACATCAATAGTGCGCGCCGCCGGCGCTACCGTGCTCCTGAAGCGCCTGCGGCGCGGTCCGGGCACGGTAGCAGCCGGTGATCTTTCCTACGGGTTTATTTTCGTGACCTTCACTTCGAACACATAGTGGTGGGTGGAAGCCACATCGTCCATCTCCGAGATTACGGTTGGCTTGCTCAGGGGTACCACCGCCTCCACGCTGTTCCGCACCTCTCGAAATACAGGGGGTAGCGCGTCATGGCTAGCTCCTTGCTCGCTCACGATACTGTTGTAAACCCAGTTAGTGTCGATCACAACATTGCCATTTCCTAGGGGCAGGATACGGCAGTCGATGTTCATGCCAACATCCTGATATTGAATGGCGTTTCCCACGCCCGTAGAAACCGGAACTCTGCTGCCCACCCGAAGGCGCTTGGTGTCGGTGAACTTGGGGATGGCATCGGCGCGCACCAGCATCAAATAACTACGCGAGTTGATGCTTTTCCCATTCTCCATCTCCTTCAGCGTGAACTCCACCTTGTAAGAGTCGGTGGGCTTAAGTTGCGCCTCACTTTCCTTTTCTTTGGGGGTTCCCTGAGCCGCCGCCCACGGCAGGCTCGCGATTGCCGCCAGCGACAAAGCCAGTACCACCGTTAGTACGAGTTTCCCTCGCATAGTTTCCTCCTCTATTACTACACAGTGCGAAATTGTTGCGTCGATCTCCGATCGACGACGGCGGTCGGAGACCGCCGCTACAGCCGAAAAACCTCTCCGTTCTTACCTCTCGTCCTCGCTTCCAGGCGAAGCGAGAGGTTCGATCTCGATTGCAGTAATACTGAGGGGGGGAATTTCCAAATCGTGCTCGGCGTCCTGATTGGCATCAGGCACGGGAGCTACCGACGAACCTCTGAGCGCGCGAACGTATGCCAACAGCAGCTTTTCTTGTTCGCTCAGGGGTCGGGGCGTTGGAAACTGCTGCGGGCGCGTATCGCCCTTGGGCCGTGCATCGGAGCGCTGTGGGCGGCGCGGAACGGTTGGGCGCGCCGGTGGTGCGATCTTTGCGACCGTGGGCGCAGCAACATTCACTAGGGCTTTCGCCGCCGCGGAAAATGCCGGGGTGTGATGGCGTGGCCTATGAACTACGAAGAACACTACCATCGCGGCCCCGGCTGCCAATCCTATCGCCCAGGCCCAAGTAGCGCGCCGGCGTGCAGCTTGCTGCCGGCTGCGCACCCCGGCCAGAACTCGGCCCTCCAAGCCTGGGCGCGGTTCCGCGCTCGCGTAATGGCGCAAGGACGCACCGAGCAATTCATCGACAAAGCGTTTTTCCTTATCGTCCACGGTTCTTCTCCATGAGGCTCGCCAGTTTTTCGCTTAAGATGGTGCGTGCCCTCGAAACGCGTTCCCGCGCCGAGCCCTCGGGAATTCCAAGCACTTCCCCAATCTCCGCCGAGGTGAGTTCCTCGACGGTGGAAAGCGTCAAGGGGTCGCGAAGTTCCCTCGGCAGGCTCGAGATCAGGCGCTCAACCAGCGCCAGCGTCTGGGCGTGGACGGCCACCTGCTCCGCGCTCGCCCCCGCCGCGCGGAGAGTTTCAACCGCCGCTGCCGCATCCTCGAGCGGTACCGGCACAAACTGCCGACGCCGATCGAGGGCCACACGCCACACCGTCCGCGCCAGCCACGCGCGCGGATTGCGGATTTCCGCCCAGTGGCGCTGCTGCCGCAGGTAGCGCATGAACGTTTCCTGCACCGCATCTTCGGCATCGTGGTGGTTCCTCAGCACGGCTTGGGCAACGCGATAGACGTGCCGGCTGTGCTCGCGAACCACAGCTTCAAACTCTCGATCCTTTGTGTCCGCGGCTAGGAGCGCTTCGCTCAAGATCATCTGCCCCATCGCTTCCATACCACCCTCAGGGATATGACGAGTGGCCAGCACCCGCCGTTCAGATTTATTTGCCGGCAGCAGATTAGTCTGGATTTCTCACAAAAACAGACAAAAGCTGGAGTCCTGCCGTTACGTTCAGCCCCAACGGGGCGAACTAACAAAGCCCAGGCCAACGGCCTGGGTTTAGAGGTGACCCTCAACCCTCAACCTTAAGCCCTGTAAGGGCGACCTGTAGGGTGACGCCTCGATCGTAGCGCGCCCCTTCAGGGCTCGATCGCTCCTCCTTCTGCAAACCCAGGCCGTTGGCCTGGGCTTTGTTAGTTCGCCCCTTTGGGGCTCGAAGCCAGATGTATCCGCATCATCGATTTGGTGAGAAATGCGGGTTAGTACATGGAAGTGAAAAATCAAAAGTCCAGATTGAGAACGTTCAGGGGCGTGAGTTCTTGCTCACATAGATTCATTTCGGAAGGCGAAATGGTGGAATTGCGATGCTTAGGCCGGGCTGGGAATCGAACCCAGCAGAGCCTCGCGAGAGGTACTCAACGGGTTTGCGGCCCGCGGGCAGCGCCAGCTACCTAGACCGGCCACTGCCATTATAGCGAACGCGCTGGGCCCGACGTCAGGTTCGGCAGAGTGCGGGATCGTCCTGGGGGCGCGTCAAACCTGAAGCACGTCGCCCTCGCGCGCCACCATTTGGTACATGACCGGACTCACGATGCGGCCCAGGAACAATCTTGAGATCAGGCCCGCTACGATGACGATGGCGAACGGCCGCTGCGAGTCTGACCCGATGCCGTGCGAAAACGCCGCGGGCAGAAGGCCCAAGCAGGCGACGAGGGCGGTCATCATGATGGGCCGCAGGCGCACGAGCGAAGCCTCGAAGGTCGCTTCGGCAATATCCTGTCCTTCCAGCCGCAGCTTATTGATGTAGGAAGTGTCGATGACGGCGGTTTCCACGGACACGCCCATCAAAACCAGTAGTCCCAAGATGGAAGAAACGCTGAAAGGCGTGCCGGTGAGTTTCAGAGCCAGCAATGCTCCTACCGGCTCAGTCAGGACGACGCTCAGGACGACGATCACCGGGAACTTAAAGTTGCCGTAGAGTGCGAACAGGATGAGGAAGATCAACAAAACGGTGATGGGACCGATTACGCTAAGCTGATCCTTGGCTGCGAGGAATTCGCTATACTCTCCCCCCCACTCTAAACGATACCCCTGCGGCAAGGTGAGGGCCTTGCGCACCGCCGCTTGACCGTCGGCCACAGCGCGCTCAAGGTCGCGTCCCTCAATGCTGTACTGGACTCCGATGTAGCGCGAGTTGTTCTCGCGGTAAATGAGCGATGCACCATTGCCCTGGCGGATGTCCGCCAGTTGCTTGAGAGGGATTTGCTGTCCCGTCGGAGTTCCCACCAGCAGGTCGCCGATCTCTTGCGCGCTCGAGCGGAATTGCGGTTGCATGCGTACAACGAGGTCGAAGAGCTTTTCACCCTGTATGACCTGCGTGGCGGCCTGGCCGCCCACCGCCGCTTGCACCACCGCTTCCACGTCAGCGACGTTGATGCCGTAGCGCGCGATTTTTTCGCGGTCCGCGTCAACAAGCAGGCTGGGCTGACCAAGTTCGCGCACCACAGTCAGCTCGGTAAATCCCGGCACCTTTTCCAGGGCTTCCTTTATTTTTATGGCGTTTTCCTGGAGGATATTCAGATCCGCGCCATAAACCTTTACCGCGAGCGCGCTCTTGAGCCCGGTCAAGGCCTCGTCTACCGCGTCCTCAGCGGGCTGGGTAAAGTTAAAGATAATGCCCGGATAGGATTCCAATCGGTGACGAATCGATTCCGTCAGTTGTTCCTTGTTATGGATCGAACCGCTCTTCCAGGTTTTGTCGCTGTAGGGTCTCAAGCCGACGTAGAACTCGACGTTGTAGAAGCCAGTAGGATCGGTCCCGTCATCAGGGCGGCCTAATTCGGAACCGATGTCGGTCACTTGCGGGTAAGACATCAAAATCTCACGAATCTGCGGCGCAATCTTGGCGGACTCTTCGAATGAAATCGTATAGGGCATGGTGGCCCGCACCCACAGCGCGCCTTCATCAAGATGCGGCATAAACTCGCCGCCGATGGTGGGGACCAGCAACAAAGTGGCGCCGAAAATAAGGACCGCGACGATCAAGCTCAATTTCGGGTGTCTGAGGCACCAACGGAGTTCACTTCCATACTCGTCCTTGATCCACTCATAGGCGCGATTTGAGCTTTCCTTGACGCCTTTTTTGAACCAGTACGATGCGAGCACGGGAACCAGAGTCAAAGTCAGAACCAGGGCGCCGATCAGCGCGAACGACATGGTATCGGCCATAGGATGGAAGAGCAGGCCAGAAGGCCCGTGCAGCACGTAAATAGGAAGATAGCCGGCGATGATGACTGCGACGGAATAGAAAATGGGCCGGTCCACGTCGCTGGCCGCGGCGGCGATCACCTCGTGGAGCTTATAATTCTGGCCGTGGCGCAGGCCCAGTTCGCGGTAGATGTTTTCCATCATGACGACGGTGCCGTCAATGAGGATGCCGAAATCGATGGCGCCGATGGAGAGCAGATTGGCGGAAATGTTGCGGGTATGAAGAACGATAAACGCGAAAAGCAGCGCCAGCGGGATGGTCAGTGCGGTGATGACGGCCGCTCGCACACTTACCAGAAAGAAGATCAGCACGATCAAGACCAGGATCATGCCGCGCAATAGGTTCCCTTCCACCGTATCGATGGTCAACTGCACCAGGTCGCTGCGATCGTAGTAAGGATTGATCTTTACGTCCTTGGGCAGAATTTGTTCGTTGAGTTGCTTGGTCTTCTCCTCGACGCCCTTCAAAACGTTCTGGGCCTGCTCGCCGCGGCGCAAAAGGATGACGCCCTCAACCGCATCGTCGTTTCTATTGAATCCAAACTCACCCAGTCGTGGGGCGTGACCGATGACGACGTCGCCAATGTCGCGGATGCGGACGGGGGCGCCGTTATTGCTGGCCACGACGATGGCGCCAATATCCTTGGTATCGCGGGCGAGGCCCAAACCGCGCACGTAGTAGAACTGGCCTCCCTGGGAGTAGAAACCACCGCCGGTGTTGGCGTTGTTCACCGACAACGATTGAATGACTTGCGGCACGGTCAAGTGAAAGCCGTAAAGCCGGGTGGGGTCGAGCAGCACCTGGTACTGCATGACGGTGCCGCCAAAGCCCGAATCGTCCGCCACGCCCGGCACCGATTTGTAGGCGCGTTCCAGCACCCAGTCCTCGATGGTTTTCAAATCCTGCGGCGAGCGGTCCGGGCTTTCGATGACGTATCGATAGATCAGCCCACTAGGACTGAACAGCGGCGCGATGCTCGGCTGCACGCCGGCGGGATAATTCACCTCGCTGAGACGCTCGAACACCACCTGCCGCGCAAAGTAATCGTCGGTGTCCTCCTGGAAGGTGAGGATGACGTCGGAGAGTTCGTACAGCGAGATGGAGCGCGACACCTCCAGTTTTGGGGTGCCGTTCATTTCGACTTCGATGGGCAGCGTGACCAGGCGCTCGACTTCTTCGGCGGCGTGGCCGGGCCACTGGGTGATGATCTCCACCATGGGTGGGGAGAGGTCGGGATACGCATCCACGGGCATACGATGGAAGGCGACAGCTCCCATCACCACCATCATGGCGGTCAGCATCAATACCAAAAACCGCTGGCGCAGTGCGAATTGAACGATACGATGAATCATGGCTAGTGATTGGGTATTGGGGATTGGGAACTGGTCCTTGCCCCCCTAACCCAAGTCCGACCTCCGCGTCGATCAGTGTTGAAAAGAGTTCTGGAACTGCAAGAACAAGCTACCGTCTGCAATCACCCGCTCGCCCGCTTTCAGGCCGGTGAGCACTCGCGTGTTACCATCGGCGTTCTCGCCGATCGTAATCGCCCTCTGGCCGAACTGATTCGGGCTAACCTCGACGTAAACGAAGGGCTCATTTTCGGCATTCCGCAGTACGGCGGCATCCGGCACGGTCAGCACATCAGGAGTCACGCCGGCTTGGATTGTGACCGTTACATACATGTCCCTTTTCAGTTTGTCGCCGGGGTTCTGGGTGACGATGCGCACCGGCAGCGTGTGCGTGTTGGGATCGAGCGCCGTGCCGAGGTAGGATATTCGCCCGTGAAACTCCTGCGGGTAGGCATCGGTTTGGATCGCCGCCGCGTCGCCCAAATGTACGGCCCCCATGTCACGTTCGTAGACACTGACCAGAACCCACACGCTCGCCATGTTGGAAATCGTAAAGACTTGCGTTGCGCCCCCCTGGATCACCTGCCCGGGGGAAACCAGCCTTTCCACCGCCTCGCCCGCGATGGGAGCAAGCACCGGGACTTCCGCCATCGTGGTGTCCTTCGACAGTTGATCGGGGTGATTGATTCCCACCACTGTTAGAGCTTGTTCCGCCGCTTGCAGGTCCGCTTGCGCCTGGTTTTGGGTTGACTCCGCCTGCTCGAGGTCGGCTTGGGCAATCACGCGGTGCTCGTACAAGTCCTTCGACCGCGCGTAGCTCTTCTGCGCCAGGGCGTACGCGTCTTTTGCCTTCAGATAGTTGGTGCGGAGCTGAGCAAAGTCGGGACTCGCCACGTACAACATCGGCTGCCCGGCATGGACGTTCTCTCCCGGCACGATCAGGATCCTGGAGACCGGTCCGCTAATCTGGGCGATGACGGGAGTGGTTTCAAAAAAGTTGTAGGCGACTGTTCCGGGAAGCCGCAGTACACGGCGCAGGCGTGTGGGTGCGATTGTCACCACCTGCACGTGCCCCATTTGCTCCTGAGGCACGGAAAAAAGGCCTGCGCGAGATGGGTCGCTGCCGGCGGTACTGGAGGAGGTCGGGGCCGGATTAGCTTCTGCCGCCCGTCGCGCGCAAGACGCGGCAAAAAGGATCGTGAGAACGGCAGTGGCGGCCGCCATCGCTGGGGCCCATCGCGGGCTCTTCCGAGTCTCAAGACCATCGGGCTTCCCTTCATTGAAACTCAGTCCCGTCATTTTGCACTTCGCATAATTCGCAGTTCTATTCATGGCAAATTCCTTGTGCCCACCGCTTCGCGCACCTGCTCCACGGCGAGCATGTAGCTCGCAAGGGCCTGGCGATAGGCGAGTTGAGTCGAGCGGTAGCTGCGCTCGGCGTCGAGAAAGTCCAGCAGGCTTGCCGCCCCGCGTTTGTAGGCGTATTCACTGATGTCCCGGGAGTCGTCCGCCTGCTTCAGGTACCCCGAGGTGTAGAGTTCCACCACTTGCGCGCTGATCTCCACACCCTGGAAGGCGTTGGCCACGTCTGTCATCACGGTTTCCGAGGCTTCCGTGGAAGTCTCCTGAGCCTGGGTAATAGCGTAGTGGGTGCGCGCGATTTCCCCCTGATTCTTGTCGAAGATGGGGATCTCGATGTTCATGGCGAAGCCGGCGCTGTTGACGTCGGCCACGTGGGTGTAGTCGAGCGTGGTCGTGAGATCCCTCTTGCCGTTCGCCTTCGCCAGTTGATATTGGCTTTGTGCGGCCGTAACCCCCTGCTCCGCTGCCAGCAGGTCCGGCCGAAGCTTGAGCGCCCGGAGCTGCAGGTCTTCCTGGTTCAGGCCTAGCGGAGTGTAGGCAAGCTCTCCCGTGGCGTCGTAGTCCTTGGGGACGGCCTCGAACCCCAGGAGTTGCCGCAGGCTGGCCAGCGCCTGGACCAGCGCCAGCTTGGCGGAGGAGACGTCCATCTGGAATTGCAGCAATTGGAGCTTGATCTTTAGCAGATCGCCCTCGCCCATCGCGCCGGCCCGGAAGCTTTCCTGGCTGAGATCGACGGTTTTTTGAAAGCTTGCCAGATCGGCATTGGCAAGTTCGAGGTTGGCTTTGGCCAACAGAATGCCGATAAACTGTTGCGCCACGTTGGACGTCAGGCCGCGCTCGTTATCACTCACCTGGGAGCGCGTTTGTGCGGTCTGGTCACGCGCGGCCTGAATGCGGGACTGCCGCTTGTGCCCGCGCTCGAAGGTGTAGCTGAAGCCGACGTCGAACTCCGTGATGTTGTCCAGTGTTGAGGAGTTAAGCTGTGCCGGGCTGAAAATAGGAATGTACAAATCGTCGTACATGAAAACGGGGTTGGGCCGAATGGCGGCGGTGATCTCCCCCGCCTGACTTTGCGGAATCTGGCTCTGCGCGGCCTTCAACGCGTGGTTGTGCGCGAGTGCAAGCTGGATCGCCTCGTCGAGAGTGATGCGCGAGTGCGGGGGCGATTGCTGTGCGCTCGCTCCGATTCCGCCTACGGTCAATCCGAGCAGCACTAATGCTGTGGTAGTCAGAAATCCCCGCCACGTATTTTTCGAGGGCATGCTGTTGTGGTTCATCATTGCTAATCCCCTACACTAAAAGCGCTGGAAGGAATGGTCGATTACCCTGCACCCCTCATAGAATCGCCGGGTCCATGGAATCAAATTGGTGGAATTAAATTGGAAGGAGGTCTCTAGATGAGGGGAGGTGCCCGGCCATAACTCATGACCGGCAAATCCGCGCAGTGGTTGCTGGGGACCATGCGCCGAATCATAAGAACCGAATTCGCCGGGGGAAGGACCTGCGCAGTACTGGCGGGTTGAACCGAGTTGGTTTGGACGATCTGGCAAGCCGGGCAGGGGATATTGCAATCTGACGTGGCAGGCGCCGTAGCTTCGCCACCGGAAACGCCCAGGCCGTGGCTCACCGGCGCCGTCTCGCCGTGCCGGTGAAGCATAGCAATACCCAAAAGGTGCAACTGCAAAAGCATGAGCACGTAAGGCGCTAAGGAACGGCGAAATTTGGTGGTCCAGTTACGAGGCACGGAACGCTATTCTACTGGAACTTGGGGTAAGAGGGACAAAAATAGATAATACCATACCGTGTATGGTATAATCGAACGGGAGCTGAAACGATGAGCCATACGATTAAGGATAAGAAGGAACTGCTTCTCAGGGCCAAACGCATTCAAGGACAGGTTGACGCTCTGGTCCGGGCTCTAGACGAAGAACGCGATTGTTCCGACGTTCTCCAGTTGATGAGTGCAACAAGAGGGGCAATGAATAGTCTGATGGCCGAGCTTCTGGAAGGCCACATCAAGAGTCACGTACTCAGTGAAAAGCAAAAACCCACTTCGGAACAGCTCGCGGCCGCCGACGAAGTGATCGCCATGGTCAAGTCTTACTTGAGATAACCAACTCCAATTGAGCGTGCGGATTCCCGCGAAGTTGGGAATCCACTCCGCCACCGATAAGGCGTGCAACGCAGACAGATCTTTCCGCCTTCGCGGGAATGACAGCGCTTCGAGATGGTAATGTCTCGCAAAGGGCACCGTGACCTGCGGTTCTTATCGGATGTATACTATACAGGGTATAGTATACTCGGCGGGAAGCTGAAATCATGAGTCACACCATCAAAGACAAGAACAAACTGCTACTCAGGGCTAAACGCATTCAAGGGCAAGTGGACGCCCTTGTGCGAGCGCTTAACGGGGAGCGTGATTGCTCCGAGGTCCTACAGTTGATGAGTGCCGCGAGAGGGGCGATGAACAGCCTGATGGCCGAGCTCCTGGAGGGCCACATCAAAAGTCACGTCCTCAATGGGAAGCAAAGGCCTAGCGCGGAACAAGTGGCTGCTGCCGACGAAGTGATCGCCATGGTCAAGTCTTATTTGAAATAGCCAACTCCCCATTTGAGGGGACAGGAGGGTGATATGGGCGCTCCGAACTCGGTCGAAAGAACCCGCGAATCGGCTCCTCCGCCCTTCATGGGCCGAAGACCGTCGCAAACGGACGAGCCGCAAGAGAGCCCGGAGCACGCGGAACATAAGCGCGGATTCGACCGGGTGGAACTGGCGCGCATCGCTTTTGTCGCGCTGGCTGCCGCGGCTGTGTGGTTTCGAGTGTGGGAGCCCTTTCCGCGATTCAGCGTCATAGGCATTGCCGCAACTCTGATCGGCGGTTACCCGATTTTCAAAGAAGCCCTCGAAAACATCGTCGAACGAAAGATGACGATGGAGCTTTCGATGACCATTGCCCTTCTCGCGGCCTTGGCCATCCGGGAGTTCTTCACGGCATTGGTCATTACGGGCTTTGTGCTTGCCGCCGAGGTTCTGGAGGGCCTGACTGTCGGTCGGGGGCGGCGGGCAATCCAGGATCTGCTCGACTTCCTCCCCCGAACCGTCCTGGTGCGGCGTGATGGGAAAGAATCGGAAATAGCCGCTGACCAGGTTCGGGCCGGTGATACGGTGGTTGTGAGGCCTGGCGCTCATATTCCGGTTGATGGAGCCGTCCTGAATGGGCATTCATTTGTGGAGCAGGCGGCCATTACCGGCGAGGCGATGCCCGTGGAAAAGACCGGCGGGGACCTCGTCTATGCGGGAACCCTTAACCAGTCAGGCGCCCTCGAAATCGAAGCGCAAAAGCTGGGCCGCGACACTTCCTTCGGAAGAATCATCGAGGCGGTCGAACGGGCGGAAAAGTCTAGGGCCCCGATCCAGAAAACGGCGGACCGACTCGCTGGCTACCTGGTGTATTTTGCACTAGGCGCAGCAGGGCTAACCTTCCTTATCACTCACAATGCCCGGTCGACGATTTCGGTCGTCATCGTTGCCGGCGCCTGTGGTATCGCAGCGGGAACCCCCTTGGCAATTCTTGGGGCAATTGGCCGCGCCGCGCATCTGGGGGCGATCGTTAAAGGCGGCCTCTACCTGGAAGCGCTGGCGGGCGTGGATACGGTGCTGTTGGACAAGACCGGCACTTTAACATTCGGAACTCCCCAGATTCGCGAGGTTATCTCGGGCGACGGATTCACGGCCCCGCAGATCATCGCCGCCGCCAGCATTGCCGAGCGCAAGTCTGAACACCCACTTGCCAAAGCGATTATTGCCAGGGCCGTCGAGCTTTCCGTCCCCATCTTGGAACCCGATGATTTCTCCTATACCCCGGGAAGGGGAATCAGCGCGGTTTACCGTGGCGAGGAGATTCTTGTAGGCAGCCGCGCGCTTTTAATGGAGCGCGAAGTGAGAGACATTCAGTCTCTCAATAGCGCGGGTCTGGGGGGCGTCTCAGAAGTTTACGTCGCTCGTGGAGGGACAGGTTCTGGGAAGCATCCGAATCGCGGATGTTCTGCGCCCGGAAGCAAAGCATGCCGTTGCCGCCTTGAGACGAATGGGCCTGCGGACAGTTCTGTTGAGCGGAGATACGCAAGGCGCCACCACCTCAGTGGGACGGGACCTGGGCGTGGATGAAATGATTGGAGAACTCTTGCCCAGCCAGAAGGCCGAGTGGGTCAGGGAACTGCGTGGAAAAGGCCGGAAAGTGGCTATGGTCGGGGACGGCATCAATGACGCTCCCGCCCTCGTAGCGGCCGATGTAGGAATTGCTATGGGGTCGGGAACGGATGTGGCCCGGGAGAGCGCGGATATCATTTTAATCGGAAACGACATTTCCAAGTTCGTTGAAACTCTGCGGATCGCGCGGCGTTGCCGTGGCATCATCATGCAGAATTTCGTCGGGCACCCTGCTCGTGGACAGCGTAGGAGTGGGAATGGCCGCCTTTGGCTTTCCTGAATCCTTTACTGGCGGCAATCGATTCATGTAGTCCTCAGAGTTGACCTTCATTCTCAATTCCACCAGGCTGCTGCCCGGGCGTTCCCATGCGGGAAAGTGAGCCCTAAATTTGCGGCGGAGTCCGGTCATTGGCCCTATGGGGTATTAAGGTGGAGACACAGCGCGATTTCCCACTTAAGACAAAGCGCCTTGTGGTGGGGCAGGTTACAATCTGCCGGGGCTGTTGTTGTGGCAACACGGACCGTGGGCTGCCGGAAGTTCCTGTTGAATGGCTGAAGAATGAATGGCGGAGGCGTGGACTGCTGAAGCGTGTCCAATTGACTATCAGCGGTTGTGTGGGACCCTGTGATGTCCCGAACGTGGTAGTCATTACGAGTTCCTCTGGCACCGATTGGCTCGGAAATATCTCTAGTTTTGACCAGTATCGCGACTTGCTTGAATGGGCCGTCCGGTGCAGGGATGCGGGCGAAATGCTAGCATTACCACCTCACTTTCAAGAATGCAGAATCAGTCCCTTCCTGTCTTGACCCAGCAGGTGATTCATACGTTGGCAACCACGAAGTGTAATCCTTACTTCGAAAATAGCGCTCTACGGCAACCTTCCCCGCATACAACTCTTCATCCAGGACGAGCATCTCTATGGCTTAGCACTGAATAAGGTTCCATCAGGCATTCCCCACATGAGCAGTTTATTTGGTATCATGAAGGGCCGTCGAGGTTAAGCGGGTAGGTCGAGTCCACAATCAGAAAGAGCGGATCGTCAAGTTGAGACGCTGGAGAAATCTACGGCACCAGTACTGGGTACGCGCCTTGATTGTCGGCGTGTTGCTTGCCGGTGAAATCCACGTCTACTCGGCCGAAATCTTTCACGACCATACTGGCGGCGTTGCCAGCGTCAGTGAGTGTAAGCGCCAGAGTGCAACGTCCTTGCAAGCCGCCCAGGAACTCACCCCTCTCTGTCCCCTTTGCCAGATCGTTCGGAGCAGTTCGGTCCGCCCCGCGGTCCAATCAGTTATTCAACGGCCGCACCTGCAATCCACTTTTCAGCCGATAGTACGTCAGGCACGATTTTCCAGCAACTTCACGCCATCACTTCTTGCCCGCGGCCCTCCTCTCTCCTGAGAGTTTTGCCCATTCCAATTCAAATCAAAAAATTCTCATGAGCCTCATGGAGGAGACTATATGCTGGGTAGGCGTACTTCATTGTTTATTCTCATTTTATCTCTTGGAATCACCGCTTTTCCCGTGTGGGTTGCGGGACAGAATTTAGGCAGCGCTGGTGTGGTGAAAGGTACTGTCAAGGACCCCTCGGGCGCTGTGATTCCCGGTGCTACGGTAACCATTTACAACCCCGTGACCGGCTTTGACCGTACGGCTTCCACGGACGCCTCGGGGGGATTCACTCTTAACAATGTTCCCTTCAATCCTTATCACCTCACGATTACGGCGACAGGTTTTGCTGGGTACACACAAGACTTGGACCTCAACTCCGGCGTGCCTCTCAATCTAAACATCAACCTGCAAGTTTCGGGCGGAAAGACGGTGGTAACGGTGTCGACCGAATCCTCGGATTTGGTCGAGGTCGATCCCACGACCCACACGGACGTGGATCGAGCCCTTTTTGAAAAGCTTCCGCTCGAAAGTCAGTCCTCGACCCTGAGTTCCCTAGTTACATTGTCGTCGCCCGGCGTCGCTGCTGACTCGAATGGTCTTTTTCACGGGCTGGGAGACCACGCGTCAAACTCCTTTTCGATCGACGGCCAGCCCATTACCGACCAACAAAGTAAGGTCTTTTCCAATCAGCTTCCTGCCGACGCGGTGCAATCGATGGAGGTGATCGAGGGGGCTCCCCCGGCTGAATATGGCGGAAAAACTAGTTTAGTGATTGTTGCGACCACGCGTTCAGGCATGGGTGAGACTACTCCGCACGGCGGTGTTACCGCATCATACGGAACCTTTGGGACTTCCAACGGAGCTTTCAACCTGGGTTATGGCGGGCAAAAGTGGGGCAACTTCATTGCCGCCAATGGTTTGAACACAAGCCGGTTTCTCGATGGGCCGGAGTTCAACGTCCTGCACGACAAGGGTAACGAAGAGAACGTTTTCGACCGATTTGACTTCAAGCCGACGGAAAAGGATACGTTCAACCTGAACTTCCAGTTTACGCGCTCCTGGTTCCAGACACCCAATTCCTACGACGCCCAGAACGCGACGGCGTGGTCGGGACTGGTGGTTGACAATGGCGGCGTGGGTCCTAATGGCTTGTTTGTGGGATCCAGTGACCAAGTTTCACAGATCAAGACAATTAACATTGCCCCATCCTGGACGCGGTTACTGAATAACAACACGGTCTTCACTTTTGGCGGCTGGATGCGGCGTGATGCATACAACTATTACCCGAGCCGCGATCCCTTCGCCGATCTCCAGCCTGATCTTCAGCTCCAGACGATTGGCCAGGATCGAACGTTGACCAATGCCGGCGCTCGCGCCGATGTCTCTTACGTGAAGGGGTTTAACAACCTTAAGGCGGGAGTAGTGTTTCAACATACCTTCCTTACGGAGGATGACAGCTTCGGAGTCGTGGATCCCACCGCCAACGCCGTTTGTTTGAATGCTGACGGGAGTCCCTATACGAGTCCCGGGCTGACCAATCCGGCGGATTGCACCGGGCCCCTTCAGCCGAATCAAGGCCAAGGATCGGTGGCGGCATTCTTTCCGCTTCTGGGCTGTTACGATCTGACCCGAACGGCGTCACTGCCGGCCTCCGACGGTTGCCCCAATACGACTAGTGGCTTATACCCCTATAATGTCCACTCGGACATCAAAGAACTGGCCCTCTTCGCCCAAGACACAATTACGGTGCGCAATTGGGTCTTCAACCTCGGGCTGCGGGGCGATTTATACCGCGGCATTTCCGATGCGAGCCAGGTGGAACCACGCGTCGGCTTCGCATACAATTTCAAGAAAACCAACACCGTTATTCGGGGTTCTTATGCCCGAACGATGGAAACACCGTTCAATGAGAACCTAATCCTGGCGAGTAACGGGTGCACCGACCCCGTGATCAACGAGCTCATGTCGTCGACCATTAGTCCTTGCGTGAGCAACGTTCCATTGAGCCCCGGCACCCGCGATGAGCTCCACGCCGGCCTCCAGCAAGTCTTCAGCAAATACCTGGTGGTGGACGGCGAGTACATTTGGAAGTACACGCAGCGGGGTTTTGACTTCAGCGTGCTGGGTGATTCACCGATTACCTTTCCCGTTGAGTGGGCCAAGTCAAAGATTCCCGGATTCGCTCTCCGCGTCAGCGTGCCCAACACCCATGGGTTCACGGCCTACGCCGTGATGTCGAGTGTGGCGGCGCGCTTCTTTGCACCGCAGGTTGCCGGCATTGGGGCAACCCCGGGAGCAGCGGGTGGCGTGTTCCGCATCGACCACGACGAAAGTTTCAACGAGACTACTCACCTGCAATACCAGCCGTTCAAGCGCGGCCCTTGGGTGGGCTTCAACTGGCGCTATGATAGCGGCCTGGTGGCAGGCCCCATACCTTGCGCAGGCGGAAATTGCGCCAATGGGCCAGCAGGAACTGACTCCGTCGTGGATGCGTCAATTATCACACCGGACCAACAGTTCCAGGCGGGACTCTCCTGTAATGGCGCGTTTGCGACCCCAACGGTTGGGATCAGTTCGCCGCTCGGATACGGCGTCTGCCCGGCCAGCGATTACGCTTCCAAGTACGTCAAGATTCCGGCGGCAGGCACGGAGGACGACGATCACAACCCGCCCCGTATCGCGCCCCGCAACCTCTTCGATCTTTCGGTAGGCGAAGATAACATCTTTAATGGCGACAAACGCAAGTGGAGCGTCCGCTTGACCGCGGTCAACCTGCTGAATAAAGAGGCGCTCTACAACTTCATTTCAACTTTCAGCGGAACCCATTACGTAACGCCGCGAGCTCTCACCGCGGAAATAGGGTTTCACTTCTAATTGGCAGGCAGATCCACTCCGGAGAACTGCTTGCAGGCATCGAGTAGTTTCTCCTGCCGTTCCACGTCGCGAGACGCGGGGTTGGGTGGACGGAGCCGCAGGTGGTAGAAGTACTCACCGCTGACCGTCGCGGCAGGCTCATCACTGGTCACGAGCCAGACCTGGGTGCGGTGGGCAGCATCCAGGTCGTCGGGCGCTCCCGGGCCTCCCATCTTGGTCGGCACCCAACCGGGCTCAAGAGCGTTCGAGAGAACATCCGCCCAGCGTCGTGCGACGGCGAAGGCCAGCAGCACGTCGTGCAGTTTGGTGTCGGAGTATGCCTGCTGTCCCTGCCACGGGCGGCGCTCCCACGTGAGATCGTTGAGCGTTGCGTCACCGTTGCGGTGAAGGCCAGAGCTTAGGTAGACAAGGCGCCGGGGTCGCTGGATCAATGCCGTCAGGATGTACGGTGCGAGCGTGTTGACGGCGAAAACATGCGACAGACCATCTTCGGTCGCGATGCGCCGGGGTTCTTGATAACCGACCGCCGCGTTGTGAATGACTCCGTCGAAAGAGCCTAACCGATTCACCTGCTCGGCCACGCTGCGAGTCTGCGCGATGCTGGAGAGGTCACCGATGACCACGGCCTCTGCTCCGGGCACGGCGGTGAGCGCTTCCTCGCCGCGCCGCTCGTTGCGAGCGTGCAGAACTACCTGATGGCCCTGCTCAACGAGGAGTTGAGCGGCCATCCGCCCCAGCCCATCGGAAGAACCTGTTATGAACACTCGCGCCATGAATTTTCACCTCTCCTTAGTTCGGATGCAGGGAAAGCCCTGCAAGGTTCATTCGTAGCGGCGGGTTTATCCCGCCATCGCCGGGGCGGCGATGCGCCGCCTATGAAAGTGGCATGGCCATCCTGGCCATGACCTGACACGGGCAGGATGCCCGTGCCTGGAGTTTCTACATTTCCGAAGCAAGGAAACGAAAGCGGCCTCGGGGCCGGGGATAGTTCCGGTGGTCATGGCCCGTTCGCGTGAATTCCCTTCCCTCGCCCCCTTGGGGGAGAGGGTGGCGAGCCACCGGCGTTGTCATCAGCCGGGGCGAGACGGGTGAGGGGGTCAACAACCGTGAGCACTGCGGAAACCATGAATACCGTGCGTCCTTATCGCACCACGCGTTCTCTTGCTCGGAGAGGCGTACAAATCCAGAAAGCGCAGGAACTTCGCCACACGCCAACAGACACCGAACAAGCGGCGTGGTGCCGCGGTTCTCGAACGGCATCATCCAGGAGGCGCCGGAATCATTTGTGCAAAGAATCTTGGACGTCGTGTGGTCGCTACCGGAGGCGTTTGGATAAGACGCTCGGTTATGGACCCCCTCACCCGTCTCGCCCCGGCTGATGAGGGCGCCGGATGCGATCCACCCTCTCCCCCAAGGGGGCGAGGGCTGGGGATTTTAAGGATAGAGCGTTTTGTAAATGTAGAAACTCGAGACACGGGCAGGATGCCCGTGCCACTTTCAAATGACACCAGTACCTAGCTGCGGGCGCCTCCCCTGTCTGACGACGCGGTCAGCCGGGAAGCCATGTACGAAGGCCGTGAGCACTGATGCGTGTCCTTGTTGACACGAATATCTTGCTTCGCAGCCCCCAACCCAATCATCCTCTCTGTTACCAAGCTTCGCAGTGATATCATCTCGTAATGAATTTCGCAAAGACACACGCGTCGATGCTTGCGGGCAGTGGCGAAACACCCCACGCGGGCTGTTGCGGCCGCGCGACTCGGCGCCAGTTCTTGTCCCTTGTCGCGGGGGCAGCGGCGGCGCTTTCCGCGTTGCCTGGTCGGGCGAGCGCAAGTTCTTATCCTTTCAAATTGGGAATCATTACCGACGAAATCTCCGACGACTTTGGCGAAGCGCTCGATTTCATCGCGCACTATTCCCTGGGTTATTGCGAAGTGCGCGAAATGTGGCAGAAGAACGTGATGGCGCTTTCGCGAGAGGAGCTCAATCGGGCCAAAGCCCTGATTGCCGCGCACGGCCTGCGCGTGAGCAGCATCGCCTCGCCCATCTTCAAATATCCGCTGCCGGAGATGCCCGCTCAACCGCAAGACGCCTTGGTGTTTCATTCCACCTACACCGACCGCGACACCGCCGACCTGCTGCGCCGGTGTTTCGACATTGCCCATTTTTTGGGCACGGAAAAGATTCGCGTCTTCAGCTACTGGCGCGTGCCCGAGCCGGAAAAGGCTTATCCCTACGTTCGTGACCGCCTGGCCAAGGCCGCGGAGCTTGCCTCGCGCCACGGGATCACGCTGATGATAGAAAATGAATACGACCTCAACGTGGGGACGGCGGAGGAATTGGGGCGCATTCTGCGCGATGTCAACTCACCCCACCTGCGCGCCAACTGGGACCTTGCTAACGCTGCGATGATGAATGAAGTTCCCTTTCCCGACGGCTACAGGGAAGTTGCGGGGTTGATCAGCCACGTTCACGTGAAAGACGTAAAACGCGACCCGTCGTCAGGACAACTTAGCTGGGCGCCGGTCGGCAGCGGAATCATCGATTGGCCGGGCCAACTCCGGGCGCTGCGGGAAGCTCAATACCAAGGAACGATGTCCATAGAAACCCACTTTCGCCCCAGCGGCGACGCCCTCAAGAATGTTCGGGCCTCAGTCGAGGGCTTGCAAAAGATTCTTCACGACCTCTCTTAGCGGGAATCGGGATGGCAGCGCGCAAGTTTGTTCAATTGCGACCCATCCAGCAAGAAGCGGTTTGCGGCTTCGACGCTTCACTGGCCGTGTCCTAATTTGTGCGTAGCATCGGCTGCCAGCGGGTACCGGAGCTCATTTTATAACAGCATTACGTTCTATTTAGGGCATTACTACATATAGTACTAACAACTCACGGTTGTATTGGGCGGCGACAGGGGATATCATTACATTTGGCCAAAAGTGGGTCGTGGGAATCCCAGGGAAAATCGTCAGGAAGCAGATCATCACCTGGTCGCACTTATTAAAACTAACCCAAAAGTGGAAACCCCATCAAACGATCTCCCCGAGCCTTGGGTTTTGGGACCCGACAAGATGTGAGGATGGACTGGCATGCAATCGGATGTGCAAGCTGATTTTCGACGGTGGGAACGCGAAGCCATTGCCATCTCCGCAAGTCTCGCCCTGAGGGGTGAGAAGTTAGGTTCCGACACCTTTGCGGCCACCATCGATATTTCCTTGTCGGGTGTGAGTGTTCACACCGAGCTCGCGCTGGCCCCAAAGCAAGAGGTTGAAGTCGTCATCAAAGGGGAATTCAGCCGAACGATTGTTGCGCGCGTCATTTGGGTGCGGCGAGATCAATCCGGCGACGGGACGGTTGCAGGCCTTAAATTCCTACCTTACACCTCCCCAAAACGTGCCTAAAGACTCCGAACTCCCACGATCGCGTGGCGTAGACACTACATCAAACTCGCTTCTCCTAAGACTGAGTTACGGTGTCTGCCAATCAAGCGCGAAGATTTCCTGCGAGCCAACGTCGCGAGTCATAATGGGCTGATCGTCGCGTGTGAGGGAGAGTGACGTGCCGTAGTAAGCTGCCGAGTGGAAGTCCTTGATGTCAACGACGCGCTCAGCTTTCGGATTGGAGGCGAGAAAGCGCATGATGGCAGGATCGGGCCTCCCCTGGATGTAGTAGACATAGCGTCCGTCATGCGACCAGCAAGGCCACAACATGAAGGCCCCCTTAATAACCTCGTCCCATTTCTGGGTGGAAAAATCGAAAAGCGCCATGCGGGATAAATCCAGGCTTAATGCCGCGAGGCGTCTCCCGTCGGGCGCCCAGCGAGGCGAAAAGAGTCCGTTCGAGTTCGGCACATCGGTCACCGTCTGCGTTGCAAGGTCAAGGATATGAATGTTGGGACCTGGCAGGGAAGCGGCTGATCCTGAGGGTCCTCCGAAACAAATCTTCTTACCATCCGGGGACCAGTTCGGATCCGACTTGACCTGGTTGAGGTTCGGGAGCAATTCCTCCGGCTGCCCGCCGCTCGAGGAAACGCGGTAGAGCTTGGACAGCCGCCCGGGCGCTAGAGAGTCAAACAGGATCTCACTGCCGTCCAGCGACCAGCGTGGACTGAGGACCTAGGAGTCCGCCATGCTGATGGGAAGCTCGGTGGAAATGGGGGCGTGCGTGAGCTGCAGTCGCTCGCTCCCGTCTGCCTTGCTCCGCCAAAGCGCGCCATCGGGGAAGGTCACGTAGGCCACCCACTGGCCGTCCTGCGAGTAGGTCACGGATTCCGCGGAAATGCCGGAGAGCCAGGGGACGAATTGGTTCGTTCGGCCATCGTAGCGGACCACTTCTCCACGCGGCGCCACTCCCACTGCGAACAAGTGCTTCCCATCCCTGGAGGGCAAAGCTTCGACGAAGGGAGTCGCACCGCTGGAGAGCAGCACCGGCTTGGGTCTGGCAAGGGGCAAGAGTCCGCGTCTTTCGCTTACGGCCCAGATGCCCCCTTGCGAGGAGAAAATGAAGTAGTTTCCGTCCGGTGTCCACCGGCCGTAATATTCACTGGGGTGTGTGTGCCAACCTGGGAACAAAGCGTGCGCGTCCGTTCCATCCGCCGACACTTCCCACAAGGATGAAGAAGACCTTGGATCGTCGATGGCCGCAAAGCGGATTCGTTTGCCGTCGGGCGACCATGCAGGCCTCGAAATCATGCCCGGGAAGGTCGCGAGCTTTCTCTCGCCGTTTCCGTCCTCCTGGGCCACGTACAAATCACCCTCCTGCGCGTAGGCGATCCGCTGGCCATCCGGCGACCACGCCGCAGTTGAGGCAACAAGGTTGCCGACGCGGCGGGGAGAACCGCCGAGAATGGGCAAGACCCACAACGGACCTTTTGTATAGGTCGCGATATCACCACCCAGCAGACTCGAACCATCCGGCGAAACGTCGAAAAGTTGGAACGACGGGAAAGGCACGGGTACTCGCGCGGGTTCTCCTCCGCTGATGGCCGTCTGCGCCACCCAGCGTTCTTTGCCAACGGACTCGCTAAGGTACAGCCGCACGCCGTCCGTGCCGCCGATTTCCTTAGAGATGACATCATTCGTCATTTGCCTGTAGGCAGTCACCCGGGGCGGCGGCGAGGGGCGGCAGCTCCGACGCCGACTGATAGCGGAGGTCGCGGTCCTTCTCGAGCGCGGTAAGGATGATTCGCTCGAGTTCCGCGGGCAGCTCTCCGTCCAGTTCACGTGGCGCCTTGGGCGGCTGGGTAAGGATCGCCGCCACCACATCGACGGCAGTGTTGCCGGTGAAAGGCTGCTGCCGCCTCGCCATCTCGTAGAGCACCGTGCCGAAGCTGAAAAGGTCGCTGCGCGCATCCAGTTCCTCGCCGCGAGCCTGTTCGGGGGACATATAAGCGACGGTGCCCAGCGCCACGCCAGGGTTGGTCAGTGAATCATCACCTGAAGTGCTCGCTTTGGTCATGCCTTGAATGGGCGGTGAGGGGGCGTCTCGCATGGCGGCTCCCACGGGCGACGCCAGACCTGAGCGGCGCGACCCGAAGGCAGTCTGGCTGGCCGGGGTGAGCTTCGCCAAGCCGAAGTCGAGGATCTTCGCTTCACCGCGCGCGGTCACGAAAATATTGGTCGGCTTGATGTCCCGATGAATAATCCCCTTGGCGTGGGCAGCCGCCAACGCATCGGCGATCTGAATGGCGAGATCGAGAAGCTGCTCGACCTTTAGCGGCCGGGCTTCGATCAGCCGCTTGAGGGTGCTCCCTTCCAGCAATTCCATCACGATGAACGGTTGCCCTTCGAAGTCGCCGACGTCGTAAACCACGCAGATGTTGGGATGGCTGAGCGCCGAAGCTGCGCGCGCCTCGCGCTGGAATCGTTCGAGCGCCTGGGGATCGTGCCCGGGAGCTTTTTCCGGACGTCCGTGGCCGGGTCTCGGGACTGGCGGCGTGAGAAACTTCATGGCGACGAAGCGGCCCAGGCGCGTGTCCTCGGCCTTATAGACCACCCCCATGCCGCCGCTGCCCAGCCTCTCCAGCAAGCGGTAGTGCGAGATCGTCCGGCCCGACAGCAGCGCTGCTTGGCTGCTGTCGTTCACTGCCTCCGCCTGCTCTTGTGCCAAAGCTCGTGCCGCTACCTCCAGTGCTGGTGCCTCCAGGAAACGGTCGCCGTCCTCTTCCTGGGCGAGCAGCGATTCCACTTCCCGCTGCAGGTCCCGGTCGCCGCGGCAAGCCTCCCTCAAGAAGGCACTCCTCTGCCCCCGTTCACGCTCCAGGGCCGCGTGATATAAGCGGTCGATTTCCCGCCAGCGATCAGGCTCCAACGGGCTTCTCCTTGCTCAGTTCACGGCGCAACCAGCTCTTGGTGAACTTCCAATCCCGCATGACGGTTTCGGGAGAAACCTTGAGCACCTCGGCCGTCTCCTCCACGCTTAAGCCGCCAAAAAAGCGGAGTTCCACCACCTCGCTCTTTCTTGGGTCGATAGCCGCCAGCGCTTTCAGGGCATCGTCGAGGCTCACCAAGTCCGCACCCGGCGCATCCGCGACCACTAGGTCTTCGTCCAGCTCAATTGGCTGCTCGAGGCCGCCCCGCTTCAGGGCCTGCCGGGAACGCGCCCAATCCACCAGAATGCGCCGCATCACCTGCGCGCTGACCGCATAGAAATGCGTTCGGCTTTGCCAGCTTGGCTTGGCGGAATCGACCATTCGGACGTAAGCCTCGTTCAGGAGGGCGGTGGTCTGCAGTGTGTGGCCCGAGCGCTCGCGCACCATGTAGTGGTGGGCCAGTCGGTGCAGTTCCTGGTACACGAGGGGGATCAGGCGATCGAGCGCGCTCTGATCACCTTCGCTCCAAGCTTGTAATAGGCGAGTAACTTCGTGGGCTGACGGTTCCATCGTACACCGCGTGCGAGGGCGGGAACCGAACGAAAGTTACCACGTTTGGGCGGGATTTTCCATGCGTTTCCTGTGCGATCCTACGGAGGTAGCGGGGGCATCTTGCCCGCGCTACGCACGTCATCAAAAAAATCTTTGCCGCCATGACAGTTCTCCTGCCCCATTTCCGCTTAATAGGGTGAGGGCAAGAGAGAGTTTGCCCCGGAAACCAAGAGACCAGAGGAGATGCAACATGAACAACATTCGAATTTCAACACTGCTTAGGTTCTTGGGGCTGGTGCTGTTGGCGGTCTGCTTCAACGTGGGACACGCCAGTGCACAAATGTTCCAAGGAAAGTTCACCCTGCCCTTCGAGGCTCAGTGGGGCCAGGCCACATTGCCGGCAGGCGAGTACACGTTCCGCGTGGATGGCGGGTGCGCCACCTGCACGCTGCGCCTCGTTCGGGACAACCGCACAGTGGCGATGATCATGGCCTGGGGCCAGGACGAGAAATACTCGGGCCCTACCAATTTGACCGTGGTGCGGGGGAAGGTTCGCTCTTTGAGCATCCCCGAAATTGGAGTGGTGTTTTACTACGGTTCGCCGCAGCTCAAGCACCTCACCGCTCCCGAGGAGCGGGAACTTGCCCGGACTGTCGCCGTCACCGCCTCTCACTCTTGATGACGTGAGCTTCAGCAAGTAACCCTGAGGGCCAGAACGGCAACCGCTCTGGCCCTCCTCGTTGCCAGTTATCCCTCGCTAAGCGGCTGGAAGGGAGTTCACCACAGAGACACGGAGGGCACGGAGAGAAGCACTTCAGCAAGTAAGTTTAGATAAAACGGTCAACTGCATTGTTCGTCGGCCATTCCTTTTTGCGTCTTTTCTCCGTGCCCTCCGTGTCTCTCCAGAAACTTCACGTAAGTTGTTGATTATTCGTAAAGGCAACGGGAAGTTTCCGTCACTATGGACCCGCCAGCCGGCGGGCAGGAACTCTGTGGTGAATCTTTTCTCCCCGTGCGCAATTGTTCTCGCAGGGCTGCGGCCCCGCCAACCGCTCGTAGGGGCACTTCTTGTCGTCGCCCGTCGGGAGGGGCCGGTTCCGCCCCAGAACGTGGGCAAACACGACGCCTGCCCCTACGTAATGCGCAAATTGTCTGATTATTTCAAGAAAAATCGCGCAACCTCGCACTGGACGGAACATTTAAGTCTCTGTTCGCGTTAGTCGCAGTAGATGGCGTGACTGGAAGGTGGAGATAATGCGAAGGACGGTAATACTAACCGGCAATATCCTGCTGATGGCAATGCCCGCGACGCTGCGGTCGGATGCCTCCACGCGAACTGCTCGCAACGAATACGACATCACTTTCCACGAGCGTATCGATCGCGCAACGGCGTCACTGAATTGGGACATATTTGCTGGCCATCCGCAGCCCAACTTGGTTTCGGTGGCGGGCACGCCATCGTGACGCGGGAAAGGAGAAAGACAATGGAGAACTCAGTTGAGACATTTTGGCAGGACCTTTGCTATTCCCTGCGCATGTTGTGGAAGAATCCCGCGTTTACGGCGGTGGCGATTATTACTCTGGCGCTGGGGATTGGCGCCAATACCGCACTTTTCTCCGTGGTGAATAGCGTGCTGCTGAATCCGCTGCCCTACGTTCAATCCGACCGGCTGGTCGCGCTCTACTCGCGGACCTTTGACCAGCCGAAGTTCTCCATTTCTTATCCCAACTTCCAGGATTGGGTGCGTGAGAACCGTTCCTTTTCCAGCATGGCCGCTTACCGGTCGCAGGACTACAGCTTGACCGGAATGGGCGATCCCGAGCGCGTGCCGGCCGAGATGGTCTCCGCCACCTTTTTCCCGCTGCTTGGCGTGAACCCGGTCATTGGCCGGACCTTCCTCCCGGAAGAAGACCGGTTGGGCGCGGCGCCGGTGGCTCTGATCGGGAGCGGGCTGTGGAATCGGAAGTTCGGTGGCGCGCGCGATGCGGTGGGTAAGTCTCTCACACTCGATGGTGTGGCCTATACCATCGTGGGCGTTATTCCGGCGAATTTTCACTACACCGCCAACAACTTCGACAAGGGCAAGGAAGTTTATGTCCCAATCGGCCAGTGGACTGACCCCACTTTCCGCGACCGCAGAGCCGGGATGGGCATGGACGCGATCGGAAGGCTCCAGCCGGGCGTCACGTTCGATCAGGCGAAGAGCGACATGGAGTCGATCGGGCGGCATTTGGCGGAAGAATACCCCGAAGCCGACAAAGGCATCGGCGCGACGGTGTTTCCACTCAAACAGGACTTGGTTGGCGACATCCAGCCGCTTCTGCTGACGCTGCTCGCGGCGGTGGGTTTTGTCCTTCTTATCGCCTGCGTGAATGTGGGGAATCTGCTGCTGGCGCGGTCGACGACTCGCACCCAGGAATTCGCCATCCGTTGCGCGCTCGGCGCGAGCCGCGCCCGCATGGTTCGTCAGCTCCTGACCGAAAGCATTATGCTCGGCGTGGCAGGAGGCAGCGTGGGATTGGTCATCGCCTCCTGGGGATTGCAATTGGCGCTCAAGGTGCTGCCCGGGGCCGTGCCGCGAGTCGAGGAAGTCCATCTCGACGGCCACGTGCTGCTCTTCATGCTCGGCGCTTCCCTGTTTTCGGGCATTCTGTTCGGCTTGGCGCCGGCGCTGAAGAATTCCAAAGGCGATCTCCAGGAAACGCTTAAGGAGGGAGGGCGCGGCGCGAGCGGCGTACGCCATCGCGCCCAGAGGGTCTTTGTGGTGGTGGAGATGGCGCTGGCGCTCGTTCTGCTGGCCGGCGCCGGGCTGATGATCCGAAGCCTCAGCAAGCTGTGGCAGGTCAACCCCGGCTTCGATCCCCACAACGTGCTGAACTTCGCCATGACCCTGCCCTCCACGCTCAAAACACCGGAAGCCATCCGCGCCCATTGGCGGTCGATTAATGACACCCTCAATGCCACTCCCGGCATCGAGGCTTCCGCCCTGACCGCTTCGGCGATGCCCATGGGAGGCGATTCCGAACTACCGTTCTGGGTGGATGGCCAACCCAAGCCGGCGACGACCGGCGAGATGAAGATTTCCATCTTCTACCTCGTGCAACCAGACTACATGCGGGTCATGAAGATTCCGCTCCTGCGCGGGCGCTTGCTTTCGGCCGAAGACAAAGCGCATACGCACGACGTCATGGTGATCGACGAGCGCTTTGCCCAGATCCACTTTCGCGGACAGGATCCGATCGGCAAACGCGTTAACTTCGCCATCTTGAACACCACGGTGGAAATCGTTGGTGTGGTGGGACACGTGAAGCAATGGGGCCTCGATCGGGACGCCACCTCGGCCCTCCAGGCCCAATGCTATTTCCCGCTGGAGCAGATGCCCGACCAGTTCGTGTCGCTCGTGAGCCGAGGCATCGGGGTGATGGTTCGGACAAATGGTCCACCTTCGGCATACGAAAAGGTGCTGCGGCAGACCCTGTCCCACCTGAATAGCGAACAGGTGATGTATGACACCCGCACCATGGACGAAGTGATCTCTGACTCGCTGGCGGCGCGGCGATTCTCCATGGAGTTGCTGGGAGTGTTTGCCGCCCTCGCGCTGGTGATGTCGTGCGTCGGAATCTATGGCGTGATTTCCTACATTGCCGGCCAGCGGACGCATGAGATCGGCATCCGCATGGCGCTCGGTGCGGAGCGAGGGGATGTGCTGCGCATGGTAGTCGGGGAAGGGGCGAAAATGGCGCTCGTGGGCGTTGCCATCGGCCTGGTCGCTGCTTTCGGGCTCACGCGCCTGCTGGCCAGCATGCTCTTCGGGGTCAGCGCCCATGACCCGCTAAGCTTCACCGGTGTGGCGGTGCTGCTGCTTCTGGTCGCGCTGGCAGCCTGTTACCTGCCCGCCCGGCGGGCGATGAAAGTAAATCCGCTCACTGCCCTGCGATACGAATGATCACGTTCGAAGCCACAAACCGTCGCGTCCGCTGGCTGTGGCTGCACCTAATATGGGAAGTAAGTGGCGAGGGCAAACGCCGTTAGCTAGGTGTCCTCATTCGGTTTGACCACTATCACTGAGAGGCAACTTATCTCTCGAGATGAAGTGACCATCGGGAATGATCTTAGGTCGTCAGCAGTCCTTCCCCTGAGTGCGCGGCCTCTCCGCGTGACTTCTATCCTCCGCTGCGTAGGGCAGGTTTTCGCTGGTTTTCTGCTATTGGTCCTTCCGGCTGCCGGTCAGGATGCCACTTCCCAGATCAAAGCTGAGGCCAACCGCCTGTAGCAATCCTTGAAGGACAAGCCGGTGTCAATCGCGTGGTTCCCCAACGCGAACTCCGTGATCGATGGCAATCTCAAGTCAGTGAAGGAGGCCGCCGACGGCGGCCGGCTCTATCTGAGTCTGTTGCAGTTGGAGGGAGTAGCCCAGACGCTCGAAGGGGGCTGGACGGAGGAAGAAAAAAAAGTTGAGACGGCGAAAAACGGTTTTCCCGGATTCGAGACCGAGTGGAAGCGAGTGAGCCTGGAGGTCGAGGCCCTCAACCAAAAGGCCCGGGGAAGAAATTGGGCGGAGGCGCCGGCGGCCATCCGGCTCTATAGCCTTTGTCGGTATGGTCTGGAACGTGTCTGGACGTGGGGAGCCTCGGTGGGCGCGAACATGTGGCGGACCACCGGCGATCTCGATTACAACTACGACCGATTCTCGCTCGTGGGCTTTGAGCAGAACGGTCTTGAGCGCTTTGCCGGGCCCGGCCACTGGAATGACCTCGATATGATGCTGGTCGGCCTGGGAAAAGTCACCGATGACGAAGGTCGGATGCAAGTGGGCTTGTGGAGCCTCCTGGCCGTGCCTCTCATTACCAGCGCCGGTCTCCGAAAGATCAGCCCGGAGAGCATGGCCATCTTGAGCAATGCCGAAGTCATCGCCGTGGATCAAGACCCGGCCGGCGCTCGGGGGCGTCGAATGGCGGAAGAAGGCCCCCTGGATATCTGGATGAAACCTCTTGCCGATGCCAGCAAAGCGGTCGGCCTGTTTAATCGCGGAGAGGACGCGGCGCCCATCACAGTGTATTTCAAGGATGCCGAAGTGGGAGAAGCCGCGGCGGTGCGAGATTTGTGGGCCAGGAAAGATCTGGGCAGTTTCAAGAACAGCTTCACCGCGGAAGTGCCGAGTCACGGCGTTGTGCTGCTACGCATGAAGTGAGCAATCCCTTCCAGCTAGGGCGGCAGCTTGCCTCCGCTTTCCTTCCCCCTAGCTTGCACGTGGAATTTCAGTATCTGGGGGGGCATGGTTGTTGGTGAGAAGGGCGTTTCAAACTCCTTGCATCCTGGCCGGTCAGGTGCTACAACCCCAGTCCGGTGCATACGCCATGTCCGGAGAAGGGGATAGCGTTCTTGGGCACTCAATGCGTTCCCTTGCGAGCGTGTTGGGGCATCTCGGGGATGCTGGGAATTGATCTCTTGCGAGCCCGAGCTATCCTTTCCTCAAAACCTGCATCGTAAATGTGACAGAGAAGTTGAGTCCCTGCCGCGACATTTTTTTTGTGCAATATCCTTTGGCGAAAGCGTTCTTGTCTCATATGCGCCGATGGACAACCAGAGCGGCCTTCTTAGCAATCCCCGCTGCACTCCTCTTGATCTTTGCCTCTCACCTCCGCAAAGGATCGGTGGCCGCAGCCTCCGACTCCCACACGGCGGCGATCAAGCGTGGAGACTTTCTGCGCACCATTCGCATCACGGGATCCACGGAGGCGGTCCACGCCTATGTGGTGCAGGCGCCCCGGCTGGCGGGGGGAGGCGCGCGCATGGTGCTGGTGCACCTGGTGCATGCCGGAACGCGTGTCCGCAAAGGCGACGTGCTCGCCGAGTTTGACCGCCAGGACCAGCTCAAGCAGTTCCGCGACAGCCAGGCGGAATACCTCGACTTTCTGGATAAGATCAAGAAGCAGGAAGCTGACAACGCCACCGACCTCGCCAAGGACCAGACGGCGCTCCAAACGGCGACCGATGCCTATGAGAAAGACAAACTGGAGATGGCGAAGAACGAGGTGGTCTCGCGCATCGACGCCGACCGCAACCGCCTGATGATGGAGCAGGACGCGGCCACGCTCAAGCAGCTCCGGGAAACCTTCGACCTGAAGGAGCGCGCCCGCCAGACCCAACTGAAGGACTTGGAAATCCAGCGCGAAAAATCTCACGGGCAAATGCTCTATGCCCAGACCAACGCTCAGCGCATGGCGATCCGCTCACCGCTGGAGGGATTGGTGGTATTGAATCCCGTCTGGAAAGGCAGTTCCATGGGTGATCCGCAGGAAGGCGACGAAATATGGCCGGGCCTGGCCTTCATGCAGGTGGTGGATCCCTCGGCGATGCAAGTGACCGCGCGCGTCAACCAGGTGGACTTCCCCGACCTCCGCCTCGGCCAGAAAGTGGCGGTGCTTCTGGACGCTTATCCTGACCTCGTCCTGCACGGAACGATCGATCATCTCGCCGCCATCGGTAATACCAGCTCGTTATCGCAAGCCGTCCACAACTTCAATGCCACGTTTGCCATTCAAGGAAATGACCCGCGGCTGCTGCCAGACCTCTCCGCGGCGGTAGACGTGGAGCTGGAGCGCATCCCGGCTGTTATGCTGGCGCCGCGCGACGCCCTCATCCGGGAAAACGGCAAAACCTACGTCTGGGTCAAGCGTGGAGCGGGTTTTGAGAAGCAGCCCGTCACCGTTGGCGGGAGCAATGACATTGCGACCGTGGTGCTTTCAGGCCTCGATGCCGGGGACCAAGTGAGGAGGAATCCTGGCGAATCGCCGCCAGGAAACTGACGATGTTTGGCGCCATTAAGAAAATCTGGAATCGCCACCGTGCCCTGCTGACTATCGTGGCTCTGGTGGTGGCAGGGGTCGTAACTTTTGGCGCCGTCCGCTCCTCCCGTGCCGTGCCGGTCATTCCCACCGCCGCCGCGCAACGCGGCGACTTCATTGAGGCGGTACAATTCCACGGCCACGTCATCGCCGAGAAATCGATCGAGCTCAAGGCGCCCGCCATCAGCGGGGACATCCAGATCATCAAACTGGCAAGGACGGGGACAGCGGTCAAGAAGGGCGACGTGGTGGCCCAATTCGATACTTCCAAGCTCCTAGACACGCTCAACACGCGGCGCTCTGACATGAAACAGGCTGACGACGCCATTGAGCAAGAGCGCGCCAAGGCCCGTCTGCTCGAGGAGCAGGACAGCACGGACCTCCTTAAAGCCCAATACGACGTGGAACGCGCCAAACTAGACGTGAGCCAGCAGGAAGTACTTTCCCAAATCGACGGCGCCGAGAAAAAACTGGCGCTCGCCGACGCGGAGCAAAGTCTGCGAGAGGTCGAGACCCGGCAGAAGTCGGACCGGTCCAGTTCGCAGGCGACGATCAACGGTAAGGTGCAGGCGCGCGCCAAGGCCCTCGCCGACGTGCGCCGGGTCGAGACCGACATCGCCTCGATGACTCTGCGCGCACCGGCGGATGGCGTGGTCACCCTGTTTCCGAATTGGCGCGCGGGAGGCATCTTTAGCGATAATCCGCCGGAGTTCCGGCCCGGAGATCGCGCCTGGAGCGGCGCGACCATCGCCGAGCTACCAGATTTCTCCACCCTGCAAGTGAGCACGCGCATCGACGAGGTGGACCGCGGACGCCTTCAGCCGAGCCAGACGGCCACGATTCGTGTGGATGCGGTTCCCGACCGGGAGTTCCAAGCGCGCGTCACCCAGATCAGCGCGCTGGCCAAGACCGATTTCACCTCGTGGCCGCCACCGCGCAATTTTGATGTCACGCTGCAACTGGAAACAAAAGATCCCCGCCTTCGTCCCGGCATGAGTGGCAACGGGCGCATTGCCGTTAACCGCATTCCCGGCTCGATTCTGGTCCCTCCGGCAGCGGTGTTCTCGCCGGCCGGAACCACCGTGGTCTACGTCCTGTCCGGGTCAAAATTCGCGCCACGGCCCGTGGTGGTCGGGCCCCGCAATGAGGAGCAATTGGCCATCACCTCGGGACTGGCCGCGGGTGAAAAGGTGGCGTTGAAAGACCCCACATTGGCGGCGGAAAAACCATGAGTGCGCGAAAGATAACCCGGCTTACCTTGGCCGTGCTGCTGCTGGCGGCTGCCGCCGCCGGAACGACGTTGGCGATCAAGCGGCTGCGCCCGGCAAAGCGCGGCGTTCCCACCATTCGCGTGGCGCGCGGCAACCTGGACCTGAAAATCTATACTTCCGGCGAGCTCCGGGCGGGCAAATCTGCCATGATGGTTGCCCCCTCCGTGGGCAGCTCTCTCCACTTGATTTTCCTGGCCAAGACGGGAACGCACGTTAAACCCGGGGAGCTGGTGATCGACTTCGACCCCAGCGATCAGGAACACAACCTGGAGATGGCGTCGTCCGACCTGAAAGAGGCCGAGCAGTCCATCGCCAAAGCGAAAGCCGACGCTTCCGTGCAAGAATCGCAGGACAAAGTCGATCTCTTGAAGGCGCAGTTCGACGTCCGGCGCGCGGAGATGGATGTGAGCAAGAAAGACTTGGTGAGCGCGATCGACGCCAAGAAGAATCTGCTGGCGCTGGACGAGGCGCGCCGCCGTCTCTCCCAGTTGAAGGAGGATATCCCGTCGCACGCGGCTTCCAACCAAGCGGACATCGCCGTGGCCGAGGAGAAACTGGCGAAAGCCCGGCTGAGCATGGATCTGGCGCAAAAGAACATTCAAAACATGCACGTGCGCGCGCCCATCGATGGGCTGGTGGCCGTGCAGGAGAATCGCCAGACGAACTTCTATTTTTCCGGTATGCGTCTCCCTGAATACCGCGAAGGAGACGAAGTTCAACCCGGCAGCTTCGTGGCGCAGATTCTCGATGTGGGGGAGATGGAGCTTCAGGGGAAGGTGGCCGAAATCGATCGGGCCAACTTGTCCCCGGGGGAGCCCGCCGAAATCGAAATCTACGCCTTTCCCCACCAGCAGATTTCCGGGAAGGTCAAAGATGTTGCCGGGGCGGCTTTGCAGAACACTTTTTTCGGCGATAGCGGTTCCAGCAAATTCGGGGTGGTGATTGCGCTCGACCACCCTGACCCGCAGTTGCGGCCGGGGCTGAGTGGGGAAGTGGCCATCTCCGCCGGTGAACTTAAGGACGTGCTTTATCTTCCCCCGCAGGCCATCTTTGCCAAAAACGGTAATCCCGTGGTGTATGTCCGGAAGGGGAACGATTTTGTTCCTCAAAAATTGAAGATCACCCGGCGCTCAGAAACACGCATCGCGGTGGAGGGCCTCGCCGAGGGGACGGAAGTCTCGCTCGTCGATCCCGAGATGGAAGCTTCGAAGACCTCCGCAAGCGCTGCTTCTTCGCCCGCGCTGGGAGCGGGGCATTAATGAGTGCGCCGGCCACCACTCTCGCCCCACCCGCGCCAGCGACCACTCGCTCCGCCCTTTACTGGTCGCGCTATCTGCCGGAATTTCGCCAGGGTTTGGAAACGCTCCTCTTGCACAAGCTGCGCACTTTTCTGACCATGCTGGGCATGATCTTTGGCGTGGCAGCGGTGGTCTCCATGCTGTCGATCGGCGCCGGCGCGCAACAGCAGGTGATGGCCTTTATCGAGCAACTCGGCGTGCGCAATTTGATTATCGAAGCCAAGGAATCCTCCGACTGGCAGGCCAAGCAAAAAATCCGCCAGATTTCCCCCGGCCTCACCTTCCAGGACCTGCGTGCCATTCGCACCAACACCGCCGGCGTTGAGGCATCCACGGCACGCAAACGCTTCACGCCCTCGAAGATGATTCCCAAGGCGCAGCACGACATGCCGGTTATATACGGTGTGTCTCCGGTCTACCAGCAGATCGTCATCCTGCGCGTCGTGGCAGGCCGCTTTTTCGATGCCGAGGAGGACGCCCGCGCCCGCGCCGTCTGCGTCCTGGGCCAGGGCGCCCGCGCTAATCTCTTTGGGCAGCAGGATCCGATCGGCAAGTACGTTAAGGTGAACGAACAGTGGTTCCACGTGATCGGAGTGGTGGGCCCGCAACTGAGCGCCCAGACTCCCCTCGCCGGCCTGCCCGAGCAGGATCTCAACAACCTGATTTACGTTCCCCTCTACGCTGCGGTGTTGCGCCTGGAAGACACCTACAGCGATGTTCACGATGAGATCGATGGCATCTATCTCCATCTGGATACGCGTACCGACAGCTTTTTGACGGCGGAGGTGGTGCGCAGCATCCTGAATGTTTCCCACCACAACGCCGGCGATTTCAGCGTGATTGTGCCCTCGGAGCTGTTGGCGGAGCAGCGCAGCACCCAGCGGATTTTTGAAGTTGTCATGGTGGCCATCGCTGCCATTTCGCTGCTGGTCGGCGGGATCGGCATCATGAACATCATGCTTGCCGGGATTTTGGAGCGCACCCACGAGATTGGCGTCCGCCGCGCCGTGGGAGCGCGGCAATCGGATATATCGCGGCAATTCCTGGTGGAAGCGCTGCTTATTTCCTTCGTTGGAGGCGTCACGGGGATCTTCTGCGGGTTCGGCATTTCCCGGCTGATCGCCTGGCTGGCGGGATGGTCCACCATCGTTACGCTCACGTCCATCCTGCTCGCCTTCCTGGTTTCGGCGGGGGGGGGTCTGTTGTTTGGAATCTATCCGGCCATGAAAGCCGCCCGGCTCGATCCGGTTGAAGCGCTGCGGTACGAATGAGGGGTAGACCCGCGATTTAGGGGTCCGCGGCTCTCCCTTCGCCAACCCCTTAATCTCAAAGGCCGACGCTTGTCCGCTGCATGGCAAGCGCAAGTCTAGGCAAAAACCGCGGACCTCAACGACGGGCGCGTTAAACCTTCTGCAATCATTTTTCAGAGGAGCGTTCGAAAATGCGCTGCAAATTTCTTGCTGCTTGCCTGATCTTCAGCGCCTGGGTTCCGTTCGCCCGCGCCCAGACCTTCCCCATGCCCAGCTACTTCCATGAGCAGATTCATTCCCCCCAGCCTCCCCAGCCGCTGCCGGACACCAGGAGCTTTCGCGATTATATTGTTGACGGCAAGCTACGCCTTTCACTTCACGACGCGATGCTTCTCCTGCTTGAACATAACACCGAGGTGCATATCGATCGCCTCGCCGTGACCGATGCGGAATTCGATGTGGAGCGTGCCCTCGCCACTTTTGACCCGGCGTTCACTTCCTCTTTCAATTCGGAGCGCTCGAAAGAATCCACCGATTCCCAATTGCAGGGCGCGTCCACCTTGAGCGACCTGGAACAGCAGACAACTTTTGGCTACACGCAAACTCTGCAGACCGGCACGAATTTCAATATCGGTCTCAGTGCCGATAAATCCTCCACGAACAGCATCTTCTTCTTCTTCGATCCCGCGATATTCGCGTCACTGGATTTCACTGTCACCCAGCCGCTGCTGCGCGGCAACGGACGCTTCGTAAATCGCGCCCCAATTCTTATTGCTCGTCGCAACGTGGCTCAATCCACCGCGCAATTCGAGGGGCAGGTGAGTGACTCCCTGTATCAATTGGTTCAGGGTTATTGGACCGTCGTGCAGGCCCGCGAGAACATGAAAATTGCGCAGAAGTCGCAGGACCTCGCGCAGGCTTCCTACGATCGCGACAAACGGGCTCTCGAACTCGGCGCCCTGCCGCCGCTCGATATCTACCGCTCAGAAGCCGAAGTGGCGAATCGCAAGGTGCAGGTGATCCAGGCGCAGTATCAGCTCAAATCCATGGAGGACCAATTCCGCCGACTCCTGGGTGCTGACCAGGATGCCGAGGTTCGATTGTTGGATCTGGATCTGGTGGAAAATCCCGAACCTTCCGGCGAGCTCGCCGGGGTCGACACGAAGGAGGCCGAAGCGACGGCCCTCGCGCACCGGTCCGAGGTGGACGCCCTGCGACAGCAGATGGCCGCGAATGACATCACAATCCGGCTCGACCACAACAGCTTGCTACCCAACCTCAGTCTGAGTGGGCTTTACCAGTCGAACGGCTTAGGAGGGAATCAGTACGACGCTTCCGTCATGCCGCCCGTGCTCGTTTCGCGCGGAGGGCTGGGCGATGCCCTCAGCCAGATCGGCGGCTTCGGCTACCCCACTTATGGTTTCACCTTGTCGCTAAATCTTCCCATCAAGAACCATAGCGCCGAAGCCAACCTCGGCAATGCCATGGTCGCCCGTCGCCGAACCCAATACCTGGCGCGCGAACAGGAAGAGAATATCGCGCTCCAAGTTGCGACGGCTGTCCACCAGCTTGATCAAGCCCGCATTTCTCTAAACGCATCGCGGGTGGCGTATGACCTTTCGCGCAAGAGTTTGGAAGCCGAGGAGCGCAAGTATCAACTCGGGGCGCAAACGATTTTCTTTGTGCTGCAAGCGCAGACCGTGCTCGCGTCCGCAGAGGCTGCCGTGCTCCAAGCGGAAATCAGCTACCAACTCGCTCTTGCCGCCGTCGATCACGCCACCGGGATGCTCCTTGACCATAACCGAATCGAAGTGCAGAAGATCAAATCGTGATGAGGCTATCGCCCATCCGTGTGGCCCCGTTAGAACAAGCGGTGGCCGTTTGAGTAAAGGTTTCGGCCTGAAAAGTCTTCGCGTCTATTGGGCGCCACTTGGCGGTTCTAACGGCCTCCTGGCGAAAGTGCAACCCCAAGCTCCCCCGAGTCCCCTTCGAAGAGGTTTGGAACCTTACATGAGCCAGGACGCATTCCACGCGACCGGTCTCAGCCGTGCAACGCCTGATTTTAACGCCTATGCCGCTCGACCCTACCTCACCCGGGCGGGCCGCCCACACTTCCCCGCTTCGGTTCTCGGTTGGATCGAGAGTCAGGATGAGAAACATTTGGCCGAAGCGCGGCTGACCCCACACGCCCGGTCGGGCCGACTGCGCTCCCCTGCATCGGTTATCGGTCGGATCGAGACACAAGATGAGGAATACTTGGGCCGAGCGCCGTCGGTTCTACAACCCCCGGCGGGCCGTCCACACCCCCCCGCATCGGTATTCGGCTGGATCGGGATTCAGAATGAGTAATACTTGGGCCGAGCGCAGGACCGAAGTCCGACACTACCACCGCGACGCGCCTACCTTACGGTCCGCCTAGGCCTGGCGCGACGTGCCTCTCCGCGCTGGCTAGCTGGGTGATGCCTCCTGTTCCCGCAGGGCCTTGGCCTTGGATGCCATCTTCTTTGCCTTCTTGCGCATGCCTTGGCGTAGGTAGAGGTTGGACAGATTGGTATAGATCGTGGACAGGGTAGGGGAATCGAGTTTCGGCTGCTTTTCGAGGATGGTCAATACACCCGAAAAAACCCTTTCGGCGTCCGAGAGTCTTCCTTCCTGGGCGTATGCGACCCCCATGTTGTTCAGGGTGGCCACGACCGCGGGACTTTCCGGGCCGAAGACTTTCGTCCTGATCCTGAGGGCCCGCGCGTAAAGCAAATCCACATTAACCTCTTTGGTCTCCAGAATCATCAAGCCGGCAAGATGGTCAAGACTATCGGCCACGTCGGGATGGTCCGGGCCCAAGGCTTCCTCCCGGATGGCTAGAGCGCGCTTGTAGAGAGGTTCGGCCTCCTCGTACCTCTTTTCCGTGCGATAAAGCTCGGCCAGATTGTTCAATCCCGAGGCGACATCAGGGTGCTTCGGTCCCAGGGACTTCTCGGAAATCGCGAGGGAGCGGAGAAATGCCGTCTCAGCGTCGGAATATCGGCCTTGAAAGCTGTATAGAGCTGCTAGGTTGTTCAGGGAATTGGCCACATCGGGACTGTCAGGACCGAACGCCTTCTGCCGGATGAACAGGGCACGCTTAAAGAACGTCTCGCCGTCAGTGTATTTTCCCCGACGAATGTACATCACGGCCAAATTGTTGAGACTGGCGGCAAGTTCCGGGTTCTCTGGCCCGAAGGTGTTTTCCTTCATGAGGATCGCCCGAGCTATCAGTACCTCAGCTTCCGCCGGCTTGCCTTGATCCCAATAGAGCGCTCCGAGGTTGTTCAGGGTGGTGGCTATGTCCGGATGGTTCGGGCTCAGGTTTTTCTCGCGCAGATCGAGGCACTGGCGGTAGGCCAGTTCAGCCTCATCATACCGGCTTTGATAAGCGTAGAGTGCCGCCAAGTTATTGAGCGTGGAGGCCTTCTCGACGGCGCTCGGGTGTCCGTTTTTCTCGCCAATGCCCAGCGCGCGCTTCAGAATGGGTTCCGCGTCGGTGTACTTGGCTTCTCGAATGTAAACCAGCGCCAAGTTGTTCAATGCCGCACCCAGTCGAGAATCACCGGGCTCGAATGACTCGGCTTCCTTCACCGCTTGCAAGAACTGCCCCTCCGCCTCGGGAAATTGTTCCCGGCCATAAGCCTTCTGGGCAGCAATCATGGTGACGTCCCAATGGCTTGTCTGACCAAAGACCGACCAAGGCAACAGAGTCAAACTGAATGTCCACAGGATGAGGCTTCGCATTCGGCACTCCCCAAGACCTTTAGCTCTCGAGGGTGGTGACGTGAGGAAGCGGACGAAGTCACGCGAGGGAGGGCTAGAGGCACGCCTACTCCCTTTGGTCACTACTCAGGCGGAGAAAGTTCGGCGCAACGGGATAGGTCCCCATCACGCAACTGATGGTAAGACTAGGCAAGTTGCTTGCCAGTTAACCGATATATACATATGTCGAGTGAATTAGAAGAAAGTTCGGCTATTTTGTCGTGATTATTGGCTCGGCGACTAGGTTGGCTGGGCTACTTTTGAAGTGTCCGGCAAAAAAGTCCGACGCACTACATCCCGACGTCTTCCACGCAGTGTTGGGTATTGCGGGTTTATCCACAATGCACCCCGCGAAATCTGGCTCCTTTCGCGCTTCAAAATCGTACATGATTATCTGACTTCGGCTCCGGCGGCTGACGACCGGTTCCAGCCAGCTTGGACGGCGTCGCCTCGTGACCTGCAAGCCCTATCGGCTTCGACGGACCACGCGCCCTGGCTTCGCGCCGGTGTGCCCGCCCGCGTGGATCACCTCGACTCCGTTCACGAACACTTCGGAAACGCCGGTGGCATATTGCATGGGCTTTTCGAAAGTCGCATGGTCCTGAATGGTGGCGGGATCGAAAGCCACCACGTCGGCGAAGTATCCCTCGCGCAGCAGGCCTCGCCGATCGATGCCCAAGTTGGAGGCGGGAAGGGAGGTCATCTTGCGCACGGCCTCTTCCACGGGAAGCAGTTTCTCATCGCGGACGTACCGAGCATAAACCCGAGCGAAGTTGCCGAACGCGCGCGGGTGTGCGCTCGCCTTGAGGAACACCCCATCATTCCCCATGGAATCGGCGTCGGAAGCGAAGCTCACCCAGGGCAAAACAATCTGCCTCCGGATGTTGTCCTCGCTCATCAGGAAATACACGGTGCCGACGCGGGAGTCATCCTCGACTACCAAGTCCATCGCGGAGTCCTCCGGCGAAGTGTGCCGCATGCGCGCCACCTCGCCAAGAGTCTTCCCGGTCAGCGGCTTCAGCTTCTCGTTCTTGAAGGCGATCAGCAGAACCTTGTCCGGGGATCCCGTGGCCAAGTAGAGGTTGTCCCACTTATCGTTGGGCGAACGCATCTCGCGCTTCACCCGCGCGCGGATGGCGGGGTCTTGAAGGCGTTTCCGCCAAGCCTCCAGCCCGCCCTCCTGCACCCACGGGGGCATGGATGCATCAAGCCCCGTGGCGCCGGCGGTATAAGTGTACATGTCGGCGGTGATTTTCAAGCCCGCGGCGCGAGCGTCTTCGACCTTCTTGATGATCGTGGGAAGATTGCCCCAGTTCTTCTCGCCGGAAACTTTCAGGTGGTAAATTTCCGCGGGGATTTTCGCCTCGCGCGCGATGGTGATCAACTCGTCGATGGCCTCGAGTTCGTGATCGCCTTCATTGCGCATGTGCGAGATGTAGATGCCGTGGTATTGCGCGGCAACCTGGGCCAGCGCGATCAGTTCATCGGTCTTGGCGTAAACGCCGGGCTGATAGATCAATGCGGAAGCGACTCCCAGCGCGCCATCCTGCATGGCCTTGGCGGTAAGAGCACGCATCTGGTCGAGTTCGGCCGCGGTCGGCGCGCGATTAGCACGGCCAAGCACATTGACGCGCGGCGTGGCTGCACCAATAAATGAAGCGATGTTGGTGGAAATTCCGCGGTGGGCAAGCGTGTCGAGCCCTTCCGCCAGCGTGTGCCAGGGCGCGTCGTAGTGGAAGTCGGCTTCCTGATTCACATATTCGGCGCGCATGGCGTCATTCATCGGACCCATGGATTCGCCTTCGCCGAAAATCTCCAGCGTGACGCCCTGCCGGATGTCGCTCTGGGAGCGGCCGTCGGCAAACAGGCTGGTTTCCCCGCTCATCATGTTGATGAAGCCCGGCGCGATCACCTGGCCGTGGACGTCAATGTCGGTGCGTCCGCGCGCGCCCTCGAGGTCGCCGACCTTGGCGATGGTATCTCCCTTGACGGCAACTCCGCCGGGGACACACGGCGCGCCGGTGCCATCGCAAATCACGCCGTTGCGCAGGACGATGTCGTATTGCGGAGCGCGCCCGCAGGCGCCGAGGAAAATCGCCGCGGCGAAGATCAGCACGGTTTTCGTCCCTCGATATGAAACGTGGGATTCCAGTTTGGTTGGCATGATGTTCGAAGCTACCAGCACTTCGATCGGCGCGCCACAGTAATAATCGTCGGTAATCAGCGGCCGCCCTCCTGAGGATTGCAGAATATAGTGACAGTGGCGTTCGTAGCGCGGGCATCTTGCCCGCTGTCTCGGGAGCGTCCCGCTCCCGTCGGCGCGCGGGCAGGATGCCCACGCCCCAGAAGCCGTGAATTTATTGATTTTTTCGACTTTCGCCCGCGTGCTTTCAGCTACTTGCAGGCCAAAAAACGCGATATTTCAATTAATTCACACCTTCCCAGCGGGCGAGACGCACGCGCTACTGAAAAAACTATTTGCAGCCCACCTATCGACCGAGTGCGAACGCGAACAGCGTGGCGCCCGAAGGGATCGCCACATACTGCTTGCCATCGAGGCGATAGGTGATCGCCGTGGAGTAAATCGCCGCGCCGAGTTGGACGTGCCAAAGGTCGTGGCCGGTGCGCGCATCGAGGGCAATGAAGTTGCCGTCCGCGTCGCCCGCGAAGACCACGCCGCCGGCAGTCGAGAGAGCGCCTCCCCATGGCGTGCTGAAATACTTGAACTCCCACTGCTTCTCTCCCGTCAGCGGGTCGAGAGCGGTGAGCGCGCCCGAGGGCCTCTCGCTGGGAGCGGGAACGTAAATGCTTCCCAGAAAGTCGTGCCCTGGCCGGTACTTTTGAGAAGCGCCGGTGAAGACATCGCACTCGGTCGACGTGGCCACGTAGAACAACTTGGTTTCAGGATCGTATGATGGCGAGAACCAATTGGTCATGCCGAGCGCGCCCGGGCAGACCGTGGCGCCGATGAGGTTAGGCACGGCCGCGGGGTCGGCCACCGGCTTGCCGTCCGCTCCGATGGACTTGGCCCAGGTGACATGCCCGTAAGGCTTGGCGGAGAGAAATTGCCCCGTGGCACGGTCAAGGACGTAGAGAAACCCGTTGCGATTGGCCTGGACCAGCAGCTTGCGCGGCTGGCCATTCCAATCGGCGTCCAGCAGCACCGGGACTTGCGTGGCATCGTAGTCGTGAAGGTCGTGGGGAGTGAATTGAAAGTACCATTTCAGCTTTCCCGTGTCGGCGTCGAGTGCCAGCATGGAGTTGCTGTAGAGGTTATCGCCGCCGCGCTCACCTCCGAAGTCACTCGGCGAAGGATTTCCCGTTGGCCAATAAACGAGGTTTAAGTCCGGATCGTATGACCCGGTAATCCAGGCCGGAGCGCCGCCCGTCTTCCAGGAATCGTCCGCCCAAGTCTCATGCCCAGGCTGGCCGGGACCGGGGACGGTCTCGAAGCGCCACCGCCGCTGGCCGGTGTCAGCGTCGTAGGCGTCGATGAAGCCGCGCACACCATACTCTCCGCCCGAGACGCCGACGATGACCTCATTCTTCACCACCAGCGGCGCCACGGTGAAGGTGTAGGCCGCGTGGTAGTCGGCGGCGGTCGCGTCCCAAATCAGGTTTCCGGTTTTGGTGTCGAGCGCAATGACGTGAGCATCGAGCGTGGCCATGAACAGCTTGTTGCCCAGGATAGCGAAGCCGCGGTTCACCGTTCCGCAACACGGCTGGAGCTTGTCCGGCAGATTGCGTTGATAGCGCCACAGCGGACGCCCGGTGCGAGCATCGAGGGCGAAGGCGCGATCGTTCTGGCCGGTTCCGTAGAGCACACCGTCGACCACCAGCGGAGTGGTTTCAAATTGGCCGAGGTCGGCGGTCTGGAACGCCCATTCGAGGCTTAGATGCGCGGCGCTCGTAGTGTTAATCTCCGCCAGCTTGCTATATCGCCAACCATCATAGGTTGCCGAGTATGTCAGCCAGCTTTCCGGTTCATGCGCTGCGTTCAAGATGCGCTCGTACGTGGGGCCACTTCCGGAACGCGGCGGCGATTTCTGCGCGCGCTCACCTCGCAAGCTCACGAGATACGCCACCAAGTTGTGCAGGTCGTCGTCATTGAGCGTATCGACGGTGTAAGCGGGCATCAAGGACTTGCGTTCGTGCTCGACCGACTTGAGATCCTTTTTCAGAAGCAGATGGACTTGCTCGCTGGTGTCGAGCAGTTGGACGGAGAAAGCATCCTCATTCTTGGCCACCCCGGTGATGCGCTGGCCGTCGTTTAGAACTACGGTGACCGTGTCATAAACCAGCGGAACACCGTAGTGATTATTCGGGTCGCTCATTCCGTCGCTGAGGTCTTTATTCGGATCGCGGATGGAACCGACGAGGTAGGAAACGGAGCGCGCCGCGCCAACGCGCGACAAGTCAGGGCCCAGCAAACCGCCGCTGCCGTTCACCATGTGGCAGCCGGAGCACCCTCCGCGGCCCCAGAAGATTTTCTCGCCCTCAGCACGTTTGCCGGAAACCACGGGCCGCGCCGGAGGGCTTAGCGAACGCAGATAAGCAATGATGGCCCAGGTCTCGGAGTCTTCAAAGCTGTTGGCCGGCATCTCGGTGCCCGGCACCCCTTGAGAAATGGTGCGGAAAATCGCTTCGTCACTTCCACCGTGTGTCCATCGCCCCGAAGAGAGATCGGGTCCCTTGCCCCCGCCTTTGGCATTGAGGCCATGGCAGGGTGAACAATTGGCGCGGAACAGCGACGCGCCTTCGTGGATTGCCGCAGGCTTTCCCGCGAGTGGATTCGTGACGGCCCCTCCCTCTCCCGCTGCCCGAATAGTAATTCCCAAGCCCAGAAGAAGGCCCGCTGCCGCGAAGAGCGGAAGTCGCGTGAACGCCCGTTGAACCCCGACCAGAATGCCCAAGGCAAATCCTCCTGTTACTTGCTCCGGTTGTTGCGCTCAGTCTGCAGTGCAATACCGTAAATTCTCATTTTCTTGGCAAGAATCTTGTGCGCAATGTAGGGCCGAGCAGCGTTCGGCCGAGGCCGAGCGCTGCTCGGCCCTACAGATTCGACTGCGGCTCCGCCGCCCTGCCCCACGCTCCGCGTCGTCCCGAACCCTTGCAGTGTGGCGACTCGTCGCGGCGAGGCCTCGAGTTGGTACATCTCGAGGCCGAGAATACAATCCCCAGCGCTCGAAAGGTGACAAAAAGGCTGTCGATTTCTGCAGAATTCTGCAAAATGGGTGTCAATTCGACGAAAATGTCGAAAACTAAGACATAAATGTCCGATACTTTTCGGGCATTATGTCCGTGAGTCGTTTGTTTTCATACACATTCCGGCTTCGAACGTATGTTGTTAAAATTTTAATTCGTGTTTCCGCTTCTGGCTGGGCTTTTCCTCTGCCCCCGCCACCAGGGGAACCTGCGCCCGATCGGATAATCTGTCTTGGGTTTCTCTCTCTGTCGGACTGGGCATTCGTCCTCATCCTGCGGGTGATGGGGTGAGCCGCGTTCCGCATCTCGCCCTCCCCCTATACTATAGCAGAGCCCAGCGAATTATGTCAAGCCAATTCTTGCCAATTTCATACTGGCAGGAAAACATTTTACAAAATGGAGCGCCTTCTTTCCTACCGGTAGGAAATTCGCGGGCCGCCGATGTTCAACTTCCTTGGCGCCCCTTACGCTGGTTGGAGGGCAAAGCCAAAAGTCGCGGAGATGAGCCATTAGTGAACCCGGACGTAGGGAGCGCGGACACCAAAGGAAGGGAATTAGGCGTACCCGTCCGTATAACGGCAAAGTACGGGACACGTGCCGAGGTCATCGCACTTACTGGCAGGGGATTGTGAGATGCCAACCACGAACGACGTGCTCGGCGGGTTCGGTCGAGCCAGCGTCGCCTCCTGGATGTCCGTGGGTCAGAACTTGAGCCCGGCAAAGATCCAATGCGTGTATTCGTCTTCCTTTGCCCAGACGACGCGGGTGGGGATGGCGTAGGGGAATTTCCTTTTATCGATATATCCCACCCACTCGCCCGGAGCGAGCGAGAGCTTGGTCCGAACCCCCACGCCGTGCTCGGAAATGTTGGTCGTAATGGCGGAGCTGTCCTCCTTGAACTTCTTGGGGGCTAACACAAGACTGATGGGGATCTCGATTGGTCGGCGTTCTGTTCGACGAATATTTCCGGCAGCCATTTGGTGGGTTGCCATTAGGCACACTCCCATATGAGATCTGGAGCGTCCCCTCACAAGGAACCCAAATCTCCCCGACTGGCATCGGGGTGTAATCGGGCAAATTGTACCACACTTGTCAAGAGTCTCTTTCTTGTGCAGCCCTAGAAGCGCATTGCCATATTTCAACAGACTCGTGACACGCATTAGTAGTGTTCTAATTTGCGGCGTAGCGCCGGCTTCCAGTCGGCACAAGGGCTGGCACGATGCCCTTGCTTTCATGGCCTGTTCATGCGTGCGAAGCTCTAGAGTGCGGCAGCTTGCTGCCGCTTTCCCGCCTGCGAGCTTGCTCGCGGGAACTTCGACGATCCGCACGATTCGCCGCCGGCAAGTTGGCTGGGGAAAAGCGGCGGCAAGTTGCCGCACGCTAAAGCTTCGCAGCGTATGCCGGGATGGAGGTCTCTCCGCAACTGGGTCGGCCCCGCCGTTACTTTGCCGCTGCTTTGGTTCTCGCGGAATCCCGCGGAAAGTCACTTCAACCGGGCGTACTCGGCTTCAGCTTGCTTGAGAATGGGAATATCCGGGTCGGCGTGCACCGAGGAGCACCTGGGCTTCGCCCGGGGTAACGACTCGATCGCTCGTTAATTCTGACAACCTTGACCTGCTGCCTGGATGACTAGAATTGTCATTGCCAAGTGCCGATTTTCGTCCATCGCGGCAACATGTGACGTGGCGGACAGTGGGCTTTTCGCGACTGTTGTTACCTATAAATTTATAACGATATCGTAGGCTTTCATTTATTTATCAACTAAACTGATAGCAAACGTTAAGGTTAGACCGATTACCCGTCGGCCCAGGTCTCCAGCCTTTTCGTGGGCGCGAAGAATCACGGGGCCCTAGATTGGTTTCAAGTTTGGGGACTCGAAATTGCTGTCTCTATCTTTCTGGGGTGGAGTGATCAATCCGAGGACAGGGGGAAGGGGAACTATGAAAGTGGCGCACGGGACGAGGCGAGAATTGGCAAGGCAAGCCTTAGGGCTGTTGTTGGAGTTGCGTGAGCGCGAAGACGCTCAAGTTCTACTCAATCAAGCCATTGCATTCCTGGGAATGTTGGCGCGGGAGAAGGACACAGGTCCCCCTCCGATCATGCTGTCGGTTCGAGTAGTCCAATTGCGGAAATTCTAGCTCCATACCGGCACGGAGACACTACCCCCGTCCGTGAGGACAAAAGTGTGATGATGCCGACACGTCATGAATTCAGCGCATACCTCACCCTCGGCCCATCAAGAGTGGGGCTGTGGGCAATTACCGGACTTTCCTCCCGAGGGAGGTTATCCTTGTGTGGTCGTAGGTGCGCTGGCTACGGGCGCGGGAGCAGGTTCCTGACCGGCCTTGAGCTTTGCCATCTCGCGCTGAAGTTCGGTCGCGAGGTCCTCAAGGATTCGGAGTTGCTCGGTCCGGCGCTGGACCAACGATTCCAGGCGAGTCACTTGGCGCTGCAATTTGTGATTCTCGCGGCGAAGATAAATGAAACTTCCGCCAGGAATTGCTACCGTCGTCCCGCCCTCGCCCGGCTTTCCCAATTCTCCGGGTTTGATGTCCGGCAACGGCGCCAGCCGCGACTGGGTATTCTTGATGAGCGTATCCAGATCTTTGCGCTCCGCTCCCGCCGGGCAAAGCTGCCGCAAGGCGTTGAGGCGGGCAAGGTCGGGATTATTGCGCCCTCTCTCCCAATGCTGGACCGCACCCTTGGTGGCGTTCAGCAACCGAGCCAGGCCCTCCTGGCTAACTTCGATGCGCTTTCGAACTCTGCGAATGACTTTCGCGGGCGTCATGTTGTCCATACTAAAGCTCCTCATTTTTCAAAAAAGTTCTTTACAAGTTTAGATTCCAGGTCACATCACTACTTTCTAATCCTGGGGTCTTGCCGGGGATCGCCTCCGGTCAAACTTCTGCCTCACCCCCCACCGTCCGGGTGAACGCTTCTCTCGCTACAATCCGTCGATCGGAGGAAGCTGTCATTGCGGAAATTACCTAGCGAAGACGACACTACGTCTATATTATTATTTCGGGGATTTCTTAACTCTATAGCTGCCTGCCGAGACTTGACGGCGCCCGCCGGACAAAACGTCTGCCACTCCCCTGAGGCTATCGATTTGGACTGGGTTCGACGCTTGCCGGGACTTGGCTTCCCCGCGGATTCTACTCCCGCTGGTGTTCCGAATCCCCATCCGAACAGGCTTGTCATACGCGTGGGCTACTCTTTACTGGCGGTTTCTCGGCTAGGGTACTCGCCAAAATTACCGTTTAACGCCGCCTATCATATCACGCCGTGCAAATCGAGGGGAATAACAAATCAATTTTATTTTACGAAAAATCCCCCCGGGACTCCCGACGCCGTTCCGGCCGATAAGGCCCGGCGCGGGAGAATGTCCAAATCCCGGCTGTAGCCCAGCGACTGCCGCGCCCTGCCCCGCCAGGGAGGCTCGGGCGCACCGCCGCCGAGGGGCTTGGCCAAGGGGAGCCGACTTCCGTCGCCTCAACGCGAAACAGAGGACTCATTTTATGTCTAATCTTATATTTCCATTGCCTTTATTGGCGAAGGTTCAACCCCAATCCTCCGAGCCTTCGGGAGCGCTTGCCACCCAAAGAGCCCTGGCGCCCTCTCCCGCCTCCCCCGGCGAGTCAGCCCAACCCGTCATGCCTCTGCCGGCTCAACCGGCCCCTGCCCCTCCACCCCTCCGGCCGTGCCCGAGGTGTTCGGTTAAAGGCTGCGTCTTCCCCGCTCCTTCAGACGAGCAGACTAAATGTCGGTATCACCAACTTTTGCAATCGGAAGGAGAGCTTTTCCAGTCCCAGCAGCCATCCCACCTACTGGCGCTCCATGCTCCCTTCGGCATCCCCGATTGCGAGCCTGATGACTCGCGCTATAAGGATCGGGAACGGCAGGCGGCGGAGCGGGAAGAGTTCCTATTGGATGAGGCTGCCTAATTGCGGTTTCGCATGGGATTGGAGTATTGCCGGTAAGTCCGGCAGCGGCCGCCCCGACGCCAAAAGGACACCAACGCCCACGACGGAGAAGCCTCTCTGACTGAGTTGATCGACCAGATCACTTACAGCGCGCACAGCGAGGCGCGTGGAACTGTCCCGGCACTGGCGAATCAGTTCTCCTGCCCTCTCCAATCCGATCCGCTCACCGGCGTGATAGGGCTGCCTGGAGCCGGGAGTTGCGGGATCGGGAATCTCGATTCGGCGCCGCTCGATCACAACGGGATCGCCCGGCCATCCGCATACCGCCGCCGCGGCCGCCCAACCGGAGTGGGACCGAAAACCCAGTGCCGCTCGCTTACTCGCAGGCGATTTCGACTTGGTCACCATGGTGCAAATTTACTCCAAAGTGCGGAGAGATTAGGAGTCTTCGGCCCGCCGCGAACTGGTAATGTCCCAATTTGGGTCGTAGAGCCGCCGCCTTTGCGGCTGCTGTGCCGGCTGGAAGCCAGCGCTAGGCCTCGAATTAGCGCACTACCGACGAGCAGATCGACTTGTATGCATGTCGTCCTCTTACTCGGACGAAATAACTTTCTCGATCCACTTCCTCGCGTCCTCCGCCGCGCGGCGGGGTGGACCCTTCCTCAACCAATCCAATACCGGAGCCCCGGAGAGTTGCCGGAAGATCTTGGCTCGCTGAGCTTCATCAGGAACGGAATTTATAACTTGCTTGCGAGCCTGGCGGAGAAATCGCAGGTAGCCGCGGTATTCGAGCCCGAGCGTGAGCTGAAGCTGGCGCCGCAGGCGTCGAGCCAGCGCCGGGCTCGCGCCCGAAGTGGAAATGGCGACCAGCAGATCGCCTTGCGAAAAAGACGCGGGCACGATGAAGTCGGATTCCTCCGCGTCATCGGCGGCGTTCACGAGCGCGCCAAACTCTTCCGCGTCTTTTTGGATGGCCCGTTGTGTCTTGGGGCTGTTGGTGGCGGCGAAGACCAGGACGGGCCGGCCCCCGCGTGGGGTTCCGGGCGTTGCAGGCGCCGTGCTTTGCAGATCAGGGGGCCGATACGCGCGCGGCGTGAGGTCAATCCTTTTGCGTGCGGCCAATAGTGCCAGGCGAGGCGTGACCGCCGGACTGATCACCTGAACGCTCGCGCCTGCCCGCAGGAGAGCATGCACCTTGCGCTCTGCCACGCGTCCGCCGCCGATCACGACGCAACGCCGCGCGCGCAGGTCGAGGAAGATGGGATAATAGCGCATCGGCTTGACACCCCCCCTCGGGAAGCCTAAGTTGGTTTATGGGCCAACGGTGTTCTCGCGTGACAGAATAGCACACCGGCAATTGCTGATTACCGACTGGTGATTAGCGCTCGGCAACAACGGAAATCGGTTGGCTCGAAGCAAAGGCGATCTGGACGCCCGCCGGTCCGGTTTTACCCTTTAAACTTTACCCTTATATACTTTCTGCTCATGCCCACCCTTCCTCGCATCGTAATTCTCGGCCGGCCCAATGTGGGCAAGTCCACCTTATTTAATCGACTCTGCAAGCAGCGCCGCGCTCTGGTAGGCAATGAGCCCGGTATGACTCGGGACCGCTTGTACGCTCGCGCAGAGTGGCTGGGCAAACCTTTCGAAGTGATCGACACCGGGGGAATTATTCCTTCGGACAAGGAACTGATCCCAATCGAAATCTATCGCCAGGCGAAAGTGGCCATCGAGGAGGCTGCACATCTGCTTCTGGTGGTGGATGGCCGTGAAGGGGTGCTGCCACTGGACGAAGAGTTGGCGCAACTCCTGCGCCGCACGGGTAAGCCGCTCACGGTGGTGGTGAACAAGGTTGACGCGGAGCAGCACAAGCCGCTGGCGGGGGAGTTTCACCGCCTCGGAATCAAACATATCTTTCCCATTTCCGCCGAGCACGGATTGGGGCTGGACGACTTGCTCGACCACATTACCGAGGGATTTACCCACAGCGCCATCGTCGAGAACGAGCCTCGACGCCCTCGCAAGAGCGATCGGACCGTGCCAGCCTCTTCGGCGGAATCTGAGGCAGAAGCGGCGGCGCCCGAAGGCCCGCCGTCCGATCACCCGATCGCCGGATCACCCGATCACCCGATTCTTGAATCTCCCGATCCACCGATTCACGGTCGCCCGATTCCCGGCTCCCCCGAGCACCCGATTCACGTGGCTATCATTGGCCGGCCCAACGTCGGAAAATCCACCCTCCTCAACCAGCTCCTGAAGGAAGAGCGCTCGATTGTCTCGGCCGTGCCGGGGACCACGCGCGACGCCGTGGACGCGGAAGTGGAGCTTGACGGCCTGCACTTTCGCTTCGTGGATACGGCGGGCATCCGGCGCAAGGGCAAAACCAAGTTACTGGCGGAAAAGCTGAGCGTCATTCAGGCGCGCAAGCATCTGGAGCACGCAGACGTGGCCCTGCTGATTCTCGATGCGGAGGAAGGCGTCAGCGCGCTCGACACGCACATTGGCGGATACGCGCACGAGAGCCGGCGCTCCGTCATCATCGTGGTGAACAAGTGGGACGCCATCAAGAAGGGTCCGACCACCACTCAGGACTTCACCGAGGAAATCCGGGATCGCATGAAGTACCTGGATTACGCGCCCATTGTTTTCATCTCGGCGCTGCGCGGGCAGCGATTGGGGAACCTGTTAAAGGCCATCGCGCAAGTGGCGGAGGCCCGCCAGCTTCGCGTCACCACCGCGGAGATGAATCGGTTTCTCGAGGAGGTGGATTTTGAGCGCGTCTCCTCCCCGGCGGGAAGGCCCACCCGGCTTTACTACTTCACCCAGGCGGGAGTGGCGCCGCCCATCTTCATTGCCTTTACCAACCGCTCCGGCAAACTGCATTTTTCCTTCGAGCGATTTCTCGAAAATCGCATCCGGGAGAGGTTTGGCTTCCTGGGCACCCCGATTGTGATCAAGTCAAAAGCTCGCCGATAAGCGGCCGTAGCGGGAACCTGTGCAGTAGGTCCGCGGCTTTTCGGGGTGGGTTAATGAACGGCCGGGGACTTACCGCACAAGTACGCGCTACGCGTCGCTTGAGACGCGGTCGGAGGCGCGGATATCCAAAATCCTCGATGTTTTGATGGTGTGAAAAACGGGATGCCAGAATTCCAGGTGCATTCCTCGCCCAATAAAGCGTAGCTTCAGCATCGAGCCGCCCCATGTGGATCCCGCGATCCTCACCTGGACGGGATCGGGGCAATACTGCGGATGGCCCCAAATCAGTTGCTCTCCGCCACCGCGAATTAAGATGGTGTACCAGCGATTCTGCGTCTCCACTTCCAACCGGGCACCCTCGGATAAATCGTCCAGGCAGACCCCACCTTCAATCTCGGACTGCACGATGTTCCGATTCACCTCATCGCTGAAATTAGGATGAGGCAAAAGGGGTTGGGGATCGGGGACCGCCGCCTTCGCATCCATTCTGGTATTCTCCGCCTGGTTTCGGCCCGTACAAAAGCCTCTGACTGAGATTAATATATCATTCGTTAGGGAAAGGGAGGCGATCTACGTCTCAACAGTGGGAGTTGCGCGAGCAAGGCACTTGCGAAGAGCTCCGATTCGTGGCCACGATGCAGCCGTTCAACTTGAGGGTCGCGAGTATTCTCGGCATCGATCCTCGCATGAGGGCGCTGCCGTCCAGGTGCGGATCGATCGTCGGGATTCTCCTTATGGCGGGCGCCACCCGGCGCTAGATCAAGCCGGGAGGGCTAACTTTCCCTAAAACCTTTATGAGTAAGTAAACATACGCCTAATTAACTTGCTTTTCCCCCTGCATGAGGGGATGGTATACTCCCCCTGATATACCGCGAGCGAAAAGGGGGCCGGTACAATCATGTGGACTGTGTTGAACTGGTTCCGGAAGGAGGTTAGGCCTCATGGCGTGGGAAATGGGAGCGATTCGTGTCTTATTTATCATCATTATTTCCGCTGCCGCCGTTCATCTTCATCCTTTTGGCTTGTCCGGGATAAAATCTGTAGTCTTAGGGTTAGTCCTCGGAGTTGTCTTCATTTTCTTCGAAATGCGTCTGGAGAAAGCCAGCCTGAAGCGTTTGATGGGTGCGGCTTTTGGTTCGATTCTGGGCATTCTGGGCGCCTTCATGATCAGCCACCTGCTGAGCTTGACGGCAATTGACCGTGCTGCGAACTCGTTTTTCCAGGTAACCTTGCTGCTTTTAATGGCGTACGTCGGATTGGTGCTGGGCGCCAACAAAGGCGACTTGCTCAATCTTGGGGCGCTCGGCGGGCTTTTTACTACGGAAAAGGCGCCGCGCAAGAATTACAAAGTGCTCGACACCAGCGTCATCATCGACGGGCGGATCGCAGACGTTTGCGAGACGAGCTTTGTTGACGGGACGCTGGTTATTCCCCAGTTTGTGCTGCGGGAATTGCAGTTGGTGGCGGACTCCTCCGACCCCTTGAAGCGTAACCGCGGGCGGAGGGGCTTGGATATCCTCGCGCGCATGCAGAAAATGGCCAACATTACCGTGCAGATTACCGAGGAGGATTTTCCCCAGGTCCGCGAGGTCGACTTGAAACTCATTGAGTTGGCGCGCGCTTACGAAGGGAAAATCGTCACCAACGATTTCAACCTTAATAAGGTTGCCCAGCTCCAGGGCGTGCCGGTGCTCAACATCAACGAACTGGCCAACGCTCTGAAGCCCGTCGTGCTGCCCGGCGAAATTATGCGGGTGTTCATTCTGAAGGAAGGCAAAGAATACAATCAGGGCGTAGCTTACCTGGATGATGGCACGATGGTGGTGGTGGACAACGCCAAGAAAATGATCTCCAAGACCATCGACATTTCCGTGACCAGCGTTTTGCAAACCACGGCGGGGAAAATGATCTTTGGCAAGTACGATGAACGGCGGGCTTTGGTCGAGGCGGTCCACCAGTAGTTGAGGTTTTCAGGGCTAATTGGGCGACGGAGGCTTGGCGCGCTCCGTCGCCTTTCTGTTCCCACTCCGGGGGTGATATGAGGGAGTGGGGGACGGCCTTCCACGCGTCATGGCGCGTGACGACGGAGACGGCATGAGCGTTCTGGCGATCATTCCGGCGGCGGGTACGGGCTTGAGGATGGGCGGAGCCACACCCAAACAGTTTCTTTCCCTCGAAGGCGTGCCGATTTTCGTTCACACACTCAGGAAATTTGTCGCTTCCGACGCGATCAGTGAGATTTTCCTGGGGGTGCGGCCGGAGGACATGGATCGCGCCTCGAGCGAGATCTCGACGGAGCGTTTTGGCAAGAGCGTGCGGCTGGTTCCGGGAGGGACCTCGCGGCAGGAAACCGTGGCCCGGTGCCTCGACCAGGCCCGTGAGGAAACGGAAGTCGTGGTGGTGCACGACGCGGTTCGCCCATTTATCGAACTCGCCATGATTCGCCAGATCGTGGAGGCCGCACGCCAGGACGGGGCGGCAATCCTGGGCATTCCCAGCGTGGATACTGTCAAAAAGGTCGAGCGGCAGACGATTCTGGGGACCATCCCGCGGGAGCGAATCGTCCTTGCTCAAACGCCCCAGGCCTTTCGCTATGACCTTCTGCGCCAGGCGTTTGACCGCGCCCTGGGGGAAGGCTACTACGGCACTGACGAGTCGAGCCTGGTGGAGCACGATGGCCACGAAGTGAAAGTCCTGATGGGCTCGGATCGGAACATCAAAATTACCAAACCCTCGGACCTGCCCCTGGCCCGCCTTTACATCGCCCAAGAACGCGAACTGATCCGGGATGGCGCCTGAATCGGGCACAATGACCTCTTCACGTCGCACGCGGAAACCGAGTGGCAGCGACAGTCTGTCCCTGCAAAGTGTCTCGAATCGGGCGTTGCCGGGCGACTTCCCGGGTCTACAACCGGGGAGCCGGGTGGGGATGGGTAACGACCTCCACAGGCTGGCCCAGGGTCGCAAACTGATCGTCGGGGGAGTGCACATTCCGTTCGACAAAGGTCCGGTGGGTCACTCGGACGGCGACGTGCTGGCTCACGCGATCTGCGACGCCTTGTTGGGCGCGGCCCACCTGGGTGACATCGGTCGCCACTTTCCCAACTCTTCTCCGCAGTGGAAAAATGCTTCCAGCCTGCGCTTCCTTCGTCACGTTCGCCAGTTGCTTGGCGACGCAGGATACTGCATCGTCAGCATCGACGCTACAGTGGGGCTGGAGCGGCCCAGGCTGGCGCCACACATTCCCCTCATGGAAAGGAAGATGGCTGCGGCGCTCGCGGTCAAGCCCAGCCAGGTGAGTCTAAAAGCCAAGACGGGAGAAGGTGTGGACGCCGTTGGCCGCGGCGAAGCCATCCGCGCTGATGCCGTGGCGCTCATTCAGGCCCGCTTGTGAGGGATGTAGCGCTGGCTTTCAGCCGGCGCACGAGCCGCCAAGATGGCAGCGCTACCTTCGCCACTGCTTGTAAGCGCTTCCTTTTAATGGGATACTGTGCATGTTCTCAGAACGTTAAAATGCATTTACAGTTAAACCCTACGAGGCGAAAGCGGCATCATAGATTAAGTTAAAACGGCGGTTCGCACGAACCGGCATTTGCAAACAGAGGAGAACGTATGGCAGACAAAGATCCTAGTCCTGGCCACTCGATGTTTGGCTTGAACGATGCGCCCACGCGCGAAGTGCCTTCCCCCGAGGCGGTACCCACGGCGACTCAACCCGGAGTCCCGCAATACGTTTTGGTTCAGCAACCCCCGCAGGCAGTTGCTGCCGGCGGCGGAAAAGCGCTGCCTTGGCTGCTCGCGGCGGTGGGCGTGCTGGCCATTGCCAACCTGGTGTTGGTGCTCATGGCCCGCTCCCAGTTTAACGATTATTCGACGAAACAGGCAGACGCGATGAACCTGATCACGCGGCGCCTGGACTCCAGCGACGAGCGCTACGCACAACTGAAGGGCCAATTCCAGGTCACGCAGGAGAAGCTCGGCATGACCCAAGCGGAACTTGCCCGTGCGCACGACCTGGCCGCGCAAGTCCAAAAGCAACAGCAGGCTGCGGTGTCGCAATTGAACAAAGCCATCGCGGAGAAGGCCAGCGCCGATGAGGTGAACAAGCTCCAGGCGGACTCCAACGCCAAGATCGGCGGCCTGAGCACGGATTTGGAGGGGACCAAGCAGGATCTCTCCAACACCAAATCCGAGTTTGCGAATGCCCTCACGGGAACTAAAGGTGAGTTGAATGGCGCCATCGCCAAAACTCACGACGAGCTGGTTGCCCTGGCGCACAAGACCGATCGCGACTATTTTGAGTTTACTTTGCCCAACAAAAAGGCTCAACAAAAGCTGGGAACCGTCACATTGCAATTGGAAAAGACCGACCCCAAACGCAACGTCTTCAGCATGTTCCTGCTTTTTGACGATAAGAGGACTGAGCGCAGCAACAAGGCCATGAATGAACCTGTGTTCTTCTACGTGCAAGGGGCTTCAAGTGCGCTGGAGTTGGTGGTCAACAAATTAGGCAAGGATACGGTGTCGGGGTATATGAGTACGCCAAAGGGCTTCTTCCCGAACACTACGAACGTGCTCGGCCAGCGGCCGGGGACATAGACACAAGTGCGCGAGCGGCGAGCCGCCGCGTGTCGTGAGGATTCAGGGTGCCCTTCCAGTCGGGGCACCCTTGCTTTTTGTGGAGGCGCCTGTTCCTTCCTCCCGGCACGGGAGGGGTCAGGCGGAAGAGGGATTACTTATTTCCGTTGCCGTTTGCGAAGCGGTTGAGCACTTGTGCGAGTTCTTGCTCCGACCGCAGCCCCACTACTTTCTCCACCACGTTGCCGCCCTGCAGTAAGACAAGCGTGGGAATCGACCTAATCCCGAACTTGTTGGCGACGTCAGGCATCTCGTCCACATTAACCTTGGCGAAAGTTACCTGCTCGCCATACTTTTCCGCCAGCCGGTCGAACGTTGGTCCGAGCATTTTGCACGGGCCGCACCAGTCCGCCCAAAAGTCCAAGAATACCGGCTTGGCGCTTGTCTCGAGTGCCTGCCAATCGGCGGGTTGAACATGTAGAACCTTTTCCATGGTTTTCTCCTTTTACCTCCAGCAGTTGTTAGATGCGATCCAGTGCAAATCGATACAGATGATCCAGGGCTTGGGGAGTCCCTCCGGACGATCTCGATGGCGGCTCCATGCCACTATGTGGCGGGGTAAACTCGCCACTACGGCGCCACGATAACGCGGCGCACGGCCCGCTGATGACTACTGACGATGAGCCACTGTGCAGACCCAGGTAATTTCCCGTACAATAACATCCGTTAATCTCCGCAGATCAGAACGAAACAGAGAGGATACCATGGCGGCAAAATGGTTGCTGAAATCAGATCCTGAGCACTACTCTTTTTTTGACCTCGAGCGCGACGGAAAGACCGTTTGGGACGGAATCTCGAATAACCTGGCGCTCAAGAACCTTCGCAACGTGCGGCGCGGCGACCAGCTCATGGTTTATCACACCGGTGACGAGCGCGCCGCAGTGGGACTGGTGGAGGCCGCGAGCGATCCCTATCCTGATCCTCAACAAAAAGACGCGCGCCTGGTGGTGATTGATTTACAGGCAAGAGCAAAGCTCAGTCGGCCAGTGTCCCTCGACGAAATTAAGAAATCCAGTGCATTCAAGGAATTTGATCTCGTGCGGATGCCGCGCCTCTCCGTGATGCCCGTCTCCGACGCCCATTGGAACGCGATCCTGGCTTTGGCAAAGATGCCATCACCGCAGAGCCGCTGAGGCGCGGAGGGAAGAAGGTGTCAGGTTTCAGGTGTTAGGTGCCAGAAAAGGTCCGCCATCCGCGCCTGATACCTATGCCAAAGCTCTTCGCAGATTTCATCCATCGTGACGGGCCGCGGGCTCATGTCAGTCCGTCGTGAGAAAAAACAGGAATTCATGCCCAGCCCTGCTCGTGAACTTGCTCGAGTCCAGCGACAAGTGATCGCTTGCACTCGTTGCGCGAACCTCATTGCCTATTGCCGGAAAGTGGCCAAAGAAAAGCGCCGCATGTATCGTGATTGCGATTACTGGGGCAAGCCCGTGCCAAGTTTTGGCGACCCGCAAGCCGAACTACTCATTCTGGGCTTGGCACCCGGAGCTCATGGCGCCAATCGCACCGGACGGATGTTTACGGGCGACCGGTCGGGCGAATTCCTCTATCGTGGCCTCTATGAAGCGGGATTCGCAAACCAGCCCACCTCGCGGGATCGAAGCGACGGCCTGGAGCTTCGAAATTGCTACATCACCGCGCCACTTCGATGCGCGCCTCCACAGAACAAACCGAGCCCCGAAGAATTGCGGAATTGCCAGCACTTCCTGGAGAGGGAACTGGAAATCCTGACGCGTGTGCGCGCGGTCCTGGCGCTGGGTCGCATCGCGTTTGAGGCTTACCTGCGCGTGTTCGGCGCACGCGAGGGTTTCCCGCGCCGCTCATCCATGATTTTTTCCCACGGTGCGAGTTTTCCTCTTTTGGACGGAATGCCTCGCCTGTTCTGTTCCTACCACCCCAGCCAACAAAACACTCAAACGGGCCGCCTGACCCCGGAGATGTTTCAACAGGTGCTGACCAAAATTAGCAAGTTCCTTTCTTCCTGAATTCACTGCGACGCGTCCAGAAGGATCTCCCCCTTCGGCCCTATTGAGGGCCGCAAAACATCGTGGCGAACTGTTTTTGGTAGCGCGGGCGTCTCGCCCGCTGGGCGTGGGCCTCCTGCCCGCGCGCTTCTCTCTTCCCGCGACATTTCAGCCCGAGTATACTTTCCGGCGATACTACGAACCGCAAGCTCGCAAGGGTTTCTTCGGCAAAATGGCGGGCAGGCAGAGGGGTCTCCGCGCGTATACGGCCGGGGCTCTCAATCTCACGAGGCATAGGGGGAAAGAATGGACTCCATCACAAGACGCGCAATGTTGACCCGCGCTGGACAGGCAGGCGCTGGCTTCGCCCTGGGGCTTACGGGGGCGGGCGCCGAAACCCCGCAGGCTTCCGCGCCGCCTAAACTCAAGGTCATCGTTGCGGGCGGCCATCCCGGCGACCCGGAGTACGGTTGTGGCGGCATCGTTGCGCGTTACACCGACCTTGGTCACGAAGTCGTTCTGCTTTACTTAAATAACGGGGAGTGGCCGCCGGCGCAGGGTGGAGCGCCAGCTCACGTGCGCATGGCCGAGGCCAGCAAGGCTTGCGAAATCCTCAAGGCTCGCCCGATGTATGCCGGTCAGGTGAATGGCCACGCCATTCTTGACGCCGACCATTTCGACGATTTCCGCAAAATTCTGGAAGCGGAGCGCCCCGACGTGGTCTTCACGCAATGGCCCATCGACGGCCACCGCGACCATCGCGCCACCTCCGCGCTGGTCTTTGATGCTTGGCTGAAACTGAAGATGCCGTTCGCCCTCTACTACTACGAAGTCTCGGATGGAGAGGACACGCGGCAGTTCAGTCCCACCCATTACGTCGACTTCAGCGCGGCGGAGCCCCGCAAACGCGCCGCTTGCTACGCCCACGCCTCTCAGACTCCCGACCGCTATTACGATTTGCAAGATCTGGTGGCCCGGTTCCGAGGCGTCGAAAGCGGGTACAAACGCGCCGAGGCCTTTATTCTCCAAATCGGGAGCCCGTTCGAAGCGCTCCCGGCGGAAAACCGTAAACAATAGACGCAAGGCGGGGAGTAGACACACGGTAGTGTCTCAGTTTGAAAATAGAATGGAAGGAGGATTGCTGTGAGAGGCCCACAAGTCATTGACATTCGCCGGAATGAGCAATATTCTCCCAGCCGCAAACCTTTACTGAGGCCGAAAGCGATGACAATCGCGATTGGAATGCGGTGTATTGATGGGATCGTGTTAGCCGCCGACCAAGAGATTACAGGACCGAGCGGCGTAAAATATCCCGAAGAGAAAATCCGCATCATTGAGGGTAAGGGCTTTGTTTTGGCTCTCACCTACGCCGACTCGACGGGTTTGATGAAAGAAGTCCAAAAGAAAATCTTGGACTTTATAGGGAAAACCCCCGACATTGAAATCACGCCCGAAGCTGTTTATAACAACGCAGAAAGCATCCTCATCGGCATGGGCCGCCAGCAGAACGACTTAAACTTACAGCTCTTGATTGCGATCTCCACGCTCTATGAAGACCCGGAAATGTTTATATTCAATGGGAGTGGCTTCCATAGAGCAGACGGATTCAATTGCTTGGGAGTGGGCGATTCGAGCCTTATCCGGTACTTATCTAAACCCCTCTACAATCCTTTACTCGCAACGGAAAATGCAAAGAACTTGGGAATTTATCTGGTTGCCAAGGGTATCGACTTTATTGCTGGATGTGGGGAACCTATCAACGTGGCCATCATAAAGCGCGGTGGTATATTCACTTGGCTAGTGTCGGCAGAAATTGAGGACAGAAAAGCAGCTATGGAGGCCGTTGAAAGCCAATATCTTTCCAAGATCATTGAATCGGGCGGGTAGAATGAAACAAGATTTTAATTGGGTAGAGGCTCGGGCGCATTGTTTCCCCGCAGCGGTCTTTGAAAAACTGAGGTTACAAGTTATCGCTGATGTTGAGATCAGGAATAAGTATCTGGCTGACCCACGAGACCAGTTCGCCGTAGTAGAAAATGGCAACGCTTTCTCTGTGATCGTGCGTACTAATCCTATTCCGACGGTTACATTCAGGCTGTCAGGGGAAAAAATTGTTGTGGACCGAAAGGGACACCTGTTATGCGAGGCGAGCCTGACGTTGAACGACGATGGGGAATGTCGAGTGATAATCGAGGGACAGGAGCGTGATTTCTGGCAAATGAGAAAGTCGGCGCTTGAAGGACTATTCTTTGGAGGTTAATTTCTGTGACTGTTGAGCGAAAGATCGTGGTAGGTTTGGAGGATATTCAAGCCATATGTCTTGAATGTCTTAATGAGGCATGTCGTTTTAAGATCAGCCTTTCTCCCGACCACAAGGCGAAGGTTCCCGAACAATGCCCGCAATGTGACCGGCGTTGGATGGAGGTAGAGATTTCTGGTCACATGTCGAAGCAGGTTCTTCCCTTTGTAAATTTCAGCCAGTCGCTCGAAGTTTTGAGGGCATCTATCAGGGAAGTTGGCAATAAGGCAGGATTCAGGATACTTCTTGAGTTTGCGGAACCTTCCTAGCGTTTCTTCCACCGGGACGCCGCAGCCTTACGTTGGACATGGAGCGAATTGAGGAAAATCGGGTCGAAGAGAGATGGAGAAAATAATAGGGGTGGGATGTGTCTAAACCTAAATGGATGATGGAACTGGAAGCAGAGCACGGGGCGGAAATTGCCAATAAGGTACAGGCGGCGGAACTGAGCGCATGTCAGCAGAGAATATTGAAATGGGACGCCCCAAAATTGTGGGAAAGGATTGCTTCGTCCTTAGATGACGCACGCGATGCTTGGAAAATCCCAGCGATTTACTTTTGCGTGAGACCCCTAACCACGCATCAAAGAAAAATAGAATTCTTCCGGCCGCCGGCCGCCAAGTCTATTGAGTCAATCACCGTCAGTTTCGTTCCTGATCCTTATCGAATAGAAATAGAGTTTGAGACCGAGAGAGATTCCATCACCCTGTTCTTTACCGTCGCTGGCGGTAGAGTATCCCTTCGGGATGAAAATGGTCCTCTCCCTGATGACGAAGAAAATTACTTGGCGGATGTAGTTTGTGAGAGACTGCTTAATCCCGTGCTGAGATCATCCCTAGCTAGCGTTTCTTCCACCGGGATGCAGCGGCCTTACGAGCTATAGCGGAGCGTTTTTTAGGGGATAGAGCTTGTGCCCTGGCGACTCCACCTACAATTCCCCCAGCGCGGCCACGAAGGGCTTCCGGGTGCCGCTTGGACTCGCTAACTGTATCTTCAGAATCTCCAGTAGCAATATCCACGATCATTTTAGCGAGTTGGTTGGGATCACGCGGTCGTTCAGCCATGGTCTTATTCCTGCGATTCCGAGCGAAGCTCGATGTAAAAGCCACAGCCAAGTTTTTGACTCAACTTTTCGACATCGGCAAGCGAATTGGCAAGGGCGCTCACGGCGCTCGCCGCGAGTTGGGAGGGATCATTCGCTTCATGCCAGGGAGAATCACATCGGGGACAGTTCCGGGGAATTGTTGTGCCCCGCACCAAAGGGAGCCGCAAGCGAGTCCCGCATGTCGGACTGTTACAACGGAACTCGTACCCAACGATCTCGTCTGGACTGATGTAGCGGACGTTTTCTACTGTCATGGGATTGAGGATACCACGGATAATTACACCGTCAAAATTTCCAGATTTCAAACTGAGACATTACCAGACACACGCCCAATTTGACTTCCTATCTGGTTTCTCATTCCTCCCCACTTGGGTGCTGATCGTAATGAAAATCGGGGCGTGGGGCGAGATGCGCACGACTCCGCGCCTGGTATTTGAGTCGAGCGATCGACCAGCGTTTGCTCCCGCCGTGACCGTCTGCGGAGGATATGCCCCGGAGGCTGACCATGCGACGCAAGCAGGATGATCATTATTCTCGGCGGACTTTCCTAAGAGCGGTTGGAACCTCCGTTCCCACCATTCAGTTGGTGAGCCATGCAGCACTAGCGAATGGTGGGACGGCAGCACGTTTTCGTCAGGAATCGACCCCAACCTTAAGCTCCGGGAAATTCACCCCCATCGACCTGACCCCATTCTTCAACTGTTCTCCGGCGAACTTCGGGCCGCGTGAACAAGCTGAACTTTTGCAGGGCTATGCCGGCCACCGTGGGCTTATTCGTACCCCTGCGGGCCGACAGAGTCTACGGGGAATCCCCTTTTTGCTCGGTGGCCGCGCGTGGGACCAAAAAGGTTGGGTCGCCCTGAGCACGCAGGGCAAAGCTTGGACAGCGCACACACTTGAAGTTCCCTTAAATCATACCGCCAGCTTTGTCTGCCTCGCCGCATTTTGTGACTGGGACCCGAATGAACATCCCAGGCCTGGGGAAGACGTGGCAGAAAAAATGGGCGAGCGCTTGGCCGAAGCTCGGTTGGTTCACGACGATGGATCCGAGCACGTCTTCCCCGTTCGGCGGCGCTTCGAAGTCAGCGCTCCTTCCATTTTATGGGGCCACCTCTGTTACGCGGCTCTCCCTCACCTTCAGGACACACCGCGGAAGCTCACCGACCCCCTTAGCGATGGCACCCTCTGGGGATACCTCCAGTATGCTTTGCAAGACGGCCGCTTTCCCCTTCGGCCGAAGAACGGGCTCCTGCCCGCCTTCCTGTGGGTGTGGGCAGCACAGAATTCCGACCCTTCGCGTCCTCTGAAGTCGCTGCGTCTGGAGGCGCTAAGTGACGACCCGTTAGTGGTTTGCGGACTGACCCTCTATCATGGCCGGGAGAACCCGCTGCGCGTCGAGCCTCTCAGCGTTTACCGCCTCACCCTTCCGGAAGCCGCCGGCGAAGCCGAGGATCGTTGGGAACTGGATGTGGATCTCGGGGTGGTGGCGCGGACCTACGCTCTGAACGAATTCCATCCCGACGCCTGGCTGGCGGCGCCGGGCAAGGGTTTGGGGGAGCGAAACGATCTTAAGCGTGGCGTGCGTTATCTTTACGCCGAAGTGACCGCCAATCCTGATGCCACACTCGTGTTGCGCGACACAAAGTCAGGAGCGAGCTATGAATTTGATCTGGCCCAGTGCGATGTTGGTAAGGATCTCGAAGCCCGCCCGACGGGCGCGCGCGTCGAGATCATCGAGCGTGACCGCACTTGGGTGCGCGGCCAGGTGGTTGACTCCGGCACCGGCCGTCCCACTCCCGTGCGGTTGGCATTTCGTTCAAAGGAAGGGAGATACATCCCGCCTTATGGCCATCGCACCGAGATCAACGACGGCTGGTTCCAGGACTACGGCGCAGACATCAAACTGATGGACACCTCGTTCGCCTACCTCGATGGCACGTTTCAGGTTGAGCTTCCCGTTGGCGATGTGTACGTGGAGATCACGAAGGGCTTCGAATACCAGGCCGTCCGCAAGAAGCTGACCGTCGGTCCCAATCAGCGTGAGCTGAATCTGGAGATCTCCCGCATCACGAACAGCCGTTCCCAGGGTTGGGTCACGGCCGACACCCACGTACATTTCTTGTCGCCCTCCACCGCCATTCTGGAGGGACAGGCGGAAGGGCTGAACCTCATCAATCTGCTTGCCGCGCAGTGGGGCGACCTGTTTACGAACGTCGGCGACATACCGCACGGGCCCCTTGTCTCACGCGATGGCGAAACCATCGTGCAGATGGGAACGGAAAACCGCCAACACGTTCTGGGCCACCTGGGTCTGCTGGGCGCTCGCGGCGAGCCCGTGTATCCCCTGTCCGCGGCCGGACCCCAGGAAAGTTATCTGGGTGACGCGCTCTGGAATAGCCTGGCGGACTGGGCCGACGACTGCCGCGACCGTAACGGCCTGGTGATCACCGCGCATTTCCCCTATCCGGCGGGCGAGGCAGGAGCAGACATCGTTCTGGGCAAAACCGACGCCTTGGAGCTCTACCCGGACTTTGGCGAGGAGTTCAACAATCTGCGCTTCTTGTACTGGTACCGGGTTTTGAACTGTGGCTACCGGCTGCCGATTGTCGCCGGAACCGACAAAATGGCGGCTCTAATGCCGGTGGGGGCCAGCCGCACCTACGCTCACCTCGGTCAGCAGGAATTCACCTTCGACAATTGGGCCAAGGCCATCCGCAGCGGTAATACCTTTATGACCTCCGGCCCGTTGCTGTTCTTTCATGTTGATGGCCATGCATCCGGCGAAGCGATTACCCTGGGAGCGGGAGGCGCCACGGTGGAAGTCCGGGCCGAGGCACGGTGCTTCGTTCCCATCCACCGCCTGGAGATCGTGCTGAACGGGCGCGTGGTTGCCTCGCGAGATGAGCGGGAGGGAGCGCGGGAAATGACGCTGACCGAGAAGGTTCAAATCGACGGCCCCGGCTGGCTTGCCGCGCGGTGCTTTTCCAGGACAGGATTGACCACCGCCTGGGGTTTTAAGGTCCTCGCCCACACTTCGCCCGTCTATCTGCAAGTGCCCGGGCAGGATCTGTTCTCGGAGCCTGGGGCAGCGTTCTTGATGACGTTGATAGAGGGCGCGCAAACGTGGGTGGAGACGCTCGCCACGCGGCCGGACGCGGAGCGCCTCAATCGCATCCGCAAAACGCTGAACGATGCGAGCAATCGACTACATCAACGCATGCATCAGCACGGTGTCAATCACTAGGAGTCGAGGGCCGTCGGAACGGCAGTGCCGCAAACGGGTGGGTGGCATAGGCACTCTAGCCTGTGCGCCGCTGAGGGGCATAAGCCTCCGACACAGGCAGGAGTGCCTGTGCCACTCCGGCCCGTCAATCCTCACGATAATTCGGGACCCGCTTGGGTTGAAAGAGCGGCGTAGCGTCGCAGCGCAGTGCGGCGGAGCCGCGACTGAATCTGTAGGGCCGAACAGCGTTCGGCCGGGTCGGATTCTCTCGGCGTATCCCAGCCTCAACCGGAAACAGGTGGAACTCGCCGCGCTCTTTGTCGAAGCGAATCCACAGCGCGGCAGACCAAGGCAGCGCATAGCCCCGCCTGCGGGAGCTAAGATCGTCTCGTCTCGCCGCAAGCTCCGGTCCGTTACGCAGTGACAAAACTCCCGACTTAGAGAACTCTTCTCCGAGGCGCTCGACGAACTCGATGGGGATGGCGATCTCACGAACCAGATTCTTGAAGTGACGCTCGAAGACAGCGAGGCCGGCATCCAGGTCGTGCGGCACTGCCATCCGCACCCGCCCGCCGAGCCAGCCGGCGATTGAATTAGCTGGTAGCGACCTTCAATTTGCCCATTGCCGACGACCCTCCCGGCATCCCCTCAAGGAGAGGTTTTGACTTCGCGCGAGGGTGAGAAAGAATGCGTAGAGGGGTCTGACACCCCATCTCTCCTGAAAAGTGAGCAATGTTATATTGACGCGAGTACGGTAGAATGCTATAACTTCCTTCGTAAACCCCAAAAAGGAAATCCCAGATCACACTCTCGTCGAAGAGGTTCCTCATGCTCACCCGTCTCGCGGTTACCAAGCGCTGGCACACTGCCCCAATGCGCATTGTCCTTAGCTCCGGACTCGTTTGCCTTTCACTTGTTGCTCTTGCATGGTTTGGTTTTCTACAGAAGACACAAGCCGCTGAAAATCTTCTCCTCCAACACCAGGTTTCCAAGGCACCCACGAGCCCTCAGCCCGAGCTGGTGGCGAATTACGGCAAGTTGCCGCTCAGTTTCGAAGCCAATCACGGCCAGGTGAGCGGCCCCGTCAAATTTCTGACACGGGGACCAGGCTACACCCTTTTCCTCGACACCCAGGACATGGTGTTGGAACTGGCGCAGCCGTCAGCAGGAACCGGGCAGAACCCAGAGTTAAAGAACCGTAAGGCCGCAGGGAATGCCGGGCAAAGTGCGACCTATAACGCACCAGCGCCCGGCGACAGTGTGCTGCGCATGCAACTTCTCGACGCAAGCGCCAACGCCACCGTGACGGGAGCCGAGGAACTGCCGGGCAAGAGCAATTACTTCATTGGCAACGATCCCGCGAAGTGGCGCACCGATGTTCCCAACTACGCCCAGGTGAAATACCAGAACGTCTACCCGGGCGTGAATTTAGTTTACTACGGCACCCAAGGCGGGCAACTGGAATATGACTTTATCGTCGCACCGGGCGCCGACCCGCACGCGATCGGGATAAGCTTCCAGGGCGCCGGGCACCCGCGCGTTGATAAAACGACGGGGGACTTGGTAATGACCCTGGACGGAAATGAACTCCGCTTCCGCAAACCGGTGGTGTATCAAGAAGGGCCGTCCGGGGTCCGTAGTCCGAGGTCCGAAGACCAGGACGAATCGCGGAATCCGAGCCTTCGTCAATCGACCCTCGGCAATCGGCAATTCCTGGATGGCCGGTTCGTCCTCACAGGGAAAAACCAGATCGGCTTCCAAGTAGCCGCCTACGATCATAGTGCTCCCCTTATCATCGACCCGGTCCTGATCTACTCCACGTACTTGGGCGGGGGGAAGCTTACGTTCGGAATTCGCGTCGCGGTCGATGCCTCCGGCAACGCTTACCTGACAGGTGCTACCAATTCCAGTGATTTCCCAACGACCGCGGGCTCCACATTGCATCAAGCCACTTGCGCGGGGCAGCGGAGTTTTTTCCAAGCAGCAGGGGGCATCCCTAGCAAGCAGCAGTTTCCTTGCCCGGATGTGTTCGTGACAAAACTGAATCCCGCCGGTACCGCCCTGGTCTATTCCACTTACCTGGGGGGCAGCCAGGCAGACGGGGCTACGGGCATCTCCGTGGATAGCTCGGGCGACGCGTACGTCACCGGCTCCACCGGTTCGACGGACTTCCCCACCACTGCGGCGGCTTTCCAAACCACTGCGGCTGCAGGTAGACAAGCCCATGCCTTCGCGGCGAAGCTCAATGATACCGGCTCGGCTCTCATTTACTCGACCTATCTAGCCGGAAGTGGTAATGACGTCAGCACGAGCTCGGCCCTTGACTCCAGTGGCAACCTGTACCTGGCTGGGACCACGAACTCGCCCAACTTCCCGACCAGCGCTGGGGCCTTTCGAAGGACCCTCGCCGGCGCTGCTTGCATCGGGCTTGGCCAGAGAAATCCACTCGCAATCCAGACTCCGTCACCCGTGCCGTGTCCCGATGGCTTCATTGCCAAACTGAATGCCGCGGGCTCGGGTCTTCTGTACTTCACATACTTAGGGGGCAGTAACGATGATGTTGTGCTCGCCTTGGCGCTTGACTCCGCAGGGGACGCTTATGCCACGGGCATAACCCTTTCAACCGACTTCCCCACCGCCAACGCTCTTTACCCATCATTTGGGACGACGACCTGCGGCACTACGAAGGGGCAAAATCCACGAGCTTGCTTCCACGCCTTCGTGACCGAATTAAACGCTGCGGGCACGGCACTCTCATACTCCACATACTTGGGAGGGAATGGCAACGATGGCGGATTGGGGATAGCCGTAGACAGCGCTGGAGCCGCCTACGTGACGGGAGCCACAAATTGAACCAATTTTCCTACCACAAACGGCGCGGCGCAGACGAGCTTTGGCGGCGGCAGTTGCGGAAATTCCTCCTACCCCTTTGCCTGCCCTGATGCCTTCGTGGCCAAGCTGGCTCCAGGAGGTTCGTCGCTTGCTTATTCTACTTATCTAGGGGGCGACACTTTCGACTTCGGAATGGCAATCGCCGTGGACACTGCGGGCGACGCCTACGTGGCAGGCGGTACAGACTCAGTCAACTTTCCTACGGACGACAACACCGCGAATTTTGCCGGTGGCAGTTGCTCAGTGGGGAACGTCTCTATTTTTAACTCCCTCCTCTTCTATGACACTAATCCACAATCTGCGGCTTATGGTCTAGCTCTTTCACAAGGCGCTAACACTTATCCCGGCTTCAGTTTTAACTGTCCTAACGCTTTCTTGACGGAGATCAACCCCGCGGGATCTACGCGCCTCTTCTCAACTTATATCGGCGGCGCCGACGGAGACGTGGCCTTGGGTGTTGCCCTGGATGCGTCGGGCGGCATCTACCTGACGGGGACCACCCTTTCATTTAACTTTCCCACCACCACCGGTGCCGTGCAGACTTCTCTGGCTGGCTACGCCGACGCTTTCATTACCAAGTACTTCGGTTCGGTGACGCTCGCTCCGTCACCGGTGACGTTTGCCCCGCAGCAGGTAGGGACGACGAGCGCGTCTCAAGCCATCACCCTCACCAACATGAACGCCAGCAGCCTCATCATCACGGCGATCACTCCCAGCGCCAACTTCGCTGAGACCGACAATTGCGGGGGCAATGTCGTGGCCGGCGGCTCCTGCACGATCAACGTGACGTTTAAACCCACGGCCACCGGCTCGCTGACCGGCACCCTGACCGTTACCGACAATAGCAACGGGGTAGTGGGCAGCACGCAGTCAGTCGATTTATCCGGCACCGGCACGCTGGCATTGGTATCGATCGCGCTAGCGCCCGCTAATCCGTCCGTTCCCCTCGGAAGCACGCAGCAGTTCACGGTTATGGGAACCTACACGGACGGGAGCATGCTGAATCTCACGGACTGGGCGATCTGGACTTCCTCGGAGACCAGTGTGGCGACCATCGCGCTGGGCCTCGCTACGACTACTGGACCGGGCACAACCACGATTACGGCGGCCTCGGGCGCGATCAATGGCTCGACGACCTTGACCGTCACCTCAGGGTTTCTTTTGAGCGGCAGCCTGAACACCGCGCGCTTTTCTGCCAGCGCGACGCTGCTGAACAATGGCATGGTGTTGGTGGCGGGGGGCGCCGCCAACGGCTACATCTTAGCCAGTGCGGAGCTGTACAATCCTGCTACCGGGGCCTTCACGCCCACCGGCAGCATGAGCACCGTGCGCGACAGTCAAACGGCGACACTGCTGAACAACGGCATGGTACTCATGGCGGGTGGCTTGGGCGCCAACGGCAACATCTTAGCCAGTGCGGAGCTGTACAATCCTGCCACCGGGGCCTTCACTTCCACAGGCGGCATGAGCACCGTGCGCTGCGGCCAGACGGCGACGCTACTTAACAATGGCATGGTTCTGATAGCGGGGGGCGTAGACTCCGCCAACACTTCCCCCTTCCTCGCCACCGCGGAGTTGTATGATCCCGCGACCGGGACCTTCACTCTCACCGGCAGCATGAACAGCGCGCGTTATGGCCACACGGCGACGCTACTGAACAACGGCATGGTTCTGATGGCCGGAGGCTATGGCTCCAGCGGCCTCTTATCCAGTGCGGAGCTGTACAACCCCGCCACCGGAACCTTTTCGAATACCGCCGGCAATCTAAACACGGCGCGCTACGTGTACTTGGCAACGCTGCTCAACAACGGGATGGTGCTCCACGTAGGAGGCGCGGACGCCAATGGCAACCCGCTATCCAGTGCGGAGCTGTATGATCCTGCCACTGGGACCTTTACCCCCACAGGCAGCCTGTCAACCGGGCGCATTCAATATTCCGAGACGCTGCTTAATAATGGCACTGTACTGGTAGCGGGAGGCGGGGACGCGGCGGGCAACCCGGTATCCAGCGCGGAGCTGTACAATTTCGCGACGGGTACCTTCACTCTCACGGGCAGCCTGAACGTCGCGCGCGACGGGCAAAGAGCGACGCTTCTGACCAACGGCATGGTGCTGTTTGCCGGAGGCTATGGCACCATCAGTAATCCCCTAGCTAGCGCAGAGTTGTACGAGCCGGCCACGCTGACACCGCCGAACCTCGTCTCCATCTCGCTGAGTCCGGGAAGCCCCAGGGTTCCTCTCGGCACCGCCCAGCGCTTCACCGCTACCGGGACATTCAGCGACAGCAGCACACAGCAGCTTGCCTCGGTAACCTGGAGTTCATCAAACACCACAGTCGTCGGCATCACCGACGATGCCAGCAACCTTGGTGCCGCGTATGCCCTGGCCGCGGGCACCACGACGGTGAGCGCCTGCACGGGCGCCGTGTGCGGCACGACCACCCTGACCGCAGCGCCTGCCGGGCCCGTGGCAACTCTCACCGCCACCAGCCTGGCGTTCAGCAATCAGAGCGTGGGGACGACGAGCGCGTCTCAGCCGATCACCCTGAGCAATACGGGCACCGTTACGCTCGCCATCACCGCTGTCGCCACGACCACTGATTTCGGAGAGAACGACAACTGTGTGGGCAATGTTTTGGGAGGCGGTTCCTGCACAATTAATGTGACCTTCAAGCCCACCGCAGCCGGACCGCTCACCGGCACGTTGACCATCACGGACAACGCCACTGGGGTGGCGGGCAGCACCCAGACGGTGACTCTGTCCGGAACCGGGACCGGACCCTCGGTTAGCTTATCCACGCCGTCGCCTTTCCCCTCTGAATCGGTGGGAACCACCAGCCCCTCGGAAACCGTCACTCTGAAGAACACGGGAAGCGCCAACCTCACGTTCACGGCGATCACAGCTACCACTCCTTTCGCGATCGCAACTTCCGGGACCACGTGCGCAACGTCGACCCCGGTCGCCGCCGCCGCGACATGCACGGTAGCGGTGACCTTCACGCCCACCGCCGGAGGCGCGGCGTCGGGTAGTCTCTCGTTTACGGATAACGCCAGCGGCAGCCCGCAAAGCGTTGCCTTGAGCGGCACCGGCCAGGACTTCTCGTTTGCCCCGTCCGCCGGTTCTTCCACTTCAGCCACCGCTACGCCCGGCTCACCCGCGACCTTTACCTTAAGTTTGGGGGGCGAAGGGGGTATGACCGGGTCAGTTTCGTTCACCTGCAGCGGAGCCCCGTCCGAAGCCGCTTGTACGGTTTCTCCGAACCCGGCAACGGTGGGAAGTTCGCCGACCAATGTGACCGTCACGGTTACGACGACCGCGCCTTCGGCTATTGCTCCACGCTCTCGACCATTTCCACCAGTGCCACCGCTATCGCCGGGGCTAAAGGGTCTGCTGATCCTCGCCTTGCTTCTCGCGGCGATGGCATGGGCCATCAGGTCCTGGAGACCACCGGGGGTCAGCCGATGGCAGTCCATAATGTTCCCACTTGCCGCGGGATTGCTGCTAAGTCTGGCGCTGGCAGCATGTGGCGGCGGAGGGGGAGGTGGGGGTACGCAGCATAACGCGGGAACCCCCCCCGGAACCTACCCGCTGACAGTAACGGGCACGACGGGTTCGGGTACATCTGCCGTGAGCCACAGTGTGACTCTCACGCTGATCGTGAGTTAGTGAAATCGAGAGCTCGCAGACGGGAACCGTGGGATCTCCACGGGTCGCGGTTGTACTGAAAGGCGGGTAGCCGGTCCGTGCAGCTTTGGCTGGGCTCCTCTCACACGCGATGAAGACCAGGGGTGACAGACGTTTTCCAGGTTTTTCCGCCGGACAACCATGCCCATGCGGGTAGGCCTTCCGCCCGTCGCCGGGATTGGCAGGATGCCCGGGACTCACACTTCTCTAGGTAGGCTGGCGCAGAGGCCCGCTTTTTGGCGTTTGGAGAAAGATACCAGGGAGAAAGGATACTAGGAACGTGTGAAAAAATTGGTTTTACCGATTTCAGCATTACGCATTTTCAATGAGTTACTCGGTTGATAAGGGGTCCAGATTCAATTTTTTCACAGGTTCCAGGCAAATGAATACGGTCTGTCGGTTCCTGTGCGGCTCATTCCCGCGCTCTCACGCGAACCAACAGCCGGGCACGAACAGAGTGACAAGTGACGAGAGCACGAGCCCAGGGTCTCGTTTTCCCTCTTGGCCCCCTCGCTGTGCCCCCGACACACCCCCGCTTCGAATATCGGCGAAGGTGTTGGGGAGGATGAAGGAATATTATTTGTTGGCGGCGTGCCGCTCGGGAAGAGACCCCTCATCCGGACCGCGACGGCTGGTGAGAACGCCCATCGCGGTCCACCTTCTCCCCCCGGAGAAGGAAAGCAGAGTTTTTGGGGGCACGCCATGGCGTGCCCCTGCGACGGGGCCGATTTGGCCCCCCATTGGGCGCCCCTCCGTGCCCCCATCGCATTTTCCTACCGAGAGGAAATTCGAACGTAAGATCGACATCAACACCCCCTGGGCCCGGGAAATTGTCCCCATCCCGCTAAGTTTTCAAAACCACCAAACTTCTGCAGGTTTTGTTCGTCCTATGAGATGGATGGAGAGCCGGAGCTTTCGCTTCAGACGAATGGATCGGGTAGCGGTGTGCTTGAGGTCGAGCCGGCATCGCACCTCATGATTTGACCGATAATTCGGGATTCATCCTTCATTCGCAGGACACGAGAAAAATCACTGCGCGTACGGAGGGGGAATGATTCGAGACTTGCGTATTGGCCTTCGAATGCTGATGAAGCAGCCTGGCTTTACTTTGATCGCTGCTTTGACGCTGGCCCTGGGCATTGGCGCCACTTCGGCGGTTTTCAGCCTGATTCAGGGCGTGCTGTTGACCCCGCCGCCTTATCGCCAGCCGCAGCAGCTTGTGCTGATTCCCTCCGCCCGAACCGATGGTCAGCAGGTGGGACACCCGCAAAGTTGGGCCGCGGTGCAGTGGATGGAGTGGCAGAAGCAGGCGAAGTCGTTTGATGCCATCGCCGGCTATGCATGGACTTTCAATTTTCTTGTCTTCCCCGAGGGCAGCGAGTCGGTCGAAGGCATGGTGGTTACTCCAGACTACTTCCGTGCCCTGGGGCTTCAGCCCGTTTTGGGCCGAACCTTCCTGGAGTCGGAAACCGGCGTAAATCATCCACCTGTCATTATCCTTGGTTACGACCTTTGGCAGCGCCGGTTCAACGGTGACCCCAAGATCCTGGGAAAGACGGTCCGGATCAGCCGCTGGAAGACCGCTCCCACGGTTATTGGCGTCATGCCTCCGGGCATCCGTTTTCTTCCCTCGTCGGAAAGTTGGCAGGAGCCGAACTACAACGTGAACGGACTGGCGGACTACTGGATTCCAGCCACTCTGGACCCCAAATCGTTGAAAGAGCCGGATTGGGACGTTGTCGCCCGGTTGCGAAGCGGGAGCACTCTCGATCAAGCGCAATCTGAACTTGCGGTTATTACCGCCCGGCAAGCGCAGTCCGACCACGACTTTCAAGGGATCAAGCCACACGTCGAGTCTCTGACTGCCGAGTCGAACCGCGAGGGCCGTCGAATCCTGCTGCCGCTGTTAGGCGCGGCGGCCTTGGTGCTGCTCATCGCCTGTGGCAATACCGCGGGCCTGCTGCTCGTGCGCGGCCTGCAACGGCAGCACGAGTATGCGGTGCGTAGCGCGCTGGGCGAGGGGCGGTGGGCGCTGATCCGCCAAGTGTCGATGGAAAGCTTGCTGCTGGCGGTTTTCGGCGGCACGGTGGGTGTTGCCTTGGGGCTTGGAATCGTCAGGCTGTTCAAGTTGATTGGCGGACATGCCATCCCCCGACTCGACGCCGTATCCATGGGATGGCCGGTGCTCGCCGCCGGGCTCGGATTGGCCGTCACCGCCGCCGTCCTGGCCGGTCTCCTTCCGGCACTGCGAGCCTCCCGGATCGACCCTATTCGCGTCATCAATAGCGCTGGGGCACGCAGCAGTGTCGGACGTGGCGACCGCCGGCTTCTGCGCCGCGTCACCCTGTTTCAGACGGCGCTGACCCTGACGCTGCTGGTCGGCGCCGGCTTACTGATTCGAACCATGATGAACCTCGCGAAGGTACATTCGGGATACGACACCGGACACATCCTGACGATGAGCGTCACCGCGGTACAAGGAGACTGGTTCGATTTTCATCGCCGGGCACTGGACCACGTTTCGGCGCTGCCGGGTGTTCAACACGCCGCCTTTGCCTGGGGTGTGCCACTGACGGGTAATAGCTGGCCGGGAGCGGTTGAGATCGAGGGGCAACCGCCTGCCAGCAAACCGAGTGACATGATCTCGCTGCCGCTGCGGTCGGTCACACCGGAATACTTCCAGCTCTTAGGGCAGCCGATCGTCGACGGACGAGACTTTCGTACCACCGATGACCGCAAAGCTCCGCCGGTAGCGATCGTCAACCAGACGCTCGTGGACCGCTATTTTCCCCATGCCAATCCCATCGGGAAAAAACTGTGGCTTTTCTCGCGCCAGCAACCGCCTAGCGAAATCATTGGCGTCGTGGCGAACAGCAGGACGGACGACCTGACGCACGGCCCGCAACCGGAGGTTTATCTATCCTTGTGGCAAGCCGGCGCATTTTCCAAGCATCTGATTATTCGAACTGCGGCGGACCCGCGCCCATTTGCCGCCATGGTCGAGCGTGAGCTGCGCTCGATCGACCCCACTGTCGCCATCGAAAATGTGAAAACGCTGAACCAGATCCGCAGCGATTCACTGGCGTCACGGACCTTCGCCATGCAGTTGCTCGTGGGATTTTCGCTGGTGGGAAGCGTGCTGACGCTCGTAGGAATCTATGGCGTGCTCGCGCTCTCCGTGGCTTCCCGGCGGCGCGAGATCGCCATTCGCACGGCAGTCGGAGCGGGGCGCCGAGACATACGGAACCTTGTCTTCGCCGAAGGGTTTCGATTGATCGGCGGTGGAGTCGTTGTGGGCCTCGCTGCCGCGCTGATCGTATCTCGCGCGCTAAAGGCGTTTTTATTTGAAGTGAAACCTACCGATCCCACCACCCTGATCGGTGCGGGATTGCTCTTCGTTTTGATTGCGCTCTTGGCGTGCTGGGTGCCCACGCGCCGCGCCACGCAGGTTGATCCGCTCGAAGCATTGCGATACGAATGAAGTGAACCGTAGCGCGGGCGAAAAAACAAGCGCGGATGGAAGCCGTGTAATCCACCGATGGATTTCAACCCTTTCCACCGCGCCTACAAGTAGCGATGCGACGAGAAATTCACCACCGCGGTGGCGCCGTTTAGGTCATCAGGAGTCCCTGCCAGAGCCAGACGCCTACGATCGACAGCAAGAGGACTCCCGAGGCTGCTCCCAAAACGTACATGATCGGCGCGAGTTTCTTTTCCCTCTTCAGCATCCGCTGGTGCTCGCTTTCCAGCACCTTTTCTGCCTCGCTGAGATAGAGATGGTCCGCCCCCTGCGACGCCACCGTGCTGCGGTATATCACCACAGCCACCATGCTCCCCGTCACGACCGCCCAGATGACGAGCAAGCCTTCGAGTAGACTAAGACCGAACATGGTTACCTAACCTCCCTTCTGTGGGGGATCGCGCCCCGCCACGAAAACCCGAGCGAGCACGCAGGAAGGCAGGTTACACCCTCCAAGCGATAAGCCCTTACCTCGCCTGGGGGACGGGGCGAATCTCGCCACACCTATTAAGATTCAGTTTGATCGCGAATCGATGGCCGCGCCGCGCGCAGCAATGTCTGCTATGGCCGTGGGTCTCGGTATAGGGGGTACTCTCTCTCCAGCTTCGTCCGCGGAGGAGGCACAATTTGGGTGCTCGATGCAAAGCTTTAGAGTGCGGTAGCTTGCTGCCGCTCTTTTCACCCGCCAGCTTGCTGGCGGCGAATTTGACGCAGATTCGAAATCCGCGCGGGCAGGCTCACCGGGAGGAAAGCGGCAGCAAGCTGCCGCACTCTAAAGCTGCGCGCCAAGTGCTCGGAGGTTGGATTGTACGGATACTTAAGAGATGATGTATGCGACACCCGGGCGGGAGCACGGCGGACTAATCCAGAAGCACCCGCGTGATGAAATCCAGCGCCCGCGGATCGCGCGATTGCCCCAGCCAGAACATCGCTTGTTTACGAACCTCCGGATTCCGATTCGTCTGGGCGACGTTAATCAGCATGGGAACGCCTTGATCGGCGGGAAGTTGGGAAAGCGCGAAGACCGCCTTCTTCTTGACCTCTGTGTCCGGATCGTTTTCGGCGGCGCTTCCGATCACTCCGGCGGCTTTCGCACCAGCCTTTTGCGCCAGCCAGAATAGCGCCTGTTCTCGCACGCGCGTGTTGGGATCGTGCCGCGCTTCGTCGATGAGGGTGTCAACAGCCTCAGGCACCGGGCTGACAGACAGCGCGAAAATGGCGCGGTCGCGAACGTCATCGCTGGGATCGAGTTTCACGATGCTCTTCAACATTTCATAGCCCTTGCGCCCGCGCGCCGCGCCCAGCCAGGAAACCGCTTCTTTGCGGATATCGGTGGGGGAAGACACACTGGTAAATTCCTGCATGGCCGCGTCGGCAGCGGGATCGTCAGTCGAGGCGATGGCTGCAAGAGCGGCTCCCCTCGAATGATGTTCGTCATTCGCGCCATTGTTGCGCACGAAGGCACGCAGCAGTTCCACGCTCTCGGCCGGCGTGACGCTTGTGAGCCAGTGCACTGTCATGCCGTCGGCATCCACCTGGCAACCGCTGTCGAACATACGAATCTTCTCGATTCGCTGCTGTTCGGTGCGCAGGAATATCAGGATGCTTCGGTTCGAAGGTTCGGTAAGAGCGCCGGAGCCGTTAGTGACGTTCGAACCTTCTTCCAGATCGGCCCGGCAATAATTCCAATCGTGGTGCCCTTTCCCCTGGCTGTCCGGAACCGCCGGCACTTCGTAACCGATCCACGACGCGCCGGAATCGTGTTTGGTGGCGCTGGCGATGGCGGCTTTCAATCCCGCCGAGGAGGACGACTGATCTAGCCTGGCATGCGCAATTTGCAACTGCTGGCCGTTCCCAACAACGGTAACCAGCAATAGAGCGGCGACACCACCGATGATGAGTGATTGCGAGCGCATATTTCTCCTTATTTATTCAGAATTTCCATCATGAAGTCGGTGGACTCCTTGGAGTTCATTACAGACAGCTTTTCCACCGCGGTCTTGCGCAGTTCCGGGTCTTTCTCATTGCGAGCGAGGTTCACCAGGGCCTTGGCGTTGCCCTGAATGAAAAACGCATTCATGATTTCCTTGCGGATATCGACGGACTTCTCGTTCTGGTAGAGTACGGTCAGCTTGTCGGCGGTGCCCGATCCCATCAGTCCCAGAGAGCGAATCGCCTCGCGCCGCAGTTGCTCGTCCTTTTCGTTTTGCGCGAGATTGTAGACACGGTCCACCTGCCCTCCAACGAACAACGCCCTGATGATTTCCCGCTTGGTATCGGGGCTGGATTCGGTCTGGTAAAGCTGCCAGAGTTCGTCTCCCGCGCCCATCACACCGAGCTGCCGCACGGCCTCGCGACGAAGCTCCGGATTCTTTTCGGTTTTCGCCGCGGCAAGTACCCGGTCCTTATCCCCCGAAATCATGAACCCACGCAAGATCGATTTTTTCACTTCGACATCGTCACTGCTGGCATAGATCGACGCGAGCTCCGCCTTGCTCTCCTTCCCGCCGAACAATGCCAGGTCTTCGAGCGCTTTCCGCTGAAGGGTACGATCCCCTTGCCCCCGGGCGATCGAGGAAATGATGGCTCGTGCCTTGGGCGAACCACTTTGCGAGAGGACGAACAAGGCGCGCTCCTTTACTTTGGGCGGCTGGTTGCTCTGCAGGACCTTCTCAAGCAGGGGAACCGCGCGGTCAGGGTCGGAGTTCATCAGGCCGTTGATGGCGATAAGCTTTAAGTCTTCATTCGACACGTTATCGTGCGAACCAGTCGACACGTTGTCGGGAGAAACAGACTCACCCATCGACTGGCGGATTTCCACTTCCAAGGCCTTGGCGTCGTTGTTCCAATGGCTCTGCGGGTAGGTTTTATCGAGCGTCGAAAGCGCCGCGAGCGCATCCTCACGCCGCCCCAGCTTGTTCAACGAGTAAGCTTTCCAATACAGAGCGCCATCGGCATGAGGGCCGTGCATCTGCGCGACTTGATCGAACCCTGCGCGGGCGTTGTCCCATTGGCTCGCGTCGAGATCTTGGGTGGCTTGGTTGTAAAGGTCGGACTCGCGGTCGGGCGTGGCGGGCTCGGGTGCCGGTGTACTCGCCGCGATTGGCTCCCGCAGCGCGGTCTCCGCCGGCTGAGCGAAAGGCTCCTGCGCAATCAGCAGCGCGGCGGCTATCAAAAAGGTAGTTACCGTAATCAATGATCTGTTGAAAATCGTCATGTTTTTCCTCGTCTAAAGCACGGATCCAGGCAGATGCGATCCTGCGGTTTTCTGCTTTTCCTGGACTTGCGTTTCAATCACCCGGACCTTAAAAAGAATTCCTTGGGCCTCGATCTGGTGTTGGAGCGACGCGAGATCCTCGGCGGAAATCTCGTTGGGGCTGTGCGAAATGTTCAGCAAAACGCGCTCCAAGTCGTCGAGGACGTTGGCCATTCCGGCATCGCCGTCCCGCAACGCGGTCTGCCGGTACAAACGGTTCGATTGCACCAGGTCCTGCGCTAATTGCTTCGACTGTGAAACGTCCACCGAGCCCGCTGCCTCCTGGTTCATAACCTCCACCAGCAACATTTGCGCGCGGTCAAGGTGATCGCCGACCGCTACCATCAGAATCCGTTCGCGAGCGGGGGCGGGAATAGCGGCCACCGTCGGCATCTGGCGTTGCTGCCAAAATCTTCCGGCCCAGAAAGCTAGGACCAGGAGCAAGGCAATACTTCCCGCCAGCGCCCAAGTGCGGAAGGGAAGAAAGAAGGTCCAGCGTTTTTCAGGTTCTTCCGACAGCCGCGGCCGAATTCGGGCCCACACTTGAGCGCCGTAGCTTTCGCCGCGCTCCGGAACGGGCAGTGACGCGATCATTTCGAGCGATTGCGTGAGGCCGGCAAGTTCCTGGCGACAAAGATCGCACGATTGCAGATGTTCTTCCGCCTGGCGCCGGTCTACGCCGCCTTCCTCGTGGTAGTAGAACAAAACTAAGTTGTCCTGGGTCAGATGTCGCATTTATGAATTCACCATGGGTTGAAGCGCCTCGCGCAGCTTTTGCACGGCCCGGAAGATCGTGTTCTTGGCGGCAGATCCCCTAAGACCTAGCGCTTTCCCAATCTCCTCGATGGAGCAGCCATCGAAATGCCTCATTACAAACGCTGCCCGCTCGCGATCGCTCAGCTTCGCCATCGCCCCTTCGAGTTTCTTTCTCAACTCGACGCTCAAAAGCAACCGCTCAGGAGTGGGGCTGACAGAGGGAACGAAACTGAGCGGCCCACTTTGCTCATCCTCGGGAAGACCCTGCGTGTCCTCCTCGCGGCGCTTGACTCGCCGCAAGTGGTCGAGCGCGCAGTTGATGGCAACCCGATGCAGCCACGTCCCGAAGTCGGCCCTCGCCTCGAACGTGTGCAGAGCGCGGTACGCACGAAGAAAGGTGTCTTGGACGATGTCTTCTGCGTCATGTTCGTTCCCGGTCATTCGATACGCCAGCCGAAAGATGGCACGACTGTGCCGGTCGACAAGGACACGGAAGCTATCTTGATCTCCCGCGAGGACTTGCGCCGCTCGGTCGTTTGCTTCCATCTGTCCCTTAGACTGCCAGGAGGCTCGGCGGTTAGTTCGAAAGCCGAAGAAAACTCAGGCTGCGCTGAAACCACCACGGAGCCGGCCCGACAACAACGTCGTCCTGTTGTATACTATTATTGGACCCCCAGGGGGGCCAAAAGAACAAAAGCTTCGGTTCGAAATTCAGCCCAACGTAAGTGGAGGCCATCATGAGAAGGACTGCATTAACGGGTCTGTTTTTCACTGCCGTCATTCTGTCTTGTGTCCTCGCGTTTCGCCACCCCACGGCGCTGAATGCGCAGTCGCCCGTAAGTTGGATCACCGTGCGCGACAATCGCGAACAGGCCTTCTCAATCGAAGTCCCCAAAGGCTGGAAAGTCTACGGCGGGATGTTTCGCTTGAGTTCCGTCGACACGCGTCCGTTCGCCGACATGACATCTCCGGACGGCAAAACCAATATTCGCGTCGGAGATGCCACGATTCCCGGTTATGTGGTTCCTAACCCCTGGCTGCCCCGCCAGCCTCACATGGCTGCCTATGCCTCCGGCGACGTATTTGCCAAAAAGTACGGAGAGGCGCGCTTCCGCTCGATGTGCCAATCCCTCCAGGTGCAGCAGGCCCGCCCGATGACTGCCAAGTATCATCAAGCCGATCAGGGGCTGAGCCGCGTAACCGGCGGCGAGGCGATTTTCGCCTGCACAGAAAAGGGGCAGGCCATGTCTGGCTATGTCTATGCGGAAACCATGCTGACAGGGCCGGGAGGGCCGGGCTCAATCTGGTCAGTCGTGGCACTTGGGAGCTTTCTCTCCCCCGCAGACCAGGGCCAAGCGGCGGCAACTATGCTGAAACATGCGGGAGAGTCCCTGACGCTTAACCCCGAGTGGGCCAGGATGCAGCAGCGGCTTACCGATCAGGAGGTCCAAAGGCTCAATGCTAATACCCGCGCCACAATTGCCGCTACCCAGGCGGAAAATGCTCGCGAACAACAGATGATGAGGAACATGCAGCGCCAGAATGAGAACTTCAACGATGTGATCAACGGTGTGACCTTTGCCCGCGATCCGCAGACGGGTCAAACCCGCGAAGTGCAAACAGGTCAGGGCGGACCCTATTGGACAAACGGTCTAGATACAGTTGTGAACTCAACGTTTTCCCCGGGGCCCGCATACCATCAACTTCAGGTCATCAGCCGGTAGGATTCGCTTGGCCCCGTGTGCGGCCTTTGCCTCCTCCCGTGTTGAAATTGCTCTCGTGTCGGCGAGGGGGCAAACAACAAAAGCTCACGCTTGGGAGATCAGTGCTGCGTGTTGCGGACTTCTTGAAAACTGCAAAGCAGGGCTAGGAGTTGTTTCCGTAGCACGGGCGTCCGGTTGCCGCGGTAGGGGCCGGGTTGCGTGTTCCGTAGCTAAGGCATAGGGAGGCCACCATGAGAAGGGCTGCAATCACTATATTCTTCCTTGCCTTGATTCTAAGCGGCGTCCCCACGTTTTATCACCCCTCGATGCTGAATGCGCAGTCACCCATAAGTTGGACCACGGTGTGACCTTGGGCAGCATTCTCGCTCCCGCGGAACAAGGCCAGGCGGCGGGAGCCATCTTGAAACACGCGGGAGAATCCCTCACGCTCAACCCCGAGTGGACCAACATACAGAAAGACCTCGACGATCAGGAGAATGCGAGGCTTCAGGGTCGCATTCACCAAACCATTCTTGCTACCCAGGCGGAAAATGCTCGTGAACAAGGGATCATTCAGAACATGGGACACCAGAACGAGAATTTCAACGACATCATCAACGGGGTAACGTTTACCCGCGATCCGCAGACGGGCCAGACCGGCGAAGTGCAAACGGGCCAGGGCGGAGCCTATTGGACCAACGGCCTCGACACCGTCGTGAGCTCAACATTTTCACCCGGCCCCGCGTACCGTCAGCTTCAGGTCATCAGCCGGTAACCACGAGTTGACTTAGGCGGACTCGGGGCGTCTACCGACTGCAAGTCACGCCCACCTCGTTGTCTCCATTGCTGCCTTCTCCGTGGTTTCCTGCTCCTGGTTGCGCCCTGCGCCGGTCTCGCGGGAAAACCCCAGGATTGGAGCAATCGCGCAGCCCCAACTTCATCGTCGTCACCAATGCCGGCGAAAAACTGCCGCGCCGCATTGCATACCAGTTCGAGATGATCCGCGCCGTCTTTCGGCCGTTCTTCCACGTTCAGGGCTCAGCTACCGATCCTCAGGTGATTATTATCGCAGCCAAGAACGAGACGACGTTTCAGCCGCTCCTTCCGGAGAGCTACCAGCGGAACGGATTGCTGCATCTCGCCGGCCTCTACATGGCCGGTCCCGAGAGAAACTACATGGCTATATGGCTTGACGTCACTTTGAACCGGGAAGCCGACCAACCCTTCGAGACGGTGTACCACGAATGCGTTCACTACCTCATGCGCAGGTCGATTTCACGACTGCCCCTGTGGCTGGGAAAGCCGCGGTCTGATTTACTCGTCAACCGCCCGACGACGCACTCGGAGCTCGGCGATCCCCCGCAAGGATCTCGTGATGGAAGCAAGCAGGGTGCGGACCCTTGCGGTCTGAAGTCCGGGCCATTTTGTGCTCCGCAGGTGCGCGGTGAAATCATGTCCGCGATTCCTCCTGGACAAGTAGTTCGGGGCGATCCTGCGCCGGCTGAAACAGAATGTCCGCATATCCTGAAGGTGAGAGGAGGCGCGCCCAAACAAACCCGTCAAATCCGCTGACTCGAGCATCGGTGGCCTCGAGCCTTTCGGCTTGGGCAAAAATCGTTCCGGCCATAACCCAGGGGTCGGATACGTTATCCACCAAAACCTCGAGCGGGCGGGGCCTGCCACGAAGTTCCTTCAATGCCTGGAGCACGTGCGACTGCATGGCCAGGCAAGGTTCGGTGTGACAATCGAGCATTTTTTCGACAGCATAAAGCGCGGAGTAATTGACGCGGTCGATGAAGGCTACGTAGAGGTGTTGGCTAGTGGGGATGTGGTGGACCGGGACCATTTCCGCCACTTCCAAGAGATGGAAAGGAACAAAATGTGCGTACTCAAGAAACCTCCTGCTTTGACTGAGGGGAAAGACCGGAATGGACCACTGGATCCCGAGAATCTGGGTCACTTGCTCTTCCGTGACGGCGCCGATGTGTCGCAGCCATTCTCCCAGGCGACCACTGCCGGAGTCTTTCTGTGCTTTCAAAGCCTTTTTGAGTTGCTCGTTATCCACAAAACCGCGAGAGAGCATGAGCAGCCCGAGCGGAACTCGATGAGACTTAACAGGCTGCGGCGTCCCTGGCAGAAACTGGCCGATTGCGAAAGCGAGAGCATGCTCAAAGCACTCGGGACTGCAATACCAGTGTCCATCAAGGGATAGGCCGTGATGGGGTTCAAGCCAAGCCCGCCATAGTCGACGGGTATGAAGGCAAGTGGACGATTCACATTTTCGCACGAGGTGTTCGACACTCATTTTTGCCATACAGCCTGCTCCATGTAATCGGCTGACGTGGAGATCGGATGAACAAAACCCGAACTGGCACGACTCTACAGGACGACATTAGTTTCTGTGCACTGCCCTGCTTCGGCGTTCCTAGTCCGGGGGGCTTCGTTTGAGAGCGGCGCTGCAGACGACCAATGGTGTTCCGTGTCCAACCGATCACCCGATCCGTTACGCTCTTAATGACTCAATTCGTTCCATCGGGCTGATGATTTCCATCACCCGCAACCCATAATTGCCGTCCACCACGACGACTTCCCCGCGTGCGATTACTTTCTTTCCCACCAAGAGTTCCACGGGGTCCTGGACATATTGATTGAGTTCCACCACCGACCCCGCACTCAGGTCGAGGATGTCGCGCAGTACCATCTGGCGCTCACCGAAGCGCAGGGTTACGTCCAATTCCACGTCCATCAAGAGTTCGAGTTTGGGATCGCGCGTTGGTCCCAAAGGGGTAGGGGGCAGGATTGGAGCCGGCGGTTCGACAGCGGGACTGGCCGAGGAGGAGGCGGGAGTTAAAGCCGCGACCAGCGTCGAGTCGAGTTCGGCGATCAGCGTCACAGGCGTAAGCCCGGGGCTGTCCCATTGAATTCCGGCCTGGAAGGCGGGCTGACCAGGGAAGGAATCTAGCCCCACCCACTTAAAACTCACCTCTCCCCCAGCCAAGTCCTTGAGGGAAGAAGCAGCCGCGCCGGCAAATTGGCGAAACAATTCGGCGATGGCGTCCCGGCGGTCATCGCTCATCGTCGAACTGCCATCCTCTGGCTCGGATAGAAGTAATTGTGCCAGGCGTACGGCATCCTTCTGAGACAGTAGAAATCCCTGGTTCCCGGACAAGTGCTGCGTCGCCTCAAACTGAAGGGCTACACCATTTTCCTTTAGCGATGCGAACAGGTCCCGCGTGGCCTCGGGTGAAAGCTCCTGAGAGGTGTGGAGTGCGCCTGCGACTTCCTGAAGGACGCGTCCGATGCTGCTCCCCCACGCTTGCAGATACGCCTGCATCTTCGGATTGTGGGTGGCCGGATCTTCTGCGCTCACGCGGCCTCCTTTTGAAGCAAATCCAAACAGTGAACCCGGCCATCAACCTGCGCCGCGCGATGGCGCCCGATGCGAACCGGGTGCGCGTTGAACAACTCCTTGCCGCAAACCAGCACATTGGCGGTCCCGGCGAGAGAGCTGTCCAGTTTTAAAATGTCACCTTTTTCTAGTGCCAGAATCCGGGAGATCGGAACTTGCTGCTTCGGCAAAATCAACTGGATGGGGAAGACACAACGGTCAAGGCGGCGGCGCATTTGCGAGGTGCTGTCCGCCGTGCCCTGGCGCTTCTGGTAGGAAGCCTGTTGCGTGAGCTTCCGTAAAAGGGCGTTGGCGACGGCGGCCGGCAGTGCAACGTTCAACATTCCGCGAGCGTCAGGCATGCGAATTTCGAAGCTGAGCGAGAGAATCTTCTCGCTGGGAGGCATGAGGCGGGAAATGTCGGCCTGCCTTAGACGCTGATCAAAAGTGAACTGCGCTTCCAGGACTGGGCGCCAGGTATTCTCCAACTCCCTCCCGATGATTCTCACCACGCTCTCCAGGATCTGTTCCTCGATTTCAGTGATTTCCCGCACGGTAGCTTCCGCTCGACCGGGCCCTCCCAGCAAAACGTCGATGATGGGAAATGCCAGAGGCAGATCAATTTCGATTGCCGCCGAAACCGCCATGGGTCGAAGAGACATTGATACCAGGTAAGTCACCTCGGGGATGCGTTGCAGGAACTCGCCATAATTAAGTTGCTCTGCCGATACAAGATTGACTTCGAAAGCGAGCCGCAAGTATGCGCCTAGCGAGTGGGTAAGATTCCGCGCGAAAAGCTCATGTAACTGGCTTACAGAGCGGAGTTGTTCCTTGGAAATTCTGGCCGACTGACGAAAATTGCAGGCCGCCAACGAACGCCCCCCGGTCGTGGGCTTCGGTTTTTCGACCATTTGCCCTTGCGCGGCTCGAAAGAGGGCATCAATCTCTTCTTGGGTTAGAATCTTTTCCATGACGACTCCATGGCATCAGTCTGGAAGTGAGCGGGACTGTTCATTGGTGGAAGCGATGTTTCAATCAAGCCCCTCATTCTCGCGCGCAGCCGGACCAAAGCCGCGGAGTGGATTTGTGAAACCCGCGCTTCACCCACCCCTAATACCGCCCCGACTTCTTTCATGGTGAGATCTTCGAAGTAATAGAGAGATAGGACCTGCCGTTCTCGGGGCTGAAGCTCGCCAACCGCGTGAGTGAGGAGTTCACGAAGTTCCCCTTGCAGACATTGCGTGTAGGGTTCCTGTTCAGGGCCTTCGGTGGGAGCGGCTAAACTCTCGCGTTCCTGACCCGACTCGGTGAATTCATCTTGCAAACTCCCGAGATCAAGCCCGCGCAAGTCGCCCAGCAAGTGTTGCAATTCCTTTAGCTCCATCCCCAATTCAATGGCCAGTTCTGGTTCCGTCGCCGGGCGCCCAAACTGCGCTCGCAGCCGCTGGTGAGCCTGCTCAAGTTGGCGTGCCTTCTTGCGTAAAGGACGCGGGCTCCAGTCCAGGTCGCGCAAGCTGTCAAGGATCGCCCCCTGAATCCGGTGTTTTGCGTAGGTTTTGAGTTCTACATTCTTGCTGGGATCGAATTTGTGAAGCGCTTCCATGAGACCGAGAATACCCGCCTGCACCAGGTCGTCGAATGAGATGTGGGAGGGTAAACGATCGTGAATCCGGCGGGCGATGTACCGCACTTGGGGAAGTTGTTCCAAGAGCAGGCGCTCCTGATCCTCAGCTTCGAGATAAGAGACGGACTCATAGGCGTTCTTGGCGGTATTCATAATTCTCACCATTTCCCTTTCGGCGAAAGAACTCTGCTTGGGATCTCGGGCCAACCGGCCCGCCCCCGAACTTCAGATATCAGGGTTCGCCTCTCTCCACCCGCTCACTGCACAACCCCCAGGGACTGAATGGATACCGCGGCGGGTATTTCTGCCGGCGAAAGAACAATGACTCTCGGGAGAAATGGTTCCATTAGCCGCCGCAGGTGAAAACGCGTAGGGCTGCTGCAAAGAACGATGGGGGACGGTACCGACAACGGTTCGCCTAAAAGCCTTTTCATACCCTCCAGCACGCGGCGAATCAGCGAGGGTTGCAGGGCATTCAGTGGACGGTTGGCGGCTTGGGGATCCAGAACCTGCGCGAGTTGTTCTTCCACGCCCGTATCAAGCTGGATCACCGTTAGTTTTCCATCTTCCCCCAGCAAGGGCTGAACGAGGGCGCGTCCCAAGGCTTGGCGGACGGTTTCCACCAACAAAATCGGATTCTTGTTAGCGCTCGCGGTGTCGAGGAGGGTTTCCAAAATCGTGACCAGGTCGCGAATCGAAACCTGCTCCCGCAACAGTTGCTGTAATACCTTCTGAACCTCGCCCAAGCTGAGAAGTTTAGGCACGAGTTCTTCCACCAGTTTGGGTTGAGTCTCCGCATGGGCGTCGAGCAGCCGTTTGGTTTCCTGCCGGGTGAGTAGTTCATGGGCGTGTTGCTTGATAACTTCTGCCAAGTGGGTGGCTAGAACCGAGGTCTGGTCCACCACCGCGTAACCGGCGGCCAAAGCCCGGTCGCGAAGGATAGGGGCGATCCATTTGGCCGGCACGCCAAATGCCGGCTCGCGAGTCTCTCGCCCTTCCAGAGGCTGGGCGGTCGCCTCTGAGCTGATGGCTAGCAGGCTCTCCTGAGCCATTTCCCAGCGTGCAATTTCTACACCCCGGAGACGGATGACATACTCGCGGGGATTAAGCTGTACGTTGTCCGTAATGTGAACGGGAGGAATGATGAAACCCAACTGTAAGGCCAGATGCCGCCGGAGGGCGCGGATGCGTGCGAGTAGTTGGCCACCCTGCGCCTGGTCCACCATCGCGACTAATCCGTAGCCCACTTCCAGGCTTAAGTCATCCAGGCGAAGCAGGGTTTCTATTTGCTCCTGAGCCTTTTCAGGCGGGAGAGTGGTGGCGGGGGTCACCGCGGCCGACTCCACGGAGCCCGCCCGCTGAGCGCGGCGGGCCATCCACGCTAGCAGCCCGGACATGAGGAAGAACGGGACCTTGGGTAATCCCGGGATAAGGCCGAGCGTGCCCATCACGCCGGAGACGATCCACAGCGGATCGCTGCGCGGAAGAAGTTGACGGGCGAGATCAGATCCCAAACTCGATTCGGAAGAGGCTCGCGTGGCGACCATCGCTCCGGCGACGGAAACTAGAAGCGAAGGGATCATCGTAACTAGTCCGTCGCCGACGGTGAGGATGGTGTAGGTCTTCAGGGCTTCACTGAGCTGGACCCCATGATAGAAGACCCCGATCAAAAAGCCGGCGATGATATTGATGGCGGTAATGAGCACCGTGGCCAAGGCATCGCGTTGGCTGAAGCGCGCCGCGCCGTCCATAGCACCGTAAAACTCCGCCTCGCGGCCGACCAGCTCACGGCGCGTGCGCGCCTGAGTTTCGTCAATCAACCCCGCGCCAAGGTCGGCGTCTATGGCCATCTGCTTTCCGGGCAGAGCGTCCAAAGTGAAGCGCGCAGTCACTTCCGCGATGCGCACGGCTCCGTGGTTGATCACCAGGTATTGGATCGCAATCAGGGCTACGAATAGAACGAAACCAACGATGTAATTCCCTCCGACCACAAACTGCCCAAACGCCCCAATCACGTGCCCGGCGGCGGCAGCGCCCTCATTGCCGTGAAGGAGAATGCGCCGGCTGCTCGCCAGCCCCAGCGATAGGCGGAAAAGCGTCAGCAGCAAGAGGAGCGAAGGGAAGACGGAGAACTGAACGGGGCGCGTAATGTACATCGCCACCAACAACACCAAGACGGAGGCTGTGAGGCTGACCGATAGAAGAAGGTCCAGCAGGAAAGGCGGCAGCGGCACCAACATCACAAACACCAAAGCCACGGCAACTAAGGGAACCGCCCAATCCATGGCGCTGCCTTGGGTGGGGGAAGCCGGCTTTGGGGGAGCAGGTTTCATCGTCTATCCTGAGCCGGGGCTGGATGCGCCAGCTTTTGCGTGCGATAGATAAATGCCAGGATTTCCGCGACCGCGGTGTACAACTTCGCCGGAATTGTCTGACCGATCTCTGCGGCGCGATAAAGCGCCTGAGCCAAAGGCGGGTTTTCCACCACGGGAATTCCGTGCCAGCGCGCCTCACGCTTAATTTTCTGCGCGAGCAGGTTCCGACCCTTCGCCACCACCACCGGAGCTGCCATGGTTTCCGGTTTGTACTCCAGCGCCACAGCATATTCACTGGGGTTGGTGACTACTACGGTGGCGCGCGCTACATCGCGCACCATTCGGCGTCGCCGCATCTCCCGCTGCAGCCGACGAATACGCCCGCGGATTGCCGGATGCCCCTCAGTCTCCTTGAAGTCTTCCCGCACCTCCTGGCGGGTCATGCGGTGTTGACGCTCGAAGTTCATGCGCGCGAGCAACAGATCGAACCCCGACCACAGGATGAAGACCAGACCGCCTTTCCAGGAGATTTCAAAGATTCTCGATAGGAGCCACGCCAGCGACGACCGGACGCCCACGCGGCACATTTGCATGATCTGGCCCCAGTCCCGGACCATCATGGCCATGGCGAAGTAGAGTACAAATGCCGAGGGAACCAAGGACTTTAAAAGCCCTTGCAGCCCGCCCAGCGAAAACAGCTTTTGAAGATTGCTGGCGGGGTTCAGCCGCTCCGGTTTGGGGGCCAGAGCCCCCGGGGCCATTACGAATCCGCCCAGGGCAAAGCTGCCGGCCAGTGCCACCAGCCAAGCAAAGACCATACTGGGTGCAGCCCAAACGCAGATTCTCCACGCGACCCAATTGAGCACCGGCGTGCCTTCCGCCATATCGCTGTGGACGGCGGAGTTGAGTGTTCGTTCCAGGAGTTCGCGCCACTCATCCTTCCAGTTTTGCGGGTACCACCACAGGAATAGCACGACGGCCAAAACCGCCAGCGCGGCCGGCAGTTCCCGGCTGCGTGCAACATCACCTTCACGGTGGGCTCGTTGCATCCGCCGCGGGGTTGCTTGTTCAGTGCGACTTTCGTCTGCCACGCGGTCAGCTCCCTATCGTGCCAAGTGCATCAATTGCTCACTCGTAGCCAGCGCTTCCCCGAAATACTTCTCAAGCAGCCCCGGCCAAAACCGCAAGGTCCCCATCACCACCAAAAACGCTACGACGCTTTTGACGGAGATGCCCACGAACAAGACGGGAAGCTGGGGAGAAGCTCGTCCAAGAAAACCGAGAGCGATGTCGATGACAATCGTGGCCAACAGGACGGGAATGGAGACTTGCACCGCCATGACCAGCATGCCCCCGGCAGCTCGCCAAACTTGCTGGGCGAGTATGGGACTCGCCACCACCATTCCCGGCGGACAATACTCGAAGCTTTTCGCCAGCCCTCGGAGCACCCAGTGATGAACGTCCAATTGCAGGAAGATCAGCAACGCCACCGCTTGGTAGAAGTTGGAAAGAATGGGAGTCTCAGCATCCGACAAAGGGTTGATCAGGTTCGCCAGCGAATGCCCAACCTGGAAACCGACGACTTGCCCTGCCAACTCGACGCCCTCGAATACGAACTGAAGGGTGATTCCCATGATCAGACCGACAACGAATTCGCCGCCGGCCACCTGCCAACCTAGGGCACCGGATAAAGCGGGCAAACTCGGCGCCACGACGGGGTAGAGGAGAGCCGTCAGCGCCACGGTAAAGCCCGCCTTGATGCGGGGCGCAATCGTGGCACTCGCCAGGAAGGGAGCAAATACCATCAGCGCGCTCACGCGCGCGCCCACCAGCAGGGCGCGCCCAATCACCATTTCCAGTCCCGAGCCCATGTTTCACTCCTCGCGCCTTACCCCAGGCAGCGATGGAAGTCCGCAAACAACTGCACCGTGAAACTCATCAGTTTCCGCAACATCCAAGGCAACATAACAATCGTGGTGACTGCGACGACGGCAATTCGAGGAACGGTTGCCACCGTATGTTCCTGAATGGACGTCATCACCTGGGCGATGTTGATAAGCAGACTCACCACGGTAGCTACCAAGAGGATAGGGGCGGCGAGGAGCAGCGCGACCTCGAGCGTCCCACGAGCTAGCTGCACGACAACGTCGGGAGTCATAGAAAAACCTCAATAGAAACTTTTCATGAGAGAACCCACCACCAAGTTCCACCCGTCCACCATCACAAACAGCAATATCTTCAGTGGGGTGGAAATCACTACGGGGGGCAATTGCATCATTCCCACCGAAGTGGTGACGGAAGCTACCACCAGATCAATCACCAGAAAGGGGAAGAATAGGATGGTCCCGATTTGAAACCCTGCCTTCAGCTCCGAAAGGATGTAGGCGGGAATAACCACGCGCATGGAAAGTTCGTCCGGACGCCGAGGGCGAGGTTCCTTCGCCAACTCGACAAACAACGCCAAATCCTTCTGGCGCGCGTACTTCAGCATGAAACGCCGGAGGGGAACGGCTCCCCGGTCCAATGCTTCCGTGGCGGTGATCTGATTGGCTTCGAGCGGAACGACCGCGGCCTGATAAACGTCTGCCCCAACCGGTTGCATAATGAAGTACGTCAGGAACAGCGCCAGCCCAATGAGCGTCTGGTTGGTCGGGGTGCTCTGCGTTCCGAGCGCTTGACGCAGGAAATGGAAGACGACCAGCAATCTCACGAACGGCGTCATCGCGAGGAGCAGGGCAGGCAGCAGTGTCAGGACAGTAAGCAGGATGACAATATTCCAGGGCACCGAGCCGCCCTGTGGCAGCCCCGGAATAACCAGACCCTTCGGCGCGGTGGGCGGCGCGGAATAGCCCGCCGAGGGAAACATTACAATAGCGATTCCCATCGCCAATCGCGCGGCTAAATGTAGCGGCCAGATATGCTTCATAAGTCGACTCACCGGCCCTCAAAGAAAATGTGCAGCTCCTGGCAGGGGAGATTCGGGAAGCACCTTTCCCCCCTCCAGACGCGCCAAGAGCACGAGAGAATTTCCCGTACCGGCCACCAGGAATTCCTGTCGGTCGAACTCGATCACCGCCAAAAACCGTCGCTCACCCAGCGACAGCGATTCGCATACGCGCAGGCGGCGGACCTTGCGGGCCTTTACGGATCGGCAGGCCCATTGCCATAAGTTCTGAAGGGCGGCCGACAAGGAAGCCCCTGAAGGAGATTGCGCTTGGCTCGCGGCATTGACTTCCATAGACTTTGTCTCCTCCCACAGGGCGGGCCGAGCGGCGCCCGTCAGAGCATCTCGGTCATCCGCACCGCCAGCCGGCCATCGATCACGTCAAATTCCGCCCAGGCCACCATGACGCTGTTCACCAATACCGGTACATGTGCCCCTTCACGACGCTGTGTATCCACCAGTGAGTTAACACTGAGTGTGAGAAGATCACGAACAGCGAAATGAGGGACATCGATTTCGGCGGACAGTTGGCAAGGTAATTCCAGCGCCTCCGGCCAAATTTCTCGAGGCTGAGCGGCCGGTTCCACCACACGGGGTTGCGGCTCGTTTCCCATAAGTCATCGCTGCACCAGAAAGTCGGTGAGATAGATTTCCTTCACCCCCAACTCGGGCACTCGATCCTGAAGCGCAAGTAAAAGTTCATCCTTAAGTTTCTGCTTACCTTCGGGGGCCAAGAGGGCGTCAGAATGCCAAGTTGACAGGACTACCAAAATGCAGTCGCGAATACGGGCTAGGGGGACACCGCCCTCTCCCTCTTTGCCGGAAAGCGGGATACCCAATCCCAGATCGATTCCAACGCGGAGGAATCTGTTCTCCTCGGTATCGGCCAGATTCACAACAAACGAGTCGAGGTGCAGCACGCCCTTGATCTGCGAAGCATGTGAACCTTTACTCGCGTCGTCGGGAGCGGCGGGCGATTTCTTGCAGGCGAGGTTGATGGCGGCGACCAACACCGTCAGCCCCAGTAGCAGGCACATCGCAACCCGCGGGCCCACCTTGCTCTCCTTCCAAACCGTCAGCCAATCGTTGCTCATACGCGTATCTCCGAAAAAGCAAGTCACTGCCCACAAGAAAGGAGAAATCCCGAGACAGGCGCTAACCTTCGGTGAAGTAAGCAAACCCCTTATTACTTGGGGGATTGTGTGGTGTTGACGGAGGGCTGCCCTGATCTCATGCTCGCGTCCCAATGAAGCGCACGGGTTCCAAATTGGGAAAGACTCATGAGGCTGTTCCCAGGTGGAACGGGCAGTCCGTAAAATCCATGATTCGGGAGACAGGGAACCGACAGCGAGAGGTGCGCAACGGCCAAGGACGTCGTGGCTAATAGTTGGCGTGCGCTCCAGGATGCGCTACGATACAACGTTCGCTTCCAAAGAATGCGGGCAGCGAAAACAGTGATCCGCGGATTGCGCAGAATACGCAGATCGGACCCATGCGGATCTCACGCAATCGAGGCAATCTGCGTTATCGCGGAACCAGATGGAGGTTGGCATGATACTGGAAGGACAAGTCGTTTTGATAACCGGCGCCTCAAGCGGGATTGGCCGTGCGACGGCCGAAGCCATGGCGCGGGAGGGCGCCCGAGTCGGAGTGAACTACTTGAAGAATCAAAAGGGCGCGCACGAGGCAGTGGAAGCCATCCGCAAAGCGGGCGGGCAAGCATTGGCGATTCGCGCCGATGTAACGCGGCAGCAAGAGGTTCATTCGCTCGTCGCCGCAGTGCGGGAACAATGGGGGAATATTGATATTCTGGTGAACAACGCAGGCGACCTTTTGGCACGGCATACTCTGACGGATATGACCGAGGCGTATTGGGACCAGATTATGGACTTGAATCTGAAGAGCGCCTTTCTCTGCACCCAAGCCGTGTGGGAAGAGATGGCAGCGCGCCACCGGGGGATTATCGTCAACGTGACTTCGATCGCCGGCCGGAATGGTGGAGGCCTGGGTGCAGCAGCCTACGCGGCGGCCAAGGGCGGATTGCTAACCTACACCAAAGGGTTGGCCAAGGAACTAGCCCCGCATGGAATTCGCGTCAATGGGATCGCGCCGGGAGTGATCGCAACTCCCTACCACGAACGTTACAGCCCTCCCGAGCTCATGGCGAAATTCGTGGCGAACATTCCCCTGGGCCGTGCCGGAACGTCGGAAGAAATCGCTGATGTCATCTTGTTCCTGGCGTCTCCGGCCGCGCGGTACATCCTGGGAGAGACCGTGGAAGTGAACGGTGGAATGCTGATGGATTAAGGCGTGGCGCTTCCGCGCTGGCCGCAGTAGCCAGCCGGGGTTCTTCCCCGTTCGGGATCTATGCTACCGCCACCAAAATGGGGTAGGGACAATGCGCGGCTCGCTTCGTAACTCGATTCCGTCATTCGTTGTGTTCGCCGCTTTTCTTCCGGCTCTGGCAGCCCAGGACCCACAAAAGTCCGCGTCGCCCGCGGTTCGCGTTGGATCCGCGAGGGGCGCAGTTGCGCGTTTCGTTTTGGAACATAGTTTGACAGTCCCCGTCCAGCCCATCCGCGGGTTGGCGTTTGGTGGCGATTGTCCCAATTTGGCGGCGCTGGGTGACGACGAGAAGGTTTGGGTGTGGAACGCGGCTACGGGCGATCTTCTCCAGACCATCGCAATCCCCGACCATCCCAAATCGGTGACCTGTATAGCTTTCAGTCCTGACGGCAAATGGATTGCCGCTGGCGAGGGTTTTTCCAAGGCCGAGATCTTTACTGGAAAGATCGAACTGATCGACGCCGGAGAGGGCCACGCGGTTCGCGCGCTCGCGACGCATCATTGGGAAGTCGAGAGCCTAGCCTTCAGCGTCGATGGCCGCCGGTTGGTCTCCAGCAACTGGGACAGCAAGGTGCGGGTGATAGACTTCCCCTCGGGTAAACAGGTCCGTGAGTTCGAATGCGCGTCCAAGCCCGGCTGCGCGGCCGTCAGTCCCGACTCGAAGGTCGTTGCCTCAGGCGGCTCGGACGCGATGGTGACCCTTTGGGATTGCGCGACCCGCAAGGCAATTCGGCATCTGCTCGGGCACAACCGCGCGATCTCGGCCGTTAGCTTCAGCCCCGACGGCACGCAACTCGCTTCCTCTAGCGCCGATGGCTCCACGCGACTTTGGAGCGTTGCCACGGGGCGATTTCTCGTGACCCTCTCAGGCCACGTGGGATCGGTTAATTCCGTAGTCTATGGCCCCAACGGCCGATTCGTATTTTCGGGCGGCGACGACGGCACGGTGCGCTTTTGGGATGCCGCCACCGGCCAGAACTTCGTAACCCTGGGCGCACATTCGAGTGTGTGGCAAGTGACCCTCAGCTCGGACGGCGGGTACTTGGCCGCCGGTTATGCCGACGGGATGATCAATGTATGGAGGGTGCGGTAATGACAACGTTGAATCGCATTCGTACGGGGGCAATCCTCTTGTTTTTCCTCGCTATCATTTGGCTGGCCTTTCGAAATGGCCCGCAAGTCATGGCGTCTGGCCCCGACAATTCCCGCTCATCAACTCCCGCCGAGTGGGGGCCGGTCAGGGTCAGCTCGGTTTCGGGAAGACTGCGCGCCAAGGCGAGCGACTTCCTCTCCGCCGACCCGTCAGGATGGGTTGACATTATGCCGCACGACTCCTTTCAGGGCTGGACACGCGTGGCCATTCCCCCCGATAAACCTCTGGACCCCGTCAGCCAGTGGAAACTCCCGAAGGATCGTGGGACCATCCTTTGCGAAGGCGATCATGGACACGAGTGGCTGCGCTACGACCGGGAGCTCGCCAATTTTCTTCTCCACGTGGAATGGCGCTTCGAAAAACGGGAAGGATTGAAAGGTTATAACAGCGGAGTTTTCGTGCGAAATGACCTGGATGGAAGAGTCTGGCACCAGGCGCAGGTCGGCACGCTCGCGTTCATTTTCGGCCAAACTCTTTGGCATGGAGAACTGTCGCCGGCCATCGACGAGATGTGGAAGAACCCTCCTCCCGAGGTCAATCCTCTCCATCCGGTGGGCGAGTGGAACACCTACGAAATTCGTTGCGACGGCCCGAAAATCACCCTGTTTGTCAATGACATCTTAACTGGCCAATTCGGGGTGCCCGAGGTCCCCAAGGGTTATTTCGGCATGGAAGCAGAGGGCTATCGGATCGAATTCCGGAATATCAAACTGAAAGCCCTTCCGTGAAACGTGAGTACGAGGTTTTGGACTGCGGCAGCTTGCTGCCGCTTTCCTCCCCGCGAGCTTGCTCGGGAGGGGTTGAGATTTGGAGGGGAATACAAGGAGCGAGGTGAACCTGCTTACAACGGGGGCTGCTTGACCCATAGCCGGGCTCCCTCGTAGGGACTCATATCGCGGCTCGGCCGTGGGCTGCCCAGCGCGGTAGAGCGTGTGAAAAATTCCCCGCCAGAACAATCATGTCTCGCGCCGAGAGGCGGAGGCGCTGAGGCTGCAGAGGAAATAAAGCAGTTATCCATTTCGAAACTCGGCGTCTCTGCGTCTCTGCGCGATATTTTCAATTTCTTCACAGGTTCGTGCCGGGAGTACTCCTTAGGGGTGAGCATGAGTAAACTGGCGCCGACGGGATTTTCTTCCCAAATGTTTTCGCGAGGCAAGGAAAACTTTCCGAATCCGGATCGCGCGTACACGCGCTTCCGAGGGCGTCGGGGAGCTTGCCGGCGTTGTCGCGAAATCGCCCATCACTTTCACCTTGACATTCTACCGGAAGCCGAGTAGCGTCCCCTAGTATGTCTACTAAAGAGCAGCAAGAACGCATCGAACTCTTACAGGGAACCCTGGATCTGCTGATTCTCCGCACGCTGCTGCTGGGACCGGCGCACGGCCACGCCATTGCCAAGGCCATCGAGTTCCGCTCCGAGGACGTGCTGCAAGTCGAGCAGGGCTCGCTCTACCCCGCGCTGCACCGGCTGATCAAGCGCGGCTGGATTTCCGTCCAGGAAGGCACGTCGGAGAACAATCGCCGCGCCAAATTCTACCGGCTGACGGCCAGGGGACGGCGCCAATTGGCGGTTGAGACCAGCAAATGGGGCAAGCTGGCCGGAGCCATCGCGCGGATTCTGATGCCCGCGGAGCAGGAGGGCAAACCATGAGCCAAGGCAAGTGGCACAGGCACTCCTGCCTGTGCCGATCTATTGCGCACAGGCAGGAGTGCCTGTGCCACCTGTGCGGGTTCAAGTGTCGTCTTGGAAGCAGGTAGTTGGCAGTTGGGTCGTAATTCGGAAATCGACCCTACGGTAACTTTGAAATACCAGTAAGAGAGGAATGCCATGGGCCGATGGGCAAGATTCTTCAGCCGCCGCAGGCGCATGATGGAGGACCTCGACCAGGACATCCGCGACTTCATCGAGCGAGAGACGCAGGACAATATCGAGCGCGGCCTGCCGCCCGACGAAGCGCGTTATGCTGCGCTGCGCAAGTTTGGCAACGTGACTCGGGTCAAGGAAGAAACATGGGAGGTGTGGAGCTTCGTGTGGCTTGAGCAACTCTGGCAGGACGTTCACTTCGGTCTCCGCACGTTAGGCAAATCCCCCGGCTTTACCGCCGTCGCCGTGCTCACACTCGCTCTCGGCATCGGCGCCAACACAGCGATCTTCAGCGCGGTAAACGCGGTGCTGCTGCGGCCGTTGCTTTATCGGAATTCAAGTCAGCTCGTTCGAATTTGGGCCATGGACTTGCGGTCTGGATCTCAGCACGACGTAGCTTCCTACCCCGACTTCACGGACTGGGCGGCGCAGAATCACAGCTTCCAGCAGTTGGCGGCCTACAGCGGCCGTGACTACAACCTCTCCGGCGGCGATCGTCCGGAGCGCCTGCGTGGCTCGCGGATCTCGGCCGGTCTCTTCGAGACACTGGGCGTAAGGCCCGCGCTCGGCCGTGATTTCCTGCCGGAGGAGCACCAACCCGGACGCAGCCACGTGGTGCTCCTCACTGATGGCCTGTGGCGCAGCCATTTTGCCGGCGATCCGCACGTGCTGGGCAAAACGGTAAAACTCAACGATGACAACTATACCGTGGTGGGCGTTTTGCCCCCTCATTATGAATTTCCCCCTGATGACGCAGCCAAACTGGTGGTGCCACTCGAGCCCGATGCCAGCCGCGGGCATGGGTTCATATTTGTAGTGGGTCGCCTGAAGCCGGATGTGACGCTGGTCCAGGCTCAAGCAGAAATGGGCACGATTGCGCACCGGCTTCAGCAGCAGTACCCCAAGAACGACAAGGATGTGGGCATTGAGTTGCGGCCGCTTCAGACTTCTTACGTATACGGTTTCCGGCCCGCCCTGCTGATTCTGCTGGGCGCCGTGGGCTTTGTGCTGCTGATCGCTTGCGCCAATGTGGCGAACCTATTTCTGGGGAGCGCCACGTCGCGGCAAAGAGAGCTGGCGGTGCGGGCGTCGCTGGGCGCGGACCGTGGCCGCCTGATTCGGCAGCTGCTCACGGAGAGCCTGCTGGTGGGAGTGATAGGAGGAGTTCTGGGTCTGCTGCTGGCGGTCTGGGGGCGGGACGCCTTGATGGCGCTGCTGGCACGGAATTTCGCACTGCCCGGAACGCTCAACCTCAGCATTGACCGCTGGGTGCTCGCCTTTACGCTGGGCGTTTCCCTCCTCACGGGCCTTGTCGCGGGACTGGCCCCGGCGCTCGGCGCTGCCCGGGTTGATCTGAATGAGTCACTCAAGGAAGGCAGCCGTGGCCTCACCGGCAATCCCGGGCACAATCGGTTCAGAAGCGCGCTGGTGGTTTCGGAGGTCGCCCTGGCGCTGGTACTCCTTTGCGGCGCGGGCCTTATGATGAAGACCTTCGTCCTTCTGGCTGAAGTTAATCCCGGCCTGCGCCCGGAGAACATTCTGACGGTGAATTTTTCCTTGTATGGCGCCAAGTACACTCACACCGTCACTCGTGCTGCCACCTTCCAGGAGATGCTCCACCGGGTGAGCCAAATCCCCGCCGTGAAGTCCGCGGCCGTGGTGACGGACATTCCACTCACTGAAAACGAGGACATCTCCAGCTTTAGCATCGAAGGGCTTGCCGATCCACCGGACCGGATGCGCCACGCCCGGGTCAACGTGGTGGGCCCGGGCTATTTTCGCACTTTGGGAATTCCGCTGATCGCCGGCCGCGACTTTAACGAACTGGACGCCGCGGCCGCGCCCGGCGTGGTGTTGGTTAACCAGGCGATGGTCCGCCGTTTCTGGCCGGACGAGTATCCGGTGGGAAAAAGGATCTCGACCGATAGCAAAACCTGGTTTGCCATCGTCGGCATCTGCGGTGATGTGCCCCAGATGGGCTTGCGGTCGAGTCCGGAGCCGGAAGTTTACGTCTCCTACTTGCAGGACCCCTTTCAATGGCCGTACCTGAGCATGTTGATTCGCACCGGTTCCGATCCGCTGAAGGTCTTTCCTTCGGTCGAGCAGGCGGTGTGGTCCGTGGACAGGGACCAACCCGTTTCGAACCCGAGGACCATGGACCAGATTCGCTCCGATTCGATCGCCCAGCCACGGGTGATGGCGCTGCTACTCGGTTTGTTTGCCGCCCTCGCTCTGGTGCTGGCGGCGGTCGGGCTCTACGGCGTGGTGGCCCGATGGGTTACGGAAAGAACACACGAGATCGGCGTGCGCATGGCGCTGGGGGCCGAGCGCTTCGAGGTGCTCCGCCTGGTGGTGGGCCGGGGTATGCTCTTGGCGCTGATGGGCGGCGTGCTGGGCTTGGCCGCCGCGCTCGCCTTGACCCGCCTGATAGCCAGCCTGCTTTACCACGTGCACCCAACCGACTTTGTAACTTTTGCGGCCGTTACTTTGCTGCTCCTGGGCGTTGCCACGGCGGCCAGCTATGTTCCGGCTCGAAGGGCCTTAAAGGTGGATCCAATCGTGGCGCTGAGGTATGAATGAAGCTTTCAGCGGTCAGCTATCAGCTACGGCCCGGTGGCCCAGAGGTCCTTTAGCTGACCGCTGAAAGCTGAGCGCTGAGGACTGGGAACCCACATGATCTGGACTCGATTGTTCCACCGCCGCAAGCGCATGATGGACGACCTCGACCAGGATATCCGCGACTTTATCGGGCGGGAGACGCAGGACAATATCGGGCGCGGCATGCCGTCCGAGGAAGCGCGTTATGCGGCGCTGCGCAAATTTGGCAACGTGACCCGAATCAAGGAGGAGACGCGCGAGGTGTGGAGTTTCGTTTGGCTTGAGCAGCTCTGGCAGGATGTTCGCTTCGGCTTGCGGATGCTCGCAAAGACTCCGGGCTTCACGGCGGTGGCTGTCCTGACGCTCGCGCTCGGCATCGGCTCAAGCACGGCCATTTTTAGTGTTGTTTATCCGGTCTTTGTGGACCCGTACCCCTATCAAGGAGCAGACCGGATGGTGAACTTCGCGATTGTGGGCAGGACCAATGGTGATGCGAGGGACTGGTTCTCTGCGGAAGAGTTCCACGCGGTCCGCGATCAGAATCGTGTGTTCGACGGTCTTGTCGCCTACAACGACTTCCACAAGGTTCTGTCGGGGGAGAATCTACCCGAGGTCGTCTTCGTTACCCAGATGAGTGGCGACGCTTTCCAGTACTTCGGCGTCTCGCCCCTGCTTGGGCGCGTGTTTACGACGACGGACGCGCCTTGGGGGAAGTCACCTGCACCTGTTGCCGTCGTTAGCTTCCGCTTTTGGAGGCGCCATTATGCGTCTGCTCCAAATGTCGTGGGGAGAACCCTTCGGCTGGACGGCAAAGTTTATACGGTTATCGGCGTGCTTCCCCGGCGATTCGCTTGGGGCAATGGGGAAATCTATCTTCCTTATGACCAGGGTTGGAAATACGTCTGGATTGGGGCGCGTCTGCGCCCCGGTGTAACGCTCGGCCGCGCCACGGCGGACGTCAATCTCATTTTCCAACAACTGGCAAAACTGCATTCCGCCGAGTATCCACTTGACGGATTCATCACCAAGGTGCAAAGGCTGGACGATTGGGCGGTCGGATCGTTTCGGGAAAACCTCCTTTTGTTGGTTGCCGCGGTGGGCCTGCTTCTGCTCATTGCATGTGCGAACGCCGCCAATCTGCAACTTGCGAGGGGGAACGCTCGTGAGACCGAGATCGTGGTACGCGGCTCGCTGGGAGCGACCCGAGGAAGAATCATCCGGCAATTGCTGACTGAGAACGTCACACTTTCACTTGTAGGAGGCGCTTTCGGAGTCATGATAGCTTATGTCGGAGTGCGGCTGATCATCTCGATCATGCCGCCCTACGGGATTCCGACCGAGGCGGTTATCGGTGTTAACGGTCTGGCGCTGCTCTTCGCTTTGGTTTTGTCTGTTGCCGCGGGAAGCGCGTCTGGATTGGCGCCGGCGCTGCGGGCGTCAAAGTCCAATCTGAGCGAATCGCTTAGCCACGGAGAAAAGGGAGGAACGGGAAGCAGCGGCCGACGCGGCACACGCAACGCACTTATTGTCAGCGAATGCGCGGTTGCGTTGGTTTTGCTGGTAAGTGCAGGGCTGACCTTCAGGAGCTTTCTTGCACTCCGCACGGTCAGGCTAGGCTTTGATCCGGGCCGGATCTTGACCATGGATATGCCAGTCAACTGGGGCGCGACCGCGTGGCAAGAGAGGGTCACGGTTTTGAACGCCATTTTGAGCCGTGTACAGACTCTGCCAGGCGTGGAGGCGGCGGCGCTGAGCATCTCGACCGAGCCGCCACCATTGCCCGGCTTCCTCCATACGCCGGCGCACACCGAAGGTGCTAGGGAAGCTCACACAGTTCAAATGAACCTTGTAAGTCCAGAGTTCTTTCGCACCTTCCAGGTTCCACTTATCCGAGGGAGACTCTTTACAGAGGCGGAAGTCCAGGAGGGGCGGCAGGTGGCGGTGGTAAACCGCACCATGGCCAGGTTGCTTTGGGGCACCGACGAGGAACCGGTGGGCCGTCAGGTCCACATTTCGCTCCGCCCATGGGAGGTTGAGGGCGTCGGCACGCCCCCGGACCTCAACGGGTGGTGCCAAGTGGTGGGAGTCGTTGGCGACGCGCTCAACGACGGCCTACAGCGGCCAACCCAACCGGGCGTCTACATACCTTACTCGCTCTTGGTACACAGTGAGACGGCGCTCGCAGTGAGGACGGCTTCGAATCCGCTAGCCCTTGCGAATGCGGTACGCTCCGCAATTGCGTCCGCGGGGAACGGTCAGCCGGTGACAAATGTTTCCAGATACAGCGACTACCTTGCAGACTTTACATTGTCTTACGATCGTTTTAACGCGGTGTTGCTCCTCCTGTTCGGCGCCCTTGGAATGGCCCTCTGCGCCAGCGGAATCTATAGCGTTGTATGGTACTCGGTCTCGCACCGCACGCACGAAATCGGCATTCGGATGGCGCTGGGAGCGCAAAGGGGGCAGGTACGTCGGATGGTGATTCGGGACATGATGACCCCGGTTCTCATCGGATTTGGGTTGGGACTCGTTGGAATAGTGGGCCTGACCCGGCTTGCTGCCAATCAACTATTCGGAGTCCGTCCTCCGGACCCTATAACTGTCGCGCTCGTTTCGTCGTTCTTAGGAGCCGTAGCTTTGTTTGCTTGCTATATTCCCGCCCGCCGCGCGATGAAGGTCGATCCCATGGTTGCGCTGCGGTACGAATGATGAGCTTGAAGCTTGGGAGTCCAAGGGCAGCCATGGGAAAGCGAACTGGTGTGGCGAAAAGCTGAGTCGAATCCGGTCCGCATTTGGAAACTTCTGTAGAGTTTTTACCGCCTCCCCGCCGATGAGACTCTGAACACCCGGTTCCCCTCAGACTGACGATTTCGGCGCCCTTTTATCCCGGTGCTGACACATCCCCTTGACGCAGGGGAACCGCGGATGCCGCACCGACCGGGGCTCAAGGATTTTCCTTCCTACTCTAACCCTCTGCTGGCGGCGTAGGCTAACCTGACAGCGCCCGCTACGCGGGCTTAACCGCCCTTCGGGGAAGCCCAGACCACACCGCAAGCTGGGTGGTGAAAAAGCGGCAGCAGGCTGCCGCAGTCCAAAGCTTCGCACGCCATTTGTGAGGATTATTCGAACCCGTGGCGGGCGCAGGCGGCGCGGAAAAGTTGGTAAGCGTCCTCGAACTTCTGCCCGGATCCAACCTCCGGCGTGTAGGCCTCCGAGATGCGCGTCATTCCACGGATTGCCGCGGTCAAATCAGCTCCATAGAGAACTGTCCCCGCCGCGAGGATGGCTGCCCCGAACGATGCCGTTGGGTGTGCAGAGCGCACCACGGTGCGGCGAAGCAGGTCGGCGCGAAGCTGCGACAACACCGGACTGGAAGCAGCACTTCCGGCAGAGAATACTTCACTCCCCACCACCACGCCCGAGGACTCCAGGCGCTCATAACCCCATCGCTCCACGCACGCCAGCGATTGCAGTTGTGCAGCGTAACCCTCTTCCTCGGAGGCCGGGCGACCTTCGAAGAATGTCGTGGCCCGGGGATTGTGAAATGGAAATCGTTCTCCGCGCGAGCCAAGAAGGTAGCACTGAACCGGGGTGGGCAGGTGCGCGGCCGCGCGCCGATCCATTTCCGCGGGCGCCAGGCAATCGAACTTGAGGCAGCCAGGGCCGGTGTTGCTGGCCGCGCCCGGGGCCCATAGATGGCTGGGCAGATAGTGGCAGTACATTCCCGGCCCCAACCGCGGCTTCGTGGGCGCAAGAACCTTCCAGACCAGGGTAGTCCCCAGCGTTGTATTTGCATGGCCCGCTTCACTCGCTCCAGAGCCAATGAGACTGGCGAGGCCGTCCGAGGCCCCGGCAAGCACCGGCACGCCGACAGTCAAGCCGGATTCCTCGCTGGCTCGCGCGGAAACCACTCCCACCTGGTCCCCCGGAGCAACAACCCGAGGAAGCATCGATGCAGGGATATCAGCAAGGCCCACGGCAGCATTCCAACCGCCTTTCTCCGTGTCGTAACCGAGCTTGAGGGCGTTGGAGTAATCGCTCAATCCCCACTCGCCCGTAAGCATTGACGTCACCCAGTCGGCAGGGTGCAAGATGTAGGCCGCGCGTTCCCAGAGTGACGGTTCTTGCTTGCCGCACCCAAAGGGCCTTGGCGAGAGAAAACGAGGCAGTGACTTGCGCCTGCCTGGAGGGAAGCTGACGGCTCAGTTCCTCGGCGACGGCTGCGCCGCGGCCATCATCGTAAAGCATCGACGGCCGGACCGGTTCGCCCGAGGAATCCGCCAGAACCAATGTCCCCGAGGTCGAGGTCACCGCAAGGCCGGCGATCCGTGCCCATTGCTGAGCGTTTCCCAATTTCTTCCGAAGCTCTTGGGTGGTATGGCAGACTGCGGACCACCACGCCCTCGCGTCCTGCTCGTGGGCCGCCCCTATAGTGGGCAAATCAGAAAGCGAGATGTGCGCCTCCGCCAGAACCTCGCCGTCCGCCGTCGCAGCCAGGGAGCGAACGCCGCTGGTTCCGACGTCGATGCCGAGCACAATGGGAAGATCTGATCGAATCATACCGACACTCATTTCTTTACCAAATCGTGCAGCGCTCTTCGCGCACCATGGGGTCTCCTGCCTTGCATCCAAAGGCCTGCTGGAACGCCGGCATATTGGAGGGCGCGGCGATGGCGCGGAAATTACCTAGCGGGTGCGGGTTAGTATTCACCTGAAGCCGAATGAATTCCGGCCGGTCGTTGCCCGCCCAGATTTGCGCGAAGGAGAGAAAGAAGCGCTGTTCGGGCGTGAGCCCGCCGATCTCCGAAGGCCGCGGCTTCCCTTCCAAGCTTTTCTGGTAAGCCTTATAAGCAATCGTCAGGCCTCCCAGGTCCGCGATGCTCTCGCCGAGCACGAGTTTCCCCTTTTCGTGAATATCATCGATCGCAACGTAAGCATCAAACTGCTTCTCCACGCATGCGGCTCGTTCCTGGAAGTTTTTCAGATCATCAGCGGTCCACCAGTCGCTGCGGTTGCCGTGCGCGTCGAACTTGCGGCCCTGGTCGTCGAATCCGTGAGTCATTTCATGGCCGATTACGGCGCCGATGCCTCCGTAATTCGCGGCGTCGTCGGCCTTCGGGTCAAAGAACGGTGGCTGAAGGATTCCGGCCGGAAACACGATTTCGTTCATCGAGGAATTGTAGTAGGCATTGACGGTGGGCGGAGACATTCCCCATTCCGAGCGATCCACCGGCTTTCCGATTTTGTTCAGCGAACGATGAAACTCAAACAGGTCGCCACGAAGAACATTCTCCACGAACGGCCCACGATCCACATTGAAAGCAGAATAATCGCGCCACTTGTCGGGGTAGCCAATCTTGGGAGTGAACGCGTCCAACTTGGCGAGCGCGGCTTTCTTGGTTTCCGGGCCCATCCAGGGAAGGGTTTGAATATCCTCACGCAAGGCCTCGATGAGATAGTGAACCATCTTGTCGGCGCGGGCTTTGGCCTCCGGCGGAAATTGTTTCTGCACGTACTCCTTGCCCAGGGCAAATCCCAGATGCCGGTCGGTCGAGTCCACGCAGCGCTTCCAACGCGGCAGGATTTCTTTGGTTCCCTGCAAGATGCGTCCGTGAAAGTTGAAGTCCTCCTGAACAAAGCTGTCGGAGAGCGCCGGAGCGGCCGCCGAAATCAATTGCCAGCGCAGGTAGGTCTTCCAATCATCGAGCGGTGCAGAGGCCAGCAAATCATTGAGCGCCGCAAAGAACTTCGGTTGGCCGATGTTGACCTGATTGACTTGCGCGTAACCCAGGTCGCTCAGGTACCCTTCCCAGGAGAGGTTGGGCGTCATGGTCTCAAGTTCCGCGAGCGCCATTTTGTGATAGGTCGCGTCGGGATCGCGCATTTCGATGCGGCTCATCGAGGGCTGCGCAAGCTTGGTTTCAAGCGCCATCACCGTTTGAGATTCGGCCGCGGCCTTGGCGGCATCGTCGCCTAACAGCGTAAACATGCTGGCAATATGCTTCACGTACGCATCGCGAATCTGCTGCGATTTCGCGTCGTCCTTAAAGTAGTAGTCCCGTTCGGGCAAACCCATTCCCCCCTGGGACGCGCTGGCAATCATTTGTGTACTGTCTTTGCGGTCCTGCTGGGCGGAAAAGTGGAATAGAGCATTGACTCCAGACCCCTGCAGTCGGGAAACCTCCGCTCTCAGGCTGGACAAGTCGTGAATCTGACTAATGCGGTCAAACTCCGGCTGAAGCGGCTTGGCGCCTTCGCTCTCGACCTGGGTTGTATCCATGCAGCTCGCATAGAAGTTGCCGATCTTTTGCTCGTCGCTTCCCGCGGGCGAGTTCCTTCGGCTGGCAGCGGTCTCAAGAATCTGGTGAAGAGCTTCCTGGCTTCGATCCCTCAGTTCCCGAAACGTTCCGTAGCTCGGATACTCCGGGGGAATCGGATGTGAGGCCATCCACCCCCCGTTCGCGTACTGGTTGAAGTTCACGCACGCGGAAATTTTCGTATCCATGTAAGCTGGGTTGATTCCGTGGACGGCTTCATCGTTCACGGGAGTGGCGAAGCCCAGCGAGAGGGAAAGGAAAAGTAAAGCGGCAGCGCAGACCTTCAGCAGTCTCATCGATAACATCCTTATGGCCGATTTTAACGCCCTCAATCCGGGACAACGCCGGCCGACAGCGGGAGGGCTATCCTAACAATTCGCTCGCGGGTTCGCAACGGCAGCAGGGTGCAGGGTCCCGCTAAAGTCGAGGTAAGGCGTGGGCCCCGCAGGGGCCGAACGCAGTTAGCCAGCGACGTAGGGGCAGGCCTCGTGCCTGCCCACTCCGGGGTCGAATCGGCCCCCGGTGGGCACCCACGCGTGGTGCCCCTGCGACGCATTCGTGCCGGTTTACGAATCGTCTCCATCCCGTGGTGGATTCGGACAATTTCACAAGCGATATTGTCCGATTCATAGGCGTTTTCGTCCGGCCGGCAATACCCGGTGAATTTGCCCTTCCCTGCCCGCCGATAACCCCTTGGTTTTAAGCAGTTTATGATGTAGCCTCGATTTCGATTGTCAAGACAGATAGCCGTGTTAAACTAGACGCTGAGGCCAGCGGACGCCGGCGAGGTGAAAGGAACAGGCGCGGCATGCGAACGATCGAGAGGCGCAAACGGATGATGAAAGTTGGTCCATACTCCACTGCTGATCCTCCTCTCAGATGCGAGTTTTCGTTGTGGGTGCGACTTTTTGGCGGCACTGAGGCGCAAAACGGGGCGAAGGCCCTATACGAGCTCTGCGAAGCCGCTATATTCATGAAAAATAAGTGGGTTATCCTGCGACCTCGCCCATCACTTCACCTCGGAAGCTCGGAATCAAGCTCATGAAAACAGGGAACTTACGGAAAGTCGACGGAGTGGTGGGAAGCAAATGCTGCGGGAACGAGTTTCCGACTATGTTTATGAAAATACGACCAGTTAATCGAGATTTGGGATACCAGGGACAAAAAGGTTCATCCCGCCAACACTATGAAAATAAGCAGGTTACATCGGCGTTACCCGCGCTCGAGATACCATCGCAAAAAAGATGTTAAAAATGCAGGATGATCCGACTATATCTATGAAAATACAGGGTCGAGCGACAGAATGTCCATCGAAAAGGCGCGCTTTTTTGCATGGAATTGCCCCCCGCCACCCGAAAACCGGCAACAATTCCCGCGCCGACTTGCACGAGCGCGGTGCGGTTGCCTCAGAGCATCGCCCGGGGGAGAATGCATCACTCCGCCAAACGCGCGGGAGCCAATGACGGTGGACATATTTTTCCGGCATGATACAACTTGGCTTCAGCAGTCTGTTTCTCATCCCGTAGTAAATCTTGGCGGCTATTCCGAGGAGCAGCGTCATGAAACCCAACCGTTTCTTCCAGATCGCGGTCGCAGTGTGCCTGCTGGCAGTGAATGCCGGGGCGGCCGACCCTCAACTCACGATTTACAACCAGAACTTCGCCGTGGTCCGAGTGCTGATTCCCCTCGAGCTCAAGCCCGGCGAGAATCGCGTTCAATTCACTGACACGACCGCTTACCTCGAGCCCGCTTCGGTGATTCTCCGTGACCCCACGGGAGCCCGCACCTTGCAGATTCTCGAGCAGAATTACCGCGCCGACCCGGTATCACAGCAACTCCTTCTCTCGCTGTACGAGGGTAAGACGCTCGACTTTCTGTTGCAGCCGAACGACCCCAAATCCGTAGTGCGGGGCAAGGTCATTCGCAGTGGCTACATCTCGCCCCGCGTGGGTTATTCAGGCGCGATGCAGGAGCCAATCATCGAGGTGGACGGCCAGTTGCGCTTTGGACTGCCCGGTTCCCCAGTGTTTCCCGCGCTGATCGGTGACACCATCCTGAAGCCGACGCTCAATTGGGTTTTGCAATCCGATAAGCCCGGCGAAATGAACGCCGAGTTCAGCTACGTGACCGGCCAAATTACCTGGAATGCGGACTACAACCTCGTCGCTCCCGAGAAGGGCGACCAGCTCGATCTGGTGGGCTGGGTGACCGTGAACAATCAGACGGGCAAGACCTTTGACAACGCCCGCATCAAGCTGATGGCTGGAAACGTCAACAAGATACAGCCCCCCATGAACGGACGTTTCATGATGGCCGACGCGATCACAGTTGGAGCGGCAATGGGGGGCATTCCTCCCCAGGTTTCCGAGAAGTCGTTCGAGGAATACCATCTCTACGAACTGCACCGCCCCACTACGCTCCACGATCAGGAGAGCAAGCAGGTGGAGTTCGTGCGCGCATCGGGAATCAAGTCGGAGCGGTTTTATGTCTACGATGGGGTGAAGATCAACCCGAACCAATACCAGGGATGGAATATGGAAAGCATTCGGCAGAACAGCGAATACGGAACCGAATCGAATTCTGACGTGGCCGTGATGCGGGAGTTCGCGAACTCAGAGGCGAACCACCTGGGCATGCCCCTGCCGGCGGGCCGCTTACGCTTCTACCGGCAAGACACCGACAGCCAACTGGAATTCACTGGCGAGAATGACATCAAGCATACGCCGCGCGATGAGACGGTGCGTGTTTACACGGGCGACGCCTTCGACATCAAGGGTGAGCGTCGGCGCACGGACTATCGCAGCGACATGGCTCGGCGCATGCTGGACGAGTCCTTTGAGATCAAACTGCGCAACCACAAAAAGGAACCCGTTGAGGTTCGCGTGGTCGAACACCTCTATCGCGGCGCAAACTGGGAGATTACCGAGAAATCCAGCACCTATCTCAAAACCGACAGCCAGACCATGGAGTTCCGCGTCCAGGTGCCGCCCGATTCCGAGAAGGTTGTCACCTACACGGCGCATTACACCTGGTGAATTGAAGTTCATAACTCCCGAGGGCATCTCCATGCGCATCGCGACTCGCCTGCTCCTTTGCATCCTTTGTCTCGCCCCGAGCCTCGCCGCGCAACCCTGGCGCGTGGACCCGACACGGCTCAACGCCCTGGCGCAGGATTCCACGGGCCGGGTGTGGGGGATCGGCGTCCTCATGAGCGAGAGCCTCTTCCGCTACGAGGATGACCGATGGAATGCGGCCATGGTTGAGGGCATCTCCGCCAATTTTTGGCCCGCCGCATTGGCACGCGGGCCCGAGGGAGCGGTTTATTGCCTTTGGAGCGCCGGGGAAGACGAGCATGCCGTGACCTGGCACCAGGGATCGGTCTCGAAGCTTCTGGTTCACTTTACGGGCAACGTCAATAGATTCTTTCCCAACATCTTTGTCGATCCCAACAAAAACATCTGGGTCACTGAAGCGGGCATCCACATCTACCGCATTACCCCGGATGGCAAAGCCGAATGCGCGTACACGATCGAGTACGACCATCGCTACGATGCCAATCTTCCCAAAAATGCGCGGCTGAATTTCGACTCGGTCTACGCGACGGCGGATGGGCAAGGGCGGGTTTGGTTTTGGTCCGGCCGTCGCGGCGGAGGCGGCGGAGTGCCCTCGCTTCAGGGCATTCTGATTTTCGATGGCAAGAGTTTCACCCTCCACTCCGATCTTCCCGACCCGTCGGCGAAGACGTTTTCCGCGGTCGTGCCCGAAGACGCCAACCACATGTTGGTCGGGGCGCCACGCGGCCGGCTCTACAGGGTTGACACCCGGACGCTCGCCGCCGAGGCGGTTGCCGAGCCGGCATCCAACCCCTTCCGTTTCATTCAATCCATCTATCGTGCGGGGCAAGCCACTTACATCGTTTCGGTCGATGGCTCCATGCCGGTCACCGAGCGCAGAGGAGAGGGCCGGCTTGGCGACTTCTGGCAGTTGCAAGATGGCGAATGGAAGCGCCTGGTGAATGGAATTGATATGCGCCCACAACTCCTCAACGACTCGGCTCGCTCGTTCCTCGCGACTCCGGCAGGGTTATGGCTCGGCGCCTTTGGAACCGGACCCTGGTTTATCCCGTCGGGGCACGGCGAGCCAGTACACATCGATTGGAGATATGGTTACTCGCTCGACGGATCGGAAGGGGTCATGGCGCTTCCCGGCGATCGACTCCTCTTGGTTGCCGCCACCAGTGGCAGCTTGGACTGTGGAAGCATCGCGGTGAAGCCGGCGGATTTGCTGGCCGCGTTGCAGTCGCCGGCCGGTACTCGAACATTAAACCCGCTACGCGCATTAGTTCCCGACAGCCGGAATCACCTTTGGGGCTTCGTTTCGGGTGATAAGAACGCGATCAGCGAGTGGGATGGAAAGATCTGGACGGACCATGCCCTGCCGGAGGATTTCTCCCATCGGAATCTTTGGAATTATGGCGTGGATTCCCAGGACCGCATCTGGCTCGTCTACAATCGCTGTCGCGGGCCCGTCGCGATCCTCGATCCCCGGCGGGAAAATGCGGAGACTTTTCCCGAATTCTCTGCCGCCCTCCAGGCGCAGTTGCCCAATCGCGCGAGTTTTCATGTGGAGGGAAATCGCTTTACGGTTGCAAGCTTTTCACCGGACGGCCACATCGGCTACCGCGATGAATGCGGGCAGGCGCATTACTTCGATGGTCAAGCATGGCAGGCATGGAAGCCGCAGGATATTGACGCCAGCCAACGAAGGGGATTTGATGGGCCGGCCTTTTTCGATCGCGCCGGAAACTTCGCCGTGAACATCGCGGGTAAGACCTGGGAGTACACCAAATCCGCGAAGTGGAGTCTCGCAACCTACGAGCGCAGGACTCGGCACGGACCAGGAGAGAACGGCACGACACTCCGTTCCGCCGCCGCCCGGCTGCGAAGTTGGCAATCCTGAATCCGTAGTGCAGGACCGCTTGGGAACCTACTGGTTGACCGCGCACGGCCAGTTGTATCGCGCGATACCGGGGCTCTGCGTGGCGCAGTTTCCCCCCGAGCAGCGCCAGCCCTTCATCGACTCCCGGACGATAAAGACCGCGTTCATCGATCCGCAGGGAAATGTTTTCCTGGAAACGTACTTTCGCGCTCACCCCGATGTTGGGGAGTACGTCATCCTCGACTCCCTCACGCCATTGCCGCAAACAAAGGTGCATGCCAGCGTGGAGGCGTCGGGAATCGTGAAATTACATTTCGAGACTCAGACGAAAGGGAAGGGCGTGGTTCACCTGGAGGGTAGACGGCGGGGCATGGAGCTCGCCCGCGGAGAACGCGGACGCCACCATAAACTGGCTGGCCAATGGCAGGCACAGGATTGAAGCCGCGGCGCTGGATGTTCGCCTTCAGATGGATCCCACACCTTCCGCGACGGAAGTGGCAATCCACGTGGATCCCCAAAAGCAGCTCGCGACGTTCATCGAGCAACTTAGAGATCCGAATTACGAGGTGCGTGAAGCTGCGGTGGACGGACTGATCCGGCAGTCGAGCCTCGCCCTACCCGCGCTGCAATCCGCCCGGGAAAAGGCAACGCCGGATCAGCGCTGGTGGATCGACGCCGCCATTCAACAAATTGAAGAAACGCTTGCGAAGGACAAGCGACCTTGAGCTTCCAGGCTTCGCGGGAGCGAGCGCCGAGTGAGCACTAACCTTGGCTACCCGCCCGCCTACAGACGCAAGATTCAGGCTTGCATCGCGGGAGAATAAGTTGTGTAATGCCTAACCTCTTCCTGGTGCTGGACGCCGGAGGCCCTTGGGTGTCGTGAATAATTGATGACGTCAATTCTCCTCAATTGAAGGTGGTGTGCTAAAGCCGTGTTGCTGGCGGTTCTGGCTCTAGGTTGCCTTCTTGTAAGCTGGTGGTGCCTGAAGATAGGGACGCCATCCCTCTTTTGCAAACGTAATCATACCACCTTGTGGAACGAAGTAGTACCAGCAGAACCCCGTCTCGTGGTCGCCCCCGAAGACATCAAGATATTTGACATAACCATAAGCGAACAGAATGCGTTCCCCGTCTCTAATGGCGGTGATTTCTCTTGGGGTGAGGACGGACGGTTCAAGGGGTTGAAACGACCAGAAACGCTCATCGGGAAGCAGCAGCTTTTCATAGAGCGGTATCCTTTCCAAGTCCCCCTCAAATTCAGGCTCGCTGGGGATACGTGTAAGACTCTTAATCAAGCGGTATCGAGCCGCTATCTCAATGAGCCTCGCTGGCGTTCTACCGGCGTTGAGGACAAACCAACTGAAAACCGGTATTGCATCCAGCGCAGCCAGATTCTCAATCTTGAATTCTGGCATGTCCGGTCCCGCTTGAATCCAAGCCCGTTCCGAATCTATAACGGCTTGGGCATTCAACCTAGCAGCAGTTGCGCCAATGACCGCTGCTCTGCTTTGCTCCTCTACGGCACGCAGAGTTCGACGGGCAAACCAAATCCCGATGACCCCAACCAATACCAGTGCGATTGTGGCGATAACATAGGCTTTGCCCCACCGACTTTCCGCTACCGTCACGGAGACCGGTTCTCTGATGACTATGGTTTTCTGTGCATTTGGATTGCATTGGGGTTGGCCTGCATCCTTCTTTATTTTGGGGTTGACAGGCAATGGGACAGGAGGCGGGGCGGGTGGCCGCTGATTGTCAGCAGCCCTATTTTGGCTGTTATAGCTGCCACGAGCTTGGTTATCGGATGCCTGCCGTGGAACTGGCACAGGTGCCTGCATGACAACCAAGACCACAGCCAGAATCAAAGATTTCATCCGCCGTATTCAACCACTAATCTTTTGAGGAAACAAGGTGATTTGCGGTTAGGCTGTGGACCCCAAGAGTTCTTTTATCTCCCAAACATGCCCAGCAATACCAGCTTCCATGGCGGGGGTGACCCTCAAGGTCTGGTGGACCCGGCAGAAATTATACCAAGCGAAATACAGCGCCAGCATGGCGTAAAGCTTCTCCCATTTCTTCGAGAAGGCATTGGTCAACCGGGTGAGCCTCCGCATCTGCATTCGCATGGTCAAGTTCTGGCGCTCGACGTGCGACGTGCTGATTTTCTTGGGGTCGGGGTTTCCGAACACGGGAACCTTTTTGCAGCCGATGCAATCGGCGGGAGAATAGCGGGTTTCGCTCTCAGGGCTTGCGCTATACAGCTTGACCAACTGGGCGAAGTCAACGCCCTGAACCCCAAGGCTCAGGACCACGGCGTCCTGATAGGGCTTGAACCCGTCCGTGGTGATTTGGAAGCCACCCTCTGTAGCCGCAGCCAGCTTTTCCATGAATGCCACGGTATCCCGTTCTGTTCTCCGTCCAAGGTGCCAAGCAAGAACCAGTTTGGTGTAGCGTTCTATCGCAACGAACGTCCAAGCGTCACCTATCGTGGCATCGTCACTGCCTTTCTTAGCCTTGGTCTTTTCCTTCATTCCTACATATCCCCAAAGTTCGTCGCACTGCACGTCCTTGACCCGCAGCCCATGGATGCGGTCGTTCATCAATCGCTCGCACCTCTCGCCAGCCAAGGACAGGAGACTCAAAATCGTCTTTGGATGCACACCAGTGATTCGGGAAGTGGTACGGACAGAGCAGCCCTCCACCAAGTGCTGCAAGACGCCGATGGCTTTTTCCTCGGACAAGAGCATGTCGCCAAGCGGCTTGGGCTGAGGCTCGATGAAAGTCACCTTGCAAGTTGCGCAGCGATACCGCTGATGCCCCTTCCGGTCTTTCCCGAACTTGTTGGCGGCTTGGTTGCAGGTTGGGCAGTTCATTCTGTGTCCTCTCACTCAACAACACAAGAATATAATATAGCGCAAGCATTGTCACGGGAAATCTTGTGTTGGGAGAAAAAAGATTTGGCTGGAGGTATACAATGATGCCTCCGAAGCCGCCATGTCTCCCACACCCCAAACCTTCACGGCTTCCGAGGAGTAAAGCCGTGACTATCATTGCCGGATTCAAATGTTCCGAGGGCATCGTAATCTGTGCGGACACACAGGAAACAATTGGAACTTCAAAGCGCAGCGTGCCAAAACTTCGCTTTGAACCGTTTGGAGGTCCACACGAAGGGGATACTCTGGCTATAGCATTTTGTGGTGCTGGCAATGGTCCATTCATCGACAAGCTTGTCGAGACCGCTTGGAAAGATGCTAAATATGGAACAAATCTCGATGAAGCGTGCGAGAAAATAGAAAAGAGCATTAAGGAGACATACAAGGAGTTTGGGCAAATTTTTCAACCCGGATTATGCCCAAGCGCAGAATTGATTTATGGTGTAAAAATGGGAAATACTAGTCGTCTCTTTAGTGCCATTGACGCAATTGTAAATGAGAAATCTGGATACAGTTCATCGGGTGCTGGATACTACATGGCTGATTTCTTGGCAGGTCGGATGTACGGAAGTCATTTGAACCTTCGCCAGTGTGTCATTCTTGCTGCCTACATTCTCTTCCAAGCCAAGGAACATGTGGACGGGTGCGGTGGAGATAGTCACATCGCCATCCTGAGAGAGGATGGGGTAAGCGGCGTTGTAGGCTGGCGGAATATTGAAGCTATGACGGAGTTATTGAGGTGGTCAGACCAAGAGGTCGGTAGGGTACTCATAGACACTGCCGATATCGAATTGGAAAGCAAGGAATTCCTCGAAAAGAATAAAACCATAATGGAGACTATTGATTCGCTTCGCACTGCGAAAGCGGAAACGTTGAAAGAGGAAAAATCAATGTTCTCGGCTATTACCGGAGGCGGAGATGAGAATACAGATTTTTTCGGCCTTCCATTGCCATACGATTCTAAAAAACCGGAACTGGAGAAGTGAGCGGGAAACGACCACTTGCAGCATTCATGCTAAGGTTTCGCCCAGCGAACTTTAGCGGCCTTCCGGGCGATTTCCTGTCGCCTCGTTCGCGTCAGACTGACCGCTCTTGCCATTCCGCCCCTTCTAGCACCCTTGAGACCAGCAGCCTGAGCTTGGGGGTCCTTGGCATCCGGGTCAAATCCCGGAACTGCTAAAGGGTCAACTTTCGAGAGGAATTCGTCGAACATATGCCTTGCGGTTTTGATTGGGTCTGCCATATAAAAAGAATACCACGGCTAGCGTGAAAAATAACGGCGTCTTACGGGTCAACAACACATGAATAGCACACTACCCAATTGAAAGCTAAAGGCCAAAATGGCAGATATGCGTGACCCAATCCTTGGATACTTTCCCGATGCCGAATTAGTCATTGCCATGGTGTACCCTCTCGGTACCGAACGAATTGGAGTTGAGGCCACCCTTAACGACTACCTGGGCCAGTTTGGATACGAAATCAACCCCATACGCTTGACCAGAGCCTTCCCCGAACTCCTCAAGAGGCTTGGTCAAGAGTGGCATCCTCCCGCCGGGCCAGCAGATCTCGCCCATTACAAAATTGACGCGGGCAACCTCATCCGTGAGCTCACGGAGAGCAAAGACATCCTCGCACGTGTTGCAGCAGGGCTAATTCACACCGGGCGCCCCGGGGAGCCGAATAACAAAGAGAAGGAAGGCGAACGCGACGAGTTGGGCAGGCCACTGCCACGGACGGCGCATTTAATTCTCAGCCTGAAGAGACCCGAGGAGGTCGACACACTGAGGAGAATATACGGTAGCGGATTTTTCCTACTGGGCCTATCATCAACGAAGGAGCACCGTGATGAGTACTTCAAACAGAAGGGCATCCCGGGGGGCGCGCAGTCAGCGCTAATCGACCAAGATGCCGCAGAAGTTGAAGAATATGGTCAGCAGACTCGACAAACCTTTCACCTTGCAGACGTCTTCTTCACAACCGAAAACTACCAAACAGAAGTTCCCCGGTTTCTGGACCTGATCTTCGGTTGCCCCACAATTACCCCAACGCACGAGGAGCAGGCCATGTTTACGGCCTATGCCGCATCGCTTCGTTCGGGCGACCTGTCCCGACAGGTCGGGGCGGCGATCGTCGATGCCGACGGCGATCTGCTCTCGGTGGGCTACAACGATGTGCCAAAATATGGAGGCGGGCTGTATGGGCCGGAGAAAGGCAGTAGCAGAGACATTGAGAAAAAGTGTGACTCCAACGAGTTAGAAAAAAACCGAATGACGGAAGAGATTCTGAAGAAGCTTGGCAGGAGCGATCTGACTGTTGACCAGGCGAAATCAATTCTGAGGCCGACAGGCTTGACTGATATTACGGAGTTTGGACGGACAGTTCATGCCGAAATGGAGGCGCTGCTCGCCTGTGCGAGGACGGCTCGCAGTACGCGAAAGGCGACGCTCTATACGACCACCTTCCCTTGCCATAACTGCTGTCGACATATCATTGCCGCAGGTATCGCAAGAGTGGTTTATGTAGAACCGTACCCCAAGAGCAAGGCGCCGGAACTTCATAATGATGCGATTTCAGTGGACCAGACTGTCGAAAAGATGGTGCCGTTTCTACCATTTAATGGTATTGGGCCACGAAGGTATTTCGATCTCTTTTCTTTAATGTTGAGTACTGGTTATCCGATAGAACGTAAGGAGGGGGGTAAACTGAAAGCTTGGCACAGGCGGGACGCTCCCCCACGTCTACAGATGCAACCAAACACATACTTAAATAGAGAAAGCCTTGCCTGGGAGAGTTTAAACGCGCTAATATCGAAGAAGAGGGAGTCTTGAGATGCCAAAATTGCCAGAGGATGATGAATTGAAATATCAAGCGTTTTGGAGCCGCATGGGGAATAACTCTACCATTGTCCGACGAATGCCGGTTTGGATGAAAGGCTCTCCCGTCAATAAGCGCACCGACAATTCGACCTCGGGGACAGATGATAGGACGAGCGTAAAGGCTGCTCCGAGCACTAATCGTTGACCCGAATGATTCCACCTGTATTCTGAAAAGGCATTCCCCATCACTCTCTTCTTACCGACGGGCCGCTTTTCACAGGGCGTCCGCAAAGGAGATTGCACCCCGCCCGCTCCCGAACCCAGCATGACGTTGCAAGAGAAGTAAGCTTCCCGCTCCCCACGACACAACTTCGGGACGGCAAGGGTACTTCAAATCTATTCTAAATGGCTCGTGAGGAACTCTCAAATTTGCCGTGTAGGTATGTGAAAAACCGCGGACCCCAAAAACAGGGGGCCGCGCTACGTGCGTTTACGTCGCGACCGACACTTGCGATCAACAGGGGTCAAAGCAACCATCGTCTGGTAGCGCGGAGTTGTGCGCATCTCAGCACTACTCCGCGGCTCTTAATGCGGCGGGCGTTTACACGTTAATTCACGCGAAATAACCAAAAGCCGCGGAGGAACGCCAACGACGCGTACCTCCGCGCTACGGCACGCGGGCGTTCGGCGGGATTCTCAGCAGCACCTATTGGGGCGGGTATAACGCGCCTCGATTTGGGAGAGGAAAAAAGCATCGCGGCTGATGGGAGTAAGCCCGGCGCGTTTGGCCCATGCCAGGTAGTGGTCGTAATCCCGTTCTCCCGAGGCTTCCCGCAGATACTCCCAGATTCTCAACCAAACTCTTTTCCAACCTGCCATATTTCGCCCCGCCTTCTACTGAGTCTTACGAAATAGAGTAACGAACCGCTTTCGTAGCGCGGGCGTTACGCCCGCTGTGGCGTGGGCATCTTGCCCACGCTGCGCGGGAGCGGGACGCTCCCGACTCGAGTTTCTACATTTTTTAAGGGAAGCCGAAACGCAGGCAGGAGTGCCTGCGCCACTGGTGGCACAGCCACTCTTGGCTGTGCTCCGAAGATCATGGGTGGACGCAATGGTCAAATGTAGAAACTCCAGGCGGGAGCGGGACGCTCCCGAGACAGCGGGCAGGATGCCCGCGCTACTTCGGCATTGGTCACTATAATTTGCACCCTCCGTGGACGTCGATGGGGAAATAGCCTTACGACATTTCCGGCGCCTCCGAAGGGACAAATCTCGAAACTGTCACGGCCGACTCCTTCAGGACTGCTACCTTACGGCGTGTGGCGTACATCCACCACTGGCGCGCCGACTCCGCCAGAATCACGACAACAAGGACGGCGAAAATGCCCGTCACCGCGGCATCGAGCCGACCATTAAAAATCAGGCGCGAGGTGGCGGCCGTTTGACTCGCGGGGATGGCTCCCGAGGCAACCTGCGCCGCCAGGAAGCGAGCGTGGGACAGGAATCCGATGCGCGGGTTCTCCGCAAAGATTTTCTGGTAACTCGCCGTCATGGTGACGGCGCAAAGCCAGCCCAGTGGCACAAACGTGACCCAGGTGTACCGCCATTTATCCATCTTGATCAAGATGGTGGTGCAGACGCACAAGGCGACAGTGGCCAGAAGTTGGTTCGAAATTCCGAACAGCGGCCAGAGGCTGTTGATTCCCCCCAGCGGATCGGTGACGCCCTGGTAAAGGAAATATCCCCAAGCGCCGACAATTAGGGCGCTCGAGAGAATAATGCCGGGGTACCAGCCCGTTCTGCCCAGCGGTTTCCAGAAATGCCCGAAGACTTCCTGCAACATGAAGCGGCCCACGCGCGTTCCGGCGTCGATGATGGTGAGAATGAAAAGGGCCTCAAACATGATCGCAAAGTGATACCAGATGGCCATCACCGCGCCGCCGCCTAAAACATGGGAGAATATTTGCGCCATGCCGACGGCGAGCGAGGGCGCTCCACCCGTACGATTGAAGAGGGTGAGCTCGCCGACGCGCGCGGCGAGGTCCGCCATTTGCGCCGTCGTCACTGGAAATCCCCAGCCGGAAATGGTGGCGACCGCTGCGGCGGGCCGCGCTCCTACGATTCCTGCCGGACTGTTCACGGCGAAATACGTGCCGGGTTCCAGAACCGCCGCTGCCACCATTGCCATGATGGCCACGAAGGACTCCATCAACATGCTTCCGTATCCAACGAGCCGGGCATGGCTTTCCTGGCTGAGCAGCTTGGGCGTGGTGCCCGATGAGATCAACGAATGGAATCCGGAAATGGCGCCGCATGCAATGGTAATGAAGCAGAAGGGGAAGATTTTACCGGCGAAAATGGGGCCAGTCCCATCCACAAAGCGCGTGAAGGGAGGCAGGAGCATTTGCGGATGAGCAGCGAGAATTCCCACGGCCAGAAGAAAAATCACTCCGAGCTTGACGAAGGTCGAGATGTAACCGCGCGGGGCCAGCAGCAGCCATACGGGCAGGACGGAAGCGGCGAAACCGTAGACGATCACCATGAGAGCGAGCGCCGGCCCGGCATACGTAAACAGCGGCGCGATGGTATGCGAATCCGCGATGTAACGCCCTCCCAGCACCGCCACGAACACTAGCAAGAAGCCAATGATGGACGTCTCGAGAACACGTCCGGGACGCAGATACCGGACGTAGATTCCCATCAGCACGGCGATGGGGATGGTCATGGAGACGGTGAACAATCCCCACGGACTGGACTTGAGCGCGTTGACCACAACCAGCGCGACCGCGGCCAGGAGGATCACGAGAATGCAAAGCACGGCAAACATGGAGGTGAATCCGGCGGCGGCGCCGATTTCCTCTTTGGCCATCTGGCCGAGAGATTTTCCGTCGCGGCGAACGGAGCAGAAAAGCGTGACGAAATCCTGAACCGCGCCGCCCAGAACTCCGCCAATCACGATCCAGAGGGTGCCCGGCAGATATCCGAATTGGGCAGCGAGGATGGGTCCGACCAGCGGCCCCGGGCCGGCAATCGCCGCGAAGTGCTGCCCAAAGACTACCCACTTGTTGGTCACCACGAAATCGCGGCCGTCTTCCAGTCGCTCCGCCGGGGTGGCGCGTCGGTCGTCTAACTGCACCACCCGGAAGGCCAGAAACCGGCTGTAGAAGCGGTATCCGAGCATGTAGATACACCCCGCCGCGACGACCAGCCACACGGCGTTCAAGTGCTCCCCGCGGGTGGAGGCGATGACTCCGAGCGACAGGGCTCCCACAAGAGCGACGAGTACCCAAACGAGTTTCTTCAGCATGCTCATAAGATTTGCCAAGTTTGTTGAAGCCGCCCCGAAGGTTCAGATGAAAATATAGCATGAGTGAACGAGGCAGCGGGCGCACATTCAGAGGACAGGCGCACGAAAACAAGGACTTTAGCATCCAAAGCCCTGATGGGATGATCAGTATTCCGCCGTGCCATAAGAACAGTTCGTCGGGAAGTTGTGCGTGATGGCAGACAAGCTTACCAAATATCGTGCCAAACGGGATTTCACCAAGACTTCGGAGCCTAAGGGTCGGCTGGCGGCCGATCAAGGAAACCGCTACCTGATCCAGAAACACGCTGCGTCTCATTTGCATTACGATCTCCGTCTGGAGCTTGATGGCGCCCTGAAAAGTTGGGCCGTGCCCAAGGGTCCCAGCCCCGATCCCAAAGACAGGCGACTTGGCTATGGCGGTGGAGGATCATCCGGTCGCTTACGGAGTCCTTTGAAGGGATCATTCCCGCTGGTGAATATGGGGGCGGCACGGTGATGCTCTGGGATCAGGGAACCTGGGAGCCGGTCGGTGATGCCAGGGAGGGCCTGGCGAATGGCAAGCTGGTCTTCCATTGTGTATGGCCAGCGGATGAAGGGTGAGTGGACACTGGTGAAGACGCGCAGCAGGGACAAGCGCGACAATAGCTGGCTGCTGATCAAACATCACGACGGTGAAGAACGGCCTGGCGATAACGGAGCTCTGGTAAATGACAACCAAACCAGCGTCCTGAGCGGCCGCACAATGGATGAAATCGCCGCCGATGGAAACAAAGCTTGGAAAAGCAATCGCGTCGCAACCGGCCGTCGAGGAAAACCAAACGTCCTGCGCGCAAAGTCAGTCCCAAGCCGGCTAAGGGCACTCGCGCTAAGGGCAAGACGGCGAAAATGCCGGGATTTACGCCGCCGCAACTTGCCACTCTCAGCACCTCTGCGCCGAAGGGTGCTGAATGGGTGCATGAAGTCAAATTCGACGGCTACCGTATGGTTTCCTATATCGACCATGGCGATGTCACGATCTACAGCCGTAACGGCAATGACTGGACGGATAAATTCAGAATCATCGCAGACCGCCTGGCGGCTCTTTCCGTGGATAGTGCCGTGATGGACGGAGAAGTTGTTGTTACCGATGGTAAGGGAAGAAGCGATTTCAGCCAGTTGAAAGACGCGCTATCGAAGGGGGAAACGAGTCGCCTGCAGTATTACCTTTTCGATTTGCTTTATCTTGAACGGGCATAGCTTGGTTGACCTACCTCTGCGGGAACGGAAAAATGCTCTCCAGGAATTGTTGACGAAAAATCGATCCCGCCAACAACTCGCAAAGCATACTTTTTCAGTGCGGATTTTAGCGAAGATGCCGATCACTTTCTGCAAAACGTCTGCGGCATGCAGTCTGGAAGGAATCGTCTCCAAACGCGTCGATGCGCCTTACCACCAAGGACGCAGCAAGACCTGGCTTAAGACCAAGTGCCAGAAGCGCCAGGAATTCGTGGTCGGTGGATTCACTCGACCCTCGAATGGCGGTCCTGGAGTCGGCGCTTTGTTGCTCGGGTTTTATGACGGCGAAAAGTTGATCTATTCCGGCCGCGTCGGCACAGGCTTCACCGCAGACTTTTCCCGGAAGATCCGCAAAATGCTCGACAAGCTGGCGCAAAACGGATGACCCCTATTCCAATATGACCGTGGAAGGGAGGCGCGGCGCGATCTGGGTAAGGCCCCAGTTGGTGGCCGAGGTTGAATTTACCGAATGGACGCCGGACGGCCGCCTGCGGCATCCCTCCTTCAAAGGGCTCAGGGAAGACAAGCAGGCAAGAAGCGTGGTGAAGGAAACCCCGTATCACCGCATGCCATCCAAAAGGCAATCGCGCAGGAAGTGACGGTGAGCGTCGGGAAAATCGCATAAACCTATGGCCAAGACTTCCGCATCCAGCAAGGCTAAACCTGCCAGCAATTTCCGACTCGTGGATAAAGACCATGCAACGGTGGCGGGCATCAGAATAAGTCACCCCGAGTCGCGTCATTTACCCGGATTCCCACATTACCAAGGTGAAGCTTGCGGAGTACTACCTCTCCGTTGCCGATCACATTCTGCCGCATGTAATAAATCGGCCGCTGAGCATGGTTCGCTGTCCCGAAGGTGCGACCGAGCCTTGCTTCTTTCAACGTCACGTTGGCCTGGGTAAAACACCCTATTTGCACGAGGTCGAAGTTCAAGTTAAAGACAAAGCCCGCAATTACCTGATGATTCAAGACGTGAAGGGACTCATCTCTCTGGTGCAGTGGGGCGTCATTGAACTTCACCCCTGGCAATGCTCCGTCAAATACCTTACCAAGCCCGATCGAATGGTGTTCGACCTCGATCCCGATCCCTCTGCTGCCTGGAAGCAACTTGTGGAAGGTGCAAACGAAGTCAAACAGCGCCTGGAACAATTCGGGCTCAAAACCTTCCTGAAAACCACGGGTGGTAAAGGGCTGCATATCGTTATTCCGTTAACCCCCGTCTACAGCTTCGATACGATAAAATCCTTTGCCAAGGCGATCGCCGATTCAATGGTCTCCGACAATCCAAGCCGCTACGTCGCTAAGTTGAGTAAAGTGGCACGAAAGGGCCGAATCTTCGTTGATTACCTTCGCAACGATATTACGTCCACGGCTGTCGCGGCGTATTCGGCTCGCGCCCGCCCTGGCGCTACGGTGTCAACCCCTCTGAAGTGGACAGAACTGAACGCCTCTTTGAAACTCAATAGCTTTACTGTCGAAAGCATGCCTGAACGCCTGGCCAAGCAGAAAGATTCGTGGGCCGACTTCTTTAAAATTCGACAGAAGATCGACTCGAAATATCTCAAGGCGCTTAGAGTCGAATTGTAGAATCACCATTCCCTATGATGCGCTTCGCACCTTTGCTCTAAGCCGCACGTCTCCGTCGGGAGCCTTTCGTCGCGAGCACGCGCGATGGGTGGTGAGTTCTTCCACTGGAGCCACCCTGCGGCTGCCGCCTTGTCCGCGCGCCGCCATGCCCAGCCAGGCTCCTCTTTAGGGTCTCCAACAGGTCAACCTGCGGTTGCTCGTCGTTATCGGCTTCGTCGCTTTCGACGATGTTCTCTTTTCGGGTCTGTTTCCTCTTTACAATTTCGAGCAAGGCCGCCGCGGTTTCATCATGAAGCTCATCGCGTGCCAATTCCTGGGCCGACTCCTTGGCGACGATTTGCTCAAAACGGCGCACCAGTTGTTCGGAGACATTGGCCTTTTCGGGAAGACCAACGTCTTTGGGGGAACGGATTTCGTCCTGAAACCGCATGGTCTCGGCACGAAGAATTCCCTTTTCCGCAACGATGGCGGTCAGGTACTCCTTGCCTCTCATAATGAAAGTCGCTATACCCGCTCGGCCGGTCTTTTCCATCACCGCAGCGAGCAATTGATACGCCTTGGTGGATTCCTCCGCCGGCGCCATGAAATACCCTCGTTCGAAGTAGAGCGGCGGTATGGCGTCCTTATTGACGAACCTCCTCAAATCAATATCCTGAGATTTCTCGGGTTCGAGGTTCTCCAGTTCTTCATCCGTCACCACGACATATTTGCCTTTGTCAATTTCATAGCCGCGCACTATTTTCTCGGGAACAAGTTCCCGGCCGGTCTTTGCCGAAACATAACGGCGACGCAGCGGACTTCCAGTGGGTCCGAGCATGCGGAGGCCAACGTGGCTCGACCGATTGGCGGGGAACATATCCACCGGAATGCTGACCAGCCCGAAGCTGATCGTCCCGGACCAGAAGGGTCGCGCCGAAGATTCTTGATCGACTTTGGGTTTAGGCAACGGCCGATTCCTTTCCCCGTTTGGCCAGGTTGATGCTCGCGGCCAGGCTTTCCACCAGCGACTTCGGTTCTTTCTTACGAGCGACGATCCGCAGGGTGGGCTTTTGTCCTTTCGCCTTCGCCTCGATAAACTTCATCACTCGCTCCCGGTACTCGTCATGGTAGTCTCCGGCCCGGAAGTCATCTTCGAGCGCGCCAACCAATTGCTCGGCCATCTTCAACTCTCTTGCGTCGGGAGCGCGGCCGTTCGGCCGCGGCAAGTCGGCCGCGGTTAGGACTTCCTCGGCGTACTTCAGGGTGATCAGCAGCAGGTATCCGCCCTCGGAACGGAGGGCTCCAACATACTGTTTTTTCCGCATGACCCAGCGCGCAATGCCTTCGCGCTTCCCACCCTCCAGGGCCTTTGCCAGAGCAAAGTACGGCGCCGAACTTCCTTCGTCCGGTCCGAGGTAGTAGGGCCGGTCGTACCACTGCTGATCGATGTGAGATGCCGGCACGAAACGAGTGATGTTGATGTCTCGGGATTCCTCGGGCTGCGCTTGTTCGAGTTCTTCGTCGGTCAGCAGCACATAAACGCCCCGTTCAACCTGATAGCCCTTGCGAATTTGGTCCTTCGCGACTTCTTCGCCGGTTTCCGGGTCCACAAGTTCCTGCTTAATCCGCTCCATCGCCCCCTTTTCCAGCACATTGAAATGTACCGTGCGGTCCTCCACGGCGGCATACAGTTTCACAGCGATGGTTTCCGTCCCGACCTTCAGCGACCCTTTCCACATTGCTCTCGCGGGCATCTTCTCAACACTCCGGACACCAGAATTCCTTACGCCGCTCCGCGATGCAAAATGCGCAGACAGCAGCATCGCATCGCGCACACCGGTAGCCGGTTCCGTACGCGTATTCTTGATGGCAAAACACACAGACCTCGACGTCCGCCGATAACCACCAAACGGCCTGCCGGGCCGGCGTGGTCTTATGAGCGCGGCTGGGGCGAGCCGGACGTCCCGATCCTGCTGCCGATTTCTTTTGCACCTTAGCCATGAAGCCCTAAGCCCTTAGATGCGATTGGAGAGATCATTCGTTCGCCGGGATGCCAATGCCCTCCTGCATGTCGCTGCCGGCGCAGGCCCGCAAGGTATTCGGCGTTTGGATGAGCGGAGCCCCAGACGCCAAAATCAGGAGTCCGCGCGAGGCTTGCTTGGCGGCTCGATGCCGGCTGCAAGCCAACCGCTACATCCGGAATTACGGAAGCTCGGAAAATGGGTCGTATCCTGCACGAAGAAATCTGCAAAAAACCGAATTGAGCTGGCAATGTGTCGTTCAAAATCTGCATTTTTCTGCAAAATGGCGCTCGATTCGACGTAAATGTCGAAAACGAGGAACTATTAGTCTGTTTCTAATTCGGGCATTGTGTCTTGCGATCCTTTGTTTTCATACACATTCCGGCTTCGAACGTACTATTTAACATCTTTTTTTCATCGTCTGCCCGAGTTTGGCCACGGCGGGGCTGACCCCGGCCTCCGGTGTCGATCCTTTGGAGGAGTCGGAGGGGTTCATTTCGTTCGCGTGGACATTCGGCCAATCGGGTTGGCTCTCGCGAGACATAGGACGCTTTCTTTCTCGTAAGGATGTCCTCCGCTTGCGGCCGGTCTCTCCCGACGCACAACTACCTTTAGTTTCATAGATATCGTGGCTATCTCGCCTTAAGTTGCTTGTTTTCATGAATATCGTGGGAGTAGCCAAAACCGACATTTTTTCTATATGTGTTTTCAACAACATCGTGGGAGTAGCCTCATTTTTTAATTCCCCTTTTTCTCTCCGCTCGCGCCGCTGAAACCAACTAAGTTGTTTTTTATCAAATATATACATTTTTTGGAATTTCCATGCCCCGGCGCCTAAGTACCTTCGTTTTCTAATACATCGTGGCCTCCCTCCCTCGCTCGTTTGCAGGAGTTGCGCTTTCGGCGCCGGGTCGTGGGGAGTAGTTGCCGGATTACCGAGCCTTCCTGAGTAGCCTGCCGCCTGCTCCAAAACCCGTTCTGCGGTGCGCCATTTTACCCAGCAGACAATACTCCAATCGATATATTAGCACGTTGGCGGCCAGAGGCTAGGTGAATAGGGACAAATCTTCCGGCGGGAAAGGATTTCTTTTGCGTTGATGTCGAATTTCGCCGCGGCACCCTCCTGGGCGCCCCATGGTGGCCGAATCGGCCCCGGTCGTAGGGGCACCATGGCGTTGCCCTACGCCCCGGTCGAGCGGTTGGCTCCTGTTTCGGGGGGGAAGGGCACGTTTCTAGTTTTTCCCCGCCGGACTGCCCCTGACACCTGATACCTCATACCTAGTATAACGTTTCGTTAAAAGATGTTCACATGGACCTGCTTTCCTGATATGCTTCGCGGCATGGCAGGAAAATCGAGGCGTGCAAAGTTGGTGTTGACCCCCGAGGAAGTCGAGCGGCTTGAACGGCTGCGCCGGTCGCAAACGGCGCCACGGCGCGAGGTGCAGCGGGCCGAGATTCTGTGGTGTTATCATGCCGGTGAGACCGTCGCCGAGATTGCTCGCAAGGTTTCCATGACCCGGACCAGCGTCGCCAAGTGGGTCGGCAAGGCCCTGAACGTGGGCTTGGCCGCCGGCTTGAAGGATGCCTACCATCGGCCCCGGGAACCGGTGATCACGGAGGCCGCCAAGGCTTGGGTGGTGCATTTGGCCTGCTCCAAACCCAAGGAGTATGGGTACGCGGCGGAATTGTGGACGCGGCAGTCCCTGGCTCGTCATGTGCGTCAGCAAGCGGTGGCCGCCGGACACCCGATGTTGGTGCGGGCGGCCAAGGCAACCGTGCAACGGATTTTGACCCGGCAAGCCTTGCGCCCCGACAAGGTGACTTACTACCTGGAGCGCCGCGATCCGGCCTTCGAGATGAAGATGCGCGAAGTGCTGCTGGTCTATCAAGAAGTGATGCTGCAGAACCAAAGCGGCGGATCCCCCGAGGCCCCACCCAGCGTGATTACCGTTTCCGTCGATGAGAAACCGGGCCTGCAAGCCTTGGCGAATACGGCTCCCGATCTTCCGCCGGTAGCGGGCCAGCACTCCACGGTGGCGCGCGACCACGAATATAAACGTTTGGGCACGGCTTCGATTCTGGCCGCGCTCGACCTGCAGACGGGACATGTCACGGCGCGGGTTGAGCGGCGCCATCGGAGTCGTGAGTTCATTGCCTTGCTGCAGGATTTGGATCGCTATTATCCGCCCGAGTGCACCCTCCGCCTGGTGCTGGATAATCACTCGGCACACCTTTCCAAGGAGACCCAGGCATACTTGGCCACTCGTCCCAATCGCTTCAAGTACGTGCTGACGCCCACCCACGGTTCCTGGCTGAATATTGTCGAAACGCTTTTCGGCAAAATGGCGCGAACCTTCTTGCGCCACATTCGCGTACAATCGTGGAAGGAGTTGCAGGATCGAATCCTGCTCGGGGTTTCGGAAATCAACGCCGCACCCGTAGTGCATCGCTGGAAGAAGTTCGACGCTTTGTTGACGTGATATGAGCATATTTTAGTGAAACGTTATACTAGTACCTCCTCCGCGCCTCTTCGGTAATCCTGGCAATTCCCGATAATCGGAGTAGAATCTGGTTTCTTCCGGGTCCCCGCGACGCGCCCGAGGTGGCAATGACATTCCCCAAAACGCTGAGTTTTTTCACTGTGGCGATAGCATGTGTCGCTGCCCTGTCCGCCGGGGCCAAGCCGAACGTAGGGCCCAGCAGCGCTGGGCCGAGGCCGAACGCAGTTCGGCCCTACGTCGCCCGTGAGGCCGCAGTGCCGGCCGTGGGGGGGGGATTCAGCAAGAACCCATAACGCAGGGTTTGAGCCCGGCACGTGCTGGCGTAGCGGCGAGTTTACCTCGCCATGGCGGCGTCCCGATAGGATCGGGACAGGTCCCGCCGCCGCTACGGCATGCCGCCCTAAACGACGGTAACGCTGTAGCGGCGGTCTCCGACCGCCGCGCGGCGGTGGGGACACCGCCGCTACAAATGGCCGAGCGCCGCTCGGCCAAGCCCTTTACGCAAGAGCAGGTCGTAAGCATGGTGCGCGACGGTTTCGGAGACGAGTCGGGAGCGAAGTTGATCGAGCAGCGCGGGATTGGTTTCGCCCCGTCCGAAGACTTTCTCCAAACCCTCAAGGCCGCCGGGCACCGATGAGGCGTTCCTCATCGACCCAAAGGGGGACATGGGTTGATCGTGTGTGCCTCATTGACAAGGCCCGGCGTGGTTTATTGGGAATGTAGGAGTGACACAAACGCGTCGAATCGGAAGCCAACCAAGTGAACATGCATGCGCACGAACAAAATACTCCGTTGAGGCGATTAACATGATAATTCCTGATTATCAGACTGTTATGCTTCCCTTGCTGAGGTTGATGTCTGACGGCAAGGAGCGCCAAATTCGGGACGCCCTTAACACTCTTGCCGACCAGTTTGAGTTGACGGAGGCGGCACGGAAAGAAACGTTGCCGAGCGGAAAGGGAATCTTTGTTGACCGGGTTGGTTGGGCACGAAGCTATCTGAAAAAAGCCGGTCTCCTTAATTACCCAAAGCGGGGCTGTTTTCAGATAACTGAGCGCGGACAGACTGTGCTCAGCCAGAAACCAAAAAAGATTGACGTGAAGTTCCTGCGACAGTTTCCAGAGTTCAACGAGTCCCACACCGCACAGAAGCTTGGTGGCGAAGGGTCTATTGCTGAGGTACTTGACGAATCAGGCCAAACGCCAGAGGAACTCTTGGACTCGTGTTACTGGAGGCTTCGAAAGCAGCTTGAGTCCGATCTGTTGGCGCGCGTGAAGTCCTATCCCCCCGACTTCTTCGAGCGACTGGTCGTTCGACTCCTCACGACTATGGGGTACGGCGGTTCGCTTAATGACGCTGGGAAGGCCATCGGCAAGTCTGGGGATGGCGGCATTGACGGCGTTATTAAAGAGGACAAGCTCGGTCTCGACCTCCTCTTCATCCAGGCAAAACGATGGGACAAGGATACGGTGGGACGCCCAGAGATTCACAAGTTCGTTGGTGCCCTCATGGGGCGAAAAGCCAAGAAGGGAATCTTCATCACGACTTCGAGTTTCTCTAAGGATGCCAGGGATTACGCCGACGGGCTCGATAGCAGAGTCATCCTGATTGACGGAGAGCACTTGGCGGAACTCATGTTCGATTATGGCATCGGCGTCTCTACGGCCAACAGTTATGTCGTTAAGCGGATTGACTCCGACTTCTTTGAGGACGAGGTTGGAATGAACGCTGGAGAGGCAGACGCATAGGCGGGCTATGTCATTTAATCAATTAAGTAACACCTATAATGATAGAAACGTCTATATTTTCGGCGCGGGTTTCTCCGCAGAAGCGGGTCTCCCGCTGATCAAGGATTTCATGAATCGGATGCGTGACGCAGCAGTTTGGCTCGAGAGACATGGAGCCCGGACGGATGAGGTCACGGCCATTAAAAGCGTACTCCACTTCCGCGAGAAAGCGGCAGCAGCCGCGTACCGGGTCCGCCTGGACTTTGAGAATATCGAGGAACTGTTTAGCCTTGCGTCGGCCAGTATCAAGCATGCATTCTCCGACCGTATAACCACGGCGATTGCCGCCACGCTTGAGTACTGTCGGGGGAGGGCTTCAGAGCACGGCCTAAATCCCATTTTTGTCTCCAGACTTGATAACGCCACGTGGTCACAGCCCGACAATTGGCGATTACGCCCGGCCCCCCCACTTTCCTCCGTCACAGTGTGCGAATGCCCGCCGTACGAATTCTATCTTGGCCTACTATGCGGTTACTTCAACGAGGGCGGTACCGACCGTCGGGACACCATCATTACGTTCAACTACGACACGGTGGTCGAAGATGCCTTGTTGGACCTTGGCCTGCCGTTCCGCTATGCTGACCATAAAAGGATCGAGTGGCGACCTCCCCTTCCGTGGACTGACCCGCAGCGCGAACCAATCCCAATTCTTAAACTCCACGGAGCGGCAAATCTGGCGGCGCGGACCGACGCCGACTTCAGCCATCAGTTGTTGGCGTACCGCTCCTACCAGGATCTAAGAGGCGCGGGACACACTCCAATGCTTGTGACACCTACTTGGGAGAAGTCGTTCCATGGATATCTGTCGGCAGTCTTGGGGGAGGCGGTATCAGCTCTAAGGACAGCCACGCGGGTTGTAATTGTGGGATACTCGGTGCCACAGATGGACCAGCACTTCAAGTACCTTTTAGCCGCCGGACTTCAGGAGAATATCTCCCTACGAAAGCTGCTTATAATAAATCCCGACCAAAGCGGTGAGTTCACGCTGCGGCTGTCCGGTCTATTTCACAAGGAGCTATTCGAGCAAAAAATCATTGAACATGTCCCTTTGAACGTTCAGCAATTCTTTTTGAATGAGGAGTATCGACGACTAATCGGTCGAACGTTTAAGGAAGGTGCGTGGAGATTGGCTGCCTTCTAGGGAGGACACACGCAGAACCGCGTTATGTAGCGGGGAAGAAGGGGGTCAGGGGGGTCACAGGGGGGGCAGGTATCCTTTTTTTGCCTCGGGTTCTCCCCGACCCCGGGTTCTCTCTCTTGACTCTGCCGATGACAGTATTCGACCGCATCATTGCTGAGCAAAAAGATGCCCTACAGCTCATCCTGAGACCGTCTCCTTGTCACCGCGGCGCAGGAAACAGACTCGATTGGTCCAGTCCCAATCTCCGGTTTCCTCGATCAGAGTGAGCAACGCCCGCACCAAGCCTCGAATGTCGGAGGGGGAAAGGGTCTTTTCATCGACAAAGATTACGCCCCCATGGCGGCGCTCGTCCTGCGCCCAGGCTTTCAAGATCGGCGGTATGGTTCTTCGATCGTAGGTCGCGAGCGTTAGTTCCTGCCTCGCAGCTCGCATCAGCAGTGCTGAATCGTCCAACCCCAGGAAGGCGCCTTCTTCCCAATCGGCCAAGCCATACACAGGGAGGCGCGATTGTCGCCGTCGCAGCCCCGCCGCCACCCGCCATGAGATGTGCTCGTCGAGGAGAAGTTTGAGCACCTCAATCCTTCGGGAGGACAAACTCGGCTGTCTGCGGGGCCATGCGGTTCAAGGTTTCAAAGTCCGCAGCGTCGTTTTCCGACAGGGCGACTTCAATCTCCCCGGGAAAGGCCTGCGCATAGTTCACCGCGGCCCGAACCTTGTGCTCCGGCCAGCGGAGATGTCGAGCCACCTTGGGAACGTTGCCGTCGTAATTCCGTACCAGCAGCATCACCTCCCACACCGCCAGACTGCTGCCCTGAATGCAGGCCTGCCGGCCCGCGGAGGAATCGCGAAAATCAATGAAGGCGAATTCCGAGCGCCTCAGCCCCTCTTCCACTAATCGTGCGCTGGTGTCGCTGGGCGTCCAGCCATGCCGGTCCGCCATGCGCTTCAATCGCTTCCCGCTGCTGACGGGTAAGCGCATGCTCAAGACCATCGAACGGCTCGGTTTCATGGGTGCCTCCTTACAATGTAATCTCTGTAAGTATTGTAGCAGTTGCTGGGAGGGAGCGTACGGCTTTCTCGCAGGCTGGCGCAGACACCCGATTTTTGGTGTCTGCGATCTCCCGCGGGGACTTCACAGAAGTTGAGCTCAACCCATCCTGTCCATGCGGAGAAGTGGTACAGCCACTCCGGGCTGTGTCCGAAAGCACAGTCAGGAGAGCCTGTGCCAGCTAGAGTAAAAGGCGCATGTGGCAATGGTTGCCGGCGGCGATGAGTTGGAGTTCACTGGGAATATAAACGTGGTGGTAGAAGGGCATGAGCCTGGAGACACCCGCGGCGATACGGGTCCGAAAGAGACCGTCCCTTCGGGAGATCGCAGACACCAAAAATCGGGTGTCTGCGCCAGCCGGTTTACACCGTTTCCTGCTCATTCTGAGACCTTTTCCTTCTCACCGCGGCGCAGGAAGCAGACTCGATCGGTCCAGTCCCAATCTCCGGTTTCCTCGATAAGTGTGAGATGGCTCATCGTTAAAGACGCAGGACCGACAGCCCAGGAACGTCCCCAAAGTGCCGGACGTTCGCCGTGCCTACACTGTAACCAAGTTCAAGTGCGGTCACGCCGATTAAGAGGTCGGGAAGGGCAAGTTTCAATCCTCGCGCCTGATTTTCGCCGTCGATTTGGCCGGCGCGGAGAGCGATCGCCACAGTTACGGGGTAGACGGGCATCGCGCTGATCAGCTCTTCTATGAATTTTTGGCGCCCTAACCCTCGTTGTGGAGTGTCCGCGCGAGCTGCTCCATGCGCCAACTCGATTAACGTCACGACGGAGATGCCGACCTCAGTTTCCCCGATGTGTTCGCGTAGGGCGGTCAAAACCTGGCGAGCATTCCTACCCTGACGTTCCGCGGCAATTAAGACACTGGAGTCAAGGATCAGTCCCATGTGGGTGGGTTCAGCGGTTCGCGATGGGCTTCAACGGCCGCTGCTACGTCCCGGGCAAAGTCCGGGTCAACGGTGGCGGTGGAGTCCTCGGGAAGTAGTGCGATGCATTCTGATATCGTGCGGGGCGCGGGTTCGGCGGGATGAAGAACCGCCACGGGCCGCGTTCCGTTTTCGATGATGACTTCCGCCCCGGCACGCACGTGAGCCAGGAGCGTCGCAACGCTGGTCACAGCGGCTTCCGCTTCCGAGATGTGGATCACGAGTTTCCCCATAGTTGGATTATACACCCTGGCGAATGCATGCGTGAGCGGATAGCACCGTCACGCGCTCGTGACCGTGGGCCTTTCCTTCGATGACCAACCCACGGTCAATTTCCTGTTCATCCTGAGACCTTTTCCTTCTCACCGCGTGCCTTGACAAACGGAGCACTTTCGCGGAGAATTTCCATTGGCGAATAAAAAGCGAAAGTCGGCATGGCTTTCTACGTGTGTATTCTATGGCTCGATGTCTCACCGCTCTGCGAGCGCAAGTCGAATCGGCTCTTGCCGGCCGCTTCCCGTCTCCTTTCACATTTAGTGATTCCAACATCGTCGAGACAGTTTCCACAGGCATTCCGGAAGCTGATGGTTTGACCGGAGGGTTACCTCAGGGGGGTATCACCGAGATTTGTGGTCCAAGCTGTTCCGGCCGGACGAGTTTACTGATGTCAGCTTTGGCTTCTCGAACGGGTGCAGCCGAAGTGTGCGCTTTTATTGATGGACGCAACGCTTTTGATCCGTCTTCCGCGGAAGCGACCGGTGTGCAATTGAAACAATTGATGTGGGTTCGATGCCGGAACGTCGATCAGGCATTGCGCGCTACGGATTTGATCCTGCACGGCGGCGGTTTCGGGTTGGTGGCCTTAGATCTAGGCGACATTCCGGCGGAAATAGTCCGTCGTGTTCCGCTCAATGTGTGGTTCCGGTTTCGTCGAGCGGTGCAGGACACGCCGGTGAAATTGCTCTTGCTCGAGCAGGAGCCGCAGGCCAAGACCTGCGCTTCGCTGGTCCTGCGGATGGAAACGGAAGAGGCGCATTGGGTGAAAGCAACTCAGGGTGACCATGATTTTGTTCGTCGTCCCCGTGCGCGCCTATTTGCCGGTTCCTTATTGCGGACGGAAGTGGTTCGGTCCCGGCTTCAGCACGGCAACCGGGATTGGTCGAATGGCGCTTCTATAACTCTGGAATCGAAATATCGCTCACCCTGTTGAGAGAGAGCATTTCATCTCAGTTAAGCGCAAAACGGGATTGGTATGGCATTCGCTTCGATTTTTGTTCCCAATTTTATGGTGGAGGCAGTTTTGCGGCCGGAGCCCGGTCTTCGCGCTCACGTCCTTGCCCTTGTTGAGTGCGCTGCTTCCACTCGGAGCGTTATCGGACTGAATGATGCCGCAGCGAAAGCCGGAATCACACTCGGCATGACGAAGTCCCAGGCCCAGCAATTCGGCGAAATCGAAATTCGCGAACGGTCACGGACACAGGAGAAGATTGCCCATGCAGCATTAATGGATCTCGGCTGGTCGGTCTCACCGAGAATCGAAGATACGGCGGCGGACACGATCGTGCTCGATCTTGCCGGACTTGGTTTCTTATTGGGCTCGGAGGAAGAGATCGCACGCCAACTCGCCGAAGGGGCAGCACGCCTTGGTCTCATCGCGCAGATTGCCATCGCTTCCACTCCTGACGCCGCCCTACTTGCCTCGCGGGCTTTCGCTGGAATTACCGTCATTCCTCGCGGCGAAGAATCAGCCGTGATCGGGAAGGTACCGGTTATCGCCCTCTCGCCTTCGGCGGAAATTCTGGAAACGCTGGAGCGTTGGGGAGTGCGCACGTGCGCGGCCCTCGCGGCTTTGCCGGTTTTGCAGCTTTCCGAGCGGCTAGGGCAAGAAGGAGTTCGCCTGCAGGAATTGGCGCGAGCACGCAGCGCGCGGCCCATCGTGTTGGCGCAACCGGCGATTTATTTTGAGGAGACGATGGAGCTGGAAGATGCGGTGGATGAGCTTGAGCCGCTAGCTTTCCTCTTGGGCCGCTTGCTCAATCAATTGTGCGCACGGTTGGCGGAGCGTTCGCTGGCTGCCGGTGGGATTCGAGTGCGATTTGAGCTTGCGCCGTCGAAAGTGGATATCCCGCTAAGGAACGATAGTCCCCGCTCCGGCCAGGCGCCGGCCGTTTATGAGCGGACATTTTGTCTTGCCGTCCCCATGGCTGATTCCAAAAGGCTCCTGAAATTGTTGATTTTGAATTTGGAGTCGGATCCTCCTTCTGCGCCGATTTTGAAAATCTCTTTGACCGCGGATGCGGCGCGCCCGCGGGTTTCCCAGGAAGGGCTGTTTTGTCCCCTTTCGCCTGATCCCGAAAAATTGGAAATAACGATTGCGCGCCTGGCGAAATTAGTGGGCGCTGAGAACGTCGGTTCTCCCGAATTGTTGGATACGCATCGTCCCGAGGCCTTTCGCATGCGCCAATTTGTCCCCAATCGAGATTCGGCGGACGTTCGCCCTCGGGTTCGCCGCCCGCTGGGAAGTAAAGGCCCGGCAACTCCAGAAACAGGCAAGAATTCGGGCAAGAAGGCCCTCAGGCCTGCGTTTCGCGTTTTTCGGCCGCCACTGCCCGCGAAGGTCGAAATCCGCCAAGGCTGCCCCGCTTGGGTTAGTTCTTCGGGTATTCGCGGCCGAGTCGTGGCGGCTTCCGGCCCTTGGCGAGGTTCAGGGGATTGGTGGAGTGAAGACGCCTGGCAGTGCGATGAATGGGACCTGGAGATTCAAGCTCCTTCCCACTCGAGGTCGCCGCAACAAATTGCGAATCCGGGCGGGAAGGGAACTGGAGTTTACCGGCTGTTTTACGACTCGACGCGCCAGGAGTGGTTTGTGCGAGGCGAGTACGACTGAGGATGAGCTGACAGTCGACAGCCTGCAGCTGACAGCTCACAGATGAGAGCTGACAACTCACAGCCGACAGTCGACAGCTCACAGCTAACAGTAACAGCGGCTGCTCCGGCTCTTACTGTTCGATGTCGGCTGTAAGCTGTGGGCTGTCATCTGTGAGCCGTAAACTGTTGGCTGTCAACTGTCAGCTCTCACTCGTGAGGCGCCACCCTTGGCCTACCTTGAACTTCACGCGCGTTCGGCCTTCAGCTTTCTGGAAGGCGCTTCCAATCCGGAGGAATTGGCGAGCCTCTGTGCTGACTATCAGATGGAGGCCATGGCTTTGCTCGACCGCAATGGTTTCTACGGCTCGCCGCGTTTTCATACGGCCATGCGGAAGGCATCTTTGCGCGCTCATGTTGGCGCCGAGGTGGCGTCCCCGGAAGGCTGGTGTTATCCCTTGCTCGTCGAATCACGCGCCGGTTATCAGAACCTCTGCCGGCTGATCACGCAGATGAAACTACGAGGGAAAAAAGGTGAAGGGCATGCTTTTCCGGAAGAGGTAGCGGCGAAGGCGCAGGGACTGATTTGTCTGACGGGTGGGGATGAAGGCCCTTTGGCGCATGTCTTGGCCCAGGAGGGATTCGATGCGGCAATCGATCGTGTGGAGCAACTCTGCGCCATGTTTGGCCGGGAAAACGTCTATATCGAGATCCAGCGGCATTTCCACCGCGATGAAGAAGCGCGCAACCATGCGGCCATCGCGATCGCGCAGAAATTGCGCTTGCCGCTGCTCGCGACTAATGGAGTGGCCTACGCGCGTCCGCCGCAGCGCCAACTGCTGGACGTCTTTACCTGCATTCGCAACCATCGAACGCTTACCACTGCCGGCCGTCTGCTCGCCCGGAATGCCGAGCGTTACTTGAAGTCTCCCGCCCAGATGACGCGATTGTTTTCCGACATTCCGGAAGCGGTCGCGAACACCGAAATTCTCTCCTCCCGGTTGAAATTCACGCTCAACGATCTGGGATACGAGTTTCCGAAATATCCGGTTCCGGACGGTGAGACGCAAATGAGTTTTCTGCGCCAGCGTACTCGCGAAGGGATGATTGGCCGTTACGGAACCGGCAACGCGAAAGCGCAAAAGCAGATCGACCGCGAGCTCGCGCTGATTGAAAAGCTCGATTTGCCCGGGTATTTCCTGATTGTGTGGGATATCGTGCGCTTCTGCCGCGCGCAGAACATTCTGGTCCAGGGACGCGGTTCGGCGGCGAACAGCGCGGTGTGTTATTCGCTGGGCATTACGGCCGTCGATCCGGTGGCGATGGATCTGCTTTTCGAGCGATTTCTTTCCGAGCAGCGCGGCGAATGGCCCGACATCGATCTTGACCTTCCCAGCGGTGACCAGCGCGAGCGCGCCATTCAATATGTTTATGAACGCTACGGAAAGTTGGGAGCAGCCATGACCGCCAACGTCATCACCTATCGCGGACGCTCCGCGGCGCGGGAAATTGGCAAAGCGCTTTCATTTCAGACGGAAATTCTGGACCGCCTGTCGAGCCTGGTGGGGAGTTGGGGGTATCATGAGGCGGACCAAACGTTTGCAACCCACGTGCAAGCCGCGGGCCTGGACCCCCAAGATTTTCAAATCCGCAAGTTTGTCGAGCTGTGCATGATGGCGCAGGATATTCCCCGGCATTTGGGGCAGCACTCGGGCGGCATGGTGGTGTGCCAGGGTCAGCTTGATTCGGTGGTCCCGCTCGAGCCCGCCTCGATGCCCGGGCGCGTGGTGGTGCAATGGGACAAGGAAGATTGCGCCGACATGGGAATCGTGAAGGTCGACCTGCTGGGCCTCGGCATGATGGCGGTGCTGGAGGACTCGATCAAAATCATTCGCCAGGATTATGACGAGGAAGTCGACCTGGCCCATCTGCCCGCGGACGATCCGCTGGTCTATGCAACTCTACAGAAGGCGGATACGGTGGGCATGTTCCAGATCGAAAGCCGGGCGCAGATGGCGTTTTTGCCGCGGCTCCACCCCCAGCGTTTCTACGACATTGTGGTGCAGGTGGGGATCATTCGCCCCGGGCCCATCGTCGGAAAAATGGTTCATCCCTATCTGAAAAGGCGGCAGGGCCGGGAAGCGCCCCAGTGCCTGCACCCTTCCCTCGAGCCGGTGCTGGCGCGGACTTTGGGAGTGCCGCTTTTTCAGGAGCAGTTGCTGCGCATGGCTATGCTCGCGGCGGGATTTTCGGGAGGGGAAGCCGAGGAACTGCGGCGCGCCTTCGGATTCAAGCGTCCCGAGCACCGCATGCAGGATATCGAGAAGAAGCTTCGTGCCGGAATGGAGAGGACCGGAATCACCGGGGAAACTCAGGACAAAATCGTGCAGGCGATTACTTCCTTCGCGCTGTATGGATTTCCCGAATCGCATGCGGCGAGCTTTGCCCTGCTGGCGTATGCCAGCGCTTACTTGAAGTGCCATTATCTTGCGGCTTTTACGGCGGCGCTGCTGAACAACCAACCCATGGGTTTCTACCAGGCGGCAACCGTCGTCAAAGATGCGCAGAGGCATGGGTTAAGAATCCGGCCCATTGATGTGACTTGTTCGGATTGGCCTTGCACCCTGGAAAAACATCAGCAGGGTTTTGCCCTGCGGATGGGATTGCGGTACGTCAAAGGTTTGCGCCAGGAGATTGCTGTGAGGATTGTGGAAGAGCGCGCCGTTCGCAAGTTCTCGTCGGTGGATGATTTGAAGCTGCGCATTCCGGCCATCCAAAAATCCGAACTGGCAGCCCTGGCAGAAGTCGGAGCACTGAATTTTATTGCGGCGGAAGCCGGTAGGATTCATCGCCGCGATGCTTTGTGGAAGATCGAGCGGGCGGCGCGAAGTCCGGGGCCGCTGTTTGAGGGATTGCCGGAGTTTTCCTCGCGAACCGCTTTGGAGTTTTCCTCGCGAACCGTTTTGGAGTGCGGCAGCTCGCTGCCGCTTTCCCCCGCGAGCTTGCTCGCGGAATTTCCGCGCCCTCGCCAGCAAGCTGGCGGAGCCAAAGCGACAGCGAGCTGCCGCACTCCAAAGCTTCGCCCGAGGGATTGACGGAACCCGAGCATTCCCCGCTGGCGCCGATGACCCCCGAGGAGAGGCTCATTGCGGATTTCCGGGGCACAGGAATGACCGTCGGGCCTCATCCCATGGCCTATAAACGGCAGGAAATGAAACAGCGGCACGTTCGCGCGGTCGCTGAACTCGCCCGCCTGCGCGATGGGTTGACGGTGCGAATCGCCGGAGCCGTAATCGCCCGGCAGCGGCCCGGAACCGCGCATGGCTTCGTCTTTCTCAGCGTGGAAGATGAAACGGGAATCACCAATGCCATCATCACGCCGCAATTGTTCAAGAAAGAGTATGCGACGGTCGTGCAGCACCAGTTTTTGCTGATCGAGGGGAAACTACAGAATCAGGATGGCGTAATCTCGGTGAAAGCTGAACGTGTTCAGCCCTTGCCCATCACCCGGGCGGAAACCGCCTCACACGATTTCCACTGAGTGCCGCATCGTTCCCGCGAAGTGTAGCGCGGGCAGGATGCCCGCGCCACAGCGGGCGAGACGCCCGCTCTACAAAAACAGTGCGTCACCCTGTTTTGCGATCCTCATTAAGGCAATCGCGCCAGTGGCTTTACCCGTTGTCTATTCCGGCGATTATGCCACTACAACTTCCCCAAGGCGGTTCTGGGTCGGAATAACTTCCGAGTGCTTGGTCACCCCGCTCGGAATCCATTATCAGGCTGAAGATCGAGGCTTCGGTCCATCCATCTTTGCCATCCTTCTTAACTGGTTGACACGACGCGGGCAATTAGCGTATATACAGTAATATGTTCTCGTGGGATGCCCAGAAAGCCGCGAAGAATCGTAAGAAGCATGGCATCCCTTTTGAAGAAGCGGCGACTGTCTTTGCCGATCCGAACGGCTTGGACTGGGAGGACCTTGAACACGCAGAGACGGAGCCGCGCTGGAAGAGGCTTGCTCTTTCGACAGAGGGCCGTGTTCTCTTGGTCGTATACACACTGCGGAGGATAAGCGATGGCATCGAAACAATCCGTATCATCAGCGCACGCCACGCAAGCCAGAAAGAGCGGAAAGCCTATGCCGGATAGCCGAATCGACTTTTCCGACATCCCGGAATCGACGGACGCCGAACTCAAACGCGCCCGCCGCGTCGGCAGGCCCCGCACGGGTCAAGCAAAACAACTCATCGCCATTCGCATTTCGCCACGCTTACTCGCGGAAATCCGCCGTCGCGCGGCCCGCCGCTCGATGCCCTATCAAACACTCATTCACGAAATGCTGGAAAGAGCGGCAACACGGTCAGCTTAACCCGTCAGAATGCGATGCAAATGACACGCGGTTGGACTGTTCTTAGGTCGACACCTCGAGTGGGAGTAGCGCGGAGCTGTTCTTTACGTCCGCGGCCATTCTCCCGTGAACCATGAAAAGCCGCGGACCTAAAGTACAGGTCCGCGCCACCCCCGCTTTTAGAGTTATCGTGCAACTCACTGCTTGCGGCGAATGATCGCGAACCACATTTTCATGTTGGCAAACTTCCCCGGAAACTCCGCCTCGAATGCCGGATTCAGCTCGCCGCCGACCAAATCCAGCGATTCGATCTGCCAACCGTCCAAAAAGGCGCCGTACAACTCCTGCCGGGACACTCCGCCACCAGGCCACGACGGGTCATCATTGAAGCTAAACAGGAAGAGCCGCCCGCCCGGCCTAAGAACGTGCGCGAGCCCTTGGATATAACGTTGCCGTTCGTCTCCCGCGTAGATATGAAACAATCCGCTGTCAATCACGCTCGAGAAACGCTTGTCCCAGTCACGCAATGTCATGGCGTCTTTAACTAGGAACTCCACGTCCAGACCGCGGTCATGAGCCTTGGCGCGCGCGCGCCGGATCGCTTCTTCCACGAAATCGATGCCCGTAACTTGCTCGCCTCGGGAGGCGAAGAAAAGGGACGTCCCGCCCGTGCCACAGCCGGCATCGAGGACCGGGCTTACCACTTGGTCGGCGACTGCCACGAAAGGCGGCTGCGGCTTGCCGATATCCCACGGCGGGTTGGTCTCCGCGTAGATTTTTGTAAAGCCGGCCAAAGCCGATGGTTCGTTTTGCATCGGTAGTGCTCTGTCTTCTGGCATAAGGAATTCTCCGTTCGGTATGACTTGAATGCGACCGGCGTTTCGATCGTCATGTCTCCCTTATTGATAACGTGCGACCGGAGAATATATTGTCAGCCTGTGATCGAATTACGCTGAAGCCTATCACGGGACTGCCGACGCCGGTTGGCGCATTAGACTCCTGGGGTGGGGAGTCTGCGATCGTGCAGGACCGGGTCGTTCGGTCGCTTGCGTTGGGTCCAGAGTTCAAATGCGCTTCTCCTCGAAACGCACAGACATAGGCTTGCGTCAGCCTGTGTGTCCGCGTCACCCCGCCCCGCCATCGAAGGAGCCCCCATCAAAGAATTGCCCGCTAGAGTACACCTTCAATTGACCACCCATAAGTGTTTAACCGTATTGGGCTGTCAGTACCAACGGCGTTAAAGTTGGGCGGTGGGACCAGCGCAAGGCAAAGGAGAACGGATCAAATGAGTAGCAAGATTAGTAAGTCGCATCGATTGCTCGTACCGGTGGGCGGGCTCGTCCCCGGCATCTCAATGATGGGGATGCCCGCAGTCGGATCTCCGAATCCCCACTCTTAGGACATCCCCGCAAGTCTATTAACCAGTCCACTGATGACCCCCGCAAGGCGCTCGGTGGTGAAAGACTCCGGCAAAGGCAACGTGAGAACGGGGCGTTGAGTTTGCGCGTCGGTCCGGAACAGCGCGGAAAGGGCGCGTTCGATGGGCTTCAAACGATCCGTGGATTTGGCTGCGCCGGGAACAGGCGGAGCGATCGTCTCCAAGAAATTCAATCCCGCTTCCAGGAATTTGGCGGCGGCCTGCCCTGCGTCCGGCATGATGGAAGTGGCGCCGAGATCCGCAGGCCGTCGCGATTCCTGCGCGTCTCTTATCGCCTCCGAGTCCCTCCCCTGCGAAAAAGTTTCTGCCGGATGCGGGGAAGTGTGTCCGGCTTGAGCCGGTGTTTCCCTCGTTATCTCGGCCGCGGCAACTCCCGCGGGTGCGGCAGCCTGAGGGGAGCTAATCGCCGATTGCCTGCCCGCCTGGTCAGTGAAGACGTCGTTCAGGACCTGCATGGTGCTCTTGCGGCCAAGTTTTTCGAAACTGACCTCGTCCGTGGCCGAATCAAACAGTCCCGCGAACAAGGCCTTCTTAAGCTTGAGCGTCTCCCACACGCGTTCTTCGATGCTCTGCTCGGTGAGCAGGTGAACGACCTGGACAGGATGAGTCTGGCCGAGGCGATGCACTCGCCCGATGCGTTGCTCCAGGCGCGCCGGATTCCAGGGCGGCTCAAAGTTCACCACTGCCGAGGCCGCCTGCAGATTGAGTCCAACTCCACCGGCGTCCGTCGAAAGGAACACCTTGCAATCGGGGTCCTTGCGGAAACGGGCCATCAGATCGCCGCGCTTTCTCGCCGGCACGTTCCCGTGCAGCGACACCCAGCCGATTTTCAGTTTCGTTAGTTCCTGGCTGGCAAGAAATGTCATGCGCTCGTACTCGCTGAACACAACGACTTTACGGTTTTCTTCCACCGCCAATTCGCGGATCACCTCCCGGAATTCCTCCAGCTTGGGAGAGAAATTGGTCTCCTTATCAAACAGGAAGGTCGAGTTGCAGAGCATCCGCATGTTCTGAATGCAGCACGTGATGCGGCGCAGATCGATCTCGGAAACCCAACCCTGCCGCTGCCACTTGTGCATCAGCCGGGCGAGGATATCGTTCTGTTCCCAATAGGGGCCCGCCTGCTCGTCGGTCATGCGGACGCGAAAGATCTGGTCAGTTCGTTGGGGCAGTTCCGGGAGTACTTCCTGGCGAGTGCGCCGAAGCAGAATCGGTTCGAGTTGCCGATGAATCTGGTCCAAGCCGCGGTAGCCAAGCAGTTTCCCTTTCTCGTCTTCCATCCGGTGTTCCTTCAGGAAACGGAACGCCGGACCCAGGCGGCGGCCGTCCACAAATTCCACGACGGAAAAAAGTTCTTCGAGCTTGTTTTCCAGCGGCGTTCCTGTAAGCACAAAGGCGTAGCGGCTCTTGAGCTGTTTGATGGTGCGGGCCGTAGCGGTGGCCCAATTTCGGATGCGTTGGGCTTCATCAAGAATGATCAAGTCTGGGCGCAGGCTGTGCATGTCCTCGATATCCTTCAGCACGAGTTCGTAGCTGGTGAGATTGAAGAAAGCCGGGTTGGCATAAAGCTTTTTCCGGTGTTCCAGCGACCCGTCGATAACTTGCGTGGAAAGACCGCAGAATTTCTCGATTTCGGTTTTCCATTGGTACTTGACCGAGGCGGGCGCAACCACCAGCACTTTTTCAATGCCGCGACGGCGCCGCAGCAAATCGGCCGCGGCAATCGCTTGAATCGTCTTGCCTAAACCCATGTCGTCCGCCAGGACCACGCGACCCCGGCAAGCCGCAAAAAGCGCGCCTCGAATCTGGTAGGGAAAGAGTGCAACCTTCAAAACGCCGTCGAGCGGATTCTTGCCCCGCGCTAAATGCGCGAGATGGTCGCGCTCCTGCTCCAGTCCGGAAGCAAGCTCGTTCTCGCGATCGATGAAATCCAGCACATCGCTGTAAACCACCGTCGTTTCGTCAGCGGCGCGAAGCTGCTCCAAAACCCCCTCAAAGTCACGGAGGCGATCTTCGCGGAGAAACCCTTCGGAGTCGAAATGCTCGGCGGCGATTTCCTGAAGGGCCCTTGGTGAGTCCGCGGGCAACCTCAACCGTACGCGGAGGGTTTCCCCATAGTGCAGAGAGAGCGAAGCCCGATGGCGCTGATACTTCTGCCGCGCGAGCGATCCGCGGAAGCGTTGACGCAACCGCAGAGCAGAGCCTCGATGTGTTTGCAGGTGCCCAAAGTGTTCACGGCAAAATCCGCACAGGAGCAGAAATTCTCGAACAAGCTCGGGCCGCGCATCGCGACACGGTACTTTCTGCCGGTGGCGGACCGCACTTCGTAGTCGCCATAAGCTTGTCCAGTCGGTTTGGCCAGGATGCTCTTGATGGCCGTTTGGGCGCGCTGCTGACGGGCAGAAATTTGTTCTTCAACTAGCATTTGCAAACCTCCTGATGAGTTGAGAGGAGTGCAAGAATATCAGGAATACCCCGGCATTTGAATCCCTCGATTGCGGATGGGGATTCGACATCAGAGCAGAAGCCGCACTCCGAAATTTGGCTCCGCATTCCCGCCGAAGCTGTTGGGGGGGGCGACTTCCAAGGCGCACGCAATTGCTGCTGATAATTGCGATTTTGGGCGCATTTTCACCTAAATTTCATGCAGAAAAACCGGTTTTTGCGTCGGACATTCTGTCGCTCGACCCTGTGTTTTCATAGATATAGTCGGATCATCCTTCATTTTTAACATCTTTTAGTATCCCGTGTCTTTCGGGTCTTATTGTAACTGTCTTGCTTTCATTAACTTAGGTTTTACCCGAGGCCGTCGAATTTCTCCCGAATATCTTCTAACTGTCATTTTTTTCATAAATATAGTCGCTTCAGTCGCCGCACTCGCCAATTCCCGCCTGGTCGGCTTGGCCAAACCGGCCATATGACGGGTTAGGGCGCCCCCCCGCGCTACGTCCCCCG
>CAWEFC010000024.1:0-73953 GCA_963808085.1 uncultured Acidobacteriota bacterium
TCTCTCGCAATTCACGTGTTGCCTCTTGGTTTAACCCTGACTGCAACACAGTAAAGTTCTCTGTTGCATCCGCGGACGCTCCCGGGCCCTGTATCCAAGTCGATACCGGATTTTCGTTTAGTTCATCCGGCGAAAAGCGTGTTTTGTAGCGTGGGCGCGTCATTCTCCCGCCAGAAACCTCGGAGGGCCAGATTATGTTGTCGGCATCAATTTCCTTGGCCATCGTACCGGGCTCGAAGCGCTAAACTCGTGTCTCCGGAGGCCAGTACTCCCTCTTTGTTCCAGGCTCGGTGATCGCGTAGTATTGATTTGGGCGAAGATCCTTGCCCATGCCAACGGTTAAGTCGGTGCTCCGATATCTACTCTTTGCATCCTCGAAAGGGTAGTCTTCTGCTCGGCGCTTGGTACCGAACAGGTCGACCCTGTCCAAGTTGTTAGCGTACGCCACGATGTATTCATGATCCGGTGAAACGGGCTGATCCCGCATCCCGGTGGATAGACGCCTTTTCCTTACGAATGTAGCGAGGAAATTCGCCTCGGCAAACACTTCGTCCATCAGACAACGCACGCGGTGTATCTCAGCGTCGTCAATCGACACGAAGATGACGCCGTCATCGGTCAGAAATTCGCGCAGGAGTTTGAGGCGCGGCATCATCATGCAGAGCCATTTGTCATGGCGAGTCAGGTCCTCGCGGTCAACGACCTTGCCCAGCCATTCCTGAATCATCGGCGAACTGACGTTGTCGTTATAGGCCCAGTCTTCATTCCCGGTATTGTAAGGCGGGTCGATATAAATGCACTTCACCTTGCCGTGGTAGTAGGGCAAAAGCGACTTCAGAGCCTTCAGATTGTCGCCATGGACCACCAGGTTGTCGTGCAAGCTCACCTTGGGCGTCAAGCTCTTGGACTTCACCGGCTTCAGTTCGTGGTAAGGCACGAGCAGGTGAAAGTTCTGCACCAACGCTTTGCCTTTGAAATTGAGGGACGGCATAGGCAGATGATACCACCTCTGGGGATTCGGTCGGCCGATTCATATCAAGGAAACACCCGCACGGCCAACGCGGAGTCCGGTACGATGCTCGAACGTTCCAAGACCTCTTGCCTGAAGACTGAAGGACATTCAACAATTCCAAGTCGGTGGCCATCACGTCGAATTGACCAACGATTCTACCCTTTTTATCGGATGAAGTAACCCTCTGCATGAGCAAACAAGTAGTACGGACCTGGGCGGGAAGCGAGGAGCCCACAGGCGCGCGCATTTTTGCATTCCTGTGCGGCTTTTCACTTCATGTTCGCGACGAGAAACATCGTAACGCTGGTCAAATTGGGGAAGCTCCGCGGAGGAATTCGTCTGGGAGCCGAGTACCTCCACGCTACCCCTCTTTTGCCGAAGCAAGTAGCGCGGTCATGCTTTTCAATGTCCGCGGCTTTTCCTTGCGCCACCCGGCCGCGGGGGTGACAGGGCGCGATTCCACGCACGGCCGCGTGGCGCCGCCCAACCCCAAAGCCACGCCCCGCAATACACGCCACTACTTCGTACTTGGGCTGTCCGGCTGGTTGATCGATTAAGCTCAGGGTTACCAGGTTCTCGATCCGAGTTACCTTGTCACGGGCCGTGCCATCGTCCTCGGTAAACTTGGCTTCGATGATCACCTTCGGATTGAATTGGTCGGGAATTATGAAATCGGAGGACTGCACAAATCCCGGCACTATTTCCGCGCGCTTCGTTTTCTTGAAACTGATGCCAGCGGCTGTCAGAACGTCCTCAATCCCTGACTCCAAGGGATCGCCAACGAGTTCGCTGACCGAGTCGCGGTGCCCGGCAAAGGGTCTGCCGAGGAACCGCTCATACAGCAACATCGGGTATGGCACCCCGAGATCTGCTGCTGATTGCACGCCGCTTGACCCGCTCCGGGTATCGCATTTGTCCAGCCGATGGATTTTGTCGGGTCCGACGGCCGGAGCACTGTCGTTTAAGAATTCGCAGGCAGTACTGATCATGGCAAGGATTCGGTCCGATTTCATTGACCTCGCGTCAACTGGCTTTAGTGGCTGAAGCCGTATGTTCCGGTCAATGGACCGGGCGTATCCTTGCGGAATCTCAAGTCCTTTCCGCTGAGCCGTAACATAGGCCCATTCCGGCGGTGTGAAACCCAGCATCGCTCGAAGGACGACAAAGGATATCGGGCATTCGATTACAGCCTTAAGAACGCGTTCGGTAGCAATGTCCCTAAATCCCTTTGTGGCCTGTTTAAGCTTCTCGTAGCCGGCATCAAAGGTGGGGTAGTCGACAAATCCGTTGCCTTTTGGCATCACCCAAAACTCGGAGGCGAGACATCCCAGCACGGCGTCAACGTAGGGGGCCGGATCCAGTAGAACTTCGGAAAAAGGCACTTCAAAAGGTTGTTTGACCATCATTCGTTGGCGGGGAAGTTTAAAACTGCAGAAGTTACTCCTACATTTACGGCCGGCAATCTCAGCACCGACCTCTCAATGGCTGAGGTTCCACCCAATCTCTCGACCTCGTTCGCAACGGCAGACAGCTTGGCCTCGGTGGGCAGGCTTTTATCCCAGTTCCGATGAAGATGCCAGATTGCTAGCTTTATAAGGTGACCACGCGTTATACATTTAACGTCCCCAGCGCCACTATGGATGCCACCATCGCGGAGCTTTCGCACATCTTCATCAACTAGAGCGGCGATGGAATCTGGATCATCCGCTAACAAGTGCCGCGCGCTCAGACCTTGGGACCTGCACACGAATACGGTGTCAATTATGGAAGAGTCGGTTCCGCTGATATGGATCGACGCGCCCATCTCGCCTGGGCATGGGAGCGACGCGGAGCACGCGAACCCCGCGTCGAGGATGGCGGCGGCAATGGGATAATAGGCATCCAGTTTGTTGTGGTGATATGTGAATGCTAACGGCGCGCCGGGTTTGAGAGCAATAGCCATCTTCTGGAAAACGGCCGACAGGCCCGCCGCAAAATGCTCCAGGCCGCGGCTCATATTGATGTTGCCGGTCAACTCACCGGCATTTCGTGTCGAGACTCCGCTAAAAGGGTGGTGATTGCTGATTAGCCTTCGCAGCCACACGTAGCAAAAGTCCATAAGTTCAGCATACTGAACATTGCCAAAGTACGGAGGGTCGGTGAAAACTGCGTCAAGGGTTCCCGGCGCCAGATCCGCCGCAGCGGTATCCCCACAACGGAGGTCAATCTCTCTCGACGCGCACCCAGATGATCCACTCTTGCTCCTTCCGATCCACTCACCGTTAATGGGGACTCTCGTCTTAGATCCCCGGTAAAAGCGGATTTCAAAAGGACGCTCGCAGTAAGCTTTGGCCCGCACGTACTTCTCAACAATGTTCGACCATCCTCCGCTGCCCACATTTGTCCCTTTGACGTCATCGACAATGCCCAACAGGTTTGACTCGCATTCGACTAGCCCGACCGGGAAGCCATGGACCGAAAAGATATCAAGCGACTTCAGCGCCATGGTGTCGTATCGACAGAGCATGTTCTGATATCGCAGGAGGTCCGAAAGGTTGGTGGCCAAAGCATGGCGAATACGCTCGGAAGGCTGGTTGTCAATCAGATCGCAAATGAATTCCAAGCCCGCCAACTGCCGGGAATTGAACATTTCGGAGTAGTGCTGGTATCCCCAACGATGCAAGCGGTCGGTTTCATCACCATCCGGGATCGCTTCGGCGGGCACAAATTTCGGTACTGTTTGATGCTTTGCAGCCTCGACTTCGGCGAATTTCGCGAGGTCGCTCTCATCGGGCTTCTTGAAGAATCTACCCAGGTGCGTGCCCTTGCACTTGAAACAATGATACTCGATCGCGAACATTCGATGACCCGGAGGACCCAGTTTAGGTTGGGGGTACGTCACCCGACTAGCGCACTTGGGACACTGGCACGCGCCCCTTTTTGCGGGTCCCGAGAGCACGAGGGGCGCCCCGCACGACGTACAAGGCCCCGGGGCATGTCTGTCGGCGCACTCGGAGAGTTCTCCGCAAGCTGCGCAGACCAGTACGTTCTTAGGATGTCGGCGGTCTTCGGCCAAAAGGTATCCTGGAAACAAATCGACGTAATGGCCACACTTGCCGCAGGCCTGGGTTTTGACCCAAAGGAAGTACTTCACTGAAGCAGTGGTGGAACCGCACAGGAGGCAGTCGGTCCGGTATAGGCCACCTACTTTCGCCTCAAGCTCGACAGAGACTTTCTCGGCTGCCTTCCTGTACTCCGTGAGGTCGATGTTCTCTATCTCTTCCCTAACAATCCAGTGCGACATCGGATTGATGTCATAGCCAAGTACGTTACATCCAAGTCTGTTCGCCTCAAGAAGCGGTGTGCCGCCACCCATAAAGGGATCCGCGATCCGCTTGCCAACGAGGTTGTGGGACTGGTAGAACACTTCTCGCTGCGCGCCGCTACTAAATTCGGAGAGCAATAAAGAGCGAAACAGCGTTCCGGGGCGCCGCGCAAACCACTTGTGAACGGCAATGACAGGCCGATAGTTTTGCTGAATCTGCTTCTCGCGGAGAGCGAGGTCGGCGGTAAACGAAATGTCGAAGTTCTTTTCGATCATTGGTCTCATTGCGCCACGTCGAGTGGACCCAACGGCGCGTCCTAACTAACATCGATTCTGGGATTCTAACACTTCTTTTGCGGGCACATACGAGGTTTGGCCGTTATACGAAATTCAGAAGAGAATAAACGACTCCAGAGTGCAACAGGCATCCAGAAACTCAATCGCCATAGATATCGGACGAGTTCGATTGAGGATGTTCATTCCAATCTGCAATTTCTCCGCCGTTGCTCCTCCATTATTGAGTGTCTGCCCGCCTTCTGCTCATAGTTCACATCGGCGGAGGATTCGAATTGCATGAACGATTATTACTCGCGGGAGTGAGCAACGGGCGGAGTGAAAGGAGGCATTTGGCCTCGCCAGCGAGTTAGCGCAGAAGTCTGACTATTTTGCGTTCCTGTACGGCTTTTCACTTCGTGTTGGCGACGAGAAACATCGTAACGATGCTCGAATTGCGGAAGTTCCTTATAGCGGGGTAGCGCGGAGTAATGCAAAACTCCGCGCTACCTCGCTACCCCTCTTTTGCCGAAGTGAATTTCGTGGAGAGGGAAATTCCAGACGGCCCCACGACCCGGTGGTGGAAGGGAAAGGCACAGGTTACAGGGAACAGTAGGCTGACAGGCAGTGACAGATGACAAGTGACGAGCGGAAGGACGAATCACAAGTTTATAGTCCAGACAAAGCCCCGAGGGAATTAACTCAATGTTTGGCGACCAAGTTCACATCCAGCGTCATGCCAACCGCGTCCGCATAGCGCATCAGAGTTTGAACGTTGGCGCGCTCCGGCTTGCGCTCGGTCCTGCTGACGTGGGGCGCACTGGTGCCCATCTGCCGAGCCACTTGCTCCTGGGTAAGGCCTTTGCGCTTCCGTTGCTTGGCCAGAGCCATGCCAATATTGAGAACTCGTTCCTCTTCCTCGAAAGCCTTCCGCACCTGGGGCTTCTTAAGTTGCCGCTCCAGACAAGCATCCCATGAGCTCTTCATGGTGTTCTCCCCTGCGCCGCGTGCCGAGCCATTCTGGCGCGCCCTGTTTTCTTATCCGTTTCTTCCACCGCCGCCGTGTTCTTGGTAAAGCCGTGAAGCAGAATGCCGACGCGCGCTTCATCAAAGAAATACAAAACGCGGTATCGAGTCTTTCCCAGTCTGACCCTCACTTCCCTTAGCTTACCTTCGATCTGCGAGTTGGTGATCCAGCGTCGGCCCGTGCTGCGCCAGGAGATCAATCCGCGCCAGGACCTTACCGCGAACGGCCTCGGGCAGGCCATCGAGCCAGGCCTCGACCGGTCGACCACCGTCCTGCTCCTCGAAGAATCCAATCTGCCAACGCTTCATGGGCGGCCGTCAACATCCGGATATAGCTTATCATATTTGATAAGCGAATAGCGCCTTTTCACTTCGGGTTCGCGACGAGAAACATCGCGACACCGTCCGGAATTTCGGCTGATTTCGAGACGTGGCGCCTTCGATCTGGCGCGGAGATTAAACCGGGACCTTCGGAACATTCCAAGGATGACCGAACTCTTGGGCTCCGTCCTTACTCGCGCCGAGAAGGCCGCCCTAGGCCTGGCATAGGCCCAGGGCACCCGCCCACACGGGCGTACGCGATTTGCTCGGATTTGGCGCCCGGTGGTTCCTGGCGTATGGTCGGCGACATGGAGAATACGCCGCCGGTCAGTTGACGGTAACCCGGATTGCCGGAAAAGGGCCTCTGGCGCGTAGGTGTACCGATGTACGGCCCAAAACGCGGCCGGCTGGCGCAGAGTGAAACTCTGCGTTGTGGGATGAGAGGAATGACAAATAGAACGGGGCAGAGACCTGGATCGCAGAGCAGGTAGCGTGGAGGTAGTCGCTCTTCGAATTGATCTTCAATACTCAACATACAAACCTTCACTACTAAGTTACTCTCCAACAAGGAAGCCACGTGGAAGGACGAGGAGACGCAGAGGAGCGCCAAGAACGCGCACCTCTGCATTGCAAGCCCGTAAATTCTTGTTTTTTTGGCAAGAATTTTTCATGCTAGTACGCGGCAGGGCCTTGCATCGGCTCTGGACACATCGACATTCTAGGCGACCGGGAAGTAAGGGAAGATTCACCAGAGAGAGCACAGAGCCCACGGAGAAAAACTTGCTCGGTGTTCTGCCTCCGTGGTCTCTGTGGCCTCTGTGGTGATCCTGTTTGGTTGCGGCTCCGCCGCGCGGCGCTACCCCGCTTATCTGGACCAACCAAAGCTGTCTACCGCGATTAACTGCTTCCACCGTGGCGTGTAATCTCGGACATGACGGATCGATATACGCCATCCGAGTGCAAGCTTTCGACGGCCTTGCGCAGGGCTGCGTCTGCGCCTGGGTCCCGGGAATATCGATCGGCAGCGTCCAGTAGCACTCGACCCTTATCGCCATCGGAAGACATGCGCGTTGCCGACTGAATCGCTGCGATCGCCATCGCACTCGATGTCCCGGGCCTGTCGAGCACGGCCGTCAGAACCTGGCTGTGGTCCCCGTCGGAATGAATGGTATCCGCGGCGGCAAAGAAATCGTCACGGACGGGCTCAGCATTCGCCCCAGCGAGCTCCACCAGCACGCGAGCTTTATCCCCATCGGACGAAATCCTCTGCGCTGAATGCGCAATTTCCCCGAGCGTCGGTGCGCCTATCCCTTGGCGGTGAACGAGTGCGACAAGCACCGCCTGGTGGTCGCCATCGCTCGAAATTGAATTCGCCGTGTCGAAAAAGGCTTTGCGGATCATCTCGTCATCGCTATAGCGGGAGACCGCTTCTTTAAGCACACGGGCCTTGTCGCCATCCGAGGAAATCTTTTCCGCCGACCGCAACGCGCGAGCGAGCGTGTCGCGATCGTCGCCGTGCGCCGCCAGCAGGGTGGAGAGAACACGCGCGTGGTCCCCATCCGACGAAATCGACTTGACCGCTTCGAAATAGTCGAAATTAAGAACACCATCTGGACGATACGGACCCGCCATCTCGATCAGCACCTCGGCCTTGTCGCCGTCTGAGGAAATATGCCTTGCCGCCCGCGCCACGCTTGCGAGTGTGTCGGCGTTTCTCCCATCCTTTTTAACGATGTCCGATAGCACCCGGCGTTTGTCGCCATCGGAATGGATTTTCGCAACTGCGTCGAACAGATAGGGGCGCAGGTCGGCGGTGAAATACTTTTCGTCCACGGTAAGAAGCAACTGCGCCTTATCGCCATCCGACGAAACCCCTGCGATGAGTCTTGCGGCGTCCTTGAGCTGGTCCGGATTGAGCGTCGCTTGCGAAAAAAGCTGCTCCAGATAAACGCGCTTCGATCCATCGCTGTGAATCAGTCCAATTTCCGTCATCACGGCCTGCGGACCGCCTTGCCTCAGGAATCGCGCGACGCGGGATTCGGCTCCGATCGCAGTCTCGCGAATGACCTGCGGCAGAAGGCTCTCGAGCCATGCACGCCCGTCGGAGTCCAGCGGTTTCGCCGACCGGCCCACCGAGTAAGTTTTCGTGAGGTTCCCTGCCGAATCTGCCTTCACGTCATACGCGCGTCCGGAAAGCCAAGTCCCTTCCCCCATCCGGAAATGGCCCCCGGGAGAAAGCGACTTGACGTCGTGATCGTCATCGGTGAATTCGATAGCGCCGTCAAGCATCACGCTGAGCGACTCCCCATTGGTGCGGGTGGTCATTTCCATGTGGGTCTCTCCAGCCCACTGCGCAGCTACGGGCGCCAGCGGTGCGAGCGGCGACATAGGAGCCATTGGCGCGCTCGGGGCTACGGGAGCCGGTGGCGCGAGCGGCGAGGGCGACGCCAAGGGCGCTACAGGAGCCGGCGCGGCCATTGGCGCCAGGGGCGCTTGGGGTGCTACGGGAGTTGGTGGCAGCTCCTGCCGGCTGTTTTCGGATGCCGGAGTCTGCGCGAAGCCGATCATCTGCGGCGCCCGTGCGGCCACATAGACTAATATCCCGGCGGCGGCAATCGCCGCCCCCAGCGGACCGAGGACAATCTTCGGCGCCGCGTTCCGAGTTCTGTTCAGCATGTGGTGAATGCGGCAAAAAAGTTGCGAACGGTTTCCCGTTGCCCCTGCTGCCAGAATGCCGGCGTGCTCCCACTGCGAAAGTTCTGCCACTTTGGTGAGTGAGGCTGCATACGGCTTGGCCGCTCCCGTGGTTGCGATGACCCAGTCATCGCATGCCATCTCGCGCTCGATCGACATCCCCCGACCGATCCAGTGGACCGCCGGCTGGATGGGTAGTATTGCTTCAATCAATTTCTGTGCGAGGTTCGTCCAGTCATCCCGGCGCTGCAGGTGGGCAAGTTCGTGAAGTACGACGTGTTCGAGTTCCGAATCCGAAAGGGTATCGAGAAGTGCCTGCGGGATCAGGATCGCCGGATGGAAAAATCCGAGCGACATGGGCGCGGCGATGTTGCTGGAAATGAACAATTGCGTTGGCCGGCGGACACCGTTGCTTGCGCTCAGACCTCTCAAGCGCCGCTGCCAGTCTGCCGGAGCCGGCAGGGCGCCTGCTTTCGACCCCCGCAACTTCCGGTAGCCGGATCCGAGGCGCACCAGCATCACCAACGACAGGAACACCCAAATGATCTCGATCGCACCCAGAATCCTCCCCGAGCGAATACGAATCAAAGGGCGCGCAATCGCCGTCATCGCTGCTGATGAACTTAAAGAGGCAGCATTCCGTACGGGTACCGATTCCGACGCCTGCTCGGATACCGGCGCGGAACTTGACGTCGGGATTACGAGAGGGTGTGATGCGGGGCTTGCCGCCTTCTTTCGCGTAAACTTGGGCTCTTGATTTTTGACGGGCGCAAGAGTCGTTGACGTAGCCGGGGTCGTCGCTGCAATCGCAGGCGAATCCGTTTGCGCGCTGAGAATGAACAATCTGGACGTGAGCAGCCCGAGGGGTACGACCACGACAGCGAGCAGGGTTACCCATAGAACCGTGAAGCGAGTTGTCGCGTTCAGTTGCGGAAGCAGCGTCAAGAGGAGCCACATCGCTGCTGCCACCACCATCCCCTGCCAGATTCCGTTGAGAAGGGTTGTCATCGCAAAGTCGACATGCGTCATTTCTGTTCTCCTTACTCGCTCTCCGCGATCATCTTTTTGATTCGTCGCAATTCGGCCCGGCCGATCGTTTCTTCTTTCAGCAGATTCATGACCAGCAGTGCACTCGAGCCACCAAAGAAGCGGTTCACCAGGTGACCGAGCGCCTTCCCTCTGGCTTCTTCCTGAACAATTACGGGTTCATAGACGAAGGCACGTCCCTTCTTCGTGTGCCGCAGGTAGCCCTTGGCTTCGAGAATACGCAGGGTTGTCAGTACCGTGCTGTAGGCAAGGGGCGGGTCCGCCGGTAATGAGGCCACCACATCGCCTACGGTTGCGTGTCCTTTCTTCCACAGCACTTCCATGAGCGGCAACTCGCCTTCCGTCAGGTTAGGCGACTTTTTCCTCGACAACGCATCCTCCCCACGCAAGCAATTAACAAATTAATAGTTCGAGAAAACTATACGGCGGGCAAAATCGCTTGTCAACTATTAAATTAATAGTTCCGCGGTTTGAGTCGGCTTCCGCCCAAATTATCCAGCTCTTACGCGCGAGCCTACTGAGGAACGCAGCCCAAGGGTCGACTGATCCCGGTATGTCGGCGACACGGAGAATACGCCGCCGGTCAGTTGAGGGTAACTCGGGTTGCCGGGAAATGGCCTCTGGCGGGTACGTGTACCGATGTACGGCCCAAAGCGCGCTCTTGCTTTTCGAGCCGATCATAAACGCCTGGCGGGCGACTCAGTTCGAAGCGACCGAGTTCCGAGTAGTCTATAGCGTCTGTTATAGAGTCTTTACCGCGCCTCCGCTGGTGAGTCCGTCGAAGGCTGGTCCTTTGAGCGGTGACGATTTCGGCTCCGTTTTATCCTGGAGCTGACAGGTGAATGCTTGGCGAGATCGTTTCAGGGTTGCACCAGCGCTTCCAGATTCGCCATCGCGGCCCGCGTCCAGGACCCGGGATGGAAAACGTAAACGCGTTCGTCCGCCCGGAGAGCGGGCCAGGGCTCATCCATTGACACTCCCGCGCTCGACTCGCAAAGCGGTTCGCGAATGGGGTAAGTCCACCCAGGGAGGTTCGAGGGGCGGGGATCGGTGCCCATGCGGAAGAACATGGGCACCGCTTCGTCGACGGGCAGATGGCCGATCCAATCGTCCGCCGCACACCAGGAAGCGAGCGCGGTGATCGAAAGTGGCATGCCTACCGGCAGCCGGCTCTTCACTTCGTGAATTAGCTTTGCGTAGAAAGCTCGTTGGGAGAGGGTCGCGTCAAAATCGATTTGCACCATGGCAGTGCGCGGCTTTTGCGCAGAGTGCCGGATCAAGCTGGCAACTTGTGCAGGAAGGCCCGGACTGTCAATGGCCGCGCCGGCAGTGGCCGCTTCAATTCGCACTACGGCGATAATCCGGGTGGCCGTAGGGACCAGCAACCGTTGAAGTCGGGGCCGTGACCACACCTGCGGCGAAATGAAGATAGTCTGGTCGAGGTACGCGACGGCGTAGCGCTCGGGATCAAGCGCGCGGAGGTCTTCGGGATTCTCCCACGCCCAAAGCGTCCATTGGGGAAACGCCGTGAGCTCCCCCGTGTGCGCGCGTCCCGCGCGGCCACGCATGCCCGTGGTGGCCACCATGAATGCGAGTAGGGTTAGGCCAATTTTACCGGAAGGCCTGAGCCTGGCAACTGTTCGCAACGCCGCAGCCGCTGCCCCCAATTGCCTGCGAGTCCAGAATCTTGCCCCGGCGGATCGCATGGGCAGATTATACATCGGTCTTCTAACTTCAAGAAAATTGGAGGTCCTTCTAAAGGATGACTGTCACGTAGAGGCGGCTTTCCGCCGCCACATGGCGACGTGAACTCGCCGCTACACCATCAAACTGCCCGCTCTGTTGGGTAGCCATTCGTCTTCGATCTACGACAAAGTCCGCGGCGCTAACGTCCGGTTCGCACGTCGTCGAATCGTTGCAGCTTACTTCCCGCAGTCGTCAAATCCCAGTTGACTCGCCAGTCTACGCCCCGCCGTCCAATTCTAGGAGTGCGATCCCCCGCCCACCCTCACCAGGGAACTTCAAAAATTATTCATGGATATCCCTTGGCCCGCCGACGAGTGGTTCGTGCGCGCAAAGAGCGGTGGCCTCCTGATCGCGCGAGTTCAGAAGAATGCCCGCCACCCCAATAAAGCCTTCCTCTTTCGAACAGGCGTTTGTTGGGCGGCGACCAGGAATGCCAAAGATGTTGAATTCTTTGCCTTCGGAGGAATCATTGATGTCATACGAATCGAAGCGAAACGGAAATTTGATGGGCGTCGGCTCTCTGGTCCGCTGCTTAGCCCAGACCGCGTGTTGTGGGTATCAGCCTGAGTCTGCTGATGGTGATGGTAGGTTGCCATTCAGCCCCGACGACAATCACTCCCGCGGCTGTGACGATTACGCTGGGAACCGTGCCCTCGTCCCTGACGGTAGGGCAAACTTTCCAATTCGCGGCCACGGTGGCGAATTCGACGAACGCCGCAGTCACGTGGTCGGTGGCCGGCGTAACGGGCGGTAACTCAACGGCAGGCACAATCTCGAGTGCGGGCATGTACACGGCGCCCGCAATGATGCCGAGCCCGGCGAGCGTTACCATTATGGCCACCAGCCAGGCGGACACTACCAAGTCGGCTTCCATTTCGGTTGCCATCAACGTTTCACTTGCCCTGAACATGACCTCGACCTCCTTGCAGGTGAGCGGCACGCAGCAGTTCACGGCGACCATCCTGGGGACCACTAATACCGACGTTACTTGGACAGTGAACGGAGTGGCGGGTGGCAATTCCAGCGTGGGAACGATTTCGAACGCCGGACTCTACACCGCGCCCGAATATCCTCCGAGCCCCAATACTGTGACCGTGACCGCCATCAGCGCGGCGGAGACGTCCATGTCCGAGTCGAGTAAGGTGACGGTCAAACCTCCGCCGATCAGCATCGCCGTAAATCCCGCCGCTCTCGATCTGCAGGTGGGGCGTCCGGTGCAGTTCAGCAACCTGGTGAGAACCACTTCTTCATTACCCATCTCAACTGCAGTTACTTGGGGCGCAGAATCGCCCGGGGCTACAGGTAACGCGGTGACCGGAACCATCTCCCCGACGGGCGAATTTACGGCTCCTACCCGCGTCCCCGCATTTAATCCTGTTAAGGTTTATGTCGTGAGCCAGGAGGATTCCAGCAAATTTGCCGTTGCCTTGGTCACGGTCACTACGGCCCCCGTGCCGTTGCAGGTTTCTACAACGACCTTGGCCGATGGGGTGGTGAATACACCTTACACTGCCACGATTTCCGCCTTTGGCGGCGCGCAGCCTTATGCCTGGACCACCGCTGGCCCGTTGCCCGCAGGATTAGCACTGAATGCTTCCACCGGAGTAGTCTCTGGCACACCCACGACGGCGGGCACGTTCCCCTTCAGCGTCACCGTGACGGATCAGACGTCGCCGACGCCCGAGACAGCGAATGCCACCCTGAGCATTACGATCATTCCGCAGTTGAGCATTAGCACCACCGCGCTGCCGAGCGGCTCGGTAAGCGCAAGCTATAGCTCCACGCTCGCCGCAACGGGAGGCGTGACGCCCTACACCTGGAGCATCACTTCGGGATCGCTGCCATCGGGGCTGACACTGAACCCCGCGACCGGCGCGATTACCGGCACCCCTGCCGCCGGCACCGGCAGCACGACCGGGCAGCCGTACCCACTCACTTTTAGGGTGACGGACTCCGGCACGCCGCAGCAGACAAAGACCTTTTCCACCACGCTCACGATCTATATTGGAGTGGTCATCACCACGACCTCGCCGATTAACACCGCGTTCGTCGGTCAGCCCTACAACTTTACTGTGCAGGCGGTTGGCGGCGTAGCGCCTTACACTTGGCTTTACACGAATCTGCCGTCATGGTTGTCGGTGGCCACCTCCACCGGACTTACTTCGACGATTTCGGGAACACCCACAGCGCCCGCTGCGGCCGCTACCTTTACGGCGCAGATTACAGATGCGAATGGCGTCCAAAAATCGGTGAATCTGAACATCACGGTTTCGACCGTGTTAACCTTCCCCGCAGTGACTCTGCCCAACGGCGTGGTAAGCACGGCTTACAGCACGTCGCTACTGGCGGCGAGCGGCGGGACCACTCCGTATACGTATAGCCTGGTCTCCGGCGCCGGATCGCTCCCGGCAGGATTGACGCTGAGCCCATCGTCAGGTGCGATTTCGGGTACGCCCACCACGGCAGGAGCGTCGAACTTCAGTGTGAAGGTCGCGGATTCCAGCGTCCCCCCGCAAACCCACACCCAAGCGTTGGGTATTACAATCTCTTCGGTGCTGACTATAACGACCACCTCCTTGCCCACCGGCACTGTAAATTCTTCCTACAGCGCCGGATTGAGTAGCAGAGGCGGCACGGGAACCATCAGTTGGACCCTCGCGTCCGGCTCATCGCTTCCCTCCGGACTGCACCTGAGTGCTTCCGGGACCCTTTCTGGCACGCCCGCAACAGCGGGCACTACGAGCTTTACTGTGGGTGCCACCGATTCCGGTACTCCGCCGCAAACAAAGAACCAATTGTTGAGCATGACCGTCAATCCCGTGTTGACCATCACTACTACGACGTTGCCTAACGGCACGGTGGGCACTTCCTATAGCCAGAATGTGCAGACTAGCGGCGGCACACTCCCCATCACCTGGCGCGTGCCCGCCAACACGCTCCCACCGGGGCTGGCAGTACAAGGCTCATCAAGCAGCTATGGGACGATTACGGGAACTCCTACGGCCTCAAGTCCCAATCCCTATAGCTTTACCATTACGGCCACCGATTCGAGCATCCCTCCCGTCGCCGTGAATCAGGCGCTGAGCATCACGATCAATAACCTGCCCTTGACCATCACCACCACAACGTTGCCGAGCGGCACTATCGGAGTAACTTACGCCGGCGCCCAACTGAATGCCAGCGGTGGCACGGGGCCTTACACCTGGGGCTTCTTCGGCACCGGCACATTCCCACCCTGCTTCTACTTGAGCCCGAGCGGATCGATCATCTCCGGCGCCGCTGGAGGATCTGCGGGTCCCATTGGAAACCCGTGCACGGCGACCACCTATACCTTCGGCGTGAAAGTAACGGATTCGGCCACCCCCGTGCCGAACTCTCAGACGGCAACCCTCAGCATAACCATCAACCCGGCCGTTGCACTCGCATGTACTGATTCTGGGAGCGAGTCGCTTCTGAGCGGGCAATATGCCTTCACCCTGAGCGGATATAACCCGACAGGCTTCCTGGCGGTGGTGGGTTCCTTCACGGCCGATGGCACTGGTAAGATTACCGCCGGCGAGGTCGATAGCGACGGCGCCCTCGGTGTCCGATCTAAGATCAGCATCAATACCAGTCAGAGTTCCTACTCGGTGGGCTCAAACCACCTCGGATGTGCCATGATCGTAACCAGCTTTGGCACATTCGACACGCGGTTGTCCATCGGAGGCATCACCTCGAATGTGGCAACCCAGGGCAGGCTTCTCGAGTGGGATAGCCTCGGCTCCAGCACTTATTTCGCCGCGACGGGTCAACTCCTGAAACAGACTGCTCCCGCCGCGCCGCTCAGCGGCACCTATGTGGTCGCGAGCAGCGGCACGGATGGTGTCGGCGTCCGGAAAGCCGTCGCCGGCGTGATATCAGCCAGTAGCGGTTCTCTCACGGGCGGCGAAATGGACGTAAACGATGGTGGCACCGCCAGTACCATCACCGGCTTGGCTGGCGCGTACACCAGCAGCGACTTGCACGGCCGGTATACCTTCACCTATTCGACGCCGAGCGAGATGGCGGGCGTTACCACTGTCGGGTACATCGTTTCCGGCTCGGAAGCGCTGGTCACCTCCGGGGCTGCGTCCGGTAATGTCTCACCGGCGGTTGGCGAAATGCGGCTACAGACTCCACCGGAAGGCGGCTTTGGCCCAGGCTCCGTCAACGGCAACGTGGTGCTTTATATGACCGGGCTGAACGGCGGCGGAACAGGAGGGTCTGCATCGTTTGCGCTTGCCACCTTCAGTCCGACAACCCAATCCGTGGCGGGCACCAATTACTACAATGGGGGCGGCACGTGGCAAACTCCCACTCCGGGCACAATTGCGTGTTCCTACTCAGTTGCCACGAACGGCCGGATGACGCTCACCGGTTGTGGAAGCGGCGCTCCTGTATTCTACCTGACCGCTACCAACACGGCCGTCACGATGACTATGGATGCGGACGTTGCAGTTGGCGCAGTCGTGCCGCAGGTGGTTCCGACTGGAGGTTTCTCGTCCTCTTCTGTCTCCGGCAACTACTATTTCGGAGATGAGGACGTGACCGGTTTTGGCGCAGCGAGTAACGGACAGCTCGGCGTAACCGTATTAAGCATGAGCAGTGGTAGTGGCACCCTTATCCAGGACATCACGTCCTCAACTAACGGCCAGCAAGCCGATCAGGCGCGATCGATCGCGAGTATCACGGTGAATTCTAACGGGACCTTCAGCACCAACTTAAATGGGGACATCAACGCTGAACTGATTTCCGCTACTGAGTTCGTGATTATCAGCAACTCGGGTAGTACCTACCCCACGGTTGAGGTGGGCAGGCAATAGCAGTTGACTTTGCGTAAAAGGGGCCTTGTCCGTCCACCGACAGGCGAGGCCCCCGCAGCTTGATGGTCGTCCGCGTCGTAACTTCGTGCGACCTTCCGGCCCCCACGCCGCAACCTTACCAGCCGCGAAATTTCAAATCAAAACGTCCGGTAGTGATTCTTCCGATTGTTTGGTGTCGAGCTGACGCACATTGCCGTAGCGGCGGGCTTACCCCGCCAGCGCGGCGTCTAGCCACCGCTCGAGTAGGTTGATCTGCTTGAACACTTCTCCTCCGGTTGATTCCTCCTATCAGAGCCTTCATAATTACCCGTCACCGCCGTTTGATCAGGCGGAGGGGGATTTTCGTGACTCACGGACTGCCAAAATCGGGGAATCAGATGATCGGGAGGTCGGGTGAGCAAAGGAATTGGGTTATCGAGCCATCGGGCTATTGAATCCTTGAGGAATCCTCAAATCGCTAAATGATCCGATGACCAAATGGGCAAATGAATCGATCAGCCGATCCTCGGATCACCCGATATTCGAAGGTCTACGATGACCACCATAATTCGCGGTGGCACAGTTGTTACCGCTCAAGAAACGCGCAAGGCCGACGTGCTGATTGAGGGAGAACGGATCACAGGCGTGGGCTTGGGTCTTGAGGCGCCGGCCCACGTGCGAGTGATCGATGCCACCGGCATGTACGTAATTCCCGGCGGGATCGATGCTCACACCCATCTCGATATGCCGTTGGGCAGCACCAAGTCGAGCGACGATTTTGCAACGGGTACGCGCGCCGCGGCGTTCGGCGGCACTACTTCGATTGTCGATTTCGCCACCCAGGGGCGTGGCACCCGAATGAGGGACGCGCTCGAAATCTGGATGAAGAAAGCCGAAGGCCGCGCCACCATCGACTACGGCCTGCACATGATTGTGACCGACCTCGCGGGCGCGGGCCTGGAGGACATGGACGAAATGGTGCGCGAAGGCGTCTCCAGCTTCAAGCTGTTCATGGCTTACCCCAACGTACTGATGGTGGATGATGGGACGATTTTTAAGGCGCTGGCACAAACCGCGAAGAACGGCGCCCTGATTTGCATGCACGCCGAAAACGGCAGCGTGATCGACGTGATCGTGGCGCGCGCGGTGGCGGAGGGCAAGACTGCGCCCATCTACCACGCGCTCACGCGGCCGGTGCGGGCGGAGGCCGAAGCTGTGCATCGCTCCATCGCGCTCGCGGAAATGGCCGGCGTGCCGGTTTACATCGTGCATCTGACATCCGAGGATGCCTTGAACGAAGTGCGCGAGGCGCGCGACCGCGGCTTGCCGGCCTTTGCGGAAACCTGCCCGCAGTATCTCTTGCTTTCTATCGATGACCTGGCGCGTCCCGGCTTCGAAGGGGCAAAGTACGTTCTCACCCCGCCGCTGCGACCCAAAGAGCATCAACCCAAACTCTGGGACGGGCTGAAGGAGGACCACCTGCAAGTTGTTTCCACCGACCACTGCCCGTTCTGCTTTAAAGACCAGAAGATCCTGGGGAAGGACGATTTCACCAAGATCCCCAACGGCGGCCCGGGCATCGAGAATCGCCTGCAACTGATTTATCACTACGGTGTGAACACGGGGAAAATCTCGCTCAACCGCTTTGTGGAAATCACCTCCACCGCGCCCGCGCGCATTTTTGGCATGTATCCGCGCAAGGGCGAAATCGCCCCGGGCAGCGACGCCGACCTGGTGATTTGGGATCCGGGCGCGGTCCACACGCTCAGCGCCAAGACGCATCACATGCGCGTGGATTACTCGATGTTTGAGGGATTCGTGGTCAGAGGCAACGCCCGCACGGTGATCTCGCGCGGCGAAGTGATCGTGGACAACGGCCAATTCTTCGGCAAGCCCGGTCGCGGGCAATACTTGAAGCGTGCCGCGCACGGCGGGGCGTGGAAATGATTTTGGATTTTCGCCTTTACCTCGCCCGAACGCAACGATCTACCGCGCCTGTAGAAGGCCCCGAATTGGAGGGAGAAGGATGATAACAACTGAGTCTGCCGTGGGTCTGGTCGGTTTCTATATCAATGGCGTGTGGGAGAAGCCGCAGGGCCACAAATCGTTGGCGGTTATGAATCCTGCCAGCGGCCTCGTGATCGCGGAGGTCCCATACGCGAGCGAAGCGGACGTTGACCGCGCAGTCCGCAGCGCGCATGAGGCGTTCCTGAAATGGCGCGACGTACCCGTGGTTGATCGCGTGCAAGTGCTCTACCGCTTCAAAGCCCTGCTGGAAGAGCATGCACCGGAAATAGCGGCTATTCTCACCCGCGAAAATGGCAAGACCATCGAGGATTCCCGGATGGAGGTTCGCCGCGCCATCCAGATGGTGGAAGTGGCCTGCGGCATGCCGAGCCTGATGATGGGCGACTCGCTGAACGATATGGCGCGAGAAATCGACTGCAAAACCATTCGCCAGCCCATCGGCGTTTGCGTCGGCATTACACCCTTCAATTTCCCGGGGATGGTGCCACTGTGGATGTATCCGTTCGCGATTGCTTGCGGCAATACCTTTGTGCTAAAGCCTTCGGAAAAAGTTCCACTCACCCCGACGCGGGTTATCGAGTTGCTGGCGGAGGCGGGCCTTCCGGCGGGAGTTCTGAACCTGATCCACGGCGGCAAGGAAACGGTGGACGCGCTGTTACACCATCCTCTGGTGAAGGCTGTATCGTTCGTGGGGTCAACACCGGTGGCCAAATACATCTACTCCACTTCGGCCGCAGAAGGGAAGCGCGTGCAGGCCCTGGGCGGAGCGAAGAATCACCTGGTGGTTATGCCCGACGCCGACCTGCCGAGGACCGTGGAAGCCATCATCGGCTCGGCCTTCGGCGCCGCCGGTGAACGATGTCTCGCGGGCAGTGTACTGGTGGCGGTGGGCGAGGCCGCGGGTCCGCTGCTCGAACTACTCGCCAAGCGTACTGAAGGGCTGGCCGTCGGTGACGGTTCGCAGGCAGGAATTGAAATGGGGCCACTCATTACTTCCGAGCACGCGATGCGCGTGGCGGGCTATATCGAAAAAGGGATCGCCGAGGGGGCCGCGCCTGTCTGCGACGGCCGCCGCTACAAATCCGCAGGAGGCGGGTTCTTCCTCGGACCTACAATTTTCGACCACGTGACGCCCGAGATGACCATCGCCAAGGAAGAGATTTTCGGACCGGTGCTCTCCGTGATTAGAGTCAAGACCCTTAACGAGGCCATCCAATTGGTGAACCGCTCGCCCTTCGGTAATGCGACATCGATTTTCACCAGCAGTGGCAAGTCCGCGCGCGAGTACTCGTCGCGAATTGAGGTGGGGATGGTGGGGATCAACGTCGGCGTCGCCGCCCCCATGGCCTTCTTCCCCTTTGCCGGATGGAAGAACTCCTTCTTCGGGGACCTGCACGCCCACGGCAAGGACGCCGTTGCGTTTTACACCGAGCAAAAGGTCATCATGAGCCGGTGGTTCTGAAATCAATCGTTCCTACCACGAAATCTGGGGCGGGAAGTACTCGGCGATCAGCTCCTCGTAATAGGGCCGGAGCTCCTGAACATTGGGTCGCTCCAGACTCTTCGAGTAGAGATCGTAATTTTGGAACTCGCGCACCCAATTGAACATCGTCTTGTCGCGATCGCTCATCAGGTACTCGTAATCACCCTCCTTGTGGGCGGGATAGAAGGAGTGATAACGAATCATGTAGCGAGCTTCCTCCGGCAGGTAATCTTTCGCGACGTGGTACATATACTCGTCGTGGCCCCACGAGATGTCCACCTTGTCCAGCCCGCAGTTCTCCTCGTAAATCCCGAGCTTGGTTTGGTATTCGGGCACTTTCGAATCCGGGTTGGAAGCGAAGTATTCGGGGAACACAATCTTGGGAGAATAGGCGCAGCCGACTGGAAACGTGTCGCCAACGACAGCCCATTGTGGCTCACCCCAGAGGCACAGGATCTTCCCCAGATCATGAACCAGACCGGTGAGGATGAACCAACGCGGGTGCCCGTCGCGCCGGCAGGACTCAGCGGTCTGGAGCAGATGCTCGATCTGCGGCACGTCGGTGTCGGGGTCGCTATCATCGATGAGGGTGTTGAGGTATTCCATGGCCTCCCAAATCCCCATTCGCCTCTTTCCTCGATTAACGAACTCGCGTTGTTTGGCGAGGACGAACTCGCGCGTCTGGTAGGTGTGGTTGAGACGATAGAACTCCTTCACCGACGCGCGCGCTTCAGCGCCATGGTCACGGAACTCCTCCGGCTTCTTGTTGGGGGCCGTGCCCACCGGTGGCTTCGACACCGCTTTAGTCCTACCCGAAGGCGTCTCGGGATAACGCTGTTTGAGGAAGTCTTCCCACTCATCGAGGCTGGATAATGGGGTGCGGGTCTCATCGATTGACTTCATAGACGGTCCTCCGTTTCCGGGGCGGTGCCACTCACAGTTATCGCGCGGTCAGCCCTGATCGCTTTCTGAACTCTACCACGGTAGCGCAGTGCAGTAAAGAATCGGATTTTGCGCGGCCCGCGGGTGTCGGGCGCGGCCGGTGGTCGATAAATCTGTAAGAAACCTGCTCGCGCATCGACTACCTTGGTTGTGAGAGGGATTGAGTCCATGCCGGCTCGGCCGCCCACCCAGGACGATCTGTACCAAGAGGCCGCATACACCTACGCCGCGGCTCTGGAACGGCTGGCGCGCGCTTACGAAGCCGACGCGGAAATCCGCCGCGACCTCTTGCAGGACATCCACATCGCCCTGTGGCGGAGTTTCGAAGGATTCGACGGACGCTGTTCTGTCCGGACGTGGGTCTACCGTGTGGCCCACAACACTGCTGTCTCACACGTGATTTCGCAGCGGCGGAGTAAAACGCAAACGCTCGTCGGCTTGGAAGAATTAGAGAGTGTCCCCGACCACCGCGAGGGCGAAGTGGCCGCGGACCGTCGGCACACCTTGGAGCGGCTCCTAGAGCTGGTTCAGCGGCTCAAGCCGCTCGACCGGCAGGTGATGCTGGCATATTTCGAAGGTCTGGACGCCGCGTCGATCGGAGAGATTGTCGGGATTTCAGCCGGGAATGTGGCGACCAAGATCCATCGGATCAAGCGCATCCTGGCTCGCCAATTCCAGGAGGGAGGCCGCCATGACGAATGAACCTCCCCCAAACGACCGGCTGAAAAGCATTTGGCAGAACCAGCCAACGGAGGGTATACAAATGTCCATCGATGAAATTCGCAGCCGCGCGGGGAAGTTCCAAACGAACGTCTCCTGGCGCAATGCACGCGAGTATGTTGCGGCCGTGATAGTGGTGAGCATCTTCGCGTTCGATTTCTGGCGCACGAGCGATGTGCTAGCGCGAGTAGCGTTTGGGTTGATTATCGCCGGGGCTATTTACGTGATGTGGCATCTCCATCAGCAAGGCGCAGCGCGAAGCGTGCCCGCCGAATTGGGGATTGCCAGCGGACTCGAATTTTATCGCCGTGAACTCGAAAGGCAGCGCGATCTCCTCCGGAGTGTCTGGTCGTGGTACCTGGGGCCGATGCTTCCCGGGCTTGTGGTCTTAATGTTGGCCAGGGCCCGAAACGGCCCATTAGGCCTGTGGCGAATCGGCTTGACCTCTGCATTGATCGCGGTGATCTTTGTTTCCGCCTGGTGGCTGAACGACCGGGCGGCACGCAAGCTGCAATCCCGGATTGACGAATTGAATGCCCTGGAGGCGCAGCGGTAATCGAGCGCACGGAGGTGTTGAACCATGAGAGAAGCTCTGAGCTTTGCCTTTGCGATGGTGATTATGGCCGCTACTGCCGGAGCACAGTCCTCACCAAATCCCCTCCTGCCGCCGGATTCCGAAATTCGGAAAATCCTTGTCGAGCGGATTGATACCTTCCACATGGGGGTCGGATTTGTGGTCGGGGTGATCGAGCCACAAGGGCGCCGGGTAGTGTCTTACGGAAGCCTCAACCATGGCGATCCGCGGCCTCTCAACGGCGATACCATTTTCGAAATCGGTTCGGTGACCAAAGTGTTCACGTCGCTGCTGCTGTCTGACATGGTGCAGCGCGGCGAGGTCGCGCTGGCCGACCCGGTGGCGAAGTATCTTCCCCCCGAGGTCAAGGTGCCCGAGCGCGGCGGCCGCGTCATCACGCTGGTGGACCTTTCCACCCACACCTCGGGCCTTCCCCGCTTGCCGACCAACCTTAAGCCCAAGGACCCCGCCAATCCGTATGCGGATTATTCGGTAGAGCAACTCTATCAATTCCTTTCGTCCTATCAATTGACGCGCGACATCGGCTCGCAGTTTGAATATTCCAATCTCGGAGGCGGGCTGCTGGGACACGCCTTGTCCCGGCGAGCCGGAATGAGCTACGAGACTCTGGTGCGGTCGCGCATTACGCAGCCGCTAGGAATGACCTGCACCGGCATCACCCTGACGCCGGAAATGAAGGCGCGGCTCGCCACCGGGCACGATGATAAACTTGCGGCAGTTCCCAATTGGGACTTGCCGACTCTGGCGGGGGCCGGCGCATTGCGCTCGACCGCCAACGATATGTTGACGTTCCTCTCCGCCAACCTGGGCTATATCAAGTCACCGCTGGCCCCGGCCATGGCCGCGATGCTGACGGTCCGCCGGCCGCTCGGAGGCCCCAAAGGGGGCGAGATCGGCCTCGGCTGGCTCATAACCAAACCCGCGGATGACGAAATCGTGTGGCACAACGGCGGAACAGGCGGGTACCGCTCCTTCGTCGGCTTTAACCCGAAGACCCGCGTCGGGATCGTCGTGCTCTCGAACACCTCGACAGCCTCCGGCGGTGACGACATCGGAATGCATCTGCTGGATTCGCACGCTCCCTTGATGCCCGCGCCCAAGGAGCACAAGGAGATTACTGTCGATCCGAAGGTTTTCGACGGATATGTGGGCAAGTATCAACTGGCGCCAAACTTCATCCTGACGATAACTCGCGAAGGTGACCAACTCTTCGCCCAGGCCACGGGGCAACCCAAGTTCCAAATCTTCCCCGAAAGCCAGCGCGACTTCTTCCTCAAGGTCGTCGACGCGCAGATTACTTTCGAGACCGATTCCAGCGGTCGCGCCACCAGTCTGACCCTTCACCAGAACGGCGCAAACATGCCGGCAAAACGAATTCCGTGAGGGTTTGATCGGGCCTCCGGACGGTCGAGCGGGGGCCCGGGGCGCAAGAAGAATTGACATTACTTTTAGACGCAGGTAGAAATATATATCGCCTTTGCGAGCGGGTTTAGGTGACCGTCCTGGCAACGGCGAGGTTCATTTTTGCTTTCTGCACGAATGGCTGTACTCGCCGCTTGCGATCGCGCGTATTAGCGGGGGGAGCGCTTCAGGTTTCGCTGCCATCCACGTCAACCGATCACACCGCGTAGCCGGGGGGGCGGCCTGTGTTGCCAAGGGAGCCCCGGCTGAATGGCCCCACAGCCGATTTTAACGAGGCACGAGGCAGCGTTTGGAAGGGTTCTATCATCTTTCCCATGAGGCTTCAGTCATTGGCCTCGCTCCAGGATTACATCGGCCGGTACAGAGCGGGATATACACAAAGGTGTGAGGGATGTGCTACGTTAAAGGGAAGGCATAAATAATAATGAAGAAGCTCGGGCTGGCAATGTGGATCCTGGTGTTGATGTGCGGCTGCGGCCGACCGCCGTCTTCGCTCATTGTCGTGACGGTCAGCCCCTCCTATCCGCTCGGCATCGATCAAGGCCAGACCATGCAGGTTACAGCGAGCTTGGCTGACAATGCTTCCACCACTTTCAACTCTGCTGTGACGTGGACTGTCTCGGGGCCAGGATGCGCGGGCGCGTCCTGCGGGACCTTTACGAATGTCACCGCCAACTCGGCAACCTACCACGCTCCGCCGTCAGTTACAATTCCCTTAGTCGTTACGGTTACGGCCACCTCTGTGGCCCAACCAACGCAATCCGGTTGGACGAATTTCACCGTCACGCCGCCGCCGAGTATTGTTACTACCAATCTTCCCACGGTCACGCCCAATCAGGTTTACACCACCACGCTTACAGCTACCGGGGGCATAGCGCCCCTGAAGTGGAGCCTGGCGAGTGGAACACTCCCCGCCGGCATGAGTCTGAACAGCGCGGGAATCATCTACGGACAACCGACTACCCAAAGCAATACCACAGGTGTTTCCACGATCACCATCAAGGTGACAGATTCATCCCCGTCGCCGAGCGGCACGGCCTCAAGGCAACAGACCTTTAGCCTCACCGTCGTGGGTATCCTTACCATCCCCGCGGCGACGCTTCCGTCCGGCAACGTGGGCGTAGTTTACAACGCCACCCTCGCCTCGATGGGTGGCTTGGTTCCACTGACCTGGAAGATTTTCACCGGCACCCTACCGGCGGGACTGGTTTTGCAGGCGAACACAGGGGTTATTTCCGGTACGCCGACGGTGCAGGGAACATCTTCCTTCGTCCTCGAGGTGGTCGATTCCAGCCCCATCGAACAGTATTTCATCAGTCCAACCTTTACCATTACGATCAACCCCTCGGGGCCTCTGACCATCAGGACGAGCTCCCTGCTCGACGGAACAGTCGATACGGCGTATCAGGCACAACTAGTAGCGACAGGCGGATCACCTCCCCTCGTTTGGTCGGTCACCTCTGGGCAACTGCCGTCGGGGCTAACTCTCAACCCCACGACGGGGGCAATATCGGGCGTTCCCTCCGCAACGCCGGGCGCGTATTCGTTCTCCGTGGAAGTGGCGGATACAAGCTCCCCGCAGGAGACCTCCACCGAACCCTTGAGCATCACCATCAATTCCGCGCCTGCGTCTTGCACCAATACGGGTAACAATTCGGTCCTCGTGGGACAGTATGCCTTCGCCCTGCGAGGATTCAATGAAGCGGGCTATCTTGCCGTAGTGGGATCCTTCACCGCCGACGGCAGTGGTCATATTATGGCCGGTGAGGCTGACACCAACGGCGTTCTCGGCGCCATCAACGGCAACTTGATCACCAGTGGCAGTTCGTACTCGGTGGGACCAGACAATCGCGGCTGTGCCACCCTCGCGACACCCTTTGGGACGTTCTACACCCGCTTCGCGGTGGGGGGTGTTTCCGCGGGGGTCGCGACCGCGGGCCGTATCATCGAGTTTGACAACCCCGGCGCCACCGCCTACATCGCTTCCGGCCCGATCGTTCAACAAACCGCCACCACGTTTGTCACTCCCCTCGCGGGAAGTTACACGGTAAAAACGTCGGGTTGGGATCCCTCCGCACCCGGGCGCATCGCCTGCGTGGGCACCGTGACCGGGTCCGGGTATAAGTTCAGTTCCCAAGAGCGAGACTGCAACGATAACGGAACGCTCTCCAACACGACCGACACCTACGTTCCGACCAACACTCTGATCAACACCTATACCATTGCGGATCAGAATGGGAGAAGCACCGGGATTATTACCATAGGTCAAAACGTGTCCGACCTCACGTTCTACTGGGCGACCGCGTCGGAACTCTTCGTGATCAACGCCGATCCCGGCATAGCCTCTAGTGGGGATTGGGTGCAGGAAAACGCACCATCCGGCAACTCGCGTTTCAATCAACAAGCCTTCAACAGCAACGTTGCCGCCTATTCCAGCGGGCTGGGCTCATCCGGAGCAAGCGGTGACGTGTCGATTGCCACCGAAACCGGCAATGGAAACACCTCCGTCGCGGCACAGATCTATCTGGACTCGGCCGGAGCTTGGCAGGATTCAAGCACGACATGTACCTATTCCGTCATCGCCAATGGCCGCCTCACGCTAACCGGCAGCAACTGCGAAGCCAACCCGCCCATTTCCTATCTGAACGCCCTCAACTCTGCGTTCGTGCTTGGCCCCGACCCCACGGTTGAGCTGGGGGTTTTTCAGCCCCAGACGACCGGCCTCACGACAAGTTCCTTGGCGGGGACCTACTACCTCGGCACCTCTGAGGTCGTCAGCCAATCCTCGCAAGCGGAAGTGGGCACTCTGACTTTGACGAGCAATGGCATTCTTACCAGCACGACGGACTCCGCTTCCATCCTTAGCCAGAACGCTGATGTGGCTGCCTCAGACACTCTATCTGTGAATCCTGACGGCACCCTCAGCACCGGTTCGTTCGGCGGAGTCACGCTGGGCCTCGCCATCTCCGGAACCAACTTTGTCATCGTCAGCAATCCGACCTTAACGTTTCCGACCCTGCTGATCGGACAGCGATAGCCTTCGCCCTCGCACGGGCTCGCCCTTGAGCTCGTCAAATTTCCTCATCCTGCCCTCAGCACCAGCCGATAACCATTCATGAAGGAATTCTAATGGAGCTGATACCGTCATGAAGAGACTCGTGTTCGCGATATGCTGCGTGCTGATCACCTGCGCGTGCGGTGGTGGAGGAGGCGGAGGCGAAACACCTACGCCGAGTGCTCCGGCCGCGATCTCGGTTTCCATCTCTCCTTCAACTCGAGCCAACATCGACCAGGGTCAGGCCGTGTCCTTTACCGCCACGGTGTTGAACGACGCGAACTCGAAGGGAGTCACGTGGAGCGCATCCGGGACGGGAGTAACGGGCACGGGGTGCGGCACCTTCAGCAACCCCACGACGACCACGGCAACGTATAACGCCCCTTCCACGGTTAGCACCAATCTCAACATCACCGTCACAGCAACTTCCGTATCCGACACCAGCGCGACCGCTTCCGTAGCGGTTACCGTCACTACGCCGCCCGCCATCACCACCAAGACGCTGATTGATGCAACGCCGAATGCGAACTACAGCGTGACTCTGGAAGCCACGGGGGGCGCGGGAACGCTGACGTGGAGCCTGGCCAGCGGCACTTTACCAACCGGTTTGTCGCTGAGCAGTTCCGGGGCAATCACCGGAGACCCCACCGCCTCGGGGGCTTCGACCTTCACCGTTCAGGTGGCCGATTCTTCCGCAGCCTCGTGTGGTTCGGCAACGGCGCAAGCGCCGCTCAGCCTTACGGTGGTCACGGCCGTGAGCATCACCACCACAGCGCTTCCGGCCGGGTCCGAGGGAATCACCTATCTTGCGGGGGTTGAAGCCACCGGCGGCACTCCCCCTTACACATGGAGCCTCGCGACCGGCATTCTCCCGCCAGGATTGACGATGCCACCCGCGTCTGGCGTGATTTCTGGGATGCCGAAGTCGCAGGGGACCTTTGCCTTTACGGTCGCGGCGCAGGATTCGAGCGCCGCGAAGCAAACTCAAACGCAGGTCCTCTCAATTCCCGTTGGCGCCCCCGGACCGCTGGGCATCACCACCACCTCGCTGCTTGACGGAACGGTCAACGCGCTCTACACCGCCACGGTGGCGGGGGTAGGAGGCACACCACCGTACTCGTGGAGCATCACTACCGGAGGACTGCCCTCTGGTCTATCCCTCAGCTCATCGACGGGGGCAATCTCGGGGACGCCTTCGTCCACCGGGACGGCAACGTTCACGGTCGCGGTGGCGGATTCGAGCTCGCCGCCCGAGACGCAATCGCAAGCCCTCAGCATGACCATCGCCAACCCCTCGGAGGCTTGCACGAGTTCCGGCAACAACACCGTTCTCAGAGGACTGTATGCCTTCAGCCTGAGCGGGTTCAATGACCTGGGCTTTATCACCGTGGTGGGCTCCTTCACTGCTGACGGCACCGGCAAGATCACCGCAGGCGAGGCGGACACCAACGGCGTTCTGGGCCCCCAAAACGGCAACCTCATTCCGAGCGCCAGCTCCTACTCGGTGGGATCGGACAATCGCGGCTGTGCCACGCTCGCGACAGCGTTCGGGACCTTCGTCACCCACTTCGCACTCGGTACAATGTCCTCCAGCCACGCCACCTGCGGCCGCATCATCGAGTGGGATAGCCCGAGCTCCAGCGCCTACGTTGCCGCGGGCCAACTTCTCAGTCAAGCGTCTACCGCCTTTGCTGGTGGGCTGACCGGCAGCTACGCCTTCCGCACCGTTGGATGGGATCCATCCTCACTGGGCGGGCGTGACGTCTGCGTGGGCGCGCTCAGTGCGAGCGGGAACGCGTTCAATGCCCTCGAGCAGGATTGCAATGACGCCTGGACACTCTCCACTTCATCGGCTCCAGATCTTGCCGGAGCGTACACCACCTTCGATGCGAATGGCCGCGGCACGGCGATCATCGCGCTGGGTGACAGCAACTTCAGCACCACGCTTTATATGGTGTCGAGTTCGCAACTGCTCGTGGTGAATGCCGACCCCGGCCCCTTCGCGAGCGGAGAGTGGGACCAACAGAGCGTGCCGGCGGGCGGGGCCGGTTTCACTCAAGCCTCCCTCGACGGCAACATGGTTCTCTACCTCAGCGGGCTGAGCCTGGGCGGCACTGCAACCACCGTCTCCATAGAGACGGCCACCGCCGATGGCAGCAGTTCGATCGCCATCACGTTCTATGAGGATCGCGCCGGCACGATGCAGGTTTCCGCCACGGACATCTGCACGTACACGGTCGAACCGAACAGCCGGGTGACGCTCGGCAGCGCCACCCAGAGTTGCGGTAGCAACCCTCCCGTCTTCTATTTGGCGGGGTTGAACACGGGGTTCGTCGTTGACACCGCTCCCGGCGTGGACATGGGATCGTTCGAGCCGCAATCGGCGGGACCTTTCAACAACGCCTCGCTCGCGGGCGGCTTCTTCGGCGGGATGGCGGAGGCAGTGATGCAAACCGAACTGGCGGAGGTGGACCCGGTAACACCCAATGGCAGCGCCGGGATGACCGGCACCGCGGACATGACCTCGATGAGCGCGCAGGACGCAGGGTCTTGCTTCCTCGCCGCTACGTACACGGTCAATTCCGACGGGACCTTCAGCGTCAGCAACTCCGATAGCGCGGTGGCCGGAATCATCATCTCGAGTTCGAAGTTCGTGATGTTCAGCCCCGCGACGTTTCTGACGCCGGACCCAACTCTCCTGGTGATGCAGAAATAGCCGCCGCATCATCCCGCGCCGGGGCTCTCTCCGCGCGGTCTCAATTCGAGGGGTCAGAAGAGCCAGGTCGAAGCTCCGCTGGGCGGCCACCCCGCGCGCGCACGGGCCTTCACCCGGAAGGTCACGCGGCCGCGGCCGCCCAGCCCGAGCGCTCGCGGAGGCCAGTTATGTGGGCCACGTGATGCTTGCAGTGCCAGGCGTAGAGCGCCAACTGCTTCTCCAGCGTCAACCGGCCCATCTCCGGATGTTTCAGCACGCGGGCGAAATCCTCCGGCTGGAGCGAGCGGAGCAGCAGCACCCAACGCTCGTGCAAGCTGGTGAGCAGGGTTAAGGAGATTTCGGGAGAGGCCTCGCGCGCGTCGCTCAAGTTCGCCCAGAGCTCCTGCTCGTAGGGCTTGATGGTGGGCTCGTCCTCGGTGAGCGCCAGGCGGAAGCGCACGTAGGAATTCATGTGGCTGTCGGCAAGGTGGTGCACCAACTGGCGGACCGTCCAGCCGCCCGGCCGGTAAGGTGTCTCGAGTTGCGCTTCCGTGAGCCCGCCGGCCGCCGCACGCAGCCGTGCCGGCGCCTCTTCGATCTCAGCGATCCACTGCTGGCGCTCCGCTTCACTGGCCAACAAACCCTCGCCCTTACGGTTCCAAGTGAATTTCCCGATCGGATATTGCAGGTCCATTTCTACCCTCCCTTACCGGGCGCAGGCCAAATCGATGTTCAGCCGCGTCCGCTGCGAAGAACAGATTCACCACCGAGGCACAGAGACACGGAGAAGAACATCCCAACTGCATGACCAAGCCTGATTCTGTTCACTCGAGGTCCCCCGCTATGTCCTCTCTCCGTGCCCTCTGTGCCTCCGTGGTGAGGCCCTTCCTGGTCTTCTGTGGTCAAATCACGCCCTCAATGACCGGCGCTATTTCGTGCGCGCCACGAGGAGTTGCCCGCCGTCGGGTCCCCGGAAGAGCTCCAAATGCTCCTCGGGCACTCCCGCCTCGCGCGCCAGAGGCTCAAAGTCAATGTGCTCGAAGTGTGCCTCGGCAAAGCCCGCCTTGCGCGCCAGTTCTTCCAGCTCATCGTTCTCGTAAAGATACAGGCGCGAGGCGATGGGCTCCGGCGCGGCTGGCGTCCCGAGAAGTTTCTTGGTGCCGGTAAAGAGCACCAAGCGCCCGCCCGGCGCGATAACCCGCCGAATCTCCGCGAGCACTTCGACGGGATTCGAGATGAAACCGAAAACCCCGGTCATCGCGGCGCAGGTGAAAGTGCCCTCCGGGTAGGGCAGCGAACCAGCGTCTGCCTCGCGAATTTCCAGACGATTTGCTTGGATGGCCTCGTGGTTCGCTTCGCGAGCTACCCGCACCATGTCGGCGCTATGATCGATTGCCGCGGCTCGGCAGCCGCTCTCGAGAGCATCGTGCAAGAAGGCTCCGCCTCCGCAACCGACCTCGAGCAAGTAGTCGTCGTGTTTGAGGCGCAACACGGCCAGGATCGCTTTGAAGTTGGGGCGATGGTAAAGGGGGTCGCGATAGGTGGCGCGCGACTGAGGCCCGGACGGACGACGCGCCCGGCGGTCAGTGATCCAATCGCCCAAGCGGCGAGGCGCCATAGCGCGGAGAAGAGGGGCGGCAACTTCGCCCGCGAACCACCCTGCCAGCTCGTTCCCCTGGTCCCCCAATAGACTTCCCCACCCACGGTTCTCCAGGATGACGCGCGTGCCGCTCTCGATCGGTTCGAACCGCAGTTCCACCGAAGTGAGGTCGGCGGGATCCCAATTCGCCGCATGCCATTCGAGTGCAATCTCGTCGGGCGGCTGCCAGCGAACGACGCGCCCCACCTGGACGTCGCCTTCCATAATTCGGCCATCGCCGCCGGCTTGGAACTTCATCCCGAGCCGCAGCAAACCCGCGGACAATTCGTCAATGATTGCGTCAAAGGCGGAGGATCGATTAAGCGTCAGATCGATGCTGGTGCGGATGTCCATGTTACCTTCCTTCACCGAAGAAAAGTATTGGGCCCTGCAACCTGATTCTGTCCTCATCATATTCTGACCTACGGGGAAAACGCAAACCGCAGGGGAGAGGATCTAGGATCCAGGATTTGGGCTCTAGGAGTTCGACTTGGCACTTGATATCCGCCCCTCTTTTTTTTCATCAACATCCCCGGATGAACCTTCATTTTCGATAGATTGCAACGTCCGCTTTCACGAAATTTGTCCACGATTGCCGAAGCCGAGACAGAAACCGGTCGCCGGCGTTAATCAGCCAACAGTTGGCGGCGGAGCCCCCTGGCACCTGACACCTGTCCTTATTTGTTTTCATCAACATCCCCGGATGAACCTTGATTTTTTGATATGTTCCCGCATCCGTTTTCGGGCAAATACTCCCAAAATCCTTCCGCCAATGAGGAGCCGACGTCAGTCTCATTTGGACGGTGCGGCCATCCGAGATACTTCGGCATCGGCGGAAAAATGGTGATCCGTTGCCATATTGAGATTTCTTGTCGAAGTCTGCCAGAGCTCACTTGCTGCCTCATCGCTATTTCCCATGCGATAATCCTTCTGCTAGAATCCAGGGACACTAGGGTCTCCAGGCGTTCATGAAAACCTGTCCTGCGTGCCAAAAAACGTATCCGGACGAGACTGACTTCTGTCTGGACGACGGATCTCGTCTTGCCGCCCGGTCCACGGAGGCCGAAGCGCAGCTTGCCGCCGCGCTCGCCCGCCGCTACCGCATTGTCCGCCGGCTTGGCGCGGGCGGTTTCGGCACGGTATTCCTTGCCCAGCAGATTGGGGTGGGTGACCGCCTGGTGGCGCTTAAGGCGTTGAACCGCAAATTCCTCGATGACCCTGACTTCCTGATCCGCTTTCAGAATGAGGCGGGCTCTACGGGACGTATTCATCATCCCAACGTCGTCTCCATTTACGAATCCGCACAAGGAGACGACGGCACGCCCTACATCGCCATGGAGTTCTTGGATGGAGAATCTCTCCGGGATGTTCTCCAGCGGCGGGGCGCGCTTCCCGTGCAGGAGACGGCAGAGATCCTTCAGCAGGCGGCACACGGCCTTAACGCCGCCCACCGGCTGGGCATCATCCATCGCGACCTTAAGCCCGACAATATTTTCCTGACGCATGGGGACGAGGGGGAACTGATCGTCAAGGTGTTGGATTTCGGCATTGCCAAGCTGCGCGAATCCGCGACGCACACGCAGACAGGTTTGGTGCTCGGCACGCCTGCGTACATGTCCAGCGAGCAGGCCTACGGCATGCGCAGCGATGAGTTGGACGCAAGGTCCGACATCTATTCGCTAGGTGTGGTGGTCTATGAGATGCTCACCGGGTGCTTGCCCTTTAATTCCGACACCCCTGCCGGATTCTTGCGCAAACATATGCTGGAGCAGCCTCCACCGTTTAGGGCCATCGCCAAGGACCTTCACGTTCCCCCGCAAGTCGAAGCTGTAGTGATGAAGGCACTGAAGAAGGAGCGGGAGGAACGATACCAGTCGGCATTGGACTTTGCCCACGCGTTCGTGGCCGCCGCTCTTCCGGCCCCTGTGCAGGAGGTCAGCCAGCCGCTGAAATCAACCATACTTATCGCGTCCCCGGCAACGCCAGAAGACAAGCAGCCATTGCCGCTGCGACTAACCGCGCCGTTCAAAGTTGATACCGCCGCTCAAACCCTGTCATCTGGTTCGCCAGAAAGATTTACGGAATCCCCGGTCGCGCGGCCGCTTGGGAGCGAGCCCGCCACGGAAGCCAGCCGCCAGCCCGGGGTGGTTGAACCTCCCAGGTCGGTGACGGCGCAGGCGCCGGCAAGCAAGATGAAATTCGTCGCCATTGCGGGGATTGCGTTGATTTTGGTCGCTGCCGCGATCTGGCATTTTTGGACACCTTCCCGCCCGCCGGAGGGAAATCCGCAGACTGGGTTTGGGACCTCACCTCCAGGTGCCGAGGAGAAAGGCCCTGGCGTAGAGACTCCTGCCCCTGCGGCACAGGGGCAGGTCGTTCCTACGCCAACTGCGCCGCAGAATGAGTTGCCGGTGAAAGACATCCCTGCGCCCGCTACCATTAAAGTGAGAGAGAACCCGAGAGATGGCTTGAAGTATGCGTGGATACCTCCTGGGACGTTCATGATGGGGTGCTCACCCGGCGACACGGAATGCGGGAGTGACGAGATGCCGCCGCACCAAGTGACGATTACGAAAGGTTTCTGGATGGGGCAAACTGAAGTGACGGTGGGGGCGTACAAACGCTTTGCCGTGGCGACAGGACGGCAAATGCCGCCGACGCCGGTTTTTAACGGGAGGCCGCTGAATCCTAAGTGGGCTGAAGAGGCCATGCCCATGGAGGATGTCACCGCGGATGATGGACAAGCATACTGCCGTTGGGCAGGAGGGCGGCTGCCGACCGAAGCCGAGTGGGAATACGCCGCGCGCGGAGGGAGCTCTGCGGCCCGCTACGGGAACCTCGACGAGATTGCGTGGTACGAGAGTAACAGTGGGGGGCGGCCGCAGAAAGTGGCGCGGAAGCGCGCCAACAATTTTGGGTTGTTTGATATGTTGGGGAATGTGTGGGAGTGGGTCAACGATTGGTACGATCCGGTTTACTACCAAAACAGTCCGTCTCAAGATCCCTCAGGGCCGGCGAGCGGAAGCGAACACGCAATGCGTGGCGGATCGTCCTGGTACGGCACTCCCGGAAACGTTCGCGTGTCGGTTCGCAGAACTGACAGCGGATGGACCATCAACGATGGGTTTCGCTGTGGCGGGGAAGTGTTCACTCCTTAACCCTTTTTCCATTTCCAATGTTCCGGTGAGAGGCGCCGGGGCCGGGTGCGGGAGTGGGTGTCAGACCCTAGGCACCTGGTGAAGGCAAGTCGGGGTCTGAGAAGCGCCGCTACTTTCCCACGATCTCTTGAATCTTGGCGACGAGGATGCTGGGATCGTAAATGGGCTTTTCCAGATAGCCGTTGGCGCCGGAAGCGGCGAGAAGGCGCTGGCGGTCGCCTTCCATGGCGTGAGCAGTGGCGAGCAGGATGGGCAGAGACTTCCCCTCGGGTACCTGGCGAATCAATTGGGCGATTTCCAATCCATCGACCGGGCGCCCGTTATAACGGCAATTGCGCAGGGACACATCCAAAACCAGGGCGTCGAAGGCGGAGCTGGCGACTTGAGACAGGATGCCTTCCACATCTTCGTTGAAGCTGACTTGGAAGCCACCGGCTCGTTCCAGCGCCATGCGATAGAACTTGGCGACCAACGGGTTGTCTTCCACTACCAGAATGCGAAGCATCGTGATCTCGTCGAATGAGCGGCGTTAGAGTTAGCTCAGTCGCTGCGTGCGCAGCCGGGAGCCGAGCCAGTTTACCGGAGTGCGGATTCAAGATTCAAGATTCATAGCGCGATGTTTAAGATCCGAGGTTTGCGCCTCCGGCTGGGGCGCTCGATCTTGGCGGCGGACCTGGTTTCGACCCATGCAGAACCTCTTCCAGTCGCGCCAGGAATCGCTCTCCCTCCAGGGGTTTCTGCCAAATCTCCGGCGTAACCTGCAGCAGGGCGAGGCGCTCGCGAACATCTGCAGGATCATATCCCGTGATCATAAAGCAGTAAATCTCGCGAATCAACGCGCCGGTTTGGAGCTGGGCGATCAGGTCGGCCCCGTCTCCGAGTTCCGCTCCCGGCCGCTGAGGGAGGGCCAAATCAACGATAACCACCTGGGGCCGAAATCGGCGAGCGGCATCGAGGGCGTCGTCGGCCGTAGCCGCGGTCAGAACATAATAGCCGTGCTTGGTCAGCAAGGTCTTAAAGTAGCGGCGAAATTCCGGATCGTTATCGACCACCAGGGCTCTCGGGCCGCTCTCGTCCCCGGCCGCCAGCAGGGCTTCCTTGCCTTTCACATGGACGACGTCGTCTTGTTCGCGTCGCACGGGGAGGGAGAACGTCACCGTGGTTCCGCAACCCGCGCCCGCGCTCCAAAGCTTGATGCGTCCACCCATCATTTCCACCAGGCTGCGGCAGATGGAAAGCCCCAGGCCGCTCCCCCCTTGCTGGCGGGTAAAGGTGCTATCCAACTGATTGAACTTCTCGAACAAGTGCTGCTGCTTAACCGGGGGAATACCGATGCCCGTATCCTGGATCTCGATCTCGACAAAGCCACGTTCGGCAAAGGAGCGTGCGCGGAGGGTAATCCAACCCTTGTCGGTGAACTTCACCGAGTTACCCAGCAGGTTGATGAGGATTTGCTTGGCGCGAGCGGGATCCGCCATCACCTGGGGCAGCGGCGTGGCCTCGGTTTCATCGACAAATGTCAGGTGCTTGGCCGCCGCCTGGACGCCTACCACGGCTTTGGCTTCCTGAATCACCGGCTTGAGGTCGACGACCTCCGGCGCGAGGCGCATCTTACCCGCTTCAATCCTGGCGACGTCCAGAAGGTCGTTGACAATTGAAAGCAGGTGTTCGGCGCTGGAATAAACGTCCCGCAAAAGTTCGCGCTCTTCATCGCGGCTGTCGCAAAGTCCATCGAGAATAAGGCGTGAGAATCCAAGGATGGAATTGAGCGGCGTGCGCAATTCGTGCGAAGTGGTGGCCAGGAACTCGGTTTTGACGTGACTCAGCTCCGCCAGTTCGAAATTGGCCCGTTCCAGCCTCCGGTTCAATTCGCGCAGGTGGCGGATACTCTCCTGGAAGTAGGACTCGCACATCATGTTCAGGTCCACGTTCAGGATTTTATCCAGGGCAAGACGGGTAGCTTCCAGTTCCGCGGGCTGGGAATGCAGGACCTCACCCAGGCTTTCCTGAAGGTGGGTGCGCACGACCCCCATGGCGCTGATCATGTAGCGTTGAGGCAGGCCGATCAGCACGTGGCGTACGCCGATTTTGTAGCGCTCGGCGGCATAATTCTCGTCGAAGGGGCCATGAAACAGCCGCCTCGCATAAACTTGCAAGGTGCGCTTTAAGCGATCAATCTGTTCCTGGCCTCCGGTAAAGACCTTCATCGCTTCCGGATGATGAGTGATCTGGTCGTAAAAGCGCTCCGACATGGCCGGTAGTTGCGGGTCCATGCGCGCGCCGATAGCCTGAAGCGTGCGCGCATCCTCTTCGCTGAAGCCGACGTACCGCCTCATTTCCTCGAAGAATGTTTCGGGCTTTCTGGTCACCTTTTTTGCCTTATGATAGACTTAGCGGCTGAGTCCCACTGAAAGGGAAGTATCATACCATTGGACCGGGCACGGCTAAAACGTCTTTTACGGTTTCCTCCAACCTTCCACCAGAACTTGGTCGTACTGGTGGCATCGTTGTGCGGGATCGTCCTGCTGGTGGGCATGGAAGGCTATCGGCATGGCGTGACGCTGACGCTAGGCCTGGCGGTGGCGTTGCTTGCTGCGCTCTCCGCCGCGACGGGGACGCTCATCTACCAGGAGCGGCAATCCTGGGCAATCCTGGGGGAGTTACGCGCGGCCCTCAGCAAGATCGCTCCCAGCTATCCCGCTCTAGTCCAGATTGCACCGCCCCCCAACAGCACGCTGGCTCTGGAAACGGAAATCCGCTCGCTCACGGAGAATTGGCGCCAGTTCTGCGACCACTGCCAGCGCGTCCACGATACCGAAATGGTACAAGCCGAGCATCTGGCGACCATGGGAGAGCTCGCGGCGGGCGTAGCGCATGAAATCCGCAATCCGCTCGCGGGCATCGCCGGAGCAATCGAAATTATCGGCAACGATTTCCCTAAGGATCACCCAGACCGTGAAATCCTGGACGACCTCCGGCAGGAAGTGCGGCGCATCGAGAAGGTGCTGAATGATCTCCTGGCTTACGCGCGCCCCAAGGCCCCGCAATTCGGCATGGCGGATCTGAAGGATACGGTGGCGCATACATTGCAGCTCGCCCGCCAGCAGATCGGCAGCAAGAATGTGGAATTCTCCATTCAAATCCCTTCGCCCCTCCCGCGTTTCCGCATGGACCCAGAACAACTTCATCAAGTCTTGCTGAATCTGGTGCTGAATGGAATCCAGGCTCTTGACCAGGGGGGTAAGATAACAATTCAGGCCAGTGTGGTAGGCGGCTCGGGCGCGCCGAATCGATCCAATTCCGTCGAGATTGCCGTCAGCGATACGGGCAGCGGAATTTCGCGCGAGCAGCTCGAGAAAATCTTCCGGCCCTTTTACACCACCAAGCGCGGGGGCACCGGTTTGGGGCTTTCACTTTGCCGTCGCATCATCAGCCAGCACGGCGGAACGCTTACGGCGGAAAGCGAAGTGAATAAGGGAAGCAGGTTTGTCATTCGCCTCCCCATGCGCGAGGCCGTGGAAGAAGCGCAGATGCTCGGGGCACGGGAATAGGGATACGGTACAAGGGAACGGAAGCACGGGACACAGGTTTCAGCTCCGATTGCAGTCTCGCGTCCCTCCCATCGCACTCGAGGACCCAGAAACTGGAATTTCGCACGCATCCCTGATTAGCAATCCTTGATTTAGCGCTCCGAGTCCCGTATCACTTATCCCGTGCCCCGTGTCCCGAGGTTTCAATCTATGCCTAACGAGAAAGTTCTGATTGTCGATGATGAAAAGCTGATTCGGTGGTCGGTGCGCCGGCAGTTGGAAGAGTGGGGTTATGTCGCCATCGAAGCCGAAAGCGGCACGGGCGGCCTGGCGCAGATCCGCGCGGAAGGGCCGGACCTGATCCTCCTCGACGTGCGCCTGCCGGATTTGAGCGGCATCGAAGTCCTCCGCGAAATCAAGCAGAACAACCTTTCCATTCCCGTCATCATGATCACGGGCGACCCGCAGCTCGACGACATCAAGACCGCCATAAAACTGGGCGCGCTCGACTTCATCAAGAAGCCGCTTGATTTCGATGAGCTGCAAATCACCCTGGCCAACGCCATCGACCGGTCACGTCTGCGCTCGGAACGCGACAGCCTGCGCGACGAAGTGCGAAAACGCTCGGGCTACCACGAAGTGGTGGGGAAATCACCCCGCATGACCGAGTTGATGGCCTTCGTCCGCAAGGTGGCGATCAGCGAAACCTCCACCGTGCTTATCCAGGGCGAGAGCGGCACGGGGAAGGACCTGGTGGCGAAGGCGATCCACTACGACAGCGCGCGCGCCGAAAAGCCCTTTGTCGCCATCAACTGCTCGGCCATTCCCGAAACCTTGATGGAAGCTGAGCTATTCGGGCACGAGCGCGGCGCCTTTACCGACGCCAAGGCGCAGAAGAAGGGGCTGTTTGAAGTCGCCGACGGCGGCACTCTCTTTCTCGATGAAATTGGCGAGTTGTCCACTTACTTGCAAGCAAAACTGCTGCGGGCGCTCGAAGAGCAGACCATCCGCCGCATCGGTGGGGTGAAGGACATCGGAGTGGACATCCGCGTCATTGCCGCCTCCAATCGCGATCTGGAGCAAGGCGTCCGCGACGGAACCTTCCGCCAGGATTTGTTCTATCGGCTCAGCGTCATTCCGATCTTCATTCCCCCGCTGCGCCATCGCAAGGAAGACGTCCTGCCGCTGGTTGAGTTTTTCATCGAGCGCTACAATTTCCGGTTTCGCAAGATGGTGAAGGGTATTACGCAGGAGACCCGCGATTTGCTGCTGCAATACGATTGGCCAGGCAATGTGCGCGAATTGAAGAACGCGGTGGAGCGCGCCATGATCCTGGAGGAATCGGATTATATTCGCCCAACCTACCTGCCCATTCAGGTGTCGGGGCAACCGCTCGGGTACGATAACACCATGTCGGTCGGCGCGGCGGAAGGGGAGTTCACCGGTACTCCACTCATGGTCACCAGCACCGCGGCATCATGGCGGCCGCTGCCTACGGGGAGGATGATCCCGGTGCTCGAACTGCCCAAGCAGGGCACCTCGCTCGAAGAAGTGGAGCGCGAATTGGTGGGCCTCGCGCTTAAACAAACCGCCGGCAATCAGACTCACGCGGCTAAACTGCTGGATATATCCCGCGACGCCCTGCGATACAAGATGAAGAAATTCGGATTCGATGCGGATGCGGAGACCTCGTGAAGCATTCCCCTGCGCCGGCCGGGACGTGATTCGGTCTCTTCATGGGTGTCTTTCCGTTCCTGGCCTGGGCCGTATCCCTTTCACTGCTCGGGAATCTAAAACTGTAGGTGGCTTGACGGGCCCGCGTCAGTTGTCCCCTGAAACTTCAGCTTAGGTCTACCAAGGAGAGCCGATGGCGTTGCTTCGCGATTCTGACGTAGCGGAAATCCGGGAAAGACTCGAGGGGATGGCAGGTCCGGTCAAGCTGGTTCACTTTACCCAGGAACTCAATCTCGAATACGGCCGCGAAGCCAGGCAGTTGCTCGAGGAACTCACGCAGCTCTCCGACAAGCTTTCCCTCGTGACTTACGACTTTCTGCTCGACAAGGAGAAGGTCGCTGAATACGTCATCGACAAGGTTCCCGCGACGGCTATTCGGAACGGTAAGGATTACGGCATTCGCTTCTTTGGCCTGCCCGCGGGATTCGAGTTCGCGGCGCTGCTCGACGCGATTCTGGCCGTCTCGGCTGGTGATTCGGGATTGAAGCCCGAGAGCCGCGAAAAGCTGGCCCTGCTTACGCAACCACTTCACCTGCAGGTGTTCACCACACCCACATGACCCCATTGCCCGCCAGCCGTGCGCCTGGCATATCAGTTCGCGATGGAGTCCGACCTTGTACGCGCCGATGGCATTGAAGCCACCGAATTTCCGGAAATCGCGGATAGGTTTCGCGTTTTCGCCGTCCCCAAGACCATCATTAACGAGAAGTCCTATGTGGAAGGCTCGCTGCCGGAAGGATTCTTCCTTGAGGCGATATTGAAGAAGCTGGAAGAAAGTTGATAGTCGTTAGTTGATGGTTGATAGTAGAAAGCCCATGCCGGTTGCTTTCGACTATCGACTATGAACTATCGACTGTTCTTCAGTATTTCAGCACCGAATGCACCGCGTACTGGCTCAGTTTCTCGCGGCCCTTCAGCTCTTCCAGTTCAATCACGAATCCCATTCCGGCAACGCGTCCGCCCAATGATTCCACTAGGTGAGCGGTGGCGGCAGCGGTTCCCCCGGTGGCCAGCAGGTCATCGATGATCAACACTTCCTGGCCCTCAGAGATGGCGTCGCGGTGAATCTCAATCGCGTCTTTTCCGTATTCGAGACTGTAGGACATGGTGGCCCGCTCGGCGGGAAGCTTGTTGGGCTTGCGCGCCGGCACAAATCCCGCGTTCAAGCGGTAGGCCACGATGGGTGCGAAGATAAATCCGCGTGCCTCAATGCCAATGACCCGATCGATCTTCTGCGCCAGGAAAGTATTGGCCATGACGTCGACGGCCCAGTGCAGGCCCACCGGGTCTTTCAGCAGTGTGGTGATGTCGTAGAAGAGAATGCCCGGCTTGGGGTAGTCGGGGATTTCGCGAATCAGCTTCTTGAGATCGATCACAGGTCCTCCGTTTGAAAGGTTAAAGGGTAAGAGATAGAGAGTAGAAGGGTAAAAGGTTGGGACGAGGATTTCCTTTTATCCTTTACCCTTTAACACTTACCCTTTTGAACGTCTACCAGCCGCCCTCGATCATGAACCGATTGTACCGCGTGTCCACCGGCTCGTCCGATTCATCAACGGCGGTAATGCGCGCGCTTCGGGGCCCTTCGGCCAGTTGACGCTTCAGTTCTTCCAGAGCGATGGGCGTGCCGATGGCGTAGACTTCCACGCTGCCATCCCAGAGATTCTTCACGTATCCACAGATGCCGAGTTGCGAGGCCCATCGGTCCGCGAAATATCGAAATCCGACGCCCTGAACGCGCCCCGTAATCAAAAACTTCTTGGCGATTTTTGGAGCCGTCTTGGCCATAAGCCATAGGTTACAGGGAACAGGTGAGAGGTGACAGCGAAAAGGAACCAGGTCTGAAGGATGAAGTCTGAACGACGAAGGCCGGCGCCCATCCGCTATTGAAGCGAAATCACGCTCAATCTTCTCTCCAACCTTCACCCATTAGCCTTTATCCTTCATCCTTTCCTCCCGCGCCCGCTCGATGCGTTCCATAACTTGAGTGAGCCTAGCCGGGTAGTTCGTGATGAGTCCGTCGACACCATCCAGGATCTTACGCCGCATGTGCAGCGGGTAGTTGACCGTCCAGGGGATGACTTGCAACCCTTCCCGGTGGGCGCGGCGAATGAGTCCTCGTGAGGCAATTGCCCAGTGCGGCAGCAACGCGTCCGCGCCGAGCGCAAGAGCCCGCTGAATCGGCAGCAGGCGACCGGAGAAGTCCAGTCCCAGCCGCGCTTGCCCGCTAAAATCTCTTGCCTGCTGAAGCGATGGCAGGTCGAAAGATATCACCCGCGTTAAATGCCAAATGCCGGTGCGGTCTATTTCTTGAAGCACCCTTGCCGCTGCCCCCGGCCGAAAGTCCTTGAGTTCGACAAACGCCAGGCACTGCTTTGCTTTGACCCATTGCAGGACTTCTGCCAGCAGGGGGATGCGCGCTCCCGCGTAACGTTCACGGGCGCGCAGGCGGTGTCGGCGATTGAACCACGACCCGGCATCGAGCCGGCGCAGCACGCTTGCCCGATGTTCCCATACCCATCCGTTGCCGGAAGTGGTGCGCGTCAGCCGGGCATCGTGGATGACCATCGGAACGTCGTCGGAGGAAAGCTGAACGTCGAACTCGACTCCGTCCACACCCTGTCGCCATGCGAGTTCGAAAGACGCCATGGTGTTTTCCGGCGCTTCGCCGGCCGCGCCACGATGGCCGATTTTGAGCGGCGGCCACGCGAGCGGCGCGGGACGACGATCGAGAACACGTTTCAGGATGGGGGACAGTGCGTTCACATCAGCTCACATGGCAACAGCACGCAAATGCTGCGAGGGAGGCTTCCCGTTGCGCGTCGGTCCAGCCCAGTTCACGCGCGAAAATATCCGCCACGGCGGGGGCCGACTCGCGCAGCGTGCACGCCGCGAGCCAGTTCAAACCGGAGCGCCGCACCATAAAGTCCTCCACATTCATTGCCATTTCGTGCCGGATGGCGAACTGGACCTCGGCCTTGAGCAGCGGTGGGTTCCCTCCGACCGGCTCGGCAAGCGCGGGGTTTTGGCGAATCGGCCCCAGTACCTCGATCCATCGGCCGCCGTAGGTCCGAATGATCCGCTCGGCCGTGGGCGCCGCCACGCCGAAATTCTTCGCGGTCTCGGTCGCCCTTCTGACGAAATCCTCGAACGGCCCCGTATTTCCACCCGGCAGGGAAGTCGTCCGGCTCGCTTGGGCGGAGGCAATCGAGACGCCCATCTGCGAGGCAATGCGGTCGACCAGCTTTTCTCCGAGTGCGCGGGCGGTGGTCAGTTTTCCACCGCAAATGGTGACGAAGTTCTTGACCTCGGACTCCTCGTGAAATCGATATTCGCGAGTGTTGGCGGAAGGGCTCCGGCCGGGCTCAATCGCCAGGGCGCGCAACCCTGCGAAGCTGCCCAGCACGTCGCGGGCAGCGAGCGGTTGCCGCAGCACGCGGTTTACGGCGGCCAGCAGGTATTCGATATCCGCCTGATCGGGCTGCACGCTCGCGGGGTCGCCGTCAAAGTCCGTGTCGGTGGTCCCCAGCAGCGCGTGGCCGTGCCAGGGCAGCATCAGGAAAACCCGCTCGCCGGGGCGGATGGCGGTAAACAGCGCGTGATCCGGCGACACTGCCGGCAGGATCACGTGCGTGCCCTTGGTCAGCCGGACGGTTTTTGCGCCATCGAATCGGGGCAGTAGCGCGCGCACATGGTCCACCCACGGCCCCGTGGCATTCACCCAAAAGCGCGCCGCCAGTTCGTGGCGGCGGCCGGTGAGGCGATCCTCGACCTCCGCCAATGTCCCTGCCGCCGAAGTCTTGAACGCACGAATCTCGGCGTAATTCGCCACCGTCGCCCCGCGCTCGGCGGCAGCCAGAATCATTTCCAGCGTCAGGCGCGCGTCATCGGTTTGCGAATCGTAGTAAACCGCCGCCGCGCGCAAGTCCCGGGGTTCGAGCGCAGGAATCCGCCGCAGCGCTTCCTCGCGGTTCAACATCCGATGGTGGTCGGCGCGGCCCAGATTGCCGAGCAGGTCATAGATCGTGAGGCCCACCCGAATCTTGAGTGGATAGTACGGATCGCCGCGATAGATGGGCAGAACGAAGGGCAGGGGGACGGCCAGGTGAGGCGCCAAGGCAAGCAAGATTCGTCGCTCGGTGCGGGACTCGTGGACCAGCTTGAAATCGAATTGCTTGAGATAGCGCAGGCCGCCGTGGATCAGCTTCGACGAGCGGCTGGAAGTTCCGGCCGCGAAATCGCGCGCGTCCACCAGCGCAACTTTCAACCCGCGGAGCGCCGCCTCCCGCGCTGTTGCCGCCCCATTAATTCCGCCGCCGATGATGGCAAGGTCGTAGGTCTGCCCCGCCAATGCTCTCAGGTCTCTCTGCATGTGAAGGTCCGGTTCCAAAGGTTAGCACATTTGGAGCGGACCGCGGCTAAGGCGCACGTCCTGGCGCGCGGGGTCTACACATTCTTCGGAATCGTGAACGGAGCCCGGTAGCCCCGATCCTCGCCGCGCAAGTAGCGGTTGGCTTCCTCATCTCCGATCACGCTTTGGGAGTCGGGATCGAACTTCAGCGTGCGCCCCAGCCGGTAGGAAGTGTTCGCCAGGTGAATCAAAGTGGCTGAGATGTGGCCTTCCTCGATGGGCGCGGGGATGTCCTCTTTCTTGCGCGTGCGGACGCAGCGGATGAAGTTCGCCCAACGGTCGCCGGAGCGAGTGGCGCTGGGGCCGGGCTCATTTTCTTGCCCGAGAAATGTCCGGTAGGATTCATATCCCGCCAACGCCATGTATCCCTTCGAGCCATAGACGAGGTTTCCGCACATGGACTTCGGCTGTTTAATTCCCGGGTGACCCGCTGTTTCCGGCAGAGCGGCTGCGCCTGCACCGAAGCCGGGCAGACCGATGTCCGCTTCCGTGTTGGTCATCCAGTGGCGAACTTCGAATTCCAGAATGCGGCGCGATCCATCGGGCCTGTCGAACTCGAACGCGCAGTTCAGGACGTTGGGAGTTTCCTGATCGTCTTTGAACATCACGTGCCCGCCCGTGGCCGAGATCTTGTTGGGGAACCCCACGCCCAGCGCCCACCGCGCCAAGTCCATCTCATGCACGCCTTGATTGCCCACGTCCCCGTTGCCGGTGTCCCAGATCCAGTGCCAGTTGTAGTGAAAGCGGTTTCTGGTGAAAGGCTTCAGCGGCGCCGGGCCAGTCCACAAATCATAATCGACACCATTGGGAACCGCTTCCTCGTTGGCCCTGCCGATGGTATCGCGCCACTTGTAGCAAAGTCCGCGCGACAGGTAAACATCGCCAATCACGCCCTCGCGAAGCTTGCGCACCCCCTCGATATAGCCCTCGGCGGAGCGGCCCTGCGTCCCGTGCATGACGATGCGATCGTATTTGCGAGCGGCGGCAACCAGTTGGTGGCCTTCCCACCAGCAGTGTGAGCAGGGCTTCTCGACATAAGCGTCTTTGCCCGCCTGGCACGCCCAGATGCCCATCAAGGAATGCCAGTGGTTCGGCGTGGCAATGGAAATCGCGTCGATGGATTTGTCTTCCAGGAGCTTGCGAACGTCTTTGTAGACTTGCGGCTTGGGCATGTTCCAACTCGCAATATCAGCAAGCCGTTTGCTGATGACGCTGTCGTCGATGTCGCAAATTGCGGCGATCTCAGTGTTGGGGACCGCACCGAATCCTTTGAGGTGCTCGCCCCCTTGACCGCGCACACCCACCACCGCCATTCTGACCCGGTCGTTGGCTCCCCAGACCCGCTGGGGGAGAATGCTGATGCCACTGAGCGCCACCAGTCCGGCGCCATTGGTAATTCCCGTGCGCAGAAATTCCCGCCGATTAACTTTGGTATCGCTCTCCATGAGTCCTCCAATCGTTGCCGAGCTGCCTACCGTAACAACAATGCGTTGTAGCGTCAACAAAATGTGCGGCCAGGATGCCCGCGCTCCCAGCGAGCATCTCGCCCACGCTCCCAGCGGGTGTACCGCCCACGCTCTCGCCGAATCGAGACTCCATCGACACGGCGCCAGATTGGGTTTGACAAAACCTTTTGTGCCTCCTGATAATCTTTAGCGTCAGACTTATGCTGCGTGGACGATTGGAAATGCGTTCGGTATTGTGTGCGCTGGTGGTGCTTGGCGCGGCGCTGTTCCTCGTGCCGCGCGCGATCGCCAAGGCCCCCGCGGACGCCGCGCAGGTGGCGGAGCGAGCCCTCGAACACTCGATCATCATTGACACGCACGCCGACACGCCGCAAGTCATGCTCGACGAAGGTTACGACCTCGCGGACCCCGCCAGCCCGTTCATGATCAGCATCCCCAAGATGCGCGCAGGACACCTTGGCGCCGAGTTTTTTTCCATTTGGGTGGACGTGACCTGGCCCAAGCAGGACCTGATCCATCGTGCTCTCGACCTGATTGACGCCACCGATCAGCAAGTGGCGAAGCACTCCGACGAATTGGGCCTGGCCGGCACTGCGGATGACATCGAGCGCCTGCACCGCGAAGGGAAAATCGCCATCCTGATGGGAGTCGAAGGCGGTCACGAGATTGAAGGCGATCTGCACATGCTAGACATCTACTATCGCCTGGGCGTCCGCTACATGACTCTGACCCACACCAAGAATGACGAGTTGGGCGATTCGTCCGGCGACAAGCCGCACTGGAAGGGCCTATCCCCGCTCGGCAAACAAGCCGTTGCGCGCATGAACCAACTGGGGATGATGGTGGACATCTCCCATGTTTCCGACGACACGTTTTACGCTGCCCTCGCCGCGAGCAAGGCGCCGCTCCTTGCTTCCCATTCATCGTGCCGCGCTCTATGTACCGCGCCGCGGAATATGACGGACGATATGATTCGCGCCCTCGCCAAAAACGGCGGGGTCATGGATATCAACTACTATTCCGGATTCCTCAGCCAGGCCTTTGCCGACGGATACGCCAAGATCGAGAAGCAGGTGGAAGCCCACCTTGCCGAGGCGCGCGCGAGTTACGCGAAGCAAGGCAAGCGTCTATCGTATGCGGAAGAAGAACGCCTCCAACGGCAACTGATCAAGGACCTGCCCGTGCCCTCTTACACCGTCATCGCCGACCACATTGACCACGCGGTCAAGGTGGGAGGAATCGATCACGTCGGGCTGGGCTCGGACTTTGACGGCATTGACTCGGCGCCGCGCGGCATGGAGGACGTCTCTAAACTCCCGGACTTGGTCCGCGAACTCGCCCGCCGCGGTTATAGCGAGGAGGATCTGGAGAAAATTCTGGGCGGCAATGTTTTGCGCGTCATGCGCGACGTCGAGCCGTTGTCACGCCAGATGCAGACTGGCCACTGATGCGCAGCTTTGGTGTGCGGCAGCTTGCTGCCGCTTTCCACACCGCGAGCTTGCTTGCGGAATCTCTGCTGCGCTCACGATTTCCCACCAGCGAGCTGGCTGGAGAAAGCGGCAGCAAGCTGCCGCACTCTAAAGCTGCGCAAGCGGGAACTTAGCGTCGCCCGGTGGCATGACGTATCATTTTCGGAGGACGTATGAGGAAGCGCATTATTCCTATTCTGATTGCGGCACTTACGTTGGTGCCGCTAACAGCAGTGGCTCAAACAGGGCCCGCCACCGCGACAACGAAGAAAACCACAAGGTCCATGGCGCACCCCGCCGCGGCGAGAAGTGCCGTCTCTCTTCTCCACCCCGCGACGCTCAACCGGCAAGCTCCGGCGGTTTTCGAGGCCAAGTTCACCACCACCAAAGGCGATTTCATTGTCCAGGTCACGCGCGCGTGGGCGCCGCGCGGCGCGGATCGATTCTATAACCTCGTGAGATATCACTTCTTCGACGGCGCGGCGTTCTTTCGCGTGATCGACGGGTTTGTGGTGCAATTCGGAATCAGTGCCCGGCCGGACGTTTCCGCGGCCTGGGAAAATGCCAAGATTCTCGACGACCCCGTTGCGCAAAGCAATACGCGCGGGATGCTCACCTTCGCCACTTCCGGCCCCAACACTCGCACCACTCAGATGTTCATCAGTCTCGGTGACAACCCGAATCTTGACAGCATGGGATTCTCTCCGTTGGGCAAGGTCACGACCGGCATAGACGTGGTCGACAAGCTTTATAAGGATTACGGCGAGGGCCAGCCCAACGGAAACGGTCCTGACCAGAACCGGATTCAACACGAGGGAAAAGCGTACCTCGAAAAATCTTATCCCTTACTCGACACGATAAAGATGGCAGTGATCGTGCCGCCGGCTGCCCCGAGCAAACCCGCGGCGCCGAGCAAAGCGGCGCCCACCAGTAAGCCGGCTGCGGGGACGAAGTAGGTGTCAGGTGCCAGGTATCAGGGGTTGAGTCACTGCTCGCACTTGTTTTTCTCCGTGCTCTCCGTGTCTTCGTGGTGAATTTTTTCCTCGTGGCACATAAGGACATGGGTATCTATAGGAATCATAATCAGAAGAGGAGCGTTCATGAGCGACCAAAAACCAGGCCAATATGCTGTGTTTGACACCACCCTCGGCGAAATTACCTGCGAGCTATTCCCCGATAAAGCGCCGGTGACCGTCCAGAATTTCGTGGGCCTCGCGAACGGAACCAAGGAGTTCGTCGACCCGAAGACCAAGGAGCGCATCAAGCGCCCATTCTACAACGGCTTGGTTTTCCACCGGGTGATCCCGGAATTCATGATTCAAGGAGGCTGCCCACTCGGTTCGGGCACAGGTGGGCCCGGCTACAAGTTTCAGGACGAGTTTTCGAAAGATCTCTCGTTCGACCAGGCCGGCCGCCTCGCCATGGCCAATGCCGGCCCGGGAACCAACGGCTCCCAGTTCTTCATCACCGTGGCCCCCACGGATTGGCTCAATAATCGCCATACCATCTTCGGCCAAGTCGTGAAGGGCCTCGACGTGGTTGATAAAATCGTGAACACCCCAAAGGGTTCGCAGGACCGCCCCAAGACGGCGGTGGTCATGAATTCCGTGAAGATTGTGGATGTGAAGTAGCAGGAAGGCAGACGGCGGAAAGCAATAAGCAAAAAGCAGTAGGCAATGCGTATGGCCAATCTTTAGAGCCCGCCTCAACTGAGCGACAGGCTGCCTCGCAGACGGTCAACCTTCAATCCCGACCGCCGAAAGGGCGACGCCGCAAAGAACTCCGCCAGGCTCCCCTTGCGCCGGGTCTTGCGCTCCCATTCGTCAGCGGCAACGACGACGGCGGCCTTGCGTCCGTTCCGCGTGATGGTTCGCGGCCCAAGTGATCGCGCCTTTTCGATCACTTCGCTAAATTTCGCCTTGGCTTGGGCCACTGTCCATGCATCCACTCCCATGCTGTAACCTCCTTGCGGCAGCAGTCAATATAGTCGTCAAAGTCATTTTGGCCTGGCGAAAGCAATCGCGGGCTGGACTGTTGGATCATCTCTTGCGGACCATCGTGGAGCGGTTTCGCCCCCGCCGGGTGATCCTGTTCGGAAGCCATGCCCGCGGCGAGGCCCAACCTGACTGCGACTTGTACGTCTTCGTCAAGATGGAAACCAAGGCGTTGCGGCCAGAGCGATTGAGGACACAAAGCGGCGCAGGGCGGGACGAATCCTCATGGCGAGGTAAACTCGTCCCTACGTCAATTCCCGCTTGACACGGACTTCGCAGAATGCGAAGATCGCCCATGCGGATCGTCAGCCGTAAGGCCATTCGTGAAGCGACCGCCAAGCACAGCGAGTGGGCCGCATCCCTGAATGCATGGTACAAAGTAACCAAGGACGCAGACTGGAAGAACTTCGCGGACGTTCGGATCACATGGAAAAACTCCGACGTGGTCGGGCGCTATGTGGTTTTCGACATAAGCCACAGCCGCTGCCGGTTGATCGCGACCATCAAATACTCGTGGAGAATGGTCTATATCCGGCGCATTTTGAGCCACGTTGAATACGACGGGAAGGAGTGGCAACAATGATGATTGCCGTACCCCAAAAATACGCGCTGCCAGTAAGCGCGCCGATGCCGATCACGTCCCAGCGCCAGCACCAGGAGTACCTGTCTGTCTTGGATACGCTGGCCAGCAAAGATCGCCCCACAAGCGAAGAAGAGAAGTATGCGGAAGTCCTGATGACGTTAATAGAGGCTTACGAAGAAGAACATCATTCCATTCCCGACGCTTCCGCCGTGGACGTCCTTCGAACCTTGATGGGAGCCCATGACCTTCGTCAGAACGATCTGGCCCCGATTCTTGGATCGGAAAGCATCGTATCGGAAATCCTGCACAAGAAACGTGACCTCAACAAAGCCCACATCGCGAAATTGAGCAAACGGTTCGCCGTTTCTCCCGCGGTGTTTTTTCCCGAATCAGAGTAGTACGCGGCGGCGGAGAGCTTATTCGCGGGCGGCGTCTCAACGCATCGCGGGGTCGCCGGCCGCGGGCACGTCGGCACCCGTTTTCGTAGCGGCGGGTTTACCCCGCCATCTTTGAGGCGGTATCACGCCGCCGATGGCGAGGTAAACTCGCCGCTACGTCAAGCTGCACCCGCCTGAGTTGCCGCGAAAGTGAGTAGCGCGGACCTGTTTCGAAGGTCCGCGGGTTGCCTACGTGCCCATACGATTGAGAACAATGTGATCGAGAACAGCAAGCGGGAAGCGCAATTGCATTCTGCGCCAGTTTCGCGTACGGTATCGGTATGGCTGATTTGAAGCTGGAAGTACCGGTCAGCGAGGAAGTTGAAGTCGACGCCAAGACCTTGGCTGCGATCGACCAAGGCATTGCTGACGCCGACGCGGGCCGGGCCGTACCTCTCGAGGATGTTCGAAAGCTCATTCCCCAGTGGATTTCCAAATTCGAATCACCGAAGCCGCGTTAACAGACTTCGAGGAAATTCTCGCTTACTCTTGGGCGAACTTTCCCGCCCGCGCCGAGCGGTTTGGCAACACCATACTGGATCATATTGAGCTTCTAAGAAGCTTCCCTTACATCGGTAGCTTGGTTAAGGGGCGTCCGGGCGTGCGCCAGTTGGTGCATACCCCGATTCTCATCTACTACCGCGTGAACGAATCCCCAAACTTTGTGGAAATTCTCCATCTTCAGCATGGCTCTCGCCACCTTAAAGATTATTGAATCCTGCATGAATGAAATCCTGCCGGCGAGTACGTTGACAGATGTTTCGTAGCGGCGGGTTCACCCCGCCATTTCGAGGCAGCTTCACGCCGTCTGTGGCGAGGTAAACTCGCCGCTACGTCAAGCAGGGGCCGAACGCCGTTCGGCCCTACGTCTGCGACCTGTCTACCGTCTACCGATCACCGTCTACCAGCTCTTCACTACACTCCGATAATCTCGACTAACTCTTTCACCGCGGCGGCAGATTTCTCCAGGGCGGCTTGCTCTTCTGGGGTCAGCTTGATTTGAACGATTTCTTCGATGCCGTTGGCTCCCAGTTTTACTGGGACTCCCACGAAGAGGCCTTTGATTCCGTACTCGCCTTCGAGATAGGCGGCGCACGGCAGGATTTTCTTGCGGTCGTTGAAGATGGCGTCAATCATCTGCACCACGGCGGCGGAAGGAGCGTAGAAGGCGCTTCCCGTCTTCAGCAGATTGACGATTTCCGCGCCGCCTTTGCGCGTGCGGTCGATGATCTTGTCGAGCTGGTCTTTGGGCATGAGCTGCAAAACCGGCACTCCTGCCACGGTCGTGTAACTCGGCACGGGGACCATGGTATCGCCGTGGCCGCCCAGGACCAGGCCTTCGATGTCCTGCACGGAAATATTCAGGGCTTCGGCTAGGAAGGTCCGGTAGCGCGCCGAATCGAGCACGCCGGCCATGCCGATCACCCGGTTCTTGGGGAAGCCGCTCAGCCGGAAAGCCGTCTGCACCATGGCGTCGAGCGGGTTCGTCACCACAATCAAAATCGCATTCGGCGAAACTTTAACGGCCTGCTGGATGGCGTTCTTCACCACCTCGTAATTCGCCTTCAGCAGATCGTCACGGCTCATGCCGGGCTTGCGTGGGAAGCCCGCCGTCATCACCACAATGTCGGAATTGGCCGTGTCCTTGTAGTCGTTCGTTCCCTTCACCTTGACGTCGTAGCCCTCAATCGGGCCGGCTTCGAGCAGGTCCAGACATTTGCCCTGCGGCACGCCCTCAAGAATGTCGATCACCACTACGTCCGCCAATTGCTTGTCCACGATGCGGTGGGCAAGCGTCGCCCCCACATTTCCTGCTCCAATTACGGTTACCTTTTTGCGCATGAGTCCCCCTGTGAATTGAACCATTTAATCATCGGGTCGTCGGATCATTGCAGAACTTAGCGACGATTCCGTACGTGGCGCGGGCATCTTGCCCGCTGTCGCGGGAGCGTCCCGCTCCCGCCAGAATTGCGTGGGCAGGATGCCCACGCCACGGCGGGCGGGACGCCCGCGCTACGAATACATTGCGGTACCATATTTTGCAATCCTCAATAAGTCGCGCCTCTAAATGAATCAATGGCCCGATGAACCGATGACCCGATCCATATTCTCAATAATGGCGCTCGCGAACCCGCTCGTTCCGAGCGTCTTGACGTCCTTGATGCCTTCCATCTGCATCAGCCTTTCGAGGTCGTAGGTCACGCGGTGCTGCACGATGGTTGCGGCCAGCGCGTCCTCGATCAGCTTGCCGACTTCCGGCCAGCCCATAAACTCAAACATCAATGCGCCGGAACGAACGACTGCTCCGGGATTGATCATGTCCTTGTCGGCGTACTTCGGCGCGGTGCCGTGCGTAGCCTCGAATACTCCAAAGCCGTCGCCAATGTTGGCGCCCGGCGCGACGCCCAATCCACCGATTTGCGCGGCGCAGGCATCGGAAAGGTAATCGCCATTCAGGTTCGGCGTCACCACCAACTGGTATTCATCCGCGCGCGTCAGGATTTGCTGGAGCATCGAATCGGCAATGCGGTCGTTCACCAGAATCTTGTTCTTCCATTGCCCCTTGCCGTGCGTCGCGTAGATCGTGTCAAGACAGTGCTGCACTTCCTTCGCGACTTGCTGTTTGAACGCTTCATTCGCCATCTCGAGACCGGGTTCCACCCTGGCCGCGTTGGCTTCGATCGAGAGGCTCGGGTCCTTGTCCTTATTGCCCAGAATCCAGCTCTCGCGTTCGGTCACAATCTGGTCGCGAAACTCCTCCTTGGCCAGCTCGTATCCCCAATCGCGGAACGCGCCTTCGGTGAACTTCATGATGTTGCCCTTGTGCACCAGGGTCACCGTCTTCAGTCCTTTCGCGATGGCGTACTGCAACGCGCGGCGGGCGAGGCGCTTGGTCCCGTGACTGACATCGGCTTGATCCCAATGCCGGAGTCAAACCGCACCTGCTTCTTGATGTTGTCCTCCCGCAGCATGCCATTTACAAACTCAACGACCCGCTGCGCCTGGAGGGTCCCTTCGCGCCACTCGATTCCGGCGTAAACGTCTTCGGTGTTTTCGCGGAAAATGATGATGTTCATCCGCTCCGGGTGCCGCACCGGCGAAGGTACGCCAGGGATGAACTTCACCGGGCGCCAACAGGCATAGAGATTCAAAAGTTGCCGCAGCGCCACGTTCAGGCTGCGAATTCCACCACCCACCGGAGTCGTAAGCGGGCCCTTGATGGCAATGCGATAACTCTTTGATGGCGTCAAGCGTGCCCTGCGGCAGCCACTCGCCAAACTGGCGGAAGGCCTTCTCGCCGGCAAAGACCTCGTACCAGACAATATGTCGTTTCCCGCCAAAAACTTTTCGCCACCGCGGCGTCAAAAACCCGCTTCGAGGCTTTCCAAATGTCGCGCCCAGTCCCATCACCCTCGATGTAGGGGATGACCGGCGCGTCAGGAATGACAAATTGGCCGTCCACGTAGCTGATCGCTTGGCCTTCCGCCGGGACAGCGTTCCCGTTATAGGCAGTCATGGGTAAAATGACCCTCCGTTGATCGATTTCTAATCACTTCGGCAATTATATCGCCAGACTTTAGTACCGAAACGCTTCAGCATAGTACACCAATAACGCAGTGGGACTGGCGGATTTGGTTTGCCAAATCGCGTCATCTCGCAATGTCGGGCCGAGTCCTAGGCAGAAATAGTGAGGTCTACTCATACCGGAGGGCGGTGATGGGGTCCAGTCGCGCCGCTTTCAAAGCGGGCCAGAGTCCGAAGAACAGACCGACGCTTGTGGACACGGCAAAGCCTGCAGCCACGGACCAGAGCGGAACTCGCGACGGCAAGCTGGGCATGAGGGTTCGGATGGTGAAGCTCCGAAGCCAACCCACGACGATCCCCATGAGCCCGCCCGACGACGGTAAGCGTAATGGCTTCCAGCAGGAACTGCCAGGCAATGTCACGCTGGCGCGCGCCTACAGCCTTGCGCACGCCGATCTCGCGCGTGCGTTCCGTCACCGACACCAGCATGATGTCCATCACACCGATGCCGCCGACTAGCAGTCCAATGGAAGAGATCACCACCATCACCAATCCGACTGTGCTGATAATCTGGCGAAACTCGGTGATGAGAGACTCGGCCGTCGATATCCCGAAGTTGTCCGGCTCGCTCGGTTTCACGTGACGGCGGCGGCGCAGGACCCCTTCGATTTCGTCCTGCGCCTCGGCCATCTGGCCGCGATAAGCGAAAGCGCTGATGAAGTGATCTTTCGCCGCGGGGTAAAATTTCTTGAAGGTCCAATAGGGAACGAAGATGTCGCGGTCGTCAGGGACTGTCACCCAGGACTCCTTTGAACTTGTTGAGAGTGCCGATGACTTCCATGGAGTGCCCATCTACGACAATGGTTTTGCCGACCGGGTCTTCGTGCTGAAACAGTTGCTCCTCCACGTTGGCGCCGATCACGGTGACATCGCGGCGATGCAGATCGTCCGTCTGGGTGAAGAAACGGCCGTCAGCGAGAGATGAGTTGGCAATCGCCATATAGTTGGCATCTACACCCATGAATTGCGCACCCGCCATCTCGCGCCCCTTGAAACGCGCCGTGGAAGGAGGAAGGCCAAACTCGGACATCTCACTGAAGAGGGCCATCGACACCTCCTCAACCGCGGGGCATTGATCCTTGATGGCCATGGCGTCTTCATAGCTAAGCGGCTTGCGCAGCCGCTCTTCGCGGGTGAGGCGATGCGGCGCGCCAAACTGGAGCTTGTAGACCCAGATGACCCGGGTTCCAAATTGCTCGGCCGCCTGCACCAATTGCGCGTCAAGCCCCTCGATAATCGAAGCCACAGCAATCACGGTGGTGGTACCGATGAGCACACCCAACACAGTAAGAAGCGACCGGAATTTGTGCGTGCGCAGGGTGTCCAGCGCCAGCCAAAGGTTTTCACCGACCGCTTGCCAATATTTCTTCATACTATTTCTCTGCGCGCAGCGCTTGAATGGGGTCGAGAGCCGCCGCCCTCCGGGCAGGGTAGACACCGAAAATGAGCCCAACTGCCGTCGAGAGCGTGACCCCGATAACCACCGCGCTGGTCGGCACGTCGGCGGCAAAAACCAGCGCCACCAGCCAGGCAATCCCATAGGAGAAAATCACTCCCATCAGGCCACCCAGGCCAGCCAGCACCGCGGCTTCGATCAGGAATTGCCACAGGATGTCGCTACGCCTCGCCCCCACCGATTTGCGAATACCGATTTCGTGAGTACGTTCGGTGACCGTGGCCAACATGATGTTCATAATCACAATTCCACCCACCACCATGAAGACCGCAACTATACCGATGGTCACGGCAAAGATGGTCCCCGTCAGGTTCTTCCAAGTGCTCATCAGTGTGTCGGAGGCGTTGATTCCGAAGTTGTCGTCCTCGTGATAAGTCAGGTGGCGGTGCACCCGCATGAGAACCCGAGTCTCGTCCTCCAACTCGATCAAGTGCTGAGCGTCAGGCGCTTTGATGAACACGATCAGCTCCAGATTCGGCATGAACAGGTCCCGGAAGGTGCCAAGGGGAATGAATACGAAATTGTCCTCGCTCTGGCCAAAGGTTGACCCGAGCTTCTCCGCCACACCCACCACGGTGAGATTGTGGCCTCCCACGTTCAATTCCTTGCCCACGGGATCCATCGAAGGGAATAGCTTGTCTACGATGTCCTGCCCAATGAAGCAGACCCGCGTATTGTGGTGGTAGTCCTGGTCGCTGATGTAACGCCCCCACGCGACCTTTTCCCGGCCAATGTAAGCGTGACTCGCAGTGACTCCCGACAGGGTTACCTCTTCGATCGAGCGGCCGGCATATCGAACTTCGGGCCCAGTCGTTGGTTGCGCGATGGCGCTGATGGCCTCGTAGCCGCTCAGAGTGTCCACAAGATATTGGTACTCTTCGAACCGGATCGGTCGGTTGCGCCGTAGTGCTTTCAAATACTCGTCGTACGGCTGTGCCCATTTGAATTGATGAACCACGAAGGTGTTGGTGCCGAGATTGGCGATTTTGGTGGCGATATAAAGGTTCATGCCGTTTACGACCGACATCACCACGATCAGCGTAGTGGTGGCGATGACGACACCCAGCAACGTAAGGAAGGATCGCAGCTTGTGGTTGCGCAGTTCCTCCAGCGCCAGCCAAAAGGCTTCGCGCGCCGGAAGCAGAAAGCCAGTCTTCCGCAGGAGCCCTAGCTGCATCTGTGCACTAGCCGTAATGGGTCGGCTGAGAGTGGACATCTGTGTTTGCATTCCGCTTCCGAAGGCACTCGCGAGTTCACGCGGACTTCAGAAGGCTGCGGAGCACGGTGGGCAGGATTCCGCCATTCCGATAATAGTTTACTTCCACGGCAGAGTCCAGACGGGCGATGGCGCTGAAAGTCTTCTTTGAACCGCCGGGCACAAGGGCGGTCACAGTAACTTCCGAGCGCGGACGAATCGCGTCGCTCAGGCCGGAGACATCGAAGACTTCCTGGCCCGAGAGGCCGAGGGTCGCGGCAGTTTCTCCTTCGCGAAATTGCAGGGGTAGCACGCCCATTCCCACTAGATTGCTACGATGGATGCGCTCGTAGGTTTCAGCCAGCACGGCTCGCACGCCGAGCAGGAGCGTTCCTTTCGCTGCCCAATCGCGAGACGACCCAGAGCCGTATTCCTTGCCGGCCAGTATAATCAGTGGGATGCCGGCGGCCATGTAGCGCATTGCCGCGTCGTAGATGGCCATCCTTTCGCCGTCGGGAAAGTGCAGCGTGACGCCTCCCTCCGTCCCGGGCGCCAGCAGGTTCTTCAGACGAATGTTCGCAAACGTTCCGCGCACCATTACTCGATCGTTGCCACGCCGCGAGCCGAAGGAGTTAAAGTTCTTCTTGGTCACGCCGTGCTCGCCCAAAAAGCGGCCGGCGGGTCCGTCGACAGGGATATCGCCGGCGGGCGAAATGTGGTCCGTGGTCACCGAATCTCCGAGCATCGCCAGTACGCGCGCTCCGTGGATCTCGCTGATGGTGCTGGGGGTGGGGGTGAGGCCGATGAAAAACGGCGGTTCCTGAATGTAAGTCGAGGCTTCCTGCCATGGGTAAAGCGCGCCACCCGCCACGGGAATGGCGTTCCAGGTGGAATTTCCGTTCCAGGTATTCTCGTAACTGCGGCGAAACATCTCGGGGCGGACCGAGCGTTCAAGAGCCTCACTGACTTCGGCTTGCGAAGGCCAGATATCGCGCAGGTAAACGTCGGCACCCTGGCGATCGTGGCCCAGCGGTTCGGTGAAGAGGTCGATATCCACCGTCCCCGCCAGCGCGTATGCCACCACCAACGGAGGGGAAGCCAAATAGTTCGCCCGCACCTGCGGATGCACGCGGCCCTCAAAATTTCGATTGCCGGAGAGGACTGCGGCAGCCACCAATTGGCCCTGCGTCACCGCTCCCGCGACCTCCGGCGGAAGCGGACCGCTGTTACCGATGCACGTCGTGCAGCCATAACCCACCAAGTCGAAGTGCAGGCCCGCGAGCGACTCGAGCAATCCCGATGCCTGCAAATATTCCGTCACCACTTTTGAGCCAGGTGCGAGGCTGGTCTTGACGTAGGGCGGAACCTGCAAGCCTTTCTCCAGGGCCTTCTTTGCCACCAACCCCGCGCCGAGCATGACGGAAGGATTGGAAGTGTTCGTGCAGGAAGTGATGGCGGCAATCACCACCGAGCCGTGCGTTAAGTCCGCGCTTGTGCCGTTGAACCTCGCGGTCGAGTGCCGATCCGTATCCGCCGGCGAGAGTCCGAATCCCCGCTCTTTGACGGGCGCGGAGAGTGCGTGCCGAAACGCCTGTTTCATTTGCGAAAGTGGTACGCGATCCTGCGGCCGTTTAGGTCCAGCAAGGCTAGGTTCGACGGTGGCCAAGTCCAACTCCAGCACGTCGGTGAACTCAGGATCAGGAGTCTGAGGGGTACGGAAAATTCCCTGCTCCTTCGCGTAGCGCTCGACGCGGTCCACTTCCTCATCGGTTCGGCCCGTCTGGCGGAGGTAGCGCAGCGTCTCCGCATCGATGGGGAAGAACCCCATGGTCGCGCCGTATTCGGGAGACATGTTCGCCACCGTGGCGCGGTCGGCAAGCGTCATTTCCGCGAGACCCGCGCCGAAAAATTCCACGAACTGGTCTACCACGCCTTTCTTTCGTAACATCTGCGTAACCGTCAGGACCAGGTCCGTAGCTGTCACGCCCTCATTCAGCTTTCCTCGCAGCCGGAACCCCACCACCTTCGGCGTCAGGAAATAGTAGGGCTGGCCCAGCATGGCCGCTTCCGCTTCGATCCCGCCCACACCCCAACCCAGCACCCCAAGCCCATTGATCATGGTGGTGTGCGAGTCGGTCCCCACCAGGGTGTCAGGAAGCAGCACGGTTTCGCCGTGGACCTTTTGCGCCAGAACTACTTTGGCCAGGAATTCCAAATTTACCTGGTGGACGATCCCTGTAGCTGGAGGCACCACGCGAAAATTCTGGAAGGCCTGCTGGCCCCAGCGGAGGAATTCGTAACGCTCACGGTTGCGCTCGAATTCGATTTCGGCGTTGCGCTCGAGGGCGGAGGAGTTACCGAAGAAATCCACTTGCACGGAATGATCGATGACGAGGTCGACGGGAACCAGAGGATTGATCTTGGTCGCGTCTCCGCCCAGCCGCTTCATCGCTGCGCGCATGGCGGCCAAGTCCACGACGGCTGGAACGCCGGTAAAGTCCTGGAGGATCACGCGAGCAGGCTTGAAGGGGACCTCGCGCGACGCGGGCGATTTAGCAGTCCAGTCGGCAAGCGTGTTGACGTCTTCTTCAGTCACCAGAGTGCCGTCGCAGTTTCGTAGCAAAGCCTCCAGCAATACTTTGATGGAAAACGGAAGCCGCGATACCGCGCCATGGCCGGACTTTTCCAAGCTGGCCAGACGATAGATGACCGCGGGGCCGCCCGCGGTTTCAAGCGTGGCGCGAGCCCCAAAAACATCTTGAGCTTTCTCCATGATTCCTCCGTGATTGCCATCCTCTATGATAACTCCGAATCGCGGTGGCGGCACAGCTTCCGACGCTCACCGCCGTTCGGGGCATGCCTTCGTCGCGCACCCGTCAGCCCAGCTTCGTCCGGCAGTTTCTTCCGGCAGTTTCTTCTTGACAATTTTCCCGAACAGGTTAGGGTAGTTCTTCGAAGGGCCGCAGCTTCCCTCATACCATGTACCCAAGTATAGCGGTTCCTCGCGGAATCAAGCGGGGATCTCGTAGGTTGCTGTATGCCTTGCGATTTCGGAAAATCCTGAAGACCAATTCGCGCAGGCCCGCAAACGCATTGGCAACTCTGCTGGCGCTGCCGGAGGTTATATGCCGTCATGGACATCGAATCTTCGCACCGCGATCGGCGGAAGCTCTTCCAAGCCGTCTCCCAATCCCACGCAAATCCGCAATAAGTTCTACAACAGCATGCGCGAGTTTACGGCGTGGTCGCCCTGGGGTGAAAAGCCCGATCACACCAATAAGAACAGTCATTACATCGAGATTTCGGGCCTGTTCGTGAAGCAATATGACTACCCGGCGCAGGTGCAGAAGCTGATCAATCACGGTTGGAAGACCGGTTCGAAGCCTAGCGGCCCGCGGCCAACGGGGGGCTTCACCCTCGGTCGCACCCGCCCCGACGCGCCGCCCGGCTTCCAGCAACAGCCTGCGCCCTTTCGTCAAGGCGTTAGTCGCCCCTTGGTCAACAATTGGGACCACATGACGCTTTTCGAGCAGGTGGGCGCCTACGCCTTCAGAGGCGACACGCGGCCTCCCGAGCCCATAAAGTCGGCGAACGGCTTTCATCCCCCGTCGTCGCGAACCGACGATTCGTACCTGCAAAATATCGCGGAGCACTTTGTGGAGTACATGGACCGAAGGGAAGGCCTGCACCTGGACGCGACAGGCAGGGCGCAAATGCAACATGAGGTCGAAGCTTACCTTCGCAGTCAGGTGACTCCGGCCGACCGTAAACTGCTGGTTGAGTATCACTTCTGGCGCGAGATCCTTTCGCACGAGCAACTCCACTTGCGAGGGATGACCGACGAATCATTCCTGAAAGGCTATATCTCCACCACGCGCGACGTTGACACGGCCAGGTTAGGCGCACTCGGCATGCTGGGCGGAAAGGGTACGCAAACAACCAACGATGGATGGATTTACGTCTTGCGCGTTGACTCCGGCTTTCTGCTCAAGACTGGCGTCGGCGGCATTAGCAAGCAAGAGGCGGAGATCGCTCACATGGGGCCAGTGCTGTGGGACAAGCTTTATGGGTTCGTCCACATCGGAGTAGGAGCGGAAAAAGTCGTCTATATTAGAAATATGTTTGACCAGCAAGACTTCAAGGCGTTCAAACTGGTGCTGGCATCGCTCTCGGCAATGGTGTAGACGTTTCACCAGCAACCCAAGCGTAAGCAAGGTAGCGCGGGCATCCTGCCCGCTCTGGCGGGAGCTTCCCGCCGCGGCAGGCGGAAAGGGGCGCGGGCAAGATGCCGACGCCAGCGCGGGCGGGACGCTACTTCCAAGGGACCAGGTTTGGCTCTTATGTTACGAGCCCGACTGCTTACTGACTCCTGCCTTCGGTGTCCCCAGACCTACACTCTCCAGGGCTTTCTCCGCAGCGCTCTTCCCCATCCGGATGCAGTCCGAAATGCCGATGCCGGAGTAAGCGTTTCCGGCGAGGTACAGTCCCGGCAGATCACGAAGCCGCTCCTCGATGGCGCTCACGCGTTCGCCATGTCCCACTTCATATTGAGCCATCGACGCAGGCCAACGATGCACGCGGTAAAACAGAGGCTCGGCGGTAAAGTTCATGATCTCCCGCAATTCCCGCCGGACCACAGCCACAACCTCGTCGTCTCTTAGCCCCAGCACCTCGGGGTCTCGCGACCCACCCAGGAAGCATCGCAGCATGGCCTTTCCGTCCGGCACGCGGTGGTTAAACTTCGCGTGCACGAAGGTGCAGGCCAGCATGCGCCGCCGCTCCTTGCGCGGTATCAGAAATCCAAACCCTGCGGGGAGGGTGGCGCGGGCCTGTTCGTCAAACCCCAGCGAAACGGTCATCGACGAACTATAGGCGATGCCTTGGAGCAACTCGCTCAGCCGCTGGTCGAGGGACGAAAGGAGCCCGCCGGCACGGGGCGCAGGCAAAGCTAAAACCACCGCGTCGGTGTCGTACACTTTGCCCCCGTCACAGGTGATCTGGTAGCGCCGAGAGCAGGAGTCCGGCGCGCCGCCCGGCCCGCCCGGAGCAAACTCCAGAGCCAACACGGGGCGACGCAGATAAACCCTATATTTATCGGCTTGGGAAGCGAGCTTCTGAGTCATTTGTTGAAGCCCGCCCTTGAGAGTCATGAAAAGCGGAAGCTTTCGTGCGGAGTTGCCTGCATGCGCTGGGGCCAAGCCGTGACCGCCATTCGCGGCCAAGGCAAACTGCCTTTGCCGCATCGCCTTGAGCGTGGCGCGGGTCAAACTGCCATGCTGCCGTTCCATCTCCCAAAAGCGCGGCAACACCGACCGTACGCTTAGCGCCGCGGAATCGCCGCCGTAAACGCCCGCCAGCAGGGGGTCGGCGATATTCTCGACCATCGCTTCTCCGTAATGCCGCCTTACAAAACTCGCGACCGATTCATCGCCGTTGTCGGCCGAGGGACGTAAGGTACACAACTCGCGCGCAACCGCGAGTTTTGTGCCGAGTGGTAGCAGCTTGGTGGTTACCATTGGCCAAAGGCGTGTCGGCACCAGGAACATCAAGCCATCGGGAAGCGGCAACAGACGGCCCCTGTGGAGAATGTACGTACGACGAGCGTGGTCGTTGGACCCGATGAGGTCGTCACCCAGCCCCAACTCGCGCGCCATCGCTGCCGCTTGCGGCTTCTCCGCGAGAAAGCTGTCGGGGCCCGCTTCGATCACGAAACCGTCCAGCGTTTCCGTCCGAATCACACCCCCCAGGCTAGGTCCTGCCTCCAAGAGCATCTCCTCGATCGGCGCGCCGGATTCACGTGCCCGCGCCAGGGTGTAAGTGGCGGCAAGGCCGGAGACGCCTCCGCCGATAACCACTACTCGCCGCGTTTTGGGGCTGTCCGTCAAATTGCTTCTCCCGTGGGTAGTGTCCTAATTCGAACGTAACGCGCCATCCTGGCGGCTCCTGTGCCGGCTGGAAGCCGGCGCCACGCCTCAAATGAGGGGACTGCCCTCCTGTAGGTTTCAAACGCCTAGTGTCCAGTAATTGAGTGGACAATGTAGCGCCGCCCTTTAGGGCGGCACATGCCGGGCTAAAGCCCGGCGCTACGCCGCAAACAGTGTCCAGTTATTTTGTGGACACTACACTAGCTCAGATCCCGCTGACACTTGATAGCTGGCGCCTGACACCCGCTCAATTCGCGCGGTGACCAAGCTGGCGAGGGCAGCGGCAAACTGGGGACTGTCATTCAGCGACTCCGACCTCCGCACTCGCACACCGCGCGTCTTTCCATATTCACGGAACAATACATCGATGTCGTAAAGGATTTCGACGTGGTCACAAACGAATCCCACTGGAATCAACAACACGTCCTTCACTCCTGCGCGCGCCAACTCGTCGATTTGCGATTCCACCGTGGGCCCAATCCATTTCTCCGCCGTCATCCCTTGACTTTGGAACGCCACGCGATAATCGGCAAGGCCCGCGGCACGAGCGACGAGGGCTGCCGTCTCTCGCACCTGTTCCTGGTAAGGATCGCCTTCGGCAATCGTCCGCTCCGGCACGCTGTGAGCCGTAAAGACGATCGGAACCGGGCCGCCGGTCTCTCGCCTCGCAGCGTTGGCGGCCACCTCAAAGCGCTGGCGAAACGCCTCGATCAGGCCCGGATGATCGTGATAGCTTTCGACAAACTCCACCGCTAGACCCGGGCGGACCTGCGCTACGGCATCCATCAAATACTTCCGGTAGAGGCCGGTGCTGGTGCGGGAATTTTGCGGCGCCAGGCACACTGCCACCACACGTTCAACGCCGTCTTCGCTGAGGTGGCGAACGGCCTCAGGAATAAAGGGCTTCCAATTCCTCATGCCGACGTAGACGGGATGCGCAATTAACTTCGCCAGCGCCTGCGCCTGCAGAGTTGTGAGCCGCAAAAGCGGCGATCCTCCCCCGATCAGGCTGTAGCGATGGGCGATTTCCTTGACCACCGGCTCCGGCAGCGGCCGCCCGCTTCGCACGTTCAGCAGAAACTCGGGGATGTCCGCGAGCTGATCGGGCGCGCCGTGCGCCAGGAGCAAGACTCCCCATCCGCCCACGGCGGAGTGCAGATTGTTTTGTTCAGTCATGGTGAGGCGCGACCAAAGCAATCACGCCGCTGGGTAGTGGTGTCACTTGGAAGTGGCATGGCCATCCTGGCCATGACCGCACACGGGCAAGATGCCCGTGCCACAACCAATGACACCACTACCCGCTGCTGCGATTTAGGGCCAAAGATGCGCGAAAGCCAGTATAATGACCCCTTTTGAATATACCACGTGCTGTGGGGTTGGGGCGCTTGCGCTTTGTCTGCGTCCATGTCTTTGCGTGCTTGGGTACGTCGCTTGAGGGATTTCGAGGGATCATCATGAATAAACTGCTCGTTGGATTTGCCTCGAGTTTTGTGGTGTTATGGTGCGTGGGGTTGATGATTCCCCATACCATGCGCGCGGCTAGCCCCAAGAACGCGACCGACTTCAATCGACTCGTCGATAATTACTTCGATTTCTACTTTCAATTTCACCCCAAGGAAGCCACCGCCGCGGGGTTCCATCAGTACGATGCCAAGCTCGGAAGCTACTCCCGCGCTTCTCGCGAAGGGGAGATTTCCAACCTGCGGACTTTCGGGGCGGAGTTCGAGCACCTTGACCCGTCGAGACTCCCCGCGGAAAGCGCTGGCGACCTGGACTTTCTGCAAAACACCATCAAGGCCCGATTGTTGGAACTCCAGTCTGTACAAATGTGGCGGAAGGACCCCGGGGTCTATGTCGGCGACACGACCGATAGCATTTTTGTACTCATCAAACGTAGCTTCGCTCCGCCGGAGGAGCGGCTGCGGTCCGTCATCGCGCGCGAGCATCAGATTCCGGTTGCTCTTTCGGCCGCCCGCGAAAACCTCTCGAACCCGCCGAAAATCTACACGGAGATTGCGCTTGAGCAGATGCCCGGGATCATTGAGTTTTATCAAAAGGACGTCCCCGGCGCCTTTCCCGGCATAACGGACACCACTCTCTGGGCGGAGTTCCAACGCACCAACGCGGACGTGGTAAAAGCCCTTCAGGATTTCCAAGGTTTCCTCCACAACGATTTACTTCCCGTATCCCGGGGTGACTTTCGCATCGGCGAAGACAATTTCCGCAAGAAACTTCACGATGAAGAGATGGTTGATATTCCCCTCGATCAGCTTCTCGAGATCGGGCTCGCCGACTTGCGCCGTAATCAGCAGCGATTGAAGGATACGGCGGCGTTGATCAACCCGAACGCCGATCCTCGTGAAGTGCTCGCCACTCTCGAAAAGGATCACCCCGCGGCTGACCAGCTCTTGCCAGCCTTCCGCAATCTTTTGGGAAGCCTGCGGGACTTCATCGTGGCCAAGCAAATCATCACGATTCCGTCCCCGATTCTACCCCTTGTGGAAGAAACGCCCCCGTTTATGCGCGCCACCACCACCGCTTCCATGGATACGCCCGGCGCTTACGAATCCAAGGCCACGGAGGCCATGTTCAACGTGACCACACCGGAGTCCGACTGGAAACCCCAGGAAGTGGAGGATTGGCTGCAGGGCTTCAACCGCGGAACCATCCTGAGCACGTCGATACACGAGGCTTACCCCGGCCACTACGTTCAATTCCTATGGGCCAAGCGCTTAACCTCGAAAGTGAGGAAGCTGCTCTTTTGCAACAGCAACGCGGAAGGTTGGGCGCATTACACCGAGCAGATGATGCTGGATGAGGGCTATGGCGGCGGCGATCCGAAGTTGCGCATGGGGCAGTTGCAGGATGCACTTTTGCGCGATTCCCGATTCATTGTGGGAATTCGAATGCACACGGGAAACATGACCATGGAGGAGGCCAAAGACTTCTTCGTCAACGAAGGCTATCAGGTTCCCGCCGTCGCGGAGGTCGAAGCCAAGCGCGGAACCTCCGATCCCACGTATCTGGTCTACACGCTGGGCAAGCTCCAAATTATGAAGCTGCGGGAAGACTACAAGAAGAAATTAGGCGACCGGTTCACATTGCGGGAGTTCCATGACCGATTCATGGAGCAGGGAGGCGTACCGCTGGTCATCATCCGCAAAGCGATGCTCGGTGATAACAGCCCTACGCTTTAATGTTCGCCGCACTTCTGGTAGAGTCACGGGGCGCGCGTGGACGCACTGCCACTTTGGGCTAAGCACGGATCGCGGCTGGCCGGGGAAGGCGAAGGGCCGGAAGGAAAATTTTATGAAATATCGCCAATTGGGACGCACAGGTTGGATGGTCAGCGAGCTCGGGTATGGGATGTGGGGAATGGGGGAATGGACCGGCTCCAACGACGCGGAGTCGAGCAAATCTCTCCAGCGTGCCCTCGACCTGGGTTGCAATTTCTTCGATACCGCGTGGGCATACGGAAGCGGCCACAGTGAAAAGCTACTGGGTCAACTGGTGCGCGACAACCCGGGGCGAAAAATCTATACGGCCACGAAGATTCCTCCCAAGAACCTCGCCTGGCCCAGCCGTCGTGAGTTCACCCTCGATGATTGTTTTCCCCCCGAGCACATTGAACACTATGTTCATTCCAGCCTGGAGAACCTGGGGCTGAAAAATCTCGACCTGATTCAATTCCACACGTGGGAGGACTCCTGGGTCGATGACGATCGCTGGGTGAAGAAGATCGCCGATTTGCGCCACCGGGGACTGATCAAGGCGGTGGGGATCAGCATCAATCGCTGGGAGCCGTGGAACGGCGTGCGGACCGTTCGGTCGGGAGTGATCGACTCCGTGCAGGTTATCTATAACATTTTCGACCAAAACCCCGAGGACGAACTCTTCCCCGCATGTGAAGCCATGAATGTCGGCGTCATCGCTCGCTGCCCATTTGACGAAGGAACGCTCACCGGGAATCTCACCCTGCAATCCACTTGGCCCGCGGGCGATTGGCGCAATACCTACTTCGTCCCGGAAAACCTCAAATCGAGCGTGGAACATGCGGAGGCCTTGCGCCCGCTTATACCTCCGGGCGTGGACATGGCGGCGATGGCCGTGCAGTTCATTTTGAATAATCCCAGGGTAAGCACCATCATCCCCGGAATGCGCAAAGTGGCCAACGTGGAAAGGAATGTCCGCGCCGCCAACCAGGGTCCGTTACCCATCGAGCTGCATTCCGAGTTACGCAAGCATCGTTGGGATCGAACGCCCACCGAGTGGTCACAGTAGGAGTGAACCGGGGAGACTCCATCATGAAGTACCGCCGCTTTGGGCGCACGGGCTGGATGGTGAGCGAGATCGGTTACGGGATGTGGGGAATGGCGAGTTGGACAGGGTCCAGCGACGCCGAATCCGCGCAATCCTTGCAGCGCGCTGTCGATTTGGGCTGCAATTTCTTTGATACCGCCTGGCACTATGGCAGCGGTCACAGTGAACGGCTCCTCGGCGAGTTGGTGCGGCAAAACCCTGGCAAGAAACTTTACGTAGCGACCAAAATTCCCCCCAAGAATTTTGTTTGGCCGGCCCGCCCTGACTTCACGCTCGACGACTGCTTTCCTCCCGACCACATCGACCACTATGTGCATTCCAGCCTCGAAAATCTGGGTCTGGAAAGCTTCGACCTGATTCAATTCCACACTTGGTCCGATGCCTGGATGGAGGACGACCGCTGGGCGAGGAAGATCGACGATTTGCGCCGCCAAGGGCTGTTCCGCGCCGTGGGCATCAGTCTCAATCGCTGGGAACCGTGGAACGGCGTGCGCGCGGTGGAGTCAGGACTGATCGATTCCGTGCAAGTGATCTATAACGTTTTTGACCAGAACCCGGAGGACGAACTTTTCCCCGCTTGCGCCGCCCGGGATGTGGCGGTCATTGCCCGGTGCCCTTTGGACCAGGGATCGCTGACGGGCACGCTAACGCTCGACAGCAAATGGCCGGAAGGTGATTGGCGTAACTCGCGCTTTCGTGGCGAGACGCTCAGGGAATGCGTTGCGCACGCCGACGCGTTGAAGCCGCTCCTCCCTCCCGGTCAATCGCTGCCGGAAATCGCGCTGCGGTTCATCCTCAACAGTCCCATCGTGAGCACCCTGATCGTCGGGATGCGTAAGACAAAAAATGTGGAGGAGAACCTGTCGGTCAGCGCGCAAGGTCCCTTGGCACGGGACCTCTACACGGAATTGCGGAAGCATCGCTGGGATCGAAAAGCTATTCCCCGGCCGAATTGACAGCAACAGGTGTTCCCGGTGTGGCCCAACAGTTGGCTGGGGGTTGGAAACTCCGGTGCGGTTCGAATTAGTAGGCAGTTCTGCTGAGGATTTTGGTAGCGCGGGCGTCTCGCCCGCTGGGGCGTGGGCATCCTGCCCGCGCGCTGCCGGGAGCGGGACGCTCCCGGGACTTGAGTTTCTACATTTTCGAAGCAAGGGAACGAAAGTGTCGGGGCCGGGGGTGGTTCCGGTGATCATGGACCGTTCTAGTGAATTCGTTCCCCTCGCCCCCTTGGGGGAGAGGGTGGCGAGCCACCGGCGTTGTCATCAGCCGGGGCGAGAAGGGGGCCCCACGTTCTGCTTGTTGTGGGGGTGAGGGGGTCAACAACCGTGGGCACGGCGGAAACCCTGAAGGGCGTGCATCCCTATCGCACCACGCGTTCTCTTGCTTGGAGCGGCGCGCAAATCCAGAAAGCGCTCGAACTTCGCCACACGCCGACGGACACCGAACCAGCGGCGTGGTGCTTGCTGCGGAGCACTAAGTTTGTGCAAAAAATCTTGGACGCCGTGTGGTCGTTACCGGAGGCATCTGGGTAAGACGCTCGGGCATGGACCCCCTCACCCGTCTCGCACCGGCTGGTGAAAGCGCCGGATGCGATCCACCCTCTCCCCCAAGGGCGCGAGGGCAGAGGAATTCGGAGATAGAGCGCCCTACCAATGTAGAAACTCCAGTGCCGGGAGCGGGACGCTCCCGAGACAGCGGGCAAGATGCCCGCGCTACGAACGTCATTGTCACTGTATTTTGCAAACCTCAGTGGATGCTGAATGACGGCAAGGTAAGTAACTTCAATATACTATCGCCATCCTTAGAAGGAGATTCTTCGCATGAATAAGAAAGCGGAAATGACCCGACGGGAATTTCTGAAAGACACAGCGTTTGCCGGCGCCGGCGCAGCGGTGCTGGGCGGCTTAGCTCCGGCCCGCGTGCTGGGCGCAAACGACCGAATCCGCCTGGGCGTGCTGGGAAGCGGGCACCGCGCCCGCTATGATATGGAGATGTTCATGAAGGTTCCTGGCGTCGAGGTCGTTGCGGTCTGCGACGTCTTCGCACCTGCCCGCGCCAAGGCCCTGGAAATCGCGGGTCTCCGGCGCCCAGGCTTATACGAACTATCGCGAAGTTCTGGACCGCAAGGATATCGACGCCGTGCTGATTGGCAGTCCCGACCACTGGCACAAGCAGATGCTGATCGACGCCGTGAATGCCGGTAAAGATGCCTATGTCGAAAAGCCCATCTGCCATTCCATCGAAGAAGGAGTGGAAATGGTGCGCGCTGTGGACGCGAGCCAGCGCATCGTGCAGACTGGGACGCAGCAGCGAAGCTGGGATCACTGGAAACTCGGCAAACAAATCATGGACTCGGGCCGTCTCGGCAAAGTCACCATGGTCCACACTTACTGGTACCAGAAATACGGCTCAAAAGACGACCTGGAGAAAATCGACCCGGCTGACCTGGACTGGAAGAGTTTTCTGGGTGACGCGCCGGACCAGCCGTTTACCGAAGAGAAGTTTTATTGGTGGCGCTGGTATTGGGATTTTGGCGGCGGCATTCTCACCGACCTGCTGACGCACTGGATTGACGCCATACAGTGGTACATGAATCAGCCCGCCCCCAAGACCGCCACGACGGTGGGCGGCCTTTACACGATGGATTGGCAGTGCCCCGACACCGTCACCGCCACCTACGAATATCCGGGCGATTTCATGGTCACCTTCACCGGCTCGATCAACAGCACTGTGGATGACGGCGGCGTGATGTTTTGCGGCAGCGATGCCACGCTGAAGATCGATCGCTCCCACGTGGCGCTATACCCGGAGGGCGTGTCCGCCGTGCCGGGCTCGCTCGCGCCGGAGCCGGAAATTTTTATGCGCAGCGAACACGACGGAACTCTTGACAACGTCCTCAACTTCGTGGACTGTATGCATAAGCGGAAAAATCCCAACGCCAACATTCACGTTGGCTTCGAGGCGGCGCGTACCTCCTGGATCGGTAACGCCGCATTGAAGCGGGGTATGAAAGTAGTCTGGGACGGAGCGAAAGGAAGGGTAGCATGATGAAAACCACACACTTCTCGCGCATCGCGATCAAGAAACTGGGCGGCCTACTGCTTCTGCTCGTCCTCGTCAGTCCGCTGGTGCGCGCCGAAGAGCCGACGCCTTCCAAGGCCATCTATAACACTTTTAGCGACGCGGAAGAAATGGCCGTGGGGCGCAAGGCGGCGGAAGAAACCGACAAGCAAGTGGTGCTGCTGAATGCACCGCTGCTCACGGCTTACGTGAACCACCTGGGACAGAAAGTAGCGCAATCCTCCCGGCGGCCGGAAATTCAATATAATTTCAAGATTGTGAATACTGACGACGTAAATGCCTTCTCACTGCCAGGAGGGTACGTCTACGTCTATCGCGGGCTCATGGATTTTGTTGAGAGCGAAAGTGAGCTGGCCGGCGTTCTGGCGCACGAGGTGGGCCACGTGGTGGCGTATCACAGCATGAACGACTTGGCGCGGCGGGCGCTCGTGGACCAGGGAATGCAACAGCTCCAGAAGGCTGGCGTGCTCAATGACCAGCAAAACGTCGAGTTGTTGCAACACTACGGCGGACCGATCCTGCTCTTCGCCGACCGCAAGTTCAGCCGGGAAGAGGAATCCGAGGCGGACATGCTCGGGATGTACAATGCCATTCGCGCCGGATACGATCCGGAAGGGTTGGTCACTGCACTCGCGCGCCTAAGCCAATTCACAGGGAACCCTACACTGGTGGAAGCTCTCTTGATGAATCATCCCCTTCCGGCGGAGCGCGTAAAGGACCTCAAAGCGGAACTCCGGCAGAATCCGCCGCCAAAAGGACTGGAGAAGGATAGCTTGGCGTTCCGGGCAGCAAAGCTCCAACTCAAGACACTGCCGCCGGCGCCGCAACCGCAGAAGAAGCAGTAATAATGGATTCGCGCGGACCTCACGCGTGACGAGGTCCGCGCAGAATTCGCGCGGGAAGAGTAATCAGCGCCCTCAGTAAATCGAAAACCCCACCCACGGCAATTCCTACCAGCCGAAATGGAAGTGTCAGAAGCCAAACCAGCGGATAGAGCACCAGCGCGAGCAGCGCCAGCGGCCAGCAGAGAAAAAGAAGAATGCACCAGAGCAGAAATTTTGCCATGTCATTCCACTCCCAGGGAGAATGAAGGACCATTCTACGCTGGTTGCTACCCAAATACTGGAATTCCGACCTGCCTGACTGGACCGGCTTGGCGTCACGGGAGCAGCGATCGCCTTCCCTATACGTGCTCCCGGCAAGCTGAAAAACTAATCCATAGGATAGAGACTGCAACCCCCATCCACCATCAACGTGGCGCCGGTCATGTAATCCGAGGCATTTGAGCAGAGAAAGATGAATGCGTCGGCTACCGACTCCGGGGGCTGCATGAAGCCCAGAGGAATGGCTTTTTCCGCGCGGCGCCGGTAATCGGGTTCCGTATCCCATTGCCGTTTCGCCATGCCCACGGCCACGATGCCGGGGGCGATGGAATTCACGCGGATTCCCTTCGCCGCCAGTTCCCGCGCCATTCCCCGCATCAGCATTTTCATTCCGCTCTTGGTAACGTTGTAGGGAGTAATGTCAGGCCACGGTGTATCCTGCACCCACGACGACGTAAAAATGATCTTGCCTTTGGTCCTTCTCGCCACCATGGCGCGGCCAGCCGCCTGGGCCACTACAAATGCGCTGCGAAGGTTGACGCGAAGCATGCGGTCCCAGTCCTCTTCGGCATAATCCAAAATGGAGCAGGACTTTGCCATGCCCGCGTGGCAAAGTGCGATGTCAATACCGCCAAAGGACTGGATGGCTTTATCGACCAGAGCCTTCGCGCCGGCCGCCGTGGTCACGTCGGAATTGATGTAAACACATCGATCGGCCGGGCAGTCGGTGGCCTGCATCCATTCCTGCGCCTCGTGTTCCGCCACGATGTCATTCACCGCCACGGACGCGGAATGCGCCAGCAACTTGTGGACCACGACTTTTCCAATGGCGCCCATACCCCCGGTAATCAGGATCACCTTGCCTTGGAGACAATCCGCTGCGAATACCATGCTTGTTCCTCACTGGGTCATGACTCAGCTCGATGTCGTATCCAGATGCGCAGCATCCGCCTTCCTCCGAGCGGGAAGCGCCGCCGACCCCCCGGGAAATCTGAAGGCCGCGGCCAATAGCTATCTCGCCAAAAGACCGAGTCATTCCCCTTATTCAGTTTGAATTTAATGCCCTACGATTATAGCCCAAACGCGTTGAGGCCGGGCGTCTCCCACTCAACGTGCAATTGCTCCTTTACTTTCCGCGCGATCTTTGATATTCCGCTGCTGGTTGAAATGCGGAGAATGGACATCGATGAAGATCACGGACGTTAAAACCCTCGTCGTTAACGCGCAGATGCGCAATTGGGTATTTGTGAAGGTTGAGACCGACGTTCCCGGCCTCTACGGATGGGGCGAGGGAACGCTCGAGTGGAAAACCCGTGCGGTCGCCGGATGTGTGGATGACTTCAAGCCTCTTGTCCTGGGCAAGGACCCGACCCGCATCGAATTCTTGTGGCAGATGATGTATCGCCACTCCTTCTGGCGGCTGGGAGTGATCGGGACCACAGCAATTTCTGCCATCGAACAAGCGTGCTGGGACATTACGGGAAAATCGCTGGGTGTTCCCGTCTACAAGCTGATCGGCGGTCGGGTTCGAGACAAAGTGAGAATGTACACCCATCTCGGCATGGGTCAGATGAAAGCGGTGTATGAAACCTCTTCCGTGGAGCCACTGATTGAGCGTGCGCACGAGGTTCTGACGAAGGGCTATACCGCGTTGAAGGTGGTAATCGTGCCGCTTTCAGAGCCTCTCATGGGACTGCCGGCGGTACACCATTTCGCCAACCTGATGGGGAAGTTGCGCGAGGCCGTGGGTGATTCAGTGGACATCATGATCGATTTCCATGGCCGCACGACCACGGGACAAGCCATCGAATACATCCGCGCTGTCGAGCAGTTCCACCCCTTTTTCTGCGAAGAGCCGGTTCCGCCGGAGCAACCCGACGCGCTCCTCGAAGTCCGCCGCAGCGTTCGCGCGCCTATTGCCACGGGCGAGCGCTTGGCCACGCGGTGGGAGTTTCGCCGCGTATGCGAACTGCAAGCCTGCCACGTTCTGCAGCCGGACCTCTGCCATTGCGGCGGCCTGCTGGAAGCCCGCCGAATTGCTGCGATGGGAGAAACCTATTTGATGGGGATTGCACCGCACAACCCCAACGGCCCGGTCGCCAACGTGGTCGCGCTGCACTTCGACCTTGCCACGCCAAACTTTTTGATCCAGGAGGACATGGTGGGCGACGTTCCGTGGCGCTTCGATGTGGTCCAGACACGACTGAAAGCCGAAAAGGGCTACTGGCTGCCAGTCGATGAACCCGGATTGGGCGTCGAGATCAATGAAGCGGAAGCCCGCAAGCACCCCTTCGAGCAAGAGATACTCGAGCAGATGGTTTTTCACCCCGATGGTTCCGTCGCCGAATGGTAAGCGAGCTAATCGGTTGATCGGGAGATCCGACGATCGGGTGAACAGAAATGCGACCCGGCTGTACCATCATGAGCCATTTCCGTTCCCTGCTCGTCACTTGTCACTCGTCACTTGTCACTGGTCTTAAATCATGAACAATCATTTCTGGTTTGGCATGACCGTTATTCTTGTCAGCGGCGCAATGAACGCCTCATTTGCGCTGCCGATGAAATACTCGCGAAGTTGGAAGTGGGAGAACCTCTGGCTGGTCTTTTCCGTGGTCGGAATCTTTCTCGTTCCCTGGATACTGGCCCTTACCTTGGTCCCGGAGCTGATGCAGGTTTACGCCGGCGTAACGCCTCGCGCGCTACTCGTGCCCGCCCTGTTCGGCCTGCTCTGGGGTGCCGCGCAGGTGACCTTCGGACTCAGCCTGCGGATCGTCGGGCTCGCCTTGACCTACGCGGTGGTGTCGGGCCTCGCCTGTCTTTCGGGATCGCTCATCCCGATGCTGGCCTTTCATCCCGAGGAACTCTTCCGCCCGCGAGGCCTGCTGCTGCTTCTCAGCATTCCGATTCTCATTGTGGGTCTAGTCTTCTACGCCATCGCCGGACGCAGACGGGAGAAGGAGCAGGCAAGTCCCACTGCCGGGCCCTCCACACCCAAGAGTAGTTTCGCCACCGGGCTGGCATTGTGCATTTTCACCGGGATCTTCGGATCGAGCTACAACCTCGGACTCGCGTTTGCCGGCGATATCCTCCACTCGAGGAGGGCGCACGGCGCCGGCCCATTGACTTCAACTTATGCAGTGTGGAGTCTCGTTCTGGGGGCCGGGTTCATTCCCAACCTGGCTTACTGCATCTACCTTCTGGCGAAGAATCGAACGGCGAATCTCTTTGCCCGCAGCGGGTGGCCGCGGGAAGCCGTTCTGGGTATCGCCATGGGGCTCACGTGGGTGACCGCCGTTCTGGTTTACGGAATCGGAGCCACGTTCGTGGGCGCCGACGGAACGTCGGTCGGTTACATGCTCTTCCTCGCGGCGAGCATCCTCTTCGCCAATGCCTTCGGGCTGATGGCCGGAGAGTGGAAAAGCTCCAGCCCCCGAACCAGGAAATTTCTATTCGCGGCGGTGGCCTTCATCCTGATCGCGGTGGTCGTGGTTAACCTCGGCGGCCTCTTCTCGATAATTGCCGAGCAGCGACGGGGCCGGTCGAGCGGCTGTTACCCGACCTTATTTGTAGATCCGCGGCGCATCTCGTATCGGCGAGGGAAAGCTCCCACTTCGGCAGGGCAGAAGCCGCGGACCTACAGAACAGGTCCGCGCTACGAATCTCACGCGAGCTTTCGCTGTAGTTCCGC
>CAWEFC010000025.1:0-16099 GCA_963808085.1 uncultured Acidobacteriota bacterium
GCACCGCGCTCGCCCAGGCACAGGCAACGACAATTCGGTTGAAAGTGCTGAAGATCGGAGCGCTGATTCGGGTGACGGTGCGGAAGGTGTGGATCGCGCTGGCCGGGGGTTACCCGTACCAGGAAGTCTGGGCCCGCATCTGGGCACAGCTTCAGCAGGTGCCCGTGCGGGCGTAAAGGCGCCCATCGATCCGGGCCTCGTTCGAAAAGATATGCACAGGCGGAAGTGTGCCGAATCGCATCGGCAAGCGCTTTGTTTTCAGGAAGCGGAAGGGCCAAAAATGGGGTCATGGTAACACTTGCTCATCCACAGGCGCTTTTTCCACCCCGCCGGCATCCCCGTGGGACCGCCGTCGAGATTCTCGTGCCCTCGAAGCCGCCCCCTAAAACTGGTGAGAAATGCGGGCTAGCTGGGATACGCTACGAACATTATCGGACGGTGCATACAATATGATAACTATCCCTCTGATGATTGATGAGCAGACCGACAGTTTGCTGGTCTGTGCCCAGAGGCGCACGTCCTGCCAGTCCAGGACACAGAAACAAGCGCAGGCACTGGATGCTATCTACGACCGGGTGATCGACAAATTTTGCCCTACTGGGAAACCCGTGAAATCACTAGATTGGAAGATTCCCGGCTGGAGGAACAGGTATGAGTGATAAGCCACTAGTCAGCGCGATTATTCCAACGCGCGACCGTCCACAGTTGGTCAAGCGAGCGGTACAGTCAGCATTGAACCAAACGTATCGTTGTATCGAAGTGGTGGTGGTGGTCGATGGCCCTGATGATTGCACCCGCAAGGAACTGACAACGATTTCCGATTCCCGATTGCGCGTTATCGAACTTCCGGAGCGCGTGGGTGGTTCCGACGCCCGCAATCGGGGGATGGATTCCGCGTATGGCGAGTGGATCGGCCTGCTTGATGACGACGACGAATGGATGCCAGAAAAGACGGAAGTCCAAATGAGACTGGCGAAACAATCGTCTTTTCAATATCCTATTGTCAGTTCCAGGCTCCTCCTCCGGACGTCCCGCTACGACCGGGTTTTACCACGCAACCTTCCGACCACGCCGATCTGCGAATATCTACTCGTCCGTAACCATTGGTCGGGCGGGGCAGGTTTGCTCCAGACAACCACATTACTGTTTCCGAGGGACCTCTACAAACTGGTACCGTTTAAAAGCGGCCTCCCCCGGCACCAGGATCTTGACTGGGTGTTGCGAGCTAGCCAGCAGGAAGGCGCAGGAATCGAGTTTGTGCCGCAACCTCTAGCGGTTTGGCATACGGCCGAGCAAAGGGAAAGTATCAGTTCCGCCACTAACTGGCGTGGTTCATATGAATGGATCCGCAGCGTCCAAGGCGTGATTACCCGGCGCGCTTACGGGACTTTCATTGCTTCCGACGTCGCATGGCAGGCCGCAGCCCAGCATTCCTGGGGTTCTTTCATGCCCCTGCTGCGGGATGCCTGCGGCAAAGGCAAGTTGAAGCCAGCCGACGTCATCCGGTACCTGGGCTTCTGGCTGGTTCCGCCAGCGGTACGCTCGGGTCTCAAATCACTCGTTTTTGGGGTCTCTAGATAAGATGCACCATTTACTCACCGTTGGTATTCCCGTATACAACGCCATGCCCTACCTGGCCGAAAGCGTTCAGAGTATCCTGGGGCAAAGCTACATTGACTTTGAGGTCTTGGCCATCAATGATGGCTCAACCGACGACAGCTTGGCTTATCTGCAGTCCCTGCGGGACGGGCGCCTGCGAATCATCAACCAAAAGAACCAAGGGTTGACCGCAACTCTGAACCGCATGCTTGCGGAAGCGCAAACTCCCTGGCTAGCGCGTCACGATGCCGATGACATTGCCTACCCCCACCGCTTGGCGCGGACGGTTGAATACATCAACCGATACCCACAATCCGGCATGTTCTGTTCGCTAGCAGATTATTACCCGCGCGAATGCTACGGGACATTTCGCGCCACCCGGGGAGGTCCGGATGAATTCCGGGCTCTTGTCGGTTCCGGATACCTCCCGATCTGCTGTCATCCGACAGTGACACTCAACGTTGAACGTACGCTTGCCGTCGGTGGCTATCGGTTCGACCTTTTAGTGGAAGACATCGACCTTTGGTGGCGCATGGCGCTGGGGTACGACATCCGTTTCATTCCTGAGGTGACTCTCGGGGTTCGGCAGAACTTAAAAAGCATATCATCGGCGAACTTGGCCAAACAGACGCTCCACACGCTCTACATCCAATATTTACTTCTTTCGCATCTTTGGAACCTGACTCCCTTGCCTTACGAAAAAGTCTGTGAGCAGTTGTCGCTCCTGCTCGATCCCCGCAAACTGGAGTTCAAAGCTCACTTGCGCGGATTCAATATTGAATTGGGCCGCCGTAATCGATCTAAAGCGTTATGGAAACTCGCCGCCGCCGCCGTGAAGTCCCCAGCTTGTTTATATCAGCGGGTTATTGATGAGCTATTTGTGCACGAACCCATATCCTTGGGCGAGCGGCCAGAGATCTTCGCCAACAACCGAAATACGCTTTGGCCCGCTGGGTCTTCACACAAAAGTCTAAGTCCGGTTTGCGCTGCATAAGTGCAAAAGATCCTGGACGATTATTTCTTTTCCGCAACAGATTGCATTAAAGCCAATCATGCGCACAGGAGTATAAGTTAATGGCCTTCGATTTGCGGCAACCTATCCTCAAATGTATTGAACCTGTCTATACGAACCTGAGAGCTCAAAAGCTGAAACTGCTCTTGCAATTGCTGGGGGCAGCAGAACAGGGCAGCTTGCTTGACCTGGGTGGCAATCAGGGATTCTCGGGAGAGTTTCTACCGCTCTACCGAAGATTCAAAAAAGTGGTAGTTGTCAATGTTGTCGACTCAAAGATCAAATGTGAAGGCCACGACGGCATCAGCAGAGTTATTGGCGACGGATGTTGCCTACCTTTTAGGGACGGCGCTTTTGACTGGGTGTTTTCCAACGCCGTGATCGAACATGTCGGCGACTGGAAGAAACGTCAACAGTTTGCCGGTGAGATCCGACGCGTGGCTTCAAAAGGATACTTTGTCACTACACCGAATAAGTGGTTCCCGATTGACCCCCATACCCTCGTTCCGCTCTATCAATTTGTTCCCGGCCGCCTCCAGCGTGAGCTTATTCGCTACTCACCTGGGCCTATGACTAAATACGAGGAAATCAAGTTGCTTTCTCGAGGACAGGTACAATCCCTGTTTCCAGGAAGTGTGGTATTGAAGTCCGGCCTGCCGGTGTTCCCGAACAGTATCATTTCGTACTGGCAGGTGGAACCGAGCTTGCGGCAGGGGTTTCCTCACAGTGGCCAACAAGAGGAACGAATCGTCACACACTCTTCCACGGTTATCGCGACTGGCGCGTGACCAGACTGGGCCGAACTGCGCTCAGATTGCGTTCTTCTCCGATCTCCCAATGCCCGCACCGGCCTAGCACGCTCGCTGGCATTCTATTGCGGCCGTCTTTTTACGCCCGTCTGCTGCCGAACGAAGGACATAGCAATAAGCAAGTCGTATCGTCATGACGCAGTTCCACGTCGACCGGTCAATTGTGCCGTGACCGGCGAAACGGTTCAGGCCTCTCCCAGAACTCTAATCGCTTCTGAATCTATAGGTTACTGAAATCATTCAAAGTCTTTACGGATGGAGAATGGCGTGCCCTTAGCATCGGCGGCCGCAAGATGCATTAGTTGACCTTCGATACCTTTCTCGCGGGCCTCATAACTAAGTGAGGTTGGCGAAGCCTGGCCCTGACACGGTGCGAGGGTCTGCCCGGCGCAGTGGGACCGCCCCCAAATCGGCATTTATGTCCCATGAGGTCAAATCGATTTTGATTCACAGTTCTGAAGTTCCATCTTCAAAGGCCAATATGGAAATTCCTTCGTTCGATTTACTCGGAATCCGGATTCACGCTTTATCCAGGCGCGACTTGGTGGACTGTGTTTCACACGCAGTAGAGAGCCGCACGCGGCACATCATCGGGAATCACAATTTGCACAGCCTGTACATGTGGTTTCATGAGCCACGGACGCGTGAGTTTTACTCGCTGACGGACTATACCCACGTTGACGGCATGTCGCTTGTCCTATTGGGGCGGCTTTTGGGATTGCCGCTCACGCGTGAACACCGGACGGGCTATATGGATTTTCTACCGCTTCTCGCGGAGGAAGCCGCAGAGCGCGAGTGGCGCATTTTCTATCTCGGGTCTAAACCTGGAGTGGCCGAAAAAGCAGCCCGAATGCTGCGGAACAGATACCCAGGCCTGCAGATCCGTACCCATCATGGGTACTTCAATACGGAACAGGCCGGCCCCGAAAACCAATCGGTCCTGGCAGAGATTAGATCCTATGCCCCCGACGTCCTGATGGTCGGAATGGGGATGCCGCGGCAGGAAATTTGGGTTTTGGAGAATCACAAAGAAATCGCCGCGCGCTCGGTCTTTTGCTGCGGCGCGCTGTTGGACTACGTCGCCGGCGAAATCCCTACGCCGCCTCGTTGGATTGGCCGCCTCGGTTTCGAATGGTTGTATCGGCTGTTGTCCGAACCCGCCCGGCTGTGGCAACGCTACCTTCTGGAACCCTGGTCGGTCATGGGCCGGCTGACGCGGCTGTATTTGAGTTCCTTGCAAACGAGAATCCACGCTGGCGTGGGCAGCGGCAACTGAACAATCCCGAGCCGTTGAAGGCCGAAATTCGCGAGATACGCAACACCGCTGTCGACGATCGAATTCCATTAAGGAATTTTCCTCAAAAAGAAAGCGAGATACCTGAGATGTCTGAAGATATTGTGCCGACGAACGGACCGCAAAATGAAGAGCGCGCGCCTGCCGCCATTGTGCAGCGTGTGACGCCGATGCTCGCCAACACCGAGCCGGTGGTAGAAGTCTCCTTTGGTGAGATCTGGCGCATCCTGATTAAGAGAAAACGGATCATCGTGGCAGCCACTTGTGGCTTCTTCGCGATGGGCCTTGCCTACTCTTTGATTGTTACACCGAAATTCGAGTCAATCTCGACGATCCAATTCAATAAAGAGCATTCAGACTCTCTCGTGCCCGAGGATGCCCGTGAGGCGCTCAGTGATGCTACCGCGATGGATTATCAGGTGACGCAACAAACACAAATCAACACCTTAAAGAGCGACACGCTCGCTTTACAGGTGATCGGCGACTTGAAACTCGAGAACCGCCCGAAGTTTTCACCCAAACCCCTGTGGACACTTAAGCTCCCGTGGGAGAGTTCCACCCCCGATGAGTCCAACTTGCCGTTGGACAAGGCTCCCCACCGGCGGGCGCGGGTTCTGAAGATTTATCACAAGAACCTCAAGGTCGATGCGGTGGACGGTACGCGAATCATCAAGATTTCGTTTTACAGTCCCGACGCCGATGTCGCCGCCGAAGTGGTGAACTCGCTGGTCAACAATTACCAGGAGCAGCAATTCCGAACCCGGTTCGCGGCAACCGCGCAGGTTTCCGACCGGTTAGCGACGCAGCTCGATGACCTCAAAAACCAGGTGGCGGCCTCCGAGGTAGCGCTGGTTCAGTACCAGAAACAGTCCGGTCTTCTGGGGGTCGATGAGACGCACAACGTCGTAATGACACGGCTCGACGAAGCCGATCAGCAAGTCGTTGCCGCGGAGAGAGACAGGATTCTCGCGCAGGCCGTTTGGCAATTGGCCCGGAGTGGAAACCCGGAGTTAATCTCCGCTTTGGCGGCCACGTATTCACCAACCGGGTCGATGATGAATACAAACGCACAATCGACCATTCAGAGTCTGCGTGCTCAGCAAAGCCAGCTCAAGGTGGAGTACGCCCAAGCGGCAGCTAAATATGGTTCCTCACATCCAAAACTCCAGCAAATGCAGGGTGAGCTGAACCAGCTCGATGCGAACATTCAAAATGAGGTTCAGAACCTCGCCACGCGTGCTCAGAACGACTTCCTGACGGCACAACAAAACGAAAACGGCTTGCGGGCAGCTTTCGAACGCGCGAAGGCAGACGCAAACACACTGAATGACAAGAACGTCCAATATTCCATCATGAAACACGAAGTCGAGTCGAAACGCGATCTTTATGACTCACTATTCAAGCAACTGAAAGAGGCTGGAGTCCTGGCGGGGCTGCGGTCAACCAATATCGTGACGGTCGACCCCGCCAGAGCGTCTGATAAGCCGGCCAAACCCATTGTGGCGTTGAATCTTGCCATCGCGTTGTTTGGCGGGTTATTGGTGGGAGTAACGGGCGCATTTGTGGCGGAGAATTGCGACGATACGGTAACGACACCCGATGATGCCGAGCAGATCACCATGGTGCCGGCGCTGGGGCTCATTCCGCGATGGAAGCACCGGAAGGCGCTACCTCCTCCCAAGAAGTTGATTTGTCCGGCTTCCCCAAGGCCCTCGATGGTGGAGGCGGTGGTTCTATCCAAGCCGCAATCCCAAATCGCGGAAGCATACCGGACCGTGCGAACTTCGCTCCTGCAGGCGGGTCGGCGAGGCGTGTGTAATGTGTTCCTCGTGACCAGCGCGTTGCCGGGAGAGGGGAAAACCACGACCGCTCTGAACTGTGCGGCGGCGCTCGCTCAGCAGGATCAACGGGTACTGTTGGTTGAAGCCGACATGCGACGGGCAAACCTGGAGGGCAAATTGAATCTGGACCTTGGCGGCGGCCTCAGCACTCTCCTCGCCAGCGGACCATCATCCGTTGTACCGGCGAGGTTCACCTCACTGCCCAACCTGTCGGTACTTCCCGCCGGCCCGCGGCCCGCCAATCCCGCGGAATTGCTCGGTTCATCACGAATGGCGGAACGCATCAAAGAGTGGCGCTCGAACTTTGACTTCATCATCGTGGATGCACCCCCTGTTTTGTCCGTTACGGATGCCGTGGTCGTCTCCACCCATTGCGACGCGGTGATCCTTGTTGTCCGGTCTGGTGTTACAACAAAACAATCCCTAACCCGCGTCCGCGACCTTTTCATGCGATCGCGCAAACGGATCGTCGGCGTCGTCATGAATGCTTTCGATCTGAAGTCCGTCGATCACTATGGCTACCTGGGGTATAAGTCCAATCCAAAGACCACGCGTGGGTATTACAGCCCCGACGTCAATTAAATCAAAGAGGAGTATTTTCATGAGATTCATTTCGCCGAGATTGGTTTGTCGATTTTCCTTCTTGTTGACGGTGACAGTTCTCTGCGTGGCGGGCGCCCAGCCCGAAGCGGCGCAAACGCCGAATCCTCCCCTTGCCGCCGGCAGCATGAATTCAGCTCGCGCCGCAAATGCCCTCGCGGAGGGAACGGCGCACGAAGCGAGAATGAGAATTGGGCCCGGAGATATGATCGAAGTAAATGTCTATGATGAGGGGGACCTGCACCAAACATTGCGGGTCAACGATGTGGGAGAGGCGACCCTCAACTTCCTCGGCAGCATCCACCTTGCCGGGCTGACAACGGATCAAGCCGAAGCCCTGATCGCGCACAAACTGACGGACGGGAACTACCTCCTTGCGCCGCAAGTGGCGGTGATAATTCGGGAGTACAGCACTCAGGGTGTATCCGTTGTGGGCGAGGTGAAGACACCCGGAGTCTACGGAGTAATTGGCGGCCAAACCTTGCTAGATGTCCTCGCGGCCGCAGGCGGGACAACACCACTGGCTGGCCCCGAAATCACCATCCAGCGTGCCAGTGATTCGTCCACTCTTGCCGTTCAATTATCGAAAGACGCGCATCACTCGCTCGCGTCGAACGTGCGGCTTGAACCAGGAGACAAGGTCATTGTTCCACGCGCCGGCTTGGTGTATGTCTTGGGAGAGGTTGGCCGGCCTGGCGGGTTTGTGATGGAGAATGATGGGAAGATGAGCTTGTTGCAAGCTCTCGCCATGGCGGGCGGGGCGACTCACGAATCCCACATGAATGGGTCAAGGCTTCTGCGCAAAGGGCCTTCCGGCTATGCGGATATTCATATCGAACTGAAGAAGATACTCAAGGGCCAGGAAGATGACGTCCAGCTTCAGGCCGAAGACATCTTCTATGTCCCCTCCAGTGCCATGAAATCCGCGCTGGCCCGAACCTCACCCGTTATGTTGGCCGCGGCCAGCGGCGCGATAAGCTCAGCAATCTACAGCGCTTACTGAACACGAAAGCTCGATGGAAAACCCCAGCCCCTTCCACTATCCTCCTCGAGAAATCCCCCCGCAAAATTACCAGCCGGAGGATTGTAATCCAGACGACTCGGCTGCAATCCCCATCATCCCGCCGCCCAAATAGAGATCATTCCAAATTGACCGAATTCTTGAACCTCATCGTCGAGTGGTGACAGCGTGGGCTCGCGCTTCGGTATTTTCGTCTGAGGCCCCGAACTCGGGTTCCTTTGGGTCTTGCGGGCACCGTCGGGGATATCGGGTTTATCCACGATGCTTTCCCCGAATCCAGCCTATGTTGCTGTTTTGCAAACTCGCATTCCGATCTCAATCAAATGCCGAGGGCTGGGGGGAATTAGGCGGCTTCAACGTTTAATATGTCCTTCGCGCTAAGCGCCCGAAATCAGCAAGGTCAAAATGTCTTGGATTCTCGGTGCCGATTTGGCATGATGAAAGACCGATACCATGGGCAAAGAGAACCTCGACGAATCGGACAAGCCAACGGAAGCCGCAGGGACGCCTACCACCGAGGCCCGTGCCCCCTCTCCACCGCTGACAATTCTAACTATTGACGACGACCCTGGAATGCTCAGGTTTTACGAAGCCGCACTCGTCGACGACGATGTCCAAGTCACGAGTTCAGCGGACCCACTGAAAGGAGTGGAGCTGGCAGAAACCCTCAGGCCAGATTTGGTGCTTTTGGACCTCACGATGCCGGGCATTGATGGGATGGAAGCCTTGCGGCGAATTTGCCTCCATGATCCGGAGATACGGGTGGTCATGATCACAGGAGATTATTCCATCGAGTCTGCGGTCAACGCCATTCAGGCGGGCGCTTCGGATTATCTTTGCAAGCCCATCACCCGGGAGAAAATACGCAAAATCATTGCGGAGGCCCGGGAGCAAGTGGACCTCACGCGCAACGAAAGCGCGCTGGAAGAGCAGTTCGGAAAGGTCTTCAGCCTCGAGGGCATGATCGGTCGCAGTCCTCGTATGTTGCAGGTTTTCGATTTGGTTCGCCGGGTGGCTCCGCACCTCCGAACTGCCCTCATCACCGGGGAAACAGGGACAGGAAAAGAGTTGGTAGCTCGTGCTTTACATAAGCTCAGCCCTCGGGCCGAGAAGCGTATCGCGGTGTTTAACTGTAGCGCCCTCGTTGACACCCTCGCCGAAAGCCAATTGTTCGGTCATCGGAAGGGAGCTTTTACGGGGGCGATCGGCGATCAGGCGGGTATCTTCGAGTGGGCCGACGGGGGCACACTCTTTCTCGATGAGGTGGGCGACTTAAGCCAGGCGGCACAGTCGAAACTCTTGCGAGTATTGGAGAGCGGCGAGGTGCAGAAATTGGGCTTACCGCAAGCAATCTACGTTAACGTGCAAGTGATCGCGGCGACCAGCCGGGATTTAAGTCTCGAAATGAAAGCCAACCGGTTTCGACCGGATCTCTGGTACCGATTGAATATGGTGCAGATTCGACTCCCGCCTTTACGGGAGCGTCGAGAGGATATTTTGCTGCTGGCGCGGCGTTTTCTCCTGGATTTCGCTGCCGAGTATCACAAGGATATTCACAAGCTCTCCCGGCGCGCGGAGGCAGCGGTGCTGGCTTATTCATGGCCCGGAAATGTTAGAGAATTAGAAAACGTAATCGGCCGCGCTTGCATGCTCACCCGAACCAAAGTGGTCGACTTGGAAGACCTGCCGGAAGAGGTAACGACCCCTTCTGCTCGCGGCGCCGCATCGGTCGCTACTTTGGAGGAAGCCGAGAAACACGCAGTCGCCTTCGCTGTCGACGAGACGAAGAATAAGGCGCTTGCCGCGCGCATTCTGGGAATCAGTCGTGCGCGGCTTTATCGCCTGATGGAGAAGTACGGGTTGGCCGATGATCCTTCTCCCCATGAAAGGTTCAAAGACGCTGCCGGGGAGCCGTAGACCCTGTTGCTGCCAGTTGAATCTCGCTTTCTACTTTTGAAGCCATTTGGCGTTGACCGTTTGGTTCGCCTCATAGTTCTGGTCTGATCACTCGAGGACGCGGTCTGGAAAATGGCAGGTTTATGCGCCAGCCTGCGGTTGTAGAAAGGTTTCCGGGAGGTGGTCGGCTGGCATGTGCAGCCATGGCGCACTCTGCGGTGACCGTATAACTCCCTTCCGCATCCGAATTTCGTGCCAGATACCTTCATCAATCGTCAGAAAGGCAGACACCACGTCTGGGTCGAACTGCTTTCCGGATTGCCCAACAATCTCCTCCCGAGCCACGGCAAAAGGCATCGCCCGGCGATACGGCCGATCGGAAGTTATGGCGTCCAACGTGTCAGCCACAGAAAAAATCCTGGCCCCCAGCGGAATCATTCCTCCCTGCAGGCCCCGCGGGTAGCCTTTCCCGTCAAATCGCTCATGGTGTGCGTGGACGATCTCGGCCGCATCTTCCAGGAAGGCGATGCGATTCAACAGCCAGAACCCGACACCCACGTGCGCTTTCATTAACGGCCACTCGTCCTCGGTAAGGGGCCCTGCTTTCATCAGAATGGCGTCTGGCACTCCGATTTTACCGATATCGTGCAAAAGGGCGCCCCGGGCAACGGTAGTCAATTGCGCCTTGCTGCAGCCCACCATTTTCGCTATTTCCAACGCGTAAGCCATCACCCGCGCTGAATGCCCGGCCGTCTCACGGTCTCTTAAATCCAACGCTGCGGTGAGTGTTTGGAGAGTCTCATCATAGTTCCGCTCAATCCGGCAAATTGTTCCCCGAAGCTGAGCAGTCCGCTGCTCAACCATTGTCTCGAGGCGCAGACGATAATCTGCCAATTCACCTTCAAGCCGCTTCCGTTCCAGAACCTGCTTGATGCTAAGGAGCACGGCCTCAAAGTTCAGCGGCTTCAGGATGTAATCGTCCGCCCCCTCTTTCATTGCCTGAACTCCCACCCGGATATCCCCTTCCCCTGTTACCATTACGGAGGCCGACCGGGGGTGCTTCTCCCGAACGAAATGCAAGAGATCCAATCCGCTCATTCCCGGCATGTGGATGTCGCATAGAACGACGTCGAATCCCCGGCTGTTCATCAGGCGCATCGCTTCTTGACCACTCTGGCACCCAAAACAGGCGTACCCCTCCTGCCGCAACACTTCCGTTAGCAGCCTCACGACGCTCGGCTCGTCGTCCACAATGAGAATTCTCCGTTTTGAGCTGGCCTTTTGGCGCGTTGACCGAGATTGAGCTTCCGTCATACAAGAACCCCTTTTCCGCCGAAAGATCCGTCCCCTGGGACGCGATTCGTCAACTTGCGCCCGACCCAAGGACAATAGACTCCCGGCTTCCTCAGGCCAATGATGGTCAAGAATACCCTTGACCAACCGCCGTGAAGTTGAGCGAGACAGTGAACCTTACCTGGTACCCGTGTCCAGGGAGGGCTCGCCACGGGTCTGAACGGCACCGCCATTCCCCGGCTGTGTAAGTTCGACTGGCAGATCACCGCAGTCCAGAATCTCGCCATGGGCGACCCCGCAGGCCCTGCCGACGACATTCTCCAGCTCAGAGATATTTCCCGGCCACGAATAAGCAAGCAACGCAGCCTCCGCGGCACGCGACATTCGCCGGACAACCTTCCCAGATTGAGCGGTGAACTGAGCAAGAAGATTGCGCGCCAAAAGCAGAACATCGTCCCCCCGCTCTCGCAGGGCCGGAAGCTGAATCTGGACCATATTCAACCGGTACCAGAGGTCGGCCCGAAACCTTCCCGACTGAATATCTACCTGTAAATCGCGGCTGGTTGACGCTACGATACGAAGGGCGCGTTGCGGACTAAGCGGCGAGCACCGTTCCTGGGCGGAGGCGCGGTCAAGAAAGCGTAAAAGTTTGAGCTGATTAACTCCACCCAGTTCTCCAACCTCTTCAAGGAAAATCGTTCCGGTTAAATCCATTTCCAAGAGGTCGATTTCTCCAACCATTCCGCTGGGCGAGCCCCCAGGCCCTTGCCCGGAAAGTTGGAGGTCAACAAGGTTATCAGCGATGGGTTGACAGTTGAGAATGGTGAAACGCTCGGCCCTCCCAGGGCTAAGATTGTGAAGAGTCCGGGCCACGACTTTTCTCCCCGTCCCAGGTTCACCGACGATGAGAGCGGTGCGAAAGTGAGGCGCCACCCGGCGAACCAGACCGAAAACCTCTAACATGCGGGGACTGCGGCAGATGACACGATCCAGCTTGGTCCCCTCAAGTAGTTCTCGCGTCGGAGTGCGGTTTTGCACCTCCTGGGCCACCAGGCTTCGAACCCGGGTGACCAGATTCCGCAGTTTCTCCACCGTGATAGGCTTACCGATATAATCGATCGCACCTTCCTGAATTGCTTCCACCGCCATATCAATCGTGCAATTTCCCGTAATGACGGCAACTCTCGTCCGAGGGTTACGAATTTTAATGTGGCGAAGGAGTTCCATCCCATTGATGCCGGGCATGGCCGCATCGAGAATCACCAAGCTCGGGTCACAGGTTGCGATGAGATCCAAGGCTTGGCCGGAATCGCAGGAACTTTCGAAGCGGAAGTTCAAGCGCCTCATGACTGTCTCGTAGTAGCTGAGAACACCCGGATCATCGTCGATGGCTAGAACCAGTAACGGCTGATTCTGCTCGTTGCGGCTCCCAACTCCTTGACCAACACGTTTTTGTTCTGAATCCCCAAACTCAGCATTAGGCTGGTTCATTTGTATCACCTAAGATTTCCCTTGGAATTTCGCTCCGAACTACGAAAGAGCCCCAGTTTGCTCGACCACCCCGACATGTTTCCGACGAACCACAAAGAAGGCGGCGGACAGCACGACGAGGCCCGCGAGCGCACCTGTCGTATCAAGAATGCAGTCGTAGAGGGAGGCGTGCCTCCCGGGGACGAATAGCTGATGAAGTTCATCCGTAAGCGAATAGCTTCCCGAAACCAGGAGTGCCCAGAAGGCGGCTTTTCGCGACCAAAAAAGATCTCCCGCCGGTTTCAGGGAGTTGTAGAGGAACGCCGCTAATACTGCATACTCGGTGAGATGGGCAGTTTTGCGGAGCAGCGTGTTGACCAACCCGAGATTCTGGGAGAGAACTGCGATGGGGAACCAATCGAGGAAAATTGAGATGAATCTGGCGGAGGAAGCCGCAGAGTACGGGGCCGTTGAGAGGTTAAAAATCATCAACGCCCACATGGCGCTCAACAATATCCAGGCTTTTTTGGGTAACGATTCCATAAGGTCAGCTACTCCTACATGCACGCGATAATCTTCGTTCCGGCTTATTGGCCGGAGCCGGCCAAAACTACGCCCACAGTTCGAACCATAATTCTCAAATCCAGCCCTAGGGACCAGTTATTGACGTACTCCTTGTCGAGCTCGATATAGCTTTGGAACGATGGATCCTGCCGCGCCGTCACTTGCCAAAGGCCGGTCAGCCCCGGGGTTACATCCAGGCGGCGGAGGTGTTCAAGGGAGTACTGAGTGTATTCGCTGCAAGCTGGAGGGCGTGGCCCGACCAAGCTCATCTCTCCCTTGAAGACGTTCCAAAGCTGAGGCAATTCATCGATGCTGAATTTGCGGAGGTATCTGCCGACGCGCGTGATCCGCGGATCGGCGGCAATCTTGAACAGGATTCCATCACGTTCATTAAGGTGCGCGAGAGACTCTTTCAAGCCGTCGGCGTTCTCCACCATCGTTCGGAATTTGTAACACGCAAAAGTCACGCCCTTCTTGCCCACTCGCTGCGCACGATAAAAAACCGGCCCCTTGGAATCCAGCTTCACAATGAACCCCACGACGGCGAAGAATGGCGACAAAAGCACCAAAGCGGCTCCAGACAGGATGAAGTCCATAAGACGCTTGAGGATCAGTGATAGCGTGGGCCCATTCTGTGGATACAGAGTCAAGCTGGGGAATTGCCCGATGTACTCGACTGGGAACGTCATCCGCGAGGCCGTCATGTAGATCTGGGATGACGCGGGCCAAGACCCGCGCGGCCTTTGCCTTGCGCGCGATGTCTCTGACTAAATGTCGATCACTGGGGACGCTGATGAAAATCTCGTCAATGAAATGTGCCCGGGTGATCTCGGACAATTCGTCCACTGTGCCCAGCAGTTGCGGGTCCCCCGCCCCGTTCCCTTTGGGGTTTGACCGAGGGGTTCGACGGCGGCACACAAAGCCTTTCACCACATAGCCCAACTGCGGATTTTGATCGAGCTGTTGTCGAAGAAGGTGGGCGAATCGGCCGTAGCCCACGATCACGACATTGCGCTTTTCCGTCAGCCCCGGGATGGTCTGCGAGCGGACGAGCTTGCGCCAACTCGCCATCAGTGTCCACGCCAGTGCGACGGCCAAGACGTAGGCGCCGGCAGACCGGGCGCGGCTGCCGCTCAGATATGATCCGACGCCGATGACGATACCGGAGCAAGTGACCGCGTCGGCCAATAATTTGAGGTCTCCCTTATAGCTTGTCTTCCAGGGGAATTCGTATAATCCGCGCGAGTCGGCAAACAGCACCACTAACACTGAGAACAGAAACATAGGGCCAAGCGGCGCGGCATGGAAAAGCTCGTGGCCCCAGGGATTGTGCACGTCGCGGGCGAATACCATCAGCGCGAGGTGGGCAATTCCCGTGCTGATCCATACCAGACAAAGGTCGGAAGCGAGGAAGAATTTATGTGGAATGGTGCGGGCCTTCACTTTGGGGACGCCCACCACGCCTATAGGGTCTCGCCCTTGAATCAGGCAACCTTCCTTGTACTGGCTAATCGATTGGAACACGGCCATGGAAAACTCCTATGACATCGACAACAGGATGGGAACTAGCGGCGAATGCCGGTGTTATGCAACGCCGCCAACGCTGACGGCGCTCCGATGAGTATGGGAAGTATCCGGGGCCTCAAGATTGTGCTTCGGCGTGGAAAAACCGGGAACGACGCCCGGAAGGTGATTCCGCAAGAAGAACGCGTTTAGAAATTTGAAATTGTTGTTAGGTATTGACGGAAGCGTGCCCTTCTATTGCGGGACCCGACGGAGTCAACACAGAAAGTTCATTCGGTTCTACTACGGCCGTGCAGAGTCTCGAACGGCTGATGCGGCCGATGTTCGTTACGCAGCGAGGCCGAGGGGCGCTGGATCAATGGCCTCGACATCGTCGATACTCACTTCAACTGCCGCAGCCTGCTGAATCAAATCCAAGGCAAGCACAACTCGAAGGCCCCCGGATTGGCGCACCAACAAACCCGTCAGGTCTGCGAGTGGACCGGATTTGATCCGCACCTTCTGGCCAACGGCCAAATAGGGATGGGGCTCGAAATTGCTGGATTTCAACCTGTCCCGAAGGTTCGCGATTTCCGTGTCGGGCAACTGCCACGGACCATTTGCACAACCCACAATGGATACGGCCCCCGGCAGATTCAGCGCCTTAAATCGTTGGCGGGGATCGATTCTCACAAAGAGGTAGCCGGGGAATAACGGCAGTTCGACCCGTACCTTACATCCATTCTTCCACCGGTGCACGGCTTCGTACAGCGGGAGGAAGCATTCAATGGCACGCAGCCCTAACTCCTGGTGTACCCGCTTTTCGTGGCGAGGATAAGTGTGCAGCGCATACCAGTGCTCTTCGTCAGCGTCAGGTTGCACGCTGCTTCGGTAGTCTTCGTCGCTTCTTTGGGATTGTTGTATTGCTTCGCCATGCTCACTTAGGTGAGTGGCTCCGTCGATCAGGGTATTCATGGAACCTCGCAAGTGAAATCTTTCCGTACTCGTCACGGTTACAATGCACGGAGAACGCCTATTGCCGCCAGGCGCTTAACTTTCTTTCATCTCAAGTGGATTGAATGGATTAGAACCAATGAAGGGATCGAATCTCATCCGGCTGTGCCCTCGAAGGCGTCCAACCAGGTCGGAGTGGTACGATTTTGATACACGAGACTCTACGCCACGATTATTACCGCT
>CAWEFC010000026.1:0-80503 GCA_963808085.1 uncultured Acidobacteriota bacterium
TCGCGAGAAATGACCCACCTTTGCTCATCAGCAATAACCCGCCAACTTTTCGCCTGACTACTCACTGGGCGTACTGACTTACGGCACGGTGATGATAGTCACCATGCCTGATACTCGAAAAAGACCCTGCTGCATCTGCCGCCATTGGTTCCGTTCCGATCCGCGGGTCGGGGTACGACAGCGTGCTTGTCGCCGGGTGGAGTGCCAAGCCGCACGCCGTCGCCAGACCCAAGCCGCTTGGCGAACGCGGAACCCGGATTACTTTATCGCCCGCCGTATGCAGGAACGCGGCGCTCTTGCCCAGCCGCCCGAACCCCTGCGTTTACCCGCCCCTTTGAGCCAACTTCCCTGGGACCTCGCGCAAGACCAGTTCGGGGTGCAAGGCGCAGATTTCATGGGGGTTATGGGAGCACTCCTGCTGCGGGCCACGCAAGACCAGTTCCGAGCTTATCGCCTTGATTCCAAGGCAGTTGTGGACACACTTCCCCCGCCGGGCAAACAAGACCCGATACCGCTTCGTCCAGACTAACCCTGGCCGTCGTAAGGGAGCGGGCGAATGCGCTTGGAGTTTCACCAACTGGATCGGCGCGGGGAATATTTGCGGGTTCGCCCTCCCGCTCGGCAACGGCAGTTGCTGGCCTCGTTGGCGGAAGTGGGGCAACAGACGCCGATCGTGGTGGTGGCGGTCGAAGGCCAACCGGACCGGTACCTGGTCATTGATGGCTACAAGCGCCTGGCGGCGCTCCAACAACTGGGCCGGGACACGGTGGAAGCGGTGATCTGGCCAATGAGCGAAGTCGAGGCTTTGTTCCTGGACCGCTCGCTGCGCTGGTCCGAACAGGAGACCGCGCTGGAGCAAGGCTGGTTGCTGGCGGAGTTGGAGCAACGCTACGGCTATGGGCAGGAGGAGTTGGCCCGCCGCTTTGATCGCAGCACGAGTTGGGTGTCGCGGCGGCTGGCCCTGGTCGATCTTCTGCCGGAAGCCCTCCAGCAGCAAGTGCGCGAGGGCAAGCTCTCCGCCCACGTGGCCATGAAGTTTCTGGTGCCGGTAGCGCGCGTCAGCCTGGACGACTGCGAGCGCATGGCCGCCGCTTTTGTTCAGCATCACTGCAATACGCGGCAAGCCGGGCAACTGTATGCGGCCTGGCGCGACGCCTCGCCCCTGGTCCGTCAACGTCTGCTCGACCAACCCGAGTTGTTTTTCAAAACCCAGCCGCCCGCCCAACCGCAGACTCCCCCCGCCGGGGCCGCCGCCCTCGAGCGCGATCTGGACATGGCGACCGCGATTTTGAACCGCGCCCAGCGACGACTGACGGGCGGGGAGGCCGCCGCCCTGGACTCCCACCAACGCCAGGCCGTGCGCGGGCAGATCGAACACCTCCGCCGACAACTCCACCGTTTGGCGGAGCGCATCCCCAAGGAGGAAGAACCCGATGTTGAGTCAATCCCAACGCACCACGATTCTGGAACTGAACCAACAGGGAGTGAGCAAGCGCCAGATCGCGCGGGTGCTGGGCCTCTCCCGCCTGGCGGTGCGCCGAGTGCTGCGCCTGAATTCCACGGAAGTGCCGGAGATCCACCGCCCCGAGAAAGCCGAACCCTACCGGCCACAAATCCTGGAGCTGTTCGTCAGTTGCAAGGGGAATCTGGTGCGAGTCCATGAAGAGCTCCTCGCCGGCGGAGCCCAGCTCTCTTATCAAGCCTTGACCGCCTTCTGTCGCCGGCATGGCATCGGGCAAGCGCCCCCCGTGGCGGCGGGCCAGTACCACTTCGCGCCGGGCGAGGAGATGCAGCACGATACTTCTCCCCACGAGTTGGAACTGGCGGGCAAGAAGCGTAAGGTGCAGACCGCCTCCGCCGTACTGTGCTACTCCCGCATGCTTTTTTTCCAGTGCTCCCCGACCTTTCAGCGTTTTGACTGCAAGGTGTTTCTCACTGCCGCTCTGCGTTACTTCGCGGGCGCCCCGGGCCGCGTCATGATCGATAACACCCATGTGGTGGTGCTGCGCGGCAGCGGACGCGAGAAGGGCCTCTCCACGCGCCCCGAACGGTTGGCATCGCCGATCGCATGCGCCACGAAGCGAAAGCCGAAGCGCTCGGCGAAGGCGGCCATCTCGGGCACGGGAACCATCTCGCGTCCGCTGCCGCGCAGCACCACCACATGGGTGTTATCGATCATGACGCGGCCCGGGGCGCCCGCGAAGTAACGCAGAGCGGCAGTGAGAAACACCTTGCAGTCAAAACGCTGAAAGGTCGGGGAGCACTGGAAAAAAAGCATGCGGGAGTAGCACAGTACGGCGGAGGCGGTCTGCACCTTACGCTTCTTGCCCGCCAGTTCCAACTCGTGGGGAGAAGTATCGTGCTGCATCTCCTCGCCCGGCGCGAAGTGGTACTGGCCCGCCGCCACGGGGGGCGCTTGCCCGATGCCATGCCGGCGACAGAAGGCGGTCAAGGCTTGATAAGAGAGCTGGGCTCCGCCGGCGAGGAGCTCTTCATGGACTCGCACCAGATTCCCCTTGCAACTGACGAACAGCTCCAGGATTTGTGGCCGGTAGGGTTCGGCTTTCTCGGGGCGGTGGATCTCCGGCACTTCCGTGGAATTCAGGCGCAGCACTCGGCGCACCGCCAGGCGGGAGAGGCCCAGCACCCGCGCGATCTGGCGCTTGCTCACTCCCTGTTGGTTCAGTTCCAGAATCGTGGTGCGTTGGGATTGACTCAACATCGGGTTCTTCCTCCTTGGGGATGCGCTCCGCCAAACGGTGGAGTTGTCGGCGGAGGTGTTCGATCTGCCCGCGCACGGCCTGGCGTTGGTGGGAGTCCAGGGCGGCGGCCTCCCCGCCCGTCAGTCGTCGCTGGGCGCGGTTCAAAATCGCGGTCGCCATGTCCAGATCGCGCTCGAGGGCGGCGGCCCCGGCGGGGGGAGTCTGCGGTTGGGCGGGCGGCTGGGTTTTGAAAAACAACTCGGGTTGGTCGAGCAGACGTTGACGGACCAGGGGCGAGGCGTCGCGCCAGGCCGCATACAGTTGCCCGGCTTGCCGCGTATTGCAGTGATGCTGAACAAAAGCGGCGGCCATGCGCTCGCAGTCGTCCAGGCTGACGCGCGCTACCGGCACCAGAAACTTCATGGCCACGTGGGCGGAGAGCTTGCCCTCGCGCACTTGCTGCTGGAGGGCTTCCGGCAGAAGATCGACCAGGGCCAGCCGCCGCGACACCCAACTCGTGCTGCGATCAAAGCGGCGGGCCAACTCCTCCTGCCCATAGCCGTAGCGTTGCTCCAACTCCGCCAGCAACCAGCCTTGCTCCAGCGCGGTCTCCTGTTCGGACCAGCGCAGCGAGCGGTCCAGGAACAAAGCCTCGACTTCGCTCATTGGCCAGATCACCGCTTCCACCGTGTCCCGGCCCAGTTGTTGGAGCGCCGCCAGGCGCTTGTAGCCATCAATGACCAGGTACCGGTCCGGTTGGCCTTCGACCGCCACCACCACGATCGGCGTCTGTTGCCCCACTTCCGCCAACGAGGCCAGCAACTGCCGTTGCCGAGCGGGAGGGCGAACCCGCAAATATTCCCCGCGCCGATCCAGTTGGTGAAACTCCAAGCGCATTCGCCCGCTCCCTTACGACGGCCAGGGTTAGTCTGGACGAAGCGGTATCGGGTCTTGTTTGCCCGGCGGGGGAAGTGTGTCCACAACTGCCTTGGAATCAAGGCGATAAGCTCGGAACTGGTCTTGCGTGGCCCGCAGCAGGAGTGCTCCCATAACCCCCATGAAATCTGCGCCTTGCACCCCGAACTGGTCTTGCGCGAGGTCCCAGGGAAGTTGGCTCAAAGGGGCGGGTAAACGCAGGGGTTCGGGCGGCTGGGCAAGAGCGCCGCGTTCCTGCATACGGCGGGCGATAAAGTAATCCGGGTTCCGCGTTCGCCAAGCGGCTTGGGTCTGGCGACGGCGTGCGGCTTGGCACTCCACCCGGCGACAAGCACGCTGTCGTACCCCGACCCGCGGATCGGAACGGAACCAATGGCGGCAGATGCAGCAGGGTCTTTTTCGAGTATCAGGCATGGTGACTATCATCACCGTGCCGTAAGTCAGTACGCCCAGTGAGTAGTCAGGCGAAAAGTTGGCGGGTTATTGCTGATGAGCAAAGGTGGGTCATTTCTCGCGAGCGCCGAAGCTCCCGTTCCCGCGCGGGCAGGATGCCCACGCCCCAGCGGGCAAGACGCCCGTGTTACTAGAAGAACTCGTCACCCACGATCGAAGAACCTTAACACCGATCCTGAAAGCCTGGGCACAGGGCGAGCGCCGCCATGGGGGCGGAATCTTTATCAAAACGCTTTCTCCGTCCGGCATTAGAGGCCTGATGCGGGCGTTGCTCGCACTGCACTAGTCTGCGAAGAATACGTCTGCTTTAGATTTCACTGCTTCCATATTGTTGCTCGTCCCTACATTTGACCGTAAACCAGCAACTCAAATGTTCCCGGCACCATTGGTGGTGGGGTGCGCGGTTGCGCAGGTTGAGGACCAAGTTGGGCGGTGACCAGATAGACGCGGTGCGTCCTGGGATCCAGTTCCATCGTCCGGGCCCCGCGCTGGGTGCGAACGCTCGCGATCACGAAGTACGCGTTCTGTGAGTCCTCGTGGACTATCGTCAGGGTGCCATCCCCATTCGAGCTGAATACCAAGTTTGTCGCTGGATCGTATCGGTTTGCGTCCACTCCATCGCCGATTGGGACGGTAGGGGTGCACCCCAAAACTGAGACAGAGAAAATTGGAAAAATAGGGACACGCTTGCCAGTCCCCGTCCCTCCCCCCTGAAGCGGCCAGCCAGAGTCAGTGATTTCCGTTATTTCTTACCGCGAGAGCTCTGAGCCGTTCCCACTCGTTTCCTTCGACCGCATCGTGCGCTTCGCAAAAGCCCACAAAAAGAGCATTGACCGTGGCTGCGGCCGCGTGTCGGACTCTATGTCACTTTCCGAGTATTGCGCGCTCTGCGCTTTACTTAAGAGTACTGTAGTACTATATGCGTGGGTGTGGAAGTGAGTATCCTCGAAGGGGAAGATAGTTGCAGAGGTTGAATTGCTGCTCAAAAGTCGGCTGTTCAAGTAGCAGTTCAAAGGTTGAATACGCTGGAGCAGCAGTGCGTTGTGAAGGTTCACTCCTCCCGCCACCGCCCTTTCAAGCGAATCATGGAGAGTTTCAAAGCGAGTTCATAAGCAGCTTCAATTCAAATGAGGTTCATCCCAGAGCGTCCAGCCTGTGTCCCTTGGCAGGGCGAGGCGAAACGCCAGGCCGTCTTGCCGTTCTGGCAGTCAAGGAGTCTTACATGTCTTCGAGCAAATGTCTCGGTCTTATCTTATCCGCAATACTATTTCTTTTCTGCGGCTGCGGTGCAGGTCCGAATCCCGTCCCCCAGCCTGTTCAGCCGCCTTCTGATCTTACTTACACAACCAGCACGGCGGACTACATAAAAGGAACTGCCATCACTGCAAACACTCCCACCAGCGCAGGCGGCGTGGTGGCGTCTTACAGTGTGAGCCCGGCCCTTCCCGCGGGGCTGACCATGAGTACCGGTACGGGCATCATCACCGGCGCCCCCAAGGCCGTGGCTGAGACCGCCAGCTATAAAGTGACGGCTTCCAATTCGACCGGCAGCGCCACGGCTGCACTCAGCATCACGGTGAATGACGCGGCCCCCGCAGGACTGGCTTACAAAACCGGCACGGCGGTCTATACCGTGGGGACGCCGATCGGCGCGGATCCTCCCACCAGCACCGGTGGAGCGGTAACCGCCTACGGCGTAAGCCCCGCCCTTCCCGCGGGCCTGGAGATGGACGGCGATACCGGTATCATCACCGGGACGCCCACGGCCGTCGCCGCCACGGCCACCTACACCGTAATGGCTTCCAACCTGACCGGCAATACCACCGCCACCCTCAGCATCACGGTGAATGCCGCGGCTGCAGGGGTACAGTTCATCCCCAATATGAACCAGTGGATCACGCCGCTGGCGCCCTCGGGGGCGCAGTTTCAGCCTCTCACGACGCCATGGCTGGTTAATGGCAATCCCTGGCTGGCGGGACAGGCGGTTTCGAGCGTAGTGAAGGGGAACCTCCTGCTCGTCCTGACCAGTGGGTTCAATCGCATTTTCTACGCTGGCTCCCTCACGGCCATGGCCTTTGTGCCCGAATCGCCCGTCGTGGAATTCGCACCGGGCCAGTCCCCGGCGGCCGGCGGTCTGCCCGCTAACTCACCCTCGAGTGAGTACGTGTTCATCTACGACATCTCAACCGGCGTGCCCGTATATCAACAGAATGTTATGATCCCCAATTCCTACAACGGCATAACTTTCGATCCAACTCAAGATGCTTTCTACGTATCGAGCGGCATGGGCGACTTCCCCTTTGGCAGCAACGGTTACCCCAATCCCAGTAATCCCCAGCGTGACAACGTCCACATCTTTACATTGGGCGTCGACCAGAAAACGTGGGCGCCAGCGGAGCAACCTGAGCTGCTGCTGAATCACACGGCGGGTGTTGGCCTTGCGGTGGCGCCCACCGAACCCACACCTTCGGTTAACAGCGAGGTTTTCGTGCAGCCCTGCGCTGCCGGACTGGCCGTTTCGAGCGATGGCCAGAAACTGGTGGTGGCGAATTATTACAATGACTCGATAACAGTGTTCACAGGAGGCGAGGGTAACTGGGAGCCCGCGAGCACCTTGAACGCCTCCGGCTATCAACCGGGGGAACTCGACCTGCGCCCGGGCAAGGCCGTCAGTTCACCGCTGCCCGGGACTCCGGGGGGCGAATACCCCTTTTGGGTTGTCATCGCGCAACCCACCCTGCCGCCGGGCAGCAAGACGACCACGTGGGCTTATGTGTCCAGCCTTCGCGACCGCGAGATTGACGTGGTGAACCTGGACGGAGGGACCCCGGCCGTCATCGCCCGCATTCCCGTGAAAGGTCAACCGAACAAAATGACCTTGAATCCGACCGCGACGCGCCTGTACGTTGCCGAAGACGAGTCGGACACGGTGGACGTCATCGATACAAACCCGAGCGACGCGACGAAATGGAACACCGTGCTCGAGACCGTGCCGGTCATCGCTCCTCCCGGCGCCATTCCGGCCGCGCTGGCGCAGTTCAAAGGCGCTAACACTAATAGCGTGACGCTGACACCGGACGGGACCCAGCTCTGGGTGACCAATGGCAATTTGAACAGCGTCGCCGTCGTGGCGTTGACGGGAACGGATCGGAATGACCACGTCGTGGGTCTCATTCCCACCGGCTGGTACCCAAACTCCGTCAGCTTTAGCCCCGATGGCAAATGGGCGTACGTGATCAACGGGAAGTCACCGACGGGCGCCGATCCCAGTTGGTGCTATGGCGCCGGCCCGGCAAACTATCCCAGTTGCATCACCATGAATGAGTGGAATCCCCAAACCACCAAGGCCGGATTGCAAAGCTTTCCCACTGCCAGCATCCCGGCGGAACTGCCGGCTCTAACGGCGCAGGTGCTGACCAACGACCGGTTTTCCAGCTCCGAGAGCGCCAGCGACGCCGCAGTCATGAAGGCTGTGCGCAAAGGCATCCAGCACGTTATCTTTATCATCAAGGAAAACCGCTCCTACGACCAGGTCTTGGGCGATCTGCCCGTCGGCAATGGCGACACGAGTTTGGTGCAGTGGGGAAAGGCGATAACGCCGAATCAGCACGACCTGGCGCAAACCTTCGTCACGCTGGACAACATCATGGCCAGCTCGGAGGTCAGCAATGACGGCTGGCCGTGGACCACCTCGGCCCAGGCTCCCGACGTGGTGGAGCGCCAATACCCGTTAGCTTACGCGGCACGGGGTCTTAGCCTGGACACCGACGGAATGAATCGCAGCGTGAACGTGGCGATTCCGACCGTGGCCGCGCGCATCGCCGCCGACCCCCGCACGCCCGACGATCCCGATGTGCTGGCAGGCCAGACCGACGTGGCTGCGCCGGACGGTCCGAATGACGAGATCAATACCGGCTATCTGTGGGACTCCGCGCTGCGGGCAGGCCTCACGGTTCGCAACTATGGTTTCCTTTTGGATGGAACTTGCTATATCGAGCCCTCCTGCGCCATTCCCCTCGCGCACGACCCGGCGGCAACCGGCACCGTGGTAGCGATCCCGGCAAATGTTTCCCTCTTTCCCTATACCGATCCCTACTTCCGCGGCTTTGACAACAACTTCCCGGATTATTACCGTTTCACTGAGTGGGAGAGAGAGTTCGACACCAATTTCGCTAAAGGTGGACTCCCTTCGTTGAGCCTTGTGCGCTTTATGCACGATCACACCGGAAACTTCGGCACCGCGACTGACCTGGTGAATACTCCGGAAACGCAGCAAGCCGATAACGACTACGCGGTCGGCCTGCTGGTGCAGAAAATCGCGAACAGCATTTACGCTAACGACACGCTAGTCTTTGTTATTGAAGACGACGCTCAGGACGGCGGCGACCACGTTGATTCCCACCGCACCATCGCTTTCGTCGCGGGCGCCTACGTAAAGCAGCAAACCGTGGTCTCAACGCCCTACACCACCGTCAACTTCCTGCGCACGATCGAAGAGGTGCTGGGTCTCGCCCCGCTGAACTTGAATGACGCGCTCGCGAGTCCCATGGCCGATATCTTCAACACCACACCCTCCGACTGGAGATTCACCGCCACGCCCTCGGCCTACCTCTACAATACCAGCCTGCCGCTGCCTCCCAAAGCGGCGGGACTGGTCGTGCCCAAGTTGAAGCACGACGGGAAGTATTGGGCGCGGGTCACAAAAGGAATGGATTTCTCGGACGCCGATCGTCTCGACTTTTCCGTTTACAACCGCATTCTGTGGAAGGGGCTGATGGGGAACAAGCCTTATCCTGCCTGGGCCACGGGTTCGAAACTCCGCCCCGACCGTGAGGAGTCGGAAGAAAGCGACCGGCGCGCGTCCCAGCGAAAAACCGCGCACGCACCCGACCGGGACAAGGACTAAGCAACATGACACGCTCAGGATCTGTTCCTTAGGCCAGCGGCGCTTACCCAGTCATAAGCGAAAAGCTGCGGGCAGAACAGGTCGCTACGATCCTTATGTTTACCGGCGCAAATCGCGAGGAGGCAGTGCCGAATAATCTAGTTGCTCTTTAGCGGCCGCGGCTGCGCGCTCTTTCGCGTGGGCGACGAGGGCGTCAAAGCGGGGATCGCCGTGCAAGGACTTTAAATCGGGGTCTAAACCCATGGTGAGCGCGGTTTCCGGCCATAGGCCACGATCGATGGCCTTGGCGAGCAGCGAAAAGGCTTCGTCGCGCCGTCCCTGGATTGACGCAATGCAAGCGAGGTAGTAAGTGGAGAACGTGTTGTTCACGTTCTCCGGCAATTGCGCATGGTTTTCGAGATCGAGCGCCTGCTTAGCCACATCTTCAGCCTCGGCATAGCGGCCTTCGTGAGCCAACGCCAGAGCGAGGCTGTTCATGGCCTGGCGGGTGGCGATGCTCTCGGGACCCAGAACGCGGCGCGCCGGTTCAAGGACCTCGCGAATCGACTTTTCCGCCTCACCATAATGGCCATCATTTCGATCGAAAGCAGCGACGCTGATAATTGCCTCCAGCGTATCGGGATTATCCGGCCCGGCCACGCGGCGAAAACCGTCGAGCGCCTCACGCTGCAACTTTTCCGCTTCCACCGTTTTGCTCTGGTCGGAGAGAACGCCTGCTAGCTCCTGCACGGTCTCCAGGGTTGCGACATTCTCAGGACCGAGGACCTTGCGGCGTGCGTCAAGCAGGTCGCGGTATAGCTTCTCCGCTTCCTGGAAGGAACCCTCAGCTCCCAACACACCTGCCAGATTCGACACCGACCGGAGGGTGTCGGGGTGCTCCGGACCAAGAACCCTGCGCCGGCTCTCCAGCACCTCTCGATTTGCTTTCTCAGCTTCGGCCAGCCGCCCTTCGCTATTGAACAATGTCGCAAGATTGTTGAGTGTTTTGAGCGTCTCGGGATGATCCGGCCCCAGGAGTTGCCGGCGAAGATCAAGCGCCTCGCGATCCAGTTTCTCTGCCTCAGCATAATGTCCCTGGTAATACTCCACCACGCCGAGGTTGGACATGGGCGAGAGAATACCCGGGTCGCGCGGCCCCAGAAGCTTTTTCTCAGTGTCGAGTGCTTGGCGATAATATTGCCCGGCTTCGGCGTAACGGCCTTCGCGAACGAGGTCGCTGGCGAGATTATTCATTACCTTGGCGGTGTTGAGCTTCATCGGTCCGACCGTGCGCAGCAGGATCTCCAGCGACTGTCGATGTACTTTCTCTCCCTCAGCGAATTTCCCCTCCCACATGAACGAGCTTCCGAGATCATTCAAGGTCTTTACCGTATCCGGGTTGTCGGGTCCAAGGGCCCGCTTTTGAAGTTCTATGGTCTTGCGAAAGATGGTTTCCGACTGCGGATAAAGCCCAAGGCCCTGGTACGTCTTGCCCATGACGTACATCATCTGGGCTTCCATCTCCGGATCTTTTTCCAACCCGGCTTCGATATTCTTTGACGCCTTGTCCAGAATCTCGCGGGCGGTAACGGTATTGCCCCGCGCCTCGCTCGGGTCGGATACCTTGAAAATGCCCATGGCGAAATCGGCGATGCGGTTGGCGCGGTCGCGCTCTCTCACCGTGCGATCGCGTTCCTGTGTCATCCGGCGCAATTGCACCGCCTCGAGGCCGGCAAATCCGGCCAGCAGGATGACCAATGCCGCCGCCACACCCACTGCCACGCGGTGCCGCCGCACATACTTCTGTACGCGGTATCCGGCGCTTGCGGGGCGCGCCACCACGGGCTCGTGGTTGAGATACCGCCCGATATCCGCCGCCAACTCGGAGGGACTGCCGTAGCGCCGCCCGCGGTCCTTCTCCAGCGCCTTCATCGTGATGCTGTCGAGATCGCCGTGCAGCAGGCTGACCAACTGCTTCGGTTCGGTGCCGCGCAGCTCCGCAGCCGAGGCGGAGGATTCCTTCTCGGCCCCCAGTCTGGCACTGGGGCGTGGCGCGTCCTGTTCCCGCAGTTGCCGCAGCACTTCGTCAAGCGGCTGCTTCCGCCACTGCTCGGTGTCGAAGGGAAGCAGTCCCGTCAGCAATTCGTAGAGAATCACGCCGAGCGAGTAGACATCCGCGCGCGTGTCGACGTCCTCAGCGTTCGGGTCGGCCTGCTCCGGGCTCATGTATCCCGGCGTTCCGACCAGTCCCCAGACACGAGTGAACAGCGACTCGCCGGCAACCGACGGCGTCGCCGCTTTGGCCAATCCGAAGTCGATCAGGCGCGGCACCGGCTTGCCGTCCTGTTCCACCACCAGGATGTTCGCGGGCTTGAGATCGCGGTGAATGATGGCTTTTTGGTGCGCGTGCTGGACTCCCTCGCAGGCCTTGACGAAAAGCTCCAGCCGTTCGCGGATACTCAGTTTCTTGCGATCACAGTAATCGGTGATGGGTTCTCCCGGCACGTACTCCATCACAAAGTACGGCTGGCCGTCAGGGGTCGCACCAGCGTCAAACACCTTGGCGATGGCGGGATGATCCATCAGGGCGAGAGACTGCCGCTCGGCCTGGAATCGGCGAAGGAGGGCGTCATCGTACATGCCGGCGCGGATCAGTTTGAGGGCCACCTGCCGCTGGAGGGGAGCGGATTGCTCGGCCAGCCACACCTGCCCCATTCCGCCCTCTCCGATTTTCCTGACCAACCGATAGGGACCAATGGACTGGGCAGGTGCAGCGTCCTTCTTCGCTTCCGTGGTCCAGGGATGCTCCGAGAGTCCGTCCGAACGGGCGTAGGCGGAGAGCAGCGATTCGAGCTCGGCGAACAAGGACTTGTCCTGACCCGCACGCCTCGCGCAGGAATTCGCCTCGCTCGCTCGGCGAGCGTTGCAAGGCCGCGTCGAAAAGTTCTTTAGCCCTCTCCCATTGCTTCGTTTTTTCCAACGGCGCCTCTTTGCATCTCGCGCGTCAACCACGCCTTGGCCATGTTCCAATCGCGTTTCACCGTGGCGGGGGAAACATCGAGAGCCTTCGCCGTTTCCTCCACCGTCAGCCCGCCGAAAAACCGCATTTCCACAATTCGTCCCTGCTGTTCGTCACGCCGCGAAAGTAGGACCAACGCATCATCGACGGCAAGCACATCGACGCCTCGACCTTGCTCCTGTGGCACGCCGAAGCTTTCGTCGAGTTCCACCTTGTATTCAGGGCCACGCTTGGCCGCGCGGCGGCGGCGGGCGTAGTCCACCAGAATCTGCCGCATGAGTTTGGCCGCCACCCCAAGGAAGTGGGCGCGGTTTTGAAACTGAACGGGGCTCTGGTCCACCAGCCGCAAAAAGGCCTCGTGCACCAGCGCCGTGCTTTCGAGGGTGTGGCCCGGCCGCTCCGCCCTCAGATAGTTGTGCGCAAGGCGGCGCAGTTCCTGGTAGACCAGAGGAATGAGGGCCTGAAGCGCTTCCTGGTCGCCCCCTCTCCACTTGGCAAGCAATTGCGTGACGGATTCTGCTGGCCGACGCACCGCTGCCTTTCCCTAACCTGTTGGATATTCACAAAATATAGCCTTTTCTTCAATTCGAAGTCAACGACGTGAATCCCAGGTACTGGTGTCATTTACTGTTGCCAGGGGCATCTTGCCCGTGCGAGGTCATGCCAGGATGGCCATGACACTTCCAAATGACACCACTACCAAATCCCAGGATTAGGGTTTTACCAGAGTCCCGGATCCCGGTCCTGCCGGTTCACTGAAAAATACTTGAGCCAATCTGTCCGGTTTTTCCGCATTACCGAACGACAGAAGGGCTCGGTTTGCATTGACGCGTGGAAGTTGCATCCTCTGGAGCATGGCCGCCAACCGGTGACCGCGCCTACCGGAGTTACTTGAAGTGTGCAAATCGCCCGACGTTACAACTCAGTCTGAACAAAACCAAGGAGGCTTTGACCATGACAGCAGGCAAAAGTAGGGCGGACGGGATGAAACTTCGAGTGTTCTTGTGGACGGGATTGGCAGTGACGGCGCTGTGGTTTTCGGCGTGCGGCGGCGGGAGTTCCGGCGGAAGCACACCGCCGCCGGCTCCCACTACGTATACCATCGGCGGGATGGTCACGGGCCTCTCAGGCTCGGGGCTGGTGTTGCAGGACAATGGCGGCGACAACTTGACGGTCACTGCCAGCGGCAGCTTCACTTTTGCCACTGCCATTACCAGCGGCGGCGCCTATGCCGTGACGGTTCTGACTCAACCTTCCAGTCCCACGCAAACCTGCACCGTGACCAGCGGCACGGGAACGGCCACCGCCAACGTCACGAGCGTTCAAGTTGCCTGCGCCGCCCCCACCTTCACGATTGGTGGAACGGTCTCAGGTCTGCTTGGCACGGGGCTGGTGTTGCAGGACAACGGCGGCAACAACCTGTCGGTCACCGCCAACGGCAGCTTCACCTTCACCACCGCGCTCGCCAGTGGGACCGCCTATAAGGTTACCGTTCTGACCCAGCCTTCCGGTCCAACGCAAACCTGCACCGTGACCAACGGAACCGGAACGGCCACTGCGAATGTCACGAATGTTCAAGTCGCCTGCACCAGCGAAACCACCTTCACGATTGGTGGGACGGTTTCGGGTCTCACGGGCACTGGGCTGGCGTTGCAGGACAACGGCGGCAACAACCTGACGGTTACCGCCAACGGCAGCTTCACCTTTAGCACCGCGCTCACCAGCGGCGCTGCTTACGACGTCACCGTTCTGACCCAGCCTTCCAGCCCGGCACAAACCTGCACCGTGACGGACGGCACAGGAACGGCCAGCGCCAACGTCACGAGCGTTCAGGTGGCCTGTGCAAGCCAAACTGCGAGCGAGTGGACGTGGGAGGGTGGCTCTGACATCGCCGCCCAAGCAGGAAATTATGGAACTCAAGGGACGGCCAGCACAACCAACGTCCCCGGGTCGCGTTGCTGCGCTATCAGTTGGACAGACAAATCGGGAAACTTTTGGCTCCTTGTCGGTGATGGTCACGACTCGACCTGCGCCGGAGGTTGGCTCAATGATCTCTGGGAGTACAGTGCGGGCGAATGGACGTGGGTGGGCGGGCGCAATAAAGTGATCACCAAGCTGGCACTCTACGGCACCAGGGAACGCGCCTCCCGGCGAACGCCCGGGGACCCGAAACTTCTGAATGGGCTTGGACGGATTCAGTCCGGAAATTTCTGGCTCTTTGGTGGGATATCGGCCACGACTCCGACGAACAGCATCAACCCTGGCAACTTTAATGACTTGTGGGAATACAAAGGCGGCGAGTGGGCGTGGGTAGCGGGTGCGAACGTGGCTAACCAGCGGGCGACTTACGGCACGCTAGGGCCGGCGGTTCCGCAAATATTCCCGGCTCTCGCTACGGAGCTGTGACTTGGGCAAGACCAGGCGGGGAATTTCTGGTTATTTGGTGGGGAGGGGCGTGACTCCAGTGGCGGACGGCTCGGCGAAGACTGGGTGACCTTGTGGAGTACAGCAAAGGTGAATGGACGTGGATGGGCGGTTCGAACATGGCGACTCAGGGGGGTCTTACGGGACGAAGGCACGGCAGCATCGCAGCAATGATCCCGGGGCAAGCATGGGGTTCCGCGATGGGTTGGACGGATTCGCCGGCAATTTCTGGCTGTTCGGTGGGAAGGGTACGATCCCCCGGCCACCGGATGAACATCTCAACGACCTGTGGGAGTACAGTGGAGGGCAATGGACATGGATGGGTGGCGCGAAATGCCGGAAGCCAAAACAGGAGTCTACGGGACCCAGGGGACGCCTTCTTCCGGCAACATTCCGGGGGCGCGATACTGGGTGCCGTGAGCTGGACCGATGGCGCCGGACAACTTCTGGCTGTTTGGCGGAACTGGTTACGGCTCGACCGGGAATTACGAATCAGGCCAAGACCTCAACGACCTATGGGAGTATAGCGGGGGCGAATGGACATGGGTGGGAGGGGCGGACATCAATAGTCCCGGTGCAACGGGAGACTACGGGACTGAGGGAACCCGGCGGCTCCGGCAACACTCCAGGGGCGCGGCAAAGCGCTTGGTCTGGGTCGATCCGACCGGGAGATTTCTGGCTCTTCGGCGGCAACGGGTTCGATTCGACGAAACCTCAAGAGTTACCTCAACGACCTCTGGAAGTATGGACCCTAGAAGCAAGTAAGTTGCGCCGCGGAGTTGTCCGGCGCCCAGCCGGACAACTCTGCGGCAGCTCTAACCTGACATCGACCCACCTCGGATTCAAGCCGCACCGCAAGGCCCGCAACTCGCAATCATGCCATGCTAGAATGATCGACCGGTAGACCGCACCATCCTCCAGGACATGATGTGGGAAGTATTGGGAGGCGGTCGCCATCGCGATGGCCAAGCAGCGCTACTTCTTCAAACTCATCCCTCCGCGTTCCACGTTACTAGGGAATCACGGAATCAGGAGATAATCGACGGAGTAACAGAAAGAGAACCAAGAATATGGGAAGCGTTGTCGAAGGTCGCGGGGCGCCGCGCTTCGCTGTCGAAGAACTGCGGCGGCTTCTTGATGCGAATCGCGGCGGGCGGGCGACCGGTATCTACTCCGTCTGTTCGGCCAATCGCTTGGTGCTGGAGGCCGCTTGCGCTCAGGTCGCTACGCGACGAGAGTCTGCTGTTGATTGAGGCCACCTCCAACCAGGTCAATCAGGAGGGTGGGTACACGGGCATGAATCCCGCGGACTTCCGTGGGTACGTGCGCGAGATTGCCGCGCGGATGAGCTTCCCAACGGATCGGCTGCTCCTGGGCGGAGATCACCTGGGCCCCAACCCGTGGCAGCACCTGCCCGCGGAAGCGGCGATGGAGAAGGCTTGCGCGATGGTGGCGGATTACGCCGCCGCAGGCTTTGGCAAGATCCACCTTGACGCCAGCATGCCCTGCCAAGACGATCCGCGCCCCGTTCCCAATGCCGAGATCGGGAGGCGCGCAGCACGACTCTGCCAGGCCGCGGAAGCTGCTGTGGGCGGCTCCTCGCCCAAGCCCGTGTACATTATTGGCACCGAAGTCCCCACTCCCGGCGGAGCGCAGGAAGAGTTGGAGATCGAGGTCACACGCACAGAGAGTCTGGAGGAAACCATCGCCATCCATCGCCAGGCCTTTCGCTCCCGGTCGCTGGAATCGGTCTGGGATCGCGTGGTCGGAGTGGTGGTCCAGCCGGGTGTGGAGTTTGGCGACGACGCGGTTGCGGAGTTCATTCCCCAAAAGGCCGACCCGCTCGCCGAGTGCATCCTTCGGCATGAGGGCCTGGTCTTCGAGGCGCATTCAACCGATTATCAAACCGGCAAGGCCTTGCGGGCGCTGGTGGAACACCATTTTGGCATCCTGAAGGTGGGCCCCGAATTGACCTTCGTGATGCGCGAAGCGATCTTCGGGCTGGCACAGATTGAGAACGAGTGGGTGGCGGAAGCGCAGCGGTCGCAGATCCGCGGGGTGATCGAGCAGGTGATGACCGAGCATCCGGAAAACTGGAAGAAGTACTACCGCGGCGACGCCGATCAGCTTCGCTTTGCCCGCGCTTACAGCCTGAGCGACCGAATCCGGTACTACTGGCCGTCGCCGAGGATCGCGGCGGCGCTTGGCATACTGCTTCACAATCTGACTGAGCGCCCGGCGCCGCTGGCCCTCGTCGCGCAATACCTTCCGCAGCAGGCTCAGGCGATCCGCGTGGGGGAGTGTCAAAACGAGCCCACCGCGATGATTCATCACAAGGTGAGGGAGACGCTGCGTCGCTATGCCGCTGCGTGCGGACTTGCAAGGGGAGAATAGGCCATGGCCAAACAGCACTACTTCTTCAAACTCATCGCTCCGCGCTCCACGTTTCCAGGAGACATCACGGAAGCGGAGAGGCAGTTGATGGACGAGCATTTTCGCTACTTCCAAGAACACTTTGCCGCGGGGAGAATTCTGATCTTCGGACCCGTTATGGCGGCGGGCGGAGCCTTCGGGCTCGGTGTGCTCGAGGTCGATAACGAAGACGAGGCTCGGAAATTTGGCGAACGCGATCCATCGGTGAAAGCGGGACTGAATCGATTCGAGATTGCCCCCATGCGTGTGGCTGCCGCGCGCGCTATGGAACCGTGACGGGACCATCCATGAAAATCTACTTTGGCTTCACCATGGCGGGTGACCGCTCGACCGTGGAAACCGCTCGCGGCATGGTGCGTTGCCTCGAAGACCTGGGGCACGAGGTGCTGACCCGCCACCTGGTGAGCGACGATGCGCGTGCTGCCGACAGCGCGCTCGGCCCCGAGGCCGTCTACCGCCGGGATATGGCGTGGCTCCGGCAGTGCGATCTCTTCATCGCGGAAGCTTCCGGCTCGTCCTTTGGTGTTGGATTCGAGTCGGGTTACCTGCTTGGTTCAGCCACAGCTAAAGTAATACTATTCTATAATAGTGACCTTAAGGATAAACTATCGTTTCTCATTGCCGGCAACTCTCACCCGAACTGCGCCGTGGTTCCCTACACAAGCTTTGCCGAAGTTGAGGCGTTCATCCGGGATCATGTTGGCCGGGCGGAAACCGCAACGGGAACCGCGACGTAGGGCGATGCCGCGTTCGCGTCCCGCGAGTGATGATGCAGCTCATGGACCTCGAATTTCTCGCACCCTTTCGCGAAAAGTGGGAGCCCGTTTCCAAGCCCGCGCGCATCGGCTGGCTGGCGTTTTACGGAGTCTTCCTGCTTTACGCGCTCACCAGCAAGTCCGGCTACCTGCCGATCGATTTGGTTTTCGTGCCCATCCACGAAGGCGGCCACCTGCTCTTCAGCTACTTCGGCCACACGCTGATGGTGGCGGGCGGAACTCTTCTGCAGCTTGGCGTTCCCCTGATGCTCGCTGTTTATTTTGCCTATCATCGTCAGATACCCGGCACGGCGTTCTGTGCTTTCTTCTTCTTTGAAAACTTCCTGAACGTCGCTACCTACATGGCCGATTCCCGCCGCTTGGAACTTCAGTACGTAACGGTCGGCGACCCCGATCTTGCCGAGCACGATTGGCTGACCATGTTCACGCAAATGGGCGTGCTGGAATACGACACCAAAATCGCCGCCGTCGTTCGCGTGCTCGGCTGGCTCGGAATGATCGCCGTCGTGGCTTGGCTCTGGTGGCGAACCAAGCAGTCCGACCAGCAACCCGGCCCCTACCCCCTCCGACCTTTCTCGCGCGTCTGAAGCTGGTGATCGGGCGCGGCCGGTACTGCCCGATGTCATCCCACGGGTAACCGCAGGATAGTGCGAAGGCGCTCCGGTGGCACGCGGCGAGGATCGGAAAGATAGATCTCGTGGTGCTTGCCGCGGCAAGTGAGGCCCTCATTCTCCGCGAACGCGAGCATCTGATCAATGGTCCTATTCTCCTGATTGTAAGGGCCGACGTGAGGCATTTGCACGCAGGAGCCTTCGTCAAGCGATTCGAGTTTCACGTTTTCAAAATCACCGGCTTTCCCCTTCGCCCGGAGCTCGGTGAAAGTCTGCTGAAGGTCCTTCTCCTTGATGAAGTCGGGGACGCGAATGATCAGCAACCACTCGCAGTCGTTAAAATCAAACGATCCCGTTTCACTGCTGCTTCCCCAATAGAGTCCTTCCAGGTTGCAAACCTTGTAGTCCTTGCCCGCGAATTTCTTGGCCATTTTCAGGGTATATGCGACGCTGTAGAGAGTCCCAACCTTTTCTTGAAATCCCGGACTTCCGGGCGCGCCTTGGCCGCTGATGGTTAAGTAATGTGCGGGGCGAGTCTTAACCAGCACGGGCTTCTTAGGCGCGGCGTACTCAGCTTTGTGGATTCTATACAGATCGGTTTTTTCGGCAGTTGGCATCGGCAAGATCCTTTCTGCGAGGACAACGGGCGAAACAACTGCGGGAGAAGCCTAAGTCTATCACACCTCCGTTCAGAGCGTCGCCGCCCACTAGCGCGGGGTGAGCACCGTGCCGTCCAGTTTCTCCGGCGGCGGCACGCCCAGCAAATTCAACACGGTCGGCGAGATATCCAGAATGGAGGGTGAAGCAGAGAATTGGCGGTTAGAAAAAAAGATTCCCTGCGTATCACTAGGGTCGGACGCGCAGTGATCGCCGCTCCATTTTTTCATGTTGGCCACGATGATCCCTGCCGGGACTGCTCCCAGCGAGGTCTGCCACGAGGTGCGATAGCCATCGCGAAAACTCATTTGGATATCGGCGGCTTCACTCAAGCGCGGGCCATGGAAAATGTCGCGAGCGAAATAGACGTTTTCAATAACCTTCTCGTGCGTGTCGGGATCCTCAAGAGCCAGCAACTTCTGGCGAAGATCTTGGAGAATCCGGTCGGCCTCGGGGCCGGGATTGACGATTCCGTATTTCTCGCGCCCGCGCAGGTTCAGGTAGAGCTGGCCCAGGCCCACCGCGTAGGCTTGGGTGTGGCTCCAATCGGTGTTGGGGAAGAAGCTGCCCTGGCCGAACAGGTTGTCAAGGTTGTACTGCTTCTCCTCGGCGCCGGGATTCTTAAGGGTCATAAAACCGTTCTGCACCAGCCAGGTGTTGGTGTTGAATCCCTTGCGCCACGAGTGGAAGCCGTGATCGGAGACGATGATCAGCGTGCCGCCAGGCTTCATGGCGCCCATCACTGCGCCGACGGCGGCGTCCATGCGCTCGTAGGTCAGTTCGATGGCATTGCCATATTTCGCGGCGAGGTCGGCGTCGTAGCGCGGACTCTGCGGGTCGGTCAAGCGCCAGAACATGTGGCTGACGCTGTCGGTGGCGGTGGAAACCGAAACCAGCAGGCTAGGTGGATCGTTCTTAAGTTCGTCGAGCGTTATGTCGCGCCACTGGTCCATAGTGCGCCAGCAATCCTCCAGAAACACGCCCTCGTCGATGCGCTCCTCGTTCAGTGCCCAGGTGTCGTGCCACCACCCAAGAGTCTTCATCAGGCCGTGCTTCTTCGCCAATTCCCCGGCATAACCGGGCGGCGAAGATATGGGGATGGGCGAATCTTCCGGGTCAAGGTTCAGCGGCGACATGTACACGCGCAAATCCGGCGACGTCTGCAAAATATAGAACCGGCAAATCGAGCTGAGGGAGAGGAACGACGTGACGCGGAACTTGGCGTGGAACCAGTCGCTCCATTGCCGCTCGCCGAGCGTGGCAGTGTGGCCTTGCAAGTTGACGGTTACGGTTTTGCCGTCGGGCGAGACGGTGAAATCAATGGGGATGGATAGGCGCGTGAACTTGTCGCTGGTGGGGTCCGCAGGGCCTTCGATGGTCGTCGCCGCGTGGTTGCCGGCGAGCTCCAGCCGCACCAGCTTGCCGCCAAACTCCGTGTCTCCCACGTCCCACGGCGTCAGGTCGGAGCTGAAGTAGAAAAACGTTCCCCACGTCCCGCGCAGGTCCGGCACGCCCAAACCCGCCCACAACTTTCCTCCAGGAATTTTGGTGGGAGGAAATTCCAGCGGCATGCGAATGACCGTGGTCTTGTAGCCCGCGTCGGCCGCCGCCTGGTAGAAAGGCACCCCGCTGCGCAGGTTCGTCACCTTCGGCGCTTTGATGGGAATCATTCCCCACAGAAACTTGCCCTTCTCGCGCGAGACCAATGCCAACTCCGGCAGGTAGGTTTGCGGGTCGCGCTTCAGGAAATCGTAGATTCCCGTGCCTCCCGGATTCAATCCCGTCGCGAACGAGGCCCAGGCCACAGGGGACTCCGGCGGGTTGGTAGTGCCCAGCGGCTTGAACGTGCCTTCGTGCGCCAGTCGCGCCAAGTTGGGAAGCTTGCCTTCCGCCATCCACTTGGCGGAAAGCTTGGGGTCGGCGCCGTCGAATCCCAACACCACTACTTGCTTGGTCACCGGGCGCGTGGCAACTCCCGGGTGGCATCCTGCAAGCAGCAGGCAAAACGCTGCGATGAGGAAGGAGGAACAAGTCAGCCTTTTTGTCATGAGTCTCATGTCACAAACCGCGCCTGCATTCTAATTCAGAAACCGTATGGGCAGACGGTCCAAAATCAGGAATTTGACGTTCCTTTGTTTTCATGAATATCCCCGGATGGACCTTCATTTTCGATGAATTGCAACGTCCGGTTTCGTGCAATATGCCCACAATTACCGCAACCGAGGCGGAAAGCTCCGGATTCGGTTCGGCGCCCCACAGAGGTCCTTGCCCCTGACACGTGGCATTCGATACTCGAAACTCGCCTTCCTTTGTTTTCATGAACATCCCCGGATGGACCTTCATTTTCGATGAATTGCAACGTCCGGTTTCGTGCAATATGCCCATGACTTGCCGCAATCGAGGTGGAAAGCTCCGTCTTCGGTTCGGCGCCCCACAGAGATCCTTGCCCCTGACATCCGGCTCCGGATACCTGAAACTCGCCTTCCTTTGTTTTCATGAATATCCCCGGATGGACCTTCATTTTCGCTATTGGGTTGCGCATCAAGTCAGTCCATTCTTCGCTATACCGCCCGGAGTCATCGTCGTGCCGCTTAAATTTCTCAACGGGTGATTATTCCGCGCAGAGAGCGTCTGACAAAAACAGATGTAAATTCGCTGCCTAGAGCAAAGGCCCCCAGCCTGCAATTGTACGCCAGCCTAATAGCCTTGTCAACTAAAATGTTGGCCTACAATTGGAAGCCTATGAATCGGACAAGATGTCGCGGCACGCGAATCTGGACTCCTGTTCTGGAGAGTGAACCTGCGGAAGAGCCGCGGACCTCAAAGGCCGACGTAGCGCAGGGCCCGCACTTCGGCCCTGCGGTTCTTGCGTGCGCGCCAAAGTCGAAAAGCCGCTCTCGCCGGGGCGCAACATTCGAAAAGCCGCAGGGCCGAAGGGCGGGCCCTGCGCTACGTCCTTTATTCTTTGCCCAGTCTTGAGAAAGATCTATCGATGGTGAGTGACAAAGTGGCTCTGGCGATCTCGACGTAACTTGCCAGAGCTTCACGGTAGAAATTCAGGCTGCGCCCGCGCACCACATCTTCCGTGGCGTGGGGCTCGACCATGTGGTGGGTCTCGTGCAGCAGGATGCTCAGCAGCCGGTAGCGCAATTGTTGGTCGTGGAATTCCTTCAGTCGGCTTCCGGCGATGAACTGTGTATCGAGGGCGGTATCCATGATGGGCTGCGCCAGCCAGCGTTCCACGCGGTCGAAGGCGATGTCCATCTCGCCGACGGCATAATCTCCGAACGCGTCGTGAGGCTCGGAGAAGGGCAATTCCTTCACCAGCACGTGCCGATGGCCCAAGCACCCGCAGATATTCTTGCGGCGCAACTGGATGACGACAATTCCCGGCGCCTGGGCGAGAATTTCCTCGTACGCCTCGCGGCAGTGCTCGGGAGTTTCCGCCCAGTCCTGCTCGACAGCGCGAATCACCTGCTCCGCCCTTGCCGGGTCGCGGTAGCGATGTGCCACCACCACCACCGGGCGCGGGCGGTCGGGAAAAGCCGCCAGCCGGTACCGCCGGCCCGCCAGCCACTCGATCCAGCGCGCCGCCTGGGGGCGCGAGGCGAGGTAGTTCTCGATTGCCTGCGCCAGGGGTGGATGTTCGTGGGGCACAGTTTCCTATTTTAGTTCGGCGGGAGCGAATTGAGGGTTTAAAATTGCGGGGTTCAAAAGTCGACTATGCAGAGCGACATAAGTGCTTGCGCATCCGGCTGTAGCGGCGGTCTCCGACCGCCGTCGTCGATCGGAGATCGACGCTACAATTCATGTCGCTCGATATAACGTCGAAGAAGTTGAGGAGTTGAACGAGTCAACGTCATCGTGCGGTAACCTGGCTGCAACAATGCCGAGATAAACTCGCCGTTACACTACCGAAACCCGCGAGATCCTATGGACAATTCCCTGGCTGAAGTCATGCCCAACGCACTTCCAGACTCCGGCCTCACGAGTCGGGCGGCAAAGTATTGGCGCTGGCGCATCTTCGCCATAACCTGGATCACCTACGCGGGGTTTTACCTCTGCCGCAAGAACATCAGCGTGGTGATGCCGCTGCTCCAGCAGGATCGTGGTTACACCAACGCCCAGTTGGCAAACATCATCTTCGGCTACAGCCTCTTTTACACCATCGGCCAGTTTGTCTGCGGCCTTCTTGCCGACCGCTTCGGGACGAAGGTGGTAGTCGGAACAGGGCTTTTCGTGGTCGTCGGCGCCAACATTTTTCTGGGTTTTGGGTCATCGCTCGGGTGGCTGATCCTGTTGGCTTGCCTGGCCGGAGCCGGACAATCGACGGGTTGGTCGGGGCTGGTCAAAACCATGGCCTGCTGGTTCCGTCCGGCGGAGCGCGGTGTGGTGATGGCGTGGTGGTGCACGAATTACGTGCTGGGCGGATCCCTCGCCACCATCTTCGCCACGTTCGTCGCCACCAGCCTGTGGCTGGTTCCGCGCTGGGGTTGGCGGCGCGGATTCTGGATGCCTGCTCTCCTGCTGCTGGCGATTACCTTGATCTACATTTTCTTTGTGCGGGATAACCCCTCCGACGTCGGCCTTCCCGACGTGGAAGAGGCCCCCGTAGCTCCCACCGCCGGCGAGGTTCCACCCTCGGCAGCCAGCACTGCCAACACCGCTCGCTCGGCGGTGCGGGCGGTCCTCGCCGAACCGACCTTGTGGCTGATTGGGTCCATGTATTTCTTTCTTATCCTTACGCGATACGCCTTCCTTTTCTGGCTGCCACTTTACATGACCCAGCACCTGAAGTATTCCCCGCAAGACGCGGGGTACACCTCATCGCTTTACGAACTGGTGGGCTTCCTCGGAGCCATCGTCGCAGGGTACGCTTCCGAGAAGCTCTTCCAGTCCCGCCGCTTCCCGGTGGGAGCGCTGATGTTGTGGGGACTTGCCTTGACCAGCTTGATTCTGCCGAAACTCAGCACGATGGGACATTTCTGGACCGCCGTCGGGATTTCGCTGGTCGGTATTATGACCTACGGACCTGACACCTTGATGTCGGGCGCGGCTGCCCAAGACGTTGGCTCGAAAGAGGGCGCCGCCACCGCTTCCGGCTTCATCGATGGCATCGGACACCTAGGGATGATCGTGTCCCCGTTCGTCGTTGCTTTCGTGACCGCCCACTACAGTTGGGACATTCTCTTCTACCTCTTCGTGGTGCTCTCCTTGATTGCGGGTGGAATGCTGGCTACTCGGTGGAACTACAAGGGGCGCGGCGCGCCGGCACCATCGGCGGCAACTTAGGCTTGTCGGAAGGTCAAGTCTCAAGCTAGACTCATTTTCACTTCAATTGGGCCCGAACGCCCTCCGAGGTACTCCGTTGGAAGAAAGCAAACTTTTATTCACGCCAGGACCCTTGACCACTAGCTCGACCGTCAAGCAGGCAATGTTGCGGGACCTGGGTTCCAGAGATTTTGAATTCCTGGCTATCGTGCGCGACATCCGCCGGCGATTGCTCGGCCTTGCCGCAGTGTCCAGTCCCGATTACGAAGCGATTCCCGTGCAGGGAAGCGGCACCTTCGCGCTGGAATCGGTAATCGGGTCCGTGATCCCGCCAGGCGGGGAAAATCCTGATCGCGGTTAATGGCGCTTACGGACGCCGCCTCGTCCAGATCGCCTCAGCCCTGAAAATCGCGAATGCTGCGATCGAGTGCGAAGAGGATCATCCTGCCGACCCGAGCGAGATTGAACGCGTTCTGGCAAGCGATCCGTCGTTCACCCACGCGGCGGTTGTTCATTGCGAAACCTCCACAGGGATCATCAACCCCGTGCGTGAAATCGGCGAGGCCGTTCGCAGGCACAGGCGCAGCTATATTGTCGACGCCATGAGCAGCTTCGGCGGGATTCCGCTCAACATGTCCGGATGCGGAATTGATTACCTCATTTCCTCTGCCAATAAGTGTATTCAAGGCGTTCCAGGATTTGCCTTCGTCCTCGCGCGGCGGGAGGCGCTACTTTCTACTGCGGGCTTCGCTCGCAGCCTGAGCCTGGATCTGTGGGCGCAGTGGAAAGGGCTCGAAAATAGCGGGCAGTTTCGCTTCACGCCCCCAACGCATACCCTTTTGGCTTTTCATCAAGCCCTGAAAGAACTCGAAGAGGAAGGAGGCGTGGAAAGCAGGGCAGCCCGCTACCGCGCCAACTGCGAGATCCTGCTGCGGGGAATGCGCGAGCTCGGATTTGAGGAATACTTACGCCCGGAAGTTCAGGGGTACATCATCACTTCCTTCCGCTATCCGGGCCATCCCCAATTCAAGTTCGAAACGTTTTACGAGCGGCTGAATGAGAAGGGGTACGTCATCTATCCCGGAAAAACCAGCAAGGCAGATTGCTTTCGCATCGGCAACATCGGCCACATCTTTCCCGATGATATCCGCCATCTTCTGATTGCCGTGCGGCAGACGCTCGACGAAATGGGGGTAGAACTTTCTGCCGCCACGCGGTTGGCCGGGTGAGGAAATCAATGCTGAAGCTATACGGAGCGACATAAGCACCTGCGCATCCGGCTGTAGCGGCGGTCTCCGACCGCCGTCGTCGATCGGAGATCGACGCTACAATTTACGTCGCTCTGTATAGGAAGGGAGTAGCAAGTATGGATTTTGTCTTCCAGCGATCGTATCGCGGTCCCCTCAAGGGCGTCATTCTCGACTGGGCGGGAACCACCGTTGACTACGGTTGTTTTGCCCCTGCGGTGGTATTCATTGAAGTGTACAAACGCAAGGGCGTTCCCATCACTATCGAGCAGGCGCGGGAGCCGATGGGCGCGCACAAGAAGGTGCACATCCGGTCGATTGCGCAAACTGAGACCGTCGAGCGCCGGTGGCACGAGGTCTTTGGCCGTGTGCCCAATGAGGAGGATGTCGAGGCCATGTACCACGACTTTGTCCCGCTGCAAGTGGCATGCCTCGCGGACTACGCTGATCTGATCCCCGGGACCATCGAGGCGCTGGCCGACTTTCGCGCGCGGGGGCTGAAAATTGGCTCGACCACCGGATACACGGCCGAGATGATGGAAATCCTCGAGAAAGAGGCGAAGAAACGCGGGTACGATCCCGATTCGAGTGTTTGTGCCTCACAAGTGCCCGCCGGGCGTCCCTATCCGTGGATGTGTCTGCAAAACGCCCTCAACCTTCAGGTATACCCCATGGAGAGCATGGTGAAAATCGGCGACACGCTGCCCGACATTTTGGAAGGGCTGAACGCGGGCATGTGGACCGTCGGCGTCGCCAAGACCGGCAATGAATTGGGGCTGACCGAGAAAGAGGTGTCGACCCTGGATGAGGACGTTCTGAAGCGAAAGCTCGGACGGGCTTACCAGAGGATGTACGCGGCAGGCGCGCATTACGTTGTGGACGGCATTTCCGACGTGCCGGCGGTTTTGGATAAAATCAACGCTCGCCTCGCGCAGGGGGAACGGCCCTAGAAATCCGATCGCGTTCGAAGGAGATCGACCACCATGCCCAGCGGACAGGACGATTTGGCAAAGTACAAGTCGGAGGGGGACTTGAACATCTCTCCCCGGCGCAAGGAATGGGCGCGGGAGTATATCGACGCCGAGACCGAGCGATGGCTCGCTGAAGATGCCAAGTACTTCCTCCATCAATCGCTGTCCACTCCGTGCCTGAACGTGCTTTCCCATTGCGATGGAATTTACATCGAGGACCTTCAGGGCAGGCGCTACATGGATTTTCACGGGAACAACGTCCATCAAGTGGGGTTTGGTAACCGCCGTGTGGTCGAGGCCATCAAGGCGCAAATGGACGAACTCCCGTTTTGCACTCGCCGTTATACCAACATTCCCGCCATCAAACTGGCCAAGAAATTGGCGGAGCTCGCGCCGGGAGATTTGAATCGCGTCCTTTTCGCGCCCGGAGGCACGGTCGCGATTGGAATGGCTCTCAAGTTGGCGCGGGCTGCGACCGGGAGATTCAAGACCATCTCTATGTGGGACTCTTTCCACGGAGCGTCGCTCGACGCGATATCCATTGGGGGCGAGGCCATCTTCCGCAGCGGCATGGGCCCGCTGCTTCCCGGCACCGAACACGTTCCGCCTCCGGACCCCGTCCACTGCCCATGGGAATGCGGCAACGAGTGCAACCTGAAATGCGTCCGGTATCTTGAATACGTGCTCGAAAAGGAAGGCGATGTGGGAGCCGTAATCGCCGAAACGGTGAGGAGCACTCCCTACATCCCGCCGCCGGAATATTGGAAAACCATCCGGGCAGCGTGCGATCGTCACGGCGCCTTGCTCATCCTCGACGAAGTCACCACCTTCCTGGGACGAACGGGAAAGATGTTTGCCTGTGAGAACTATGGCATCGTCCCCGACATGCTGGTGATTGGCAAAGGTCTCGGCGGCGGAATCTTCCCGCTGGCCGCCATGATTGCCCGCGAGGGATTGAACGTGGCGCCGAACCGCTCCTTGGGCCATTACACTCACGAGAAGAACCCGGTCGCTTGTGCGGCAGGGCTCGCGACCATCGAATACATGCAGGACGAAGGCCTGATCGAAAACGCCAGGGAAATTGGCGGCTATGCGTTGGGACGGCTGAAAAGCATGATGGATCGCCACGAGATTATCGGCAACGTGAGAGGTCTGGGATTGATCATCGGGGTGGAAGTGGTGCGAAACCGGGAGACCCGCGAGCGCGCCACCGAAGAAGCCGAGCAGATCATGTACAGCGCTCTGGCCAAGGGTCTGAGCTTCAAGCTATCGATGGGCAACATCCTGACGCTCACGCCCCCGCTGACCATCACCAAGGCGGAGATGGACAAGGCCCTCAATATTCTGGACGCTTGCTTTGAAGAAGTGGACATCCAACGCAAGAAGTCCTAACGACGCTGAGCTTGATAATCGATCGCGGATGCTCGCTCATCCGAGCACGAGTGGCTTTTCCCCTGGCGCCAGAATACCGGTGGGTAATCCCATCACCTGCACCAAAGTTGGGGCGATTTGCTTCAACGTGATGCGTCCGAGATTCTTTCCGGGAGCGATCTCGCGACCTGCCGCGATGAACATCGCTTCCATGCCCGCGTGGGTGGGGAGATAGCCGTGGGTGCCGCGATCCTTGGGTGAATCGGCGACCACCGGGCCTTCCAGCCGGTCGGAGAAAGAGAAGCCCGGCGCGGCCTCGATCATGAGTTCAGCGTCGGGGTCGGATTCGAGGGCTTCCAGTCTGCTGCGATCGATAATCTCCTGCACCGCGCCCGTCGAGCGCAGGCTATCGATGGCCGTGGCCAACCGTCGACGATCATCGGCCGAGGGTTCCTCCAACCAGTAAACCGCGAGCGAACCGCCGGCGCTAACGGCGCCCAGCCGTCGTAAGGACAACGAGCCGTCAGCGCCCCGAGCGAAGAGTCCATGCTCGGCGAAGACCACCAGCGGCGCGGCCTCCTTTTCCACCGGGACGAAGCCGTGATCGGAAAGCACCACCAGCGATGTCGCGGGGTCGGAGGAAATGGCGTCGCGAATCTTGCCAATCGCCTGGTCCGCCGATTCGAGGGCCTTGAGGGCCTCCGGCGAGGCGGGGCCGAAAGCGTGCGCCTGCGAATCGTACCAAACGAAATGCACCATGAGTAAATCCGGCTGGTAGTGATTCCACAGATGGAGCGCCCCTTCGCCGCGCAGTTGGTCAGGATCGGCTTTGCCCAGCATGGGCATGAGCTGCTGCGCAACCTCCGCGAAAAGCCCGGGCGTGGCGTGCTGCGCGGGTGTGACAAAATCCCGATGGGGGTCGGGCACCGCGGGGTTCCAGATTTCCGGAATGTTGTGCTCGATGGGCGCACCCGCGCTCACAGGCCAACTGAGAGCCGCGATTTTGCGGCCGCTGGCGCGGGCAACGTCCCACAACGCCGGCACCCGCAACGCCTGCGCGAACCAGCACCAGGGCCGATCCTTTTCCGTGGGGTCGAGCGAAGCAAGGTGGCTGTAAATGCCATGCCCCCGCGGAGGAAGGCCCGTCACGATCGTCGCGTGCGCAGGGTACGTGGTGGAGGGATAAATGGTCTCGACGGCCTCGGCGCTCGCGCCCGATTTTTCCAGGGCATTCACATGGGGGAAGCGCTCGCGCGATTCAGCGGCGCGGTAGATTCCCGGCCGCAGACCGTCCACGGAAAGCAGGACGAGTTTCGCGTTTTGGTTCGTCTCAGGGCTCACCAGCTCATACTCCTTTGACCGCATCGCGCCGGATGGCGTTCTTAATTCGCACCCCCTCATTATCACTCACGGGGTGCCCTCGTCGTGCGTCGGGCACGATTAGGAATCCCGGACGGGCCAGCGTGAGTTGTCGCATCCTTGCCCCCCTCATCTTGGAGCGAGACCCCAGGACATTCTTTATCACGTTTCGAAATATCCCGCCACCCGACGCCAGGCCCTTCCCAGGCCGGCCAATTCCCGGGGCAGGTGGCATGTTATAATCTGTCCATCAAATGGCGATGGAGTTCGCCATCAACCGTCCTTATATCGGACTGATGACTCCTGGCTGCCCACCAGCGCCAGGAGTTTTTTTGTTGGGCAAAGGGGGCTTGCGGAAAGGAATGGTACATTGCGGATTTTTCTTTTGATTGTGTTTGGGTCGGCGGGAACGCTTGCCCGGTACGCTTTGCAGGGGCTCATCCAGTTCAACACCGAGTCGGCGTTTCCGGCCGGGACACTGGTGGTGAATCTGGTGGGCTGCTTTCTGTTGGGGGCCGTGGGCCAGTATGGTCTCGACCACCTCTCGATTCCCCCGGAATGGCGCATTGCCCTCACGGTAGGTTTTTTCGGCGCCTTCACCACTTTTTCGACTTTCAGTTGGGAAACCGTTCACCTTTTTGAGGATGGCGATTGGGTTCGCGCTTGCGTCTATGTGACGGTCAGTGTGCTGGGTGGACTCATGCTCCTGCGCACCGGCATGCGGATGGCCAGGTGGTTCTGAAGGACTTCCATCATGGCTGAGAATCAAAAGGAAACGCCCGCACTCTCGCGCGCCCATTCCGCAGCTCTGGCGGCGCGGATGTTGACGCTCGAACAGGACTGCCGGGAAATCGAGCGCACGCTGGATGGCTATGAGGGGATCTTCTTCCAATATCTTGGAGTCTTTCCCGCTGAGACCCGGCAGGCGATCCGCACCCTGTTATCTGAAATTCTACAAAAAATCACTCGCATCAGGCTCGACCTCGGCCTTCCACAACGGCAAATTGAAATTGATAAAATGCTTGCCGCGCATCTTTCCCAGATTTGGGTTACCCTTCATGAAACAAATGCCTACTCCCTCCGGGGATATGGCAAAGTACCCGATGAACTCAGCGCGTATCTCGACCCACGTATCGAAGAGCTCCTCGTCGTTGTGGCGAGCTTGCGCGGCACAGTCGAGTCCGGGAGGAAATCGATCAGTCCGGAGGGCGAAGCCGAAAAGGTGGGCAGCGGGTTAGCTCTGGAGGGAGACTTCATGGAACACGAGCGCTTTGAAGGCGAACGCACGTTGATGCGAATCCACATTGGCGAGTCGGACCGCTGGCAAGGTTCGCCGCTTTACGACGCCCTGATCAAGCTGTTTCGCCGGGAAGGTTTCAGCGGTGTTACCGTTCTGCGCGGCGTGGCCGGGTATGGCTCAGCCAGCCGCATTCATACCGACAAGATTCTTCGCCTGTCCCAGGACCTTCCCATTGTTATCGAGGTCGTCGAGTATGCGGAGCGAATCGAGAGCGTTCTGCCCAAGCTCGATGAGATGGTGGGGGGCGGGTTGGTCACTCTGGAGAAAGTTCGCGTCATCCTCTACCGATCCAGGAAGAAAGGGACGCCTCTCCCTCCTTCAGCGCCCCAGGCTTGAACCCGATCGCGGCTGGGGAGAAGGCAGGCCCGCCGCCGAGTACATAGGTCCTTATGGCTCTGGACGAACTTCACGCGCGACGGCTCGCGACAGTTGGAAACCTTTTCGATGCGGCTTTGGACCGGATGGAACTCGTTCTCCGCTCCGCCGAAAGCAGCGCACAAAGCGGGGAAACCTCGCCGGTTTCAGCCGAACAGGCGCGGTTTATTCGCGAGAAGATGTCGGTGATTCGCGGCCGGCTGCACGAAGGTCTGCGGCACTTCTCCGTAAGGCTGCAAAAACCCGAGCCCAAACAGATGCTGGTCGCCGAGCTCTCCACGCTCTGGGTGATTCTGGAAAATGCCCGCCCAGAACGCATGAAGGGGTACGGTGTGGAGTTTGCCGCTCAGGACAAGGCCGAATGGGAGAGCCTGATTCAAGCTCTCCTGCGTGAAACCGACTTGATTCGCGGCGCGGTACTCAAAGGGAAAAAGAAACCATGACTTGGCCCAGGGGCAGCGACCGATGCGGTCCCGTTCGCCGCCTCATCAGAACCAAGATGAAACTTGACCCGCGAATAAAAGCTTCACCACGGAGGCACTGAGATCACAGAGAGGATTATTCCAGCTCACAGCGATTGGAGGTGGATGTCACCGCTGTCACTGTGCAGGCGCAGCAATTGGCCTCCCTTGCCCAGCGTGCCACGCAGACGGGATGACGACACCGTGCCGGTAATGGTCAGGGGCAGTTCCGATTGGACATCGCCGCCCCCGGCGGAAGCCTCGACGTCCAGATTCACTGCCGGATCGAGTGCCACGCGAACTTCTCCACCCGAGGTTTCGACCTCGCCACCCTGCGCATTGCCCTTCAGCAAGCTGACCTCGACATCTCCCCCGGAGGTATGAACGTCGACGCGGCCGCTAATGGCCTCAGCCCTGATATCGCCTCCGGAGCTCCGCAGCACCAGATTTCCAGTTAATTGGTGGACTCGCATGTCGCCGCCGGAAGTCTGCGCGTCCACATCCCCCTTGGCATCGGTGACACTCACGTCCCCACCGGAGGTCTTCAGGCGAAAGCCTCCCTCCAGATCGGAAATGCGTAGGTCGCCCCCGCTCGTCTTGAGCTCGAGGCTGGTTCGCCGCGGTACCGTGATTTCGAACTTCAAGTTGGAGTTTTTTGCCCAGAATGAGTCGCTCCGGCGGTGGGCCGAAATCTGTACGCCGTGAGGAGTTTCTTCAAACCGCAGATCGTAGGTGTTTTCCAGGTCGCTCGCCCTCGAGGTGACAACGACGTGCGCCCCGGCCTCCGTGGTTCCGGTCACGATGATGTCGCCTCCGCCCGTGTCCATGTCAAGCGTGCCCCCGGGGTCGAGTTTGAGATTCTTTTCGATACGCGAGGATGCCTGCGCGCTTCCCACCAGGCTCAGCAGCAGGCCTAGCATGCAGAGAGACAGAAAATAAATTCGTTTCATCAACGATACCCCCTTCATTCGCGCCCAGTTGAGGGCGTAAGAGACGCGGGCACGCCGGAAAATTTCCGGCGTCCTCCTTAGCAAAGACCGTCATTCTCAGAGAGCGTGAATGTGAATCGATCCGCCGCTAGTGTGCAGACGCAATTCTTCGCCGCCCGAGCCGATCGACCCGTGCATGCTGGTGTGGCTGATCGTCCCCACTACGCGCACGGGCAGGTCGCTCGAGACCGAGCCGCCGGAAGTAGAGGCGTCAAGATTCAAATTCGCCGCGGGGTCAATCGCGATTTCGATGGACCCGCCGGAGGTTTCCAGCTCACCTCCATGACGGTTGCCGGGGCTATAGGTGGCATGAATCGGCCCGCCAGAAGTTTTGGCTTCTACGTAGCCGGAGACCTTTTCAATTCGAATTCCACCGCCACTGGTATGCGCGTGAAGGTTTCCATCCACGCCATCGGCATCAATGGGTCCCCCGGAGGTTCCCACGTTGACATCGCCCGTCACTTCCCGGAGGCGGATCGAGCCGCCCGAGGTGTAGGCTTCCAGGTTGCCGGTTAATCCGGTGGCCTCGATTGGCCCACCCGAGGTTTTCAACTCGGCCGCACCGTGCAGGCCGGAAATTGTGATGCTTCCCCCGCCGGTGTGAAGCTCCGTCCGCGTCTCGGTGGGCACTTCAACTTCAAAATGTACGGAATAATGGTTGTGCGACCAGCCCGATTCGTCCTTGCGCCGAGCCGTAACGTGCGCGACGCCCCCGCTGCTTGAAAAGCTGAATTCAAGCTCGTTGTTTAAATTTTCCCGCTCGGAAGTGATAACGATGTGCGCACCGGAGCGTGAAGAGCCCGTCACGGAGACGCTGCCCACGTCCGACTCGAGAATAAACTGGCCCTTCGGCTGGAGCTCCAGGTCCTTCTCCATGCGAGAATCCGCTGCGGCGGGCGACACCATTGCCAGGAGCGATAGCGCCGCCACCATCACTCCCAAAGTTCGGTAACCTTTCATCTCTTTTCCTCCTTCGAAATGCTTCTAGGACTTGTTACGTTAGACGGGCGACCGGAGTTCCGGGTAGCAGGAAAATAGGGTATACGGCAAACGGTAGACTGCATACGGGGGGGACGGTTTATGGAGTGTGGTATACGGTCCGTACGAATCGGAACCGCCGCCGCCTTTACTACCAGAGGGCTACCGTCGCTGTATACCGTCTACCGTATGCCGTCTTCCGCCGCTCACTCCAGGCTGCTATAGACATACACCCCGCCCATACGGACGCGAACTTTGATGTCCTGGTCGCCGCCCATATTCCAAAACATGATTCTGCGGCCCCAGCCGGCGCTGTTTTCTCCGTGCAAGTCGCTCTGTACGTAACCCAAAATGGTCCGCGCGTCCAGCGAGCGTAAACGGTAGATGGAGGGAACGTCGACCTCCACGTCGCCGTAGTTGACGCTAATTCCCTGTTTGCCGATCAGGCCGTTGACGCGCACGTCGCCGTCCACACACCTCATCGTCAAGTTGGCGTCAAAGGGCATATGGATGCGAAGGTTTACGGAGAGCTTTGTTTCCCCGCGGAACGGCCGCCGCAGGCTCCGATCGGGATAGACGGTGCGCAGCGAGACCTGTTTATCTTGCCCAGTGAGCACCACTTGGACTCGGCCGTAGAGCGGCTCTGCATGCTTCTCATCCTTGGCATCGACCACCTTTTCGGCCTCGATTTCCAGGCGCGGCTCGTCCCAAGCTTCCACCTGGATGTCGCCCATCCGCGTGTCGATGGTCAGCGTGCCAAAGGAGAACATGCGCACGGAATAGTGGAAGGTTTTGCTGAATTCATCAGCGCGGGCCGGTGCTTGAACGCCAAGCAACACGACGCCCAGCAGGCTGAGAGACAAAGCGGGGAACGGAACTTTTGCCGGGGCTCTCACCCCACGATGTTACGACCGGGAAAAAGGAAGAGCAAGAGGTGCGCGGGGCCGGACCGGTAAGTCTACGGCCTCAGGTTGCCAAAAAAGGGCGGGCTTCAACCAAGGCCTTGGCGCCGGGTGCTTCTGCTGCGACTTTTGAGTTGTGCGCTGGGACTTTTGAATTTCTTTTCGAGCGCCTTCGGCCTTTGCTGCAAGCACTCGGATCTAATGCTACTGCCCTAGCCCGATCTGGCAGGCGTGCGCTTCGCGGGTCTGGCGTTCTTCATCCAGGTAGGCGCGGGTACGGCGGGTGAGTTCGTCGAAATCCACTTTATGGGCATCGAATTCCGGGCCGTCAACGCAGGCGAACTTCACCTTGTCGCCCACGGTAACCCGGCAGCCGCCGCACATGCCGGTTCCGTCCACCATAATGGGATTCAGGCTAGCCATGGTGGGCACACCCCACTCGCGGGTGAGCGCCGAGGCGTAACGCATCATGGGAATGGGCCCGATGACGTGCGCGGCGCCCACGGGCGAAGACTGCGCAGCCTTCCACGCGCGCATTAGGTCCACCACCGTGCCGTGCATCCCCGCCGAGCCGTCGTCAGTGGCCCATAGGACTTCATCCGCCGCCGAGCGCAGTTCCTCGTCCAAAATGATCTGCGCCTTGGAGCGAGCTCCGCACAGGGCGGTAACGCGGTTCCCCGCCTTGCGAAATGCTCGCGCCACGGGCAGCAATTCTGCCACGCCTACACCTCCGGCGATGCAGACAACGTGCCCGACATTTTCGATGCTCGCGGCCTGCCCCAGAGGTCCAAGCAGATCCGACAGGACCTCACCGCACTCCAAGCCAACCAAGACGCGGCTCGTTTTGCCAATCCCTTGAACTACCAGCGTGATGGTCCCTTTTTCCGGGTCGCCGTCCACCAGCGTAAGCGGAATGCGCTCGCTGTCCGCGCGGGGCCGCAGAATCACGAATTGTCCTGCTTGCCAGTGCCGCGCGATGCCGGTGGCTTGGACCTCGAACCACGCAATCTCAGGAGTAATCAGCCGTTTGGCGAGGATGCGATTCTCCACTCTGGCACTTGTAGAGCCGGGCTTCAGCCCGGCATCGGCACTTGCGGGGCTAAGGCCCGGCTGTACTCCTGCCTGCTCGCCCGTCGGCTGCACCGTTGTGGATTGGCGATCTTTCAAAGCCTCATGAATCGCCGCCGCGGCGGCGCGCCCATCACGCATCGCCAAAATCACGGTGGAACCGCCGCGCACCACGTCGCCACCGGCAAATACCCGCGCCATGCTCGTCTGCCCCTTGGGATCCACAGTAATCTTGCCGCGGTTCGTAACGAGTTGCGGCGTCGAGCGCTGCACCGTGGGATTGGGGCTTTGCCCAATTGCCATGACCACGGTATCAACGGGTACTCGATATTCCGAGCCCTCCATGGGTACCGGCGAGGGGCGCCCGGATTCGTCCGGCTCGCCTAGCTTCATGCGGATGCACTCCATCTCCCGCAGAGTTCCCTTTTCGTCACCGAACAGTCGCACCGGCGCGGCCAGGAATTCAAAGTGCACGCCTTCTTCTTCCGCGTGTTCGATCTCTTCCAGTCGAGCGCGCAACTCGGCGCGGCCTCGACGAAACAGGATGGTGGTCTCGCTTCCCATGCGTCGTGCCCATCGCGCCGCGTCCATGGCGGAGTTCCCACCGCCCACCACTACCGTTCGCGCTCCGATTCGCACGGGCGTGTCTGCCTCGGGAAAGCGAAACGCTTCCATCAAATTCAGCCGGGTCAGGAATTCGTTGGCGGTATAAACGCCGACCAGATTCTCGCCCGGGATATTCATCAAATGCGGCAGGCCCGCGCCGGTGCCCAGGAAAACCGCCTCAAAACCTTCCGCGAACAATTCTTCCACGGAATAAGTCTTGCCGATGATGACGTCTTTGCGGAATTCCACTCCCATCGCTTGCAGCCGGTCGATTTCCCCACCGATGATTTCCCGCGGGAGGCGGAAATTGGGAATGCCATACGCGAGCACGCCGCCTAACTTGTGCAACGCTTCAAACACCGTCACGCGATAACCGTTCCGCACCAGGTCGTACGCGGCAATCAGGGAGGCCGGACCCGAGCCAATCAGAGCGACACGCGCCCCCTTCGGTGCGGGCGTTGAGGTAGGCGTGGAGGAGACGGTCTCACGATGCTTGTCGGCGGCAAAGCGTTCGAGCGAGCCAATCGCCACCGGTTCGAGCTTTTTCCCCAGCAGGCAGGACTTTTCGCAGAACAACTCGTGCTGGCACACGCGGCCGCAAATACCCGGGAAGGGGCTTTCTTCGCTGATTTTTTGGAAGGCAGCGTCAAAATCTCCCTGAGCCATTAAGTCGATAAAGCTTTTGACGTTGATGTGGAGAGGGCAGGCGCCTACACAAACGGGATCTTTGCACTGCAAGCAACGTAATGCCTCAACCCGTGCTTGCTCAAGCGAGAAGCCCAAGGAGACCTCAACGGCGCCTTGAACTCTCTCCTCCGGCGAGCGCACGGGCAGCACTTGGCGGGGGGCCTTGGGATTTCGCCGCACCTTCGGTTTGGCCTCGACCGGGCGAGGATTAATCAGCTTGGGCGTCGGTGAATCCACGGTTTTCCCCCTCGGACCCCGTTCGCACTGCGCGCTAATACCCAACGGATGCTCTGCCTGCTCTCGAAACGCGTTTGCGGACAACAACTTCCGCCTCAGTGACGGGCCCAGGCAAAATGGCAGCAATTCAGGTGCCAGCCCAAGTCGGCCAGACGGCCGCCGCCATGGAATGAGGTTGGGCGCCTAAAATCGTGAAGCCGACATGGGCATCTGAGCGCTGCCGAGTGCAGTCATTTGCACCGTGTGGACTGGACGACTTGCGGGCGTGAAATCGGAACGAGGATGGCCCGTGCGACACGCCTCACATTTTGGGGGGACTGATCACTGCTTCGAGACCCATCGAACTCCAATTGATGTGAGGATCAGGATCTCACCATGCGAGCATACAAATTGTCCCCTACGACACCTTGTCCCAGTCGCTTCATAGCAGTTGCATTTGAAAATAGGTTGCACCATACTCCCGCTGGCCCCGAGGTGTGTCTCTCGCAAATGGGGGTGTTTGAATGGCAGTCCTAACTCAAACGGCTAAGACGGCATATGACTCCGCCATGGAGAATTTCGATCTCGCGGCGGATGCACTGGATTTAAGCCTGGACGTTCGAAACATGATCAAGTACCCGGAACGGATTTTGCATGTGAACCTCCCGGTACGGATGGACAGCGGGCATATTCAAAGGTTCGAGGGTTACCGGGTTCAGCACAGCACGTCGCGAGGCCCGGCCAAAGGTGGAATCCGTTATCATCCCGGAGTCACACTTGACGAAGTCAAAGCTCTCTCCACCTGGATGACGTGGAAGTGTGCGGTGGTGAACATTCCGTTTGGGGGAGGCAAAGGGGGAATTACGTGCAACCCCAAAGAGATGTCGCAAACTGAACTTGAGCGTCTGACTCGCCGCTATGCCAGCGCGATTCTGCCGCTCATTGGTCCGGAACGAGACATTCCTGCTCCGGACGTCTACACCAATTCGCAAATTATGGCCTGGATCATGGACACGTACAGCATGACCAAAGGCTACCCGATCCCCGGGGTCGTCACGGGCAAGCCGATTGCCCTCGGCGGCTCACTCGGACGGAATGAAGCCACCGGCCGCGGAGTTTATTACACCGTTCAGTGCGCGGCTGAGCATCTGCGCATTCCGATTAAGGGCGCAAGGGTGGTGGTACAGGGTTTTGGCAATGCCGGTTCCATTGCCGCGCAATTGCTCGACAGCAATCAGGCTTACGTGATTGCCGCGAGCGATTCGCGAGGTTGCGTTTACAACGCCAATGGGCTCGACGTTCCGAGGCTCATCACGTTCAAGGAGCACACCGGAGGCGTGACGGGCTTCCCCAACTCGGAAGCCATTACCCCGCAAGAACTGCTGGCGCTCGACTGCGAAATCCTCATACCCGCCGCACTGGAGAATTCGATTGGCGAGTCCAATGCCGGCACCGTGAAAGCCCGGATCGTGGGTGAGGCGGCCAACGGACCGGTCACCCCCGAAGGCGACGCCATTCTGGAGGACAAGGGGGCGTTCGTGATTCCCGATATCCTCTGCAATGCGGGCGGCGTTACCGTGTCTTACTTCGAGTGGGTACAAGACGAGCAACACCTGTTCTGGGAAGCGCAGGACGTCTATGACCGCTTGGAGCGGGTGATGAAGAATAGTTTTGCCGAAGTACTGAAGATCCACATCGATCGCAAGGTCAGCATGCGTACCGCCGCCAACATGCTCGGTATCAGCCGCGTTGCTGAGGCCACCGTGCTGCGCGGATTGTATCCCTGACTTTGGAACTTGGATCTTGAATTTTGGATCGCATCTGAGCCAGGTCAGGGGCCGCAGCACCCAATGGTCCCCGGCCTGGCTTTCTTTCTCCAAACAGTGCCAAGAAGATCTCTCTTTCGCAATTTCAAATTTGAAATCTGAAATTTGAATTTGAAATGCCCGCCGAAGGCGTATCGATTCGTCGGGAAAGCAGTTGTCCCAACCGGGCCACAATCCTCACTCATCGTGACAGGCGATCCCGCCGATGACGAAGCGGGGGTGCCAAGGCCGTCCCGGCCATGACCGGGCGCGGCGGGACTTGATTTCAGTTCCTGTCCTGCCCTCCGCCGATTTCCAAGTCAACGTCGTAGTAAAGAGCGGACATCGGTTGGCCCGAAACCGGCTCGATGTTGTCGGCCCTCACGAGGGCGTGATAGGAGCCATTCGCAAGTCCCGTTGTCGATACCGTGCTCGCGAGCGTCTCGCTCTTGCCGTGTTTTGTCACCGCGACAGTTAACCACGACGGCAGATCCGGGCGCACTTTCCAGAGCGGCAGTTCATTGCTGCCGGTGGTCTTGACCGTAATCGCTTTCGTGAGCTTTTGAGACCCGGTGGCTGGGGCGTGGAAAGACGCCCGGTAGGAATCGGCGACGATAACGGGCGGCAGTGGAAAGGCATTCGATTTTGAGATGCGCAAGAGGGCCACGTCGCCCGAACGCACGGTGACGGTAGTGCCACCGCGCCGCGGCCCACTGGTTTGATGGGTCCACAGATTGCGCACGTACAATGCCTCCGTTTCCGCGCTGCCCAAATCCTGCCAGTTCACGCGAACGTCAGCCGCAGCGTTTCCGGAATTAAAGACCAGCACGGCATGGCTGCCGTCAAAAAGAGGTTTGGCGGCCCAGATCTCCGCATTGCCCTCGTGCCGAACGATATGCCCCTGTATTCCCAGGGGATCCTGGTCAATCCCAATCGCCTCGCGATTGGCCAGAGTCTGAATTGTAGACGTCGTCATCTTTCGCAGATCATTACCGGCCATGAGGGGAGACGCCATCATGCACCATAGGCTGAAGAAGGTGCGGTTTTGGGTCTCGCTCAGGCCACCCATTCCATTGATGAGCATGTCGGGGTCGTTCCAGTGCCCAGGGCCTGCCGCCGAAAACAGTTTCTCGTTCTCCGCGGTGTTCTTCATCGCGGCGTTCCAATCGGCTTTGCCCGGACCACAGATGTCGGCCGTGGTCCGCCAGAGATGACCCACGGAAGCGGCCCACTTCCACGGGTCTCCCTTGCCCCATGAACAAAGGCTGAAGACGATGGGGCGGCCGGCGGCCAATTGGGCGTCGCGAAGCCGGGTATAGGTCGAGGCGGGGTCTTGTCCCTCGGTATTGCACCAGTCAACCTTCACGTAATCCGCGCGCCACGCGGCGAAGGCTGCCATGTCGTCAACCTCATGGTCTTTGGTTCCGGGCATTGCCTTGCTACACGTGCGGGTGCCGGCATCCGTATACAGTGCATACTTCAGACCTCGCTGGTGAATATAATCGCCGAGGCCGCGCAGGCCGCTGGGGTACCGCTCCAGGTTAGGGGTGAGCCTGCCGTCAGCGCCGCGCGAGAAGCAGATTCCCTCATCGGGCCCAACATAAGCGTAACCCGCGTCTTTCATCCCGCTGCTGATCAGTGCGTCAACAATCTGCTTGATCAGCTTCTCGTTTTGAGGCTCCTGGCCGAATTCATTCCACGGGTACCAACCCATGGGGGGAGTAAGCGCCAGGCCGTCCACCGCGGCACGGATTTTCGAGGCCTGACCTTGCGCATCCGCCAGAGGGTTTAGAAATAAAAATACGAGTGCAATTCCCACAAATAACATTGACGGTTTTTTCATCGACGTGGTCCTTGATCGGTTTCATATGATGATGATTGGCGATTTACGATGTTGGAGAAAAGATTCACCTTCTCATCCGGTATTACCTATAACCGAAGCGGGGGAGTGTATCACGCCGGGCCGCGAGAATCGCTACCGCTTCTCTTTTGCCTCGAGTTCGCCGGGGTCAACTGATCTCATGCTTGCGGGGAGCGGTAGGTTACCGTGAGGTCATCGCGACCCTCGGCTGGACGGTCGCGTGCGACATGGAAGGGTCCGTAAACTCGACGAGTGAATCGATGTGTTACAGGAATCGGGCGGCTCGCCAATCACGCCGTGTTACTTCGGACAGCCAAGCTCTTGCTTAAGCGCCTTGAGGGGCGTGGCCAGGCTCCCGCTTCTGCTCCAGATTACCTGACCGTCCTTGTTGCGCAATTGCAGAGCGCCGCCGGTGAATCCCTGGATGGACCAACTGAGGATGGCATCGGCGGCCTCGGTGGTAGCGACCACTTGCAAGCAGGTGTGCGTCTCGATCGCCCTTGCCTTTCGTGCCACCGCCTCGTCATCGTCTGCCCAATCGCTGTCCAAAAAGACTTTTCGTATCTTATGAATATCAGGTGTACTTTCTTTCAATCTGGCGGCTTTCGCGGTCGGGCTTTGGATCGACCATCCGCAGGCGTCAGCGACTTTGCCCAACCCTCCATCGAGACCGTTTAGGTCGAACGAGGTCGCGACGGGCCCGGACCCTGAGGGTGTGTATTCCAGCGTCATCTTCCTCGCGAAGGCCAGTTTCTGGGCAAGCTCCACGGGCTGTGGCGCAAACAGCGAATCGTGGTTTATCGATTGGTCCCAATGCTGCGTGAAAGGTTGACCATCATCCAGCCGGAGCCGGACAGAATACTGTCCATTCGCGTCGGCGCTGGAGGGAATTGAGGCCGTACGAATGTACACGTCCGTGTGGCGCGACTGGCAGCGAATGTAGAGGCGAGTATCCCGGTATGGACCTGCCGATGCGGACCCGCCTTCTTCGGCCGCGCGAGTCATCATCACTGTCCGCGAACCATCCGCCGACGACACTTCCTCACTTAAATCCCATTTCCCCTTTTCCCCGATGTTTTCAGGATTCGCCGGAGTTTGCGCGCTGGGCTGGGCCGGTGGCGTGTTCCCCTTGTTTCCAGCAGTAATCATGGCGTCCAGCACCTTCTGCGGTACACCCTGACTTTGGAGCGCAATCAATGCTTGGGGCGAGGTATCGAAATGGGTTGAACTATGCTGAATGGATAGGACGATGGTGTCCTCCGCGAGTCCAGACTTGACCATGCTGATCACGTCATCATTTGTGAGCTCTCTATTCTCACCTTTTTGTGCCGCGTTGGTTGGCTGGGTCGCCTCTTGCGCGCCAACAAAGGGCTCCCCATATAGGACGCTGACCTTCGGGCTACCCGATTCCGGCCCAAGCGCAGCCCGCATTGGGCAGAGAGCGAGCAGTAGGACCATAGGGATTGCCAGCTTCATGGGGTTTCGTCCCTTCTCGTAAGGACAAGGCTTCGGGGTGAACCGGCCCCGCCCAATTCGTCTTCGAAAGCATAGTACCCTGTATGTCCGCCGTCAATGACCCCGCCTTGACTTGCCTGCGCCGAGTTGGTTCTAATGACGCTGCAAGCTCAGGAGCAACAATTATGGATATGGCGGCATTAAGTGCGGAACTTCTGCGCGTGGTGAACTCGGCGGAAGAGATTCTCCGGCGCGTCGATGGGGATGAAAGCAGCAGGCGCATCCTTGCGGGCGGATGGTCACGCAAGCAGGTTATGGGTCACCTGATCGATTCCGCGTCGAACAACCACCAGAGGTTTGTGCGTGCGTCGCTCCAAGACTCTCTCGAGTTTCCCACCTATGATCAAAATGGTTGGTCGCGCGCGCAGGCTGCCGACGAAGCCGAGTGGTCCTTGTTGGTGGCGCTTTGGGCGAACTACAATCGGTATCTCGCGCACGTCATCGCACGCCTTCCTTCCGGTAAACTGGCGGTTCCCATTCGAATTGGCCAAAACGAACCCGTGACCCTCAAATTCCTGGCGGAAGATTACTTGCACCACATGGTTCATCACCTCGGCCAAATTGGCGCGGCGCCAACGAGCGATTAGAGTCTCATTCTGTGCGAACCCTATAATGACGATGCCCGGCCGCTCCAACGGAAGCGTGTCGTGAACATGGGTGGCTGCATTCTGCGAAGTGGAGGTATGGATTTTGAATCTCCCTGCGCGGCTCGTGGAAAACTGCGGCAAGACGCCGGAGCGCGCGGATTGGCTCAAGCGGCTGTCCGCCACTCTGCATGAGCTAGAGTGCCGATGGTCGCTCTCGCTTGGGCCGCCGTTCGATGACGAGGAAGGGAGCTGCGCTTGGGTCGCGCCCGTAGCGCGCGCCGACGGGACGGCCGCCGTGCTGAAACTCGGCATGCCGCATCTGGAGGGCGAGCATGAGATCCAGGGGCTGCGCTTCTGGAACGGAGACCCGACGGTCCGCCTGCTGGAAGCCGACGATGGCCTGAACGCCATGCTCATTGAGCGGTGCGAGCCGGGGGCGCCGTTGCGCGCGCTGCCGGAACCCGAACAGGACCTCGTGATCGCGGGGCTGTTAAAGCGGGCCTGGCGTTCACCGTCGCCACCACATCCGTTCCGACCTCTGGCTGCCATGATCGCCTATTGGAGAGATGAGACTCTCAGCCGGGCGGAGCGGTGGTCCGACCCAGGCCTTGTCAGTGAAGGCCTTCGCCTCTTTGAAGAGTTACCACGCACAGCGGCCACGGAGGTGCTGCTCGCGACCGACCTGCACGCGGGGAATGTGCTTCGCGCGCAGCGGGAACCTTGGCTCGCGATCGACCCGAAGCCGTTCGTGGGCGATCCTGCGTATGACGCGACGCAGCACTTGTTGAACTGCGCTGAGCGGTTGCGCTCTGACCCTCTTGCGACGATCAGTCGATTCGCGGATTTGCTGGGTGTCGATTACGAGCGCGTTCGCTTGTGGACATTCGCCCGCCTGGCGGCGGAACCACGCGACTCGTGGAAGGATGACGGTCGAACAATACTCGCTCGCGCGATCGCGCACTCCGGAGTTATCTGACCCCGCCGGCGCAGCCCGGAGGCGCCGTGGCTGTGGCGGCCCCAAGTGGCTGAGGCAGCAACCTCTGCCATCGATGCACTCTTTCTAATGTCGGCGATTCTCGCGCTCCAGGCGCTCGGCGAGGAACATCTTGAGCAAGGATTGATAAGGGATGTCACGTTGGTTGGCAAGCAACTTCAGGCGGGCGATCATCATAACCGGCAGTCGCACCGAAATCGTCCGCAGCGAGGGCTTCAGATTGGGAAAGGCAACACGCTTAGCCTTCGTCCAATCGATATATTCAGTGGAGTCCTCGTGCGCCCAGAAATCCCTCTCCTGACCTTCCGAACTAAACGCCGGGAGGGCCTTCAGGCCCTTCTTGCTCATCATAGGCTTCATAAAATCTCCGCTCCCTGCGGGTCATCTCGCGTGCCGAAATAACCCGGATCAAGGTCCGCCGCACGGTGAAAGCGACAAACAACAGCCGGTTCTCGTCCGTACGCCCAAGCGCATAATGCCGGGCCTCCCGCTGCGAATGTTTCGAATCGTGCCGATCTCGCCCGCTACTCATTCTCCTCAACCACCTTGGTGGTTTCTTCCCACTCACGCATGAGCCGAGCGATTTCTTCGCGTCCGTCTTCGATCAGCTTGGCGAGCCGCACGCTTTCATCGGCGCTTTTGAAGTGGGCCGACTCCTGACAATAGCCCTCGATTTCGGTTTCGAGGCGCGCCACCTGCTCCTCGATCTCGCGGCAGCGATCCTTCATCTCTTGCAATCGAAGCGGATTGATCTTCTTCGATTTTGCTGGGGAAGCGGGTTCCGTCTGGGCCGAGGCTGCATGGCCGCCGTCCTGATGCGAGCGCGACCCCGAACGGGATCCGGCGCGTTCTGCCACCAAATCCGGCAGGCCAGGCAGGGTGAGATCAATTTCCTTCCCTTCCTTGCGCCACAGGTAATCCTCGTAGTTGCCGGGGAAAACGTTCACTTCGCCGCCGCCGATTTCAAACACTCGCGTGGCCAGTTTATCGATGAAGTAGCGGTCGTGCGAAACGAACACCACCGTGCCGGTATACTTCTCCAGAGCTTCCAGCAGCACGTCCTTGGCGCGCAGGTCGAGGTGGTTGGTGGGCTCATCGAGCAGCAGAAAATTGGACGGGTGCAGCAGCATGCGCGCGAGCGCGTAGCGGTTGCGCTCGCCGCCTGAGAGCACGCGGATGCGCTTGAACACATCGTCTTCAGTAAACAGGAAGCACCCCAACAGGCCGCGCAACTCCGTCTGCGTGCTCATTGCCATCGGCGCGGCGCGCGTCAGGTCGTCCAGCAGGCGCGCTTCCGGGTCGAGCGCTTTGTACTGGTCCTGGGCGAAGTAATCCGCCTCAACATTGTGCCCCAGTTTGAACTCCCCCGCGCTCAAAGGTTCGATACCCGCCAGCAATTTGATGAGGGTGGATTTTCCCGCCCCGTTCACGCCCACCAATGCCACGCGATCGCCCCGCTCGATGGTGAAGCTCACGCCGCTGAACACATGCTTGGAACCATAGCTTTTGGCGACGCGCTGAAACTCCGCCACGTGCCGGCCGCTCGCCTTGGGTTGCGGGAAACTAAAGTGGATGGCCTTCTCTTCCTTGGGAATTTCGATGCGGTCCATCCGCTCGAGTTCTTTGATGCGGCTTTGGACCTGCTTGGCCTTGGTAGCCGTGTAGCGGAAGCGGTTGATGAACACCTCGAGCTGCTCGATCCGATCCTTCTGGTTCTGGTAAGCCGCTTCGATTTGCGCCCTTCGCTCCGTCTTTTCCTTCAAGTACTTTTCGTAGTTGCCGGTGTAAAAGTGGACCCGCTGGTTCCAGATTTCCACCATCTTCTTCACCGTGACGTCGAGGAAGAAACGGTCGTGCGAGATCAACACACAGGCGTGAGGGTAGTCGTGCAAGTACTCTTCCAGCCAGTTGCGGGCCTCAAGGTCCAGGTGGTTGGTGGGCTCGTCGAGCAGCAGCAGGTTGGGCTTTTCCAGCAGCAGCTTGGCCAGGGCAATGCGCATCTGCCAGCCGCCGGAGAATTCTTCCGTGCGGCGATGCCAATCGGAGGGTGGGAATCCCAACCCTCCCAACACCATTCCCACCTGCGCTTCGAGCGAATATCCGTCGCGGTGCTGGAACTCAGTGTCAATCGCATTGAAGCGGTCGGCCACCTGCTGGTACTCGGGCCCGGCCGGGTCGAGTTCCCCCATCTTCTCCATCAGGCTTTCCATTTCCTGTTCCATGGAGAGCAGGTCGCCGAAAACGGACATGCACTCGGCCATCACCGAGCGTCCGGAAAGGGTCAGGCCGTCCTGTGGTAGATAGCCGGCGGTAGTCCCCTTGGCGAAGGTAATCTCGCCATAGTCGAGGGGTTCGAGACGGGCCAGAGCCTTGAGCAACGTGGTCTTGCCCGTACCGTTCGCGCCCACCAAGCCGACGCGATCGCGCGGCGTGATGAGCCAGTCGAGATTCTCAAACAGCGTTTTGGGGCCGAAGCGCTTACCGGCCGCGGAGAGCTGGATCATAATGAAGAGAAGGGGGGAAACAGCGGAGCACCACTCGGCTTGCTTTGGGCATCCTCCCCTTCCATTTAAGAATAGCAGCTTTCGCGAACTCTTCGTGGGCTTTCGTTCTCAAGAACCGGCTTCCTTGACAGCTTCAACCGGCAAAAGCATAATCGCGGCCACCAGGAACATGCGGCAAAAGCGCGGCATGTTGCGCAAGGGTGGCGACGGCAAGTTATCCGTGCCCAATGGCCACGACCTGCGCGCGAACCCTGAGAACACGCAGGGAAGGTTTTCCGTCGCGAGTCAACCCCCCATGTCGTTGCCCATCTTCACCTCGATCGACGCGCGGTTTCCCGTGTACTGTCACGAACACATTGCCGTCCTGCATCGCGGCGAAGGCTCCGCAGCGCGGGGGTTGGAATTCGTGAGCGAGGGCCTAAGCCGGGGGCACCGGTGCTGTTATCACGCGGCCGTAGACCAGCGCTCGGCCATGCGTGCACGACTCACCAAGGTCGGCATCGACACGCAACGGCGCCTGCGCGACCACACGCTGCAATTCCCGTCGCAGGCGTTGGGCAGCCGCGACTGGCTGGACAGGGCCCGGGCGTTCTTTGCCGAAGCCGAGGACGCGCGCGTTCCGGCCGCCCGGTGGCTGGAAGAGGGACTGGGTACAAAGCCTGAAGCTATTTCCAAAGCGCAGTTTTTCGAGTGTCACTCGTATTTGAATTATCTTGTTAAGCATTATCCCAGCGTGGCTTTGTGCCAGTATGACACCAGGCGCCTGGAAATACCGCACCTTTTTTCCGCCATCGCGGTCCACCGCCACTTGTTTGTAGAAAATACGATGGTTCGGGATAACCCGTTCTACATACCGGCGGAGAAGTATGTCGCCATGAGTCCGGAAGACCGCGAGCGCGATCTCCGCAGCATTTTCCGGGAAGTCGGATTTGACCTGGTGAAGTTACTCTCAACCCTCGCGGGCTATGGCCAGCTTCAGCGCCCGGGCCTGCCGGGGTTCTAAACCACTTCTTTCGCATCCTCAACACCACTCAAACGCGCGCGGGCAACCGATTGCCTTCGTTTCCGTGATCCGGCACTTTTCTGCACGCGGACCGCTCGCAATTTGTTAGAATAGAAAACTGCAAGCGCGCAAATACAATGGACTACGATCAACTAGGAAGTTTTTTGGAAGTCGCGAAGCTGCAAAGCTTCTCCCGCGCGGCGGAAAAGCTATTTCGCACGCAGCCCGCAATCAGCGCGCAGGTGCGTCTGCTCGAACAGGAATGCGGGGAAAAACTCTTTGACCGCAGCGGCAAGAAAGTCTTGATGACTCCCGCCGGGGAGATTCTCAATCGCTACGCGGAGAAGATGCTTCTGATGCACAAGGAGGCTCTTCAGGCCATTGCGGAGTTGAACCAGACCCCGCGGGGCAAGCTTTTTATCGGCGCCAACGAAGCCACTTGCCTCTACGTTCTGCCTAAGACCTTTTTCCGCTTCAAGCAGCTCTATCCGCTCGTGCAAATCAACATCTACCGGAACTTCAGCCACAAGATCCTTCAGAAAGTTCAAGAGGGTGCGGTTGACCTGGGAATCGTCACCCTGCCGATGACGGCTAATAACATGGAAGTGATCTCGGTCTTTCGCGACGAAGTCCAGGTGGTGATGCCCAAATCCCATCCGCTGGCCAAGAACAAGAGCGTGACGGTGGAGGAACTCGCGCAGCATCCTTTGATCCTGCCCAAGACCGGCCACACGCGGGTGGTCATTGACCGTCTGCTGCGTCCGCAACGCGATCACTTGCAAATCTCCATGGAGCTGGCCAGCGTTGAAACCATCAAGAAATTTGTGGGCGCCGGCCTCGGGGTCTCCCTGATCAGTCGGACCTACGCGCAGCCTGAAGTCGCCGCGGGCCTGCTGAAATTGATTCCTTTGGAGGGCCAGAAGATTTACCGGGAGCTGGGTCTTGTATATCGCCGGGACCGCTACCTGTCGCTTCCCACCAAGGTTTTTATTGAAGTCGTACGCGAGTCCACCAAGACCGCCATCGCCAACGCTTCCTCCACGACGACGAATACCGGTTCGATTCGCTAGCGAGCTGGAAAGAGAGCGTTTCCGGTTCGCTGAGCCCGGACGGGTAAACTTTTGCCCGTAGGGGTAGAAAGGAATTAGCGATCAGCTTGCATCACTTAGCCTTCAGTGAGGGCTGGTACCGGTTATAGCGACGAGGATTTCCATTCGCCTCTTGTCGATCTACCTCTAGCGCTTTAGCCGATTGCTGAAAGCTGATAACTGACGGCTCGAAAATTATGGTGAAAGAAAATCCAGTTGCAGGTAAGACCAAGAAGCCCCTGATCGCTATGAAGTTCGGCGGGACCTCCGTCGGCAATGCGGAGCGGATGAAAAACGTGGCGGAGATCGTCGCGGAACGTGCCCAGCAGGCGGAAGTTGCGGTGGTGGTTTCCGCGATGGGTGGCGTCACCGACATGCTGATCCGCGCCGCTAACGAAGCCAGCCGCGGCGACCGCGAGAATTGGAAGAACGTGCGCCGCGAACTGGCCCATCGGCACCGCGAGGTCGCGGATCAGCTTCTGAAAGCGGCTGAGCAAGCCGCGGTTCTGCCTCGCCTGGCTGACGCCGTGGCCGATTTTGAAAACCTCTGCTCGGGTTTCTCACTGGTGCGCGAGGTGACGCCGCGAGCTATGGACACGCTTTCCAGCCTGGGCGAAGTGATGTCGGCCAATCTGATGGCGGCCATCCTGCGATCGCGCGGCACCCCGGCGGAAGCCATTGACGCCACTGAACTCATCGTGACCGACGATCACTTTGGCAGCGCCGCGCCGTACTTCGACGAAACCAATGCCAAAACCCGGCAGCGCCTCGCGGGGTTGCGTCGGCGCGGTGTGATTCCGGTCATCACCGGATTCCGCGGCGCCACACGTGCCGGTGCCTGTACCACGCTCGGCCGGGGTGGGTCCGATTACAGTGGAACGATTGTGGGCGCGGCTCTCGACGCCGACGAAGTGTGGATCTGGACGGACGTTGATGGCGTCATGACCACTGACCCCCGCCTGGTTCCGGCAGCGCGGATTCTGCCGGAAATCTCCTATCGCGAGGCCATCGAGCTTTCGTTTTTCGGCGCCAAGGTCCTGCACCCCAAAACCATCCAACCCGTCATGAAGAAGAAAATTCCGGTTTGGATCAAGAACAGCTTCAATCCCGCATGTCCTGGTACTTGCATCGTTCCTTCCGCCACCAACAGCCAGAAGGGCGTCAAGGCCATCACTTCCGTCAGCAAGGCCGACCTTATTACCATCACCGGCAAGGAAACTCTGAGCTTCCCACAACTCGCGGCGAAGGCCTTTGGCTCGCTGAGCCTCGACGATATTCCCACACTGATGGTCACGCAGTCCTCAGCCGACAACGTGCTGTGCTTCGCCGTTCACGACGCCGATATCCGCCCGGTGACAGACCAACTGGAAAAAACCTTTGAGCTGGAAATGCTCCACGATGACAGGGTATCGATTGAAGTCATGCCCCACGTGGCCATCGTGGTGATGATTGGCGAACACATGAAGGGAACGCCCGGCATCTCCGGCCGTGCCTTCGCCGCCCTGGGACGGAGTGGGATCAATATCATCGCCATCGCCCAAGGCTCGTCGGAATTAAGCATTTCCTTCGCCGTGAAGGCTTCCGACGTCAAAGAGGCCGTCAAGGCCGTCCACGAAGAGTTCAAGCTGGAGGCAAGCTAAGTAAAGGGTAAAGACAAAACGGTAAAGTATAAAGGTTAAAGGATAAAAGGAAGCGGCCGCTCCGCACTTTGCCCCTTTTGTACTTTAACCTTTACACTTTACCCTTTAGAAACCCATGTCTTCCGCCTATCTCCAATGCATCGAGGAAGCCTGCGGGCGCCGCCAGGACCCGAAGAAGGATTCGCATGCCTGCGCTTTTTGCGGCGGCTTGCTCGACGTAAAATATGATTTTGATCCCTTCGACCCGGAGCAACTTCGGCGCGCATGGCAACAGCGCCGCCTGAGCGGCGAACCGATCGACCGCAGCGGTGTATGGCGGTTCCGCGAGCTCATCCCTTTCGTGGATTCCGCTGCCCGCATCATTTCACTTTCTGAGGGCTCCACCCCGCTCGTCGGAACCCGCCGCACCGGGTGGTGGGCCGGCCCGGTCCACCTGACCATCAAACACCAAGCTAACAATCCCACCGGATCCTTCAAAGACCTCGGCATGACGGCCTGCATTACTCGTGCTGAGGCACGCGGCATCCGCATGGTAGCGTGTGCTTCGACAGGCAACACATCGTCATCGATGGCCGCATATGCCGCGCGCGCCGGCATGCAGGCACTGCTGTTTGTTCCCTACAAGCAGATTTCCGCCGCCAAGCTGGCCCAGGCGCTTGATTTTGGCGCGCTGGTGGTGGAGGTCGGGGACAATTTTGACGAAGCTTTCCGCCTGCTCCGCGAGATCGCTCCCGAGCTGGGACTCTATCTAGTGAATTCCATCAATCCTTTCCGGATTGAAGGCCAGAAGACCATTGTCGCGGAAATGCTGGAGCAGCGCGCCTGGCGGCCTCCGGATTACATCGTAGTTCCCGGCGGTAACCTGGGAAATTCCTCTGCCATCGGTAAAGGCTTGCGTGAGCTCAAGGAGCTCGGATTCATCGAGAAGGTGCCCCACATCGTCATCGTTCAGGCGGCAGGCTCCAACCCTTTCTATCAGACCCTTCGGGCCGGTGCTCCCGATTTGATCGCGGTCGACGATCCCCACACGGAGGCCACCGCGATTCGCATCGGCCATCCCGCCAATTGGAAGAAGGCGCGGCGCGTGCTCGATTGGGCGGGAGGGTTCTGCGAGTCGGTCACGGACGAGGAGATCTTCGAAGCCAAACGCGTCCTGGCCGAGGACGGCGTAGGGTGCGAGCCTGCTTCCGCCGCCACCATCGCCGGCGTGCGCAAGCTCGTGCGGGCGGGGAAAATCGAACGGCACGCGGACATCGTCTGCGTGCTAACCGGGAACCAGCTCAAAGACACCGAGTACATCATGCGCCACCGCTCGGAAGACCAGGAAAACAGCCAGCGACTTCAGGTCGAACCGGACTTGAACGCCCTGCGGCGGGAGCTCCGCCGCGCCCTTCGCGGCAAGTAAGTAGCACCCTAGAAGCGGTGATCGCGGGGGATGGTATGCTTGAAGGTAGATTTCGAGACGGAGGGCTAATCCATGACATAGGTAACTCATAAAGGGAGTTTTCTATGTCACGCTCATATCGCAAGCCTTACGCCGCGGTCACGGGAACGGGCTCGGCCAAGGAAGACAAGGTCCGCGCTGCGCGCGGGATGAGGCACGTCCAGAACTGTCACCTGCGAAAAATCTTCAAGTATGACCTCTTGGATCAAATCCTGATTCCCCACCGGCTGGAATGCTCTTGGAATGAAGTCTACGGTTGGACGAGGGACGGTAAACAACACCTCCATTTTCCCACGCCTCGCCCCGGCGCCCCCGGCGATACGTGGAGGGCGGAGTATACCGATCGTTATTGGGTGAAACTGCGGAGGAAGTGACGGGCTTCCGCCCGCGCTGGTCCCTGTGTTTCTCGATACTTCCGCGCGGGCGAGTGCGTTGAGCGCTCCAAAATAATCGCACTCTTCGTTGTAAGCCGGTCATCGGCGGCCAGAGTAGTGACCATCTGCTATTCAATGACCCTTAACTCCTGGCTTCCGGTTTCAGTTATGATGAACAACTCGAGTTATCCAATCCTCTTCTCGGTACCTGGATTCTGAAATCTTGGCTCCTGATTGTGCTTTATGAACGAACTTCTGCGACAGGAAGTGCGGTTTCTGACGACGCGGCTCGGCGCTATGGTGCGCGAGCAGTCGGGACCGGAAGTATTTTCGGCCATCGAAGTCCTACGGAAAGTGGCCAAGCAAATTCGGCAAAGCGCCAACGTTGCGGGGGCGCGCCATGGCGCACCCCTACGCGCCAAGGAGCACGCGGTCAACGGCCTATCGGTAGAGCAGGCCGAGGCCGTCGCTCACGCCTTCAGCCTGTTCTTTCACCTGGTCAATCTCTGCGAGGAACGCGAGCGCGTCCGCCGCCTGCGCACGCATGACCGGCAAGGAGCAGGCGCGCCCATGTCATTGCGCCACACTTTCAGCGAACTGCGCCGCCAAAAGGTGCCTCCGGCCGCGATCAAGAAGCTGCTGGAATCAATGAGCATCGAGCCCGTGCTGACCGCCCACCCCACCGAGGCCAAGCGCCGCAGCGTCCTGAACCATATCCTGCGTTTGGGGAGAACGCTCGACGCCGCCTGTGGCGATTTGACCTCTGCCGCCGAGCGGGACGTCGACTCGTGGATTGAAGCCTTGTGGCTTACCGACGAGGTGCGCGAGGGCGTGGTGACGCCGGCGATGGAAAGCGAGAATGCCCGCTTTTTCTTGGAACGCACCATCTACGACCTGGCGGGGAGTTTCTGGGAAAAGTTTTGCGCGGAGATGGCACGCCGCTACCCGCGGTTGCCGAAGCCCGCGCCATTTTTGAGTTTCGGTTCGTGGGTGGGAACCGACCGCGATGGCAATCCCTTCGTGACTCCGGAGACGAGCCTGGACGCCGCGGAGCAGGTGCGCGTGAGCATCCTGCGCTATTACCACGACGCCTGCCGCCGCATGTTGGGCTGGGCATCCTTCCCTTGCCGCAATCGCCAACTCGAATCGGCGCTGCGCAGCGAAATCGACCGCGACATGCAGCGTTTTCCTGCCACTCGCGCCTTCGAGGCCGTTGATCAGCCCAGCGAGCTTTATCGGCGCAAACTGCGCATCATGATGTGGCGGCTCGATCGCACGGTGGATCGCGCCCCGGGCGCATATACGGCGCCGGAAGAATTCGCCCGCGAACTTGGCAAGCTGGAAGAGATGCTGTTGGCCTATCCCAGCCCGCGGATTGCGCGGCTGGGACCGGGCCGCTTGCGGGTGGCCTCGCAGGTCTTCGGCTTTCACGGCGCGAGCCTGGACTTCCGCACCCACTCGCGCGCCACCCGTGGTGCGGCGGAGGAGATTCTGCGCAAAGCGCACCTGCCGGCCGAGCCCGCTGAAGCGCGCATCACATCGATTAAGCGGATGCTTTTCAAGCCTGTCGTGCGCCCGCCTTTTTCCGCGGACACGCTTCGGGTGCTGGAGGAATTTCGCGCCCTCCGAACCATCCAAGTACGCAGCGGCGAAGCGGCGGCGCATCGCTACGTGCTCAGCATGACGTCGAGCGCGGCGGATGTGTGGGACGTGCTGCTGCTGGCCCGGCAAACGGGACTTGTGGAGCCGCGCGGCCGCCGCCTGGATTCGCGCGTCGATGTTATCCCTCTGTTTGAAACCCTTGACGACCTCAACGCGGGGCCGCGAATCATCGAAGAGCTGTTCGCCGATCCTCTATATCGCCGCATTCTGCGAGGGCGCCGGGACTTCCAGGAGGTGATGCTGGGGTATTCGGATTCGGTGAAAGACGGCGGTTACGTCGCGGCCAATTGGGAACTCTTTCACGCCCAAAAGCGCTTGGCGCAAGTCGGTGAGAAATACCGCGTGCGCTTCTCGTTGTTCCACGGTAAGGGGGGGACCATCGACCGTGGCGGCGGGCAATCGCATCGCAGCATTCAAGCGCAACCTTTCGCCGCGCCGGGGGGCAGGCTGCGCATCACCGAACAGGGCGAGGTCGTGTCGCTAAAATACTCGAGCCCCGCCATCGCCGAAAGGAACCTTGAGCAGTTGGTGACCTCGGTGCTTGACGCGCACCTGCTCCACTCGCTGCGGGTGGAAACGGCAAGAATCCCGGAATGGGAAGGCTATGCGACAGAGCTCGCCGCCAGCAGTCGAGACTTCTACCGCAAGCTGGTTTATGAGACCCCGGAATTTGTGGACTACTTCCGCCAGGCGACGCCCATCGATTTGATCGAGCAGATTCGCCTCGGGTCGCGGCCCTCGCGCCGGTGGGGCGCCAGCGATCTTCGCGACCTGCGGGCCATCCCGTGGGTTTTCGCCTGGACGCAATCGCGGCACCTGCTTCCCGCCTGGTTCGGCCTCGGTCATGCCCTGGACAAGTTTCAGCGCGACCACGCTCCGCACGGCTTGGACATGCTGCGCAGCATGCACGAGGGCTGGCCTTTCTTCTTCAACCTGATCAACAACGCCGAGCATTCCCTGGCCAAGACCGACCTTTATATCGCCAGTCTCTATGCCGCCCTGGTGCGTCCGCGCGACCTCGGCCAGAAAATCTTCCGGCACATCGAGGACGAGTATCGCCGCAGCGTGCGAGGCGTCCTTGAGATTTCCCGCGCATCGGCGCTGCTCGCCGGCCAACACGTGCTGGCGGAGTCGATCCGGCTGCGCAATCCTTACGTTGATCCGCTCAACTTCCTGCAGACTCACTTCCTTGAGCGCTGGCGCCGCAGTAAAAAGCGGGAGTCAGGAGTCAGGAGTCAGAAGCCAGTAGGCCGAAAGGCCGAAGATTCGGCGCTATTTCATCTCTTGCAAATCACCGTTGGTGGTATTGCCTTTGGAATGAAGAGTACGGGTTAGGATCTCGGAATTTAGGATTTGGGATTGTCATGCCGAACGCTCACTCCAACAAAATCCGCCTCGACCGGCTGCTTGTGGAACGAGGCCTCGCTGAGTCACGGGAGAAGGCGCAGGGTCTCATCCTGGCGGGGCAGATTCTGGTGAATGAGCAGAAGGAGGAAAAGTGCGGCACGCTGGTCGATGCGGCGGCCGCCTTGCGCTTAGTCGGCGACGTTCCCAAGTACGTGAGCCGCGGCGGGCTGAAACTTGAGGGAGCGCTGGAACATTTTCGCATCAATCCCGACACAAAAGTGTGCCTCGACATTGGATCTTCCACGGGAGGGTTTACCGATTGCCTGCTTCAGCACGGCGCGGGCAAGGTCTTCGCCGTCGACGGCGGAACCAATCAGCTCGACTGGAAGTTACGCCGCGACCCACGGGTCGTCGTCCTGGAGAAAATCAATGCGCGCTACCTGACCTTTGATCGAATCGGGACGCTGTCGGAAATCGCGACCGTCGATGTTTCCTTTATCTCCGTCACGATGATCCTGCCCGCACTTGTCCCCTTGCTCGCGTCTCCCGCAGACCTGGTCGTGCTGGTTAAACCCCAATTCGAAGTTGGCAAAGGGCAGGTGGGAAAAGGCGGTATCGTGCGTGACCCGGCGCAGCATCAGGAGTCCGTGGCCAAGGTTTCGCGCAAATTGCTGGAACTCGGCTTCAGCCAGTTGGCGTCGATGGAAAGCCCTTTGTTGGGAGCAGAGGGAAATCGCGAATTCTTTCTGCATGCGGTGTGGAAGCAGGATTTGGGGGCCAGGATTCAGGATTCAGGAGCTAGGATTTAGGGTACCCGAGCTGGCTCCTGCGGAGCCCCTTGCTAGATCCTAAACCCTAGATCCCAAATTCCACACCCCTGCTCCTAAATCCTAAATCCCAAATCCTAGATCCTGCTAGAATGCTCTTCACTCATGGCAAATTCCATCAAGCGCGTCGGCATCGTTTCCAAACCGAAGAAGATGGAAATCCGCGAGATTGTTCCGCGTTTGCTCGAATGGCTCCATGAACGCAGCATCGAGGCGTTCATCGACAAGGAAACCGGGGCCATCATGGAGACGAAAAAACACTGCCTCACCCGCAACGAGATGCCGTCACAGGTGGACTTGCTGATAGTGCTGGGTGGAGACGGTACGCTGCTGGCCACGGCGCGCGCCCTGAATCGCAAACCGGTTCCCATTCTTGCCGTGAATTTGGGCGGGCTTGGATTCCTAACTGAGATTACCTGCGACGAACTTTATCCCACCCTGGAAATGGTGGTGGCCGGCACCCATAAGACCGATCATCGCGTGCAGATTGAAGGCGAGTTGATTCGCGCTGACGAAATTCTAACTTCGTTCTTGGCCTTGAACGACGTGGTATTGAATAAAGGCGCCATCGCGCGAATTATCGACTTTGAGGTGCGGGTGAACGGCGAGTTTGTTTCAAGCTACAAGTCGGACGGCTTGATCGTCTCTACGCCCACCGGGTCGACGGCATATTCACTCGCTGCGGGCGGCCCCATCGTTACTCCCTCCGTCGAAGCTTTCCTGGTTACACCCATCTGCGCGCACACGCTCACCCATCGGGCGCTGGTGCTTCCCAATACCGTCAAGATTGAGGTAACGGTGAAGAGTCTGCGGGAGGCTGCGTACCTCACGGTTGACGGCCAGGTCGGAATCGCTGCGCACAGCGAGGACGTGGTGCGAGTGCGCAAGGCCGATTCCTACGTGGAATTGGTGCGGCCGCCGGCGACATCGTACTTTGAGATTCTCCAAAGGAAATTGAAGTGGGGAGAGCGATAGAGCCATTCACATCGATGCGCACGATGGACAGGATGCATTGGCGAGTCAAGGGATCGCGCTTTCAAGCATTCGCGGCTTACTTCGACGCGCTGGGCAACGCGAAGGCCACGTAGGCGCCGTGGATGCGAGCTTGGGCAGCAGAATCACTCATCTCCGGGGCCGCGGCGCAGACCACAAGGTATTCTCTCCCCCCAAACTCGTACACGCTCGGAACGCCCTGAAGCCCGGTGTCGAGGCGCTTCTCCCAAAGCACCTTGCCGGTATCCACGTCGTACGCACGAACTTTATGATCGCGCGTCGCGGTGAAGACCAATCCGCCTGCAGTCACTACGGGGCCTGTTTTGAGAAAAGGGAAGCCGGTATCAGGAACGCCCTTCGCAGCCAAGTCCGGTATTTCGCCCAGCGGAATTTTCCACTTAATGGTGCCCTTGTTCAGATCGTACGCGGTGAGCGAGGACCACGGCGGCGCTATGGGTGGAACTCCTGTGCTGGTCATCATGAAGCCAAATCCGGTGAGGTAGCGGACCGCGCCGGCGTCAGAAGTGGCTGAGTTTGTGGGGTCTTCGGCCGGAGGCGATGGCAAGGCCGAGGCCGCCGAAGGATTAAGAACAAATGCGATGAGCGATTTCAGGTCCGCCTCGGGAAGCCTCGCGAACCCCGGCATCGGGCCGCGTCCCTGCCTCACCACGCTTTCAATTTGTTCACGGCTCAGGCTTGCTCCGATGTTGACAAGCGAAGGGATGGCAGGTGGCAATCCCTTGAGATCAGTGCCATGGCAGGAGCGGCAATTCGACTCAAAAAGAAAGTGGCCCTGCTGTTCGATCGACTCGCCCTTAGAAGCTCGGCCGGTCTGTTCGCGCTCTAGTTTGAGTATGCACGGAAGATCCATCGAGGCGACATAGAGCGAGCCATCGGCGGGATTCACGGCTGCGGAACCCCAATTGGCTCCGCCGCTGTTGCCCGGCATCTCCATGGTGCCGCGCATCGAGGGCGGCGTGTAGAGTCCCTCATTCCACGATGCCTCGATCTCTTTGCGGAACAGCGCCAATTCCTGTGGATCGCTGATGAGCGGACTGAGGTCGCTTGCCGTGAACGCTTGCCGCGCGAAGGGTGGGGGTGCGAGGGGGAATGGCTGGGTTGGCCATGTCTCTTCTCCGGGCATGTCGGACCGCGGCTCCGGCCGCTCCTCAATGGGCCAAAGCGGCTTGCCGGTTACGCGGTCGAACACCCAGAGGAATCCCGTCTTGCCGACCTGCGCCACGGCATCCACCTTTTGGCCATCGTGCCAGACAGTGAGAAGCTTGGGAGCAGCAGCATTATCGTAATCCCAAATGTCGTGATGCGTCATCTGGAAATACCAGAGAAGTTTACCCGTACGGGCATCGAGCGCGAGCAGGCAGTCGCCGTAGAGGTCGGCGCCAAGGCGGTCAGCACCGTAAAAGTTGTACTTGGGGCTTGCGGTCGGGATGTAGACGATTCCACGTTTTTCGTCCGCTGAGATCCCGCTCCAACAATTGGCTCCTCCGACCCTTTTCCAGGCATCCTTCGGCCAGGTTTCGTATCCCGCCTCGCCCGGATGCGGGATGGTGTGAAAGGTCCAAACCAAACGGCCGGTGCGCACGTCGAACGCACGTATGTCTCCTGGGGCTGAGCCATATCCCTCGTTAGTGGCTGAGCCCAGGATCAGCAGGTCTTCGAAGACTCTCCCCGGAGTTGTAGATTGGACGAGCGAAAGGGTCTTGGGATCGCGGCCGAGCCCCTGCTTCAGGTCGACGATGCCATTCGTGCCGAAGGATAGAATCTGCTTACCCGTCCGCGCATCGATCTCGCGCAAGCAATGGTTGCTGGCATAGAGAAGCCGGCGGTCCTGCCCATCTTTGCTTTCCCAGTAGTTGATGCCGCGGTTGGTAATGATTTCCGTGTGAGGATCGGGCCTGTGGATCCAGACCTGTTTGCCGGTCCCCGCATCGAGGGCAATAATCGAGTTGTTCTCCGCCATGACGTAGGTGAGCCCGTGCGCTTCGATGGGGCTGAAGAAGTACCGGTGATCGTCACCGGTGGGAAATTCCCAGGCGACTTGGAGCTTGCTGACATTGGTCCGATTGATCTCCCGAAGCGCGGAATACTGCGCCGAGTCCGTTGCGCCCCCGTAGTCACTCCACGTGGTGTGGCTTTGGGCAAAGACATTGGAGAGAGCACCAAAGACGAAGCAGCCGATGAACAATAGACCGAGCGTGGCTCGACGGAGTGAGCTTGAGTACGGCAACATCGGTTTCGACCTGTACGCGAACGGCACGACTGGACTCATTGAAACTCCATGCAGGCTGAATGCCATACGGAGCGACATAAGAGCTTGCGCAACTGGCTGTAGCGGCGGTCTCCGACCGCCGTCGTCGATCGGAGATCGACGCTACAATTCGTGTCGCTCTGTATGAATCGTAAATCCTGGAATCTAACTTCTCTCTCCCGCCATCAGCTCTTCCACCGTTTCGCGGGCGCGAATCAACTCCGCTTCTGCTCCGTGCACCAGAACCTCGGCGGGCCGAGGCCGTGTGTTGTAATTGGAGGAAAGGACGAATCCGTAAGCGCCAACGGTCAGCACCGCGAGCAGGTCACCGGGCTGAACGTCGGGCATGTCGCGGTCGCGCGCAAAAAAGTCACCGCTCTCGCACAAGGGGCCGACGATATCAGCCTTTAAGCGCTCCGCTGTCCCTCCTCGCGCCGGAACAATTTCGTGGAAAGAGCCGTAGAGCGCCGGCCGCATTAAATCGTTCATGCCGGCATCCACTACCACAAAGTTCTTCTGCTGGTTCCGCTTCACGTAGAGCACGCGTGTAATTAGCGCACCCGCGTCACCCACTATGGCGCGCCCGGGCTCAAGAACGAGGCGCATTGAAGCCTTGCTCAGCCGCTCAACCAGCCCTGCCTCCATTCGCTTCATGTCCAGAGGCTGCTCGCCACCGTAGGAGATTCCAAACCCGCCCCCTAAGTCGAGCCATTCCACGGCAATGCCTTCCGCCGCCAATTGCCTCGCGACATCTAAAATTTCATCCAGCGCCTTTAAGAAAGGTTCCACTTCCAGAATCTGGGAGCCAATGTGGCACGCCACGCCCTGCACCTTCAGATGCGGCGAGCGTGCGGCCTGCCGATAGAGTTCGGGGGCTTCCTCTTTCGGCACGCCAAACTTGTGGATCATCTGCCCGGTGGAGATATACGGATGCGTGTCTGCTTCCACGTCGGGATTTACCCGGATGGAGATTCGTGCAACCTTTTGGAGGGCGCGGGCCCTAGCTTCAATGGCCGCGAGCTCGCCGGCCGATTCCACGTTGAACATCAAAATGCCTGCGGCCAGACTAGCGTCGATTTCATCGAGGGTTTTCCCCACGCCGGAAAAAACGATGGTGTTGGGAGCGGCGCCGGCGCGCAACGCCCGCGCCAACTCGCCGCCTGATACCACGTCGAATCCCGCGCCCGCCTGCCGCAGCAAGCGCAGAATTCGAAGATGTGAATTGGCTTTGACCGAGTAACAAATCATCCCGGGAATCCGCGATAGAGTCCCCTGAAGCCGTTCATAGTTACCGAGGATTGTGCTTTGGCTGTAAACATACGCGGGCGTGCCGAAACGCTCGGCAATCGAGGCCAAGGGCAGATCCTCGCAGAAAAACTCCCCGTCGCGATATTGAAAGGAACCGTTAGCTAATGAGGGCATCTTTTCTCTTGAGATGTCAGGTATCAGGTGCCAGGGGCAGAGTACTGCTCCCAGAATCCAGATTTGGCAAGGTAAAACGTAAAAGATAAAGTGTAAGAGATAAGGACGCTCCCGTTTTACCTCTTATACTTTATCTTTTACATTTTACCTCTTGGTCAGAACTCAGTACCCAGCCCCAACCACGCAGTCCCCAGCCGCTGACACCTGGCACCTGACACCTTCTCTTCACCGCACCTTCAATACTACCAGTGTTTGGTCGTCGCGCTGCGGGCGTCCATCTTCGAAGGCGCGCAATTCTGCAAACATCCGATTGACGATTTCCTGCGGCGGCTTGTGGCTGTCGTGGCGCAGGATATTTTCCAAGCGGCGCGAGCCAAACTCCTCCTGGTGAGGGTCATTGGCTTCGGTTATGCCGTCAGAGAAAAACGCCAACAAATCTCCCGATTCCAAATTCACCGTCACAGGCTGATACTCCGTGTGTTCCAGCAGGCCGAGGGGAACGCCCTCGACGCGAATCGCCCGGCTCTGGCCTTTGCGAAGTAGGATCGGAAGAGGCATGCCGGCGTTCGCCAGAGTCAGATTCTTGGTGCGAGGTTCCCAGATGGCATAAGTCAGGGTAATAAAGTGGCCTTCGATTTTGCGCTCCAGGAACAGCACATTCAGATGCTTCATCATTTCGGGAGGCGGAAGCTTCAGCGGGGCGAGGCTGCGCAGGGTGCCGCTGGCCATGGCGCCGTAGAGCGCCGCGGGCGCGCCCTTGCCGCTGACGTCGCCCACAATGATCACATGCCGATCTCTCCCGTAGGAGAGAAATTCATAAAGGTCGCCCCCCAGCTCGCTCGATGGCTGAAAGTGCAAAGCCACGTCCAGGCCGGGAATCTTTGGAGCGATCCCCGGCATGAGATGCATCTGGATTTCCTGGGCGCGGCGTAGGTCCCGCTCCAACCGTGCCTCACTGCGCGCCACGCGCTCGTACAACCGCGCATTCTCAATGGTGATGGCGATCTGCGGGGCCAGAGTGGAAAAGATACGCACGTGCTCGTCGTTGAAATAATTGAGATGCGGACTTTCGAGATCAATCACTCCGATGACGCGGCCGCGATAAATCAACGGCACCGTCATTTCCGATCGTGTTTCGGGATTCACGAAAATGTAGCGCGGGTCCTTGCTGACGTCCGGCACCACGACGGGCTGGCGCAGCATCGCCGCCGCTCCCACGATACCTTGGCCGTAATTCACCGTGGACTTTTCGGGCGTGCGCTCATCCTGCTTCACGGAAATGACGGTGTTGAAAGTTTGGGATTGGTCGTCGGCCAGTAAAATGCCGAAGCGGTGGTAATCCACCAGCCTTTTGGTGAGCGTGCCGATTTTGCGGAGCAATTCATTCAACACTAGCACCGAGCTGAGTTCCCGGCTGATTTCATTTAGCAACTGGAGCGTGCGCGCCTGGCGGAGCGTGCGCCGGTACAGTCGCGCGTTTTCGATCGCAAATGCCATGCGGCTGGCCAAAAGCTCCAGCAGGCTGACATGCGAGTCGTTGAAAAAATCCGGCTGTGGCGCTTCCAGGTCAATGATCCCGATCAAACGGCCCTTAAAGATCAGAGGAACTGCCAGCTCGGAGCGTATGTTTGGCAGTGACGGGATATATGCGCGGTCATTCTTAACATCGTTCACGAGGACGGAACGCCGGGTCTCGGCGGCCCGGCCCACAATGCCCTCGCCCACCTTGATCCGTAAGCCCCGGACCCGTTCCCGAGGATGGCCGAGGCTGAAGTGCACGCGCAACTCCTGCGTCTTCTCGTTGAGCAGAAGAATGGCAAAAACCTCGTAGTCGATGGCGCGCTTTACAATCTCCGCAATGCGGGCCAGCAGCTCATCAAGGTCCAGAGTGGAATTGATGCGCTCGCCGACCTCGATGATCAAGGTCAGGAGTTCCGTCAATTCGAGAGGACGTGACGTGGCGCGCGTTGTTTCAGTCATAAGCGTGGTGCTGTGTTCCTGGTTCTAGGTGCCGGGAGACGAAGAACTGGAAAAGGTGAATTGCAAATAAAAATTCGCGATCGGCCTTGACCATTACCTCTTCCCCATTCGCGATTTCGCAGGAGCTAGCCTTTGGGACCCAAGCCCAGCCCCGCATGCCGCGCTGGGGGAACAGGTGTGTGTATGTTTATAAGGCGGTTTCGCTGCAAACACCATATTTTAGCATAACGGTCTGGCACGGCTGCGGGCTTCGCGATTTGGATCGGCTTTCGGCCCCGGCAGCAGCCGGTAAGTTGGTTGTCGGCAAGCGCGTAAGGGGATATTATTTTCTGCAGCCGATTCACCTGGCTTGGTGCGAGCAAAGAGGAGAAACCCAATGGGAAGGTGTGCTTCCTGTGGAGAAAGCGTTATTGATGAGGCGCGATTTTGCATGTCGTGCGGAGCGCCGCTCGCGTCGGACCCTCTCCTCACTGCCGATGTAGCCACGCCACCCCCCACGGCAGCCAAGCGGCCCTCCTCGCAGCCCCGCAGATCCGGCGGGTCGTCCGGGACCGGCAAGTCAACCGTTGTTTCCCGCCAGGGTGGCTTCCTGCCCGGCAATCTTCTGGCCGGACGCTATCGGATTGTCGCTGTCCTCGGTAAGGGAGGCATGGGCGAGGTCTATCGCGCCGACGATCTGATGTTGGAACAACCCGTGGCGCTCAAGTTTCTGCCCGAAGCCATGGACAAGGACGAAGACGCGCTGGAGCGGTTCCGCAACGAAATTCGGGTGGCTCGCCGCGTAACGCATCCCAACGTTTGTCGCGTGTACGATGTGGGCGAAGTCGACGGCTTGACCTTTCTTTCCATGGAGTACGTGGACGGCGAAGACCTGGCCTCGCTGCTGCGGCGAATTGGCCGCCTGGTGGGGGACAAGGGCATCGAGATTGCGCGGCAACTTTGTGCCGCGCTCGCAGCCGCGCACCGCGAAGGCGTGCTCCATCGCGACCTGAAGCCCGCCAACATCATGCTCGATGGCCGGGGGCGCGTGGTCGTGACCGATTTTGGTTTGGCCAGCCTGGCCGAGCGCGTCGAAGGCATGGAGGCGCGAAACGGCACACCTGCTTACATGGCGCCCGAACAACTGGCCGGCCAGGAAGTCACTGCGCGCAGTGATATTTATTCCCTCGGCCTGGTGCTCTATGAAATCTTCACCGGCAAGCGCGCTTTCGCTGCCGACACTCTCGCCGAGCTCGTCAAGCAGCGCACCCAGCAGCCCGTGAGCACGCCATCGACCTGGGTGAGGGACCTCGATCCAGCGGTCGAAAGGATCATCCTGCGATGTCTCGAGGATGACCCTTCGAAGCGGCCCTTTGGAGCGCTGGCCGTGGCGGCAGCTCTGCCCGGTGGCGATCCCCTGGCAGAAGCATTGGCGGCTGGAGAGACACCGTCGCCGCAAATGGTAGCCGCCGCCGGAGAAATCGCCGGTCTCGCGCCGCGTCTGGCCATCGCCAGCCTGGCGGCAATTCTTTTAGGACTGATCGCCGTCGTCTTCATCGCGCTTAAGGTCAGTGGCCTGCAACTGATGATCGGCAATTTGCCCCCGGAAGTTCTTCACCAGAAAGCCTGGGAGACCGTCGAGAAGCTCGGCTACTCCGCTCCTGCCCTCGACGAGGCTGAGCTGTTTTACTACGACACGAATTTTACCGACTATGTGCACGAGCACACCAAGCCGCGTCCGGACTGGCCAAAGGTCCTTGCCCATCGCCCCCCGGCGCTGCTGTACTCCTATCGGCAGAGTCCGGTGTATCTGGATCCGGATGGTCTCCACCTGTTCATGACGCCCGGCATTGTGACCTTTGACGACCCACCCGCGATCCAATCGGGCATGGTCAATATTCTTCTTGATGCGCAGGGCCGGCTTTACTATTTGCAAGCTTTGCCAGATGAGATTGAGAGCAAGCCACCGCTGGCGCACCCGATGGATTGGAAGGTCCTCTTCGTCGCCGCCGGGCTAAATCCGGATGAGTTCCAATCGGCTACACCCAGCCGCCTTCCGCTCGCATCCTTTGACGAGCGAGCCGCATGGACGGGGCTTTGGCCGGCCACCGACTTCCCCCTCCGTGTCGAAGCCGCCGCCTGGCAGGGCAAGCCTGTCTTCTTTCACATGGGAGGGCCATGGACCACGCCCGACAGAACTGAATACGACAATTTGACGCGAGGGCAGCACGCCGGCCAGATTATCGAGGTGATCATGGCCATCTTGCTTCTGGGAGCGGGCGCGCTGGTGGCTCGCAGAAATTACGCAAAGGGCAAGAGCGATGTAGGCGGCGCTTTCCGTCTAGCCAGCGCGGTGTTCGTAGTCAACATGGCGCTATGGGTGTCGCTGGATCACTTTATTCCCACCCTCGCCACCTTTGGGCGTTTCGTCCTGGCCGTTAGCGGCGCGCTGTTTTTTTCCGCTGCAATCTGGATGCTCTATATTGCGCTCGAGCCGTATGTGCGCCGTCATTGGCCGCATGCCCTCATTTCCTGGAGTCGCATGCTGACAGGCAACCTACGTGACCCTCTGGTGGGCCGGGATGTTCTGTGGGGCGTCCTCATGGGCGTTCTGTGGTCCGTCATCATCGGAGTGGGATTTCTCTTTCTCCAACGGGAGGGCGCTACACCACAGCTTCCCAGCACCGATCTGTTAATGGGAAGCAGGCAAGTTCTCGGCTATTCGCTTCAGAACGTTTGCCAGAGCATTGTTGGTACTCTCCAGTTCTTCTTCCTGATTTTCTTGCTGCGGGTCGTTCTACGCAATAAATGGCTGGCCCTGGTTTGCTTCGTTGGCATATTTACCGCCACGAACACGCTGCGGAGCGACCATCCCCAGATCATTTGGCCGTTCTGGTTGTTGGTTTACATGCTTGCTGCCGGCGCCGTTACGCGCTTCGGGCTGATCGTGCTCGCAACCGCAATCTTTACCGCCAATGTTTTGCTCAACCTTCCCTATTCGCTCGACTTTTCGACGTGGTACGCCCCACATGCCGCGGTAGTCGTGGCGGGCTTCGTGGCCCTGGCGGCCTGGGCCTTCTACACCTCACTGGGTAGCCAAAAGTTATGGAAGGACGACCTCTTCGAATAATTATGCTGATTCTGGCTTTTGACACGACCAGCGAAATTGGAGGCGCCGGAGTTTTCCGCGATGCGGAGTGCCTGGCGTGGGTTCCGAACTTAGAGCCAACGGGTCGGTACGCCGTAACTCTCTTCGAAATAGTACAGCAAGCCCTCGACCGGGCGCACCTGGAACTCCGGGAGATTGAACTCTACGCTGCAGCCAACGGACCCGGCTCATTCACCGGCATTCGTGTTGGCTTGGCGACGGCGCGAGCGTGGGGCAAGGTTTTCGATCGAAGGGTCCGCGGCGTGTCCGTGCTGGAAGCGATGGTCGGTAAAGTGCCACTCACTTCGGAATGGGTTTTCCCCATTCTGGACGCGCGCCGCGGAGAGTTCTTCCTGGGCAGCTTTCGGCGCATACCCGTCTGACGCGTGGACCGTCCCTCGGCACAGTTCTGAAGCGGCCGACGGAGGTTGGGTTCTAAAGCCGGAGTCGCTGCGAGCGTTTGTAGAAGAAAGGACGGGAAACGGCGCCAGCGCCACGTGCCTGGTGCGGGCCCATGACCAAGCCGCCATCGATCTGCGCGCCAGCCTGCCTGCTTCCCTGAACTGGCAACAGATTGACGGCGCCTTAGTGGATTCCATTGCCGGCATCGCCCTCAGGGAAGAACAATCGAGGCAACCCTGCCTGGAATCGAATTTGGACGCCTACTACATTCGACGTCCGGATGCGGAAGTTAATTGGAGGAAATGACGGCGGGGGCTGAAGAAGGGTGAAGTTTAAAGGGTAAAGGATAAAACGGCTTCACACTTTATCCTTTAAACTTTACCCTTTGTTCTGCCCTTAGAGCCCTGCCCCCCAAGCGCTCCATGAAGCTTCGAGCCTTTGCCGATCACGATCTTGGCGCTGTTTATGCAATCCAGTTGAAGTGCCCCCAGGCGGCGCAGTGGCGCGCGGAGGATTACCTCCCTCTGGCTCATGATCCTAGCGGGACGATTTTTGTTGCGGAAACAGGAGATTCGGATCCACCGGTCGTTGCGGGCTTTGTGGTGTTTCATCGCGTGATTGACGAGGCGGAGGTGCGCAACATTGCCATCGATCCTTCGCATCAACAGAGGGGAATCGCCCGCGCTCTCATGGCGGCGGGTATTCACGCGATGCGAGATTTCGGAGTCCGAAAACTCTTTCTGGAAGTTCGCGCTTCCAACCAAGTGGCCCTTAAACTTTATCGGGCGGTGGGATTCAAGTTGCTCTACATACGTCATGATTACTATCACGATCCCGTCGAGGACGCGCTAGTGATGGTGTGCGCCATCGACCGTTCCTGAGGAGGGCTCATGGTTCGTCTATCCAGACGTGACGCGGGGAAGCTGCTGTTAGCGGGATGTGCCGGAGTGCTGGCGCCGGCCCGGGAGCTCTTGAGCGTAACCAAGATCGATTCGATGGTTCGTGGAGTGCAGCTTGGCGCGCAGGCCTACTCGTTCCGCGACCGTCCGCTTGACGAGTGCATCGCCGCTTTCCGGGAAGTGGGGTTGGGCGAGTGCGAACTTTCCGAAGGGCATTTCCAGATGGCGAATACCCACGGCTCCGACCTTAACCAATGGCGGGTCGATACGCCGCTCAGCTATTTCGAGGAGGTGCGCAAAAAGTTCGACGCAGCAGGGATAAGTCTTTCCGCGTATGGATACAATATGAGCCCGCAGTTAACGGATGAAATGATCGAGCGAGGCTTTCAGGCGACCCTGGCGATGGGCTTGAACTGCATCACGACCACCACGAGGGTCAGCATGGTCCCGCGCATTGATCGATACGCGCAAAAATATAAGGTCATGGTGGGCTACCATAACCATGACAAAACCTCCGAGCCGGATGAAGTCGCAAGCGCGGAAAGCTTCGCGCACGTCCTGAAGGGCGCATCACCCTATGCCAGGATCAACCTCGACATTGGCCACTTCACGGCCGCAAACGAGGACCCCGTGGCGTTCATTCGCGAGCACCACTCACAGATCGTTACGCTGCACCTGAAGGACCGCAAAAAGGACCACGGACCCAACATGCCCTTTGGCGAGGGAGACACTCCCATCATTGAAGTCCTGCGGCTCTTGCGGGATAACCATTGGAAGATTCCCGCCAACATTGAGTACGAATACGGCAAGCCAGGTCTCGACCCCGTGGCCGAGGTCAAAAAGTGTTATGCCTATTGCCGGAAGGCACTCGAGAGCTAATCGCCCCCATCTGATCGCCGGCACGCAAAGACTCTCAAACCCTTCGTGTTCCCCGCCCTCACCGAGAGATATGCTAAACTAGTTAAGGGATGCGAGAACCTTTTCTAGAGAGAATCGATAAGCGGCCCGTGGTGTGCGACGGAGCCATGGGGACGATGCTTTACGCGAAAGGCATTCCCCTGGCACGCTGCTATGACGAGCTCAATGCGGCGATGCCACAGCTCGTGAAAGAGGTCCACCTCGCGTATGTGAAGGCCGGTGCGGAGGTGATCGAGACCAACACCTTTGGGGCCAACAAATTCCGCCTGGAAAAATTCGGCCTAGGCGAAAGGGTACGGGAATTGAACGAAGCGGGCGCGCGCCTGGCGAGGGAAGTCGCAGGCGACGACCTCTACGTAGCTGGCGCCGTCGGGCCGCTCGGGATTCGCTTGGAGCCCTTGGGCTTCATCTCGCTGGAAGAGGCAAGGGCCGCTTTTCGCGAGCAAATCACCGTGTTGGTCGAGGGCGGAGTTGACCTGATTGTGATCGAGACGATGATGGATTTGAACGAGGCCCACCAGGCGTTGCTGGCCGCGCGGGACGTGGGGCAGTTTCCCGTCGTCGTGCAGATGACCGTTCAGGACGACTGCAGCACGCCCACCGGAACCCTGCCGGAAGACTTTGCCCGGGCGCTCGACGAGTGGGGTGCGGACTTGATTGGCGTCAATTGCAGCGTTGGGCCTGCTGCCGTCGAGGAGACGCTCGAGCGCATTGCCGCGGTGACCGAGAAGCGTCTTTCCGCCATGCCCAACGCCGGAATGCCGCGCACCGTGGGCGGCCGCAACCTTTATCTTTGCTCGCCTGAATATATGGCGACTTATGCGCGGCGATTCATTCAAACGGGCGCTCGCCTGGTGGGCGGCTGTTGCGGCACGACTCCTGAACATATCAAAGCGATTAAAGCCGCCGTGCGGTCGTTGAGCCCACAGCGGGCGCGCGTTCATGTGGAAGTCGCGGCGCGCCCCAGCCATACCCTGTCGCCGCTCCCCGTGGCCAGCCGCTCGCGCCTGGCGAGGAAGTTGGCTTTCGATGAGTTTCCCGTTCTGGTGGAGGTGATTCCCCCCAAAGGCTGCGATGCCACCAAAGAAGTGGAAGGGGCGCAATATCTGCTTGAAGAAGGTATTGACGCTGTTAATATCCCCGATGGTTCCGGGGCTACCGCGCGCATGAGCGCCTTGACCCTGGCGGCCCTGCTTCAGCAACGCGCCGGCATCGACGTTTTGCTTCACTACAGTTCGCGCGACCGCAGCGTGCTGACGATCCAATCCGATCTGCTGGGAGCGCACGCGCTGGGGGTGCGGAATCTCCTGGCCCTCACCCGCGATACTCCCCAATACTCGACGGTGATGGAAAGTGACGCGTCGGAAGTGGATGCCATCGGCTTGGTGAACCTCCTCAACAATTTGAATCGAGGGCTGGACGTGGGGGCCAACCCGCTCGGCGCGCAAACGGCTTACGTTGTGGGCGCCAGCGTCAACCCTTACGCTCTGAACGTGGAGGAGGAGCTACGCCGTTTTCAGTACAAGGTGGAGGCGGGCGCTGATTTCGCGGTCACGCAACCTATTTTCCAAGTCGAGCAATTGGCGAAGTTCATGGAGCGGGCGCGAAGCTTTGCGCCACACCTTCCCATCATTGCCGGGATTCTGCCGCTCACCAGTTTCCGCAATGCGGAGTTTATGAATAATGAAGTGCCGGGAATCTCCGTTCCTGCTTCGGTGATGGACCGCATGCGCGCGGCTAATTCCGGCGAGCGCGCGCGGCAGGAGGGACTGAAGATCGCGCAGGAAACATTGCAGCAAATCCGTTCCCTGGTTCAGGGAGTGCAAATCGCTGCGCCCTTCGGCCGTTATGCCCTGGCCGTGGAGGTGGCGCAGGCCCTTGGAGCCCGTCCGGCGGCCACTTCTGCCCATCAAACATGATAGAATTCAAGTATCCGCCCATATCCTGAAAAGGTTGTGCGGCCAGGCTTGGGGAAGGCCGTCCCTGAGCGAATGTACCATTGGGCATGGAGGCAATCTGATGTAGCGGCGAGTTTACCTCGCCACGAGGCGGCGTAAAGCCGCCGGTACATCAAACTACTCCACTGCTTAGGAAACACACGACGATGGACGAGAAAAAGGAACCAGCCATGTCTCAACCCGCGAAGAGTGACAAGCCGGACCCTTTCGAGAAGAACCTGGCGCGCCTCGACGCCATCGTGCAGGAACTGGAGGACACCGAACTCCCGCTCGACAAAGCCCTGGTGCTTTATGAGGAGGGGATGAAGCTTTCCGAATGCTGCCATAAACAGTTGGACGAGGCAGAGGGAAGAGTCGAAATCTTGATGAAGAAGACCGGGGGAAAGGTCGTGGCAGAGCCTTTCGCAACGGACGAGACGGAGGCGGGGAGGACGTAGAAATCAGAAGCTAGGACTGAGAAGTTAGAATCCCAACCCTGCCACCCTTGTGGCCGAATATTCTAATCAAGGGAAAATCAGGGTGGCTGCCATTCTCACGTTTATACAAAGCGACATAAATTGTAGCGTCGATCTCCGATCGACGACGGCGGTCGGAGACCGCCGCCTCGAGTTTCTACATTTTCGAAGCAAGGAGCGGAAGCGTCGGGGCCGGTGGTAGTTCCGATGGTCATGGTCCGTTCGCGCGAATTCCCTTCCCTCGCCCCCTTGGGGGAGAGGGTGGCGAGCCACCGGCGTTGTCATCAGCCGGGGCGAGACGGGTGAGGGGGTCGACAACTGTGAGCACTGCGGAAACCATGAATAACGTGCGTCCTTATCGCACCACGCGTTCTCTTGCTCGGAGAGGTGTAGCAATCCAGAAAGCGCACGAACTTCGCCGCACGCCAACAGACGCCGAACAAGCGCCGTGGTGCCACAGTTCTCGAACGGCATCATCAAGGAGGCGCCGGAATCATGTGTGCAGAAAATCTTGGACGTCGTGTGGTCGCTACCGGAGGCGTTTGGATAAGACGCTCGATTATGGACCCCCTCACCCGTCTCGCACCGGCTGATGAGAGCGCCGGATGCGATCCACCCTCTCCCCCAAGGGGGCGAGGGCTGGGGATTTTAAGGATAGAGCGTTTTGTAAATGTAGAAACTCCAGACGGCGGTCGGAGACCGCCGCTACAGCCCGATGCGGGAACATTTATGTCGCTCGGTATAGCTTCTAGCTCCTATCGGCCCAATTGCAAATCCCTATGAGTGTTCCATCGCCCAATACAATTCGCGAACATCTTGACCAGTGCCGTTCGTTGGTCGACGAGGAGCTTGAGCGCATCCTTCCGCCGGCGGAGGAATATCCGCAGAGCATTCACAAGGCAATGCGCTATTCCGTGTTTGCGGGGGGAAAGCGTCTTCGCCCTACCCTGTGCCTTGAAGCGGGGCGTCTGTTCCGGGGGGATGACAAGATTCTGCTTCGCGTGGGAAGCGCGCTCGAACTGATTCACACGTACTCGCTGATTCACGACGATTTGCCGGCCCTCGACAACGACCACTTGCGGCGCGGCAAGCCGACTTCCCACGTCGTTTTCGGCGAGGCCACCGCGATTCTAGCCGGCGACGCTTTGCTGACGCTGGCATTTGAAACCATCGCCGGCGCGGGTTGTGGGGCACCGGAACGCACCTTGCAAGTCATTTATGAACTCGCCCACGCCATTGGGACAATCGGCGGGATGGTGGGTGGCCAAGTGGTCGACTTGGAGACGACCGATGCGACCAGCGACGCCGCGCGCCTCGAATATATCCACTCCGCCAAGACGGGCGCCTTCATGCGGGCCGCGGTCCGCTCCGGCGCGATTCTAACGCAAGCCGATCAGGACGATCTCGCCCGAGTTACGGCTTACGGGGAAAAGATTGGCCTGGCATTTCAAATCGCCGACGACCTGCTCGATGTCCTGGGATCACAGGCCGAATTGGGCAAATCCATTGGCAAGGACGAAGAACAGCACAAGGCCACTTACCCCGCACTGCACGGCATCGGAGCATCCCAGCGAATCGCATCGCACCTGGTGGAGGAAGCCTGTGAGGCGCTGGAACCCTACGGCGAGCGAGCCGGTATTCTGCAAGGCATCGCGCATTACATAGTAGGCAGAAAGCAGTAGGCAGAAGGCAGAAGGCAGTAGGCAGAAGGCAGAAGGCAGAAAGCAGAAGGCTGGCAGCGGTAGCCGGCAGGCGGCAAGCCGTACGCAGAAGGCAGTAAGCAATAGGCATAAACAGTAGGCAGCGGGCAGCCAGCCCTCGGCAGGACGCAACGGCCGTAGGCAGAAAGCAGAAGCCAATCGGCAGAACGCCAAGGACCATCGGCAAAGCGAAGTCAAAAGTCAAAACGCAAAAGTCAAAAGTGCGATTAAATTAGGTTTTGGCTTCTTCCCTTTGGATTTCGAATCTTGAGTGTTGAATTTTGAGCCTTGAAGCTTAAGTCTTGAATATAGAATTTGAATCTTGAGCCTCGAATATGAATCTCAAGTCTCGAATATAGAATTTGAATCTTGAGTCTCGGATATCGAATCATGAATATTGAGTCTTGAATTTTGAATCTTGAATTTTGAATTTCCCCTCAGCCTGCTCACTTTGAGAGAGGTGCTAATGGAATACAAGTATTTGAACCACATTGAATCCCCCGCGGACTTGAAGAAGGTGCCCCGCAAGGATCTTCCCATCGTCGCCGAGGAATTGCGCGATTACATGCTCTCCGTGATCGCGAAGATTGGCGGCCATCTGGCTTCCAGCCTGGGCGCGGTCGAGCTGACGATAGCGCTGCATTACCTGTTTGACACGCCGCGCGACAAGATTGTTTGGGACGTTGGCCACCAGGCTTATGGCCACAAAATCCTGACGGGCCGCCGCGACCGCTTCCCCACCATTCGCCAGTACGGGGGAATCTCCGGCTTTCCGGTTCGCGATGAGAGCCCTTACGACACCTTTAACGTCGCGCACGCCGGAACCGCGATTTCCGGGGCTCTGGGCATGGCGGTCGCGCGCGATCTGAAGGGCGAGGATTTCAATGTGGTCGCTATCGTGGGGGACGCCGGACTGACCACGGGCTTGACTCTTGAAGGCATCAACAATCTTGGCACGCTGAAGAAGAAAGTGATCGTGATCCTGAACGACAACAAGATGTCGATCTCCCCCAATGTCGGGGCGTTTGCGGGTTACCTGAACCGCATCGTCCACGGCCAGGCCTACAACCGCTTGCGGGAAGAAGTGGAAAAGATGATCCGCGCCGTTCCCCGCCTGGGCCCGCGCCTGTTGAAGCTTTCGCAAGACTTGGTGGAAACCGCCAAGAGCATGTTGATTCCGGGGCTGGTTTTTGAGGAATTGGGCTTTGAATACGTCGGGCCCATCAACGGTCACAATCTGGAAGAATTGATGGATGTACTTTCCAAGGCCAAGAAGCGGCCGGGGCCGGTGATGATTCACATCGTGACCCAAAAAGGTAAGGGCTACGGGCACGCCGAGCAGCTTCCGGTGAAATATCACGGGGTGACGCCCTTTGACTTTTCCACCGGCGCGTTCTTGAAGGGGCCAGTGGCGGCGCCAAGCTACACTTCGGTGTTCGGCAAAGCCATTTGCCAGATCGCGGAAAAGGATTCGCGCGTGGTGGCCATTACCGCCGCCATGGGAGAAGGCACGGGCCTGGACGAATTCTCCAAACGTTTTCCCGAGCGCTTCTACGACGTGGGAATTGCCGAGCAGCACGCCGTCACCTTCGCCACGGGACTGGCTTGCGAAGGCATGCGGCCGGTGGTGGCGATCTATTCCACTTTTTTGCAGCGCGCCTTTGACCAGGTGATGCACGACACCTGCTTGATGCGTGCGCCCGTAACCTTCGTTCTCGACCGCGGCGGCCTGGTGGGCGCCGACGGCCCCACGCACCACGGGCTCTACGACCTGGTTTATCTTCCCGCCTTGCCCGGCATTGTGGTGATGGCCCCCAAGGACGAAAACGAATTGCGCCACATGCTCTACACCTCGATTAACCTCAATGCGCCCGCCGCACTGCGTTTCCCGCGCGGCAACGGCATGGGAGTGGCCATCGACAAGGAGTTGAAGTCCCTGGAGATCGGCAAAGGGGAAATTCTGCGCGAGGGCTCCGACATCGGCATCCTGGCGCTGGGCTCCATGGTCTACCCCTGCCTGGAAGCCGCGACAAGGCTGGAGGCCCTCGGCATTCACGCCACGGTCATCAATGCCCGATTTGTAAAACCCCTCGACGAGGAATTGATCTGCTGCCTCGCGGCGGAAAAACAATTCTTGGTGACGGCCGAGGAAGGCACCGAGGCCGGAGGGTTTGGCTCGGCAGTCGCCACTCTCTTGCAGGACAAGAAGATCCCCGCCAGCATTCTGCGCATCGCCGTTCCCGACCGTATCATCCCCCACGGCACGCCCAACCTGCTGCACGCCAAGTACGGCCTGGATGTCGACGGGATCTTCGAGAAGATCAAAAACTTCGCCCACGAGTTCCCCGCCCGGCCGGAAGTGCGGTATCGGTCGCTGCTGAGATCGTAGCAAAGGTCGGGATGCGAGATGAGGGGCACGGGTAACGGAACACGGGCCATCGAGCGAGAGTAGAGCGGTAGTTCCTTGCGCAATGCCCCATCTTCCCTTCTGCGCGGAGAGGCTCAATAGGCTGATCCTGAATGTCGCGCGATCATCGAGGGTGTCCAACATTGACAATGATGGACAGGGCTGGTATTTTCGAAGCGAAAGACAAGGAGTATTCCCCGTGAACGTAAATCTTACCCCTGAGCTGGAGACGCTCGTTCAGAACAAAGTAAGAACGGGCCGTTACAACTCGGCAAGCGAAGTGGTCCGCGAAGCGCTGCGGCTTTTCGAAGAACGGGACCGGATTCGACAACTCCAGTTTCAGGAGCTCAGGAAGAAAATCAACAAGGGGTGGGCTTCTCTCGAACGCGGCGAGGGAGTGGACGGGGAGGCGTTTTTCAAGGCCCTCGGGCGTGAAGAACGAGAGTTGGCGCGAAAGCACAAGCGGACATGAAACGCTTCAGACTTTCGCCTGAAGCTGCCCAGGATATTCGGGAAATTTGGGAATACATCGCAGCCGACAGTATTAAAGCCGCCCGGCGTATCCGCCTTCAGATTCTTGGGGCTTGTCAGACGATTGCCCGCAACCCCGGAATCGGACACCGCCGAGGGGACCTCACCGAAAAGCCCGTCCTTTTCTGGCCGGTGGGCGCTTACCTGATTGTCTATGCCGCCCGAAAACCCGTGGAATTCGTTCGCGTACTACACGGGGCGCGCGACCTTCCGGGTCTGCTCTAATTGCGGGAACGCGCGCACCTGTTTTTCTAGTTTCGTGGGTGCTCGATCTCGACGGGCTTGGGAGAGCCCAGTCGCGCCAGCCCTTTCTGCAGACCGACGGCCGATACATGTCCCGCGGGGAGGTCCTTGATCGGCGCGGTCTTCGTTGATACGAACGTACTCAATCGAAGCCTTTCAGGCTAGCCGGGCCCTCGAGGGTTTCATCATCGTCAATTCTTTCCGCAGCGACCTGCCGTCCTTTTGGGGCGGCTTACTGCGGATCGCAAAATAGAGTGACGAGTTTTCGCCGTAGCGCGGGCGTCTCGCCCGCCGGGGCGTGGGCATCCTGCCCGCGCGCCCACGGGAGCGGGACGCTCCCGAGACAGGGGGCAAGATGCCCGCGCTACGGAGGTCGGTTCTTCTTTGTTTCCCTGGATAGAGGCGAACCGCCGCACATCCACGTGCGGCGCGAGAACAACGTGGCGAAAGTCTGGCTAGAACCCGTAGCGCTTGAACGTGCCGGGGGCTTCAGCCGTGCGGAACTAAATGTAATTCTGAAGCTCATTGATGAGCATCGCGAACAGCTAGTGAGGAGTTGGTATGAGTTCTTTGGCCGTTGAAGTCCAGGAACCACGGGGTAGATCGGTTAAGGTGAGCGATGAAGGGCTCACGGTTGATCTGGTGGATGGGCGAACGATTGTGGCGCCCCTGGCTTGGTTCCCTCGTCTTTGGCATGGGACGCCGCAGGAGCGCAATCATTTCGAAATCTTCGGAGACGGCGCCTACATCCACTGGCCCGATCTGGACGAGGACCTGACCGTTGCGGGGCTGTTGGCGGGGCAGCGGTCGGGAGAGAGCCCACAATCTCTAAAGAAATGGCTGGACTCTCGAAAAACAAGAGGTAAGAGGAAAGGATGACACGTGAAACCGCGGCCGCTAGCCAGTCATCATAAAAGTAGCTCGGCGCGGGACACGGTGATCATCCGTACTGTTCCCGTGGCCACGCCGGCAAAAGACCGCAAGGTTTCCGACTTCGCCGCCATGCGCAGGGAGATATTTGGGGACCGCATCCTTCCCGGAGCGGACCTGCTGATCGAGGAGCGGAAGAAATCGCGCTATTGAGCGCTTCCGCAGGCTCGAACGTCCGGGCGAGCTTCGCAAGGTGAACAGCCTTCGAAGAGCCGCAGGACCGGAGAGCGGGTCCTGCGCTACGTGGCGGCGAAAAAGTGCGGAGCGATCTGCGCCCGTGGGCACGCGGGTGGACAAAACATCACTTTTGGCTTCAATTCTGCGATTTGTCAGAATTTTTCTTCCTGCCGGTAGGAATTTGGTCAATTAAATCACTTGACAACTGATACTCGCCTGAGCTACAATTGTGCCATGAGCGCAGTCATCTTCACTCGCTCTCCGCGCCCGGGTATATCCATTTCACCGCCTGCTTTGTGCCCACTGGACGTTTCCCCAATCGCGCCACCCGCGCCCCGTATCGTGTATCCCGTATCCCGCATCCCGACTCGCGAATTTCCAATTCCCATGTCCCGTGTTCCGTTTCCCGTACGCCATGTCCCGTGTCCCGTATTCGGTATCCCGAACCCCATTTTCCTAATCCCTAACCCCTGACCCCTAGAAAGGACTTTCTATGTCCCTCATTGAGCAAACCATGACCGAAAAAAACCTGGCGGCGCACCAGCGCAATGCGCAGCAATCGTGCGGCGCCGCGACGCCGGAAGGCAAGGAGCGCGCTCGCGCCGCCAACCTGCGCCACGGCTACTATTCCGAAATGCGCGACCAGGCGCTGGTGGCGCTGGGCGAAGACCCCGAGGGTCTTGCCGCCCTGGCCGAGGGCGCGCGCCAGCAGTTTCGCCCCACCAACGCTTACCAGGAATGGATCACCGGCCGCATCGCCAGCCTGCAATGGCGCATCCAGCGCTCCGAGCGCCTGCAGGAAAGCAAGGCGGCCGCGCACATCCGCCGGGCCGAGGGGAAGCGCCGCGAAGCCGCCGAGGAACTGCGCGTGGGCTATGCCGGACGTGCAGGACTTCCTCGAATCCCTGCGGCGCGCGGTGGCCCGTCCGGATTTCTATACGCCCGGCGGATGCATCGATCTTTGCGGGGATGTGATGGAACAAAATCCCAGCCCCAACATGGACGAGATCCACGATTTACTGTACCAGTTGCGCTTCCCCGGGAGTTTCAGCACCCCGGCCCCGCCCGCCCTTCCCGGCGCCATGAGCGACGAGGAATGGAACGACACGATCGAGGAAGAGACGAACGACGAGTCGCCGGAGCCGAGTCCCCAGATTGCCGTAGCCGAGGGCAGTGACCGCGATCCGCTGCGGGAAAAATTGTGGAAGCTGGCGGACGCCGAACTACGCGAGGCGGCGGAGTCGTGGCAAGAAGCCATCGCCGCGAAGGAGGCTCCGCTCTCGGCTCGGGCCCGCGACCTGCTGGTGACGGAGATCGACAAGGATTTGGAATTGCTGCGGCGCGAGGAACGATCGTGTGTGCGCGAGTTTTCGCGGCTGGGGAATGAGCTGCGGAAGATGCAAAAGGAAGCCGCGTCGCCGCAAGCGCAGGCCCAGACGTCCGAACAACGGTCGCAGGCGCAGTACGAGGCGGAGGACGCCGGCGCGGGCGATTTGCCCGCGGACTGTAGCGTCGATCTCCGATCGACGTATCTCCGATCGACGCCGCGGCGGTCGGAGACCGCCGCTACAGCAGCGGCCAATGCCGGCCACGACGCACACGAAAATGCAGGTGCATCCGGCTATGTTGAAGAAAACACAAGCAAGCAGCGGGGCTCGGTATCGACAAAGCGTCCCTCGACGCCAACCCAAGCCCACGCCGAGGCTGCCTGAACGCTCGTAGCGCGGGCATCTTGCCCGCTGGGGCGTGGGCATCTTGCCCGCTGGGGCGTGGGCATCCTGCCCGCGCCATTCGCGAGAGCGGGACGCTCTCGCCCCAGCGGGCGGGACGCCCGCGCTACTTAAAGCCCCGCGCTACTAAAAGAAGACGCGGGGTGGCGCAGACATCATTTGGTATGCCTGCGGCACTCCCGAAGTACCGCTGAATCTTGTCGATGAACCGGACGCCGTATGTCCTATGCCGGGGGGTCGCACCGCAACCGTGGGGACACATATATTGGGGGACGATGTATCCGCCACCCGCGGGTCTTTTGTTGGTAGGTATTCTTATTCTAAGTTTTCTTATTGTCAGCGATGGCGGCAAGCGAGGGTTGTCTCGCCACGGAACGGAAAACAAATGGTTCGCCACCGCCCTGCTTCGCGAAGGCAAAATCACCTAATCACCAATGGCAATTGTCGATCAGGAGTTCTGCCCTTCCACCAGTTGCTTGGCGCGTTGAGCGGCGCGGACCACGGCTTTGATCAGGGTCACGCGGAGGCCCCCCTCTTCCAGTTCGAGCAGGCCGTCGATCGTGCAGCCCGCGGGCGTAGTGACCATGTCCTTCAGTTTGGCCGGATGCTCGCCCGTTTGCAGCACCAGCGAGGAAGCGCCGAGCAGCGTTTGCGCGGAAAGCTCCGTGGACAGTTCGCGCGGCAGACCCAGCTTGACGCCTCCTTCCGCCAACGACTCGATGATCATGTAGACATATGCCGGGCCCGAGGCGGAAAGCCCGGTGATGGCGTCCATGTGTTTTTCGTCCACCACCACGGTACGCCCCATCGAGCTGAAGATTTCCCGCGCCAGGGTAACGTCATCGGGCGTGGCATTCGCGCTCGCGGCAATTGCCGTCATGCCTTGGCGAATCAGGCACGGGGTGTTGGGCATGGCGCGAATGGCGTGCGCGGGGCGCCCGAGTTCACGCTCGATCAGCGCGGTGGTGACGGAGGCCGCGGCGGAGATGATGACGGCATCCTTGCGCAACACCTTCTTCACGTCGTGGAGAAATCCCTTCACTTGCTGGGGTTTCAAAACAATTAACACCAGGTCGGCGCCCTTAACAGCCTGGATATTATTGGTATGAGCCTTCACCCCGTATTTTTCGGCCAGAAAATCGGCGCGCGGCTGGTGCGCAACGGTGGCTTCCACGCTTTCGACGGGAAGGAGCTGCGAGCCGAGCATGCCGGAAAGCAGGCCCTCGCCCAGCTTCCCGCAGCCGATCAGCGCGAGCTTCTTGACTCTGCTCTGGAAATCACGCGGGCCGCGAACAGGCTTAGTTTCGGTGGATTTCATGGATCTCCTCAAAAATAGCGTAGGCGCGGTTCGCCAACCAAGGGTGTCGCGATTAGCGGGCGGTGGAAGTCGCTCGCCCAGGCTTCGCCCGCTGCTCCGCGGAAAGGCTCCGAAGGTGTGAAAAAAGTGGATTTACTCATTTTGGCAATCGTATTTTCAACGCGTTACATTGTGGATAACAGGGCCAAAACCGATTTTTTCACACCTTCTCCGCCTTTCCGGCCCATCGCAGGTATTTCGTCCTCATCCGCGCCGCCTGAAGGCACGGCCTTCCAGAGGGCGCGGAGGAGGTTTATGGCACGCTTTCCGCAACGGAAAGGCGAAGAAACTGTGAATTAATTAAAAAAGGTCGCGTTTTTCAGGCCGCAAGTAATTGAAAGTACGCGGGCGAAAAATCGAAAAGTCAATAAATTCACAGCTTCGAAGCCTTTCCGCAGAGCAAGCCGCGGAGCCGCGGGTTGCTGCTCGGTGGAATCGCAATTTGCACGAGCGCGGTTCGCCAACCAACCCCGACAACGCTTTGGTTGCCCGTTGCCTGCTGCCAACTGCCTACTGCCTACTGCCAACTGCCTACGCATCGTGCCTACTTCCTCGCCGCCGCCTGGGCCGCGGTGACTTCTTCCTTGGACGTGGAAATCCACGGCATCATCTTGCGCAGCTCGCTTCCCACTTTTTCGATGAGGTGGGAAGAAGCTTTGGCGCGCATGGCCAGGAAGTTCGGACGTCCCTTGGCGTTTTCATCCATCCACTGATTGGCGAACTCGCCGCTTTGCACTTCCGCCAGAACCTTCCTCATGGTGGCACGCACATGCTCGTCAACCACCCGCGGCCCGCGCGTGTAGTCGCCGTATTCGGCCGTGTCGCTCACCGAGTAGCGCATGTATTTGATGCCGCCCTGGTAAATGAGGTCAACGATCAGCTTGAGCTCGTGCAGGCATTCGAAATACGCGATCTCCGGCTGGTAACCGGCTTCGACCAAGGTCTCGAACCCGGTGGTGATGAGGGCGGACACGCCGCCGCAAAGCACCGACTGTTCGCCGAACAGGTCCGTCTCCGTTTCTTCCTTGAAGGTCGTGCCGATAACGCCCGCCTTCAGCGAGCCGATTCCCTTGGCGTACGCAAGGCCCGTGGCCTCGGCGTGGCCGGTGGCGTCCTGCTCGACGGCCAGCAGCGAAGGCACGCCGACGCCTTCGGTAAAAAGCTCGCGCAGGCGATGCCCGGGGCACTTGGGCGCGATCATGATGACGTCAACATCCTTGGGCGGAGTAATGAATTTGAAATGAATATTGAAGCCGTGGGCAAACGCCAGCGTCTTGCCGGCCGTGAGGTGGGGTCCGATGGACTCGTTGTAGAGCTTCGCCGCCGACTGGTCGGGCACCAGAAGCATGATCACGTCGGCGCGCTTGGTGGCTTCCGCCGGATCGTAGACTTCCAGATTCTGTGCTTGTACCTTGGCGCGCGAAGCGCTGGTGGGCTGCAAGCCGACGATTACTTTCACTCCGCTGTCGCGCAAATTCAGCGCGTGCGCGTGCCCCTGGCTGCCGTAGCCGATAATGGCAACCGTCTTCCCCGCCAGGTTTTTCAAATCGCCGTCTTTCTCGTAATAAACTTTAGCCATAAATCTTGAATCCTTTTCGATGATTGAATTTGGAAAACAGAATTATATACCAAGAGCAGGAGAAAGAACCGAAACTGG
>CAWEFC010000027.1:0-70895 GCA_963808085.1 uncultured Acidobacteriota bacterium
GGTCGCTGCGCTGACCACTCTTGCCGCGAACGCTCAGCTGCCCCGCCTTCCAGTCGATCCCATCGAGTTCGAGAAACGCCACTTCGCCTGAACGTAAACCCAGGCGTGCGAGCAGGAGCAGGATGGCGTAATCGCGACGGCCAACCGCCGTACTCCGGTCGATGCTGGCCAGCAACTGACGGACTGCGTCCACTCCAATCGCTCGGGGGATCGATGACATCGACCAGTTAGGCACGATGGGAACGGCAGCCGCTAGATCCAGCTTTACCTCCCCACGATAGCGCGCATACTCCAGGAAGGAACGTAACGCGCTGGTTAGGAGTTTCGCTCGCTTCGGGTGCAAGCGCGGTGCCTGATGCTGTACGAATGCCACGACGTCGTGGGCACACAGGTGCGACAGAGTGGCGGGTCCGCCGCCGAAGCGGCTCTTCAGAAAACTGCGAATGAACGGAACGTAGTTGATGATCGTGGCTCTGGCCAAGCCGCGCGCTTCCCGTAAGTGCTGCTCGTAGGCCTGGGCACAGCGCTCCGCAGAGGTCAGCGGACGAGCTGACACTTTCTTCTCCGTGGGAATCACGCGCTCATGGCGCAGAAAATCGAGCAGATGCCGGAGCGCGGCAGCGTCCCCTCGGCTCGGCCGCACCCTCCGAGCCCGGTAACGCAAGTACTGCTGCGGATGATCGGAGGTGATGCCGCGTAGTGCGACATCCCGTTTTCTAAGCCATTCGCTGAAACACGCCGCAAGCAAAACCTGCCGGTACAGCGAATAGCGGGCATACCCCTGCCCACGCATGGCCCTTTCAAAGCGTACGATGTATTCCGCAAGCGGCCCTTCCGGCGCTCGCGACAGAATTATTCGATTATCGATGATGTATTTCACGGAAGACTCCTTTCTCCCCTTGTACGGGGTTGAGGAGTCAATACTATGTCGATGCCGCTACATGCATCGGGCCGTAATCATTAGGCTGGCGAGCGATTACAAGACATAGTCAGGAAGGGCACATAGTGGCGACTATGTCTCTGAAGACATAGGCGCCACACGACCGCAACTCACCTGCTTCGCGCCGGTGTGGATCTCAACACGATCAGGGCGTGGCTGGGCCATGTTTCACTGGATACGACGAATATCTATGCGGAAACAGACCTGGCAATGAAAGCGAAGGCTCTGGCTTCCTGCGATCCGGGAGGCGGGCGTCGGAGAAGCAAGAAAAAGTGGCGAGATAATCCCAACCTAATGGAGTTCTTGCGCAAGCTCTGAGCCATCCGTCTTCTACAACTCTCGTCGATTCTAAGGGGGCGCCATCGCTCGACGCCCCCTTTGTTTTATGTGGCGGACCTGAAAAAACAACACATTTCAAATGAGGTACTTCGTGGACCATCCCAACATAAGCGATATCCCAACATATTTACGTTTATGTTGTCGACAACATAACCTGAGATATGTGGCGATATCTGTCATGGGCTCCATGGCTCTAAAGGTCCCTCCTGTGCGGTTTGGGTGCGATACGAAATGTGCGTGATTATTGTTGGGTCAGACGTGGGCGGGTTAAGTTTTGGTAGCTGCCGCGGCCTCGAGCATAGCGAGTGGCAATTCTACAGTCTGCACATAAAAGCTGGCATGTTTCGGGATGGCCATGAACACTATGGAGTCTCGCCGAACGACCATTTGCTCGCACTCGACGGCGATAATCTGGTGAGGTGGCACCTGGAAGGTCTCAGGAACACAGCGCCATTCGCTGGGAAATGACGGCAGAAATCCAATTGACTTAGTTCGGCAATCAAGCAAGCGCACCAGGATTCCTCGCGTACTAACGGCGGAGGAATTCAACAAACTGTTAAATGAATTGGCGGAACCCCACAAAACGATGGTGCTGGTTGCGGGATGTCTCGGACTCCGAATCGGTGAAATCTTGGGGTTTCGGTGGGGAGAGATTGATTGGGGAAACTTAACGGTGTTGGTTCAGCGGAGCGTGGTTCACGGGAAAGTATACGCGACCAAAACTGAGGCTTCCCTTAAACCGCTGCCTATCCACCCGGAGTTGGCCGAAGTCCTTTTGCTCCATAGGCGACAAGCTGTGTATGTCGCTAATACAGATTACCTCTTTGCTGGGAGCAACGGCAAACCGCGCTGGCAGGGCATAATGCTCAGCGACTACATCAAGCCCGCTGCGGCGCGCGCTAAAATTGGCAAGGTTGGCTGGCACACTTTCCGCCATACCTTCTCTTCGATCCTGCACAACGCGGGAACCAACATGGCTGTTCAGAAGGAACTGGTGCGGCATGCGGACATTTCGACGACCATGAACATGTACACGCAAGCCGCAATCCCCGCTAAGCGCGAAGCAGTCCATCAAGTGGCGAGGGTGCTTCTGAAAGGCCGAAAGTAGGTCACTTGTACCAGTTTGTACCTGAAGAATTCGATGCTTCCTGCTAACCGACTGAAAACATGGCAGGGGTGGAGGGACTCGAACCCCCGACCCTCGGATTAGAAATCCGATGCTCTATCCGGCTGAGCTACACCCCCGCAAACCTTAGCTTACTTCAAGTGGTGGGCTTTCATCAAACGTTCATGGTGTGAGAAGGACCAAGCGTTACTTTTGGGCAGCGAGGCATCTTCATCACGAGGAATCGCGTCCAAGGTAGTGACGGACGCGATGGGCCACGAATCCGACGTGGTGTTTTCAGTGAAGGGGATTCGCGACCTGTCGTTTTTGGGCTGGAGCAGAATTCCTCGAGTCGTCGGAGGGTATGCGGTTTGTTCAGACTAGCTTTCGGAATCCAACAGCACGCTAGCTGGGGCGTCGTGTTTTGTCGTTCACGACAAGCGTTGGCGCTTCTCGGAATAGTGCTCTTGGGTGCGCTGGCGCTTTCGACGTCGGCCCGGCGCCCTTACGTCAGTAAGTCGACTCCAGCCGCGCACACGTCCAAGGCAAGCGTCATGACCGAAGTTCACCAAGAGATCGCCCCCTTGCCTCAGCCGACCAGCATATCAACGCTTCTGATCCTTCCCCCGAGTATTAATTCTTCCTGTCCGACTCGCGAGGAAGTCTTCCCCCAACCCCCCGGATTTTTCTGTTCCCGCGCTTTACGTTCCCCGCCATTCGTATAGCTCCATTTTCTGCACTTTCCTATTTGACTGGTTCGAACCCGAAGATCGGGCGCAATCAGGGTTAAACACAATTTCGAGCCTGTGGAGGTGAGTGATGGAATCGTCATGCGCTTGGGGGTTAAAGACGCCGCGGCACGCTGTATCGTCGAAAGGCAAGTTGCTCTTGGTCGACGAAGACACCAAAGATTTGCGGCACTATTCCCACGTCCTCGACGAACTCGGCTACGAGGTCCGGGCCTTCTCCTCGTATGGTGAGGCCGCAGCATGCTTGGAACGAGAGATGTTCGACATGGTTGTGGTCAGTCCGGGCGATCTCCAGGTTTGAAGGCCGATAGTGAGCCGATCGATCAACAGTCCAGCACGTGTGTGGACAAGAAAGGAAGAACAGTTATGCGATTCAACTTGCTCGGCAAGAGTGCCTTGGTCGTGTCAATGCTCTGCATAGGTTCCGTCGCCTTGCTGGCCGCGCCAAAGGCAGATCAGAGGGAAGCAGCCACCGACGGGCAGAGGGCCGATACCCAGCTTCTATTCAACCAGGTTCAGACGCAGGCGGCCAACGTCGAAAATGAATCGGATCAGCTTCTGGCGCTGATGCGTGATCCCGCCACCACCAGCGATCTCGCGTGGGAAGGTGAGGCCGGCATTTTTGCGCGAGTGCGCATCCGCGTGAACAAATTGAATGAGCTCGTTTCCCAGCTCCGTAATGAGCAAGCGGAGGTACCGCCGATCCAGCGGAAGGTCATTGCCGAAATCGCGATGCCTTCTGTGGAGTTAGCTGACACCACTCGGGACGCAATCGCCACTCTGAATAACAACGAGGATCATCTGTTTTCCACCGACCTCGGTAGTTTGACGAACGATATTTTCCAAGAGGCGAAACGGGTCGATGAGTCGGTCCTGGACTTCAATAAGTATGCCGAAGTGAACAGGGAGGCGCGGCAGCTCAAGCAGGCGCTCGGTCTTACCAAAACGTCTTGAGACGCCGCTTGTCCTCGGATCCGCAGCGATGGGCTCGATTGCTTGGTGTCTCCTGTCAGCGAGGCCGTGAGCCCCAACTCGTTCTCCGACAGCCTAGAATGGCCCTTGGCGGTCGCTGGAATTATCTCTTCATCCCTGGAGGGCACGCGATGCGAAGGGTGGGAAGGCTGGCGTGGATGGCATCCCTGGCTTGGGCGCGTGCATAGTTCCAAGATCGCCAGTCGGAGTTCTCGGCGCTTGGCCATCGCTCGAGGAGCCGTGACGCCAGCGTGCACCGGTCCTGTGGGGTGAGGTCCGGCAGGCCGGCAACCAACTCCGGCACGGCGTCGTCGCTCAGACTCGCAGCATAGCGAACGTCGAAGCGGCGCCCCGCACCCCCGCGGGCAAGGTTGGTGCGAGCAATCAAGGCGTCGGGGCTGATCACGTGGAGGGTCGCAATCAGCAGGAAGCCCGCCACCATGGCTCCGAAGGCAAACTGCTCCCGGTGGCCCCGCAAGACTGTTATGCAGAACCATACAAAGACCGCGGCCAGCCATCCCATGAAGGCAGTGGGGTAGAGCCGCTGCTCACTGAGCCCATATTCCGCTTGATACAATCGCATGCGCTCGACCGCCGATGCCATGACGACGAAGAGGAGGGCGATTTGCGCCGCCGCGAGCCAACGGAACGAACGCTGCCCTTGGGCGTCGTCCGGTCGCAAGAGCCAATGGATGAAGAGCAGAAAGGGAAGAACGAGGGTGGCTACCGTGACCAGCTCGAAGAATCCGTCACGGGCGTACTGTGCGTAGGTCAATCCCGTTGTGGCCAGCACCAGCGATGAACCACCGAAGAGATATCGCACCTGCACGGCAACGAACGCCAGGAAGAGCAGGTCGATCGCGCCCATCATCACTCCCGTTTCGATTACGCCCAGGGAAATCGGCAGCAGGCGTTTCGCTGAATCCAGTTTTCGTTCCTTGTCAACGAGCAAGCCGCGCAAGTAGCCCCCGACGCAGTAAGCGATGAACGCGATCAACACCACATGGCTGGGGACGGCCCGAAGGAAGCGAACAACGAAGCTGCGGAAAACCGCGTCGGCGCCCATAAAAAGGGCCCCGAAAACCAGCAGTGGAGGAATCGCCAGGGCCAAGCCGATCAAGACGGCCACGGTTTTTCGAATCTGGCCCCCGCCGGGGACTTTTGCCCATTCGCGATCCTTGAGGAGGAGGGGGAACATTCCCAATCCCGCATTGAGGCCCGCCAACAGGCTGCCCAAAGCGTATTGCGTCAAACTCGCCGAGCGGAGCCGCCCGCCACTGGATCGCAATATCGCGAGCGACAGGGCAGTCAGCAGCGCCAACAGGTTGAGCGCCTTCAGTGGAGGGGATTCGTGCCAAAGAAAGGCCAGCGGGGAAAGCACCATCGGTAGCAGCAGCCACAAGCCAGCACCGGAAAAAGTCTGAGAACGCCGCCGGCCCAGAAGGTAGATGGCCATCGCTAGCAGGCTGCCCCACAGCGCAAAGTTGACTCCCCAGGGAAAGCATCGCAGGAGGGCATCGCCCACGACTCCCAGCGTAACCGCGACGGCGAGGATCGATAGTTCCAACTTGGCGAGAGTATTCACAGGTTGAACTCCTTTCGAGACACAGTTCTCCCCGGGCGGCGACACACCCTTACGACCTATCGTTGCCCGACAGCCGCCTGCACGTTGACGCTACGATGTTTTCGAAGCGAGCCAGCCCAGGATGCCGAGGGCTGGAACGACGTAGGGAAAAATTCCATAGAACGTATCACTCACCGAGTGAGAGTGCCGGTCCACGGCAACAAAAACTTGAAGACAAAACACCACGGTGAGCAGCATGGCGGTCCATCCCGGCCACGCCACTGGCCGATAAATTCAACCCCACTCCTTGAACCACTGTCGCTTCATGAGCTCTTCCCTCTTGAGATTTTCGAGCCGGCTCTAGCCGATGGCCTGCCCGCACCCCAGCCACTTCCGCAGGTATGCCATCTGGCCCACGTGGTAGGTCTCGTGCAGCGCAAGGAATGCGATTTGTCCGCTGATTTTCCCGTCCAGGGTGATTCCCTTGGGAACTGGCACTCCAAGCGCTTCCGCTGACGCATTGGCCAACGACGGCGCCAACTTTCCCGACACCTCATCCCAGGCCCGAACGATCTCCACCATTGCCGGATACCGTTCGTCAGCCGTCAATTTGGCGCCGCGGGCGAGCAGTCCTTCCCATGGTGCTGACCACTCCTGCCCGAGCAGCTTGAGGACCTTCGCCCGATGAACTACCACGTGCGCCGCAATCCACAGCATGTGATTGGAATCTTCTCCTGGCCGTGCCAAGAGCTTTTCCGTAGGAACGCCCTCGATCGTCTTCTTGAAGAGGCCGGTGTTGGTTTTGAAAATGCCTGCGATATTGAGAAAATCCGTGCTCATAATTCATCCTCCTGATGAATCTTCCGAAAGTGCTGCTGTTTTCACGCTATGCCCAGTGCGGAGGAGCGCATTCGCTTCGTGAAAGGGCAACCTACCTCTTGGATGTTCACCAGCAGCCACAGATTCATCCCGGGATCAGGATGGGCAATGGTTCGCCGCGAAACGTCGCCGCCTTCCGGTACTATTCGGCAACCGTTTCTGCCACCTCGGCCGGGGCTCGCCCAAATCGGCGATGACGCGTGCCAAACTCCTGAATCGCAGCGTAGAGTTCAGCGGAGCCGAAGTCCGGCCACAGGCAGGGAGTGAAATACAACTCGGAGTAAGCGATCTCCCACAGCGGGCAGTTGCTCAGGCGTTGCTCGCCACCCGTGCGGATCAACAGGTCGACATCCGGCGCGGAATCGCCAGCGGACTCCGCCTCCGTGAGCAGGCGGGTGAAGCTTTCAGCGGAGTCGTCGCCGGCATATTGGAATTGGCGCGCCGCTTGCAGGATGGCCTCCCGCCCGGAGTAATCGATGGCGAGCCGGACGTGCATTTGACCCGCCGCCGCGCTTGCCGACTCGACCTCCTCAATCGCCTGGCGCAGGCTAACGGGCAGGCGGTCGCGCCGGCCGATCACGGTCACGCGGACGCCGCAAGGGGCGAGCGCCAGAGCATCCACACTGAAGAACCCCTCGAAAGTGCGCATCAATTCCGCCACTTCGTTTTCCGGACGGCCCCAGTTATCTGTCGAGAACGTGAAGAGCGTCAGCATGCGAACGCCGAGTCCCAGCGCCGCCGCCACCGTGCGCTGGACCGCCAATTTTCCCGCGCGATGACCTTCCACGCGGGGCAGTCCGCGAGCCGTCGCCCACCGCCCGCTTCCATCCATAATGATCGCCACGTGCGGTCCCGCGGAATTGGAAGTCCGTTCTCCATTGCCATGAGTCATTGTGCGCCCCCACCGGAAGAGTTTTGTTCTCGCAATGTACTTTGCAACGTAAAGTTGATGGACAAAAAATTTTTCGCCGCGCCCTTAGCGCCCGCGCATGGATTGAATCAACGCTTCCATCTGATCCAGGTAGCGTTCCAGCGCGTGCCGGCCCGCGGGGCTCAAGCGATAAACCGTCTTGGGCAATCGGCCCTCAAAATACTTTTCGCACACGATGTATTTCGCTTCCTCGAGTTTGCGCGCGTGGACGCTCAGGTTTCCGTCCGTGGTCGCGAGCAGCTTCTTCAAATCGTGGAAGCTGAGGGATTCGTTTGCCGCGAGCGCGCTGACGATCCCCAGGCGCATACGCTCGTGAATCAAGCGGTCAATTTCCGCCGTGGAGGGCGCCACCGCGCGTTCGGTTCGCGCCGCGCGGCCGGGCCTTCGTGTTTCCAGCGGCCACGGCCCGCTGAGGGAATTGGATCTAGCCACCGTACCTCCTTGCGATGATCGTTCCAAATAGAATGTGCAGTCCGCCAAACCCCGCGGCCATCACCGCGTTGGCCCACGCGGGCGGGCAGAACATCGCCAAGAACCCAGCCAGCATGAAGCACAGTCCCATCACCGGGACGACACGCACGGAAAAAGTTCCCGCCGACATGACCGCGACCCCGTAAAGAAGCAGCCAGACGCTGGGCAAAAGATGGCTCAGAGGTGTCGCGTAGATAGCGTAGGAAACCACTGCGCCGGCGAGCAGGGGCGGAAACAGGCTGAGAAGGAATTGGCGGGCCGGCCGAGTGAGGACGGGCGTGCCCACCCGCCGCGCTTTCCAGAAAATCCCCACGGCGCCGAGGGCAAGAGCACACAACATCGCGGCGAGCCAGGTCATCAGCCAGCTCATCGAACTCGTGGGGCGGGGAGCCACGCAAGCCGCGGCGACCGCGGTAACTCCCATGGCTACTCCACCCCATCCGGGGACGGCGGTGAAGGATGCCGCATTTTCCATAGTCTGGCGGATGAAGCGCAGATCCTCAATCGCGTGCGCATGCAGCGGGGCAGGTCGAACTCGACGTGAACGAACAGGTCCGGCACAAGGCATGGGAGAAGATATACTCCCGTCGAGAAACCTTGTCAAGTACTTTGTGAAACAAAGTTGATGTCCGCAGCGGCTCCGGCCTGCGCAGCTTTAGAGTGCGGCAGCTTGCTGCCGCTTTCTCTCCAGCTTGGTGGCGGGAGTGCTGCACTTGCCCCGCCTAAATGCCGCGAAAGGCGTGCGCCTCGGAAAACCCGCCAGCAAGCTCGCGGGAAGGAAAGCGGCAGCGAGTTGCTGCACTCTAAAGCTCTCGCTAGTGTTGCGTTTTGAAAATAGGTTTACTTATCAGGCGCGTGCCAAGTCGTTGTAGCGCCGGGCTTTAGCCCGGCATGTGCCGCCCTAAAGGGCGGCTCTACGGTAAACGCATTTTCCGTACGCAACACTAGATGCCCTTATGTTTTTTGCGCGAAGTAGTAGTAGTTTTCGCCGACATCAAGCTGTGTTCCGACGAGCGACAGACCTTCGGCCTCCAGCGCGTTTCGGTAGAGGTCATGACCAAGTGAAATTGAAGGTCGGTCCGTCATGACATCCGTCCACGTACAGGATTGCTTGGTCGCAGTGAACAACAGTCGGCCGCCGCTTGGCAGGGCAGCGGCGATTTTTGCGATCACTTTGCGCTGAACCTCAGCGTCCAGAAGAAAGAATAGGCCCCACGCGACGACGCCTTCAAAGGTCCGACCGAAAAAGTCCGAATCCTCTACCGCGCCACACTCAAGGGGAATTGTCGGGAAACGCGCTCGGAAAGCTGCGATCATGCTGGGCGACGCATCGATTCCGTACACGTTCAAACCGCGATCAATCAAGGTTTGCGTGATTGGCACGCCCGTGCCGCATCCCAAGTCGAGCACTGTTGCACCGTCCGGCAGCGACTTGGACCAGTCCGTTACCACCGATGCTCCGATGCCTGATACGGTTCGCCCGCGCCCGGCGATATATATCGGGGCTACATCCTCATAACCATTCGACTTGTCGGGAATCGCCACGTGAGCCAGTTTAGCATGGGAGAATGGGGTACCCGGTTCCCGGTCTCTCCACGCGGCATCATGCCCAGGGTGAAGCAAGCAAGTAGCTTGCTGTCCAAGCCTCCGCCACTTCCCGAACATTGATCACACTGAATATTGGCGACGCTGGTGTCGGTTGCCTTGGCCTCTCGGTAAGCGTGGGAATTTGAGATGCTCAACTTTGGCGCCCTCCTGGGCCCTTTGAGTGCTAATATCGCCACGGTCCGGGCGTTTTACTTTGGGTCCTGGGTAAGACGACAGGGGAGCTAGGGGAAGGATTCTCTCCTGGCCCTCGCGCGACTAGCTCGCGTTGCCGCCCACGTCTGAAACTGGAGTGAATCTCGATGATGAAGCGAGCCTCGATTCTCGTACGCTATGCCCTCATTGCAATGGGCTTGGCGGCCTGCTCTCCGGGGGTGGCCAAAACTGCGAGCCCGCAGGATAACTCTCTCGCCGGAACCGGCCAGCTCATCGCGCTGAGCTCCGACCGAACTCACCTTGTAAACACGTTTATGAACAAGCCGGTTTTTATAACCGGGGATACGGCTTACGCACTGGTGGTTCAGCCTTTTTCCAATGCCGATGTTGAAACCTACCTGGCTGACCGGCAGGCCAAGGGAATTAACCTGATCTGGGTGGGCCTTGTGGACGCAACGAATCACGGTCCAGGAAGCCACAATTTGGGGCACACCGAGAACGATGGGTTTGGCAATAACCCCTGGAACGGCGGCGCCGACTTTACCGGCATGGATCGCGCCTCTGCTTATTGGTCGCACGTGGACTATGTTCTGCAACGGGCGGCGGCGCATGGCATCACGGTTCTCGCCGGCACGGCGTTTACCGGTGCCTTCGACAGATGCACTTTTCCATATTACGCGAACATGGCCACAACTTCCGACGTCACGATGACGGCCTATGGCGCGTTCCTGGGCAACCGTTACAAGTCCTATCCCAATATTATTTGGTTTCAAGGTGGCGACGCCAACGTCAGCCTTTGTGGCAGCGATCTGGCGAAGAAGGTGGACGATATAGCTACGGGCATTCGTTCGGCGGACACGGTCCACTTAATGACCGTCGAGGCCACCAACGGCGTTTGGGGTGAGGCGAGCGTCACCCATTGGTCGTCGTACACCTACGGCGCCGGCAATCCCAGCGGCTGGCTTACAATCGGCACGATCTATCCCAAGGGCACACCGGACCACGTCTTTTCAGCGGAAATTGATCAAATCATCTCTCAAAACCTCACTGAGACCGGCGCCACCCCCTTCGTGCCCTACTTCAGCGTGGAGGACGCGTACGAATATGAACCGTTTTCCGCTCCCTACAATGATCAACAGCTCAGGCGACAGGGTTATACGGAGGTCTTGAGCGGCGCTAATCTGGGAAGGCTCTTTGGCAGTTCGGGCGTATGGCCCTTCGGCGCCGGCTGCTGCCAGTACGGATCGACGTGGCAGGCCAACATGGAACACCCATCGTCGTACGATCAGCAGCGGCTTGGCCAGCTCTTTCGCAGCCGCGAGCACTGGAAGTTGGTCGCGGATACCAACCATTCGGTCGTAACGGCGGGTTACGGCTCCGGCGAGGGCCTGGCAGTAGCTTCACGAACCTCTGACGGTCAAACGATCATCGCCTTCATTCCGAAAGGCAACGCCACCACCCTCGCCGTGGAGATGTCCAAGATCGTGAGTGCCACCCACCAAGCCAAATGCTGGTGGTTCAACCCTGCTGACGGTTCAACGAAACTGATCGGCACCTATGCAAACACCGGGAGCCGCGAGTTCACGCCGCCGGGTTCGAACGATTGGGTATTGGTTATTGATGCCCCGGAAGCGAATCTGCCCGCGCCCGGAAGCGCCGATTTGTGAAAATGCACGACGCCACGTTTCCTGGTTTTTCGCCCCACACCTCGGCCATGCCGGTAAAACTCTTGCCCGTCGCCTCCGGCCGCACTTCAAAACGCTTCGCAAGTGGACGTGGACACATTTCGAGGTTTTCGAATGGGAAAAACCCGGAAACGCGATGCTTGCCCCCCGAATCAGAATCCACGGTAGGCCGGGCCTGGAGTAAAATGGCGTACTTAAACCGATATAGCCGAATTCCAAAGCTCGTTCATAACGTCATCTAATTCTGATGCCGCAGCCTTCCACAACGCGGATCACGCGCGCAGTCATCGGACTTGCCTTGCTGATCGGGTCAGCCTCTTCCATCCGCCCCCAGACGACCGCCGATGGCTGGACTGGCGAGTGGGGAGCGTTCACGCGCATTCCGCGCGCTGGGCAAATCGCCGCGCACGATGAAGGCGCCGGCCTCTCCATCTCCGACTGCGCCGGCCAACACTGTCAAGCCACCTTCGAGATTCTCGGGCCAACGTTTCATGCCGAGGCCAAAGCCGACCTGGAGATTGAGAACGACACCGAGGCAATTGCCCACCTCCGTGCCTACCGCGAAGAAAAATGCGCCCTGACGCTCGCGAAGGCCGGCACGAATTCGCCCTCGATCACCGCGACCGTGAGAACGGGCGATTGTTCGTACTTTGAAACTCCGGGCGCAAGCTTCGGACATACCTATTCCTTGCGATCGAAGGCGCGGTTTTACGGTGGCGACATTCCAAGGTGTTTCATTGGCGGCAGCCCCTCCGTTGTCGCCCTCTGCACAAGCCAGGCCTTGTCGGAGCAGGAGCGCGACTGGACGTCACTTGCCTGGGAAGTTTCCAGTCTCGGCCAGCCGCCGCTCGACACGCGCGCCGAAGAGGCAAAAATTCTGGGATCCTGCGACGCGGCGCCGGACGCCGGAGCTTGTCTTGCCAGCGCTTTTTCCCAATCCACCCGCGATCTGCTGGCCCGCCGGGATGCGTGGCAGGCTTCCGTCACTGATCCTGGCAACCCCGCGGAAGCACAGCAGGCCATCGAAGTCATCCAGGGTGCCTATAACCGTTCGTTTTCAAACGGCGATGTTCAGGGCGACAAGTTCCAGTCCACGGATACTCTCCGCATCAGTCCGGCCTCCGCCACGTCCATCCGCGTTGAGGTTCACCTCGAGTTCTACAACGGACACGAGTGCAACCACGACGGCGTTGCCAGCTACCGGCGCGCAGGCCTCTTCGCCGAACAAGTCACCGACCGCCAGAGCAAACTTTGCGTCTTCGAGATCGTTCCCACCCCCACCGCCGTGCGCCTCGCGGATCCCACCGGAATGTGCCGCATGAACGACTGCGGCGCTCGCGGCGGCTATAACGACGTAACCTTCTCCTCGAGCGAAAAGGTGAAGGCCAATCCAACACCCCCAGGAGCCCGCTGACCCCGGAGCCGACGAGGGCGCAGGTGACAGGTTACAGGTAGCGGGACAGCAGTGGCGAGTGACGAGAGAACTCCAATCGCCTGCCACGGTGATCGCGAGTAGCAGTTTCGAACGGCTGTTGACAAGCCTTTGGACCTCGCTCAAAATCCGTACACAGGTGAACACCTGTGGAGACACTCAAAGTCGGCATTCGTGAGTTTCGGGAAAAGCTCGCCAACTACGTGTTGCAGACGAACAAGCCGGTGGCCATTACCCGCCACGGAGATACCGTGGGTTACTATCTACCTGCCCGGCGTAAGCGTTCCGAAACCGAGCGTGCCGCATTGAAGGAGGCAGCGGCCCATCTCCACGAAATGCTTGCCGCCGAAGGCCTCCACGAAGATGAAGTCATCGAGGATTTCAAGCGCTGGCGCACCGGCAGGCGCAAATGAGCCCACGAAGAGGGCTGGTGCTCGATGTGAAAGCAAGTCACTGAGCCTTGCGTTCCACCGCCCGTATATCTCTTAGCTTTTCAGCGGCAGTGCCGCCCGTCGCCGGGTTTCGGAGAAAACCGCGGACAAACGCGTCTAGATTTTCCGGCGGAAAAAAGCCGGAAACGTGCCGCCTCCCCCCAATCAGGAGCCAACCGCTCAACCGCGACGTAGGGGCGGGCCTCGTGCCTGCCCACCCGGGGCCGATTCGGCCCCCGACCGGCGGGCACCCACGAGGGGTGCCCCTACGAAAATAATTCAACAAAAATTCTCTCCCTCCGGACGAATAGTCCCTGTTTCCCTAGCCTCTGGCCGCCAACGTGCTGCATATCTACTGGAGTATTGTCGCGTGGGGGAAATAACACACAGCCATTGCCTCTGTGGTACTGGAAGTGCGGCAGCTCACCAACTTGCTGCTGAAAATCCAACGCCGAAAGGGGCAACTGCCGCAAACGGGCGAGGGAGGCCACGATATCTTAGAAAAAGAAGGTAGTTAGGCGTTGAACCCAAGAAATTCCAAAAAATGTATGTATATGATAAAGAAGGCTTTAGTTTGATTCGGAGTCGCGGGCGGAGGGAAAAAAGGGAATTAAAAAATGAGGCTACTCCCACGATGTTGTTGAAAACACATGTAGAAAAAATGTCAGTTTTGGCTACTCCCACGATATTCATGAAAACAAGAGGCTTAAGTCGGGTAGGCCACGATATTCATGAAAATAAAGGTAGTTGTGCGCCGGGGTCGACCGCCCTCAACGCCCTTGAGGGCTCGACGCTGGAGGCCGGAGTGAACCACGCCGCGGCCCATTTCCGGCAACGGGAGCAAAAAGGAATTCTTAATTATACGTTCAAAGCCGGAATGTGCATGAAAACAAAGGATCGCAAGACACAATGCCCGAATATAAACAGACTTCTAGTTCTTAATTTTCGACATTTACGTCGAACCGAGTGCTATTTTGCAGGGAATTGCTGCTTTGCGACGACAAGTTGTGAGCTCAATTCGGTTTTTGGCAGGATTTTTCACGCATGACGCGACCGATTTGCGAAGGACGAGGCGTCGTAACCAGGAGGTAGCGCCGGTTTCCAGCCGGCACCGGAGTAGCCAAGCAAGCGTAGCGCGGGCTCTGCCGGCGGTGTATACTCACGCCGACAACAGACAGAATGAGCGTACCGACAGAAGGGAAACACCATGAAACGATATCTCGCGGTAGCGTGGATGCTTGGGATAGCGTTGGGTGGCGGCGCTCTGCCCGCGCTGGCTCAGAGCGAGCCGACGACCACCCAACTCACGAAGCGAGTCATCGGTGACTACGGCTACTGGAGCCGGACGCAGACTCCGCCGTATTCGGCGGCGCAGATTCCCATGACCATGCTCACGCACATCAACCATGCCGGCGTCAGCTTCGACGCCAACGCCAACCTGGTGGTGCCTTCGGGATTCCTCGAGCCGCAGCTTCTCGATAAGGCGCACGCCGCGGGAGTCCGCGTCCTGCTGCTTTTGGGCGGGGATTTTGCCGCGCTGGAATCCCCGACGGCGCCCAATTCGGCCATGATCGGCAAGCTTGTCGCGCACCTGCAGGTCTTCCTGAATGCGCACGGCTACGACGGAGTGGACATCGATTGGGAATACCCCGCGACGGCGGTGGACAGCGCCACCTTTCTCAGCCTGATGAGCGCCCTGCGCGGCGCTTTCCCCAGTCCCACCTACGTGCTCTCAGCCGACGTCGCTCCTTGGGGTGGGACCGGATATAACTTTCCGGGCGTCACCCCCGTGGTGGATTACTACAACATCATGATGTACGACTGCGCCGGCCCCTGGACGGACGACGGACAGCTCAACTCCGCCATCTTCCCCGACCCCTTTAATCCCGCCACGTACAATTGCGAGCCAGGGGGCACGGTCAAAGAGGCTATCGACATCTACGTAAACGATCTGGAAATTCCCCCTGCCCAGCTCAACATGGGCACGCCGTTCTATGGGTATCTCTATAAGAACGTCAGCGCCTTGTGGGGGTTCTGCACTAACTGCGCCAATACCGTTCTCACGGAGAACTATGGGACCTTCATCAAACAACGCATCAACCAGGACGGCTGGCAGACGTTCTATGACACCTACTCTCTGGTGCCCTACATGCTGAGAGCCAACGGCAACCCGGGGTTCATTACCTATGACGATGCGTTCTCCACTTTCTACCGGGTGGCCTATTCGGTGTGGAGGCGCGGCTTGGGCGGGAGCTTTATGTGGTCGCTCGATGCGGATTACGACGGCACCTCGCAGGATCTGCTGGTGGCCATGTATAACGCCAGCCTTGCGCAGACGAAATGAGCGCCTCGGCGCCGCCCACAACCCAGCTTCAGCAATGTAGGCAGTATTCCACACTGTGCTGGAAATTGGGGGTAGCCGGCAAGAAGAGATCTTTATGAACCGCAGAAAATTCATGGCTTCGACGGGCACCGTTGCGGTCACGCTCGGAAGGAGTTCCGGACGTGCCGCTTCAGGAACCGCCCAGCCCGTCCTGATGAAGCTCGGGTGCCAGAGCGCTCCCACGAACGCAGAACATCTCCAGTACCTCGCGCGATACGGCGTGCGCAACATTTGCGGCTATCCGGAAATCGGCGACGGCCGGCTCTTCGCCACCTCGGAAGAGCTCGAACGAATGCTCGACCTCGCAAAGAAATCTGGGATTTCCGTTGACTGCATCGCGCCACCCTTTTTGGCGTCCACTCATATCGACAAGACACCCCATCCAGCGATTATGCTTGGGGACAGCCCCCAGCGCGATCGCGACATCGAGGCACTGCAAACCCTCATTCGCAGTTGCGCCGCCGCCGGTATCCCTTCCATCAAGTACAACCTTACCTTGCTTGGCGTGCTGCGCACGGAACGCACTCCGGGACGGGGCGATGCGACATACAGCACCTGGCGGCTCAAGGAAGCGGAGCCCCATCCGGCGCTTACCCGGGCGGGGCTCGTGAACGCAGACACGTTCTGGGAGCGGATCACCTATTTCCTGGAGCGAGTCATTCCCGTTGCCAATGAGTACAAGATTCGGATGGCGTGCCACCCTCACGATCCGGGTGTTCCTCCCGAAGGTTATCAGGGGGTGGTGCGGGTGTTGGGCACAGTCGAGGGGCTAAAGCGATTCGTCGCGATCGAGGAGAGTCCCTATCACGGGTTGAATTTTTGCCAGGGCACGGTTGCGGAAATGCTGAACGACCCGGGCAGGGAAATCTACGACGTGATCCGCTATTTCGGCTCGCGGCGGAAGATCTTCAATGTGCACTTCCGCAATATTCGCGGCCACCGCGATGATTTTCAGGAGGTCTACCCTGACGAGGGCGATATAGACTTTGTTAAATCCTTAAGAGTTTATATCGAAGTTGGTTACCCTTATTTGGTGATGCCTGACCACGTGCCTGTCGCGCCCAATGACCCCGGAGGATTGCAGTCATTTGCGTATTGTTATGGTTATATTCGTGCGCTGATGCAGTCGGCGGCACAAACCAGTTAAGGCCCGTTGCAGTTGAAAGGATGGTCAGCGTGGAGCGTGAGGGCGCGTCCCCATTCCGCTCTTCCACGGGAGTGGGGACGGCGCCGGAAGCCTTCATTCACCAGAAGGCCCTAAGAATTTCCAAGGAACATGACGTGCACGTAGGTGCCCAGCCTTACGTTATAGGCGAGGTACCAGCCCACGTGGTCCGGGTCGTCATAGATCACGATCTGGTCAGTGTCCCAGAGCCAGCCGTCGCAGAATCCAACATCAGCAGGCGCGACGCTGAAATAGAATCCGCTAAACCAGAAGCGGCTGGGGCCACCGCCCGCCAAATGCCAAATGTGGCCTTTTCCAATGCCACCCCCAAAGTGTCCGTGCTCCCAGGGACGATCGAGATGATAGTTGGGATCCGCCTTACCCGTGTCGTGCCCAACCCATTGGCCATTAGGGTGGACGTGCGGAGCGTTGGGATGCCCAGGGGCGTCGCTGTAGTTACGCTTCTCTTGCGGCGCCGGTGCGGGTTTAGGGTTGTGAACAGGAGCCGGGCCTTTCTTCGGGATATACCCTCCGGCATGTTCTTGTCCTTTGGCCTTGTCGTGTTGCGCGAGGGCCGAGACAGGAATCAGCAAGAGTATCGCCAGGATCAATCCAAGCTTGTTCATGTCGTCCTCCGTTTGAGATGTCGTTACCCTAGTCCCGGCATTGTAATTCTGCCGGCGTACAAATTTCAACCAGAAGAGACCGGCGACGCCATGGGCCCGCCGGAAGGTCGATTGCGAATAGCCCTAGACCTTGTAGGCGCTCCGATACGGTGGATCGATGTAGGCGTTCAGTTTCTCCGAATTCGTGACCCGCATGTTGGCGGTGTCCCATTCCAGGAATTCGCCGGGAAAGCGTTGGACAATGCAGCCGAGCAAAAAGGCTTCGGTCACCGGACTCTGGAGTTCGAAGTTGGCGAGAGGCGCCTTTGCTCCCCCCTTACATGCGGCGATCCACTGATCGATCGCCACGTCGGCGCGGGGTGCGCCCGGCACTCTGGGTGGCGGCTGATACTGGTATTTTGGAGATTCCGGATAAACCCGCGGGTTGTTACCATTAAACCCGGCAAGCAAGATGCCCTTGTCGCCGACGTAGAGAATGCCCTCGTGCTCCTCGCCGCCGCTGAACATCAGTTGATCCTTTTCATTGAGACCTGCGGGGCGTGGAGGGCGCAGGCCGCCGTCGTACCACGACATGCGCAATGCTGGACGGTTGCCGTTCGCCGGATAAGTCAGGTGAACCATCGACGCTTTCGGGTAGGTCTCGTCCCAGCTTTCGCTCGCGCTGGCTTCCACGGAAACGGGCGGCGTGAGATTGAGAATCTTGAAAACGCCGGCAAAGCTGTAACAGCCCATGTCTCCGAATGACCCGCAGCCGAAGTCATGCCAGCCGCGCCAGACGAAGGGGAGATACAGCTTGCTGAAAGGACGTTCCGGCGCGGGCCCCAGCCACATGTCCCACTCGAAACCTTCGGGGATCAGGGTCCGCGTTGTCCGGCCGGCCAACGCCCTGTGGCCAGAAGGGGCGGCTTGACCAGTTGTGGACCTCGCGCACGGTTCCGATGGCCCCGTCCGCAAGCCATTCGGAAATGACGCGCGTAGGTTCGCTTGAGGGATTATTGACGGTCACCGACGTGGCCACTTTCATTTCGCGGGCTGTGGCGGCCATTCGCCGCGCGTCGCCGATGGTGTGGGTCATAGGCTTCTGACATAGGACGTGCTTGTGTTTGCGCATCGCCGACAGTGAGATTCCGGCGTGCCAGTGGTCGGGCGTCGCGACGTAAACGGCGTCCAAGTCTTTCTGCTTATCGAGGAGCTCGCGCCAATCGCGATATGCCGTGCAGCCCTGGTATGAACCTGTGGCAGAAGCACTTCGTGAGCCGTAATAGGCTTCCACCAGCCGCTTGGCCGGCTCGCGGCCGCCGATTCCAACGCTGGTTCGAAAGGTGTGCGTGAGCTGGACCTCGCCGGGCGATGCCAGGTCGGCACCCCAGTTTTCATAGCCAGGGCCAAGCAGCCGACGCGCCGATTTCAGAATGCCATTGTCGTCGTACTCGATGTAATCCTTGCTGCCCTGGTTGCAGTCGCAGACCGCGACGACTTGAACATCCGGGCGCGCCAGCAACTCCATGGTGATGTCGAAACCTTGGTGGCCCATGCCGACCGCGGCAAGCGTAATGCGATCACTGGGCGGAGTATAACCTCGCCCTCCGAGAACGTGGCGGGGAACAATCATGAATGCGGATGCGGTGGTAACAAATTCGCGGCGTGATATCAGATTGCCCTTCTTTTTGCTCATATATGAGTTCCTTTCATTGGGCGGCCGCACGCTCTCTATTAGAAGTGGGCGGCCGCTCGCGGCAGACTCGATCGGTTCCGTTTGCCCTACGGATGGGTGTGCCGACGGAGTATTGTGGACAGAACGGTATACAACCACCCGCGACGGAAATCAACACACAAGCGTTGAAGCTCCGGGACTACAGCGCATGAACGTGGCGGACAAGTTGATCGGGAGACGACATGAGTGCGATTGCGTATTGAGAACCTCCGAGGCAGCCTCGCCCGATGGCCAGGCTCCGGTAGTAGTCGTTATAGCGAAAACCATTTTCCCCGCGCCACATGGGGAATACGGCGCAAGCCTCCATCCAGCGGTCGAACACCGGGGTGATATCGAGGTAGGTATCCGCCACAAATCCGTTCGCATCTTCCCAGTTGTCGTTGAAAAATACCTTCTTGACGGGATGTGCCGGTTGCTCGCGGGCGAGGGCTGGAAGCGAAGCGTAGAACACTGCATCGTTCACGACGTTGTAGCAGGCCTTATGATCCTTGTGCCAGCTTCCCTGCCAGTGAGTCACGATGATGTCAGACTTGTGCTCGCGGATCAGGTCACAAACGCGAAGTTTCACTTCTTCGTTGTCGGGAACTTCGCCATCAGGGTAAGTCAGAAACTCGGCGCGTGCGCCCAGCATTTGCGCCGCACGTTCCGCAGATTGTTGTTGGAGGACGCTATACTCCGGCGGGGCAATCTTAGCTGAGCCTCTCCCGCCGAGGGAAAGGCTCAAGAAGACGCCTTGGCCTCCGAGATGGACTTGCAGCGCCACGGCGGCGCCCATGGCGAAAAACGCGTCACCCGGGTGTGCCGCAATCGCCATGATGTTGGCGGGTCGAGAGGCTTGTGGGTCGGAGCCGCCTGATGGCGGCGCGCCGGGCAATTGGCTTGCTTGTGCGCCTCCGGCTGCGGGTAAGGCGGCTATTCCGAGTCCGAGATCTTTCAGGAAATTCCTACGGCTGGGGCTGTCCATCTTTCCGGCTCCTTTGTGTTCGATTTGCAGAGTATGTCGGCAAGTCGATTTGTCATCGTCTGAAAAAGCGTTTCTGGACTTGTTCCGTCAAATTGCAGTACATATATTACCGCACGAATGCAGCCCTGCCGATGCGACTTGCTGAATTGGTCGTACTGATTGGCGCCGCAACTGTAACCCGCATCGCCTTCCAGCGCCGGCTGAACACACCGCAACGAGGTCGTGTGAAAGGGAAGGGGAATGCCAGGTATCGTGCAATTCCAGGAGGTTAAATGTCTGCTGAAAAATACTTCGACCGCGTAAACGAGCTTATTACTGCCATCAAAGAAACTCAGAAAACGAACATCGAAAAGGCTGGCGAAGCTTTCGCCCGCTCCATTCAAGCTGGAGGGCGGGTTTATCTCTTCGGAAGCGGGCACTCGGTGATTCCGGTGCTCGACATTTTCCCTCGCTACGGAAGTTTCGTCGGGTTTTTCCCGATCTACGATCCCCGTCTGATGTGGTTCAACGTGGTAGGACCCGGCGGCGCTCGCGAGTTGCTGTGGCTGGAACGTCACGAAGGTTACGTCTCCGTCGTGCTCGAGAGCTACCAGCTCGAACCACGCGATTCCATCCTGATCTTTTCGCACGGCGGGCTGAACGCCGCGCCGGTGGAGATGGCGATTGAGGCCAAGAAGAAGGGCCTGACCGTCGTCTCCGTGTCTTCTCTTCAGAACCATCGTCAGGCCAAGGCCACCCATTCGAGCGGAAAAAAGCTGGCCGACGCTTCCGACATCGCCATCGACAATTGCGTTCCTCCCGAGGACGCGCTGGTGGGCGTGGAAGGAATGCGGGAAAAATTCGCAGCCGGATCGACAGTGGCGGTCATTTCCATCGCCATGGCGCTGGTGGCGGAGACTGGCGCGCGGCTGGTGAAAAACGGGGTCCATCCCCCGACCTTTGTTTCGCCCAACGTGGGCCTGCCCGCGGATCATAATCAACAGGTCTTCCACGCCCACGAGCGCTTCATCCAAACCCGGCAGAAGTGAAGGGGTGATACCTTGGGGAAACTCGGTCGGATCGTGAAGATCAATCGGTGGCGCGGTCGCAGCCTGAGCGTGAGCTTGGGAGCGGGTCTGCTGGCGTTGTTGGCATTGCTCAGCGCGAGCTTTGCCGCTCCGCAGGACACGGCAGCGCCCAGCGCGTTCTTCCCGGTGGCGGTGTGGTACGGTGGCGGCAAGGCGCGCGCGCCGATGCTGAGTCCTCTCAACGCCAGTAGCGCCGCCGAGTGGGGGCAGGATCTCGACCAGATCAAGTCGACCGGCTTCAACACCGTGAAGTGCTGGGTCGACTGGTCCACCGCTGAGCCGAAGCGCGACTCCTTCAACTTCGACAACTTGAATCTGCTGCTGAAGCTGGCGGAGCAGCGCGGCCTGCGGGTGATTGTGCAGATTTATACAGACTCTGCGCCGGATTGGGTTGGTATCCACTATCCGGACGGCCGCTTTGTCGACCGCAGTGGCGCGGTGGTCACTTCGCAATCCGCTCCCGGCTATTGTATCGATCACGCCGGAGTGCAGGCGGAGATGGTGAAATTTCTCCAGGCCCTCTCGCGCGACGCCAACCGCTCGGCCGCTCTTTACGGTTGGGACGTGTGGAGCGAGCCCCACGTGATTAACTGGGCGGATTTCTCCTACCTTGCCAACCCTGAGTTCTGCTTCTGTGCGAGCAGTCAGGCGCGGTTCCGCCGCTGGCTGCAAGCGAAGTACAAAACGCTGGACGCGCTGAATGCTGCCTGGTATCGCAAGTTCGCCAGTTGGGACGAGGTACAGCCCCCGCGCTTTTCCACCATCCTCTCCTACACCGACTATCTCGATTGGCGCGCCTTCATTGACGACAAGCTGGGGGGCGATCTGAAAACGCGTGTGGACGCCATCCGCAGCGCCGATCATGCGCACGCGATTACCAGCCACGCCGCCGCGCCGGGGATTTTCACGTCGCCGACCGACGGCTATGGCGAGCCCGACGATTGGAAGATGTCGGCCAACGCCGACTTCTTCGGTACCTCGATTTACCCCAAGCACTCCGAATCCACGCACCCCTGGGCCTATGGGATGTTGGCCGCCGGCCTCGACTTTACGCGCTCCGCCGGGCACAGCTTGGGCAAGGGTTTCTGGATTGGCGAATTGCAGGCGGGGCAGGGTGCGACAGGGATGCGAATCGCCGACCCGGTCACCGCGCACGACGAAGAGTATTGGCTGTGGCAAGTGATCGCGCACGGCGCTCGGGAGATCGCGGTCTACGCATGGTACCCGATGAGTTCGGGGTTCGAATCGAATGGCTACGGCCTGATTAACCTGGACGGAAGTTTGACAGATCGCGCGCGGGCCGCTGGCGCCACGGCGCGAATTATCGCTACCAATGCGGCGAGTCTGGACGCGGCCCAGCCTGCTGCGGCGCAGGTGGCGATCCTCTATGATCGGCTCTCCTACATGGTCGGGGGCAGCCAGCCGTCGCTTTCGAATCTCGGCAATGCTGAGCGCGATTCGCTGCTGGGTACGTATCGGGCCTTCTTCGAGAAGCAGATTCCGGTCGATTTTGTTGACCCGGCGGCGCAAAACGGCGAGCGCCTCGATCAGTACAAAATTCTTTTCCTGCCGTACGCGGTGATGCTCTCCGAGGGCGTCGCCGCCCAAGTGAAAGATTACATTTCGGGCGGAGGCACGGTAGTGGCTGAGGCGCGCCTGGCTTGGAACAACGAGCGCGGATTCGCCAGCCCGGTGATTCCAGGATTCGGTCTGGACAAAGTCTTTGGCGCGCGCGAAGAGAGTATCCGCCCCGATACTGAGCCGCACTTGCTGATCGAGCCGTCGGCGAACCTTCCAGGCCTCAAAGGGGGAGACCCCATTTCGGCGGCGGCGTTCGAGGAGGATTTGCAGCCGCTCGCGGATGCCCATGTCTTGGCGAAATTTGCGGGCGGCGACCCGGCGGTGGTTGAGCATGGATACGGAAAGGGAAAGGCGATTTTGATCGGGTCGTTTCCGGGGCTTGCCTATCAGCGCACGCATCACGTCTCCACTCGGGTTTTGCTGCTTTCGCTCGCTGAGGCTGCCGGGGTCACGTCGGAAGTGGTTGCGACGGGTGAGGGCACGTCCGACTTGGAAGTGCGGCAGCTCGTGAGCGACAGTCGGCAATTCGTGTTCGTGTTCAATCACGCGAGCGCTCCCGCCGATGCGCGCGTGACTTTGCGATTGCCCTGGCGCGTGAAGCAGGCGACCGATTTGGTGTCTGGCCAGGCGGTGCCGGTGCAGGTGAGCGGCGATAGAATCGAACTGAGCAAGAATCTCGCGGCGGACGCCATTTGGGTGGTGAGTCTGGAACGCGAGTGAAGACATCGTGAAGGCGGTAAGAGATTCGTCGCTGGATAGCTTATGAAACGTGTTGTGCTGGCGGCTGACCTGGGTGGGACTAAGCTTGCGGTGGCTCGCGTCGACGCATCGTGCAAAATCACGGCCCAGACTAAATGTCCGACTCCGCGGGCCGGTGGCCGTGCCGTGGTTGAGTCGATCGCCGAGGCGCTTGGGCGATTGCCGGTTAAGGGCGCCGCGGGGATCGGGGTCGCAGTTCCGGGCCTGGCCTATCCGGATGGGTCGGTTTGGGCCCCGAACATTGCCGGCTGGGAACGCATGCCGTTGGGCGAGATGTTGCGCGCCCGGTTTGGCCTGCCGGTAGTTGTCGAGAGCGACCGCAATGCCTTCGTCACAGGCGAGGCCTGGCAGGGCTCGGCGAAAGGGTGCACTGACGTAGTGTTCGTGGCCATCGGCACCGGCATTGGCGCAGGCATCATCAGCGGGGGGCGGCTCGTTCGCGGGTTCGGCGAACTGGCCGGATGTCTCGGCTGGATGGCCGTCCGCGAGCGCCACCTTCCGGTGTACCGCGCCGTGGGGTGTCTCGAGTCCCACGTGGCCGGGCCGGGGATCGCCCGCGCCGCACAAAGTGCCTTCAAGCGTCCAATCGAAGCTCGAGAGGTTGTCAATCGCGCGCGCCAGGGTGATGCGCAGGCGCGAAAAGTGCTCGCCGAGGCGGGGCATTATCTTGGACTGGGACTCGCCAACGTGGTGGACATCCTGAACCCGCAAATGATCGTCATCGGCGGCGGAGTAGCCGGGGCAGGGAATTGGCTGCTCGCTCCCGCGCGCGAGACTTTGAAGCAATGGGCCCAGCCGCTGGCGGCGAAGCAGGTTCGCATCTGCCGCAGCCGTTTGGGCGCGCGCGGGGGATTGCTTGGCGCCGCCAAGCTCTGTTTCGATCGGCTCTGAGACTCTCACACCATGCCTCAAGAAACCGCTGGCCCTGGCAGCATTCATCGCGTCATCCTTCTCGCCACCGTCAACGCATGCATGTTCGTTTTCGGCGTGATTCTGCTGTTGATGGGCTCGCTCCTCCCCACGCTTCGGGTAAGCGACATGCGTGCCGGGAGCCTGGGCTCGCTCCCGCTGATCGGGATTCTCGCGGCTACCGTTCTAGTTGGACCCCTTCTCGACAAGGTGGGCGCCAAGCCCATACTGGCTGCGGCGTTAGCGCTGATTACGGTGGCGCTGGCATTGATGCCTTCACTCGCAAGCTTCGACGCGCTCGCGGTAGCCGCCCTCGCATATGGCTTTGGCGGCGGCACTTTGAATACGGCCACGAACGCGCTGGTGTCCGACCTGAGCGCCGAGCGCCGAAGCGCGGCTCTGAACCTGCTCGGCTTTTCCTTCAGCCTGGGAGCCGTGACCGCGCCGCTGCTGATGTCGCTCGCGGCGCACAATTCTTCCGCCGCGGTACTGCGGGTCCTGGCGCTGGCGGTCGCGGTAGTTTTGGCCGCTGTGCTCGCACTGCGATTTCCCGAAGCGGCGCACTCAGGGACGCCCCTTTCGAAGCTGTTGCGCGTTTTGGCCAATCCCCTGGTCTGGCTGTTTGGAGTGCTGCTGTTTTTCGAGTCGGGTAATGAAAATTGCATGTTCGTATGGGCCGGCAAGCTGACGGGAGACCGGCTGCACCTCGCGACCCAGCGTGCGGACCTGGCGCTGGTGGGGTTGAGTGCAGCTCTGGGCGCGGGCCGCCTTCTGGCCGTCGTTTGGCTCAAATGGTTGACCGGTCGCACGTTGCTGGTCCTCTCCGCCGCCGTCACCGTATTGGGCGCGATCCTGGTGGTGGCGCTGGGATCATTTGCCGGCATGATGGCAGGCTTCGCGGTGATTGGCCTGGGGATGTCCGCCATCTTCCCCACCGCCCTGGGACTCGCCGGAGACCGTTTCCCCGAAAATACCGGAACGGTGTTTGGCGGCATCATGACCGTGGCGCTGGTGGGCGGCTCGCTCGGACCCACGGCCGGTGGGTGGGCGGCAAGTTCTAGCCCGTCGAAGGTCCTGCTGGTTCCGATCGTCTGCGGCGTTGCCGTCGCGGTTCTCGCCTTGTCCCTGGCCGGCCGGAGAGAGCAACCCGCGGGGTCGTAGCCTTTGGGCGAAATCACCGAATACGACCTCGATTCATCTCAGGGCAAGTCGATTGTTCGCAGTCGAGAGCTAACCGTAACGGCAGTCCTGAGAAGCCGCGAAAAATCGAATTGAGCTGACAAACTGTCGTCCGGAAACCGCAATTTTCTGCAAAACGGGTGTCGGTTCGGGGTAAATGTCGAAAAGTAAGGCCTAAAAGTCTGATTTTATTCGGGCATTGTGTCATGCGTTCCTTTGTTTTCATACACATTCCGGCTTCGAACGTATTATTTAACATCTTTTTTCTCGAGTCCCCCGGCACGTGCCTCGCAGCACGGGTTCAGTCGGCGATTCCGGCTCAAAAAGCCAATACTGGGCAGCCGACGCCATGCCTGCCCAGTTCACTCTGCTGTCGGCTCTGCATCCGCTGACTGTGTTGCCTGACTGCGTAATTTCACCCAAAGACAACTCCACGCCCCCTTATCCAGCAAGTTGATTGCCATAGGCTACAGTAATCTTGGCCGTAATTCCGCATGACCATGCTCCGGTAGGTCGAGAGCACGATGGCGACTAGCGGCAATAATGTTCAGTTCGTTGTGGCCACGAGTAGAGAGTCTGATGCGGGCGAAGCCCGCCTTGGACTGCGGTAGCAGCAGCTACCGCCTTCGCGTTCGGTGCATGCGGCAAAAGCGCGAGGGGTGGACGAAGAAAGGCGGTAGCTGCGGCTACCGCAGTCCAAGGCGCTTCGCGCAAGTCCTTATGAAAACGCGCGTTAAGTGAACAGCGTTGGGGCTGGAGTCCAGGGGGGTAGGGACAATTTCCCCGGCCCAGGGGGTGTTGATGTCGGTTTTACATTCGAATTTCCTGCCCGTAGGAAAATGCCATGGCGGCACGTTGGGCGCCCTCGTGGGCGCCCCACCGGTGGGGCCGAATCGGCCACAGAGTGGGCAGGCACGCGGCCTAGAAATCCGTCCGGGAACCCGGGTCTTTCAACCGAGGGTTCGCCTGACGTGATTCGCGTGGTGGTGTGCCCACCCCACCCGCTACGCCCAAGCTGGCTCGGGGCGAGTGAAGAGTCGGCTCCAAACGACTAAACCGGCGCCCCGCAGGCCAGTTCTCGCGGCAGTTGCTGCCTCGGCGCTGGGGATTGCCGCTAGCTTCGCTTGGCGCTTACAGTATCCCGCCACCAAGCTCACGTTCGCGACCATCGCCGCCATCACCACCTGCAGGCAGGTCTTGGTTCTCCCAAAGTATCGACTCTTGCGAATTCCCAACTGCACCAGCCGTGCGATGCGATGCTCCACTACTACCCGCTGGCGCAAGCTCTCCCGTCCCGCCGCGGATTGGTTATGCCCACGCGCTCGTTGCTGTAAGCCTTCTTCCGCCTGGATCGTAAGGGTGCGCGGCCCTTTTCCCCGCGTGCATTGTGAGCGCAAAGAGCAGGACTGACAGGTGGCCGCCGCAAACACGAAGCGTCCGCCCTGACCTTCTCCCGCTGACCGATAGTCGTTCGTCGTCTGCCCCGCCGGGCAGCGCACTTCCATCTTCTCTAAATCGATGGCGAACTCCCGCTTGGGGAAACAATCGCCGTTGGTACTGACCGGCACCTTCGCTGTCAGTTTACGCTCTTCCTGGGCAAAGGCGCGCCGCGTCGGCCCGCCCCCGTAGGCACAGTCGCCCACCGTTTCGACTACCTCGGCTTCCATCACCCGCTCGCTCTGGTGCACTAAGTCCACCGCTTTCTCCTGGTCGCCGGCATTGCCCGCCAGCACTTCTACTCCAGCGATCAACTGACTCTCCAGGTCCACCGCCACCGCTGCCTTGTGCCCATTGAAGCGCTTACTCGCACTCTTGCGCCCGTGCCGCATCTCCGGGTCCTCCACACTCACCAGCCGGTCCTTTTCCGTCCCCGGCTTGATCTGGCAACCCCCCTCCGGTTTCTCTTCCACATCCTGAGCGATCAACCGCCGCAGCAAGGCGGCCGCCGCGGCAATCGTTTCCGCCTGCTGCGGATGGGCCGCCTGTGCTTGCTCGGCCAAGCCCAGCAGCCACCGGGCATCCTGCACGATCGCCGTCAACAACTGCTCGCGTTGTTTTTTGTCGTCCCAGTCAATCGCCGCCTCGCCTTTCAGGCTGCTGCCAAAGTAGCGACTCAAGCCTTGCCGCTCCGCCCACGCCGCTCCCGCCTCCCCTTCCCCTTCCGCCAACCGGCACGCCAGTTGTTCGATCCCTTCCGCCAGCAGATTGTAGGTGTCCTTCACCGCCCCCTTGCCCAAGATCGGGGTGGTGTCCAACGCCACTCGGATCTTGCGACTCTGCAAGTAGCCCGCCCGCCGCGCCTCCGCGATCGATTTCTTCAGCAGCGCTTCCCCCCTCTCATGGATAACCAGCCGGGCCTCAAACTCCTGCAGCGTGCTCTTCTGCATCGGCACTTCTTCCATCTCCAACCCCAGCGCCACCTTCCAGCGCAGATCGTACTTGGTGCGATCAACGGCCTCGACGAAACTCACCTTTTCGTAGGCGCGCAGGAACAGGATGCTGATGGCCAGACTGGGAGGCACCGAGATCCGCCCGTTATCGGTACAGTACAGGGCGGCGAAGTCTTCATCCCGGAACAGGTGTTGCCGGTTCTGCGCCAAGTACCCGTACAAGGTGTCGCGCCCCACATAATCGAGATAGATCTGGTCGGCAGCGAACAGCTTGTCTTGCGGAGAGCGTGTACCCATCATGATCGTAACTCCTGGCCCCGCCGCGTCTTCTTCCACCCCGACGGCCGGGCCACACCGGGCAGTTGCTTCCGGTCCGGCAAACGCACCAACAGCAGGTGGGTGCGGTCGACCACCTTCCAGGTGACCGTCTCGCCCGCTTCCAAGTCGAGGGCGGAAGCCAGGGGAAGGGGGATGTTGGCGTAGACCTGCACGGTGCCGCCCTGACGGCGGATGCCTTGCAGGCGGGTAGGGTAGTGATCTTCGAGATGGGTTGTCATATCTATGCAATAACATAGATTCTCTAAATGTCAAGGGGTTTTTGGGACTTTCTTTGCTACTCTTCAATTCTGTCGTTCGGCCCGCCGAAACTGGAGAGCGCAGTTACCGGGGGACTTTCCGGGTGAGTCTCTAGCCTTACGTCGCGGTTGAGCGGTTGTCTCCTGATTCGGGGAACGGGCCGGCAATACGCCGGCAATAGGCCAGCGAGTGGTGGCCATGTGGTCTGCTGTCAAATGTTGAGTGTTTGATTCTCGATCTCATCGGCGGTGATAGAGTCGAGGAGAATTAGAATACGTCGAGGTAGTTCTTTCGGGGGCCGGCGAACCGCGATGATAATTCCAGAGTGTGTTTTCTCCGCCTCAAAATACTTTTGCGCCAGGGCTTCGAAGTGCACCCGGTTGTGCGTCACAATCGCTCTTCGTTGACTCGCGGCGAATGCCAACTGATTCGCATCGGTGGTGCCAATTTGTCCCGCCGCTTGCGTTGTGGTCACCCGAAAGCCCCGGGCGCGCAACAAGTCCGCGACCAGCACGTCGACGTCTTCATCAAGGTATAGATCGATAAAAAGCCGGTTCAACGGGTGGACACCCGAGGGTCAATTTAGTGGGCCGGAATGCGGTTCCGTTCGATGTGGGCGTTGATTTCTTCCTGGTGATCGCTGTAATAACTGAGAGCATCGAAAACCTGTGCCAGAGTCAGATGAGGCATGGCGCTGGGAATCTCTTCCGCGGCCACACCCAATCGCCAAGTCTCGACGATTGCCCGAACTGGCGTGCGCGTGCCCAAGATGATCGGCTCGCCGCCAAGGATCTCGTTGTCACTAACGATATATCGGTGTCCCGTTGCCGTCGCCATTTTGTGCTCCGACACATTGTAACGTACCTGATTACTTTCTTGGGTATTCTTTTGGTGACCTTTTCCCAGAGCCGGCGTCATACTGATGTGGTGATCGCACAGGAGAGGGGAATGGGAGAAAAGAAGCTCGACCTTCTGCAAGGCACGTTGGACCTGATGGTCCTCGAAACGTTGGCGGCTATGGGTTCACTGCATGGCTACGGCATTGCCCGGCGAATTGAGCAAGTGAGCGGCAACGAGGTGCTGCTGAACCAGGGCACCATTTATGCCTCGCTCGTGCGGCTTCAACAGCGGGGATGGATCTCCGCCGCATGGGGTACTTCCGAGAACAATCGCCGCGCGAAGTACTATTCCATCACTCGCAGCGGACGCAAGCAGATGGCGAGGGACGCCGCTTACTGGAACCGGCTGTCGAGCGTGATGGGCCGGGTGTTCGCCATGCGGACGGAAGGAGAACTGTGATGGGCCGAGTGCGGGAAGCCAAGAATCGCGTGCGATCGTTTTTTCAGAAGCGGCAGCGGGACACGGAACTGGATGTGGAGATTGCGGCCCACCTCGAGATGGCGGTGGAAGAACACATGCGGCAGGGAATGCCTCCGGACGAAGCGCGGCGCCAGGCGCTGGTTCGCTTTGGAGGCGTGCAGCAGGCGACCGAGCGCCAGCGCGAATCACGCGGGCTGCCATGGCTCGATATCTTGCTTCAGGACTTCCGCTTTACGCTGCGCACGCTGCGGAAGGACCGGTCCTTTTCGCTGATCGCGGTGCTGATTCTGGGCCTGGGAATTGGCGCCAACATCGCCGTCTTCAGCGTGGTGAATACCATGCTTCTGCGGCCGCTGCCGTTCCCGCATCCCGAGCAGTTGGTCCGCATCTTGACGAAAAACCCTACAGGCGGTGAATCCGGCATGACCTATTCCGCGGACGCTACCGAGGAATATCAGCGCCGAAACCACTCGCTCCAAGAGGTGTCGGGCTACTTCGCCTTTTCCGGACCCGACAACCTCAAGCTGATCGGCAAGGACCAGCCGCGGCCGGTCACAGGGCTGTTGGTGGGCGAAAACTTCTTTCACACGCTGGGCGTTGAGCCTGTGCTGGGGCGCCAGTTCCGGCCCGAGGAGTGCGTACACAATGGCCGGCCGGTGGCGCTGCTGAGTCATGCTTTCTGGGAGAGGCAATTCGCCGGCAATCCGGCCTTGGTTGGGCAAAGCATCAACTTGGATGGCACGGCGGTGACAGTGATTGGCGTGCTGCCGGAAACGTTCGACTTCGGGTCGGTCTTCTCGCCTGGCGCGAAAATCGATTTGTACACGCCGGCCATCCTGGACGACATGCGCGATTGGGGAAACATCATGGCGCTGGTGGGCCGCATGAAGCCACGAACCACTCTCGCGCAAGCCCAGGCGGAGGCCGACTTGCTTTTTCCGCGCCTTCTTTTCAACGCCAAACATCCGGAGTACGGAGGAGGCTACACCGGAAGAGTTTTGGGGTTGAAGGATTATGTCAGCGGCAAGCTGCGGCAGTCGCTGATTGTGCTGTGGTGCGCCGTGGGCATGATTCTTCTGATCGTCTGCGTGAACCTCGCGAACCTGCTGCTGGCGCGCGCCGCGGCGCGGAGCAAGGAGTTCGCGATGCGCAGCGCGCTCGGCGCCGGCAGAGGCAGGCTGATTCGCCAATTGCTGACCGAGAGTCTTACGTTATCGCTCGCGGGTGCGGTCGTGGGCCTGGTCATCGCTTTCGCCGTCACCCGATATCTTGCCCACCAGGGTTCGATTGCGCTGCCGCTGCTTGCGAGCGTGCGGATTGACGGAGCCGCGCTCGGATGGACAATGCTCATCGCCATCCTTGCCGCGGTACTCTTCGGTCTTGTTCCCGGACTGAGAATATCCAGCGGCAATTTGCAGGAGGCGCTGAAAGACTCCGGCCACGGCACGAGCGAAGGTAGGAAGCACGAGGGGATGCGGGCGGCACTGGTGATCTCCGAAGTGGCATTGGCTTCGGTGCTCCTCGTGGGGGCTGGGTTGCTGCTGCGTAGCTTTCTCCGCATTCTCGATGTCGATCTGGGTTTCCAGCCGAGCCGGGCTGCTGTGATCAGCGTGGACTACAACGACGGAAACGATGCGGCGAAAAGAGGCGCGATCTGGCAGGACGTTATCCGTCGCGTCGAGGCGATTCCCGGCATTGAAACCGCGGGCATCTCAGACAATATTCCCATGAGCACGAATCGCTCCTGGGGAATCTCAGCCAAAGGCAAGGAGTACCGCCCGGGGGAACTTCCGGGCACATTTGTTTACATCGTATCGCCGGGCTACCTGCGCGCGATGGGGATGCACCTGGAGAGCGGCCGCGACATCAGTTGGGATGACGGCCCCAAGAACGAGAAAGTGGTGATTATCAATCAGACCATTGCTCGCCGCCTCTGGCCGGGCGAGGACCCCATCGGACGCATTTCAAAGGTGAACGGCGACGATACAAAAGTAATTGGCGTCGTCGCTGACGTTCGCGAAACCAGCGTGGAGGGAACTGCCGGCTGGCAGATGTACCTGCCGGCCACTCAATGGGGGCCGGAGGGGGCTCAACTGGTGGTGCGCACGAAGTTGCCGCCTGATGCCCTTGCGGCAAGTGTTATGAGCACGCTGCGCCAGATCAATCCCGGGCAACCGGCAACCCCATTCCGGCCCGTTCAGCAACTGGTGGATCATGTCGTGTCACCGCGCCGGTTCTTTGTTTTACTCGTAGCGTTCTTTGCCGCGCTGGGACTCACTCTGGCTTCGCTCGGGATCTATGGCGTGATTTCTTACTCGGTCACGCAGCGGACGCAAGAGATCGGCATCCGTATGGCGCTCGGCGCCACCCAGTCGCAGGTGCAGATCGGCGTCATGAGAAAAACTCTGCGGCTGGCGCTTGTGGGAATCCTCGCGGGAATCGTCGCGTCGTTCATGGTCGCGCGGTTAATTTCGACTCTCCTGTTCGCGACCGCACCCAGCGATCCGGCAACGTTCCTGGCAATGGTTCTGCTTCTCAGCGCCGTTGCCTTCATCGCGGGCTATATCCCGGCGCGAAGAGCCTCACGGGTCGATCCGATGAATGCGCTCCGTAATAGTTGAGTTTCCTCGCCCTGAAATCCCTTTCGATTTACGCTTGATGGGGAGCCCCTCGAGTACTTAGAAACTGGTACTTTCGTGAGTTGCTTTCGGCAACCTGCTCCGCTATGATCTTCATCAATATGAGGGTTAACTTATCCTGCCTTTCCTGCCGGGCAGGCTGTAGTTGCCAAGGAGATCATGCCACGTTCACGGAAACAAGTTGTCCTGCAAATAGGACATCGCCTCGATCGAAAACTCACGTTTATCCTGCTGGCTTTCTCTGTCTTTGGTTTCTCCGCTGCCGGGCAGGACAAGAGTAAGCCCCCAGACGGTTTGCCGGTACTGACGACGATTGAGGAAGTCCGGGAACTCCCTTCGGAAAAAGCGCGCTTGGGTTATCCGATACATATCCGGGCCGTGGTGACTTATGCCAATCGGCCAAATGCGGATCTCTTTGTACAAGATGCCACCGGCGGCGTTTATGTGAACGAAGGACAGTTTACCGTTGATTATCGTTCCGGCCAATTGCTGGAGATCGATGGCATCAGCGGCCCCGGAGACTTCGCTTCCCAGATCGAAAATCCAAAAATTCAATTCGTGGGTGAAGCTCCTCTCCCAAATCCCCAGAAGGTTTCCGGTGAAGAATTCACCACGGGGTCGATGGACAGCCAGTATGTGGAAATCGAGGGTGTGATCAAGTCGGCGGCAGAAAACCAGGGTGGGCTGTTGCTGCACGTGGCCTCGGGGGCAGCCAATATTCACGCGTTCGTGCTGGACTACAAGCCCATGCCGCAGGACTTGGTGGGAGCCAAAGTTCGGCTCCAGGGCGTGTCTGGCGGGTATTACAATCCTCGAAACCAGTTCCTGGGCGCATTGCTTCTAGTGCCGGGATTGAAAAACGTCATCATCGAAGCGCCTGCCCCGGCGGACCTCTTTTCGATTCCCGTTCGCCCCATTCACATTGTCCTACGGCTCGGTCCGGCCTCGGAATTCAACCGGCGCGTGCATGTCCAGGGAATTGTTACTCTTCAGGATCGAGGAGAAGCGATCTACATCCGGGATGCCGCGGAGGGGTTGGAAGTCGAGACTCGCCAGACGACCCCGTTACAGGTAGGTGATCGAGTTGATGTGGTGGGGTTCCCGGCCGTGGGCAGTTACAGCCCTATTCTGCAAGATGCGGTGTACCGCAAGATCGGGACGGGCGAAGGGCCTCCCCCGGTGCTGGTAAGGGCGGAACAGGCGCTATTGGGAAGTTTCGACGCTGAGCTGATCCGGATTCAAGGCCGATTGCTGGGCATTTCCCGGCGCGCCAACCAACAAGATCTGACGATCTCCACAGGTAACGTCATTGTCGCGGCCGAGCTTAACGGTGCATCGGATAACGAGACATTTGAACAGTTGCGGATTGGTAGCGTCGTACAATTGACCGGGATCTGCAGTGTCAGGGTTAACGAGAACCGCAGTCCGGTGGGCTTCATGGTGCGTCTCCGCTCTCCGGAGGATGTCACGGTGCTGCAACAGGCGTCGTGGTGGAATCTGCAGCGCACACTGGTCCTCCTGGCCTTCGCGGGCATGCTGGTCATCGGCGTTCTGGTCTGGGTCCGCATGCTCAGGCGACGCGTCCAGGAGAAGACCGAGATCATTCGGGCTGCCCTCGAGTCTACCGCCGACGGAATTCTGGTTTTGGATGCCACCGGAAGGATCGTTACCTACAACGCGAAGTTCGCCGAGCTTTGGGGCATCCCCAAGACGGACCTTGTCTCGGGTGATGACCGCAAGTTTTTGCAAACCGTTTTGCCCCAGTTGAAGGATCCGGATGCCTTCCTGGGCCGAGTGCGGAGCATGGACGCAGACGTTGAAACCAAATGTGACGACCTGGTTGAGTTCCGTGATGGCCGAGTCTTCGAACGGCATTCCGAGCCGCAACGCGCTTGGGGGAGAAACATCGGCCGGGTCTGGGGGTTCCGCGACATTACCGAACGCCGAAGAGCGGAAAAGGCGCTGCAGGAAAGCGAAGAACGTTATCGCCTTCTCTTCCAACGCAATTTGGCGGGCGTGTACCGCGCCAATCTCGCGGGGCAGATTTTGGATTGTAATGAAGCCTGTGCGCGCATGTTCGGATTTTCCAACCCGCCGGAGTTGTTGGCGCTGAACGCCGCCGAACTCTATACCAACCCGGCTGGCCGCTCGGGATTTATTTCCCGCCTCCAGGAACGCGGCTCGGTGTCGAATCTTGAACAATGCCTGAAGCGGAGGGACGGCAACCCCGTATGGGTTTTGGAGAATGCCACTCTGGTTCAGGATGGCGAGCAACTGATTGAAGGCAGCATGATCGATATCACCGCGCGCAAGCATGGCGAGGAGGAATTGCAAAAAGCGAAGGAGGTGGCCGAATCCGCCAATCGCGCCAAGAGCGAGTTTTTGGCCAATATGAGCCATGAAATCCGCACGCCCATGAACGGCATTCTGGGAATGACGGAACTCGCGCTCGGCACCGACCTGACGGAGGAGCAGCGCGAATTCCTCACCATGGTCAAGTCTTCGGCGGATTCCCTGTTGACGGTGATCAACGAGGTTTTGGACTTCGCCAAAATCGAAGCCGGGAAATTGGACATTGATGCCATCGAATTCAATCTGCGTGACAGTCTGGAAGAAACCACCCGGATGTTTGCTTTCCCTGCGGACCGGAAAGGCATCGAACTGATTTGCGACGTGGCAGGAGATGTGCCGGACGTCGTGGTAGGCGACCCGACGCGCTTGCGACAGATCGTGGTAAACCTTCTCTCCAACGCCATTAAATTCACGGAACGCGGCGAGGTTGTCCTTCGAGTAGAGGGACAGGCCCTCGATCCGGATGACGCTGTCCTCCACTTCGCGGTCCACGACACCGGGATCGGTATTCCTCCGGAAAAGCAGAAAGTTATCTTTGAGGCCTTTACCCAAGCGGATAGTTCGACGACTCGGCGCTTCGGGGGCACGGGCTTGGGGTTGACGATCTCTTCGCGCCTGGCCGGGATGATGCATGGCCGGATTTGGGTGGAGAGCGAACCCGGCAAGGGAAGCACTTTCCACTTTACGGCGCGATTTGGGCGGGCCAAGACCGCGGCGCAGCCCAAGCGAACTGCGCCGGTGACGCTGCAGGGCGTGGCAGTATTGATTGTGGATGACAATGCCACAAACCGGCGGGTGTTGGATGAGACCCTTTCCGCCTGGGGAATGAAGACCTGCATCGCCGCGGATGGCTTTCAAGCGCTCCGAGCGTTGCGGCATGCCCACGAGATTGGAGCGCCGGTTCAACTTGTTCTGACCGACGCCCACATGCCTGCCCTGGATGGATTCCACTTGGCCCAGAGGATCAAAAGCGATCCGGATCTCGGAAACACACTTGTGATCATGGTGACTTCGGGAGGCCAGCGCGGAGACGCGGCCCGTTGCCGTGAATTGGGGATATCCGCTTACCTCACCAAGCCCGTCCGCCAAGTGGATCTGCTCGAGGCCATTGTCAACGTTCTGAGCTCGAAAGTGCAGTTGCCGGATTCTTCTTCCGTAGTGACCCGCCACTCCTTGCGCGAAAGCCGAAGAGGTTTGCAGATCCTGCTGGCCGAGGACAATGTTGTAAATCAACGTCTGACTGCGCACCTGCTGGAAAGCCGGGGTCACCACGTCACCATTGCCGGAAACGGACGCGAGGCATTGGACATTCTGGAGAAACAGGACTTTGACCTTGCCTTGGCAGACGTGCAGATGCCCGAAATGGATGGGCTCCAGCTAACCGGCGCCATCCGGGCAAAGGAAAAGAACAGCTCGAGCCATTTGCCGATTATCGCCATGACCGCATATGCCATGAAGGGCGACCGCGAGCGCTGCCTCGCGTCGGGCATGGATGCCTATGTTGCCAAACCGGTCAATCCCAAGGAACTCTTTGAAACCATCGACGGAGTGTTTCGCGCCGAGCTCAAATTGCTGCCGGAGCAAGAACCCGGGGCCCGGCACGAAATCCTCAATGAGGCAACCCTTTTGGCGCGATTCGAAGGAGAGCCGGAGTTGCTGAGGGATGTCGTGCGGCTTTTCTTGGACGACTGTCCCAAAATGCTGTTCGGCATTCGTGGGGCCGCGGAGCGGGGCGATGCGGCGGAAATGGAGCGGGCGGCGCACAAGATAAAAGGATCGGTGGCGAACTTTGCAGCATCAGCCGCGTATGATGCGGCTTTACGTTTGGAAGTGATGGGCCGCGAGGGCCATCTCGACCAGGCCCCGGAAGCTGTAATTCGTCTCGAGTCCGCTCTGGAAGAACTCAAACCCATATTGCTTGATCTTAGCGGCGCGATGAAATCATGAAAATCCTCGTCGCGGAAGACGATCTGGTTACTCGACGGATTCTGCAGGCCTATCTGGAAAAATGGGGCTATGAGGCGCTCGTGGTGGCAGACGGCCATGAAGCCTGGAGACTTCTGCAGCGGGCCGACGCGCCCCGCCTCGCCATTCTGGATTGGATGATGCCGGGACTCGATGGCACCTCGATCTGCCGGGAAGTCAGAAAGCTCAACATCCAGCCTTACATTTACCTGATCCTTCTCACCGCGCGGGGCTTCAAACAAGATGTCATCGAGGGCCTGGAATCCGGCGCGGACGAATATCTTACCAAGCCTTTCGACCCCTATGAACTGAAGGCCCGACTGCGTTCCGGCGCCCGGATTGTGGAACTTCAAGATAGCCTGATTCAGGCGCGCGAGGAGCTTCGCGAGCAGGCGACTCATGATCCCCTCACGCATCTTTTGAACCGGCGGGCCACGGTGGACTTCCTGCTGACGGAATTGAGCCGTGCCCGGCGCGAACAGCAGCCTCTTTCGGTGATGATGGCCGACATCGATCATTTCAAGCTGGTGAATGACAAGTTTGGTCATATCCCCGGAGATGAAGTCCTGTGCGAGGTAGCGCGGCGGCTGCGGACATCCGCTCGCACCTACGACGCTGTCGGGCGTTTTGGTGGAGAGGAGTTCCTGATCGTGGCGCCGGGGTGCAACGTCGCTCCGGGACTGGTGCAGGCGGAGCGGCTGCGGGAAGTGGTTTCCTCCCAGCCCATTACGCTTCGTGACTTCTCCCTGACGGTCACGATTAGCGTGGGAGTTTCGACCATCCTCGAACCCAGACGGGAGGATATGGAGGCGTTGCTCTGTGCGGCCGATGAGGCCCTCTACCGCGCCAAGGCGGCCGGCCGCAATCGCGTCGAAGGAGAAGCCTTCGAACCTTCTCCCGTCCATAACCCCCCCATTAACCCCAGCCCTCATTAGGAACCGACCGAAGATCATCGTGGTAACCTGTAGGCATCGCTCCAAGGAGGAATCATGTTTCATCGATTATTGCGGTCGGCGCGCGTAACTCTGCCACTTGCCGCCATCGCCCTGCTGCTTCCCCTAAGCTGCTTTTCACAGACAGATTCGAACGCGCCGATCAAGCTTGGCATCATCGGCCTCGACACTTCGCACGTGATTGCTTTTACCAAGGCCTTCAATGACCCCTCAGATAAAGACTATGTTCCAGGCTTTCGCGTGGTTGCGGCATACAAGGGAGGCAGCCCCGACGTGGAAGAAAGCCGCAAGCGCGTGGACAAGTTCACGGAGGAACTGCGCGATCAGTGGAAGGTCGAAATCGTGGACGACATTCCCACCCTCTGTAGCAAAGTCGATGCGGTGCTGCTGGAGAGTGTGGACGGACGGCCGCACTTGGAGCAAGTGAAGCCCATATTCGCGGCCCACAAGCCGGTGTTTATCGACAAGCCCCTGGCCAGCAGTTATAAAGACGCCAAGGAAATCTTCGAGTTGGGCAAAGCATCGGGCGTGCCTTGGTTCACCGCCTCCAGCCTGCGCTTCTGGACGGAAACGGTGCGCTTGAAGAACCCGGAGGGCATTGGCCAGGTGCAGGCGTTTGACGTCCTGGGACCCACGATCCGCGAGCCGCACGTCCCCTCGATGTTCAATTACGGCGACCATGCCATTGAGATGCTCTACCAGCTTATGGGGCCGGGATGCGAATCCGTAACTCTGCAGACCTCGGGGAACCAGGACGTCATCGTGGCAAAGTGGAAGGACGGACGTCTGGGCGTGATGCGAGGGTTCAGCACCGGGCTCTACGCTTTTTCGATTACCGTGTACGGTGACAAAGGGGTCCTGCACTCGGAAGAGAAGCCCGACGGCTATGGCGCCTTGTTGGTGGAAATTGGAAAGTTCTTCAAGACCCGCGTGGCGCCCGTCGACCCGAGCGAATCTCTGGAGGTCGTCGCCTTCATGGAAGCTGCGGAGCTGAGTCACGCTCGCGGAGGCGTGCCGGTCCAGATCAGCGAAATCATGAAGTGAACAATCTATCGCCTTCTGCTTCCCACGCCGATCAGTCGATGCGTTTCGCGTGCTGGTCCCTCCCGCCCTGGTGCAGGATGATTTCCGTGGCGTGGCCCTGGCTATCGGTCACGAACGTGACTCGCGCATCGACGACGGTGAGGAAGAAATCGTGATCGCTCTCCGGGAAGATTTCGGCTTTGGGCTGTCCCGTGGCTTGAGTGAAGAAGTGGTCGCCCTCACGCGTGAAGGTTAGGATAAAATCCGGCGCCAATCGATAGCGCCCCACATAGCCATCAAGCACTTTCGGATCCAGCGCGACAATTTTGTGTTCCTTGGGCTTGAAGTCCGGCCAATTGTATTCTTTGGAGATAGCGCGCAGGATTTCGCCCATCACTTGGCCGCCATTGTCGGAGTTCGTCATGATGGCGACGCCTTCGCCGGTCTCCGTATACGCTTGGAGATCGCACTGGTATCCCTCATTGCCGCCGTTATGGCCGAAGCGCGGGGTGTGGCCGGGGGACTCCAATCCGAAACCCAGACCCCACTCAGCCTTCTGATGAGTCAACATTTGGCGCATCATGGCGTGCGAGAGAATCTTGTTGGATTTTCCCGCGTATTCGCTTCGCACTTCGATGGCGAGGAGCGCCAAGTCGGAAGGCGTTGTCCAAAGACCGGCGGGAGCCATTTCCGGATAAGTGTGCCAGCCGCCTTTCACCGGCTCGCCATTTCCGCGGTACGGTGTTGCCGCCGAGGGCCATAGATTTTTCGGCAACGGCTGATCGTAGCTGCTGTGCGTCATCCCTGCGGGCCGCAGCACCAGATCGGCAACAATCTGCGGGAACGGCTTGCCGGTCACATCGGTGAGAAGCGCTTGCATCACCACATAGCCGCCGCCGGAATATCGCCAAATCGTGCCGGGAACCGTGTCGACGCGGATGGGCGGGCTATTGGCGGGCTTCTCGCCGTTCAGAATTTGGACGATGGTGGGGACGGGCTCGTCCGAGGCATAGCCGGGGAAGCCGTGAACGGTCAGGCCTGCGCTATGGCTGAGAATGCGGCGGAGAGTGACTTTGTCGTCCTTGGTAAATTCATTTTCGGGGACTTTCCAGGTGCGCAGCTCGACGTTCACGTCCTCGTCGAGACTGAGCTTGCCATCCTGCACCAGTCGCAGCGCGGCCAGCGCCGAGACGGGTTTGCTGATCGACGCAGCCTGAAAAAGAGTCTCGGCGGAAACGGGCTTTTTGCTGGCAACGTCGGCAAAGCCGTACGTCCGAGTCCAGAGAATTCGTCCTTGACCGAAGAAAGCGATGCTCACGCCCGGCACGTTATAGTGCTTCATTCGGTCGGCGATGTTCATCGCTTGGGCCGCTTGCCCGCTGATGATGACCGGGGGCAGCAAGCCATTTTCAATGCGAATGATGCGCGCGTCGAGGTCGGAACTATCGAGAGTTTTCTGCGGCGACTCCGGAGCCGCCGACGCCAGGATCACTGGACGATGCCAGGGTGCCCGAAGGAAGCGAGAGCAGTGAGCACCAACAGGAAAATCACGGCGAAAAGAAACAGACGCTTTTCTCATTTTCCTCCCTCACCACGCGAATCGTACTGAAGATATTCGAAAGGCAAACGGGCACGCTTCATGGGCCGCGGCTATGCCCAGTCGCGGTCGCGATTGATGCCGTTGGCCAAGCATTTCCTGCACGTGGGCGACATCGTCGCGAATCTGCCAGTCGAACATGCCCACGGCGAGAAAATCGCCTCCGTGCTCGAACGCGAGGCGGAAACCTTCCTCCGGTTTCACGCGGCCGGCTCCCAGGACTTTGAAGGCAATCCACGGCTTCTTGATCGATCGCATGAAGATGCCGACCTCGGCTGCTTCGCTGCAGTAGTAATTCACGCGGTTGATGGTGACCATGTAGAAGTCGGGATCAATTCTTGGCTTGCACGATGGCACGCGCCGTATCGAGCTGGTGGGCGCCAATGCCTGCCATGATTCCAACTTTCTTGAAGCCTTCCACAATCTCGCCGATTTCGTCAACCTTGCCCGCTTTGACCAGCCCATCCGCGACTCCGCCATGAAGATAAACAGCAATGGCGCCGTTGTCGCGGGCGCGCTTGGCGTTTTCAACCGGAGAACCCTGCTCGGGCGCGGAGGTGGCGATCCACTGAAGGGTTCCGCCGCGTTCCTTCTTGTACATATTGTAGTGACTGATGATGCGGTCGTCGGCGCGCATCAGCAGGGTGTTGATCCCGTTCTGCTCCGCCAAGCGTCAGGGTTTCAAGGATCTTTGCGGTGTTGAAGTACTGCTTCATGAAGTCCGCTTGATAGACGAGTTCGCCAGCGTGGGCGATCCCCGAAACCGGGTCTCCACCAATGATGAGCCGGGACACTTCGTACTTCCCGAACTTCCCGCGCTGCAAACCCTTGACCGGCTCCTTCACGGTGGCTTCTTGCGCGGGGCCCGCCATGTGGGCTTCGAGAGCTTGCCGCTCATAACTGATTCCTCCCACCAACGCGGCAGAGGCCCCGAGAGAATTCCTCAACAGATCGCGGCGACTGCATTTACTCATTCCAACGTCCTTTCCAGGCGAACGGCGGGGTAATGGTGGAAAATGCCCACCTCGCCTTTAACGAACTGGACGAGCGCAATTCGGCTGCCGTTGTCGAGGACTTTGGAAATGTTCAGCCCCTCCGGTCGCGCCGTACCATAAAGGGCACAGGCAGGAGTGCCTGTGCCACTTTGGTGATCCAGCCTAAACCTTGGGCGTTATATAAGGTTTGCGGTGCTCCCGCGTCAGATAGGCGTTCGCTTCTTTATCGTGCCCAAAGGTTTCCGTCTGGGGATCGAAGGTCACGTCCCGCCGAAGGTGTGTGCAAACGTTCCCCAAATGGCAAATCGTGGTCGACAGGCGGCCGAGTTCGATGTCGGCGTTGGGAGTCTGGCGGCTGCGCACGCATTCCAGGAAGTTCTTCTCGTGCAAGCCGCTCTCGCGCACGTCCTGAGCTGCCTCGCTAGGCCCCGGACTGCCATCCTTGAAGTAGACTTCCCACCCTTGGTGAGTGAGCACCAGCGTCGCGTCGGAACCAATGAAAGCAATCCCCTCGCGGTGGCCATAGACGGGATGTTGCTGAGCGAAACTGCGTAATTCCCAGGTCAGCATCATGTCGCCGTAGTCGTAAGTCAGAACCTGGGTGTCAGGAACCTCCTTGGCATCCTTGAGCCAGTAAATGCCGGAATTGCCCGACACGTGGGTGGGAAGGGAATTCTGGATGCTTCCGCGCATGGCCTGAATCCCCCAAACTGCCGCGTCCAGGACATGCACGCCCTGGTTGCCCAGCTCACTATTGCCGTAATCCCAGAAGAACCGCCAGTTGTAATGGAAACGATTGATATTAAAGGGCCTCTTTGGCGCGGGGCCGAGCCAGACGTCGTAGTCCACGGTGGCCGGCGGATCGCTATCGGGTGGGTTCCCGATGCTCTCGCGCAATTGGCACTCCCAGGTATTGATCTCACACACCTTCCCCAGTTTCCCGGTTTTCAGGAATTCGATGGCGCTTTGGAAATTCGGCGCGCTGCGATTCTGCGTGCCCACCTGGCCAATCCTCTTATACTTGCGGACCGCGTCTCGGACCATTTGTCCATCGTGGATCGTTTGCGTCAGCGGCTTTTCGATATAAATGTCTTTCCCCGCCTGGCACGCCAGGATTCCGATCCGCGCGTGCCAGTGGTCGGGCGTGGCGATCAGGACGGCATCGATATCCTTGTCATCGAGCACGCGTTCGAACTCTTTAGTGGTGCCAGGCGCCTTGCCTTGAGCTTTTTCGAGTTCCGGGTTGATCTTGTCCAGAATCGCCTGGTCAATGTCGCAAAAAGTTTTGAATTCGGCGCCATGAGCGATCGCGCCAAGAGCGTCATTTCGTCCTTGATTTCGACCGCCAATCAGCGCCATCACAACCTTATCGTTGGCCCCGAGTGCGCGCGGGTTCCAATTCAAAAAGGACCCGGCGGCAAGTGCCGAAGCTGCGCCGATCCTCTTAACAAAAGTTCTGCGGGTTTCTTCAGCCATAAACTGCCCCCTTCTATAAGAACAAAAAGAATCACTACAAAGACTGGTCAATATACGCGTTGTCCTGAGCGTCCGCAAGGGGCCGTCGTGTCGCCCAAAATATAGCGATCTGTAGCCGGTCGCAATCGTTGGCGCTTGCCAGGTAAGCTAGAGCCGAACTGGCGTCTCGGGCCCGAAAAGGAGACGCGAAAAACCGGATTGAGCTGGCGATTGGTCATTCAAAATCTGCATTTTTCTGCAAAATAGCACTCGGTTCGACGTAAATGTCGAAAATTAAGACCTAAAAGTCTGATTATATTCGGATATTGTGTCTTGTGTTCCTTTGTTTTCATAGACATTCCGGCTTCGAACGTATTTAATAACATCTTTTTTGCTCCGATTCCGAAGAACCTGTTTGTTCCCGGTCTCCCACGAATTCGGCCAAGCACTGGACGCTTTCCGGCGGAGTCGTGGCAGCGAGCGAGAAGCCGGAAACATGGCGCCTAGCCCCGCCCCCGTCTGAGCCGACCCCTAAAACCGCTAACCCCTTTTCTTTTGTAAGACATTCAAGGTTCGCGGCGATAAGTGGTTTATTTTTCATCAACATTCAAGGTTCGGAGAGAATTTGCGCAATGTCAATTTATATCTCATGTGTTTTCTATAACATTCTAGGATACCCCTTGATTTTACTGTCCCTTTTTTTCACCCTCGCGGCGTGATGATTCTAATAACTTACCTATTTTCATAATGTTACAGCCATCGCCATATTGTCGCTTTCCGCGCTAACGTGCCGTGTTTTCATCAACATTCAAGGTTAGCGACGGCCTGCCTTTTCTCGATCGCGCTGGTACTGTTTTCATTAACTGCCCTATTTCAGTTGTTTGGCTCAGAGGCCCATCCCTCACCAGCCTGGCCACTCCGAGCTAAGTTCTTGCTGATCATCAACATTCAAGGTTCGCTGGGAGGTGGCGCGGGCCGTAGAGGGGCTGGGCGTAGTTTATGGAGCGGGCGTAGACGCGTTTAACGGGCGCTCGCTGCCCTGCCATCGGACCGCTCGTGCCTGCTCATCGCAAAAAGCCGCGCTGGCAGTGCGCCTTTCCGAGCCGCTACACAAGATAAATAGCCTCCAGCATATTATGCGAGAAGTGGTTGAGAGATGTCAAGAACTTTATTTATGACAGGGTAATTAGGTCCGATAAGGCGAAGGGATGTAAATCCAGAAGTAAATCCAGAAGGCTTGCGAACCGGGGAAAAGGGTATACAATAGCGCCGCTTTTGAGTTCAGCGCCGGCGCTCTGGCCAACTGGAAATGCTCCTGGACTAGATGCTTAAGCACGCGTAAGAGCGCCAGGGAGGTGAAATAGAAATTGAGCCGCAGGAATTTCTTATCTTTAGCGCCGGCTTGGGCGGGCAGTGCAGCGGCACTGCCTCTGCTGGCGAAAACGGGATACGCACTTCGGCAAGGTGCGGAGCAATCCGCCGCATCCGAGCCCGTGATCGCGAAGACGATTTATGGACAGGTTCGTGGTGCTGCCACAGACGGCGTGACCGTTTTCAAGGGCATTCCTTACGCCGGGTCGCCGGCGGGGAAGAATCGCTTCAAAGCGCCGCCCAAGCTCGAACCCTGGGAAGGGGTGAGGGACGCACGCGGGTACGGCGCGCAGGCCATCCAGCCGCCCGACCCCATGTGGCCGAAGGAATGGAGGCCCGCCGCTTCGAGCGAGGAGTGCCTGTTCCTGAACGTCTGGACGCCGGGAGTTGGCGACGGGCGCAAGCGGCCGGTGATGTACTACTCGCACGGCGGGGGCTTCGCCACGGGCAATGGCGGCGCGGAGGTCTGGCCGCAAAACCTTCCGCACGACGGTGGCGCGCTGGCCAAGGCCTATGACGTGGTAGTGGTGACGCACAACCACCGCCTGGGCTTGCTCGGCTACTTGTATCTGGGCGACTTGCTAGGAGAAGAATATGCGGCCTCGGGGGCAGCAGGGATGCTCGACATCGCGGCCGGTCTGGAATGGGTGCGCGATAACATCGAGGCGTTCGGGGGCGATCCGGGCAGGGTGATGATCTGGGGCGAGTCCGGGGGCGGGGCCAAAACGGCTACGCTCACGGCGCTTCCACGCGCGCAGGGATTGTACCACCGCGCCAGCGTCGAAAGCGGGCCCACCCTGCGCCTGACTCCGCGCGATGCGGCCACCGAAACGACGCGCCAAGTTCTCGCCAAGTTGGAATTGAGCGAGGCGCAAGCGCGCGAGATCGTCAACCTTCCGGCCGAGCGGCTGCGCGACGTACAGCAGGAGCTCGCGGGACACAACGCCATGCGGCTCGGCCCGGTGGTGGACGGCCACTTTATCCCCCATCATCCTTACGACCCGGTGGCGCCGGCCATGTCCGCCAACATCCCCATGATTATCGGAACCAACAAGGACGAAAGCATTTTCTTCAACCTGGGCAATCCCGAGGTCTTCTCGCTCGACGAAGCCGGACTGCGCGCGCGGCTCCAGCCGATCTTGCACGACAACGCCGACCGGGTTCTGGAAGTGTACAAGCGCAACCGGCCGCAGGCTTCACCCACCGATCTTTTTATCGCCATTACCACAGCGCAGTGGATGGGGCGCAATGCCATCGTCATGGCCGAACGCAAGGTGGCGCTTCAGGCCGCGCCGGTTTACATGTACGTGTTTGCCTACCGATCGGAGGCGCAGATCAGACCCAACATCTGTGACGATCAGAAGGCGGCACACGCGTCGGAGATTCCTTCAAGTTCGATCACCCGAGGCCATCATGAGCAAGCGGCGCGCTTCCGGCGGCTAGGAACATGAGCAAGGCTGGGCGACGTTCGCGCGTACGGGGAATCCCAGCTACGATGAGATCCTCCGTGGCCTGGATATACGCTGGAGCAGCGGGCCACCATGTTCCTGGATGCCGAGTGCAAGGTCGTGAATGATCCCAACCGCGAGGAGCGGCTGGTGTGGAATGACATCCCGCTTGCCAGCGGAAACGCGAGCATCGCCTCGCGCCACCGGCCTGAGGGCAGAAGCCCTTGTGCTGTGCTACCTCCAACAGCGGCCCTCGACCTTTTGTCACCAAATTTGCGGCGCTGGCCTAAATTCCTGTTCGCGAACTCTGTGCAAATCCCCGGTTGGCGTATAGAAAGCGATGCGAGTTCGATCTGTGCCTGTTTTGGCTAGGCGTCGTGAAGGGTGCCAGTCGGAGCGGGTGGCGCGCACGGACACGCTCTCTCCACTCCCGTGCGGGCCCTTCTCGCGCGCTCACGCGAACCAGCGGCCGGATCGGAAGACAGTACCAACTGGCGAGTGGCGAGCGATGAGTCGACACCCCGATCCCAATATCCGTTTCCGTTCTGGCCTCCCTCGCAGTGCCCCCGACGCTCCCCTGCTTCGTTTATCGGCGGACGTGCGAAAGAGAATGAAGGAGTATTCTTTGCTGGCCTCGAGGGCGCTCGGGAAGTGACCCCTCATCCGTCCCGCGACGGCTGATGAGAACGCCCGTCGCGGTCCACCTTCTCCCCCTCGGAGAAGGAAAACACAGTTTTTGCGCGCCTGCGCGCGTAGCCGGTTTGGGCTCCGCATTTAATCTCGTCCCAAAATTCCTCGCATCCGCGACAACTGGATGCGCTATAATGTTAGCCGCTCAGGGCGAGCGTAGCGTCAGTCGTTATCCCGGCGTTTGGCGATCTTTAGGCCGGCGCTACAGGTCAAGGCGTTTTCCGAACGTATCAATTTTGGGATCGGGAAAGTCCTGTCGATGTTCAGGCTGGACGCAGACAAGAAAGTCCATTTTTGCGATGGCGTCACACGCCGTGACTTCCTGCACGCTGGCGCACTCGGGTTAATGGGTCTGACTCTGCCCGAGTTCCTCGCGCTCAAGGCTTCCGGTGCGGTCAAGTCCGACAAGGAAATTAACTGCATCCAGTTGATGCTGGTCGGCGGGCCGAGCCAGCTCGATACCTGGGACATGAAGCCGGACGCGCCCGCCTCGATTCGCGGCCCCTACAAACCCATCAAGACCAACGTTCCCGGCATGGAAATCTGCGAAATCTTCCCGCGCATGGCCAAACACGCGGACAAGTTCGCCTTGCTACGATCCTGTTACCACACAGCGGCGGCGGTTCACGATACGGGCTGCCAAATGATGCAGACCGGAAGGTTGTTCCAAGGCGGTCTCGAATCGCCCAACTACGGTTCGGTGCTGAGGTTTTCACGCGGCCCGCGCGGAGACATGCCTCCCAACGTTTTGATCCCTTACATCATTGGCGAGCTGGGCGGGAACCTGCCGCATGGCGACACCGCCGGCTTCCTGGGAAAAGCGTTCGACCCCTTCGTGCTCAACGCCGACCCTTCCGACCCCAATTTCCAGGTGCCGGACATGCTGCCGCCCGATTACATCTCGGCGGTGCGCGTTGACCGCCGGCGCAGTTGGCGCCAGGTCATCGACCAGTCGGTGCAATATTTCGAGGACACCAACCAGGACGCCAAGTTGATGGATGCCACCTTCAACCAGGCTTACACCCTGATGACCTCGGCCAAGGCGCGCGAGGCTTTTGAGCTGACGCAAGAGCCGGAGGAGATGCGCAAGCGCTATGGGATGACGCGCGTGGGCCAGGGCTGCCTGCTCGCTCGCCGACTGGTGGAGCGCGGCGTGCGCTTCGTTACCGTCAACATGTTTGAGACGGTCTTCAACGATATCACTTGGGACATTCACGGTTCCGCTCCCTTCAGCCCCATCCAATGTTATAGCGAGTTGGTGGGGCCGATGTTTGACAACGCTTACAGCTCGCTGCTGGAAGATTTGAGCGAACGAGGCTTGCTGGATACCACCCTGGTGGTGGCCACCGGGGAATTCGGCCGCACGCCGCGAATCAATCCCGCGGGAGGCCGCGACCACTGGCCGCAATGCTGGACCGTCGTCTTCGCCGGGGGCGGGATCAAGGGGGGCCAGGTGGTGGGCTCGTCGGACTCGATCGGCGGCGCGCCCAAGGATCGCCCGGTCATGCCGGCACACGTGGCGGCCACGGTGTACAAGTGCCTCGGAATCCCCATCGATACCGAGCTCAAGACTCCGCAAGGCCGCGTCGTGCGCCTCGTGGACCACGGCTTTGACCCGATTGATGAGTTGCTGGTGTGAAGAGAAGAACAGTGACCAGTGACGAGTGACGGGCAGACTAAATTGGAAACTGGAAACTCGAAATTCGAAAAACGAAACTGGAAATTCGAAAATCGAGATTGACCACGATTTTCGAGTTTCGCGTTCTCGATCATTTCAGCAACTCGTCACTCGTCACTTTGTTGAGGCCGTAATGCATTGTTGTCGTTTTCGGCTTACCGCGTACTTCGTTCTTGCGTTCGCGATGTTTTATGCGGGTCGCTGGTTCGAACGGGCAGCAGCCGCCCAGTTCTCCTCCACCGCAGGATGCAGAAGGATGCTCCTTACCACACTGGCGGTGAATACAAGCCCGAATCGACGGTAGCAAAGACTCCCATAGTGCCGGTTGCCGCTCACAACGCCTATCCCGCTGTCCCGCTTGCCAAAATCGAAATTCTTCCGGCTGCTATCACTATTTCCGGCTCGCATTACGATCAACGCCTTGTGGTGGAGGGAACCTACACGGATGGGCATCAGGAAGATTTGACCCCCCAAGCGACCTTCGCCATCTCGAACCCGAAGGTCGCGCGCATCACCAACGACTTTGCTATTGCCCAGGGCGACGGGCAGGGGACTGTCACTGCAACCGTACATGGCCACCGCGCAAGCGTTCCCGTGCGTGTCGAGAATTTCACCGCGCCGGCGGGGTGGAGCTTCCGCAACGACGTCCAACCGGTGCTGACGAAGATGGGATGCAATTCCGGACCCGTGTCATGGCGCCGCGGCAGGGAAGAACGGCTTCAAGCTGACGCTGCGCGGGTACGATGCAGAAACCGATTATTGACGCTGACCCATCAAGCCCTTGCTCGACGCACCGAGCGCATTGAGCCGGCCAAGAGTTTGATCCTTGTTGAAGCCAACTCTTACCATCGCCCATGGCGGCGGCAAACGCTTTGCCGTTGACTCACCCGAGTATCAGGTCATTTCCGGCTGGATTGCTCAGGGCATGCCAGCTCCACAGGAATCCGATGCGCGCGTGACCGGGATTGAGGTGTTTCCCGCTGAAGCATCGCTGCGTCCGGCGGCCGAGCAGCAGCTCATCGTGACGGCAACGTTCTCCGACGGACGCAAGGAGGACGTAACCCGCTGGGCCAAGTACGACAGTGGCAATGAGGGCGTGGCGACTGTCGACAACTACGGCCACGTGACCATGCACAGTTTTGGGGAAGCGCCCGTGACGGTGTGGTATCAGAGCCACGTTACCTTTTCTCGCTTGCGGATTCCTTTCCCTTACCACTTGGAGGAGGCGGTCTTCAAACGGGCGCCCGAGCACAATTACATCGATCGCGATATCCTGCGCCACCTCGAGGTTCTGCACATTCCGCCTTCGCCTCCCGCCAGCGATGCGGAATTCATCCGTCGCGCTTACCTGGATGCCGCGGGAATTTTGCCGAGCCCCGCGGAGGTTGACCAATTCCTCAAAGACCCCGGAACGGACAAGCGGGAGCGGCTCATCGACGCGATCATGAAGCGGCCGGAATTCGTCGACTACTGGGCGTACAAGTGGTCGGATCTGCTGCTGGTTTCAAGCAACCATCTCTCCAACGAAGAGATGTGGAGCTATTACGACTGGATTCGCGACAGCGTCGCCAGCAACAAGGCGTGGAATCAGTTCGTTTACCAGATTGTGACCGCAACGGGCAACACCGTGCAGAATGGCGCGGCCAATTACTGGGTGGTCCATCGCGATCCGCTGGACACCACGGAAAACATGGCGCAGGCGTTCTTGGGAATCACGATTACCTGCGCGCATTGCCACAACCATCCTCTGGCGAAGTGGACCCAAAAAGATTATTACGGAATGGCCAATTTGTTTGCCCGCGTGCGGCTGAAGACCTATGCCTCGGAAAGTTCGCGCCCGGGCGTGGGGACGATTCTCAATAACGTCACCGTCTACTCGGCGCCTACCGGCGAGTTCACTGATGACCGGTTCATGACGGTCCTGCCGCCGAAGCCCTTGGACGCCGGGGCACTTCCGGAGAACACCCCCGGAGACACCCGCGTGTACTTTGCCAAGTGGCTCACTTCGCCCCAGAATCCTTTCTTTGCGCGCAACGTCGTCAACCGCATTTGGCGCAACTTTATGGGGCGGGGACTCGTCGAGCCCGTCGAGGATCTGCGCGATACCAATCCGGCCACAAATGACGCGTTGCTGAACGATTTGGTGAAGGATTTTGTCGCGCATCAGTTCGACGTCGACTATCTGATTCGCACCATTATGCAGTCGGCCACCTACCAGGCTTCCTCGACTCCACTCAAGGAAAATGCCGACGACGACAAATTCGGGTCGCACTACGTCATCAAGCGCTTGCCCGCGGAAGTGTTGCTGGACGCCTATTCCCAGGTCACCAAGACGCCGGAAAAATTCGAAGGGTACCCCGCCGGAACCCGCGCCCTGCAATTGCCCGACTCGGCGGTGGGATCTTACTTCCTTACCGCGTTTGGCCGGCCCGTGCGCGCTCAGACGCGCGAGAGCGAGCGCACCTCGGTGCCCACCGTCACCCAAGCGCTGCACATCTTCAACGGGGATACGCTGAACAACAAGCTGCGCGCCCCGGAGAATTCGATTGAGATGCTCGTGAAGCTCGGCTTCACCGACGATCAAATCGTGGATTACCTTTACCTCGCCTCCTTCAGTCGGCACCCACGCGACAACGAGCGCAAGGCGCTGGTTGACGCGTTGGAGTCGGCAGAAAACCAGAATGGACAGGCCGCAACCGAGTCCCGGCGCGCCGCCTTGAACGACTTGGCATGGGCCATGCTGACGAGCGAGGAGTTCATGTTTAACCACTGAGGACGGGATGCGGGAAACGGGACACGGGACACGAGGGGGGCGAAATCGGGGATTAAGGAAGCGCGACTCTGGAGCCGGCTCTTAGCAGCCGCGCTGCGGTAACCCAGTTGCAGGCATTGGAATTTGCGAATTTGGATTTGAACGCAAGGGCGCGGAAATTGGGATTCGTGAAACGGGAACCCGATTCCAGAAATCGGGATTCGGGAATCGGGTTGCATAAATTGGGAAAAGAAAACCTCGATTCACTTTGCCGGTTGCGGCTGTCGGAAACTGGATTTAAAGGACTCGCCATACAGGTGCGGTGGTCTTGAATTTTGAATCTTGAATTTTGAATGTCCGTTGGGTCCTCGCCGCTAACATGCCCTTCAAAGACACAAGAACCGCAAAGCTCACAAGAAAGACCAAAGGACAACTAGCAGATCTTTACGGCGGCTCACAAAATCCCGCGCGGAGGACCTTCTTCTATTGCGGACCTCAACCCCAAAGCTTCTGTGTGCCTCGATGCATTGGTATCGCGCTCGTCGCTCTGGCCGCGGCAACGATAGGCTTTGAATCGCTCGTCGGAACCACCGTCCACGCAGATTCCACTCCCAATTTCAGTTCCCAGGTCGCGCCGATTTTGCAGAAGAATTGCCTGGCGTGCCATTCCAGCGCCGCGAAGATGGGAGGGCTTGTCCTGGAAAGTTACGACGCTTTGATGAAGGGTGGCGCACATGGCGCGGTCATCGTTCCGGGCAAAGCCGACCAAAGCCGAATGATCTTGATGCTCGAAGGGAAAGTGCAACCGCGCATGCCGTTCGGCGGTGATCCCTTGCCCGCCGCCGACATCGCGACTCTGAACGCGTGGGTCGCAAGCGGCGCGCTGGGGCCTGCTCCCGGCGAGGCTTCGAAGGCGCTAGCGCCACTCCCGATTCCCGACATTCAACCGCAGGTTGCGGTTGTGTCGCCCGTGGCTTCGGTGAGATTTTCACCTGATGGCAAGTTGCTCGCGGTGGGTGGCTACCAGGAAGTCCGCATTCTCGACGCGGTAAGCGGCAAGCCGCTCGCGACACTCTCGGGCCATGCCGACTATGTGCGCTCTCTCGCTTTCAGCCCGGATGGGAAAATGCTCGCGGCCGCAGGTGGGCCGCCCCAACGCGGCGGCGAAATCAAGATTTGGGATGTGAACTCCCGAAGGCTTCTCAAAACTTTGGCGGGCCACAAGGATTGTATTTACTCTGTGGCCTGGAGCCCTGATGGAAAACTCCTGGCCTCGGGCAGCTACGACAAGATAGTGAAGTTGTGGGACGTCGCAACGGGGCAGGAAGTGAAGAATCTTCAGGATCACATTGACGCGGTTTTTGCCGTTGCTTTCAGCCCCGATGGAAAGCATCTGGCTTCGGGCTCGCAAGACCGCAGTGTGAAGATTTGGGACATCGCTTCCGGGCAGCGCCTCTATACCCTGGGCGACGCTTCGGACGGTCTTACCAGCATCGCTTATTCGCGGTCGGGAAAGCAGATTGCGGCCGCCGGCTACGACAAAACCATCTACGTTTGGGAAGTGGGCGACACCGACGGCCACTTGCTGCGTTCCCTGATCGCGGACGAGGACAGCATTCTGGCGCTCGCGTGGACGCCGGATGACAAGATGCTGATCACCAGCTCATCGGATGGATCCATCCGCCTCCGCGACGCGGCGACGCTCGACCCGGTAGGAATCATCGCACACCAGCCGGATTGGGTAGAGGCGCTCAGCATAAGTCCCGATGGAACGCGGCTCGCCGCGGGCCGCTTTAACGGCACACTGAGTATGTATGACATTAAGTCTTTGAAGGAAGTCATGGGGCCGTGGGTGGCGTTCGAATCTCACGGACCGTCAGAGAAGGCGCCACAGCAAACTGCCAGCAAGTAGCGGGTACGGGACACGGGACACGGGACACGGGACACGGGAACACGGAACACGGGAGTCGATTGGCGCTCGCGAGGTCGTTTATGAAAAGTCAAACGCTTTGTGTACTGATTCTACTGTCGTTGGGCTTGGCTGCACCAGCGCATTTGCGTGCGGACGAACGCGTCATTCCTCCCGAGATTGCGAAGATTTGGCCGGTGGGATTGCAGCGTGGAACGACGGTCACCTTCACCATCGATGGGCGCAATCTTTCCGATATCAAGGATGTGATCTTCGACTCGCCTGGGATCAGCGCGAAGGTGACGCAGACCACCGACATTGCTGAGAAAGCGGCCGTGGCGCGGGCTGGCGTTGACCTCGCCGCACTCGTCCCCCAAGGCAAGAAACAATCGGTGACCATCGAGGTTGCGGCCACCAAAGACGTCGTCCCAGGGTTGCACTGGTTCCGAATTCGGACGCCGCTGGGCACCTCAAACCTGGCGACCTTTGACGTGGGGTCATTCCCGGAAGTGCATGCCAACGAAAACCCCTCGGGGCAGGGGGAATTGCGGCCCGAGCCTGCAGCGCTTCCCGCGACTCTTGTCGGCACAATCGCGACGCCCGGCCAGATCGACAGCTACCAGTTTGATGGCCGGGCCGGCGAGGAGCTTGCGTTCCAGGTGATGGCGTCCAAATTGGGTTCAAGGCTGGAGTCGCTGCTGGTATTGCGTACTGATGCTGGGCAGGTAGTATGTCAATCGAGTCCATACGAGAATCGCGCCGACGCTGCGCTCACTTGCAATCTGCCCACGGCAGGCAAATACACGATCTCCGTTACTGACCGCGAAAAAGGCGGGAGCGCGGATCATTACTACCGTCTCGATGCGGGTGCTCAGCCCTACATCACCCATGTATTTCCGCTGGGTGTGCGCGCTGGACAAGCCGCTACTGTTTCCGTGAGTGGCATCAACCTGGGGGATGTGCACGAAGTGAAAGTGGACCCGCCGAAGTGGGCTGATGGCTGGGCGACGATTCCGCTCCAGGTCAAAGGCGCAAGCGGCTGGTCGTTGAACACCGTGAAGCTTGCAGTCGGGAACGATCCTGAGATCACGGAGGAGGAGCCCAACAATTCCCCAGTCCACGCGCAAGCGATTTCCTTGCCCGTGACCATCAATGGCCACATTGCTGGAGGGACCAAGAGCGGCGGTTCGCCCGACGAGGATTACTTTCGCTTCCACGCCCGAAAGGGAGAGAACCTCACGATTGCGGTTGCGGCGTCAAGGCTCGGCTCCCCGCTCGATTCCGTGATTGAGGTGCTCGACGCACAAGGCCGCCCGATCCCCCGCGCCACTGTCCGCTGCCTCAACGAAACCGTTGCCACGCTTTCCGACCGGGACTCCAGGGTGCCGGCGATCAGGCTGACGTCCACAACGGGTTTTCATGAAAGAGACTATGTGATGGTCGGCGACGAACTCGACCAAATCCGCTACATTTCCGACCAGCCCGATGAAGACGTGGGTTTGCGCTCTGCCGAAGGGCTTGCGCTGGGCGCTGCTGGGAACCTCGCCCGATGTCCATGCCGTCAACACTCCGGTCTACCGGGTGGAAATCATGGCGCCCGACGCCGAGTTCCCGCCGAACGGTTTGCCGGTGTTCCACCTGACGTGGCGGAATGATGATGGCGGGCCGGGCTTCGGATCGGACTCGCGGCTGGACTTCGTCGCGCCGCAGGACGGCGACTACCTCTCTGCACCTCAAGGACGTTCGCGGCCTGGAAGGGGATGACTTTGCCTACCGCCTGTCCGTTCACGATGCCAACCCAGATTTCGAACTTCGCGCGGAACCGGAAAACCCCAACATTCCCAAGGGCGGGTCGGCGCTCGTTACCGTAAGCGCCAGCCGCGTTCGCGGCTATGATGGGCCCATCGAGATTAGTGCGGAAGGGTTGCCAGCGGGAGTCACCGCGAATGCCGCCACTATTCCTGCGGGACAAGATTCCACGGTCATGCTCCTCTCGGCGGACGGGAGCGCATCCGACGGCGCCCTCTCGGCAGGCTTCAAAATTGTGGGGCATGCCAAGGTTAAGGGCCACGATTTGGCAAGAGTCGCGAGCGAGGATGCCCCTCTCAAGCTCGCATCCGTCATACCTCCGCCCGACGCCATCGTGACGGCGGGGCCCGAGCGCGTTACCCTCGAGCCTGGGCAGGACGTGAAGGTCACACTCCATGTCGATCGCCGAAACGGCTTTCAGGGGCGGGTGCCTTGCACAGTGGACAACCTTCCGCCAGGAGTTCGTGTTGTCAATGTTGGGTTGAACGGAGTGCTGGTCACCGAAAGTCAATCGACTCGCACATTCACGCTACGCGCCGAGGATTGGGCGAAACCGATCTCCCAACCTATCTATGTGGTCGGTGAAGTTGAATCGAATTCACCCACCATGCACCCCTCCGCTCCGGTAATGGTCGAGGTTGTCGGAAAAGCGCGAGACCGCAAGCCTTGACCCGTCCAAGGAAAATGGCCAAAACCAAAGCGACGGCGACACGCGGGCACCTAACCGCTAAATTACGCCTGCGAATTGTTATCCCGCACACTCTCGTCACTTTGTCTCGCGAGGCCGCTTGCGGTATTCCTCACAGAGCCGCAAGTGCCTGTTGTCCGTGGATGTGAATTCCCCGTTGATGAAGAGATAGCGGACTTGCGTCGGGATGGCGAGAGGGTCGCCATCGGTGACGATAAGGTCCGCCATCTGATCGCCATCGGCCACCACCAAATTTGCGATCTTGCCCGGCTCGATCGAACTCAAGCGATCGCCCACGCCCAGGATTTCAGCGGGGCTGAGTGTGAATGCGCGCAGCGCGGCATCGGGAGCCGTGCCCGCATCGATCGCCTTCCTGACATCCTTCAACGCGTCCTTGGGCGAGCCCGCGCCCTCGAGGTAGAAAGCGAATTTCACGCCCGCCTTTCGCAGTGCCACCGGCGAGGAGGGCGCCCGCTGGCGCGCCGCCCCCCAGCCCAAGGTCACTGAGCGGGTCGATGAATCCGGGGTAAACCGTCAAGCCTCGCCCCTCGACGACCCAAGCCTCCGGCGGAATCGTCACCTTTTCGCCCACGGCCACGATCAGCCCCTTGGCGATCACCACGGTCCCGCGCCTGATTTCCGGTCCGGAGACCGGCACGATGTGCGCATTGCGAATGGCAAAGTAGCGAGGCTCCTCGGCCCGCGCCGAGCCGACTGCATAGAGCACCAACGCCGCCATCAGCATCGCCCACGAAAGCTGGGCAAGTCGCGCCTTGATCCTCGTCGCATTGAAATTCATCGCGCTCTCCTTGCGGTCGAACCAAAATTCTAAAATCATGTGCATGCGTCGGCTTCGATCCGATGACGCTTCTCTCGGTGCACAATCAGGATCTGAGCTTGCCGATCTTATTTTTATTTCGCTAGGGCCGCAATCATACGTCAGTCACGGACAGAATCTCAAGGCTCGCTTTGGAGCTTCACTACTTTGGTAGATATTCCTCGAAATCCTGCACAATCGCTCGGGCAACATTAAGCGGTTGCGTGTCGCGACGACCGCCCTGGCGGTTGTAATCGGCTTGGACTTCTGCCGCCTCGTGACTGAGGTTGGTGTGAATCTGGACGAGTTGTGGGTCCAAGATCTCTTCGCCGGGCTGGAAGTTCAGTTCACAGGCAAATATCTTTTCGGGTCTTTTCGGGTTGTAAAGCGGCATGCCGTATTTTCGGCAGATGATCGGCCGGTGATCGTAGATCTGGCACGCTCCGTCTTCCAGCGCGGGGCAAGCAAGACGCAAGCCAGGGGGCGGAAGGCTTCCCCATGCGTCTGGGACTTGCCGGTCGGCCAGGAGTTTTTCCCGATCCTCCAAATATTTGTATGCGCGCTGTTTGAGGTGCTCCTGCTTTTCAATAGGCATGGTCTTTAGCGCATGGGAGATAAACGCGGCTTCGATCTCGGTAATCTGGAAGAGGTGGTGGCAACAGTCGGTGCAGCCGCGCCGGCATTGAATCTTCACCCCATGCAGTTGACGGTTGCGCTCGAATTCCGCCTCCCAATCGGAAGCGATTCGCAGCAGGCTTTTGTACTTCGTCATCGATTATTTGTCCTTTGGGCGATGGGGAGGTTTCACTTGGAAATTCGAGTGGGATCAATAACCACGTGCTTTATGCGCAATCGCTTCCAGGTATAGGTGATGTGAAGTTTTCCATCCTTGGATTGAATGATTGCGGGGTAAGAATATTCCCCCGGGGCATTCTCCAAGACATAAGGGGACTCCCAAGTGCTCCCGTTGTCGGTGGAGAAGGCAAGGTTCAGAGGAGTACGTCCATGCTTCGTATGATTGTAGACGAGAGCAATCGTGCCGTCTGTCATACGCACGGCGTCAATTCCACTGTTAGGATTGGGGAGAGAGGTTCGACGCGCGGGGGTCCATGTTTTTCCCCAATCATCCGAGGTCGATTCGCAAATCGCACCGATGAGTTCTGTGGAGCGCAGCAACATTTTGAGGTGCCCAGGCGAGATTTCCCAGAGGGTTGGCTGGATGACTCCGTAGTTCACGCCGGGGTAGGTGATCGGCCCATGAATCGTCCAGTTTTTCCCGCCATCTTCGCTGATCTCCGTCCATGCCGCCCAACTCCAGTAGGGCTGGGGGTTCTCGTCGCCGCGTCGCATGCCTGCTTCCTTCGACGATCCTGCGACGAGATTGCCGTTCGAGAGCAGTATGGGCTTATTGCGGATGGGCCCTAGCAGTCCTGCTGGCAAATAGGTAATATCTCCCCCAAGCTTTTGCCATTATCGCTTGACGTCCGGTACGCCCCTACCCAAGATTCCTCATCGGGTCCCACTTTGAAAAAGAGCCAGAGACGTCGCTTCGCGTCACGAAAGAGCACAGGATTCCAGCACGGCACTTCGCTGTATTTTGCCACCACCACCGGTGCGGACCACTGCCCTCCCAAAGGTTTGCGAGAAAGCCAGATGGCGACACTCTTGTCACCTTCTCCTTTGCCACCGAACCAGGCGGCCAGCAGGTCACCATTGGAAGTTTCCACGATGGTGGAAGCATGGCAGTGCTCGAAAGGGGCTTTCTCAAATATGAATTCGTCTACATCAGTCTTGAGCTTGGCCTCCACGGCAACCCCCAATACGGTCGAGGACATCACGAGGACAGCGATCAAAGTTCTGGGTAGTATATACATCCCACCTCCTGAGTGGGGTTTCACTCGAACGAATCCGCATCGCCGTTTCCACGGCTGGTCTATTGGGAACGAGGATTTCGCCCCGAATGGAATCCAACTCTAAACAGCCGGGATCGAGAGTCGTATTATAGTGATTGGTGATCGCTCGGGGCCGAAATGTTTGTGGCTTTTGGATGCGTGGGAACGCGGCCCGCCTTAAAGGCCAAACGAAAAGAACGAGCTCGACTGGTCCGGGAGGTTGCAGGTGCGGTCGGCGGCGGAAGGAACCGGGATCATGAGGAATGCGAGTTGCCTTTCCCCGGGGGCACTCCTGGCCGACGCCCAGGATGAGCGCCGCAAGGCTTTTGAATCTCCATATATTTTCCGCCTGAAAATCCGGTTTTTTGTAGTAATTTCCCCAATCGGCGCTCTCGATCGCCCCGTCCGTACCCCTCGACCGACCTCTAACCCAAACAGTTGGTCGAAGTTACACCCGACGGTCCTACTTTGGTGCCCCGCTTGCTCTTTCCATCTTAACTTGGGCCGTGGTCCGTCTGCCCCTCACGTGACACGTTCGGAATCAGAGGAGGGAGAAAATTGAAAAAATTCGTCGGCGTGGCCGCAGCTTTGATGACGTGTCTGTGCCCGGAGTTCGCCGTACTTCTGTTTTTCCTGTACGTGTTCTGGGAGAACCTGGGCGACCTAACCCTTAGCATCTACGATGACCACCAACTCACTAAAACGGAGAAGGCCCTCAGGGGGAACCCGAGCGCCAACGTCGAGGGGTATTACGTCCACCTGCTCACGACGAGGTCTGTGGCTGAGCGGGAGCGGCAGAGAAGAGCAAAGCTGGCTCAGCGGCTCATGATTAAAGCGGCATCCAGAACGATTGCTCCTCTCTCCGTTTGGGTCAGGCAGGTGCTCCATGGCGGGCGCAGAGTCCCCATGTGTGCCGCCACCGACGAGGAATAAATGACCCGAGCAGAAAATAGGGGCGCCTTAAACCATCCCCAGGATATGACAGAAGTCTGTTGATGAGATGAAGCCGGTGGGCACACGGTAAAGCCGCCGTGACCTCGATGAAAGTTTGAGAGTGGAACGCTCAGACGAAAGTGAATCGTGCCGTGCAAACACAAACTGCAAATAATCTTGGACACAAGGTACGTGAGGGCAAGAAGTGGCACACAATGGCGGCTGCCGAATTAAAAGGAGTCGCCAGAGCGGCAGAGGTTGATGCCGTTTACGCTGAATTCATGAAGACGCCTGAAGGCACCCGCGAATATTTCCATGCTCTGGAAGTATTCATCTCACTGTTGTTCCCAGAATGCAATTCACAAAATAGGACGCGGCGCAACGAGTTTAGGCAGCGGCACGGTCACGCCGAACCCGAGGAAAACCGTGAGAGATTTCGCCGCCGCAGAACGGGATGAAATGTAAGTCGTTGATTTTATGGTGCCGCGGGACGGAGTTGAACCGCCGACGCCAGCCTTTTCAGGGCTGCGCTCTACCACCTGAGCTACCGCGGCACACGTAGGATCATCTCTGGCCGGACGGCGTCATTCCCTACCACTGAGGCAAGCAGGGGAACCGCCGTGCGACCCCAGTCCGTAGAAGCATTTTCAAACGGATTTCATTCCTTGTCAAGAATTGGGCCTCGGTCCACTCTGGTCAGCGCAAGTTCCCACCATCGAACGGCATCTGCCGGTTAGGTTCCGGTCGAAATCAGCGCAGCGATTGGTCCAATTCCTTTAACCAGTCCGGCCGCTTCAGGACTTCCCGGGGGCGGGCGCCGTCGGGAGAGCCGACAATGCCGTCCTTTTCCATCATGTCAATCAACCGCGCCGCGCGTCCATAGCCGAGGCGAAGCCGGCGTTGCAGAAGGGAAGTCGACGCCTTGCCGGATTCCACAACGATGCGGACTGCATCTTCGTAAACGGAATCAAGCTCCGCGGCATCTTCCTCATCTACAGGTTCTCCCTCCTGTTCCTTGTCGCGGATGGGTTCAAGGAATTCCTCGTTGTACTGGGGCTGCGACTGCGACTTGCACCACTCAACTACCTTCTCGATCTCTCCCTCGGTGATTAGCGCTCCGTGCAGACGCTGGAGGCGAGAACTCGCCGGCGGCAGGAAGAGCATATCGCCGCGTCCGAGCAAGGCTTCTGAGCCGTTGGAATCCAGGATGGTGCGCGAGTCCACCTTGGAAGCGACGCGGAAGGAGATGCGCGAGGGCATGTTGGCTTTGATCAAGCCCGTGATTACATCCACGGAGGGTCGCTGCGTGGCCAGGACCAGGTGAATGCCGACGGCGCGCGCCATCTGGGCCAAACGTGTGATGGATTCTTCCACTCCCTGCGGCTCGACCATCATGAGGTCGGCAAGTTCATCGATGATGATCACGATGTAGGGCAAGGGCTGCTCGCGTTCGCCATTATTGTCAAACAGGTTGGGTGTCGATTCCGGCTCAAACAGCTTGTTGTATTGACCGATGTTGCGAACTCCATGCTCGGCGAGCTTGCGCAGGCGGTCATCCATCTCGATCACGGCCCGGCGCAACGCGTTGGCAGCGCGTTTAGGTTCGGTGACAATAGGAGTCAGCAGGTGCGGGACGCCGTCGTACAGATTCAATTCCAATCTCTTGGGGTCAATCAGGATAAGTTTCACTTCCTCCGGCGTCGACTTCATGAGGATGGACACCACCATGGCGTTGATGGCCACGCTCTTACCGGAGCCCGTCGAGCCGGCAATCAGCAAGTGGGGCATTTGCGTCAGGTCGCCGATGCGAATCTTGCCCGTGACGTCTTTTCCCAGGCCGAGGCTCAGCCGGGAATTCGACCCCACAAATTCGTTCGACTCCACCAGTTCGCGGAGGTGAATGATCTCGCGGCGTAGATTGGGAACTTCGATACCCACGGTGGACTTGCCCGCGATACGATCGATCAGGATCGACTCCGCCTTCATGGCGAGGCATAAATCGTCCACAAGGTTGGTAATGCGGCTGTACTTTATACCCGCTTCTGGTTTGAATTCGAAGGTAGTAACTACCGGCCCCGGGTGAATCTGTGTCACACTCCCGGTAACACCGAACTCGAGAAACTTCGCGGTCAGGCGAGCGGCACGTTCTTTCAGCTCATCCTCATCGATCCCTTCTGCGTCCTCGGGCGGGCGCAATAGTGTGGCGCTGGGCAGCTTGTAACCATTCGCGGCACGCCCCACGATCTTCGGTGCAGCGCTGGGGGCAGAGGGCTGGGGCATGCGCACCACGGGCGGAGGAGCAGGCTTCTCAGCGGCCTCGGGTTTGGTGTGGGGAACGACCACTGGAGTGGCGGGCTGGGGCATATTGATAGGTTGGCCGGGCACGGCCTGTCGGCCGCCCAGTTTTTGCAGTAACACCGGCCGCTTGCCGCTCGCGCGTCGCTCCTCCATCTGTTTGCGCAGACGTTCCGCAGACTTGGCCGCGCGCGCCTCCTGCCAGGCGCTCCACCGAGCTTTGAGGGGGGCCAGCGCCCGGCTACCGTGCCTTTGAACGAATTCCGCCGCCCAGCCGAACGAGAATCGGGTCACTAGAAACAGCGAAGCGAGGAAGAGGGTAGCGGCCACGATGCTTGCGCCCAAGCGGTTGAAAGTGTGAATTAAGCCTGCTGCGGCAAAGTATCCCACCAGTCCGCCGCCTCGTAGAACCCCGTGAACGGAGGGAGTGTAGGGAAAGAGTTCCAGTAGCGCCCCCAAAGAAAACAACAATACCCCGACTCCCAACATCTTGGTCCGGGGTGCCGCAAACGGCCTTACCATCAGCCAGCGCACCCCCACGACGAGGAGGGCGGCTGGAAGCAAATATGCAACCCAACCGAAAAATTGAAATAAGGCGTCGGCAAGAAACGCGCCGACAGGGCCAATCCAGTTGTGCGGCAATATTCCTGTTGCCACCGCCGTGTTCAAGGAGGGGTCTTCGGGGAAGTATGAAGCCAGGCTGAGGAGAATCAGCAAGCCTGCCACCCCCGTAAGGAGCCCGATTAACTCGATGAACCTCTTCGAGTCAAGTAGGGGTCTCTTGGTGGTCTTGGAGCTTGCTTCCTTGCTCTTGGATGAAGATGTGGACTCTGGGCTACCCATCGGTTGCCTCACTTTCAGAAGCAGTGACGGGCGGCTCCTCGCGAGTGACAAGCGATCCACCCCGCCTCTCATCGAAACGGGTGTCCTTGCTCGTTACCTGCTGCCTTTCACTGGTTCCTATCGCGACGGCGCTTAACAGGCCGGTCCCAAGTGAACCCTAACGAGCAACAGCGAACCTGCCTGGCGGGAAGGATCGCAGATGCTTGCTCGCCACTTGCCACTGGTCACGGCATGTTTCAGTGACGCAATCCCCATCCAACCGCCAATAGTACCACGCCCAGGATAACCCGGTAAACAACGAAAACGGTGAAGGTCCGGCGCTCCAAATAGCGGATCAGCACGGCGATGACGGCGTATCCGACCACTGCCGACACGATGATCCCAAAGAGAAAGGGCATCCGCATGTCCGCAGCAATCCCGGAGTGATGAATCTCCATCCCCTTTTTGAGGCAGGCGCCAGCAATAAGAGGTGTTGAGAGCAGGAAAGAGAATCGCGCCGCCGTTTCGCGATTCATGGCGCGAAACAGCCCCGCGGCCATCGTCGAGCCCGAGCGCGAAACCCCGGGAATGACGGCAAACGCTTGTGCCACGCCCACGAGGATCGAGTCCGACAAGCTGACTTGGCCAAGGTCATGAGCGCGGCTGCCCACCCGCTCCCCAGCCCACATCACGAGGCCAACGATGATTAATGCGGGGCCGACCACGAAGGGCGAGCGCAGTTGCTCGTCCGCGGCGCGCTCAAATAGCCAGCCGGCGATTCCCCCTGGAATCGTTGCGATGACAAGGAACCAAAAGAGCTGACGGTTCTCGCCAAGCATGGTTACCGACCCGCCTTTGGCCGAGGCGCCGGCACCTGCCGCCCCACCGATCCCCAAGACCATCTTGATCATTTCCAGCCAATAGCGCCAGAAGTAGACGAGGACGGCGACCAGCGTTCCCGCGTGCAGCGCAACGTCAAACGTCAGCCCGGGGTCATTCCACTTTAGTATCCACGGAACAATCCATAAGTGCGCGGTGCTCGAAACGGGCAAGAACTCCGTCAGGCCTTGAATGATGGCGAGAACAATGGCTTGGTAGAGAGGCATGAGTCTCCTGGTGCACTTGATTGATTATCGTCATACTTCAAGGATTACCGGCAAGATCATGGGCCGCTTGCCTGTTTCCTCATTGAAGTGCCGGCGCAGGGCGGTGCGGATTTTCTCCTTGATCATGCCCCAGTCTGCCACTTCCTCAAGATTGGATTTCTCGATGGTGCGCATGATGACTTCTCGCGCGCTATCCACCAGATCGCTCGCTTCCTCGAGGGGAACAAACCCGCGCGAGACGATTTCCGGCTGGGTTTCCAGCAGGCCGGTGTGCTCGTTGATGGCGAGAATGGGGATCACGATGCCGTCTTCAGAAATGTGGCGCCGTTCCTTGAGAATGATTTCTTCCACTTCGTCCAAGGTGCCGCCATCGATGCAGGTGCGTCCGACGGTCACCCGGCCCGCCCGGCGCGCGCCCTGCTCATCGAACTCCAGGACATCCCCGGTCTCGAGCAGAAATGTTTCATCGGAAACCGCTGCCAGTTCCTTGGCCATTTCCATATGCCGCCAGAGCTGCCGATATTCGCCGTGGATCGGCACAAAGTATTTCGGCCGGACGATGTTCAGCATCAGTTTTAATTCTTCCGCGCTGCCGTGTCCGGAGACGTGGACGGGCGGCTGGCTGCCGTCATGGTAGTGAACTCGCGCCCCACGCCGGTAAAGGTGATCCAGCATGCGGAAGATGGCCTTTTCGTTGCCGGGAATCACGCGAGCGCTCAAGACTACTTCATCGCCGGGCTCAACTGAAACCCAACGATGGCTTGAGACGGACACCCGCGCCATGGCGGACATCGGCTCGCCCTGGCTGCCGGCGATGACCACGGCAACCTGTTCGCGCGGCAGCTTGCGCAAATCCTGCGGCGGCACCAGCATTCCGGGCGGCACGGTGAGCTTGCCCATACCCATGGCAATTTCGGAGTTCTTAAACATACTCCGGCCCACAAAGCACAGCTTACGGCCGTGCTCATACGCGAGGTCGGTGACGATTTGCAAGCGATGCATGGAGGTGGCAAAGCAGGAAATCAGCACGCGCCCTTTAGCGTCACCGATGATATGCGACAGGCGCTGGCGGACGGCGCGTTCCGAAAGGGTCAAGCCGGGGCGTTCCACGTTCGTGGAATCAGAAAAAAGCGCCAGCACGCCGCGTCGCCCGTAATCGGCGAGCGTGTGCAGGTCGCTGACGTGCTGGTCCGTGGGCGTCGGGTCAAGCTTGAAATCGCCGGTGTGAATTACCGTGCCGAGCGGCGTGGTGAGGGCCAAGGCGCCGGACTCAATGATACTGTGCGTCAGGTGGATGAATTCCACCCGGAACGGCCCCACCTGAAATGGTGCGCTGGGGTGCATTTCCCGCAATTCGGTGCTTTCCGCCAAGTCGTGCTCGACCAGCTTTGATTCTGCCAGTGCCAGCGTAAACGGAGTGCCGTATACCGGCACATCAACTTCTTCCAGAAGATAGGGCAGGCCTCCAATGTGATCTTCGTGGCCGTGCGTCAGCAGAATGGCGCGGATGCGTTCGCGATTCTCGCGGACGTAAGTGAGGTCGGGAACAACAATGTCCACGCCGAGCAGTTCGGCATCGGGAAACATGACGCCGCAGTCGACGATAATGACATCATCGTCAAACTCGAACGCCATCATGTTCATTCCGAATTCGCCCAGACCTCCGAGCGGAATAGCCTTTAACTTATGGTTTGAAGATGGAATACGTTCCTCCTGTGTGTCATCCCATGCTAGCACACAATCTTGGAACGTGCGGGGGCGCAGGACGGGGTGCACGCGGGGGGCCACTTGCCTTTTTCACCAACGTCGACGCCGGAACTTCCAATCCCGCCGCCCGTCGTTGCTCATCCGGTTGATGTCTTCACGTGGTATCTCTGGTCCACTTCCGCCGTTGCACAAGGGCGCGCAACGGTCCCAGGAGCTGTTCGAAGACGGCGTTCCACTCTTCCAGGGTCATGGTCACAGAGACTTCCTTTGCCAGCCCCTCGCCCGTTTCGCCGGCGTTGGCGGCGACGGCCCTCTTCACGTGAACCTCAATCGCAGGCAGAAATTCCCAATTGTCGCAGGCGGTATACACGCTTTCCGCTCCACGAATTTGGACAATGCTCTGGCCGTCAAAAGCTTCATTGAGTTGAAATTCCTCGCGAAGCTTTTCGTCTCCGCTAACAAAGAATGTGTGGTGCCCGGCCCGGACGCGAACTGTCGATACAAACTCCGTTCCACATGCGACGCAGCGCCCATCCCAATCGGAATTCCAAGCGACTTTTCCGTTCCCCTCGGCGAAGGGCTGCTTGTGATCCAATCTGAGGCTCACCGGCTTGCCACAGCTCGGACACAGCGGTGCTACAGCCGAGACGCCGCAGCGCGGGCAAATGCTTTTGCCATCCAAAGGTTTCTCGCAGTGGTAACAGAGCGCATCCTGCGACATGGGAGCCGGCTCATGACGCGGTTGTGGGGGCAGGGGGAGTGGATTGTTTTCCGTCGGTGTCTCTGCGGTAGTGATCACCGGGGAAAGGGCGTGCTTCGACGCCAATAGGTTGTGCAAATCCAATTCGAGCGCTTCAAATCCCGGATATTTGTATCCGAGGTCAACGGCGCCGGTGGCGCTGCATTCCACGCCCAGGGCCTTGCAGATGATGGGCTGGAGCGGCGATACAGCCAAAAGCTCTCCTCCCTCGGTGCCCCTGCTGATTTGGCTAATGGAGTCGAAATAGTAGTTGTTGGCCGTGTGCAGTTCTTCAAGCTGGGCGGCCAACCCCGGCCCCACCTGGCCTTCCTCAACGCCAGGCTTCAGTCTCACACCCGTGGCGACTTCCAGGAGAATCAACCCCAGCGCCATCATATCTTGGGGTTCCAAGAGCGGATAATAATGCGGAGTAGTAATTCGGACGTAGGACGCCCCTTGCGTTAAAGCCAGCTTCCCAAAGTAACCTGGATCCAAAAGGACCACGCGCTCGCCCGCCACAAAGATATTGTCGGGTTTCAGGTCGCCATGCTCCAGGCCCCGCCGCTCGAGCTCGGTGAGGGAGCCTGCCAGCCGGAGCAGGATTTCCTCGGGCACTTCACCCCGCGCCATCAGTTCGCGCAAGCTCAATCCCGCCAGGAATTCCATTTGCAGCACTGCGCCGCCCCGGAATTCCAAGAGCGCATCCACTTTGGGGAAAAGCGGTGGGCCCGCCTCTTGAAAGTATTGGAACTGCTTGCGGAGGAAGAGGGAGGGGTCGACGGGCGCGGCCACGATCACGCCGGTCGAATCCATCAATGCTTGTGTCCACGCTTGCGGGGTGTCGCCGGCGGGCCAATTCACCTCACTGCGAGCCATCTTGAACGCCTTCGGTTCATCCTCGGGCCCGCCCACTCCCAGGTACACAACCGAAAAGCTGCCCTCGCCGACTCGATCCTGCAAGATAAAGTCATTAATATGGACTCCGCAAAGATCGTCGATCATCTCACCGTCCTCTTCCCGCTGGGACCGGCTTACCCCGGCGTCGTATTCCTAAGTTTGCTTACGGCGGGATGTTGAGTTCACGAATTTCCCGAGGGCTTGCTTGTCGTCCGCGCTGAGGGACGTGAACTCCACCCCAACTCCCTTGCCATCCGAGGACCACCGCACGATTCCGTGTGCCGTCATCGCGGGCAATTCGGGCGGCTGCCCAAAGGCCATGTGCAGATGAGTCCCGACGGGGAACAGTTTTCTCGGGTAGAGGCAGAGCCCCGTCGCGCTCACGTTTTCGGTATCCACGACGTAATGCGCCTCTCCTTCCGACAGGATGACGGTCAAGAACACGGTCAATCGTGGTGCACGATCTCGTTCATCTGATGTGGGCATAGTCTCTGCGCGTTATCCCGGGATGGAAATTCGCCTGGACGAAATATCATAATCCATCCATCGCGAATCCGGGCCTTAAAGTCTTGCGGATTTTCTCGATGGGTCCATTTCCCCAAAACACCGGCACTTAATTTTGGCTTGGAAGATGAAGATGAGCCACCCTAGCAGCGCGCATTCTGGCGCTGCGATAGTAGCAAGGTAGTACGGGCACGTCACGGCGTGCCCCCAGCGCATGCCATGGCATGCCCCCGGAGTTTCTACTTTGGCTGCGGCTCGCCCCGTGTCAGAACCTCAAACATCCCAGCGCAGGGCCCATCCACAATTCTGCGATAGTACGTCCAGGTGTCTGCTGGTTGCAGAGGTAGCACACCGCTATGATTTCGGCGCGCAGGCCGGTGAGGGAGGCGATGCTCACGTCTCCTCAGGCCATAGGGATGTCATTCCACACCAGCCGCTCCTCGCGGTTGGGATCATTCACGACCTTGCACTCGGCATCCAGGAACATGGTGGCCCGCTGATCGAGCGTATAGGCAGGCCATGGCGGAATCTCATCGTGGCTGGGATTTCCGGTGCGCGCGAACGTCGCCCAAGCCTTGCTCATGTTTCTAGCCGCCTGGAAGCGTTCCGGCCGCTTGCTCATCATGGCCTCGGGGGCAGGAACCCGGCGGGAAGACCGCGCCTTTGATCGCGTCCGCACGGCGCATGAAGCGATCGAGGCGGAGCCGTGGCGGTGACGCTCGCGCTCGACACGAATCGCTACTCCGATCTCTGTCGCGGGAATGCTCGGGCGGTGGAGATTGTTGAGGGGGCCGACGCGGTCAGGCTGCCCTTCGTCGTCGTGGGCCGTTTCATCTCTGGTGACACCATTTCATCCTGACACGCATCTCTCCCTACCGCGACCCATCTCGCTTGTTGGTGAGAAGTCGTTTTACTGCACGCTGGGGCTGTCGTCTGCCTTCAGGTCGCCGAGCGCATACTGGATGCCCGCCAGCATATGCGCGACGAACGGCCGCAGGAAGTACACCCGCTCGTCATGCCCGTGGGCCTCGTAGAAGACGCGGCCATTGCCCACACGTTGGATGTAGCTGAGGGCATAATCGCCGTCGGTCCGCCGGGTCTCTGCCGGTTCCTTGTCCTTGTCACACTGGCTCATCTTGTTGTAGTTGACGCTGGTCAGGACGTGTACCCGTTTGCGGCTGAACGAATCTTGGGCGAAGGTGTAGGTTTCGTCCACGATGACATATCCCCTCGGATCGAACATCTGCGTGAGGGGGCTCTTGGGATCGTCGATCTTCACCGAGATCAGCGTCGGATACGACCAGTGGAACTTGAAGAATCCGCCGATCATCTGGTTGAACTCCGGCCATTCGCCCCGGATGCCATCGTGATAGGAGTCGCTTGCGGCATGGATGCCGGCGAGGCCCTTACCGTTTTTGACGAAGTCCAGGAGCGCCTTCCTGCGGGTCTGGGTGCCGGACGGATCGTTAGCGTCGTCGAGGAACTCACCCGTCGTGCTGTCCAGAAAAATCGCATCGTACTGCTTCAAGTTTTCGGGAGTGATGACGGCGTTGTCGTAAGAGATTGTGGTGGACCACGCGCCGGTTTTGTCGCCGAGGTATTCGACCATCTTCGAAGCCAAAGGGATCGACGAGTGCACGAATCCTTTGGCCGTGCAAAGCGCGAGGATCTTGCGGGGGCTCGCTGGCGTGGCATAGGCCTTATCCGGCAGGGCGGCCATCATCGCGGCGATGTCGGGAGCGCAGGGTACCTGTGGAAGGGCGCTGCGGCCGCCGCAGGCGTCCCCGCCGCCACGATTACCCGATGCGGCTCGGCCGCCACCCGGTGCTCCCGCCGGCGGCCCCGGTTGACCGAAAATGACCGCGCACAGCAACAGCGCGGCCGCGCATGTCGAGGCGGCGGTGATGGTGCTCGTCTTCAACTTCATGAAAGTCTCCCGCAATTGAATTTGGATTCCCGTTTTCGCATCACAACCGGGGCAGTATACACCCCACCGGCTCGTGGGCAACGACAATTTACCGGTGGTTGTCATCCTTATTCGCTCACAACGACGTTACAAACGGTTGCAGAGTAGCGGCGCGTCGAAGTAGGACACTACCACCCGCTGAGAGAGATTGCTTCCGCGTGAAGCGATCTACGATGCTCGAAGAGGTTTGACCGTTCCCTGGTTCCCTGCAAGGGGAACACTGTGAGTAGCCGTAGGTGAAACCTACGGCTGGCCTTTGGCCCTTTGGGGCTCAGGCGGTTGCGTAGCAGACAGCGGAGGCGAGGGGGAAGTCGCATTTCTCCGGCTTTATGGTAGGGGTGGGGGCAGGCGCGAAGCCGGAGAAATGGTCGAGACCGAGTCCGCGGCTCCAGACTTCGGCGCGGAGCTGCTGCAGGGCCTGCTGGGTGGAGAGGTGGGTAGCAGGAGAAGGTTGACTCCACTTGGGGCGTGGCAGCCGGCCGGGCGAGGAGTCGCGGCCGGCGCGCTGGGTGGCGAGGAGCAGGAAGGCGTAGGCAGCGACGCTGAAGGCGGGGGCGGATTCCACCGACGGGGCGGAGCGGACCTGGGCTTGGCCGACGCCCAGCAGGGTCTTCTCGTCGCGAAAATTGACTTCGATGCCCCAGCGTTGGAGGTAGGTTTCGATGAGGCGTTGAGGTTCGAGGTCGGGGTCGGTGCAGATCAGAAAGGCGGGCTGGCGGTAGAGCAGCTTGGAGCCTTTGCGCAGGCGATAACCGAGGGGAGCGATGACGATCAGTTGCAGGATTTGACCCGCCCCGGCGGCGCGCCACAGCAGGCCGGTGCGTCGTTTGAAGCGCAGTTGGTAGGTGGCGCCGCCGTGCATAAAGGTGAATATCTGCCAGGGGGAATCGTCCTGGCGAACCTCTTCGGGGGTGGGAGCGGGAGAGCCGTAGCAGAGGCGGCGGCCGCGGCCTTTACGGGTGGCAGGATGGGGTGGGAAGAACAGCTTGGCGTCTTGGCGGATACGGCCGATGGCGGTGGTGTGGTGGGGCAGGTGTTTGAGCACGGTTTGATGGGTATAGCCGCCATCGAAGGCGACGAGGAGCCCGCGGGCGGCGGAGGCAGGGTCGGCATCGAGGGCGGCGCGCAGCTCGCCGATCTGCTCGACGGCGCGCTGGCCGAGGCGGGCGGTGCGCACGGCGAGGCGGTATTTCTCCTGCTCGGCTGCGGGGGCCTTCTTGCCCGGCTTGGGGGGAGTGGGAGCGTGGCGAAAGGCGATGGGGACGACGCGGCGGTCGCCTTCGGACGAGGGCAGCACCAGAGAAGTCTGGAGAAAGCGCTGGGCGCGCACGAAATTGGTTTGAAAGCGCGGTCCCAGCGGGTCGCGGCGCCAGGCGACGCCGGGGGTGCGGAGGCCGGAGCGGCGCACGAGCGTGTCATCGAGCACCGCGCAGACGGGAGCGCCGGGCGGCAGTTCGCTCACCAGCGCACGCCGCACCACGGCGAACATCGGGTTGAGGGGTAGACGAGATTGGGAAAAGAGCCGGTAACTGGAGGTCCAGTCACGAAACTGCCAGCCGCAAGTGGTGAGCAGACCGGTCACGGTATGGCGTCCCAGACAAAGCAAGGTGCTCAGCGCGAGGGCTTGAGCGTGGGCGGCAACGCGGCGCTGACGGAAGTCGGGGAAGCACTGGCGCCAGAGCCGCTCGAATTCGGCGAGGATGCCGGTAGAGTTTTTTTTAGCACGGGCGCGGGCGGCGAGGTGCGACGCAGGGCCAGCAGCCCCTTGTCCTCCACAAACCACTCGACCACCTCGCCGCGCACGAAGTCCATGGCCTGGGCGAGGGCGGAAGGAAAATTGATGTACCACTGCGCACTGGCTTGGCGCTTGATCAATTGCACTTTGGTGGGGAATCCCATGGAAAAGCCTCCTTTGAATATCTAGTCACTAAACTAGATACCAAAAGCACGACTTTTCTGCAAGCAAATTCTCTTCAGGTGCTTTTGTCTAGTGAAAGGCCA
>CAWEFC010000028.1:0-250000 GCA_963808085.1 uncultured Acidobacteriota bacterium
TCCTCCCAAAGCGATTTGCAGGAGATTGGTGGCGCCCCACAACGCCCCCACGGAGAGAACGATGACGATTGCCGCCTTGAAGAATCGCCGGTAGATGAAATCTCCCAGTGATTCCTCGTAGACGTACGCATCTTTACCGGGGTTGCGCATTTCGGCGTTCAATTCCCCCACCAACGCATCGACGTCAACATTGTGGACGGCGGCAAAAAACTCCAGAGTCTCGGTGGGACCGTGCTCGCCCCCACATCCTTTCAGCCCGAATTTGTCAAAGACCCGCCGCGCCGTGGGGCAGGCCTTGACAATGTCCGCCACGCTCGTAAGTTTGGTGATTTCCGCCATGATGATTTCTCCGCTCCAATCGTGATGCTGCCTTACAGCTTGGGAAATGTCGCCGCACCCACTGCCGCGTTTAACTCTGCCAGGAATGTGTCCAGATCGAACCCATGCTTGCCGGCGGCAAAGGCGACGGAATGGGTTCCCCCGCATTGCAAATTCAGGCCGCGGCTGCGGAACACTTGCATCGTCTGCGGCCAGTTCCTGACGATTTCTCCAACTTTCATCTCGGACGTGATGACTGCCATGAATGCGCCTCCTCTTTCGAATGTACGGTCACAGGATAATGTGTCCGGGAATTGGGGGCGATGACTTCTGTCACAGGGCAGGCGGCGATCAATTACCCCGTGACTTCAGTCATCGCCACCGCGCCGTTGCAGGTGTGAAATGGGTGGCGAGGAGGAGCCATGCGAGACGCAGCCCGAAACAAGCATGAGGTGGATTTCAACGAGCGGCCCTTTATCGCCATCTGGGAGGCGACCCAGGCGTGCGACTTGGCGTGCGTGCATTGCCGGGCGAGCGCGCAACCGCTGCGGTCAGCGGTGGAACTATCGACGGTGGAAGCGCAGCTCCTGATCGAGCAGATTGCCGCAATGCAGGTTCCGGTGTTCGTCATCACGGGCGGTGACCCGCTCAAGCGGCCTGATATCTTTGACCTAGTGGAATATGCCACCGCGCGTGGGGTGCGGACGTCGTTGACCCCCAGCGCCACGCCTCTTCTGACCCGCGACGCGATTGCCGAGCTCCGGCGGCGGGGGCTGGCGCGTTTGGCGATAAGCCTGGATGGGTCAACGGCGGAAATCCACGACGCCTTCCGGCGTGTGCCGGGTTCGTATGAGTGGACGCTCCGCGCCATTCGCTGGGCCCGCGAATTGGGCCTCCCCGTGCAGATCAACACTACGATTACACGTCGCAATCTGGAAAATTTTGACGCTATGGTGCGGCTGCTGGAAACGCTTGATCTCGCCATGTGGAGCGTTTTCTTTCTGGTGCCCACTGGACGTGGACAACTGGACGACCTGGTTTCCGCGGAGGAGTTTGAGGCAGTCTTCGCCAAGCTCTATCAGGTCGCCCGCCGAGTGCCATTCGATATCAAGACTACCGAGGCGCAGCACTATCGCCGCTACGTCCTACAGATGCGCGCGGCCGCCCGCAAAAACCGGGAATCCCCCAACGACTCCATGGCCTCACCGACGCCAGGAATACCTGGCGGATTCGCGACGGAGAAAGACACGGACGGCATTGGTCGAGCACCCCGGGGGTTGAACGACGGCAAGGGTTTCATCTTCATCTCCCACTTGGGCGAGGTTTTTCCCAGCGGCTTCCTGCCCATGTCCGCGGGCAACGTCCGCAGGCAAACTCTGGCGGAAATCTACCAGCACTCACCGCTGTTTGTTTCCTTGCGCGACACATCGCGCCTGCAAGGGAAGTGCGGCGTCTGCGAATTCCGCAACATGTGCGGAGGTTCGCGGGCTCGTGCCTTTGCCCTTACTGGCAATCCCTTTGCGGAAGAGCCTTGCTGTGTGTATGAGCCGAAAACCTCTGCGGTTTACCCCGTGCAAGCTGCTTCCGAGACAAGAGCGTAACTGCGCTAGGCAGGCTAAGTACCGCGAGAGAAAGGGAGAGGTGAAACATTTCAAACATGCAATTGTCCTGGTCAGGCGTAGACTTTCGCGATACGGAATAGCTGGCCGTGTTTGAACGCGCCATAGATGGCGTAGTCGAGCTGGCGGGCTGTGGCAACGAGGACCTGCAGCTTGGTTTTGCCACGTGCTTGAGCCTTGTAATCGAACGCTCGCAAGTGGGGTCGGACCCCACCCAATGCGGGGCGCGGTCTCAGAGCGAGGGCTTGGAGGTGATTTATGTTTGTAGTGATTATTTCCTTCCCACCCATTAAAGCTGGGAAGGATGCTGAGTTTCAACAATGGTTTGCCTCGTCAAACCGAGCATTCGCTGATTTTGAGGGTTTCAGCAGCAGAAAGCTTCTGAAGCCGGTGGAAGGAGGAAGCTACGCGGCTATAGTTGAATTTGAATCTCAATCCGCGTTCCAAGCGATGCATAGCAGTTCTATCCACGATGAAGCAGGCAAGCGTGTGCGCCCACTGTTTGATGGCAAACCCACGCCGAAGTTTTACGAAGTAGTCCATGGATAGCCTTGGAACGTGTTGTGGCTGATTGATAAGCAGGTAGCATGCTACGCGGGAAGATTGTTGGTTTCCTTTGGGTATACCTTGTGATTGAACCGCAAACCAAGAGTGGAACTTCCGGCCAAAAACTAAAAGGGAGCATGAAATGACAGACACGTCCAGTGGTGCTGCGTCTCTCTCGCCGTGGTGGCGACACGCGGCGATTCTCGTCATGATCGGTGGTTTCTCCGTTCTAACTTTCGTAACCGTCTTGACCTACACGAACGCCCCTCCAATTCCCGAGAGGGCCATGGATGCGGCAGGAAATGTGGTGTTCACAGGAGCCGACATCCAAAAAGGCCAGGAGGTCTTCTTCAAATACGGCCTGATGGAACACGGGAGCCTTTGGGGTCACGGTGCTTATCTTGGCCCTGACTTCAGCGCTGAGTATCTGCACCGGCTGAGCGAAGTGACTCGGGATACGATTGCGGTGGAGAAGTACGGCCGACCCTTCGCGCAGCTCTCGCCCGATGAGCAAATCGTGGCTTCCGCGCAGGTGCGGAGGGTTCTCAAGGAGAACCGATACGACCCGGCCGCACGCACGCTCCTTCTTACCTCCGGCGAGGTGGCGGCATCTCGCAGCCAGACGGCCGAATGGAGCGATTACTTTACCCAAAAGGGCGGCGCCCCCGGACTGCCTGCCCGCTATATCAAGGACCCCACGGAGCTTAAAGCGCTTAGCGCCTTTTTCGCGTGGTCAGCCTGGGCAGCGTCGGCGAATCGGCCCGGCAAGGACTATTCCTACACGAACAACTGGCCTTATGAGCCTCTCGTGGGCAACCGGCCCTCCGCCGAGGCTTATGTCTGGAGCGCGATGAGTCTCATCACCCTCCTGGGGGGTCTTGGCTTGATTCTTTTCATGGTTGGCAAGTTTGACTACCTGGGCTGGAAGGGTGAGGGCGATGTCGCCCATATCGCGCACTCCGCTCCCCCGGCTCTGACACTGACGCCAAGCCAATGGGCCACGGGGTGGTTCTTTGCCGTTGTGGCGCTCCTCTTCCTGGCGCAATCCTTCCTGGGAGGCGCGCTTGCCCATTACCGCGTGGAGCCAGGAGGCTTCTACGGCTTCGATATTGCCCGGTTCCTGCCCTACACACTGGCCCGCACCTGGCACCTCCAACTCGCAATCTTTTGGATCGCCACGGCCTGGGTAGGCGGCGGCCTTTTCCTGGCGCCGTGGGTAGGCGGCGAAGAGCCCCGTGGCCAAAAAGCTGGCGTTTACGCTCTGCTCGGTGCGCTGGCGGTGGTGGTTTTCGGCAGCCTTTTCGGAGAATACCTGGGCATCAACGACAAGCTGGGGCGACTCTGGTTCTGGTTCGGGCATCAGGGCTCCGAATACCTGGATCTCGGGCGGTTCTGGCAGCTCCTTCTGGCGGCAGGCCTCATCTTCTGGCTTTTTCTGATGTTCCGGGCATTGAAACCTGCCATGAAGAGCCCTGGCAAGCGTGAGTTATCCGCGCTGTTTCTCTATGCAGCCGTGGCTATTCCCGTCTTTTACCTACCCGCCCTCTTCTACGGCCCCCACAGCAATTTTGCGGTCATCGATAACTGGCGTTTCTGGATCATCCATCTTTGGGTGGAAGGATTCTTCGAACTCTTCGCCACGGTCCTGGTGGCCATCATGTTCCACCAGATGGGCGTGGTCAGCACCAAGACCGCCACGCGCCTGATTTACCTCGATGCCATCCTCTACCTCAGCGGCGGGATCATTGGTACGGGTCATCACTGGTATTTCACCGGCCAGGGGACACTCAACATGGGCCTGGCGGCGTGCTTCTCCGCCTTGGAGGTTGTGCCCTTGACGCTTCTAACCCTGGACGCCTGGGACTTCATCAAGCTGAAGAACCAGCAGTGCTCCGAGTGTGGGCGCGAGTTTGCTACCAGCCAGAAGTGGGCCATTTACTTCCTTATGGCGGTCGGTGTATGGAACTTTGTCGGGGCGGGAATTTTCGGTTTCCTGATTAACCTGCCGATTGTGTCTTACTTCGAGGTGGGCACGACACTCACCCCCAACCACGGACACGCCGCCCTGTTTGGTGTCTTCGGGATGTTGGCGCTGGCGGTCCTGGTCTTCTGCCTGCGCGCCATGCAGTCCGACACCGTATGGAAGGGAACCGAGAAGTTCATCCGGGTAGGTTTCTGGGGCGCTAATGTGGGCCTCGCCCTTATGATCATCCTGGATCTGTTCCCCGGAGGCGTTCTCCAACTCTGGGACTCCATCGCCAATGGATACTGGCACGCGCGGCGCCTGACGTTCCTGATGGGCGGCCTCTACCACGAGCTGGAGTGGGTGCGCATGGCGGGAGACATGACCTTTATCCTCCTTGGAGCTGTACCCATCGCGCTCGGCGTGCTGCGCAGCATGTGGAAGCGGGACGTGGTTCCTCCGGCCTAGCTTGTTCCCCATTGTCTTCTGCACGAACTCGCGTCCGGCGGGCTCATGCTCGACGTTTTGCTGATGATTTCCACTGAGGCGCTAGCACCGAATCTAACTTCGAGACATGGAAAAGGCGATCCCGGTTGAGGCGAGATTACTGTCTTATTGCGATGTAGTAATGCTTCGTTCGCAACAGTGTTCGTAGTGGTCCGCCCAGTGCGACAAAGCCAGCACATTTACTGACACACCGGTGAATTTCCACTGCGTCCGTGACTCGCAAACCTCTAATAAGAGGGCACATTTCGTATTAAGACCTCTACCTAGCTGGGATAGAGGTCAAGGGTCTGTAAGTTATTGATTTGGTAGGCCCGGACGGACTCGAACCGTCGCCCTCTACCGTGTCAAGGTAGCGCTCTAACCGGGCTGAGCTACGGGCCTAGAAGGACTTAGCTAATTGACGCTTGGTGCTTGGTTACTAACTTGGTGCACATCTCCCCGAAGATCGGCTTCTTGCTTGCGGCCGGTGACTTCCGGCAGCGCCGTGGCGATTGATTCCAAGACTTGCCATTGTGCCTCGGGCCGGATATGTCCATAACGCTTCGCCATGCGAATGGCGGCAGAAGCTGACCACCCAAGCACTTGAGCAACCGTTGCGATGGGGATTCCGTTTTCGAGCATCTTGGTAGCCGCCGAATGCCGTAAATCGTGGAACCTAAGTCCGACCAAGGGACTTATGATACCACGGGTCTCCGCGTTGCGATCTGAATTCTGGCAGGCATCGGATTGAGGCTGGAATCTGCCACACTTCGGACACTCAATGGCGGATGTCGTGTTGTGCCAAGCCGTCCGCCAGTTGGCGATAGGCCGCGAGGGTTGAATGTGGCCATTCTCGCAAGCAGGAAAGGCAAAGTCATCCGGCCTGCGGTTCGGGAAACGTGAAGCCCACATGTCTAAAGCGGTACAGGCGGGGTATGTCAGGGATACCGGCCGTCCGCTTCCCGCTTCGGTCTTTGTCTGGCTCACGACGAGCACGCGCTTCCCCAAGTCGATATCCGTCCACCGCAGCTTTCGGACTTCTGAATGCCGCAAACCGGTGTTTAGCCCTAGCGCGGTCACGGTGTAAATCGGGGTCCAATGCCCTTGCTTCGCACCCGACTGTGCAGCCACCCGCAAGAGCCGTGACTCTTCATCGGGGAGCAAGGCACGCCCGGCGCTTTCGTTTTCCTCAAGCCGCTTGGCGTCGCGGCGAATGCCGTTCCACAGGCCGTGATCGGCCAAAACGGAAGCAAGCACGGTAAATTCCTTGTTGACGGTAGCGCCCGCCGCATTGTCAGCCGCGCGGGCCTTTTGGTAACCCGCTATATCCGGTGCGTCGATATCGCAAATCAGAGGCTTCCCAAAGGCGGCGTTGAGGTGCTTCAAGGCGTGCTCGTAAGTCTCTCGCGTACTGGCTTTCAGCGCCGCCCGTTTGCGGAGCCATTCGACACTGGCCCGTTCAAACGTTGGGGGGAGCTTCTTTTTCTCAATTCGGTTCCATGATTCTTCAAGCTGGCGCCGGCGCTGTTGCTCGGCTTCTCGCGCTACTGTTTTGCTCTGCGTCTTTGCGGACTCATGCACAATCCGCCCGCCGAAGCGGAAGCGATACCACCATGTTTTTCCCATCCCTCGTTGGTAGAGCAATTCATTTTCCTCGCTTGGCTGATTGCTTTTCCCGGTGCACCCGGGCACGCTTTCCCGCATCGCTTAGCTGATCCCAGGGCTTCGGGGGCCTACCGCCCTGCTTACCATTCTCGCGGGCAATCTCTCGGATATACTCGATTCCGAACCGTTGCACCCGTGCCCTATAACTGCGTTTCCCGAGCCAACTTGTGAACTGCCGCAGTTCACTCTCCGTCATGTGCTTATGCTAAGCTGCTTAGGTTATTAAGTCAAGCTATCCTTAACGCTCCTCAAGCCGAGGCCGTGACCCCTCGTCGATAATACGGCGGAGTTCAGAGGAGCGAAGACGAATGAGTCTGCCGACCTTGACCACCCCGACTCTCCGCGTAAGAATCCACTTCCGAACACAAGCCCGCGAGACCCTCAGTTGGTCCGCGAATTCGTCAACCGTGAGAAGCCGATCCTCGTTCACAGTTTGAGCGGCGCGGGTGGAAATATCCCGTTCCGTCTCCGGTGCCCGTGGCCTTGACCGGCGGGTGTATGCGTGGGCTCTCCCCCGATATCGAGCTTGGTCGAGTGGGAATCCCCGTCTCTGAGGAACTGGGGTCGCTAATCGCTGAGGGAATGCCGGAGATTACCGTCAAAGTGGCCTCGTCTTTCATTGTGCTAAAACCCACTTTCTGTTCCCAAAGATGGTGAGTGGGAACGCGTAGAATTTCATTGATCCTATCCCCCTCTTCTGGGGGTTCCGTTGAAGCTCGATCTCGGGAGCGAACCTTGGCTCCCGTGGAGTGGGCGACTCGCAGGAGTTGAAGCGCTTCCTCGTATTTGCAATCGTGAGCCTTATCAACGATCTCCTGCGCCCTTTGGGTGGATACCATTCCGTCTCTCCCCGCTGTGCAGAGCAGGTGAGTGACGATGGCTTGGGTTGCCGTCATTTCGGCCAGGAGACCGAATTCAACCGGGGAGGGCTGCCGCCGGCTCGCCACGACGATCCGCGTATCGCGGCACCATTCGCCTAGAGGTTTCTGGTCCACATCGGCGACTGCTTGCAGGCACTCGGAGGCTGATTCATCGACTCTCACGGCAATATACTTGGTGCGATTTAGCCAGTTTCTCTCCATTCCGTCAGCTCCTGCTAACCCTTTTATTTACCGGCAATTAGCCATCGCGAAGCCTGTTGATTGCAAATGCGACGAGGACCTCGCATTTGCGACCAACGAGGCCGCAACTCCTTGCGGCAACGGCACATCGCATTTGCGATCACGAGATCGCAAATGTGACCCTACCAAGAGGTGGGGTGTCAGGGTCCAGTTCTTTCGGACCCCTCCAACCGCCGCTGCGAAGCAGCGATCTTGCTCGCGAGTGAACCCCAGAAATCGTTCACGACAGCGCATTGGCATGTGCGCCTCCAGTAACGGGAGCAAGTTCAGCCTTGGCAGCACAAACCGATGTCTCCGAAGATGTGTCCCGGCGATGCGCGGTCTGCGTGGATTGCGGAGATTTGGCTTGTGGCTTCTTCTTGCGGCCCTCGGCAATGGTTCCCGGGTGGGCGGCCACCCACGGACGGAAACCGTCGTCCTTATCAAAGACGAGTTTCAAACCCTCATTGACGTAGTGGGAAAAGTCTCCGCCATTGGCATACACGACGTAACGCTTCAAGTCCTCGAAAATCTCTTCACGCAAGCGCGCAGTTACCGTCCGTTTCTTGGGTGGCAAAGGCGGTGGCCGTATCAGAGGTGTTGACATGGAGCTTCCTTGATGTGAATTCACTTAAAAGCCTCATCCTCACGGAAGTACGTGATGGTCAACCCCAGCGGGTTAATGGGAATCAATTGGCTGGGCAAGTTGGTGCGAAACATAAAGACAAAGGTGGCGGTGTAGAGGGTTTTCTTAAGCACGGGGTGGTCGACGGGCGAGTATTGGATCATGTAGAAGTCCACGCTGGCCTTGTATGGAGGCTTCACCATCGGCTCTAGTGCCACCTGTTGGACATTGATATCAACTTCGGGTGACGAAGGATTCGATAGGAAGTTTTCAATCACCTTCTCGTTCTTGTAGGCAGCCATGATGTCGTTCGCCAGCTTGCCATCGAGAAAGTAGAGGGATTTTCTTGTACCGGAAACCCTCGAAGAGGATTACGTAATAGAGTTTGAGGGAGTGGAGGGATTCGGCTTTGCTGCGTAGATAGGCAATGCGATTCTCAATGGCCGCGTTAACAATGGGGTTTGGGTACGTCTCGTGAGGAATCTCCGGGTAATTTCGCTTGAAAAGGTGCTGGTATACGCGGCATTTTTCGTCGAGGAGTTTGAACGCCGGTCCCAAACGCTTGGTGAAGCTAACGATGGAGGCTGAATCAAGGCACTCGTAGTCTACCCCCGCCACACACAGCACCACTCCCGCATCGCCACTTTTTGTCAGGAACACTTGATCGTCGATGAAGCCGACGAGGTTGATCCGCTCGTTGAACGACCCCGCTTCGTCGTAAGACTTAGTGATGCGATCCAGCCTAAACATCCCTGAGACTCCTTACTTGGATAGGTGCAAACTTCATGGGGTCGCACTGCGTTCGTGTCCGGCCTGAGTTCAAAATGAATCGGAACATCTGGGGATCGTTTTTGGTAGCCCACCGGGCGACAGCAAAAAGCAATAGGAACATTAAAATCCCGCGGAATAGCGTTTTGAGGAGATTGAAAACGGCGGCTCCCATCAGGAGGGCGAAGAAGAACAACTTTCTCTCGGCCCCGAGGATAGTGAGCGGGCGATTGAGCGAGCGGAATACCGGATTGGTTGGTCTCTGCGCCATGTTATGTTGCCGGAAGGAGCCAAGAGAAGTTCACCTCGCCGATGGCCATGCCAACGCCGAAAATCATCCCGGCCATGGTGCGTTCAGCCCCTCCTTCACCAAAGGCGAACATGAGCCCACCGACGACAATAGCCACAAGTGCGAGTCCTGTTGCGATAGTACCGGTGAAGGCGGTTTGTAGAACTTGAACGGCGTTTACCCAAGGTGAGGAGCCGCGTTCGGCGAAGACATCCTCGGCAATCAGCATGCAAGCTGCAAAAGAAAGGGCGCCGATGCGCAGGAGCTTGGTGAGTGGGCGCGGCAAGCGAAGCAGGTTCATCGCTACAGCTCCCTTCACAGTTTGAGTGTGGCGAGGGACGGGCGAGTAGTACTCGGCCACGTTGCTGGGCAGGGTACTCACTCGCCGTAGTATCCGAGTTTGCCCTCTACTGTTATAGGGAACATCAAGTAGGGAAAAAGTAAGAAACATCCGAAAAAATATTCTTGCTGAATTGGCACTCACTATGCATACAACACGATGAATGATTTGAGAAGTTGACGGTTTTGAACAAGATGATTTGTCCAGCGAGAAATTGATCTCTTGCCTTGGTAGTTGCTGGGCTTAGCGTACGACCGGTTAAGGCACCGAAGTCTGAATGCTTCTGGGGAAAAGGCGGTGCCGCCACGGGGTACAACCCTGAAGCTCAGTGTCGAAACGGCATCCCAGTTTGGCCTGTCGAGTCAGGAGGTACATCGGAGCGGCGCTGATGGGACGAATCAGCGGTGCGACCAAGCCATTTACCGTCAGAGTGCCCGGCATGGGGGGCCTCGCCGATTACTAAACGCTTGGCGCTCGTGATTCATTCACCGCGCGGCGCGACCGGGAGAAGCGCCAGTTGCGGTTAGTGCCGCGCGAGGCGGCGTGCCTGCATTTCTATTTTACTTTCTCGACAGGGACTTTGGCCTGATGCACATCCGGCTGCAAAGTTGGTTGCCGCTGACCATCCAGGTGTGCGTGAACGGGCGGGAGTGGTTAGCGCGGCAGATGCAGCGGGCGGGAATCAGCTACGAGCAGAAGGACAACTGCTTCACCCAGATTAGCGATCTGACGCGGGCGCAGGCGTTGATGAACCGGTTGGTGAATCTGCCTTGGGCGCGGATGCTGAATCGGTGAGCGCAGGCGGTGAATCCGTGGTTGGCGGCGGGGGCGCGTCCCCGCCTGCGGAGCTATTATTGGACGCTGCGGCAGGGCGAATATGCCAGCGATGTGATGTTTGGGAGCGCGGCAGCGTTGGCGGAGGTCTATCCCGCCCTGTGCCGGCACGCGATGGAACAATTTTCTTCGCCCCAGGTGCTGCGTTTTCTGGGGCGACGGACGAACACGCTCTTTAATGGTGAGATTTGCAGCACCCAGGAACGCCGGATCGAAGGGGTGTGCGTAAAGCATCGAGTGGAAGAGAACTCGATCAAGGTGTACGACAAGCAAGGGAGCGTGTTGAGGGTGGAGACCACCCGGAATAATCCGTCGCGGTTTCGCGTCTACCGCGGCGTGGAGCGGAAGGGGCGCAAGGTGAAAGGCTGGTACCCTCTCCGCGAGGGCATCGTGGACCTGCGTCGGCGGGTGGAGTTGAGCCGGGGCGCCAATGCCCGTTATCTGGAAGCTTTGGCGGTGGTGGGAGAGTCCCTACCCGCCCATCGCCTTCTCGATCCGGTCAGCCAACCGGTGAAAACTCCTCGACCTTATCGCGCCTTGCGGCCCATCAGCCCGCAAGAGAGCGGCTTGTTTGCCACCATCTTACGCGGGGAATTCCACCTGCATGGCGTGCGCAACCGCGACCTGCGTGAGGCGCTATCCCCTTCGCCTCCCAACGACTCCGCCCAGCGCCGTCGCGCCGCCGCTCGCACCACTCGACAGTTGCGCTTGCTCCGCGCTCACGGGCTGATCCATCGCGTCGGACGAACATACTATTACCGCCCCACGCAGAAAGGCCAACAGGCGATGAATACCCCTTGAACTCTCGCCAAGCCGATTTCGCTCCGCTGGTAGCCTGAAAAGCTTGCTAAAAAACAAGAGTTTACGGGCCTGCAATTCAGAGGGTGAACCCATTACCCGGCCTTGGCTGCGGGTCCAAATCCATAAGCCCGGCCTCCGGCAGGCGATTGAGAGGATGGCGGAAGTGCACCGCATGAATTCTTCCCCAGGATCACTGCGCTGGGTCGGGGCCTTCGAGCGCGCTGAGCCTGTCGGCGGCCGTATGTAGCGTCGCGAGGAACAGGCGGGCGCGCGCGAAATCTGGCGAAGGCCCTAAGGTTGCCTCGTCATGAGCCTCAAGGTGGCGCATGACGATGGGCAACACCACATAACTCCCCAAGCGCTTTGAGGCACCAAGAGTCGGTACAGAAAGCGCTGGACTTCCTGAATCCAGATTTCAAACGGTGCCGCCGCCGAGGAGTCGCGATCGACCGAACAATTCCAGCTCAGAAGCAAGCGCGCGGCCGGGTCCGGCGAGCCGCCCACGGAGTGTGCCAGAAGCGGCTGAACTTCCCGCGCGGGCAGCGTCACCACATCACTTTGCAGGCGGTCCAGATCTTGCAGGCTCAACTTTTGCCCGTGCGCCGCGGCATCACTCAACACTTCGTGAATACGTAGAAAGCGGTATGGAGCTGACGATTCGTTTCCGATTTTGTCGGGAATCCGGCCTCGCCGCAGTGCCCTGCCAACCCACGATCTTAGCTCGCTATGGCGTCACCTTCAGTCTACCTTGCAAAGGAAGATCTGCCGAAGACCGTCCTACCATTATCTCGAAATCACCAGGCACGACCCGCCAGTGCATGTCGATGTCCAGCAACTGGAGATCTTCCGGGATAAGCTTTAAGGTTACGGTCTTGGTTTCACCGGGATCGAGCGCGACTCGCTCAAAACCGCGGAGCTGCTTGACGGGGGTTGAAACCGGGGCGTATTTCTCATGAATGTAGAGCTGGACGGTCTCCACACCTGCACGGCCGCCGGTGTTTTTCACGTCCAGGGTCACGCGCGCCTCGCCGCCCGGATGGACCTCCGCTGGATCGACCCGAAGATTGCTATACTCAAAGTTGGTATAGCTCAGGCCGTATCCAAAGGGATAAAGCGGAGTCCCGGGCATGTCGACGTATCCCTTCAGGTGGGACCAGCCTTCGTCGGTCCAATAAGCCTTCGAGGGTTTGAAGTTGTAATAGACCGGCAATTGGCCGGAGTGTCGGGGCACCGAGATGGCCAGTCGTCCAGAGGGATTGTAATTCCCAAATAGCACGTCGGCCACGGCTTCGCCGCCGCGCTCGCCAGGCTCCCACGCCTCCACAAGGGCAGGCACATGCGCCGCGGTCCACCGCGTTGAGAGCGGCCGGCCGTTGATCAGCACCACCACCGTGGGAGTTCCGGTCGCGACGACGGCTTGGATCAGGTCCTCCTGCACTCCTGACAGATCCAGGCTGGCCACATCGTGCCCTTCACCGTCGGTGGGCCCCTCCTGGCGGCCGCCCACGTTCGTACCGTGTTGTCTTTCTCCCACCATAACAATGGCGACATCAGATCCCTTTGCCGCCTTCACGGCTTCGGCAAACCCGCTCTTATCGTCGCCCGTAATCTCGCACCCGCGCACATAGGAGACCTTGGTTTGGGATGAAACCGCAGCCCTAATTCCTTCGATCATGGTCGTCACGTGCTGCAAAACTTTAATCGGCGAATAGTCGCCCAGTTGGTTCATCACATCGTCGGCGTTGGGGCCGATCACCGCCACCGATTTCAAATCCTTTTTGAGCGGCAGCAGGTTCTTGTCGTTCTTCAGTAACACGATCCCTTCGCGGCCGGCGCGCAATGCTAGGTCCTGATTCGCCTGCGAGTGCACCACATGGACGGCGTGGGCAACATTCACATAGGGGTTCTCGAAGAGGCCCAGGCGGAATTTCTGCTCCAGAACCCTGCGTACAGCGCGATCCACCAGCGCCATGGGGACTCGGCCCTCTTCCACGTTCTCCACCAGGGGGCCCATGTAAGCAGGTTCATAGGTGATATCCAAATCGACCCCGGCTCGCAAGGCCAGCGCGCCCGCTTCCTTCTGGGTGGGAACAATGTGCTCATATTGCAAGGTCGCGAAGCCATCGCCCTCGCTTTCGACAATCCCCTTGAAACCAATTTCCTGGCGCAGGACATCGTTCATCCACTTCACTGAGGCGTGCGCCGGCACGTCCTCAACTTCTGGGTAACCCGCCATCACCCCCAGGCCCCCGGCTTTGGTAATTGCGCCGATCCAAGGGGGCAGAAAATTTTCCCGTAAGGAACGCTCTGATACTTCGATCGCTCCACGTTCGAGACCGCTGGCGGGTTCGCTTTGCGTGGGAAAATCCGTGAGGACGGCAATGACCTTGTCAGGAGCGGAAATGTCATAGCCTTGCGTCGCCCGGACGATGGCCTCGCCAATGCGCATGTAAAGGTACGGATCTTCCGTGTAGGCTTCTTCGTTGCGGCCCATGCGCGGGTCGCGAAGAGTTTCCATCACCAGGGTGGACAGCATATGGACGCCGACCGCCCGCGCCTCCGCCGCATCCGCCGCGTAAATCGCCTTGACCAGGTCCAGGTCGAAGGAACTACCCACGGCTAGGCCCTCGGGGAAAACCGTCGCCCCCGGAAACATGGCGCCATGCGTGCCCTCTTCGTCTTCCATCAAAGGGATCTTCAGCCGCGTTTGGGTAAGTGCGATTTTTTGCAACTCGTTGAAGGATTCCGCCTGCTGACGCGCGCCTTCCGGCAGAAGCTGGCCCGCCAGGCCGAAAAACCCGCCGCCCGGGCCGATTTCCTCGGTGTACGTTCCCGCCGCGAATTTCTTGCACGCCTCCATCTTCGAGGGTATGTCTTTCCCCAGTTTGTCTACAAAAAACGCAGGTAAATTGAGCTGCCCAACTTTTTCTTTGAGCGACATCCGGCTGATTAGGTCATCGACGCGCTCATCGACCGGTCGCTTCGGATCGAGATAGATGGTCGCTCCGCCACTGGCTTGCGCGAGGATCATTGAGACTGAGGCCAGCGTCGTGCCGGCCGCCACCGCCAACCACGCCAAGTTTCTTTGCTGCATGACCCTTACCTCCGAGGAACCCAGGGATTCGGCCTGAAATCAAATGTGGCAGAAACAGCGCTGGTTTATCATTTAGGCAGAGTTTCACTGTTTTGCTGGCTTGATGGAGTCGCAGGCATGAGCCTTCCTTGGTCAGAAATTCCCATTTCCGCTTATCATCGGCCCAAAAGCATACGCTGTTCCCCTTCTCGAGTCCAGTTCAGATCGCCATGTCTCTTATCAATCAGAATCGCGGCTCGTTATTCTGAATTGATCAAAATCCAGTTGTTAATGATCTGCGGCAGCAATAGTTGACGCTCATAATTCCCCACAGGTTGCAGGCGACGGGCAGAATAGCCTTGACTGGATGACATGATGTAAGGTAAATAAAACCCATAAGGAGAGACCCGCGAGACAATCATCCCTCGCCAAGAGCACTGCGGAGGGGGGCGTCCGAGTGGGTCCGGGCTTGGTCAATAGAGTCACATTGTGTTGATTATTGCATTCCCTGACGACCGTTCCGGGTCGTGTGAATTTTGCGCGTCGGCTACAAGGGAAATTCTACACTCTACATACCCCAATACATCCTTGTCTTGAGGGAGGAAACGGCCATGCATAAGACCCGCACTATAGGATCGCTCGTTCGGGACGTGTTTGCGTTCGCAGTTGTATTCGGACTGGTAGTCCCGGCTGCACACGCGAGTGTTACAGCGACCATGTCAGGGACGGTAACGGACCCCACGGGAGCGGTCATCCCGGGAGCCACCGTTGCTGCCCACAATACCGACACAGGAATTGACAGCTCAACCCAGACCAATGCCCAGGGGTACTACTCTTTTCCGGCCCTCCCCACGGGAAAATATCAGGTCACCATCAAGGCAGCCGGATTCGAGGAATATCGGGAGACCGGGTTGGTTTTGGATGTTAACACCGCACTGCGTATTGATGCTGTTATGAAGGTGGGTTCCGTAAGCCAGGAGGTAAGCGTTTCCTCTACATCGGTCCACGTTGAAACCACCAACACGCAAATGGGCGAGGTGATCGGAACCACCAAAATGACCAGCCTGCCCCTGAATGGCCGAAGCTACACGGACCTGCTGGCTTTGCAACCGGGTGTGGCCCCCGCGAGCAGTGGCGAGGGCTCCGGTATGGCCGTTTCCGGGAACTTGAACCCCGGTGGGGTCTCGGTGAGCGGACAGCGGGAAGCGGCGAACGGCTTCATCGTGAACGGCGGCAATGCCGAGGAGAGGCTCTACAACAACACCGCGATCATCCCCAATCTTGACTCGATTGCGGAATTCCGCATTCTCACCAACAATGCCGACGCCGAATATGGCAACTACTCTGGTGGAATGATCAACGTCATCACCAAGTCGGGCACCAATCAGTACCATGGTGACGCCTTTGATTTCATTCGCAACCCCCATTTGGACGCTCGGAACTTTTACTCTCCCACAGAGGCGGTTCTCCACCAAAACCAGTTCGGCGCCACGGGTGGCGGGCCGATCTTGCGCGACAAGCTGTTCTTTTTCACCGACTATCAAGGGACACGCATGGTGAACGGCCTCGATAGCGGGGTCATTACGGTTCCCTCGGCTCAAGACCAAGCGGGCAACCTGTCGGACGTAGCGAGTCTTCTCACCGGCACGGTGGATGGCGTAGCGTGGGCCAACACCTTAACCCAAACCTTGGGCTACCCCGTGACGAGCGGCGAGGCATATTACACGCCGGGTTGCACCACCAGCGCACAATGCGTGCTCCCGAACGCCACCATTCCTCAGTCGGCGTTTTCGGCTCCCGCCAAGGCCGACGCGAAATATATTCCGACTCCCAATACCGCCGGGGGCTTCAGCACGTCCGCTTACGACGAAACATTGCGGGACGACAAAGCCAGCGCGCGCATGGATGGGAATACCCGTTTGGGGATGATTACCGGCTACTACTTTGTGGACGATTTCACCTTAGTGAATCCCTACGGCTCGGACAATATCCCAGGTTTTGCCTCGGGCAACAACGGCCGCGCACAGATGTTGAACTTGGGCATTACCAAGACGTTCGGCGCCAGCTCCGTCAACGAACTCCACATCGGTTACATGCGGGACGTGCAATTCTCCGGCACCCCGATGGGAGGCCTGGGGATGTCGCTGGCCTCCCAGGGTTTTACCGGCATCTTTCCGATGAATCCCTCTTATGAGGGGGTTGAGCCCATGGGCTTCAACAACTACAACATCGGGGTTGCCAACAATTTCCTGCGCGTGTACGACAACACTTACAACTTAGCGGACAACTTCTCCAAGGTGATGGGCACGCATACCCTGAAGTTTGGCGGGGCCTACGCCTACGACCAGGTCGAGTATCGCTTTACCTTGAACTTGAATGGCTCGTTCAATTTTAACGGCAACGAGACGGGCTATGACTTTGCCGATTTCCTGCTGGGCGCGCCGAACGGCTACTCGCAAGGCTTGCAATTACCCGTCTACAGCCGTGCCCGGACGTACAGCCTCTACGTGCAGGATAGCTGGCGGGCCAGGAAGAACCTGACCCTGAACTATGGATTGCGATGGGAAGTGAGCTCTCCCTGGTGGGAAGCGCACAACGAATTTGAGGCTCTGATACCCGGCTGCCAATCGAAAGAGTTTCCGGGCTCGCCGGCAGGCTGGTGCTTCCCGGGCGACCCAGGTGTTCCCACCACGCTCTCACCGACGCGTTATAACAACTTTGCCCCGCGTTTGGGCCTCGCCTACTCGCCGCACGCGGAAAGCGGCTTCTTGCACAAATTGCTGGGAGGATCGGGCGAAACGAGTATTCGTGCCGCTTATGGCATTTACTACAGCTCGTTTGAGAACCGCATTGTGGAGCAGGAGAGCGGCGACGCGCCTTACGGCTATTGGTACCAGCTTGGTTATCAACCGGATTTAACGACTCCCTTTGTGGCGCGTACCAATGGAACCAACTACGGCCAGCGGTTTCCGTTCCCCGTACCGCCCCTCAATATCAGCGCTTCCAACCCGGACAATTCCATCAATTGGGCCGGGTTCGTGCCCATCGGCAGTTCGCCGGGCTTTCAAACGTCTAACCGTCTTCCCTATGGGGAGCATTACAACCTTTCGTTCCAACGCCAATTCGGATCGGCGACCATCGTCTCGGTCAGCTACGTAGGAACACAGGGCCACCGGCTGCTGGCCACGGTCGCGGGCAACCCCTCCAATCCGGCACTGTGCGAAAGTCTCGCCGCGTCGGGTTGCGGTCCGAACAATGAGGATGCCGGCCCGTTCACCAACGCCTCAGGCCAACCGGTTTACTCCGTCCGCTCGCCCTTCAATGAGGTCGTGACCGGGCTGAATGGCCCCACCGAAGCCTTTGCCAGCGACGGCTACATATCTACTATGGCCAATTCGAACTACAACTCGCTGGAGGTCACGATGCGCCGCACCCTGGGGCGCGCCGAATTCCTAGCCGGTTACACCTGGGCCAAGTCGCTCGACAACTCCTCCGGCAACGGCTTAGGCCAGGGCGACAACATCAACCCCTTCAACCCCTCAGTTAGCAAGGCGCTCTCCGCCTTCAATGTCGCGCAGAACTTTGTGATCAGTTATTCCTATCGGATGCCTTTTGACAAACTTCCCGGCCCCAAACGGCTGACCGATGGCTGGATGCTCAACGGCATCACGCGCTTCGCGACGGGATTCCCCGTCTATATCCTGGAAACTGACGACTATTCGATACTGGGGACTGGCGGCGTCGGGCAGGGCAACGACATCGACGAGCCCAACCGCCTGCCTGGCAGCCTAAGTATCCAGAATCCTCGCGCCGAAGTCATTCCCAACTCGAACAACCCAACTGGAAGTAACCCCTATTTCAACACTGCTCTATTCCCCCGGGAGGCCCTGGGACAACTCGGGAATGCCAATCGCCGCGCCTTCAACGGGCCGGGCTGGAACAACTTTGACTTGTCCATCACCAAAGATGTCCGCTTGACCGAATCGATGAGACTGGAGTTGCGCGGCGAATTCTTCAATGCCTGGAACCACGCTCAGTTCCAAGCGCCCCAAGGGAACTTCAATAACTCGGATTTCGGCTTCGTCACTAATACCATTACCAACAACCAGCGCATTGGCCAAGTGGGTGCGAAGTTCGTCTTCTAGCGCATGTCCTCGGCCGGGGGCGGGAGGGAATCCCGCCCCGGCGCCGCAGGAGAAACGCTCCCTTAACTTTTTGGTTGGACCACGGCTCGTGACGTGGGAATGACGAGGGCGGCCCCGTAACGACGGGGCTAAACTGGAAAAGCTCGCTTGCGCTGTTAGCCTGAGTGCAGCGAAGGATTACTCCCTGCACATTTCCAAGGCACGGTGAAATTCTTTGTCGGGTGCGGCTCCTGAGAATGACAGTCAACTGGTTTTTTCCACAAACCCTAAAACCCTGCCTGTCCAAATCTGTAGGGAGAAGTCCACTCTAATCAGCCAGGAACCATGAATCTAAATCCCAGTCGTCATAAGAGGTGAGGAATGACAGAAAACGAACTAGCTATTAATGGCGGGAAGCCGGTCCGCAAGGCGCCGCTGCCACTCGAATTCCCCGGTGTTCATCATATGGACACGAAGGAAGTCCAAGCGGCAGTGAAGGTGCTCAAGTCCCGGTCGTTGTTTCGGTACTACGGAGTGAAATTGCAGAAGGAAGTGGAGAAGTTGGAAGCGGAGTTTGCGCAACGCGTGGGGACAAAGTACGCGATCGGGGTGACCAGCGGGACGGGCGCCCTGCACACCGCTCTGTCCGCTCTCGGCGTGGGTCCCGGGCAGGAAGTGATTGTTCCGGCCTACATGTGGATTTCGGTTTTGGCGGCCGTGGTGAACCTCGACGCTCTACCCGTGCTGGCCGACATCGATGAGACTTTCTGCTTGGATCCGGCGGCCGTGGAGAAATGCATCACGCCGAAGACTCGCGGCATCATCCTCGTCCACATGAGTGGAGCGCCGGGTAATGCCAAGGCTATCCAGAAGATCGCCCGCGAGCGCAAGATATTCCTCTTGGAGGACTGCGCACAGTGCAATGGCGGCAGCATTAAGGGTCAAAAAGTCGGGACGTTCGGCGACATGGGGATTTTCAGTTTTCAGATGAACAAAAACATGACGGCGGGCGAGGGTGGCGCCGTGGTCACGAGCAACCATCAGCTCTATCAGCGTGCATTCGCGTGCCACGATTTGGGCTATGCGCGTGACGCGAACGGGAGGCTGATTTTCGACAATCCCGAGCTCCGCATGTGGGGACGGGGGTACCGGCTTGACGAGCTGCGCGCTTCCGTGGCGCGAGTCCAATTGAAGAAACTTCCGCGAATCATTAAGGCCATGCAGCATAGCAAGTACCGGATCCGCAAAGCGCTGGAGAAGTTCCCGCGCGTGCAGTTACGGAAAATCCAGGACCCAGCGGGTGACACCGGCTGCTTCCTGATCACCACCTACCCGGATGCGGAAACCGCCAAGAAAGTCAACCTGGCGCTGCGTGCCGAAGGCATCGTGACTCATGCCCAGGGAGTCTCCAATGTCGTCATGACGGATTGGGGATTGCACCTGTATTACAACAACGTCGGCCTCGTCGAGCACTCGAGTGTGGACGGCAACGGTACGCCGTGGAAGCTCGCCGAGAATGCCGGCTTGGAGCGGAGTTACGCGAAGGGTGCCTGTCCTACTGCGGACAGCCTGTTTGAACGGAGCGTCCTGATTGCAATCCCATCCTGCTTGAAGAAACAGGATGAGGACGACATCATCCGCGCCTTCATCAAAGTCCTTTCGGTCTACTTGCCCTAATGAGCGGGCGCCGTGATCTCCCGCGGCCGGCCTGCCGGGGAAGAGCCGCGGCGCCTCTTCCCGCGCGGTCGAACGTTCACGCAAGAAGATACAGTCCCGGTCAATGCGAGGCCGGACACCACTGTCAATCTGGAGGAAAGAATATGGCCGGCCAATTAGAACACCGGTTCTCATTTGTTCCCGGCAAGTGGTTGCTGATATTTGCGTTCATTCTATTGGGCGCCGCGACCCGAGCCACATTTGCAGCCGAGAAGAAGCCCGGCGTGCCCGAACGGATTCCACCCAAGCGTTCTTCCCAGATCGACAAAGGACTGGGCGGCGTGAACACCAGCCTGCCTCGCGACCCCTACATCCCGTGGAACCGTTGGTGGTGGACGCGCATGTTTGATGGGGGCATCACCTGGGCCCGCATCGGCCAGTATGAGGACACCTCAGACATTAGCGGTTGGGACTGGATTGAGCAAAAGCGCGGCGAATTCAGTAGCCTGCCCGAACTGGATGACTACGTGGATTCGCTCCTCGACAACGGGATGAAGGTTCAACTCCAACTCCTCTACGGCAATCCTATCTATACGTCACCGGCCGGGAAGCTTCCCGACTCGATGACTCCCACCCCCGCCTCCGTACATAATCGTGACTTGAACCTGTACTCGGTGTTCTGGCCTCCACGAACGCCGGAGCAAATTGCTGCGTTCATCCGCTACACGAAGTGGATGGTCAACCACTTTCGCGGGCGGATCCACTATTACGCGTTATGGAACGAACAAGACGGCTCCTACTGGAATCCCGATGCCAACGCGGAAGAATACGGCCGGCTGCTGGGCGCCTTCGTGAAAGCGGTGCACGAAACCGACCCCACGGCCAAATTGATTTACGGCGGCCAAGCCTCGCTTTCCACCGACTTCGCACGGGCCGCCCTGGGTGCATGCCAGTGTGCTTCCAGTCTCGACGTGTTCGCCTACCACACTTATCCGGGCGGTTACACTCAGAACGCTCCCCCGGAGTCCATGGACTATGGGGCCTTCGGACCTCTCACTCCGACCGCGCTTCGCGCCGCCGTGCGCAGTTATCCCGGCATCCGCCCCGACATCCAGTTTTGGGATGACGAGTTCAACACCCTGCCCGATCTTCCCCGCGGCAACGACGAGACGGTGCAGGCAAAATACGTCACGCGTGGCATGCTCTACAACTGGTCGTTCGGAGTTCCCACTTCCATCTGGGAACTGATCAACGACACCAGCAGCAGTGAGGGCGATAACTTCGGGATCATTCACGGCATGATGTTCAAGCCGTCGGATTTCACCCCGCGGCTTGTTTATGCAGCGGTGCAAAACCTGGATGCGCTCTTCGCCGACACCGAGCGCGATAACGCAATCGCCATCACCAGTCCGGATTTTGCGCCCATCCAAAAGGACTCTGGCGCACCCGTGCTGGCGTACGGATTTCGCTCGACCAAAGGCAAGGCAATAGTCGGCTTCTGGCTGGCGGATCATAGTTGGCCGCATAACGTCTTCGCTCCCAAATATGTGACCCTCACCCTGAAGAACACCAGCATTGAGCATCCCGTGCTGGCGAATGTCTATAGCGGAGCAATCAAGCCCTTGGAGTGGAAGGCGGGCACCCGTGACACACTGGAGGGAGTTCCTCTGCTCGATGGCGTGCAGGCCATTGTCGATGCCGATTACTTCGATTGGCCTGTGCTCCCCGAGGCGCCGAGTTCACTGGAGGTTAAAGTGGCGAGCGGTTCCGCCCATCTGACCTGGGAACCGCACGGCGGAGATACGACGGCCATGGCGGTCGAGCGCCGAACGGGCGACCACGGCAGTTGGGAGCGAGTCGCTAAATTAGCGGCAGGCGCAACGGAGTATATCGATAGCCAGGCGGCGCACGGGCAAAGCCTCTCCTATCGGGTCCGGGCGCTCAATGATGCCGGTGAATCAGCCTATTCCAACATCGTCCGCGTAAGGATGTAATCCCGGTTACCTCTATTTCTCAGGGTGTGACGTCGGGAGGTAACAGGATAGGGCGTAGGGCTGCCGTGGACGATCTCGGAGCGGGCCCGCCAAGCACACCATGGGACAATCCTTCGAACCACCCACGGCGAATGCGACCCCCCATCTGAGCCGAGTCCTGACTCTCTGGGACCTTGTCTTCTACGGCATGGTCCTGATTTCTCCCATGGCCGCCGTGCCGCTGCTCGGGGTGGCGCAGGACCTGTCGCATGGCTACGCGGCCACGTGCATTTTAATCGCCATGGGGGCCATGGCAATCACCGCCGTCAGCTACGGGCGAATGGCCACCCTCTTCCCTTCCGCAGGCTCGGCCTATACCTACATCGACCGAGGACTTAACCCCCACCTTGGTTTTCTGGTTGGCTGGGCGATGCTTCTTGACTACTTGGACCAACCTATTCTGAACGGTATCTACGTCGCTCTGGTCATCCAGCGGGTGCTTCCCAACGTTCCCTACGTCGTGCTCGCGGGAGCGTGCCTGGGGCTTGTGACCTACCTCAACTTACGCAGCATCCGTGCCGCGGCCAGGGCCAACGAAGTCATGCTCGCCATTATGACCGCCGTCATCGGGGTCTTTATCATCCTGGCGATTCGGTATCTCTTCCACACTCAGGGAGCGAGCGGCCTGTTCTCCGTGCAGCCTTTCTACAACCCTCGCACTTTCAGCCTTCACGCGATTGCGACGGGAACCTCTCTTGCCGCTCTGACCTACATTGGCTTCGACGGCGTCACCTTGCTCTCAGAAGAGGTGAAAAACCCCAAGCGGAACGTCCTGCTGGCCGGTTTGATGGTTTGCGTTTTCACGGGAATTTTCAGCGGCCTGCAGATTTATCTGGCGCAGCGAGTTTGGCCCGACTACCACACCTTCCCGCACCTCGAAACCGCCTTTATGGATGTGGCGATGCGGGTCGGCCACGCGGGACTATTCAACGCCATGGCTGCGGTCCTGCTCGTGTCAAGTATCGGCTGCGCACTCACCGGACAACTCGGGGCGACACGGCTTCTCTACAGCATGGGGCGCGATAAAGTTCTGCCGCCCAAGCCCTTCGCCTATCTCGGTCGAAATAATGTTCCCACCATCAACGTCCTAATCATCGGCGTCCTGGCCTTTATCTTCACCCAAATCTGGAGCTACGAGCTTGCTGCCGAGATGCTGAATTTTGGCGCGTTCATTGCCTTTATGGGAGTTAACTTCACTTGCTTCGTCCAATTCTATGTCATTCGGCAGCCGGAACGAACTCGGCATCTGCTAAAGGACGCAGTGATCCCCCTGGCGGGATTCTTTTTCTGCCTGTGGATCTGGTGGAATCTCTCCAAACCCGCGATGATCAGAGGAGCCATTTGGCTGGGGATTGGTTTGATCTATGCCGCCATTAAGACACGAGGCTTCCGCTCGAAGCCGCTTACCGTTGATTTTCGAGAGTTACAATGAGTGTTGACGTATCGGCAAAAGTCCATATGATTATGGCGGTTTATGGTTCAAGTTAACTCGTCGCCCGCGTAGATGGGAGACATACGCTGTTCTTGATGGTGGAATGTTCGCCAAGTGAAAACCCCCTATTCTCCCCCAAGGACTGCCCCGACCCACGACAGCCAGGAGGAACAATGGAAGCCAAGCCTCAGAAATTACTCGCGACCGAAGGTGGTCCGAAGGCCGTAGCCAAACTCGGCCCCTTTCCTTCCAAACTCGGACGGGAAGAGTTGTGGGAATTGATCGACCTGTGGGAGCTCAGTCCGGGAAACAAGCAACGGATTAAGGAAATCATCGAGCATGATGTGAACGTCGAGGGGCCACACCTTTTTCGCTATTACAACCCCAAGCCCAGCAGGGTGGCGGCGGCGGAAGAGGCCATGCGCAAATTGATCGGCTCGAAGTATTGCCTCGCCGTCAACTCCTGCACCTCGGCGCTGATCGCGAGTTATCGGGCTTTGGGAATCGGGGCCGGGGATGAAGTTATCGTGCCGGCCTACACGTTCTTCGCCAGCGCGGCGGGCGTCGTCGCCGCCGACGGCATTCCGGTCATTGCGGAAGTGGATGACTCCCTGACGTTGGACCCCGAGGCCGCGGAGCGGGCACTGACGCGCCGCACCAAAGCGATCGTCGTGGTGCACATGCGGGGCGCCGCAGCGCAGATGGATGCCCTCTTGGACTTGGCGAAACGGAAAGGACTTCCGTTAGTGGAAGATGTTGCGCAGGCGGGTGGCGGGTCGTTCCAGGGCAAGCGATTGGGAAGCCTGGGCGCCGCGGGATGTTTCAGCTTTGACCATTACAAAGTGATGTCTTCCGGGGAAGGCGGATTCGTGACGACGGATGACGAGTGGCTCTACACGCGCGCCCAAAGCTGGCATGACACGGCAGCGTGCTGGCGTCCCGACCGTTATGCCCGTGAACGCCGGGAAGGCGAACTGTTTGCCGGGGAGAACTACCGCATGAGCGAATTGCAGGGAGCGGTGGCCATTGCCCAAATCCGCAAAGCGGACGACATGCTGGCGGGTTACCGCCGCGGGCGCGATCGGATCCTGGCGGGAATCGAGAAATTCCCCGGGCTCAGCTTCCGTCGGCTTACCGACCCGGCGGGCGACACAGCAATCTGTTTGATCATGTTCTTGCCCACCGCCGACGTCACTCAACGAGCGATCGAAGCGTTGCACGCCGAGGGCGTTCCAGCAGGCGGCGTTTACGATTCCAAAGTGCGCGACTGGCACATTTACGCCTATTGGGATCACATCATCGAAAAGAAAAGTGTGGCCGCAGACGGGTTGCCCTGGAGCGCCGTGCCGGCTGGCGACTTGCCGGAGTACTCGCGCGACATGTGCCCCCGCACCCTGAACCTGCTGGGTAGGTCCGTCCACATCGAAATCAACCATAATTATTCAAATGGAGATGGTGACGCCATCACTCTTGGCATTAATAAAGTCCTGCATCGCTTATTGCGTTAGGTTCACGGCGGGGTGGCCCCACACGGAACCATCTTTAGGATTTCATTTGCACCCGAGGAGAATTCGCGATGAAACTAGGTCTATGCTTGGAAATGGCTCTGACCAGCCTGCCGTTTGCAGATCGGGTGAAGACAGCGGCCCGCCTGGGTTTCAAGAATGTTGAGATCTGGTGGGTGGACAGTATTTTCAAAGGGACTCCCGATCAGTTGGCCGAGTTGGCGCAAGCCAACGACGTGACCATTACCAATACGGTCATCAACTCGCCGGACGGCTCAGTGGGCAGCGGCCTGACGGATCCGCGCAAGAGCAAAGACGCATGGCTCGAGCGCGCACAGATGACCATCAGTTACACTAAAGCGGCACAGATTCCCAACACGATTTTCCTGACAGGCAATCGGGTGCCGGACTTGACGGACCGCCAGATGCTGGAATCGGTCATCGAATGGACCAAGCCCGTGGTCGATATGGCGGAGAAAGCGGGAGTGACCCTGCTCCTGGAACCCTTGAACGACAAGTACGACCACCCCGACCACTGGCTTACCAGCAGCGATCTGGGCGGTGAAATCTGCCGGAAAATCGGCTCCCAATGCCTGCGCATGCTCTTCGACTGTTACCACATGCAGACCATGGAAGGCGACCTCGTCAATCACATCAAGCGGAATATCGACGTCATCGGCCATTTCCATTCGGCGGGCGTGCCGGGACGGCATGAGCCGTTTAAGGGGGAAACGAACTACCCCTTTGTCTTGGACCAAATCGCGCAACTCGGGTACCAGGGAGTATTTGGCCTCGAATTCGCCCCATCGATGGATGACGAGACTTCGCTCTCGCAAACGGTGAAATACTTATCCAAGCGGGCCTAGTTGGTCAGCGGCACCTCGTCCACGCTGTAAATCCCGACATGAATTTTGGGGCAAATGCCTAATCGGAATAGTCTGTTCACTCTTCTCGCTGTGGTCATCTGCTTGGCGATGACACATACCGCGGCAGCAAGCAATCAAGCGTCCCCGAACTGGACAGGAACGTTGATTGATTCGACCGGCAAGTTCGTCGGCCAAGCAGAGGTCGAGTTGCGCGATATCCGCTCAGATCGAATACAGCGCTCCGTTACAGACGCGCACGGCGTATTTGTGTTCCCCAAGCTCCCCGCGAGTGAATACGCCGTATCGGTTCATTGGAATGGCCAAACCTTAGCGGCGACGGCTTCCTTGAAGGTCAGTCCCTGCCAGGTCCTTAGCACGCAACTCCAACTCGGCTCGCATGGCGTCGAGATTGTCGCGCCCCGCCCTGCTGGCGAGGCGGCAAAACAATCTACCGGCGGGGAGGTCCTGTCCAGCCAGACGGTGGCCGATCTGCCGCTCAACAAACGCGACTTCAGTCAGCTCCTTCTGCTTGCCGCCGGCACCATGACCGACACCAATGGCGCCGCCAATTTCACCCAGCAGTTTGCCGTGAACGGCCAGCGCGGTACGACCGACGGTTTTTGCCACGGACGGGATCGATACTACGGACCCGGAGATGGGCGGAGCGACCTTCTCGAACTTCAATGTGGACGCGATTCAGGAAATCAAGTCGAGTTCCGGCGTGATGCCGGCAGAGATCGGCCACGGCGCCGCCGGGTTCACCAACATCATCACCAAATCCGGCACCGACCAGGTTCATGGATCGGTATTTGAATTTGTGCGCAACGCGGCATTTGATGCCCGCAACTTCTTTGACCGGCGGAATGTCGCAAACCCTGAGCGAATACCGCCCTTTGTGCGGAACGAATTCGGATTTACCAACGGCGGCCCAGTGATCCTTCCCGGAATCTACGACGGCCGGCACCGGACCTACTACTTTGGCCAATACCAGGGCTTCCGCCAGGTGCTCGGAACCACGCAAGTCCTCTCGGTTCCGACTGTGGGAGAGCGCCAGGGCTTAGACACTACGGCGTTCGCCGGAGACACCTTGCTGGTTCCGGTGAATCCACAAATTGCTCCCGTGTTCGCGGACTACCCCCTGCCGAACGACCCGATTGGGGCTTACGGCGCGCGCACCTACGCAACGTCCGCCAAAGTGACAACCGATACCAATCAATTCTCGCTACGCATCGATCATCGAATATCCGACCGCGCCACGTTCTTTGGGCGATTCAATTTCAGCAACGTTACCGGGCCGCTCACCAACCCCGATCAGACCGCCATCGATCCCAGCTACGCCATTCGCTTTTTGGATCACCAGCGCAATGCTGGGATCACCTACACTCGCACCTCCTCCCCGCACTTCAGTTGGGATGCTTCTTTGGGATTCATTCGCTCCACGCCGTTTTTTCCTTCGATCGACCATACCCAGCCAGCCATCGAGTTCGGCGACGGCCTCTATGAACCCGTCAACTCCGCGGACGGCTCGGTGATCGGCGTCTTCGGCAATCTCCTCCAGGCAAAGCAGAATTTCACCTATCTGCACGGAACCCATGCGCTGAAGTGGGGCTGGGAAATTCGCCAGAACCGCGATTCCACGATCTTCGGTACGAATCCCAACGGCCTCTACACCTTTGGCGGTGGGCCGGCCTACGCGTCCGTGCCTATTCCTTCCGCCAGCGGCCAGCACAACATCCAGGTTGGCGATTTGCTCCCCGATTCCCTGACCGGTCTGCTTACGGCCACCCCATTCGCCTACCTGATTTCATTGGCCTCACCGCAAACAGCCACGGGCGACCGTTTCAATGAAGCGTCAATGCACCGCCAGGCCTATAATCTCTACATCCAGGACACGTGGAAAATCACGCCCCGTCTACAGATGGATTACGGTTTGCGGTACGAATATAATTCACTCTTCCAGGAGCCCAAGGATCGCACGTCGGGTCCGATTTTCCTGGGTCCGGATGGCCGGCCGGCTCGGTCGTGGGACCCGGGCGTCTATCAGAACTTCCTCGTCAGCCCCGAGCCACCCTACGCTAAGGATTGGAGGGGCTGGGGTCCGCGGTTCGCCATCGAAATGCGGCAGAGTGAGCACACGGTCTGGCATGCGGGCGCCGCAATCACCACCCGCTTGCCCAATCTTTTTCAAGAGGATTTCACCACCGGCGGCGCGCCCTTCATGGTTCAGCCCACCCTTACGGCTAAGACGGGAGTGTCTGTCCCCTTTGAGAACGCGGTAACTCATTTCAATCTGCCGGTGCCCTACACTGCGTCGGGACAGCCGGTATTCCCGAATGGCCGCACCACGGACGTTCCACCCAACACGGTGATGGACGTCCAGCGTTATGAATCCGCCCTGGCGGCCGCGACGCCCGGGCACCAGTTCCAGCCTCTTTCCATTTTTGGAATCATGTCGAACTTTGCGGATGGTTACATCCAAAGCTACACGGCAGGAGTGGACCACGATTGGGGCGACGTCAAGTTGAGCGCCGCCTATGTGGGCACCATGGGCGTGCGGTTGCCCAGCATTGCTTATCCCAATGGTTATACAGGCGCCGATGCGGCGTTCGCACATTTTACAAGCTTCGACCCGGCAGGGAATGTCACAGGAGGATTCGGGCCTGAGGCTATCATGAGCAGCCGATCCCACTCCACGTATCATGGCCTGCAGGTGGGTGCTGAGAAAACTTCCGCCCGGCTCGGTCTGGGATTTCAGGCGAACTACACTTTCAGCAAATCACTCGACGATACCAGCGCGACCTTGGGAGGTTTCCTCGGATCCTCGGGAACCTTATTGCAGGCGAGTCCGCAAAATCCCTGGGACCCCGGCGCGGAGAAGGGGCCGTCCACGTTCGACACGACCCACGTTTTCACCCTCAGCTTGATTCAGGCTTTGCCCTTCGACCGCATTTCGGCGTTTCAGCCGCTCGGCCGCAAGCTGACCGCCGGGTGGCAATTCCTGAACATCACCACGCTTACCAGCGGCGCGCCCTTTACCGTCTTCTCGGGAATTCAACAGACGGGCGTGGGCGCGACGGGAGCCGACCGGCCGGATCAGATCGCAAAACCGCATTTCTCGACGAGCCGCACAGTGCGCGAGGACTACTTCGGACGCGGCCTAGATAACCCCTCGTTCTTTTCCCTGCCGATTAATCTGCCCGACGGTACAGGGCCCAATTCCGGGAGGTTCGGAACCCTGGGCCGCGACACTTTCCGCGGGCCGGGATTTCGCGACTTGGATATGTCCTTGATCAAGGATACCCAACTCGGAAGGCGAGGCAATGCGGAGGCGGCGACGCTGGAGTTCCGCGCGGAGTTCTTCAACGTCTTCAACCTCGTTGATTTCAGCCTGCCCTCGAACGTGGTCCTGGGGTCGGGATTCGGGCTTATCAACAAGACCGCTGGTCCCTCGAGGCAGATCCAGTTCTCGCTGAAGCTGATCTACTGAATTGTGCGGAGACTCAAGAAGGCAAGCCCAGGTCAAACCGGAGAGAGGGCGCGACTTCCGGCAGAAGCCGCGCCCACACAACCACGGTTACGGTGTCACCTTCAAGATCCCTTCGAGGGGAATATCCGCTGACGACTTCCCTACCATGATTTCAAAGTCGCCGGGCACCACGCGCCAATGCATGTCGATGTCCAGCAACTGGAGGTCCTCCGGGATCAGGGTCAGGGTTACGGTTTTGCTCTCGCCGGGTTCGAGCGCCACCCGCTCAAATCCGTGCAATTGCTTGACCGGAGTGGAGACGGGGGCGTACTTCTCATGCGTGTAGAGTTGCACCGTTTCTACACCCGCGCGGGCACCGGTATTCTTGACCTCTACGCTGACGCGCGCCTCGCCTCCCGGGTGAATCGCCTCGGGTGAAATGCGAAGATTGCTATACTCATACTGGGTATAGCTTAATCCATGACCAAAGGGGTAGAGCGGAGTGGCGGGCATATCCACGTACCCCCGCTTGATCTCTTTCATCCAATAGGCCTTCGAGGGCTTGTAGTTGTAATAGGCAGGCAACTGGCCGGAGTGGCGGGGAATGGTGATGGCCAGGCGGCCGCTGGGATTGTAATCCCCGAAGAGCACATCGGCCACGGCGGTGCCTCCCAACTCGCCAGGCCGCCACGCCTCGACGATCGCCGGCACGTGCTCGGCGGTCCAGCGGGTGGAAAGCGGCCGGCCGTTGACCAGCACCACGACGGTGGGAGTGCCGGTTTCAAAGACGGCGCGGACCAGGTCTTCCTGCACCCCCGTCAAATCTAGGTTGGCGATGTCGTGGCCTTCACCGTCCGTGGGCGGGTCTTTATCTTCCTCCACGTCATTCTGGCCCTGGTTCTCGCCCACCACCACGATCGCCACATCGGCGTTCTTGGCGGCGCGAATGGCTTCGGGGAATCCGCTCTTGTCATCCCCCAACACCTTGCAACCCTTCACCGCCGTCACCTTGGCTTGCGGTCCGACTTTCGCTTTGATGCCTTCGAGTATGCTCACCACGTGCTGCGGAATGGCCTTGGGCGAGTAATCACCGAGCTGGTTCATCAGGTTCACCGCATCCGGACCGATCACCGCCACCGACTTGACGTCCTTCTTGAGTGGCAGCAGGCCTTTCTCGTTCTTCAGCAGGACGATCCCCTCGCGGCCCGCGCGTAACGCCAAATCCTGGTTCGCCTGGGAATGCACGACGGACGCGGCGCGGTCCACATCGACGTAGGGGTTCTCAAACAATCCCAGTTGGAATTTCAGTTTCAGAACGCGGCGGACCGCCCGGTCCACGAGCGCCATCGGTACTTCCCCTTGTTCCACCGCCTCGACCAACGGACCCATGTATGCGGGTTCATAAGTGATGTTCAGGTCAACCCCAGCCTTGAGCGCCAACGCACCCGCTTCTTTCTGGGTGGGAACGATGTCCTCGTAGGTCAAGGTTGAGAAGCCGCCGCCTTCGCTTTCCACGACACCCTCGAAGCCGATATCCTTTCGCAGAATATCGTTCATCCACTTTTCCGAGCCGTGGGCGGGGATGTCTTCGACCTCCGGATATCCGGCCATCACGCCCAAGCCTCCGGCTTTGGTGATCGCGCCGATCCAGGGGAACATGTCGTTCTCGCGCAGAGAGCGTTCGGAGAGTTCAATCGCCCCGCGCTCAAGACCACTGGCGGGTGAGCTCTGCGTGGGGAAATCCGTCAGCACCGCGATAACGCGGTCCGGGCCGGCGATGTTGGTCCCTTGAGTACCGTGGACAATCTCCTCACCAATGCGCATGTAGAGGTAAGGATCCTCGGTATAGGCTTCCTCATTCCGGCCCATGCGCGGATCGCGGTCGAGTTCCATCACCAGGGTGGATAGCATGTGGATGCCGACCGCTCGCGACTCTGCGGCCGCGGCTGCGTAAATCGCTCGCACTAAATCAAGATCGAAGGAACTGCCGATGGCCAGGCCCTCGGGAAAGACCGTCCCCCCGGGATACATCGCGCCGTGCGTGCCCTCCTCGTCTTGCATCAGAGGGATTTTCAGCCGCGTCTGTGTGAGCGCGATCTTCTGCAGTTCGTTGAAATACTCCGCGGCGTGGCGGGCGTTTCCGTCGCGCAGTACCTCATTGGCCAGGGTAAAGAACCCGCAAGCCGGGCCGATTTCCTGTGTGTAGGTTCCAGCCGCGAATCGCTTGCACGCCTCCCGCTTGGCCGGAATGGTGGTCCCCAGTTCATCCACATAAACGCAGGGCAGGTTGAGCTGCCCAACCTTCTCCTTCAGCGTCATGCGGCTCATCAGGTCATTGACGCGCTCGTCGATCGTCCGCGTGTGGTCGAGGTAGATCGGCGATGTGCTTCCGGCCTGCGCGAACAGCGCTGGACCTTGTGACAGCGCCGCGGCGGCTGCCGCCATTAACAACCAAAGGGATTTCTTTATGATCATTTCTCACCTCCACTGGAACAAACCTTCACAGATTGGGTACCACAAATGTGTACTTGCCGGAACCTACCTCGAACACCGATGTAACAGCGGGGATGATCCGCTGAAAGATAACCGACCCGACAGACTACTGGAATTCCTTCACGTATTCAAAGAATTGTTCGGCCGTGAGGTACAGGTGCTGCATGGAGTCCGCCAGACTTCCTGCTGTTGCGCTCTTCTCTCGATTGTCATCCCCGGGGGGAAGCATGATTCTTTTGGACATCGGGACGCGCCCTCGACGATCGAAAGAAAAAGAGTAACCCTCAACCGCCGGTTCCACTACAATTTGGTCGCACGTCAACCACTGGATGGGCGAAACTTCGTCAAAGACCTCATGAATCGCAGATGTGCTGAGGACCACCCCTTCGAGGAGCCGCGTATGCGCGAGAGAGTACTGATATTGGTAGCTGCGCTCTTTGCGCCGCTACCAGGCACAGCGAGACCGCAGAGCACTTCACTTCAATACTGGTCTGCTTTCATGCGTGTCGAATTGGTGCAGGACCAGCCTGCCTTCGTGGCGCTGGCCGTGGATTCACTGGGTAAGAGTAAGCTCAGCGTCAGCGCACTCCGGCCACCTGACGGACCGCAAAGAGCATATCGACTGCACCGCATCGGCTCGACGTTTGAGTATCGTGCCCCGGGAACACGGCTTGCGGCGCCGCCGGAATGGTCATTCGAGTTCTCGAACCGACGAATTCGTTTGCGCTCGCACTTCGCCGGAGGGAATCCCCCTCCGCCGGTGGTTCTAAACTTCAATTCTCAAATCAACCACACCACGCTACTGGGATTGATCAATGATGACGGATCTGTGCGATTGCCGGCGCTTCTCCATCTGCCCGACCAGGGAACCTTCCGAATTGCTTCCAGTCCAGCGAAGGGAGTGGCGCTGGGGTATGACGCCTTGCGGCGCGCTGTGAATCCGTCGCCCAGCAGGGCAACCTCCATCCCGGAGGGCGATTATGTGAAGGTGACCTTCCCCGCTGCCTCGGCTGGTACGCCCGACATCGATTACAACCTGGAGGTTGTGGCAATTTATCCTGGCCCCCCGGAACTGGCACGCGATCCCCGCTATGACGGATTCCGCCGTAACTGGCTCAATATCTTTCAACTGAACCCCCGGTTGCGCGTACTGGCCAACCATTCCGCCAGCGACCCGTGTGCCTTCACGCTGTATGAATATTCCTCCATGGCCGTGCGCACTCCCCCCCTTGCGCCCGGATTGACAGCCCTGGACTTGTTGCGCCAAACACTGGATCGCTACCTCAGCGGGATGAAGGCCTACGGCATCGCGGGTGTCCAGCATGATGTCCCTTACGATTTCCTGGATTCTTATCCTTCGCTGCTCATCGCCGCCTCGGACTACGTTCATGCGAGCAAGGATAATGCCTGGTTGAAGAATAACTATCCAGGTCTAAGAGACTGGGCCATAAAGATGCTCGCGATGGATCGAGATGGCAAGGGACTTATCGAATATCTTTTGAGCGGCAATTCCGGCTCCTGGCCAGAGGAACTCACCATACGCCCGGCCAACTGGTGGGATGATATCGGGTTTGGCCACCAGGACGCCTACTCCAATGCTCTTGCTTATCACGCTCTTGTGGGAATGGTCGAAATGGCCCGGTGGGCAGACAAGCCGGAGGATGCGCAGCTTTATGGGTCTCGCGCCGAGAAGCTCCGCTCGGCTTATTTCGATAACTTCTACAACCCCGCCACGGGTGTGCTCGCCGGGTGGCGAAGCGCCGACGGAAAGCTGCACGATTACTACTTCCTGTTTGTAAACGGTGCGGCCATCACCTATGGTCTAGTTCCCCCCGACAGAGCGAACCGGATTATGGACCGCTTGCTTGCTAAGATGAAGGAAGTCGGTTACTCCCATTTTGAATATGGCCTACCCGGCAACCTCGTGCCCATTCGCAGAGAGGATTACGCGCATCATATCTTGAGCTCGGGGGGTGGTGTAAAGGAGGATGGGTCGGATGGATTCCAGATCTACCAAAATGGCGGCGCTACGGGGGATTTCGCCTATTTTACTCTTCAGGCCCTGTACCAACTGGGTAGGCGCGCGGATGCCGACGCCATACTGTTTCCATTGCTCGAAGGATACGAAAAGGGAGGATTCCAGGGATTCAGCCCCAACGGCAAAACCTACGATTGGAAAGCGTGGGACGGGTCGCCGCACGGCTACGAGGGGTTCCTGGTGGATAATTATCAGGCATTGTTGGCGGTGCTTTCGCGCTGACTCCATGCGCGCGAACGTCCGGCCTTGTGTGCAGGAGTATCGGGTGACCGGGATTCCAACCGCGATCGGTCTGGAGGGAGCGTCATGAGACTGGCAATTCAACTCTGTGCTTTATCCCTGCTTTGCATATTATTCACCGCAACTTCATGTTCAAGACAACAGGCGGTTTCAAAGCCCGAGGCGGAAAAAGCGAATCTCCATGTCAATTGGGACAAGGTGATAAGCGTCTCCAAAACGGCGGCCACACTGCAAGTGGTCGTCATGCCGCCGTTGAGACGCGGCTCGAAGATTCACGACCGCCTCTTCCAGGCGGTACATGACCTGGGAGCCGACTACGTTCGCTATGTGCCGTGGCTACCGTATCCCAAGCTGGCGGTGGCGGAGCTCGATCCTCCCAAAGACGGCCAAACCTTCTGGGACTTTTCCTTGATCGACCCGATGATGGAAGATTTTATGAACGCCACCGCGGGACACTCGGTGGTCGTGAACTTCAGCACTATTCCTGAATGGATGTTCAAGTTGGACAAGCCCGTGCCCTACCCGGCCGATCCGAACGAGCTGACCTGGACCTACGAAAAGGGCAAGGAATTGCGCGACCCGAGCCGGAAGGAACTGGCGGACTACTACGCCCGGCTGGTGAGCTGGTACACACAGGGAGGATTCACCGACGAAGCGGGGACGCGGCATGAGTCGGGGCACCACTACAAGATCGACTATTGGGAGGTGTTCAACGAAGTGGATGACGAGCACTCCATGACCCCGCAGGATTACACGGCCAGTTACGATGCCATCGTCGGGGCCATTCGGCAAGTTGCGCCCCACATGAAGTTCGTGTCGCTGGCCTTGGATTCGGCCGAGAACAATATGCAATTTCTGGAGTATTTCCTGGACCCTCGCCACCACAAGTCCGGGATTCCGCTGGACATGGTCAGCTATCATTTCTACGCGAAGCCCACTCAGAACGAGCCGCCGGAAGTGCAGCAATATACCTTCTTCAATCAAGCCGACCAATTCCTGGCCGTCGTGCGCTGGGCCGAATCCGTCCGAAAACGCCTTTCGCCGCACACCCAGACGGACCTCGACGAGCTCGGGTCCCAAACAGGTACCGATGGCACCGGAATGCCGCCGACTTATGTCGCTCCGCCGATTCCAAATTCCTACTGGAACCTCTCGGGAGCGATGTATGCCTATCTTTACGGCGAACTCGCCAAGCTCGGCATCGACGTCGTGGGGGAGTCGCAGTTGCTCGGCTTTCCAACGCAGTGGCCTTCGGTCAGCCTCGTAGATTGGGATACCGGACAGCCCAACGCGCGCTTCTGGGTGCTGAAGTTGCTCCGAACAAATTTCGGTCCCGGCGACACGCTCGTTACAACGAACACAGGGACGCCGTCGGTTTACGGGCTGGGCTTCGTTACACGCGACGGCAAACATAAGCTGCTGCTGATCAATAAACGCGATCGAGCCATCGTTGCGTCCATTCACGGCGCCTCCGGAGGCAGGCTGGAAGTGGTCGATCAGCAGACGGCCTTTCAGCCACCCGCAGCCACCCAACTCGCAAGCGACGATGTAACCCTGGGAGGCCTCGCCGTGGCCGTGGTGACTCTGCCGTAGGTGGGAAATAACATGCACAGCAAGAGCCTGACGATCTTATTCGCGAAATTATTCCAGCCGCGCCTCTTCGTGGTAGCTTGGGCGCTCGTTTTTCTGACTCTTGCCCAACAACCTCTGCTGGCGCAGGTCGAGTCGAAGGAGTATGGCGGGACTCGGACTGACTTCGCCGTACCCGGAGGCAGCGGGTTCGTCATTAAACCCGATCATCCCAAAGAGGCAGGCCTGAATTCGTGGCTATGGTATGCGCCCACGTTCGTGAAGGCCACGCCGCAGATGGGAAGGTATCCCAACAAATCCCTTACTTGGCTGTTCACCAGGCTTCTGGACAAAGGTGTTTGGATCGCGGGTGTTGATGTGGGAGAGTCGTGGGGAAATTCCCAAGGGCGGAAAGCCTACACTCGGTTCTATAAATATGTTCGGAAAGAATTTCCACTCTCGCCGCAGCCCTGCCTGCTCGGCCAGAGCCGCGGCGGTTTGATGCTTTACAACTGGGCCGCGGAACACCCCAATGACGTTGGATGCATCGCGGGAATCTATCCCGTTACCAACCTCGAGGGTTGGCCCGACCTGGGAGGCGAAAAAATCCTAAAGGCCTACGGGATGAGTGAAGCGGAATTACGCAAGCATCTCCGTAAGGACAACCCGATTGATCGATTGGCGCCACTGGCCCGGGCCCATGTTCCGATTTTTCACATCCACGGTGATGCCGACAAGGTCGTCCCGCTTGAGCAGAATACCCTCGAGCTGGCGCGTCGCTACAATGCGCTGGGCGGCAAAGCGGAGGTCGAGGTTATCCACGGCAAGGGCCACGAGGAAGTTCCGGAGTTTTTTGAATCAGAGCGGCTTCTCGATTATCTTACCGGGCATCTGAGCCCGTGATTTTCAAAGTTACGTCTGTTTGGCCGCACAAACTCGATGAGGGAGATCCTGGGCGGGGCCGCCGCGGCGAGCGGCCGCATCCACCCAACCAGGGCGAACTGCCCACACCCGATACTTCCGCCGCACGGAGCACCCTTATGACAAAACCTCAAAATTTGAACCGGCGAGAATTCATTCAAGGTGGAACAGCAGGCCTCGCGGCATTAGCAGGAATGGGCATGGCCAGTGGTTCGGTATCTGGAAGCGCCGAAACTACGATGGCGCTCGAAGGGTCCGGTGCTCTTCTGGAGCGGCGGAAGCGCTATCTTGAAACCCTGCAAAAGATTCTTCCCCGGACCACGGCAAATGAGCTTACCGGCCGCATGAACGGAGGCGATAAGGACTGGGAGGCCTGGCTTGCGCGTACCGGGGAACTCCCGCCGGATTTTGAATCGATGCCCTCCAACAACTTCTTGCCTGACCCACTGGTACGGCTGGATGGGACAGCCCTCAAGCCGGTCACGACGCTGGAACAGTGGGCCCAACAGCGCCAGTGGATTCGCTCGGAGTTTGAGCGTTGGGTCTACGGGAAAATGCCCCCTCCACCGGACAATCTCCGGGCAGTCGTGACGGAAACCCGCCGCGAGGGCGGTGTTACGGTAAGGGAAGTGCGCTTGGAATTCGGGCCCGGCCACCGTGGAATTCTGCACGTGCATCTGTTCATACCCGATGGCAAGGGTCCGTTTCCGGTCTTCCTGACCAATCAGCCGCTCACCTCCAGTTGGATTCAGCCCGCGATCCGCCGGGGATACTTGGCATGCATTTACGACGCCACGGACCCCATTTTCGGTGCTACGGACGACTCCGACAAGTTCATCGATGTCTACCCGGATTATGACTTCGCCTGCATCGCCCGCTGGGCGTGGGCGGCCATGAGGGCGGTCGATTATTTATACACATTGCCGGAAGTCGATCGGACCAAGATCGGAATTACCGGGCATTCCCGCAACAGCAAGCAGGCCGTTCTGGCGGCAGCATTCGACGAACGGATCGGGGCGGTGGTGGGTTCGAGCGGCACCACGGGCGAGTGCCTGCCGTGGCGATATTGCACCCTGGATTATTGGGGTACGGGAAGCATCGAGTCCATCACTGGCGGCCCCCACAACACTCACTGGTTTCATCCCCGCTTGCGCTTCTTCGCCGGCAGAGAGGATAGGCTTCCGGTTGACCAGAACCAGCTTTTGGCGCTTGTGGCGCCGCGCGGCCTCATGATGTGCGCCGCGTATAGCGAGCACGAAGGCAACGCCTTCGGCTACGAGCAGTCTTATCGTTCGGTGCGCAACGTCTACCGCTTTCTCGGCCGGGAAGAAAATGTACAGCTTCACTTACGATACGGCGAGCACGACTTCATCCCCAACTACGTTGAAAATTTCGTCAACTTCTTCGATTCGGTCTTTGGCCGCTGTCATTACCCGAAGTCCGAGACCTGGATCAACGGTTACACGTTCGAGGGCTGGTTGAACTCGAGCGGAGAACGGATCGACCCCTTGCAGCATCCGCAGCAAAACCCGGCGGAACTCTTACCTGCGGACTCATCTACATGGCCCCGCCAAAGGGAGAACATCAAAAAAGAAATCCTGTGGGCCATGGGGGAAGAACCGCCGGGGCTGCCATTTGCCGGAGTCCGCGCATTGCCCGCGCCGGAGACGTCGTACTGGATTCATCCACCCACTGATAGCCCGCTGGCCATGCTTTTTGAGAGGCCTTTGAAACGCCCTCATCTGGGATCAACCGTCGTTCCTTACGGGGATGGGTTGCGAGCGGATCTTTACTATCCGCTCGACGTCGAAGGCAAGCCGAAGCCCGGACCTCTGCCGGTGGTCGTATGGCTTCATGCCTACGCCTACGCAAGGGGGTACTCGCGTTGGGTGGAGGCGGCATTTGATTCTCTCGGGCAGAAGGGTTTTGCGATACTGGCATTTGACCAACTTGCTTTCGGAGCGCGCGGGCCTGACGCGCACGATTTCTACTATCAGTACCCGCGGTGGTCGCTGTTAGGCAAGATGGTCTGCGACACACGAGGAGTCATCGACGCACTCTACGCCTTGGATTGCATCGACCACTCCCAGATCTATATGATCGGCTATGCCCTGGGTGGAAAGGTGGGATTAGTGACGGCAGCCCTCGACGAGCGGGTGAAAGCGGTGGCTTCGGTGTGCGGATTCGATCCTTTGCAGCACACCTCGCCGGGAGACGGCACGGAAGGAGTCCGCCACTACTCACACCTGCACGGTTTGCTTCCCCGCCTAGGTTTTTTCGCGGGCGAGGAATCGAGATTGCCATTTGATTACGATCATGTGCTGGCGCTGGTGGCACCGCGTCCGGCGCTGATTGTGGCGCCGACACTGGATCGATACGTTCACCTGGAAGCGGTGCGGAGTGAGGTCGAGCAAGCGCGAAAGGTTTACAGCCTTTTGGGGCGGAACGAGGCGCTGCGCCTCGAGACCCCGCTCGATTTCAATCGCTTTATGGCGGATCGGCAGGAGCAGGTCATCGATTGGATCGCACAGCAGCAATGAGCCATGGATAGGGCGTCCGCATGATTGGGTTTCATGCCGGGCGACCCGCACGACCTGATGTGGGTCTGTGGCTTTTGTTGGAGACGCTCTGGTGTCGAAGGATCTGCACACGGGAGCCAAACACTTTCCCCCCGTCGACGGCCGGGTTGCGGGGTTGTTCTTCCTGTTTTATAGGGGAAGTGGGCGGCACGCCGGGTGGTACGGCGCCCGAGGTGAGTCTTTGCCGCCACACGTTGGCTTTATCCGGTTTTGCCCCACGCTTCATAGAGTTGAACAAGGCGATGGTGAGCCTGCTCTAAGTTACATCGTCTTTCATAGGGTATTGCCGCTTCATGCTGGATCATCCCTCCTAGCCCGAGATGAGAAGTGGCGCCGCCTTCCCATACTTGTTTTGGTCCATCACGCTGGCGCCCAGCAGAGTTTGGTCGTGATACCGCTTCCAAATGCCAGGGAACGTCTTCTCCTGAATGTGGACCGCTTCGCGTAGCAGCGGCTCGGCCTCGGGATACTTCTTCGGCTAAGCACGCAGCAACCCTTCCAACGATTCAGTGCAGGTTCTCGTGACCGGCGTTACCTTATCATAAATATTTCTGGCTTCCGGAAGGTTTTGGCAAAGCCCCGCACTCAAACCCCATCCCGGCAGTGAAGTGTCCTCAGCAGTCTGCCGGTGACATCCGTCGTCAAGAAAGTGTAAGCTGCAAGCCGCATGGATGTTGGGATTGAGTGCCGCCGGACAAAGAGAGGAACGCATGGAGGCAAAGACGCATCACTGTAGCGAAAGCTTGCTCGCGGACCTATTCGAGTTGTGTGCGCTACCCTGGGTCCGCCAGATACTCGGGGGGATGTTCGCTTTGATGCTGGTCCAAGTGGGCCTATGCGCAACCGAACACAACCCTTTATTGCCTGCTCCGCAGGAAATCCACTATGCCGCAGGCGAACTTTCTGTTCCGGGGCTGAGCATTTGCTTTGCCTCCGCTCCCGGCTCGGAAGATCGGTTTGCCGCGAGCGAACTGGCCGCGGCTCTCGCCGCGCGAGCGGACGCTTCCATCCCCATTCTGGAAAGTGGCCGGTGCGAGCACGGAATCCTTCTCGATCGCTCTGGGGGCATCGACGCGCTGCCCGTCCCGGACGAGCACCCCGGGCCGGATTCGCGCGAGGCCTATTCGTTAAAGGTTTCTGCCGACGGCGTCACCGTTACTGCCCGCTCATCTGCGGGGCTGTACTATGCCGCTCAGACACTCGAACAACTGGTCGAGGGGATAGGGGCGCAGGCCGTCTTGCCCGCCGTCGAGATCAAGGATTGGCCCCTGCTCTCCTACCGCGGCGTGATGGTGGACATGAGCCACGGCGCGCTGCCGACGGAACAGGAAGTCGAGCGCCAACTTGCGTTCCTGGCAAAGTGGAAAACCAACCAGTATTACTTTTACAGCGAGGCCAGTATTGAGCTCAAGGGTTATAGTCTCATCAATCCGGAAGGCCGTTTCTCCCAGGATGAGGTTCGTAGAATTGTCGCCTACGGGCGCGAACGGCATATCGACGTGATCCCCTGCCTCGAACTCTTCGGCCACCTCCACGATTTGTTCCGGGTGGAGAAATACTCGGATCTCTCCGACTTGCCCCATGGCGTCGAGTTCGACCCGCGCAACCCCAAGGTGATGGCGCTTCTCTCCAACTGGGTCAGCCAGATGGTGCAAATGTTCCCCAGCCCCTTCGTTCACATCGGATTTGACGAAACCTTTCAGATTGAAATCGCCGCCCACGAGAAAGGCGCCGGCGCTCAGCCCGCCGAGTTGTTCGTCCGGCAGTTGACCGGTGTCGACAATCTGTTCAAGCATTATGGGAAAACCGTGATGGCCTGGGGAGACATCATCGTAAAGTATCCGGCCATTGTTTCCCAGCTTCCCCCCGGACTCGTCGCTGTGGCATGGGAATACGATCCGGGTCCCGAGTCGCATTACCAACACTGGCTGGGCCCACTGGCCGCTCAGCATATTCCCCATATGATCGCGACCGGCGTGACCTGCTGGAACCAGGTGATGCCGGACTATGAGCGGAGTTTCGCCAATATCGATACGTTCCTCGCCGCCGGGCGGAAGTCGGGGGCGATGGGGCTGATGAATACCCTTTGGACCGACGGCGCGCAGAATCTGCTGCGAACCGCTTGGCCGGGCTTAGCGTACGGCGCGGGAGCGGCGTGGCAATCGGCTTCCATGGACCATCAAGCGTTTCTCACGGACTATTCGCGAATCATGTACTCGCCAACCGTAGCGCCCGAAGTGACTGCCGCACTGAAGGACCTGACGGAATCCGAACTCGACCTCCAGAAGGCGCTCGGTGATGAAACGATGCTGACGATGTGGACCGACCCTTACTTTCCCCCTGTTCTCAAGCGGACCACCGAGCATCTTGCCGATCTGCGCGAGACGCGACTGAAAGCCGAGGACGCGGAAGAGCATCTTGATGAGGCGTTGTCGCGGGGAGGTGATCCCGTCACGCTTGAGAGCCTCCGGTTCGGCAGCAAACTCCTCGACTATGCGGGCGAGAGGTTTCAGACGGCGCCGGAACTGGAAGCCATGTGGAAAAGGCTGGGACCCCGTCGTCCCAAGGACGAACAATGGTGGAACGAATGGGGCTCGGTAACTACGTACCCGGACCATTCCCGTTTGTTCGACTTGATGGACACGATTACGGGCCTGCAATCCCTGTACCGCCGTGAGTGGCTTGCCGAATACACGTCATACCGCATGGGCACCGCACTGGGGAGATATGATAAGGAGTATCGAACGTGGCTCCGCTTCCAGGAGAAGCTGGAGGAATTCTCGGAGGCAACAAAAGAAGGCGATCCCCTGCCGCCGCTTTCAAGTTTCGCCCGGTAAGGATGATTGCGAAATATAGTGACGAACTGTTTTCGTAGCGCGGGCGTCTCGCCCGCTGGGGCGTGGGCATCCTGCCCGCGCTACGCATATTCGGATTTCGGAGCAGACACAGGTGACTGAATTGAACAGACTAGCCTCTGCGGACCGGTATAGCCGATCCGCTCGCATTTTCGAACACAATCGGAAGTACATTCCCGGGGGCGTGATCTCCGTGAACCGCGCGACGCAACCCGAGATTGCCTTCGTCAAAGGCCGCGGCGCTTACATGTGGGACGCCGAAGGGAATCGCTACATCGATTATCACGCGGCCTTTGCGCCTTGTTTCCTTGGCCACAACGATCCCTACGTTAACGAAGCTGTGGCGTGCGTCATGCAAGATGGCCTGAGCCTTTTTGGTTCGGGCACCACGGTTCTGGAAGGGAAACTGGCGGAGCTCATTTGTGAACACATCCCGTGGGTGGAGTCCGTGCAGTTCGTGAATACCGGGAGCGAGGCCACGTATCAGGCCGTGCGGCTGGCGCGTGCGGTGACCGGACGCGACCACCTGATCGTCATTCAAGGCGGCTACAACGGGTGGCACAACGACGTGGCGTGCAACCTCATGACGCCTCTTGCGCAACTCGGTCCCCGCGTTTCGCCGGGAGAGTATGCCTTCCGGCCGATCAGCGCCGGCATTCCGCGCGAGCACCAGAAGCTGATTCACATCGTCAATTTCAATGACCTCCCATCGGTCGAGTACGTGTGCCAGAACTATGCTGTCGCCGGCATGATTGTCGAACCCATCCTTCAGAACATCGGCATCGTCAAGCCCGCGGCCGGGTACCTTCAGGGTTTGCGCGCTCTCGCCGGCCGTTATGGCTTCGTCCTGATTTTCGATGAAGTCAAGACCGGCTTCCGGCACGCCGTGGGGGGGTACGCCGCTCTCGCCGGAGTTGCGCCTGACCTTGCGGTGTACGGGAAGGCCATCGCCAACGGTTATCCGCTGGCAGTGCTGGGTGGGAGGAAGGACCTGATGGACTGGTTTGTTCACCCCGACCCGGCGAAGCGCGTGCTTCTGGCCGGTACTTACAACGCGCATCCCATTCCCACCGCGGCGGCCGTCGCCACCATCGAGCGTTTATTGATGAATGACGGCGAGGTTTACCGGCACGTTGAGGAGTTAGGATCGCGCATGGAGCGGGGCATTCGCGCCATTTTGCAAGAGCGCTCGCAGCCGGCCGTGGTGGCTCGGCAAGGCTCGGCCTTCTGCATTTACTTCATGGACCATTGTCCCAGGGATTGGCACGATCTGGCCGCCCATCACGATTCCGCCTTCGATCGAAAGATGCGCCAGGATTTGATTACGCGCGGAGTCTACTTCTTCCCCCTCGAGACCAAGCAGTGCTCCATCTCCGCCGCGCACTCGGCGGAAGACATTGACTGGACGCTCGAACAACTCGATCGCGCCGTCACGCTCTTGAGCACGGCGTAAGCAAATGCACCACTGGGTTCTTCAGTGGGAAATGTTTCGACGCGGCCCGGCCTTATCCCGAAACGGAGGATTTCTCCCGCCGGTTCTCGTCCCAAACGGTAATCAGCAAAGTGCTTCCCAGCACCAGCAGGCCGCCCACAATCGCCATCAAGGTCAGCTTTTCGCCCAGCCAAATCGCCGCGATCGGCACACCGAAGAACGTGATCAGGTAGTTCGAGAGAGCCGCTTGAATGGCGTCCAGGACCTTGAGCGCTTTCAGGAACAGCACCATGGAAAGATAATTGTGGAAGAAGGTCAGCAGGGCCAGCCCAATCCACGTGCGCGATGTGAACAGCGGGATCTGGCTGAAAACGCCCCGCTCCTTCACCAGCACGAGCGGCGTCAGCAGGATGAACATGGCGACGTAGGTGTAGAAAAGCATTTCCATGGGGGAGTAGCGCTCCAGGACTTTCTTTCCGTAGGAGTTATAGAAGGCGCTGCCTAGCGTCCCGAGGAAAATCAGCAAGTTCCCATACAAAAAGCTCGTGCCGAAATTGAGGCTGCGCAGGTCAACGCCCGAACACATCAATACGCCGCCAATAGCCAGCAGAAAACTTACCCAGCGCATCCAGTTCATGTGCTCGTGCAGAAAAATAATTGCCAGGATGGCGGTGCAAACCGGCAGGGTTAACATCAGGAGTGCCGCGTTGCTGGCCAGCGACATCCGTGTGCCCCAGGTGATGAGCACCTGCCCGGGAAAGATTCCGACCGCTGCCAGGACGAAAAAAAGGAGGATGTCTTTTCGCGACCGCCCCTTGCCCTTGTAAGCGTCGCGGTTCTCGGCGCGAATTAGCGGGTAGAGCATGAGGGTGGCAAGCGTCATCGGCCCCCAAACCGTTACCAGCGGGCCCACCTGATCCTGCACCAATTTGACGCAGGTGAATTGCAGCGCCCACATCAGATTGCAACTGAAGAGCAGCAGCCAGGAACGCATCGCGTGTGTATCCTCTTTCAACTCTTCGCCTTGCCCGTCTTCGACGCCTTGCTGCCGGGCCCGTCGGGATATTTCTGTGCCAGGGCGCGAATATCGTAACTGAATTTCAGGAAGCGCTTCTCCCAACGTTTGGCCTCTTGCGGAGTATAGGAGTAAAAGCCGCGGGCGTTGGCCACGCCCAGGCCGCCCTCATCCACCACTTTCCGTATCAGCGCGGGGACCTCCTTCGAGCAACACAACTCCGGCAGCAGATCCTTCATCACCCGCAGGTAGGCGGGAACGCCGGTCAGGTCCATAAACCGGAAGGGCCCCGCGAGCGTCATCCAGTAGCCCAGGTCGTTGCGCAAGGAACGATCGACGTCCTCGATCGTGGCATAGCCGGACTCAACCAGGTGGAAAGCCTCGCGCATGAGGGCGTACATACAACGGTTGGTCAGAAAACCGCGAATATCGCGCCGGACAATGGAAGGCTCTTTCCCCCAACCCTGCGCCAAGGCCCGCGCGCGCTCGACGAAGCGCAAGTCCGTTTGCTCGCCGCAGATGATTTCCATGAAGCGCGTCACGTGCGCGGGTTCCCCCCAGTGGATGCCCATGAATCTCTCCGGATGGGCCGCGCCCTTCTGCAGCGTGGTGGCCGGAATCGCCGAGGTGTTGCTGCCGATGATCGTCTCCGGCGGCACCGCCAACTCCACCTTGCGGAACACTTCATACTTCGCCGGCAGGTCCTCCAGCACCGTCTCGATGACCAATTGGCACTCGCCAAGGTCCGCGAAACTTTCCGTCAGGCGAAGGTTCTTCAAGACCTTTGCCGGATCGGCGCGCAACAGTTTCTCGCGCTTCATCTCGCGGAGGAGCGATTGCAAATGACGGCGCGTATTGCGCCTGCGCGCCAAGCTGCGTGTGACGCCGACAATTGGATGTCCGGCGGCCAATAGGCAGGCCATGATGCTGTTCCCCATCAGCCCCAGCCCCACGACTCCCACTGCGATGTCAGCCGCTTTGTTCGGCGGACCGGCCAGCCGCGCCTCGGCTCTTTTCACTCGCCTCGATGCCACCTTATCTCCTCCAGTTTTCATGCCTCTGTCGCCGGTTTTGAGTCCTACCCCGGCGCAACTCTACCACGCACACCGGTCCTGCGCCAATGCCCGCTCGTCCACGGTTATCTGTCACTGCCCTCCTCACCCCGTTTGAGATGGTCGACGATCTGTCCCCTTGTTGATTTGCGCCTAGGCTCATGATATGGTCTGCGAAAGAGAGAGCTTGGATCGTTATCCGAGTAAGGAGTAAGGCTGTGGCCATGCCCCATTCCTCGTTCCGGGCCAGGATTGCGTGTGCGATAGTGGTTCTCTCGGTCGCATTTTCCCAGCCATCGCCGAGTTTTTCCGACCAGAGCGTTACTCTTAGAGGGCAGATCTTGACGAAGGAGGGGCAGGTGATTCCCTCCGGAGTTACGGTTTCTCTGGAGTCAGACCAAGGCGAGTTAATGGGAAGCCGGTCCGCCGATGCCTTCGGCAGCTTTGTATTTGATGGGATTCCCCCCGGGAGTTATCACTTGACGGTAACGGCTGACAGGTTCCAAGCGTACCAACAAGACTTGGACCTCAGCTTCCGCCAGCAATCGTACACGGTTAATATCTACCTCACGCCCGCGAATAAGACCGAGGTTAAGGTCCTGCCCGCTCTCACGGATGAGGCGGCGCCTAAAACTGCCCACAAAGAATTTGAAAAGGGGGAGCACGCTTTGGAGCGGAACGAAATGCCGGAGGCTCGGCGGCACCTGGAAAATGCGGTGGCCGAGTTCCCGTGCTACGCGCGGGCGCAAGTTTCGCTGGCTCAAGTGGATCTTCACGACCGGAAACCGGATAGCGCCGAAACCCGCTTTAAGAAAGCCATTCAATGCGATGGCACGCTTCTTGATTCCTTTTCTGAACTTGCGCAGCTTTACATCGTCGAAAAGAAGTTTGTCGAAGGGGAGACCATTCTGAGCCAGGGATTGCGACTTTCCCCGCAGGCTTGGCTATTCCGCTACCAGATGGGACAAGTTCACTACGGAATGCAGAAATACCCGGAGGCCGTGCAGGATTATCTCCAGGCGCAGTCCCTGCATGCGGAGATGCCGGCCAAGTTTCACATAAAGCTCGCGACCGCTTACTTGAGAACCGGGGCCGATGACAAAGCCTTGGCAGAATTTCAAACCTATCTGCGCCTCGAACCGAATGGGCAATACGCAGCCGTTGCCCGAGAAACTTCAGCGAGAATGCTTAAGAGCGGCGTAACCGCCGCCACTTCGCCCCCGCAGAACACGCCACCTGCCCCGAAGCCCTAAAATCAATCCCGAAAGCCTATGAAGGACCAAATCCCGAACCGCCCGCGGCATCGATCATTCTCCGTCTTTCGCTCTACTCCGGGAGGTCAATAGCCGCTCTTCGGGGTAATCACCCTTCCATCGGCCACTGCCCGGTGGCGAGCAGTCTGGCGCGCGATCATTCTGTCGAGCGTCAGGATATTCAACATCAGTTGACGGATGGGATGATAGTTGTCTTGGCGGCCGACGTGAGGCTGCAGGGTCATCCGACGGTCGGCGAATAGCATGTATCCGGCGGGATAGCCGCGCTTTATCTGCCAGAACTTCTCATTGATAATCCCGTAGGCCATTCCGAAGTAGTCCGCCGCCCACTCCTCGCCAGTTCGTTCCAGCACGTTGAGCGTTGCGACGAGGACTTCATTTTGGCACCAAAGGCACTTCATATATTCATACTCACCCGTAAAGTGCAATTCTTGCGTGGTCCCCGGCGGAGTCTCTACGGGCCATTGATAAGCGGGGTGATCCACATTGATCCACTGCGAGAGGCCTCCGTAGATGAAGTCCCAACCGACATCGAGATGGTGATGAATGCGCTCAGCGGAGGTCTTCCACAACGCCTCGTCATGGCGGCGGTTCGCTTCGTCCATGACCATCCACAAGGCTTCGACGCAGTGGCCGAAGCGCGCCTTTTGCGCCTCCTCTTCGGGCCTGGTGAAATCGTAATACAGCATCTCAGTATTCAGGCCGATCTCGGGGTTGTAATGTTTATTCATGATCGCGTCCAGGGAGTGGTCAACGATCGCGGCGATTTCCGGATCGTTTCCCCGCACGAGCATTTGAGTGGCGATCGTCAGATTCAGAAACCACAGTCCTTGAGGTCGTATGGCGCGCTGGCTGCCCCACAGATAAGGAAAATCCGCTCCCCGGTACCGAAAATCAGGGCTATTGAAGTCTTGGAAGAGCTTCTTCAGAAGGGCATAGGAGGCTTCGCGGGAATGGTCGTCTCCACTTGCCGTGGCGTATTCGTGGAGACCTTCGGCGAGGTGATACATGCCCTCAGTGTCGCCGCTGTACGGCCTCAGTACTTTCCCCTCCCGCGACAAGCCCTCCGCCCAGAAGCCGTCGTTCTGGCGGGCGGATTGGAACACAAATTCCTTCGTCTTTTTCGCCACGTTCAATAACCCGGGGTCATTACCAAAATGGTTATACAGGAAACTGTAAACCCAAATGGCCCGTCCAAGAAACCAAAGGTTTTTGCCTGTGTCCACGAGTGTGCCGTCATAGTCCAAACTGCACATGAGGCCACCATATTCGTGGTCGATTCCATGCTGGTCCCAGAAGGGCAGAAGAACCTGGAAAAGCTGGTCGTGCATTCTCTGGCGCAGTTCCGCAAGGGTCATGCCCGCCAACCGCATTTCCGCGGGCAATGCCGCCCCGTTCGACAGTCCACTTACAACCGTGGCGCCGCCTGCCCTCGCGAGCCCGAAATGCAGAGCCGTTGCTCCGGTCAATCCGAGAAACGTACGTCGTTTCACCTCTCGGTACTCCTCTCTTTTTCCCTTCGAACCTCGACCCGAACGCTCCTGACCCACCGTCGGGCGTGAGGCGCGGCCGGTTGCGCGCCTTCCCGCCGTTCTAGACCGATGGTCAGAAATCCGGGTCAGGGTTGGATGTGGACGGCCGCCGCATGATCGGGAGGAAGAGTTAAGCTGAATGCCACCCCATCATCCTTGCGCTCGATCAACACTGCGTGGCCGGAGACCATGTCTTTCCCCTGCAACTGCGCCTGCCCCGACCAAGGTATTTTCGCGGTGATGTTCGCCGGGCGGTGTCCCCAGTTCAGAACATAAACGAGCCGTTCATCGTCATGGCCACGCGAATGCACCACGGCTTCGACGGGACCGGTCCCGGCTGCGGTCGCGACCTGGATGGGGGGCTTCACACCTGCGGACTTCACGACTGCCCGTAGCAGCTCGGCGGCGCCGGGATCATTGTTTTCCAGGAGGGGAATTCCGAGTGAGAAACCCAGAAGTATGGTTTGGCCACTGCCCGTGCGGTGCACTACCACGGCGGGCGTTCCGGCTTTGTCGAAGACGGCCACAACTTCGCCCTCGCTACCCTTCTCAAGCTGTAACTCCTCGCGAAAAACGCGGCCGATCAAATGGCTGGGTAAGGTGACGCCATTGAGCAGTCCCGTCGCCTGCGTCACGCGGATTTCCCAAGGAGTGTGACTGGCGAAAAGGTCGTGGCGCCGCGCTCCGAACAGTTTTTCCATGCCCAGCCCGGGATTGACCCGATAACCCCGATCGAGTTCGTTGATGATTCCGAAGCGGGCGTCCGCGAGCACCGTTCCACCACCCGTCACGTAGGTTTGGACGGCTTCCGCAACATTCTTCCGGAGGCACAAGTAGAAGGGGAAAATGACCAGCTTGTAGGGCTTGAGGCTGTCGGCCGTCAATTGACGTCCATCCAGGACGTTGATGCGAACCTGGTCGTTCCACAATGCGCGGTAGATCCCCATGAGGTTCCTGGCTGTGAAGGAGTCCCAATCGCCCCCTTGCACTTGGGCCTTCAGATCCCCGACCACGTCGTAGACGACGGCGACTTGCGGGGCCAGCGGCTTGCTATCCAGGAAAAGGCCGGGGTCCGCATTCAGCGCCCGAGCAGCGTCGCCTGCTGCCACCGCCCGGCCGGTGGGGCTGCCGTCGGTGGCAGCGAGTCCGCGGCCGAAGCCTTGCCACTCGTCCATGTGCGGAAGCCACTGCCAGAAGTATGTGGCCTTGCCATCATGCGCCGCAAGCTGCCAAACCAGCATGTGAATTCGGTTGTAATCAAAAACAGTCCCTGGCTCATCGCCGTAGCGGGTGAAGCCCGTTTGGGGGGCCGTCTGCACCTCCGGCACTACGAAAGGCTTGCCGACCGCCGCGGCTGCGTCGTGGACCGAAGTCAGTTCCAGACTGGTCATCCACGGCGTGTCCCACATGGCCTTTGCTTTCGCAAGTTGTACAGGATCACTTTCGGCGCTGCGCGTGGGGATATCGGGATAATAGGACAGCCCATATTCGTCGACGAATTTCGACATCGTCCAGTCGTCTTGGGAATAGATGCTTACCCCAGCGTTGGTCACAGTCGCGCCTACGTTATGGGTCCGAGTTGGGTGTACCGGGTCGATGGATTTCACCAGCTCGTTGAGATGTTGCAGAACATGGCCGGTGGCATACCAGTAGAAGAGTGGGCGATCAAATCCGGCATACTCCTGGTTCAGCAACTGGTCGTTCCACTGAAGGTACCAGGCCGCGGGGCTTCCATACTTTTCAAGTCCCCATTTCTCGAACCAACGGTCGAAGTTTGGGTCGCCGCCTCCTCTTTGCCGTTCCCCGGCAGATAAAGAGAAGCCCTCCATGTGGGGTTCGTCCCAGATGTTATAGGCAATCACGGAGGGTGAATCCTTGAAGTGTTCGACGGTCAGGACGGAGTATTCGTCGATCAGACGCATGACTTCCGGGTCGGCATAGGAGAGCCTTGCCTCGCGACCCACACCGTCAATGATGGGCGAGAATCGATCAGGCCATTTTGACTCTGCGTAATCTGGAAGCAGCCCGCTCCAGAAAACGGTGGGCATGACGCGCAGGCCCAAGCGCTCTGCGGTCTTCATAATGAGATCGGTTTTGGTGAAGTCCGGCTTGGGGTTTCCCGGCGTCAGCATAAAAGACGGGCAGATTTCGATCGTATTGATGCCGGTCGCAGCGATGGTTTCCAGATCGCGGACGATCTGTTCGTTGCTCGTAGATGACAGAAAGATATAAACGGTCCCGACTTCGTAAATTCGCTGGCCGGCTCGGGCGCCAGCCACGGAAAGCAAAAGTGAAATGATGATGCCAGCAAAAAATCGTTTCATGGAATCTCCTTCGCGCAACAATGTACACCCTTGTGCAAATCCTCGGGGGGCAAAGAAGTTGTCTATCGCTCCGCAGGTGCCGCTGGGTGCGATTTATCTCGTTTTCTTGCCGCGGGCCGGACAGCAGCCAAATGGAGCACGGAAAAACGTTCCACGATGTAAAACGAAGATATCGCTAATTGAAATATGTCCTTGACTTGCCCAGTCGACAGACATAGATTCCGCAAGGTGTCACCGTGGTCTCGGCCGGAGGATGATCGCGGTTGTTATTCCATACCGGCGCCGACCGCGGGGCGCTGATCCGCGAACACGCAAGGCATTTCGTCATCTGGGGGATGGCTGGTCCGATTTGTGAAAATTATGAAGAATGTAAAAGTTGTGGTTACCGATTTCATTGAGCCCGAGCTCGATTGGGAAGCCAAGGAAATGGCCCGCCGCGGCGTGGACTTCCAGACTCATCAACTCAAGTTCGCGCCGAGCCAAGACGTGATCGCTGCGACGCGCGACGCCGACCTTGTGATCGTCAACATGGTACCGATAACCACGGACCTCATTTCGCAGTGGGAAAAATGCCGGCTGGTTATTCGTCACGGCGTTGGTTACGACAACGTTGATGTGAAGGCCCTGAAGAACGTGGGCATTCCGCTCTGCTACATTCCGGACTATTGCGCGGAAGAAGTCGCCGAGCAGGCCATCGCTCTTTTGCTTGCGTGTGGCCGCAAGTTGACAGCCAGCCGCCTGGCGCTCGACGTTTCTTCAGCCCAAGGGTCATGGGATTTTTCCGGTGTTGTCCCCATGTTCCTTATGGCGGGGAAGACCCTCGGCATCATTGGTTGCGGGCGCATCGGGTCCCTCGTCTATCGCAAATTGAAATCCTTCGGATTCAACTTTCTAATCTGCGATCCGTATCTCTCCGAGGAGCAAAAGCGCGAGTTGGGGATTGAGGTGGTGGACCAGGAAACCCTATTCCGTAACTCCGACTTTGTCACCATCCACACACCCCTGACGGCGGAAACGCGGCACCTGGTGAACGCTCGCACGCTCGCGATGATGAAGCCCACCGCATATCTCGTTAACACGGCCCGCGGACCGATGGTGGATGTGCAAGCGCTGGCCGATGCTCTGCGCAACGGTGTCATCGCCGGCGCGGGAATTGATGTCTTTGAGGTCGAGCCGCCGCGCCCCGACTTTCCGCTTTTCGGCCTGCCCAATGCGATCCTGACGCCGCACCTTTCCTGGTATTCGGAGGACTCCGGCCGCCGCATCCGCGAGTTGATAGTGACGGAGATCGACCGTTTTCTGGACGGCAAGCCCCCACGCTTCATTGCCAACTGCGTCGCTTGAATGGAGCTCGAGAGGAAGAAGGTGAACACGGTGAACAAGCAGGTAACCTCGGTGAAAGGACCCCTACCCGGCCCAAGGTCCCAGGAATTGTTCTCTCGCTGGGAGCGGGTCGAGGCGCAGTGCGCGGGTTACCAGGCGAAGGTCGCGTGGGACCACGCATCCGGCGTGGTGGTGACCGACGTTGACGGCAACACGTTCATCGATTGGACCTCGGGAGTTCTGGTGACCAACGTTGGCCACTGCCATCCGGACCTGGTGAAGGCCGTGCAAGCGGCGGCCGCGAAGCTCCTGAACAATTACGAGTGCCTGCATCCGGGGCGCGTGGAAGCTGCGGAAAAGCTGATTTCCGTCCTGCCGCCGCATCTGGACAAATGTTTTTTCCTGAGCACCGGCAGCGAGGTCACGGAAGGCGCCATCCGCATCATGAAGCGGAAGACCGGCAAATTTGAAATCATCAGTTTCTACGGTGGTTTTCATGGCCGCACTTACGCCGCCGCGAGTGCGGGTGGATTGTCGGGCCCCAAGAAGGGCTACGGTCCCACCATGCCCGGATCGATTCGCGTGCCGTTCCCCAATTGCTATCGATGCCCGTTCCGCGCCGACCCTGCCACCTGCGACATGTTATGCCTCGATTACATTGACGACGCCGTGCGCGCCAACAGCACGGGCAGCCTGGCGGGGTTAATCGTCGAGCCCTACCTGGGTGCGGCGGGCTTCATCTTTCCGCCGCAAGGCTGGTTAAAGCGGCTGGAGGAATGGCTCCGGGGCCGCGGACTGTTGTTCACTCTCGACGAAGTTCAGTCCTCTTACGGCCGCACCGGGAAATTCTGGGCGATGGAGTGGGAGGCCTTGACTCCTGACCTGGTCACCATCGGGAAGGGAATTGGCAGTGGGGTTCCAGCCTCGGCAATTGCGGCCCGCGGCGAAGTGATTGGAACGCTCGGTGCGGGCGAAATGAGCAGCACCATGGGTGGCAATCCGCTCGCGAGTGCCGCGGTCATTGCCGTGGTGGACATCATGAAGCGTGAACATCTTGAGGAAAACGCTCTCCGCATCGGCAAGCTGATGAAGTCTCGTTTGCAGGCCATGCAGGAGAAATCTCCTTATGTGGGTGATGTCCGCGGCATGGGGCTGGTGATGGGCGTTGAGCTGGTCAAAGATAAGGCGACGAAGGAGCCCGCACCGGACCTCACCCGCAAGTTGATCGACCTGGCCGCCCAGAACGGCCTGCTGATTGGTTCCGTCGGTGTTTTCGGAAACGTGATCCGCGTGGCTCCTCCCCTGGTGATTTCCGAAGCTGAAGCCCACGAAAGTTTGGACATCTTTGCCAAGGCCCTTTCCCTATTATGAATCAATTTTCTCCATCGGAAATCCGCGCATCGGTCGAGGCCGTGCGGGCCGACGCCCTCCAGTTTCTTTGCGATCTCATTCACTTCCGCTCTCTTTCCGGCCAGGAAGCGGAAGCGGTTGATTGCGCCGCCGCGCGCTTTGCGCAAGTTGCGGAGGTGGAGCGCGTTCCGCTCTCGAACTCACTTCGTGATGATGAGGACTACGCCGATCCCATATCCGGTCTTGCATACGACGGGCGTTCAAATCTGCGCGTGCGTGTGGCGGGGACGGGTGGCGGGCAATCGCTGCTCTTCAATACTCATCTGGATGTAGTGCCGGCGTCGGAAGGGCAGCCTCATGCATTTGAACCGCGCGTCGAGGCCGAGCGCGTGTACGGACGCGGCGCTTGCGACGCCAAGGGACAGGTGGCCACGATCTATACGGCGCTGCTGGCGGCAAAGCGGCTGGGGCTGAAGCTCAAAGGTGATGTGCTGGCGCACCTGGTGGTGGAAGAAGAGGTGGGAGGCAACGGGACGATGGCCATGGTGCGAGCCGGCGAACGCGCCGACGCCTGCATTGTGATGGAGCCCACCGAACTCCGCATTCTCTCTTCCGTGCGCGGAGCGGTCTGGTTTCGCTTGATCTGCACCGGCCGGCCGGGCCACAGCGGCCGCGCGGGCGATACGGTGAGCGCGTTGAAGATGGTCATTCGCGCCATGGAGATTCTCGAACAGTATCATGACAGCCTTCTGGCGGCCTCACGCGGCATTCAGTTCTTCGACCAGTTTCCCAATCCCATGCCGATCACTTTTGGCAAACTCGCGGCCGGGGACTGGCCGGCCACGGCTCCGGCGCGCGCCGCCGTCGAGGGCGTGCTGGGCCTTCTCCCCAACAAAACCCGTTACCAGGTGATGGAGGAGATGCGCCAGGCCCTGCTCGACGGCGGTGATCCGTGGCTGCGGGAACATTTCCAGCTCGAATTCATGTACCGCCACGATTCCCATGTGCTCGACCCTGGACACCCGCTGGTTACCCGTTTGCAGGCGTGCTGCCGCGAAAGCGGAGCGGCGGGCGAGGTCAGCGCGATGACCGCTTCCTGTGATTCCTGGTTTTATAATAACCAGCTCCATATTCCCACCGTAGTCTTCGGTCCGGGCAGTTTGGGTTTTGCCCACACGAACGAAGAACAAATCGGTTGGGACGAAATCAGCGAAGGGGCGGCCATCCTGTTGGGCTTCCTCCAGTCGTGGTGCAGTTGAAGGCAGCAGCCGTAGGGGCACCCCTCGTGGGTGCCCAATGCCGGCGGCCGACTCGGCCTCTGTGGGGGCCCACGAGGGGGGCGCCCCTACAAGAAGCGTGATGGGTGCCGCTGATTCGGGAGTGACGAAGGTATGGAACAGAGTTTGCCTCTGGGCTTCGGATTACTGGGGACGGGTCTTATCGCTCCCTTCCATGCCAAAGCGATACAGGCCTCACGCGTGGCTCGATTGGTGGGAGCCGCGGATACGGACGCGGCGCGCCTGGAGAAATTCACCGGGCAGTTCAGTTGCAAGGGATACACCACCCTCGCTGAGATGCTCGCCGACCCCGAGATACACGTCGTCAACATTCTGACCCCCAATCATCTGCACACCGAGGCCGTGCTCGAAGCCGCCCGCGCCGGCAAGCATATCCTGGTGGAGAAGCCGCCAGCCATGTCGCTTGCTGAGATGGATGCCATGAGCGAAGCTTGCGCGGCCGCGGGCGTCAAGATCGGCGTCGTGCTCCAATGCCGCACGCGGAGATCCGTCCAGGCGATCAGGGGCGCCATTCGCGAGGGCCGTTTTGGAAAGATTCACCATGCCGATACGTTCATGAAATGGTTTCGTCCCGCGGACTATTACCGGATGGACGCGTGGCGCTCCTCGCGGCGCTCCGGGGCGGGCGTCACCATTCAACAGGCGTTTCACTACATTGATTTGCTGCAATACCTGGTGGGTCCCGTGAAGCGTGTCCACGCGCAGATGACCAACCTCGCGCATCCCGGAATCAGCTTGGAAGATACCACCCTGGCATTTGTGACCTACCAGAACGGCGCACAAGGCGTGGTGGAGGCTTCCACAGCGCTCTGGCCGGGAACCGACGTTCGCATCGAGATCAACGGCGAAAGAGGCACGGCGGTCCTGGCCGGTGAGCGTATGGATACCTGGAAGTTTCAGGATGAGCGCCCGGAGGACGAGGAGATTCGCCGCTTGGGAAGCGCTTCAGCCGCAACCGGAGCGCGCGGCGCCGCCGACCTGGGATTCCTCGACCATCAAGCTGTCATTGAAGACATGGCGCGCGCCATTGAAGCAGGATGTGAGCCGATGATTACGCTCGCAAGCGTGCGAGCGACGCTCGAGTGGGCGCTGGCCATGTACCAGTCCGCAAGACAAAACTCCCCCGTTGATTTGCCAATCGTGGATGAGCAAGCGGTTTGGTGAGGGTGCCCGCGTGCGACGCTTTAGAGTGCGGCAGCTTGCTGCCGCTTTCCTCCGAGCGAGCTTGCCCGTGGAAACCTCGATCGGGACGCCATTTCCTGCCAGTAATGTGGTGCAGGCAAAAGCGGCAGCAAGCTGCCGCACTCTAAAGCTCCGCACGCACTCCTGATTTGAGTTACAATCCGCGTCCATGCGAGATTGGCCGCACAGCCCGCTCCATCGTCTGGCTCATCCGGGAACCTATTGCGTGACCGGCGCCACGTACGAAAAACAACCGATTTTCCGGGGCGCAGAGCGTCTCGAATATCTTTCGGACACCTTCCTTGCCGTCTGTGAAAAGCATCAGTGGAACCTTCAGGCCTGGGCTGTCTTTCCCAATCGCTATCACTTCGTGGCCGCATCACCGGCTTCCGGAGTCACGTTGACTCCTTTTACCAAAGAGTTGCACTCAGTGACCGCCATTCAGGCTAATCGTTGGGACCACGTGGTCGGCCGCCAAGTTTGGTATCAGTATTGGGAGACTGAGTTGACTTACCCCGCGTCGTACTTTGCGCGCCTGAGTTACGTTCACCGCAACGCGGTACATCATGGAATCGTGCGCGAGCCTTCGCTCTATGCGTGGTGTTCGGCCGGGTGGTTCGAGCGCCGCGCGGACACTTCCTTCTATAAGCGAATCATGACCATGAAGATCGACCGCGTGAAGATAGACGACGAGTTCGAAGTAGACCCTGCAGACCTGTAACTAACCCGCGTACACCGCTCGATCACGATGCGAAGCTTTAGAGTGCGGCAGCTTGCTGCCGCTTTCCTCCGAGCGAGCTTGCCCGTGGAAACCTCGATCGGGACGCCATTTCCTGCCAGTAATGTGGTGCAGGCAAAAGCGGCAGCAAGCTGCCGCACTCTAAAGCTTCGCAACGAATCGCCGCCGCGACTACGCCACCGCCGGTTGGGCGACAATCCGCTCGGAAACCTCGTAGGCGGCGGTCTTCACGGCTTTCCCCAGCGCGGCGGTTTTCTGTGGACTGATCCGGCTGGCGGGTCCCGAAATACTTATCGCTGCCACCGCATTTCCTCGCTTGTCCAGGATCGGCGCGGCGATACACCGCAGTCCCAATACGCTTTCTTCATTGTCCACGGCGTAACAAGATTGACGGATTGTGGAGAGTTCTTTGGACAACTCTTCCGCGGAAGTCAGGGTGTGGGGAGTAAACGCCTGGAAGTGCAGCGATTTGATGAGCCGTTCGCGGTGCTCGGGAGGTTGGAACGCCAGGAGTGCTTTGCCCAGCGCCGTCCGGTTCAGGACCGCCCTCATGCCCCGGTTGCTGACCAGGCGAAAATCGTGAGGGCTTTCGAGGCAATCGATGTAGACGACTTCTACCCCGTCAAGGACCGCCAAGTTGACGGTTTCCTTGGTGACTCTCCAGAGTTCCCACAGAGATTCTCGGGCCATTTCACGCAGCGGCGCCTGCACGTTGTAGTCGCTGCCCATTTGCAACAGCTTGGCTCCCAGGGTGTACCCGCCTTTTTCATCGCGCTGCACGTATTTCGCACTCTCCAAATGAGCGAGAAGGCGGAGAGCCGTGCTTTTGTTGATTCCTGCCTGAAGGCTGAGTTCGTGTAGAGAAACAGGGGACCCCGAGTCCCGCAGCAAATCAATGATGCGAAGCGTCTTGGTCAGCACTCCGACGGGTTTCGATTTTCCAGGTCCGCGCATCGTTCACCTTCACGAGAGTTTCATTTTTTGATACAGGAAATAAAACGCCCAGGGCAACAGGAAGAACCGGCTCGGGTTTGAGCAGCCATTTTGCATCGTGAAATTACCTGAAAAAGCTGCTTTGCAACGGCCGATATTAAGCCACCGCTGGAAATTTTGCAATGTGAAATATAAAAAAATTTTACTTGACAAAACGCTTCGTGAAACGTACAAATGTCGCATCTTTAGGATGTGGCGTTCGCCTCTCGCAAACGGGACCACACCCGAAGAAGGTAGTCGTCCATCTCTATAAGTCGGGAACGGTACCACGATTACAGGCACGGAGCTTCTCTGCATCATTGACGGCCGGATTCGGCCGTTTGCGAGTAAAGCGTCGGTTTGGGTAATCTAAAAGGAGAATGGTTCATGGAACATGCATTTCGGCGATGCGAGTCTTCTCGCCAGTCTTTCTCTCTGGCAGACGGCGCTCGAAAGGCCGTTCTGCTTCTGACAGCAATCCTCATATTGTTGCCGGCCGCGGTGTGGGCTCAAGACACGGCCACCATCGTGGGCACGGTAACGGATTCAACCGGCGCCGTTGTGCCTGGCGCCAAGGTAACGGTAGCGAACCCCGATCGCGGATTCGTGCGCGACGTGGCCTCCGATGCAGCGGGAGAGTACACGGCGGTAAGAATTCCGATTGGCAACTATGTTGTCACCGTCGAGGTGTCGGGCTTCCAGAAGCTTGAGCGCTCGGGAATCGCGCTCACCGCCGGCCAAACTCAGCGCGTCGACCTCGCATTGACGGTGGGCCAAATCAGCCAGGAGATCAAAGTCACGGGGAACGTCGCCAAAGTGGAAACTGAAAATGCGACGGTTTCCGACGTTGTGACCTCCAAACAAATCCAAAACCTCGCCCTGAACGGCAATAACGTGATGGCGCTGGAATTTCTCGTTCCCGGCGCGGCTATTGCTAATGGCCAGGATTCCGCCATGCAACTGGGCCATGCGGGTGGTGAGGTCCAGGCAAACTTCAATGGCAACCGCATCGAATACAGCCAACTGGAATACGACGGTGGAAATAACGCGCAGGAAAGCTCGCAGGCCAACGGCGGCGCGGTCACCCCGGCTCTCGATACCATCGCGGAGTTCCGTGTTTCCACCTCGAACTACGGCGCGGACGTGGGCCAACATGCCGGCGCCTTGATCGAGATGGTCACCAAGGGCGGTACCAAGGAATTCCACGGCGGCGCCCACGAATTCGTCCGCAATCAGGCCATGGATGCGAACGACTTCTTTGCCAACCAGGAGATTGCGCCTCCGGGAGGGAACGCTCCCAAAACCCCCCTGCAATGGAATATCTTCGGTTACACCTTGGGCGGACCGTTCTTCATTCCCAAGCTCTACAACACTAAGAAGACGAAAACTTTCTTCTTCTGGTCGCAGGAGTGGGCGCGATACCGCGCGGCGACGCTGATTTCGGCCCAGGCTCCCACCTTGAAGATGCGGCAAGGCGATTTCAGCGAGTGCGACCCGAAGTCGGGGTCCTACTTGGGGAACCAATTCCCGCAGTACTTTTCCCCAGCGAACTGCATCTTGCCGACGGTTAATGGGGTGCAGGTGGACCAGGTAACGCCGGTCAACGGCGACGCGGCGGCTTTTTTGAACGCCTATGTTCCGTTGCCCAACAGTGGACCCGTCGGATACGTTTCCGCCCACAAGGTGCCGACTAATTACAGCGAAGATCTGATCCGGGTTGACCAGAACCTCAGTGACAAAGCAACCCTGTTCGTGCGCTTCACCGATGATTCCTGGGTCAAGGAGACGGTGCCGGCCCTCTGGTCGGGAAACAGCTACGATACCACGGCGACCAACTATATTGTCCCCGCCCGGCAAGCGGTGATGCACTTCAACTACAACCTCAGCCCGACGCTCATGAACGAATTCGTGATGAGCTATACAGATACTCCCCATTTCATCGCCGTACTGCCGGGTCCGGGAAGTATCGCCAAGTCGGTGGATAAGCCTTCCACCTGGAGCGCCGCCACGTTCTTCCCTGCCAATGCGCCGGTTAAGCTGATGCCGGGAATCAGCGTGAGTGGTGGCGGGCCCTTTGGTTTTTATTCTGACAATGGCAACTACCGCGGCCCCTACGATGCCGAACCTGTATACACTTATCGCGATAACCTCGCCTGGGTCCATGGAAAACACACCGTCAAGACCGGTTTCTTCCTGGAGAAATTCCAATTGACGGAACAATTCGGGGCAGAGGTCCAGGGGTATTACAACTTCGCCAACTCCGGCCCCTTGACCAGCGGTAATGCCCTGGCGGACATGTTCCTCGGCAACATTAATAGTTACTCGGAGGGGACTTTCAACGATCATGGTAACTACATCGGGGGTTACGGCGTAGGACACTGGCGGCGCACCGACTTTGAACCCTACATCCAGGACGACTGGAAAGTCACGCGCCGGTTGACGATCAACTATGGCGTCCGCTACTACCTGTTGATTCCTCCCCACGACGTCACCCATCCGACGGTCGACTCGAGCTTCATTCCTTCCCTCTACAATCCCGCCGCCGCCGCCGTGCTGGGACCGGATTTTCTCCTGCATCCCAACCCCGCCACCGGCCAGGTCAACGACTTCACCAATTTTGGCAATGGCCTGGTGGAGTGCGGTGCAGCCCCCGTTGCTAAGGGTTGCCAGGTACCGTACAAGTGAGAACATCGGACCCCGCTTTCGGTTTTGCCTATGATCCTACGGGTTCCGGAAAAACCTCCATCCGCGGCGGATTCGGTATTTACTACGAACCCGGGAATGGCAACGACGCGAACACCATCGGGCTGGAGGGCAACGCGCCCACCACGCTCGATCCCACGAAGTACAACATCGCCGGCTACAACGGTCTTAATAGCGGTGGTTTTGCGGGTGTCAGCCCGGCTGCCATCCAATCAATTCCCTATTTCCAAAAGAATCCTGCCGTAAGTCAATACAATCTCGATGTTCAACACGAGTTCAAGGGGAACAATTTCCTCAGCGTAGCATACGTCGGCACGGCGGGACGGCATCTGGACACCAATCGCAACCTGAACCAAATTCCCATCCCTGTGGTGCCGACCATGAATGTTCCGGCACTCTTGCAGGCGGGCAATACCAACTGCGACGCCAATGCCAACTGCAATGTCCAGGCTGACCTCATGGTCAATGGCGGGGACACCGACTATTACCGTCCCTACCAGGGATTCGACGCTATCCGGCAAAAGCAGTTTTCGTCCGTATCGAGCTATAACGCCTTGCAGGCAAACCTGCGCCACACCACCGGCTATGGCCTCACCCTGCAAGCCGCTTACACCTATTCACACATGATCGATAATTCCACCACGGCATACCAGATGAGCTCTGTGGATGAGAATTACGATATGAAACGGTGGAAGGCTACCGCCGACCTTAACCGCACCCAGGTCCTCAGCGTGAACTACATTTACAATCTGCCGTTCTTCAAGAATTCCAAGAGTGCCCTCCTCCGCCAGTCGGTGGGAGGATGGCAGGTGAGCGGCATCACCGCGGTTATGACCGGCCCCCCCACAGGCTTCTATGGCTGCGGGGTGAATGGATTCAACACGGGGATCGGCGGATCCTACGATTGCAACCCCATCGGCCCTCTGAAGATCTCGAAAAGCATTTACAACGATCTTACGTACGGGCCGATAACCCGATGGTTTGACCCGTCCACAGTTGCGCAGCCGAACGAGTCCCAGCTCCTCGCCAACGGTGAGCCCGGCATGTTCGGATATATGAGTCGCAACCCTCTCACCGGCCCCGGCCGCAACAACTGGGACCTCGCCCTGTTCAAGGATTTCTCGGTTCCCTGGTTCAACGGCGAGCATTCCAGCCTCCAGTTCCGGCTGGAAACCTTCAACACGTTCAACCACACGCAGTGGGAAGGCGTCAACACCGGCTGTAGCGGTAATCCCAATCTCGACGGCAGTCCGGCCTTCGGTCGAAGCTGCGGTGGCGACACGTACAATGCGGGTAATGGCGAAGTCAATTCGGCATGGAACCCGCGCAACGTCCAACTGGGAATGAAGTTCCAGTTCTAATTTGGCAGTGGTCTGATTGCACGTTGGCCCTGGCTGCTCTTTCCGGAGTAGCCAGGGCCAGTCTTTTTCAGACTGGTCCTGGGGCATTGTCTTGGCTCAAGTCCAGGAGATAGAAGGAACGTAAAAAGGAATTCACGACGGAGGCACGGAGGGCACGGAGAAAAGATGCGAAGGAGAGCAGCCCGCCAACAATATAATCGACCGTAATCTCTATTCCCCGGATGCAGAAGTTACTTTCTCTGTGATCTCCGTGCCTCCGTGGTAAATCTGTTCTTCGCGGTTCGATTCGTATCTTGACGCGTATGAGGTGAAACCTACGGACTGTGACCGCAGGCGGATCACTCCGGATATTGTGCCCCGGGTTTGGCAATCCGAATCCAATGGTCGGTGAACGCGGCATGAGCCCCGGGAATTCCGACCTTCGGCATATGACAAGTCACGCAAACCTGCTTGGCGACAGGGCATGCGGGCGCATGGCTGCCGCCCATTGCGCCGCCACCGTTAGAGCCCGCGAGGTGGCAGGCCAGGCATTTTGTGTCATAGACGTGGACATCGCGCTGCAACGGCTCGTGAGGGTTGTGGCAGGCAATGCAAGTTATCCTGGGATCGGCGGAAGCATAGCACCGGCTGCGCGCCAGCCGGTAAGCTTCGAAGCGTACATTCTGGACGCCCCGAATTCCCAACAACTTCTCAGCCAGCCGCGTGCGGTGGCACGCGCCGCAAAAATCGTTCAGGTCGCCCGGGGGCAGGGAGCCCGGATTGAAAATGTGGAGGCCGTCAGGGTGGCCGTTCTGAATCGCGGCGATGTGGTCGGCCCCCGCTCCGTGGCAGCCCTCGCAGCCAATCCCCGGAATCATTTTATTCAACTGTACGTGGTACCCGCTCACAGCGGCGGTTGCATGGCATCCGTAGCAGAGCCACTCGTCGCGCCAGGGTAGCAGTATGCCCAGGGCGCCTTCCAGGGAAGTGGGTTTCCTCCCTTGGTGACCCAGGGTGAAATCCAAACCGTGGATCTGGTCGTAGTAAGTGACCTCGCTTTCGATGAAAAAGCCGTCGTATTCGAAAACATAGGTCTGGCCCACGGTACCCACGCCGCTGCCCACAGCGGCAAGAATGGGGACCACAATCGTGCGCTGGCCCTCGGAAACCGAGTAGACGCTGGTCTCTCCCTCCCGGCGGATTTCGTAGAGGTAAGGCCCGGTCCGGAAGGAAAGTCGCGGGTATTGGCGAAGAATTTCAGATTCTTCCGGCCGTTCCAGAGCCTTACCCATGGGCGTGCTTGGTTGCGAGGCTGACTCCGTTGCGTGGCAAGCAGCGCACGCGGCGCTGCCGGCATAGCGGGCGCCGGGTTGGGCAATGGTAGGTTCCCAATCGTAACGTGGGAAGTCTCTCGGGATGGGATCCTGAGCGCGGCCGGAAACGGGAAGAGCGAATGCGCATAACACCATGCCGCACAGCCAGCGCCACGCTGAGGTTCGAAGGGAAACACCCATGAGAGTCGACAAAGATTTCGTTGTATTTCTTAGCCCCGGGGTAACATACACCCGGCTTGGACCAAGCGCAACGTCAAGGCCAAGCCGCTGTCACGCATGGTCAAGATAGGGGACTGACTTACTTGGCTCATCCACCACTGTTGCCGAGAACATCTTGGAGTGCGGTAGCAGCAGCTACCGCCTTTCTGACTTGGGCCTTGCCAATTTTGCCGTATGAACCGAGATCGGAAGGCGGTAGCTGCTGCTACCGCACTCCAAGCCACCGCGGCACGAACGAGGACATGAGGGCTTAAGTCAGCCGAAACGGCGGAGCCTTTTCGCACAGCAAGTGGCGAAGCCCAATCCAGAACCGGCCGCGCCCTCTATTTTGGACAAGTGTGACCCGCTGTTGACCGCTGCTGGGGCGAGACCAAGAATGGCCTTGGTTCGCGCTGGCCGGGGCGCCCCGGCGATCTCGAATAAGAGTTCAGGTTTCCACTACCGACAAGGAGACAGCTCATGAAACGCCGTGAATTCCTTCACAAGATTTCGGTCCAATCCATCGCCGCGGCTTCCGCTGTCGCCACGTTCCCCGGAGGTGCGCTGTACGGGGTTGGTGCTGAAGCGCCCGCCCCCTGGATTGACCCAACGACCGCCAAGGACTGGCAGGCGCGCTGGGAGAAATTCATCCTCGCGGATTCCGCCAAGAACCGCTACTGCGACACGGAAATGGCGGAGGAACTGGGCTGGCTCGTCAGCCCATTCCTCAATGGCTTCTATTATGGCTATCTCGCCACGCACGACTCAAAGTGGGTGGAGAAATTGGTCGACTGGGCGGATTCCTGCATCAAACGCGGCGTCAAAGAGCCGGACGGGCACCTCGGGTGGCCCAAGGTCAGCGATCAGACGGAAGGGTTTGATTACGACAGCATGCTGGGCGAAGCAATGATATTGCGCCCCATGGTGCTGATGGCGGATGCAATCCTGGAGACACCGGCGCTGAACGCTAAATGGAGCGGAAAGGCCCACGCCTATCTGGACCTTGCCGAACGGACCTTCGAGAAGTGGGATTCGCGAGATGCCTGGCACAACTGCCAAGTGGGTGGAATTTGGGTGGTACAGTATTTTGGAATTGACCCCGCCACGGGTAAATGGACGGACGGTTTCGCGCGGCGGAAATCCGAGGCATTTTCCCACCCCGACAACAAAGAAAACTTCATCGCTCTCTGGCTTGTCTCCATGTTCGATGTTACCAGGAAGCCCGTGTACCGCGAGCGTTGCGAGAAGTGGTGGCAGCTCATGCATTCGCGCATGAAAACCCGCGACGGCGGGAAGTACTACGTGTGGGACTACTGGGACCCGGCGGGGCCCTGGGACTATAAACCCGATGGCTCACCCAAACACTGGGTGGGCGTTCACCCCAACGGGGGCTATTACGGGATTGACCTGGAGGGCATCGTCGCCGCCTTCGAACACCAACTTGTATTCAAGCGCGAAGAAATCAACCGCCTGATTTCCACCAACCGCGATTTCATGTGGAACCAGCAAATCGCCGGAGCGAAGTTCCAACGCATCGACGGCGGCCAACCTGATCCCCGCTGGAAGAACTCGCCCGGCGTTCTGTGGGACGCGCTCATTCCCTACGATGAAACCCTCCGCAGGATCTTCGTCGCCAACCACCGGCCTGACGATTGGGGCGGGTTGAGCGCTACGCCGTGGTTTCTCTCACTCGCGGCTAAGCAATCGAACCACGGATGAACTAGCGCGGACCTACCGAACAGGTCCGCGCTACGATCTTCGCGCAATCGACAAATTAGAACTCAGACGATGTCCTCCGTCGTGGCGTCCCAGCGAACCGCGCGCTTCTTGTGATACGACGCGATTGACATTTGGCAGGCGATGGCCGAGCGGTAGCCGATTTCAAACGGGCAATTGGGTTGCTTGCGGCTGCGGACACAGTCGAAGAAGTTCTGCATATGTTGTTGGGTGGCTTCGAAGTAACCGCGCGGCTGTCCCCCTTCCACCGGAATCGAAGAGAAAGCTTCAACGCCCCGGATGGCGCCACCTTCGGGCACGTAGCGCACTTGGTCGCCCTCATTGCGAGCGATCATACCCTTTGTGCCCAGCAGCATGTCATGGCCTTCGCCGTAGAAATCGTTTCCAAACATGGAATTCCAGGTGAAAAGGATCTTCTCCTGCAGCATGGAGACGTCGATGGTGTCAGGCATCTGCATCTTGGGCGAGAGGAGATTGGCGCCCGTCATGGTGACGCTGTCGGGAATCTTGAAATCCATCAGCTTGTACCAGAAGCCCACCTGGTGGACCATGTTTTCGTACACGTTGCTGCCATCGTAATCCCAAAAGAAACGCCAATTGATGTAGCGCTGCGGGTCAAAATCATGAGCAGGGGTTGTCTCGCCCTCGAAAGCCTTCCAATCCACATGCTCGGGATTGCAATCATGCGGAATGTCTCGCGTCCATCCGCCGTAGCGCGCATTGCGATAGTGATGGGTGTGCAGGGCGGTTATGGATCCCATTTTTTCCGGCGTGGCCATTTCCCGGATCCTGATTAAGCCGGGGGCACTGGTGCACTGGATACCGACCTGAACTACGCGGTCGGACTTCGCGAAGGCCTTCTTCATGCGCCGCGCGTGGTCGGGATTGAAGGCCATGGTCTTCTCCTGATAAACATCTTTCCCCGCCGCCAGAGCGGGGACAAAATTCAGAGCGTGCTGGTGCTGAGGTGTGGCGATCAGGACCGCGTCAATGGATTTGTCGTCGAGGAGCGCGCGGAAATCCTTGTAGGGCTTGATGGTGGGAACGATCGCCTTCACTTCGTCGAGGCGCCGGGTGTAGACGTCCGCCACTCCCACCGCTTCGACGTTGGGGCATTTGATGGCGGCATGGAAGATTTCCTGTCCGCGATCGCCGCCGCCGATCAAGCCGATCCGGATGCGGTCGTTAGCCCCCAGCACGCGGCTAGGGGAGAGAAAACTTGAGGCTGCCAGGGCGGCCGAACCGCCCAGCGTTTGCTTCATAAAAGTGCGCCGACTTGACATGGAATGACTCCTTTTCCGTGAGGGAAGTGACATTTGATGAGTTGACGATGCAAAGAGAATATCCGATGCACGAACGTGGTGTGGCCTAGCGCGATTGGTCTCGCGAAAGGGCGACCCGGGCGAAAAGCCTGCCGATCCGGAAAGCGGCCACTTTGTCGCTCGACATGGGCGCCAAAACCGCCGCCCATCGAGGACTTTGGTGCTCCGACATCACACGCATGGCCGGTCGGACTTTACCACCTCCGGGCCAGGAGTCAACAGAAATTTCGCGTTTCAACATGTGTGTTTCACTATTTGAAACGCTCGAGACAGCTAGGGTGCGTCAACCCGGTGCTTGACGTGCCATGTCCCACTTCCTCCGATTGCGACTTGTCCCATTAACATCCTATGATGGTAATCGAAGGAGCTTCGCGACTTGAGAAAAGCGTCGACTGTCGGCATCGCCACTTCGCTCCTGGCGATGTGTTTTCTTGCGGCGGGCAACTGCCAGCAGTCTCCGCCCAATCCTCAAATTATTTTCGAAGAAGCTCAGCGCGCATTGAATGCCCATGACTACGCGAAGGCTGAGGAAGGCTTCCGCGAGGTTCTCAGAATTGACCCGCGCTCGGCGGCAGCGTATGGAAACCTGGGTGTCGTTTATATGAGGAGGAGCGAGTATGGCCGGGCCATTGAGGCGTTCAAGACAGCCAAGAAGCTCGCGCCGCAAGTCATGGGGCTCGATCTGAACCTGGGCTTGGCCTATTACCATCAAAACAATTTTGCCGCAGCCATTCCCGCCTTTCAGAGCGTTCTCCAGGCTGATCCCAACCACGCTCAGGCGGCGTACCTACTCGGCATGAGCTACTTCCTGACCAATGATTTCGCGCATACGGTCGAGACGTTCGGGCCTCTCGTCGAAAGTCAAAAGACGAACTTGGATTTCCTCTATGTGCTGGGCATCTCGTATGGAAGGCTCAAGCGCACCGAGGAGTCCACCCGGACCTTCGAGCAATTGGTCCGCGCGGGCGGAGACTCGGCACAGTTGCATCTGTTGATGGGCAAGGCTCACCTCGACCTCGATGAATTATCTCTCGCCCAGGGTGAACTGGAAAAATCCGTGGCCCTTGATCCAAAATTGCACTTTGCCCACTACAACCTCGGAGTGGTTTATCAGAAGCAAGGGAAATTGGATCAGGCAGCGGCCGAGTATACAGCGGAGATGCAACTGACTCCCGACGATCCGGGGAGTGCGGAGAACCTGGGTCTGTTGTACCTCGAACAGGGCAATCCGGACGGCGCCCTCGCCATCCTCCAACAAGCCCTCAAGATCGATCCGAAGCTGTATAAATCGCTGGATGGCATGGGTAAAGCATATCTGCGCAAGGGGCAGTCGGCGCAAGCCATACCCTACTTCCAACGCGCCCTGGTCCTCGCCCCTGACAGCGCCAAGACGCATTACCAATTGGGCCAGGCCTACCTGAAGACGGGTCAGCCCCAGAAAGGCCAGAAGGAAATCAGCGAAGCCGGGCGCTTGCAGGCGAAGGCTCGCGAGGATTTTGAAGACGTGATATCTGGGAAGTTACCTGCTCCACACGCTCCAGGTGAAATGCCATGAGTGAGTGCCGAACCGCTTGGGTGCTGCGCAAATCCGGGGCCGAAAATGGAGCATCAACGGAATCGCCCGGCCTTGGTGATGCCGTGCCCCTCACGGACGGTTATGAATTGATCCCCCTCGACGCCCCCCACACGTTCGACTGTGCCGCCGGGCCACCGGACTTCAACCTGATCCACATTACCCACTGATCCCAGGCCGAAATGCTGCCGCAAGTCGCTTTGCGAGAGATAGCTCGACCCGCTGAGCACCTCGCGGATCTGCCGCCGCCCACCGGCCGTTACGGTAGCGCGAGCGCCGATAGCGGAGCGGTTCGACCGCGTGCCCTCTAGTTTGACGGTGAGCCAGTGATTGCCGCTGTGGTTCTCGTTGCGCAGCAGGGACGGCGGTTCGTTCTGATTCATGATCAGAACATCGATGTTCCCGTCGTTGTCAAAATCGCCGAAAGCACAGCCGCGGCTGGAATGGGGCTCAAGAACAGCGGGGCCAAGCCGATCCGAGACCTCCTCAAAGGTTCCGTTTCCCAGGTTGCGATATACCACGCGTTGAGTCTTGAATTTGTAGTCCGGGAAAACCTTCTCAACTTCGGGATAAACGGTTCCCGTAACATGGAAGATGTCGAGCCAGCCGTCATTGTCCAGGTCGACGAAATCCACTCCCCAGCAAACGTACCGCGTGTTGACGTTTAACCCGGCGGCGTTGGTCACGTCGTCAAAGAACTCGCCCTTGGTATTTCGATAGAGAATTGGTGTGTCGTCGCTGAAGTGGGGAAGAAAAAGATCGAGGTAGCCATCGCCATCGTAATCTCCCACGCCGGCTCCCATGTTCGATTGTTCCTGGCCGTCACTATTGACCGCAACGCCTGACTCCATGGCGCATTCGGTGAAGGTCCCGTCATGGTTATTCCGAAAAAGGAGGTTCGGAGTTGAGTCGCAGGCCACGAACAGGTCAGGCCATCCGTCGTTGTTGTAGTCAAACGCCAGGGCGGTCAACCCGTAGCGGCCTCCGGGCTTCAAGAGACCGGCTTTTTCTGTGACCTCGGTGAATGTTCCGTCGCCATTGTTATGGTAGAGCGAACAAAACTCCTTCTTGAGGCCCAGCGGCCCGCAGTTCACGGACACGCCTTTGTACAGGCAAAACCGATTCGCGCCGCCAACGGGAGTGGTGGCCAGGTCCATTTGAATGTAGTGCGAGACAAACAAATCCAGGTGGCCGTCGCAGTCATAATCAACAAATGTGCATCCCGAGGCATAGCGTGTGGCCATTTGCTCCAGCCCCGCCTTCACAGTGATGTCGGTAAACGTCCCGTCGCCGTTGTTGTGATAGAGCACGTTCTTGCCATAGTAGGTCAGGAACAGGTCATCGTTTCCGTCGTTATCGTAGTCTCCAACGCACACGCCGTAACCCCAGCCCGTGTGATGGAGTCCTGCCTTTTCGGTCACATCGGTGAAAGTGCCATCGCGATTGTTGCGATAAAGGTGATTCGTGGGTTCATGGCCGGCCGAAAAGCCCTCGTGCTTCGTGCCGTTCAGCAGGAAGATATCGAGCCAGCCATCATGGTCGTAGTCATAGAAGGCGATTCCGCCTCCGTTGGCCTCGACAATGTACTTCTTCGAGTATTCCTCCCCATAAATGAGGGGAGCAGTAATGCCGGCGTGCGCCGCCACGTCCGTGAAGGTTACCGGAAAGGGCCGGCCCGAAAACTTTGGCCGGGGCGCCGCCCGAACTCCTCGTGCGGCCATACCCTGAGCGGCCAGGCGCGGCGCGCATGCGAAAAGAGTTCCTGCGGAGCCCAATGCTTTGAGAAGTTTTCGCCGTGTAAAGAGCATGGTTGGAAAATCGAGCCACAGGGGACCCGGCCTATTCGGGTGGCTCCGCCGTTTGCGGGACCGAGATATCGCCCTGGATCCCGGTACGAATAGCCAGGCTGGCCCTTTGCTGTTCCTCGTAGAGACGCCGATAGAGCGCCAGTTCCTTCTGAGCTTCTGCTTCGCGCCCCACACGGCGGTAGGCGAACGATAGTTGGTAATGTGAAACCGGGTCGTCTGGCGTGAGTTTTACCGCCTTCTCCAGAGGCGGTACAGCCTCTGCGGCTCGGCCGGCGGTGACCAGCGACTTGCCAAGGCCGACGAGCGCGGGGGGAAAATCAGGATCACTCGCCACGGCGCGCCCAAAGTGCCCGATGGCATCGTTCCAATTTCGCGCTTCCCGAGCCATCTCTCCGAGTTCGTATTCTGAAGCTGGATCCGCCGGGTTAATCTGCAACTCCTCCTCAAATTCCTTGCGCGCTGCGTCCAACGTGTTGGGGTTCCTCTCCCCGGCCAGCAGCAAGCGGCCAATGCGATAGTGTATCCCAATCTGGTGGGGAGCCAGAGTAAGCACCTTGCGGTATTCCTCGATGGCGTCAGGGAACTTATCTTGGATCTCCAGAACTTCAGCATTGAGTTGGTGCGCTTGGTAGGAGCCCGGAGCAGTCTGCAACAGCCGTTGCGATGAGCGCGTCGAGAGTTCCGAGAAAATGTGAGTGCTCAAATAGAGGACGTCCGGGTCGCTCGGGAAGTCACGGTTCAACCCCTCGAGAAAGTAGACAGCCCCGTAGGGCTCATTACTTTCCATCGCGCAGCGCGCGCCATCAATCCCCACAGCCCGCCGCATGTGCTGATCGTTCACATTGGGATAATCCTTCGCAAGAAGTGGCAGCGCGTTCTTGCAGTCTCCACTCTCTGCCAGGCTGATCGCCAAAACGTGGCGGGTAGAGGTGAGCGCAGGCTTCAACTTAATTGCCATACGGCAAGGAGCAATGGCGTCCGCCGGGTTTCCAACTGAATAGTAGGCCATACACAGGTCCGCTTGGTACTCCGCAACACCGGGAGCCATCGATGTGAGCTTTTTCAGTGCGGGAATCGCGGTCGTATAATCTCCCTTGCGCAGAGCCGCCATCGCTACATTCACGGTCGCATTGGCATCATCATTCCCCGCGGGTAGGGATGGAGAGGATTTTTCCTGCCCTCGCCCTCCAGCAGCAAGTGAGGCAAGGGCAGTCCCCACGAGGATTAGCGTGACGAGCCTGGGCCGCATACGGTTAGAAGTCTACCTCACCGCCTTTGTTGCGGATATGGAATTCATTAAGTATTGAATTGCGGTTCAGAACGCCCATCTGGGGTATATACTGCCGTGGCCCCGGATGCCGGATGGGCAACACGGACGGAGAGGAGGCGGAGGCCTAAATGAAGCGTCGGGATTTTATGGGAAGCATGGCAGGGGCGTTGACCGTTGGCCCCATTCTGAAGATGCCGCTGTCCATCGGCAGCGATACGCGGTCGCAGCTTCCCCGCGCTGCGTGGCTCAGGAGCGGGCTGATTGACGCGGGGGGAAGCCACGAGCCTTACATTTTCGTGGTTCGCCGCGGGGGTGAATCGCTCAATGCCCGCCAGGACTACGAATGGAACCAGAGTGAAGAACTGATCCGCACGCTCCACGAGCAGGGCATCGAGGTGTTTCACACTCACCTTTACAAGGGGTTCGGCATGGCAGCGGAGCGGCCGGAAATGGAAGACGCCCGGCGCACGGCGGCCATCGCCCACCGTTATGGCATGAGAGTGGATAGTTACATCCAATGGAATACCATGATGTATGAGACCTTTTTTGCAGAAGAACCGCGCGCGAGGGATTGGATCCAGCGCGACGTGGGCGGCCTCCCCATCCTGCTGGCTTACGGGTTCCAACAATCGTATCGCTATCGCCCGTGCTTTACCCACCAGGAGTATTTGGACTACCTCAAGAAAATTGTTCGCTTCGCAGTGGAAGAAGTCAAAACCGATTTCATCCATTTCGATAACTTCGACCTCAATGCGGAGCCCGATTCCTGCCACTGCCCGGCGTGTGTGGAGGGATTCCGTGCCTTCCTACGGGCGAAATACTCTCCGGAAAAGCGCCGCGAGCGGTTCGGCTTTGAAAATGTCGATTACATAAATCCCCCGCAGTGGAACCGCCAAAATCAGCCGCAGAACATGGCCATCATTTTCGACCCGGGGGTACAGGAGTGGGTTGATTTCCGGTGTCAGGTCATGGCCGAAGCGTTGCGCCAGATTGCGGAGTTTGCGCGATCGCTGAATCCACAGGTGGCGATTGAAATTAATCCCCACGGGATCAACGGCGAAAACCGCGCGTGGGAGAACGCCATCGATCACGCGCGCCTGTTGACCTCCACCGACGTCTTTTGGACGGAGGAAGAGAACCCCTGTGTTTATCTGCCGGACGGCCGCCTGATCAGCAAAATTCGGAGCTACAAGCTGGCGCGTGCGTTTCACAATATTCTGCTGGCATACATCGCAGACAACCCCGTCGCCATGGCGGAGTGCCTGGCCTTCGATCAGACGCTGGGCTTCGCGGGCACGGCGCCGATCCCGGCGGCTATGCTCGAATACGTGACTTTTTATCGCAAGAACCGCGAACTCTATCTCGGCACTGAGGATCTCGCCCAAGTGGGGGTGCTGCGATCGCACGCTTCCATCACCTACCACCACGCGCGCGCACAGCTCAGCGCGATACTGACGGAGCAAGCTCTGATCCAATCGCGCGAGCCTTTCCGCCTAGTCTTCGATGAGCCGCTGCCCGATTTGGCCACCCTGCGGGTGCTGATCCTACCCGATTCGGAATGCCTCTCGGACGAACAGTTGGCAGCGATTCGAACCTACGTCGAAAACGGCGGCGGCCTAGTGGTGATCGGCAAGGCAGGCCTTTATGATGATTGGCGGCGTCTGCGTGTCGAGCCGGGGCTGAAAGGATTGGCCGAAGGTCAGTCGCCAGCCCGCGATTACGAGGAGGACGTGGAAGAGAGCGCCGTGACCGCCGGGCCTGAGCACCGCAACCATGCCGGGAAGGGAAGAGTGGTGTACCTTCCCGCGGTCGAGTATGACGGGACTCTTCCCCCGGCTGAGCCATACTACAACATCAGCAACCGTTTTTGGAAACGCCCCAAAAACTGGGAGCAGATCATTAACGCCGTGCGCTGGGCAGCGAACGATAAGTCGCTCTTGCAGGTTTCCGGGCCGGATTTCCTGGTGGCCAATCTCGTCGAGCAGGCCCCGAGCCTGCGGAGACTGATCCATTTAATCAATTATGATGCGAGGAACACTCCAACGATTTCGTCCGTGCACCTAACCTGCGCCATTCCCGAGGGCAAAGTGGCGAAGGACGTGAGCTTGTACGAGGTCGATGCGGATTCACCTCGGGCGCTCAGCTTCATGCCGGGTCCTTCGTCGGTCTCGTTCACGATTCCCAAGATGAAAACCTATGCGGTCATTGCGGTCAGTTGGTAGATTGGTGTGGCGCGTGACCACAACCCCACAGGTAGGTACAGGATATGGATAGAAGAGAGTTTCTTGGAACGTTAGCGGTCGTCCCGGCGACGACCACGGGGGCCACACGTCCGGTTTCGGCGGTTCCATCCGGCACTTCCCCGGCGGCCGTATCTGCGGAGACAGCGTTGCCGGCCACCCGCCCGCGCCTCCGCGAGAACTTTAATCGCGGCTGGCTCTTTGCCCGGCAGTCGCAGGGCACCGGCGCGCTCGGTTCATTCGACCGTCAGAACGAAGCCGCCGCCCGCATCGAACCCCACTTTCGTGACGCCCCCACCCCCGGGTACGACGATGCCGATTGGGCGGCCATTAACCTGCCTCACACCTGGAACGCCTACGACTCGATGGACGAGGCGCCCGGCTACTGGCGGGGCATCGGCTGGTATCGCAAGCATTTCAAGCTGGCCGGCCAGCACTCCGGCAAAGCGGTATTTCTTGAATTCGAAGGCGCCAGCAGTGTGGCGGAGTTCTGGCTTAATGGCACCCGCATCGGCGAGCACCAGGGCGGCTACACCGGCTTTGAACTGGACGTGACGGATGATGTGAAATTTGGGAACGTGGATAACGTGTTGACCGTCAAGGTCGATAACCTGTTTCGCGATACGGTGCCGCCCACGGTCAAAACCGATTACACCTTCTACGGCGGGATCTATCGCGACGTCTGGTTGCGCATCTCCGAGCCCTCGTACGTCTCCGATGTGGTCTGGTTCACTCCGCGCGTGGACGAGCAGGCGGCGGAGTTGCGGTTGCGATCCCTGGTCGCGAACCAAGCGAGTGAGGCCGTGGACCTGACGCTTGTGCAGGAGGTGTTTGACCCGCAGGGCGGCTTGGTGAAGAGCTTCTCAACGGCTGTACGGGTTCCGCCAGGTAAAACGCAAGAGGTCATGCAGGATGGTGGCCGGGTCGCCAACCCGCTGCTCTGGTCTCCCGACGCTCCCCACCTCTACCGCATCCGGACGACCCTGCTGGACGGGTCGCGCCCGATGGATATGGTCGAGAATCCGCTGGGATTTCGATGGTTTAAGTTCGACGCGCAGCAAGGGTTCTTTCTCAACGGGAAACGCGTGCAATTGCAGGGGACGACCTGGCACCAATCGTATCCCGGAATGGGGGACGCTCTCCCCAATTCCCGGCACGTAAAGGACATGGAAATCATCCGCGCGATGGGCGTGAACTTCTGGCGAACCTCGCATTACCCGCACGATCCTGCCACCATGGAATCCTCCGACCGGTTGGGTCTGATGGTGTGGGAGGAGCTTCCCATTAACAAGGAGATCGGCAATCCGCCGGAGTACATCGCCAACTGCCTCGCCATGGCGAAGGAGATGATTCGCCGGGACTGCAACCATCCGAGTGTCATCGTATGGGGTATTGCTGGAGAGTTGAATGCTCCCGTATCGGTGGCGAAGAAGGTGATTGCCGCAGTCGCCACACGATATCGCCAACTCGATCCCTCGCGGCCTGTGGCGATGCACGAACCGGGGGGGGAGGAACTGGAAGCGCTGGTGGACGTGGTGGGGCTGGGCGTGGGCAAAGAGACCGACGAGCGCCACCGCCGGTTTCCCCAGCGTCCCTATCTCACGGCCGAATACGCGCCCTCCACCGTCGGCCGCGGCCTGTACGGCGGCGGGCCGGAGAGTGAAGAGTTGGCCTGCCAGAAACACGAAGCATACCTCGGCCAGATGAATCTGCGCCCCTGGATGGCCGGCGGCGCCATCTGGCATCAGTTCGACTACGAGGGCGAGACCTACGACACTGTCATCCCTCACATCGTCAGTTTCGGCATGTGCGATTTGTGGCGAATCCCCAAAGACGTTTACTACTTTTATCAGAGCCAGTGGACAGCCCGGCCCATGGTTCATATCATGGGCCACTGGACGTTCGCGGGGGAGGAAGGCCGGACGCGCAGCGTGAAGGTCTTCAGCAACGCCCGGGAAGTGGAACTCTTTCTCAACGGCAAATCGCTGGGCAGCAAGTCCGACGCAAGCAGGGCGGGGCTCGCGCACGCTCCCCGTGTGTGGACCGTCGCTTACCAGCCCGGGACCCTGAAAGCAGTGGCGCGCCACGAGGGCAAGGAAATAAGCGACGAGCGCCAAACCGCCGGGGTGCCCCACCGCCTCGTGCTGGAAACGGATGCCAAGGAGCTTGAATCCGGGAACCTCGAGAGCCTGGCCTACATCACGGCGCGGGTCGTGGACGAGAACGGCACGGCGGTGCCGGGGTCGGAGCTTCCCATCACGTTCACTTCCGCCGGGCCCGGCGAACTGCTGCCGCAAACCTGGCTCGGGCACGGGACCGGATGGACATTGAATTCGGTTGGCGGCATGGCGCAGATGGCTTTTCGCGCCACCGACCGCACCGGCCACGCCACCATCAGCGCGTACTCTCCGGGCCTGCGGATGGGAAGAATCGAGATCGCCGTGCAGACGCCCGGCAAGCCAGATGAAATGGAATATAAAGAGAAGTTCGAGGTCGACGAGCCGTAAACGCAACGGCCGTTGGAGGCCCCGTGCCGCAAAGGTACCGCTAGAGATCCCTGTCGTTTCGAGCCAACCGGACCGCCGGCTGTTGTCGACTTGGCGGCACGACCCGGCTGCGCTGGCGAACGGCAATGGTGGCCATCCAGATTGGAATGAGCCTGTCGTGGCCGAAGGGGAGTCCGAACTGCGGATGGACAACGAGTTGAAGGGAGATTTTGCCATTTTTGCGCAAATAGGCTGCCTGATCTGAAGGGAGTCGACGGGGGGGCAGACCACAAAGGACAATAGGGCGAGCATGAAAAGCCAAGTCCTGCTTCCCGTGCTCGCGTTGCTGACGCACCAGGTGAATGGCTTCGAGCTGCTTGAGACGCCTTTGGGTGATCCGAATAGAGGGTAGGGTGGATCGGATTGGGGCGAAGGAACGGCGCTTCGCTGGCGTCAGGCCATGGTTGCCGACCCCCTCGATGCTGTGCGAATACTGTGCCAAAAGTGTATGGAATTGAGGGGAAAAGGGGTTCGGCGATTGAGCGAAAGCAGAACCCCGAATTGGTGTAAGGCTATAGAAAACATGTGGATGAATGAAAGGAATGAAAAACGGGCGGATTGCTGCCAGTCTTCAAACTATCGAATCAAAAGATGTTTCTCTAGGCGAGTTGTCTGGGCAGTTCTTTGTAGTACCAAACTTCCAATGCGAGTATGTCTGGGGAACCGAAGAGGTTCGCCGACTTTTGGAAGACATCAATTCGGAGTTTTCCGCCTCCGACCGCGCGAACGCGAGCCGTTGGGGACCTTTCTTTAACCGCCTGACCCATTTTCCTCGATGTGAATCCGGGCTGGGACTCGTCGCGCTTGATAGCCGCTCAGCGCGTCTCGGGAGGAATCGACATAATGTCCATCCTCGCCGCTGGGCACCACCTGCGAGTTCGCAAGTGCAGGGTGAGATGGGGCATGACTGAATGCGTGCTTCGAGTGGTCGCGCCAATACAAAATGTGCGATTACGCCTGTCAGCGCAATTGCGTTGGAGGGAAATTTTAGAGTACGATGGCCGGTTGGGTTGACGTCGGGGGGAAAATAGGGGAGCGGCTGCGGGATTCGCGCTCGGCATCGAAAAATCGCCCCCGCCTACCACTCGCGTGCAATAAGGAGAATGGAACAAGCATGGTCAAACCTCTTGAATACTTGACCTATCGAGGCGGGCCGGGGCATTGGTCCTGGGTCATGCACCGGTTGTCAGGCATTGGTGTATTTCTATTCTTGTTAATCCACATCGTGGATATATCCTTGATTGGATGGGGTCCGAAAGTCTTCAACCGGCTTTTGTTCCTCTACCGCTACCCGGCGTTTCGCCTGGGCGAAGTGGTGCTGGTGGCTGCGGTGCTCTACCACGCCCTGAATGGCGTCCGAATTTGCATTAGCGACTTCTGGCCGGAAACGATGGCTTTCCACCGCAAGCTGACCTATGCGGTGGGGATCATCTTCACCATCATTTACATTCCCACGGCCGTTTACATGTTGAGTTTCATCATAAAGTAGGGGGCAGCAATGAGTGGAGCGGGAAATCCGAGACCGGAGAGCGGGCTGGAGTTATACGCCTGGATCTTCATGCGCGTCTCAGGCCTTGCCTTGCTTTTTCTGGCGCTGGGCCATCTGCTGATCATGCACATTATCCATAACGTCGATAACATTGACTTCCAATTTGTCGCCGCGCGATATGCCACGCCCTTCTGGCGCACATACGACCTGCTGATGTTATGGTTCGCGATGATTCACGGCGTGAATGGCCTGCGCACGGTGCTGGTGGATTACATCAGCCCGCGGGGTTGGCGTACGGCTTCGCTGGCCTCGCTCTTCGTGGTGGGGTTCGTGCTTCTGACGCTGGGATCGCTCGCCATCCTGACGTTCCAACCCCCGGCGATGCACTGATTGGCTGCGGGCGGATGGGCGAATTCACGAGCAGGTCCTCAGTCATCAATTCTCGGAAACGGCCCGCGCGGGCAACTGACGACTGACCACTGACAACTTTTCTTGAGGCTTAATCACATGGTCCAAAAGTATGACGCAGTCGTGGTGGGGGCGGGCGGCGCAGGTCTGATGGCCGCGCTCCAACTCGCTGGCAAGTGCAATGTGGCGGTGCTGAGCAAGCTCTATCCCACGCGCTCGCACACTGGAGCGGCGCAAGGCGGCATTGGCGCGGCTCTCGGCAACCTGGAAGAGGACCACTGGGAATGGCACATGTTCGACACGGTAAAAGGCAGCGATTACCTTGCCGACCAGGACGCTGTGGAGATCATGTGCCAGGAAGCGATCGAGACGGTTTACGATCTCGAGCACTGGGGCCTGCCTTTCAGCCGCACGCCCGACGGGAAAATCGCGCAGCGCCCCTTCGGCGGGCACACCCGGGAGTTCGGCAAAGGGCCGGTTCGGCGCTCCTGTTATGCCGCCGATCGCACCGGGCACATGATTCTTCAGACTTGCTACCAGCAGTGCATTAAGAACGACGTGCACTTTTACAACGAGTATCACGTCCTCGACCTGCTGATTGAGGATGGCCGCTGCGCCGGCGTGGTGGCGCTTTGCCTGGCCACGGGCGAAATTCAGACCTTTCAGTCCAAAGCCGTGCTGTTTGCTACCGGCGGCTGCGGCAAAATGTTTCGCGTGAGCTCCAATGCGCACTCGCTGACCGGCGACGGCATGGCGGTGGTTTACCGCCGCGGGATTCCGCTCGAGGATATGGAATTCTTCCAGTTCCATCCCACCGGAATTTACAAGATGGGAATTCTTTTGAGCGAGGCCGCGCGCGGCGAGGGCGCCATTCTCCGCAACGATAAGAACGAGCGCTTCATGGAGCGCTATGCGCCCACGCTGCTCGATCTGGCCCCGCGCGACATGGTTTCGCGCGCGATTTACCGCGAGATTCGCGAAGGGCGCGGCATCGGCGGCAAGAATTACGTTTACCTCGACATGACCCATTTGGGGAAAGAGGTGTTGGACAAAAAGCTTCCGGACATCACCGAATTCGCCCGGACCTATCTGGGCGTCGAGCCGCTCACCCAGCCGGTTCCAATCCAACCCACGGCGCACTACGCGATGGGTGGGATTCCCACGGACGTTGACGGCCGCGTGGTGATCGACGAAAAGAATACGCCGCTGCCGGGACTTTACGCCGCGGGTGAAGTGGCTTGCGTCTCCGTCCACGGCGCGAATCGCCTGGGAACCAATTCCCTGGTCGATATTCTGGTCTTCGGACGGCGCGGCGGACGCCATGCGCTGAAATACGTTCAGGAAAACGATTGGACTCCCTTGCCCAAGCGCGCCGACGAGCCCGCCCGCGCCCTGGTGAGCCAGGTGCTGAATTCCGCCGGCAAAGAGCGCGCCGCCGACATCCGCGACGTCCTTCAGGACGAAATGATGGATAAGGCCTCGGTGTTCCGCGATGCTGCGGGCCTTACTGCCTTGAAGGAAACGCTGCGCGGGTTGCGCGAGCGCTACCGCCAGGTGAAGTCGGAGGATCGCGGCATGCGCTACAACACCGAATTGCTGGAGGTCATCGAGCTCGGCTGCTTGCTCGACCTTGCCGAGGTTCTGGTGGAAAGTGCCCTGGCGCGCCAGGAGTGCCGTGGCGGCCACAGCCGCGAAGATTTCCCCAAACGCGATGACGTCAACTGGCTGAAACATACCCTCGCTTATCAGTCGATTAAGGGCAAGGGTGTTGAACTCAAGTTTAAGCCCGTGGTCATCACCAAGTTTCAACCGATGGAGAGGAAATATTGAATCATCTGGCCATTTAAGAACTGTCCTTGGTCCCTGGTCATTTGTCCGTCGCTAGCGATAGGCGAGAGGGCGAAAGTGGGACCACGGAGCATCGGCAGATGACAAATGGCAAGTGACAAAGGACCAAGGACAAATGACCAATGACAAATGATCAAGGACAGTCCTTAAATGATTCAATGACCCGATGGCCAAATGACCCGATATTAGGAGTGGATGATGCAGCTCACCTTGAAGATCAAGCGCTTCAATCCCGAAAAGGATAAGGAAGCGTGGTGGGGCGAATACAAGATTGAAGCCGAGCCCACGGACCGCTTGCTCGATGCGTTGAATTATGTGAAGTGGTATCGCGACGGCACCCTGACCTACCGGCGGTCGTGCGCCCACGGAGTTTGCGGCTCGGACGCAATGCAAATCAACGGGCGGAACGCGCTCGCTTGCAAGCTGCTGCTGAAGGACATGGGCCACACGATTACGGTTGAGCCGCTGCGCGGGTATCGCGTCATCAAAGACCTGCTGGTGGACATGGACGCCTTCCTTGAAAAATATCGGAGCGTAAAGCCCTACCTGATCACCAAGGGACCCGAACCGGAGAAGGAGCGCTTGCAGTCGCCCGAGGAGCGCGAGAAATTCGACGACACCACCAAGTGCATTTTGTGCGGCGCCTGCACCTCCGGCTGCCCCTCGTTTTGGGGAGATAGCGATTACATTGGACCCGCGGCCATCGTCAATGCCCATCGCTTCCTCCACGACTCTCGGGACGACGGGGGCGAGGAGCGATTGCAAGTCCTGAATACGCTCGAAGGCGTCTGGCGTTGCCGCACCATCTTCAATTGCGTGGAAGCCTGCCCGCGCGGTATCAATGTGACGCGCGCCATCGGCGAGGTGAAGAAAGCGCTGCTGTACCGGAAGGTCTAGGGATAGAAGTTGTAGGGGCACCCTTCGTGGGCGCCCACACAGGGCCGATTCGGCCCATCGGTGGGCAGGCACGAGGCCTGCCCCTACGTCAGACAGCGTTTGATCCGGGCCGCCAACGGCAGGCGGCCCTTACTTTTAGGGCGACGATTTATCAGCCGCGGCTGCGCGGTTCGAATCGACCGATGGTGTGGCCGCTGAGGGGGCGCCGAATGGGACTCGACCGCTGGACCTTACCGAATTCCTCCCGACGCGAGTGGCTGGCGGGCGCCGGGAGTTCACTTCTGCTCGCCACATCGCCTGCGGCCGCGAATGCACGGCCCGCCCACTCCAATCCTACGCCCCAAAACGCGGATGACCGGCCCTACGATCTGCTCATCAAAGGCGGCAAGGTTTTCGACCCTTCGCAGGATCTCGAAGAAATTCGCGATGTGGCCATTCGCGACGGCAAAATCGCGAGTGTGGACCGCAGCATCTCCGCCGCGGAGGCGCGCAACGTCGTGGATGCCTCGGGGAAAATCGTCACCCCCGGCCTTATCGACGTGCATACCCACGTGTTTCCCTACGTTGGTCCCTACGGGATTGAGCCGGACCCCTATTGCGTGACGAGAGGCGTGACGACCACGCTCGACGCGGGAACTTCCGGCGCTTTCACTTTTCCCGCCTTTCGAAAGTTCATCATTCCCCAGGCCGCCACGCGGATTCGGGCCTTGCTCCACGTGGTTTGCATCGGCATGGTGACGGGCAGCACGCCCAACATGGGTGAACTGGAAGACCTGCGCTACTGCGATCCCCACCTTGCCGTCCAAGTCGCAGAGGAGAATCGCGACCTCATTGTAGGTTTCAAAATCCGTTTGTCTGAAGGATACACCGGGCCGAACGATTTGGAAGGCCTGAGGAGGGCGCGCGCGGCCGCGGATCAAGCGCGGTTGCCCATGATGACGCACATTGGAGGCTCATTCACCCCCCTCGGCCAGCTCCTGGCACTGCTGAACAAGGGGGATGTGGTGACGCACTCCTTCAACAGCCGCATTCATGGAATTGTGGATCAGGGGGGCAAGATTACGCCGGAAGTGCAGGAAGCCCGCCAGCGAGGAGTCCTTTTTGACGTCGGCCACGGCGCGGGAAGTTTCTCCTTCGACGTCATGGAGAAGTGCCTGCATCAGGGATTTCTGCCCGACACCATTTCCAGCGATCTCTACAGCGCCAACATTCACGGCCCCGTTTATGACTTGGTCACAACTCTGTCTAAATTTCTGATGCTGGGAATGAGCCTGCAAGAAATCTTCACGCGCTGCACGGTCAACGCCGCACGAATGTTTAATTTCGGAGCCGAAATTGGCACCTTGAAACCCGGCGCAGAAGGAGACGTCAGCGTGCTGGACCTGGTCTCCGGAAATTTCACCTATACGGATTCAGACCGCAAGACGCGCCAGGGCAGCCAGAAACTGGTGCCGGTTGTGACCGCGCGCGCGGGAAAACTCTTTTATCCTGGGTAGTGATTCTGTGCGGAACTCGGTCCCACCGTGCGGCCGACTCGCGCCGTGGGGGCCGTCAGCCCGCGTAGCGGGGGGCATCCTGTCGAGGCTATCCAATTTAGCGGAGGATCGAGCCGTTTGACGGTGGGCTTCGCCCCCTGCTCCGCGGAAAGGCTCCGCCTTTCCGGCCCATCGCAAGAATTTTCTCCTCATCAGCGCCGCCAGTCCCGATGAATCGGGACTGGCGGCGCTGATGAGTGATATGGAAGGCCTTCCGCAACGGAAAGGCGCAGCCTTTCCGCAGAGCAAGCGGCGAAGCCGCAGGTTGCTCCTCGGCAGGGGGAAGCAATTTGGACGCGGGTGGCATCTTGTAGCCCGCGGCAACTCGTGCGCTTCCTATAACCTGTTCCCTGTAACCTGTACCCTACTTCAGGTGCTGGTCCAGAAACGCCACGGTGCGCTGCCAGGCGTCTTCGGCGGCGGCCTCGTGATAACCCAATTTGTAATCCGAATTCTCAAACGAGTGGCCGACGCGGGGATATATTTTGATGTCGATTGGCTTGTGGGCGCTGTTCATGGCGTCTTCGAAGGCCTCGACGTCGCTGACGGGAATGGAGCGGTCTTCCCTCCCAAAAATTCCCAGCACCGGCGCGTGGATTTTCTCGATGTCAGCCGGGTTGGTCGGCATGGTGCCGTAATTCAAAACGCAGGCGGCCAGGAAGGGGTCATGGACGGCGAGCAGCAACGACCACTTTCCTCCCATCGACCAGCCGATGGACCCGATCTTATCCCTATTCACGTCGGCACGCGCAGTCAGAAAGTGGATGGCGGCCTCCATGTCTTCCAATGCGCGCGCCGCCGGCGTTCCCACCATCAATTCGTATGCTAATGCCGGGTCATGGGCCACTTGCCCGCGGTAGAGATCGACGGCCAAGGCCACGTATCCCCGTTCCGCCAGCCTCCGCGTCTGGGCCTTGACCCAATCCGTCAAACCCCAATCCTCATGAATCACCACGAGAGCCGGGTGTTGGCCGGGTGAATCCGGCGCGGCCAAATATCCCGCAATCGTGTCCGGGCCGCTGGGAAACGTTACGTCCTGGGTTTTGACGGACTCCGCCAGTGCGGTCGACGCGAGCAAAAGAAAACCACAGACGATGATGATGGCGATACGATGCATTCCCCAGTTCTCCCTAAGAACGTCTTTCATCGGATCGAGCGCGACACCGCCATTATACTTTACGCGGCGCGACGGTCGCGGCGGTTTCGTGCTCGCTCGTAGGGGCACCCCTCGTGGGTGCCCACGAGGGGTGCCCCTACGACTAAACCCTTCATAGAACAAGATTTTTCTTGACAGGAAGTCACCCCATCCGGTATAAATAAGGTATATTTATACATGGCATGTATAAATATTCTTTAAGGAGCTGTGGGTAGACGGAAACATTGAATACGGCGGTTGCAACAAAAGCTTCGTTGGGGGCCGGGGCTGATTCTCCCGTGCATGCTGTGGTTCACGCCGCGGTGGTTGGCGCCACAGGTTATGCGGGGTGCGAACTCTTAACCATCCTCGCCCGCCATCCCTCCGCCTCGGTCGCCTGCCTAATGTCGTCCGGCAGGGACGGCAAGAAAGCCTTCGCCATCGAAGACTCCCACCCCAAGCTGCGCGGACGTTTCTCCGTCCTCTGCGAACCCCTCAACGTTGAACAGATTGTTAACTCGGGATCGGACGTGGTGTTTCTTGCCACGCCGCACGAGACCTCGCACCAGATTGTACCGCGCCTTCTCGATGGCGGCTTGCGCGTGGTGGATCTGAGCGGAGCCTTCCGGCTGAAAGACCCTGCCGCCTACGCGCACTGGTACAGCTTCGATCACCAGGCCAAAGAGGCGCTGGACGAGGCGGTTTACGGGATTCCGGAATTTGCGGCGTCGGCGATCGCCAAGGCGCGGCTGGTCGCGAATCCCGGCTGCTACCCCACCTCCGTGATCCTGGCCGTCGCACCGCTGATGAAAGCCGGTTGGGTGGATGTTCGCGCCGGCATCATTGCCGATTCCAAATCCGGCGTCACCGGAGCCGGCCGCAAGCCCAGCGACAAGCTGCATTTCCCCGAGGTCAACGAAAACCTGCGGGCTTACGGCATTTTCCATCACCGCCATTTGCCGGAGATGCTCCAAGAGTTGGCGCTCTCGCCCAAGGATTTTATTTTTACTCCCCATCTTCTGCCCATCACGCGCGGCATCTTGAGCACGATTTACTTGCGCCTGTCAGGGCAGCATAGTCTGAGCGACGTCGAAACGCTGTTTCGGGATTCTTATGCGGCGGCGCCCATGGTGCGAATTTATCCCGCGGGAACGCTGCCGGAAATTCTGGGCGTGGCAAATACACAGTATGCCGACATCGGTTTTGCCCTCGATGAATCCACCGGGCGGCTCATTCTGGTTTCCACAATCGACAATCTGGGAAAGGGAGCGGCGGGGCAAGCGGTCCAGAACATGAACGTGATGTTCGGCTTCCCGCAAGAAACCGGCTTGCGATGAAAACCTCAAATCTCAGATTTGAAATTGGAAAATCAAATCTGAGATTTGAGATTTTTGATTTGAAATCTGAGATTCGAGATTGAATGGGTCGATTTGAAATTTCAGATTTCAAATTTGAGATTTCAGACTTCAGAATTGGCATCTGAGATTGGACATCTGAGATTTGCGATCTGAGATTGAATGGCTTGATTTCAAATCTCAAATTTCAAATTTGAGATTTGAAGCTCATGCGGCTAGTCATCAAAATCGGTGGGCAGGGCGCGGAAGACCCCAAGGGCCGCAAGGACCTGGCGCGGCAAATCGCGGCGATCCACCGTGCCGGCCATTCCGTGGTGATGGTGCATGGCGGCGGCAAGATGCTGACGCACACCCTCGAGCGCATGGGGATTGCGACGGAGTTCTACCAGGGCTTGCGTGTGACCGACGCCGCCACTCGCGACGTGGCCCTGATGGTGCTCGCGGGGCTGATGAATAAGCAGTGGGTGGCCGAACTTGAAAAGCAGAAGCAGCCGGCGCTGGGACTTTGCGGCGGCGACGGCAGCCTGGTGCGTGTGCGGAAACTCACCGTGGGCGCAAAAGGCAGCAAGCGGGACTTGGGCTTCGTCGGCCGGCCGCACAAAGTCAACACCACGATATTGGATTTGGTTTTGAACGGCGGCATGATTCCCGTGGTGGCCAGCCTGGGAGTGAACGTCCGAGGCGAGTTCTTGAATATCAATGCCGACGACCTGGCGGCGGCACTCGCGGTCGCGCTCCGGGCTGACCGCCTGCTTTACCTCACCGAATCCGGCGGCGTTTGGGACGCGGAAAAGCGCCTGCTGCCGATCGTCAAATTGGGGGACATCCGCCGCTTGATTAAAGACGGAGTCGTCCGCGACGGGATGATTCCGAAGCTGCTTTCCTGCGCGCGGACGCTGCGTCAAAACGTGGGCGAGGTGGACATCCTTTCGACTACCGCTCCCAACGCGCTGCTGGGTGCAATCGAAAAAGGGAAGCCCGCCGGTACCCGGATTGTGAAGGGCTCATGAATCGCGAACAGATTGTTGAACTCGAAAAGCATGTCCTGATTCCGACGTACGATCGCATGCCCATCCTCGCCGTGCGCGGTGAGGGGTGCTACGTCTACGATGAGACGGGGAAGAAGTATCTGGATTTCCTCGGCGGCTTGGCGGTGAATTCGCTGGGTTACAACCACCCGGAGATCATGGCCACGCTGCGCGACAATGCGGAAAGCCTGTTGCACGTTTCCAACTTGCTTTACCACCCCTACCAGGGGCCGCTGGCGGAGAAGTTGACCCGGCTCGCCGGCATGGATCGCGCCTTCTTCGCCAACTCCGGCACGGAAGCCATTGAGGGGGCGATGAAGCTGGTGCGTGCCTACGCCCGCAAGCACGCGGCGCCAGGGCCTTTCGAGCGCTATGAAATTCTGGCGCTGGAAAATTCATTTCATGGGCGCACGTTTGGCGCGCTCTCCGCCACGTGGACAAAAAAGTATCGCGAGCCGTTCGAGCCGCTGACCCCTGGCGTCCGGTTCGTCCGCCTGAACGACACGACGCACCTGCGCGAAAGCTTCACACCGCGTGTCGCCGCGGTTCTGGTGGAAGTGATTCAGGGTGAGGGCGGAGTGGTGGAAATTCGCGAGGACTTCCTGAAGGCCGCCGAGGAACTTTGCCACGCGCACGGAGCGCTGCTGGTTTGCGATGAAATCCAATGCGGATTGGGCCGCACCGGCCGCTTCTTCGCTTTCACCAAATTTGGTTTGCAGCCCGACATCGTGCTGGTGGCCAAGCCTCTGGCCGCGGGCCTGCCGCTGGCTGCCATCCTGGCGCGCGAGGAAGTGGCGCAGGCTTTTTCCCCCGGCATGCATGGAACCACCTTCGGAGGCGGGCCGCTGCAATGCCGGCTGGCGCTGAAAGTTCTGGAGATTCTCGAACGCCCGGGCTTCCTCGATCACGTGAAAGCGGTGGGAGCGTACTTCCGCCAGGAACTGGAAAAATTGCGCGCGGAGCTTCCGGTGATTCACGAGGTTCGCGGCGACGGGCTGATGATGGCAGTGGAATTGGCAACTCCCGGGAAGTCCGTGGTGCGGAAGGCGCTGGAAGCGGGGCTGCTCCTGAATTGCACGCAGGAGAAATCGCTGCGCTTTCTGCCGCCTTTGATTATTGAAAAGCAGCACGTCGACGAAGCCATCGGAATTCTAAGGCCGGTCCTTGCCGCGCTCGAGCCGGAGCCGACGGTGAAGGGGGTACACGCATAATGGCGGTGATGACGATGACGACAACGATTAAAAAACCGGAAACCCTGAGTGTTTCGGATCTGGTTGCAGATCCTGATTTGACTCTAGGCGATCTGAAGCTCCTTTTCGGGCTCTCGGAGCGGGTGAAGGCAACTCCGGGAAAATATGCGCACGCGCTCAGCGGGAAGCAACTCGCCATGATTTTTGAAAAACCGTCGCTGCGCACGCGCACCACTTTTGAAGTCGGGATCACCAGCCTCGGTGGCTTTGCCGTCTACCTGGAGCACACCAAGCCCCGGCTCGGCGAGCGTGAAGCCATTAAGGACGTCGCGCGCAACCTCGACCGCTGGGTGCATGGCATCGTTGCCCGGACCTTCGCGCACGAATCGGTTCTGGAGTTGGCCGCCAACGCCACCATTCCCGTTATCAATGCGCTGACCGACCTCTACCACCCTTGCCAGGCGCTGGGGGATTACTTTACCTTGCGCGAAAAATTCGGCGAGCTGCGGGGGCTGAAGCTGGCCTTCGTCGGCGACGGCAACAACGTGTGCCATTCGTTGATGATTTTGGGAGCGAAGCTGGGAGCGTCGGTTCGCGTTGCCACGCCGCCGGGCTACGAGCCCAAGCCGGACGTCGTGCAAAGGGCGCGTGGCTTCGCCGCCGAGACCGGGGCGACCATCGAGGCTTTCCACAATCCCGCTGAAGCTTTGGCGGGGGCGCACGCGGTCTATACCGATGTGTGGACCAGCATGGGCCAGGAACACGCGGCGCACTTGCGCAACCAGGTCTTTGCCCCTTATCGTGTGACGAAGGACTTGATGGCCATGGCCGATCCCGGCGCACTGTTCCTGCACTGCCTTCCGGCCCACCGCGGGCAAGAGGTCACGGACGAGGTGATCGATTCGCCGCAGTCCGTGGTGTTCGACCAGGCGGAGAACCGGCTGCACGCGCAAAAGGCGCTGATGCTTTTGCTCATGCAAGATGCGGGAAGCTAGGGGTTAGGGATTAGGTGTTAGCGATTAGGGGTTAGGGGCTAGTGATTGGATCCCAGTGGTTAGACAGAAGATGCAGGATGCGCGAAGTTAGGAATTAGGGGTCGGAAAGTAACGGACGCTGCTTTTCCCTAACCCCTAATCCCTAACACCCAATCCCTAGTGCGAGGTACCGCAGTTGACGGTCCGTAAAGCCAAACTGAACGATGTGCCTGACATCCATCGGCTGATTAGTCACTACGCCGAGGAGCGCATCATGCTGCCTCGCACCTTGACCGACCTTTACGAAAACGTGTGGGGATTCACGGTGGTGGCCGAGGAAGAGGGCAAGCTCCTTGGCTGCGGCGCACTGAAGCTCTATAGCCAGGACGTCGCGGAAATCCGTTCGCTGTGCGTGGATGAAACATTGAAGTCCAAAGGCATCGGCCGCGAGATTATGGATGCGCTCCTGAACGAGGCGGAGACTTTGGGACTAAAGACCGTTTTCGCCCTCACCATCGCCCCCGTGTTTTTTGCCAAGCTGGGATTTCATGAAACTCCGCGGGAAAGATTCCCCACCAAAGTCTGGCGCGATTGCCTGCGCTGCGACCGCTATACCTGCTGCAATGAAAAAGCCGTGACCCTGGAACTCGCCGACCGGCCCACTCAGGTGGGAGAGTCCGCGGGCGAAGCGGCGGAAGTATCAAGTTGAACCGTTCAGCGCCGCATTTCTTCGTCGGCCGCAAACTCCTGTGATATTCTTGAAGTCCAACAACGTTCCGGGTGCATCATGTCGCATTGGCAACCGACGCCGTATAAGGACTATCAGTGGATTGTGGCTGACCCCAATCTCCTGGGCGGTACCCTGGCAATTCGTGGCACCCGCTTGTCGGTTTCTCTCATCCTCGAATGCCTGGCCGCCGGCATGACTTTGCAGGACATCGACGAAACATTTGATCGCGCCTTCCCGCCGGAAGCTCTGCCAGAAGTTCTCAAGGTTGCGGCACACCAACGTGATTCCACGCATTTTGGCGATTGATTTCGGCACGAAGCGCATGGGCCTGGCAGTGTCGGACGCGCTCGGCATGACGGCGCAGGGCCTGCCCACGCTCCAGCGCACGCGCATTGCTGACGATTTAGAACACCTGCGCTCGCTCGTGGACGAGTATTCGGTGGAGAAAGTGCTGGTAGGAAACCCCATTGGTCACAGCGGCGGCGAAACTTCCATGTCGCAGCTAGTTGCCGAATTCGCTGAAAAGCTTCGCCGGCGCTTGCCGTGTCCAGTGGAATTGCGCGACGAGCGGCTGACGAGCGTCGAGGCAAATCGAACGCTGCGCGAAGCGGGCTTGAGCATCGGCAAACGCCAGCGCGCCGTGGATCGCATCGCGGCGGTGCTGCTCCTGCAAAGCTATCTGGATTACCTTGAAAACGAGCGCAGCCGCGCGAGCCAGGCGGAGGGATGAAGCGCGCACTCGCGACCATCTTCGTGCTGCTCCTGCTGGCAGGCGGGGCCTGGATTGCGTGGGACCTTAACCATCCCCACGCGAGCCCCAGCGGTCGCGAAATGGTGGAGATTCCACCCGGGACAGACGCTCCCGCGATTGCCGGCCTGCTCGTGGCGCGAGGCGTCCTCGCCGACAGGTGGGCTTTCCTGCTCCGCTACGCGGTTGGCCGCATCCATCACCGCCGCCTAAAAGCCGGTGAATACCTTTTCGATCGTCCCGCGCGCCCCATTGATGTTTACCGGAAGTTGGTGGCGGGGGATGTGTATCTCTATTCGGTGGTGGTTCCCGAGGGCTCCGACCGCTTCGATATCGCGCGCATTCTCTCGGATCGGTTGGCGATTGGCCCGTCCGATTTCCTTCGCAAGACCGCGCAAGCCGCGCTGATCCGCGATTTGGATCCCAAAGCTCCGTCGCTCGAGGGTTACCTTTTTCCCGATACTTACCGATTCCCGCGCGGGGCCACGGCCGACACGGTGATTGCCACCATGGTCACTCGCTTCCGGCACGTGATGCAAACGCGGTTTCATGATGAGTTCGCTCCGGGCTCGGACGCCTTGCACACGGCGGTGACCTTGGCCTCGCTCGTGGAGAAGGAAACCCCCGACCCCGCCGAGCGTCCGGTGGTGGCCGGAGTCTTTACCCGCCGCCTGGAAAAAGGCATGCTGCTCCAGTGCGACCCCACGGTGATCTACGCGGCGCGCCTTGCCGATCGCCCCATCGGGACCATCCGCGCGAGCGACCTGAATTTCGATTCGCCCTTCAATACCTATCGCCACGCCGGCTTGCCGCCCGGGCCGATTGCCAATCCGGGAGAAAGCTCGCTTCGTGCTGCGTTCCACCCGGCCGACGGCAACTCGCTCTATTTCGTCAGCAATAATCACGGCGGCCACATATTTTCCAAGAGTCTTGAGGAGCACCAGCGTAATGTGGCGCGGTACCGAAGGGAAGAACGAGCGAAAAAGCGGAATGCGGTAGACGGTAGGCAGTAGACGGAACACGGCAAACAGACGCGACGCCTAGTGTCGCGTAAGGAAAATGCATTTACCGTAGCGCCGCCCTTTAGGGCGGCACCTGCCGCGCTAAAGCCCGGCGCTACAATGAATTGACATGCGCCGCATACGTAAACCCATTTTCCTCGCACAACAACAGTTCTGTTTCCCGTATCCCATGTCCCGTGACCCGTATCCCGTCTACCGACTAGCGTTTACTGGATCGCGACATGCCTTCCCAGACAAGCAAAAAACGGCTCCTTCTTGAGTTCTTTCAGGCGCTCGGCAAGCGCTCGCTTGAGGTGGGCGATCTTCACGCGGCCCGCAACGAACTTCGCCGCTGCCTCGGGCCCGGCGACAGAACTTCGCTCGGGTACATTGCCTCGACCCTGCGCGCGGCCGGATACGAGGTCCGGTACGAAGACCGCTACGCCGACCCCGTGATGCCGGAGCCTTATGCCAGCCGCTTAAAGGGCGTGTTGGAATTTCACGACTTGGCTAGCGCTGAACAATCCCTGCTGCGGCTGGATGAGATTTATCGCGAGTATTTAGACGCCGCGGACCGCCTGGGTACAAAGCTGGCCGTGGCGCTGGTGAAAAAAGGGAAGCTGCGCGCTCGAAGCCTTGCCGCCAATCCGCGCGTGCAAGCTCCGAAGCGCCGGGAAAAACAGGAAATCGCGAGCTGGTTCCAAGTGTGGCTGGAGACCCCCGACCTGTTCGCGGAATGGCTCGCGCTGCGCAAATCGTCGGAGGAATTCCGGAAAATCTTCGGGGATAGCGGCGACCGCAGTGATTAGATGTCCCACCTCGAGATCACGCTCGCTTTAGTCGTTACTCTTGCTCATAAAGACCCATAAAGAGCTGCTCGTCATAATCAACCACGGCAATTCGGAGTCGATCCAAGAACCCAAAACGGCCCAGGACATTAAGCGAAAGAGCATCGCTTTCGGCAAAATAGACGACGGCTTGCCACTCGAGGTTAAAGACGGAGACCGTCACCTCGTGGCCGAAGGTTTGAAAGGCGCCAGTGGCCGTTCGCATTCGCTGGGAAATACCCGAGTAGAGGTCCAATCCGAGAAGGGCGGAGTAACTTCGACTGAAAATGCAATAAGTGCTGCCCGTGTCCAATTTGGCGAGCAAATCCACATGCTGCAAGGGAGCCGACATTAGAGTGAGCGGTATCGAAATTGCGCTCTGGCCAGAATAGGAGTGCCGAAAGGGGAAAGACAAGGAATACAAATTCAGAGCCACCCTCCGGTAGAGGCAACGGGCTCCTCTTCAATCCGGGTCACGAGCGGTCGTTGAACGCCTTGGGCGCGAGCCCGCTCAACGAGCGGCCCGGGGTCGTCGCCATGGCCAATCAATTGGTCGCCATCCAGGACTACCCATTCGCCTGCGTATTCGCTACGATGCTGGGATATCCAAGCAAGCTCATGTGCGCGGTCGATCGGCCTAAGCCGAGCGGGGCGGACGGGCGGTAGAGTTCTCGCGGGCACTGGTATTCCTCGCCGGGGTGATTCCCTATCACTCCTCCGATTCTAATATTAGGGGGAGCGAATGTAAATCAGCTTTCCGATGAGGGATTAGTTCGATTCGCCGACATCCATCAGAACTAGGAAATGGTAAAGTCCATGTTTTAGAGGAAGGCGCTCTACAGTTTGGCACGCACTTCCGAAGGCACTGGAGTAGCAAACCGCCTAACATTGGAGGCAATGATTCCGCACGGGAATTCTTGGAGGGAAATGGCTGCTGCACCAGACCCATGCCCAGGCAGACCGACACAAAGTCTCTAAATTCCAGAAAATCTGCGATTTATCAAAATTAAATTTCCTACCGGTAGTAATTTGGTCAATAAAACCTCTTGACATCATCCAGTCGCATCGGCTACAATTGTGGGATGAACGCTGCACTCAGGATTTGCCCCACGCTCATTTTCTTTTCATTTTCATACGCAGGCGGCTTTGGCGGGAGCGTGGTGGCCGCGGCGGATGAGCCGCCTGCCACATTCAGGAGGTTGACATGTCGTTAACAAAGAGTCCCAAGATGACGGCGGAAAAAATCGCCTCGAGTCGCGCCAATGGCCGGCGCTCGCGCGGGGCGCGAACCCTCGAAGGCAAGGCGCACGCGGCGGCGGCGAATTTGCGCCATGGGTTTTACTCCCAGGCACAGAGCGATATCCTCGCGGCTTTGGGCGAAGACCCCGAGCGTTTTGAAAACCTGGTGGATTCCCTGACGGAAACCTGGCTGCCCGCCAATGAAATGGAAATGAGGCTCGTGATGCGCCTGGTTCGTGCTCTGTGGCGTATGGACCGCGCGGACCGCATCCAGGAAAGCTTGGCGGCGGAGCAACTCTATCGGTCCATACCGAGACCCACACCGGTGCAAATCATCGACCGGATTCTGAAGGAAAAGGCCAACAGGCTGGTGTCGCTCGCCACCGAGGTTTGCGAGCCGGGTCATTTTACCTGCCGCGAGGATTTTGAAGTCTTCAACGAGCTTTTCGGGGACGAGCAGAAAAAACCCGGCAGCGACGAGGACTCGATCCTATTTTTTATGCAGCGATTGGAGGAGCAGGGGACCGAAGACGCCTGGCCAGCGACCGATGGCTCCGACCCCAGGGCGGAAGGCACGCTTCCCGCCGATGAAGATTTGCGCAGACCGGACCGGCAGAACTTGAGGGTGCTGTTGCTGAGGCAGCTTGCCCGGATGCAAACGGAGCCGGTTGACCTCAAGGGAGAACCGGAGGATCCCATCCATTCGCGCCATTGTTGGGATTCCTGGATGGCGCCCCTTGATCGCAGCGGCCCCATCATGCTGATGCAAAGATGGGAAGATTCCAACATGCGGCAAGTCCTGCGAGTCACGGAAATTCTCACCAAAATTAAGAACGGTAAGTTGGGTCGGGTCGATAGTGAAAAATGAAGGTACCTCCTGAGATGTTATTGAAAACAAAGGGAGCCTGTACGACAGAATGTCATCCACCCTGAGATGTTGATGAAACCAAAGGGGTTATGGAAAACCCTGAGATGTTGATGTAAACAAAGCAGATATACGCGGGAACTGGACTTCGATATGGCGAATGTGCACGCATTAACCATTATCCTGCGATCTTATAGAAAACAAACGCGATTATGCTGATATTGGCACCCAAATCGAAATCAAGGCGATCCCCGGCGGTACAGCCTGCGTGTGGAGAGATTCGAGATTCCATTTCACCTTTCCGCCGGGTTCTATTAGAATGCTGATCATGCCAACAAGGGAAAAGATCATTGTGGCGCTGGATGTTCCCAGCGCCAATGCCGCGGTGCGGATTGCCGAAAAGCTCCACAGCCACGTGGGGATGTTCAAGGTGGGGAAAGAGGTCTTTACGGCGGAAGGCCCGGTGGTGGCGCGCTATCTGGTGGCGGCGGGTGAGCAAGTCTTTCTTGATCTCAAGTTCCACGACATTCCCAACACCGTGCGCGCCGCTGCGCAGCAGGCGGGGATGCTGGGAGTAAGCCTGCTGACGGTCCACGCTTCGGGCGGGCGCAAAATGATGGCGGCGGCGGTGGAGGGCGTCCGCGCGGCGGCGAAGGCAAGAGGAGTGGCCCAGCCCACCCGGGTGCTGGCGGTTACGGCGCTCACCAGCCTGGGCGCGGAAGACCTGGCGGAAGTTGGATTCCGGGGATCGCCGGAGGAAGTGGTGGTCCGGCTGGCCCGGCTCGCGCAGGACTCGGGAGCCGATGGCGTGGTGGCATCGCCGCGCGAGATCGCCGTCATCCGCCAAGCCTGTGGTTCGAACTTCCTGATCGTCACACCCGGCATTCGCCCCGCCGCGGGCGCAGGCGACGACCAGGCGCGCACCGCGACTCCCGAGAGTGCCATTCGCGCCGGGGCGGACTATCTGGTGATCGGAAGGCCCATTACCGGGGCCGCAGATCCTGCCGCCGCGGCGGATGCCATCGCCGAAGAGATGGAAATGGCGCTTACTCCCGCTTCCTTACAGGCTCATCCATCATGACGGAAAACGAGATCCTCGATATCTTTCGCAAGTACTCGGCCCTGCTGGAAGGACACTTCATTCTTTCTTCAGGCCTCCACAGCGATCGCTACGTGCAGTGTGCGCTGGTGCTCCAGCATCCGCGCGTGGCGGAACAATTGTGTACACAGCTAGCCCTACAACTGCGTCATCTGGGAGCATCGGTGGTGGCCGCGCCGGCGCTCGGCGGCGTTCTGGTGGCTCATGAAGTGGCTCGATCCCTCGGTGTACGGGCGCTCTTCACCGAGCGGCAGGAAGGCGCGATGACGCTACGCCGCGGCTTCAGCCTCGAGCCGGGTGAACCCACGCTCGTGGTGGAAGACGTCATCACCACGGGGCTCTCCACACGCGAGACGATTCACTGCGTGGAGCAGGCCGGCGGCAAGGTCGTAGGAGCCGGCGCTTTGATCGATCGCAGCGGCGGGACAGCAGACCTGGGCTTACCCAAATCCGCGCTGATTACTCTCAAGATTCAAAATTATGAACCTGCCGAATGCCCCCTATGCCAGGCGGGAATTACCGCGGTAAAACCCGGAAGCCGGACGAAAAAATAATCGGGTGATCGATTACCCGTTCACCCGATTGCTGGCTCGAGACTCGGCGGTCGATCGAGAGCAGGTGGCGGCGGAGGTTCCGGCGGGGGAGGGAAGAGTTCCGCGCCCAGCGCCGGGTAACGCGAACCCAAAAAGTGAAGCGCGTACGATTGAAAGAAGACCATCGCCGGGGTACTGATTACCGCAATCAAATAGATAATACCCATTAGAATGATGCCGCCCAATAAAACCAGGATGCTGACCGTGGCGACGTCAAATGAAAGCCCTAGAGCTTTGCCGCCAAAGAAGCCAATAAGAGCCACGATCCCCAGAGGGATGAGCAGCGCAATCAAAGCGATGATCGTGATGATTCCGAAAACGATGGCGCTCCCGATCGACAAAACAATTTTCATCAACACATAGCCCGTGAACGCCATTTTCTCGACCGCCAGCATGGGGAGCAGGCGCCGCCAGGCGTCAAGCACATCCACGTTTTCCAACGCCATAATGGGCACGCAAAAGTCCTTGGCGAAGAGGACAGCCACCGCGCCCGCCACGAAAAATGCCAAAATGAGAAGCAGCATCGCAATGCCGCCGAGAACCAACGTCGCAACGTGCTCGCCCGGATGGCGGAATAACCCCGCGCGCCAGGCAATGAGCAGCGGCGCCCCGATGAGCACGGCATACCCGGCAAAGAACCCGACGATAATGGCGAGGCACCAGAAGAAAAAACTCCGCCCACGGGGCTCCCAGCGCCGCCAACACCCCTTCAGCTCGCAGCGATTATGGAGGACAGAATCAAAGAGTACGAAGCGATACACCGAGGCGATATAAACCCAAAGGAAGAAGAGCACGAGAACCAGAGCAACGCCCGTTGCGATCCAGGGCAGCCAAGGGAGAATCTTGTCCCAATCAACATTGGGAAAGGCAACGAAACTCTTGCCGCCTTTACCATGTGACACTGGAAAATTGAATCCGCCGGGAGATCCGCCACCCCCGCCGGCGAAGTCCCCGAGGACCAAGCAAACAAGCGCCAGGCGCGTCCAGCGCTGGAATCGAAAGGGTGAAAACAGTTGCTCTTTAGTTTGCGTGAATGCCGGGCCAATGCAATCAACCGCGGATAATGGCTTGGACATCGGAGGACCTCTTTCCACCCCTGGTTTCTTACGATCAACGCGCGCTCCACAGGATTGTTGCCTGAGAAGATAACGGCTCGGGTGGGAGGAGTCAAGTCGTGCCGCGCCGGTATGTTGTGTTGGTGTCGAGGCCGGTTCGACGTATCGCGGGCATCCTGCCCGCTGTCGCGGGAGCGTCCCGCTCCCGCCCAGCGCGGGCAAGATGCCCACGCCACACCGGGCGTGACGCCCGCGATACGAAAGCAGTGCGTCACTCTATCTCGAAAAACTCAGTAAGCACGCTGTGGCGCACGCGCTCGGGGCAGTCATAGAAGTCAAAACCTTCTTCATACCTGAGGAGGCGGCTCGGGGAACAAGTTGAGCGGCGTGGGCGCGGCAGGCGGAGAGGGCGGAACCACGAACCGATGGCGGTCCAGCCAGTAACCCCAGAGGACAAAGACCCACATGCCGAGAGCCGCATAGGCGACGGCCCTCTCGCTGGGCGGCGGTGGGCCGAAAATGTTGAGGATGTAAAATAGCAAAAGCAGAGCGAGGAATGACCGGTAGGCAAGTGAACCGATGCGGTCGCGGGGGCGCGTCGCTCTTGCATAAACTAACGCGCCGAATAAGAAGATCGCGCTCTCCACATAGATCGTCGCTGTCCGCGAGTGCCAGAGACCCAAGCCCACGTAGGTGGAACTGCCGGGATAGAGTGGAAGGTCGGGCCGGTGGCTGACTGCGTCGAGTACCCAGTGACTCATCAGCACGAACCACAGGCAGAGCGCACCCCGCGAGTCACGTTTAACTACCTTGTAAATACCCGCGAAAAGGCAGGCCCAGCCGAGATCGGCGAGGAGGCTGTGAGAAATCGGGTAAGAGATAAAGTCCAGCGGCGTAACTGCGGTGTTGCCCGGGTCGATGATCACCCGCTCAATGCCCATGAGAAGAAAGAGCGGCCAGAGCAGATCCACGAATTGCGCCGCCATCACCAGGGTCCCGAGGGAGGTGCGCGGCGCCACCTTCTTCGCCGCGAGCGCTACTCCAAAGTGGCCAATAAACACGAGGGCTCCCAAAAGCAGTGACGAGCGAAGAGTGACGAGTGACAAGCAAGCACGACCGTACGATGAGGAGGGACGCGGGACATAGAAGAAGCGAATGGCGTGGCTTATTCTTGTCCGTCACTCATCACTTGTCACTCATTACTAAACTTGAAATTCCCGCTTGAGTTTTTCCGATTTCTCGGCCACGGAGCGCACCAGTTGTTCTTTATGTTCAACAAGCTTTTGCGCGGTGGCGGGATCGCACGTCGCGATGATCTGCGCGGCGAAGATGGCGGCGTTAATCGCGCCGGGCTTGCCGATGGCGGTGCAGGCCACGGGCACGCCGCCCGGCATTTGAACCGTGGACAACAGGGCGTCGAGTCCCGCGAGAGTCGTGGTCGCCATGGGGACGCCGATCACCGGCAGGATGGTTTCCGCGGCGATCACTCCGGCCAGGTGAGACGCCCCGCCGGCGCCCACGATGATGGCTTTCAGCCCTCGCTGGACGGCCGTGCGCGCATATTCAGAAGTGCGCACGGGCGATCGATGGGCCGAGGTAATTTCAATCTCAAACGGAATCTGGAACTTCTTCAAGGTTACAGCGGCCTCAGTCATGGTGGGCAGATCCGTGTCGCTGCCCATAACGATACCAACGAGTGGCTTCTCAGCCATCTTTTCTTTCCTCCCTGTGAATTGGAATGAACCCTCTACGAATCCGGACTTACTTGCGCGAAGACGGGCGGTCCCCTTTGGCGGCGCGCGCCCGCTTGGGCGGCGGGAGCCTGGGAACCCGCTGCAATGCCTTTGCCCCGATGTCCTTCCTATAGTGCATTCCCTCAAACTGAAGCTTGCTGACTCCCGCATAGGCGCGTTGGATGGCGGAAGGCAGGTCCTCGGCAATGGCGGTCACTCCTAGCACGCGCCCCCCCGCCGTGAGTAATTGATGATCCTCGACGCGTGTCCCGCTGTGGAAAATCTTGACCCCCCCCAATGATTCTACCGCTTCATAGCCCTTAATGGGTTTGTCAATTTCCGGTTTTGCCGGATAACCCTTGGAGGTGAGCACGACGCAGACGGCAGGGTTGGGACTCCAATGCACATCCACATTCGCGAGTCGACCTTCCCTAGACGCCACCAGCAAGTCCGCGAGGTCCGTGCGCAATCGCATCAAGATGGGCTGGGTTTCGGGGTCGCCCAGGCGGACGTTGTACTCCAGCAGCATCGGGCCGGAGGGCGTCATCATCAGTCCGAAATACAAGAAGCCGCGGTAGGGGGACTTTTCCATTTCCATGCCCGCCAGCGTGGGAGCTACGATCGACCGAAGAATCTCGTCGTGCAGCGGCTCGCTGAGGATCGAATCGTCGCTAAACGCGCCCATGCCGCCCGTATTGGGGCCTTTATCGCCGTCCAGCAATGCTTTGTGGTCCTGTGTCAGCACCAGAGGAAGAATGCCACGGCCATCGGTGAGAACGATGAACGACATCTCTTCGCCCGAAAGGCACTCCTCGATGACCACCCGATCGCCGGCGCTGCCCAAGGTTCTGCGGACCATGAAATCTTCAAGGGCCTGTTCCGCATCCACGTGATTGCTCGAAACGACGACTCCCTTGCCCGCTGCCAAGCCATCCGCTTTGATTACGACCGGAAGCGGGAATCGTGCGAGGATGTTAAGCGCTTGCTCGAAGTTCTCCGCCACCTCGAAGCGCGCGGTAGGAATGTTGTGCCGCCGCATGAATTCCTTGGCGAAGATTTTGCTGCCCTCGAGTCGCGCGGCGGCCTTGCTCGGTCCGATGATGGCCAATCCTTCTTTTTCGAACTCATCGACGACGCCGGCCACCAAAGGCGCTTCCGGCCCAACGATTGTCAGGTCAGCGCGCACTCGCTTGGCGAGGTTTACGATGGCTTTCGTTTGCGTCAGATCAACAGGGACGCACTCCGCCTCCTGCGCGATTCCCGCATTCCCTGGCGCGCAATAGAGCTCCTCCATCTGCTGGCTTTCATGCAGCTTCCATGCCAGGGCGTGTTCCCGTCCACCAGACCCGAGTACCAGAATTTTCATAAGATGGCGTACACTATGCGCATTGACCTTGGTTTGTCAATGCGTTAGATGTGAAATATCCGTGGACGGCTGCCAAGCGGTTGATTTTGTTGGTCGACACGTCGCGGCAATCACACGATTCTTCGCATCAATACTTTGAGGTTACCAAAGGGGGCTACGGCTTCGAACCCCTGCTTCTCGAACATCGCTTTCGTTCCATGAGTGGACACATTCCCGAATGCCGCAGCGCGGCCGCGGCGGCGTAACTCGGAACAGCGCCTAAAGCCGAGGGTTGAGCTTGACAAGAATAGAATGAAACGTCATTCTTTCATTGAATCGGAGGTCCGGCATTCCGCTTGCCTCTCGGAATGTGAATTTATCGGAGAATCCAGATGGCGTACCGCACCACGCCGAAAATGGCCGACCGAAAGGAAGCACGGCGCAACAAGTTGCTGAAAGCCGCCGTCGGCATTTTCGGGCGGAAGGGGTATCATGCCACAACGGTGCCGATGATCGTGCGCGCGGCCCACAGTTCCGTGGGCAGTTTCTATTCCTATTTTGAGAATAAGGAAGATGTGTTCGCGGCGGCTCTGGAAGCCCTGGACGAGCAAATCTCGTCGGCGCTCAATCAAGCCCTTCGCGCCGCCGGCCCCCAAGTGCTGGCGCAAATGCGCGCGGCGGTCACGGCGCTGGTTCACTACCTGGCGGAAAATCCCGAGGAGGCGCGGATTTTGATTGTGGAATCTTCCGGGCTGGGGAGCCGATTGGAAGCGGTGCGACGGCACGTGATCGAAAGCCATACAAGGGGTGTGGAACAGGGGCTCCGCGCGATCGCAGGCAGCTTGCCTCCGCTGGATACCGCGGTTGTGGCGAGTTGCTGGGTCGGCTCCGTCTACGAAGCCGTCTACCGGTGGCTGGCGCGGGATCCTAAACTGCGCCCCCCGGCCGAACAGCTCGCCCAGGCCATCGCCGGATTCAACTTGCGTGGAATCGGCGCACCCACAAAACAGAAGCGTATGAAAGGATGAAGCGATGATAACCTCTCAACATATTCCGCTGGCCATCACCTGGGCCGCAGTTCCCCATGGCCAACTCTTCTGGGCCTGGATTGCCCTCTGCTTGGTGCTGGCTCTGCATGTCGCCGACGAAGCCGCCACCGGCTTCCTTTCGGTCTACAACCCCACGGTGATGGCCCTGCGCCACAGCCGGCCATGGCTGCCCTTGCCGGTTTATACCTTCAGGGGTTGGATGGCTGGTTTGGCGGCGGTAAACGTCCTGCTCCTATGCCTTTCCATTTTTGTGTTACGCGGGGCTCGTTGGATGCGCCCCATCGGCTTCGTTTTCGCCGCCGTCATGTTCGCCAACGGTTTGGTTCATATTGGGGCAACCGTCCGAGGCCGCACTGTTGCCTCCCTTCGGTTTCCCCGGCCGTTGCCCGGGTTCTATTCGTCGCCGCTCATGATCTTGGCTTCGCTCTACCTGCTCTGCCAGCTCTGACGTGCATGTCCAAAGCGATGTCCGTTGAAAGTTTGGGAAGATCGGTAAGTTTGGGATTATCCATTTCCGCTATTCCTCCACCGCATCTCCGAACGCCGCATCAAGTCTAAGCATAATCTCGTTTAGCCATTCGCGGTGCTCGGGTTTCATTAAAACCGACCGAAGGCAAAGCACGGTGCCCTGATCTGACCAATCCGCCGTTGGTGGCGCAAGGCCCGCAGTTCGGCTCTGCGGCTCTTGAAGCGACGGGAAGAATCCAATGGGCAAGCGGATCAAGGCAAGGTGCAGGCCGTGCTTTGCAGCCGCCGTGAAGATCCTCTGCGACCGTTCAGAAGCGAAAAGGGCGGTCGCGGCGCGAGGAGCCCAGACCACGATGTCCAGTTCCGGGAGAGAAGGCACAATCCATCGAGGGTCGACGGCGAGCCGATCTGCCAAGCTGAGCGCCGCCTCCCGGCACGCCTCCAAGCTTGCGGCAAACTCGCCGCCTCGCGTGAGCGGCAGAAGTTTTTGCGTGGCCCACAGCGCCACCGCCGAGGCTCCGGGCCGCGAGCACTCCAAACTGATTTCGCCCAGGTGCATTTCCGACGACGTGAAGTAAGTGTAGGGCGATTCATGTTTGTACAGCGCCCCCACCGCCGGGTCGCGGAACAGCACGCACCCGCAGCCATAAGGTTGCAGTCCGTGCTTGTGGGGATCGACCACAATTGAGTCGGCCCCGCCGATTTGGTCAAACGCCTCGCGCGTTTCCGCCGTCAGGTTCCCGGCGAGGGTGAAGTAGCCGCCATAGGCCGCGTCGACGTGCAATCTGAAGCCGTACTGGGCACGCAGGCGAAGGATCTCCGGCAAGGGATCAACCGAGCCCGTACCTGTGGTTCCGAGGGTTGCGACCACACAGCCGATGTCGCCTTCCGCCAGCTTATCTGCGAGAGCGTGAGTGTCCATCTGTCCGTGTAAATCGCAAGGGATTTCCGCGAACGGCAGGCCCAGCACGCTGCTAATGCGATGGTGCGTATAGTGCGCCTGCGCGGAGGCGGCGATCTTCTTCCCCCGATGAAGCTGCCCGGCCACCCAGAGCGCCTCGAGGTTCGCCATGGTCCCGCCACTCGAGAGATGCCCCAGGTGAGTCTGCCAACCGAACATGGCAGCGATCTCCGCCACGGCTTCCTTCTCCATCGCCGAACTGGCGCGCCCGCCGTCCAGCGCGTGGTTATTGGGATTGATCCAGGTGGCCAACGCGTATGCGGCGCGGGCAACCGGGTGGGGCGGCTTCAGCATCTGGCCGGCATAGAGAGGATGGAAGTAGGGGTAGTTGTCGCGCAGCCGAACCGCGACTTGCTCCATCACCTCGGCGATACGCTCCTGGCCCAGAGCCGGCGCGTCAATGGCGGGAAGGGAGGTAAACCCCTCCTCCATTTTCCGAAGCGCCGTCGGCAGAATCTCCAGTGTGCCCTTTTCCAATTGCATCACGCCCTCCTGCCCACCCAATCTGTGACCGACGCACGGAGCGCGTCGCCGCGGCGGCCACAGCGGAGGTATTGTAATCGAATTTCAGCTTGCGAGCCGCCCGCTGGTGTTCCCCTTGGATACAAATTCATGCTATTGTGAGTGCCATGCGTCGGTCTGCCGATAGCGAATGACTATTCCGGACCTGGCGCTTACAACCCGCTGATTTGCGTCGTACATAATGGGACCTCGGTACCGGACTTCGAAGGGAGGACCATGCGAACCTTGCCATTATCAATCCGACGGACATTTCAATCTCTGGCTATAATCTGTGTTGGCATTATTTCCTCTTGGGGGCAAACCTTTCAGGGCAGCTTTGCGGGAACTGTCATCGACCCCAGCGGCGCCGTAGTGCCCGGCGCCGTCGTGACGATCACGGAAAAAGACAAAGGCTTTTCCCGCAGCGTGACCAGCTCCAAAGATGGCAGTTATGAAGTTCCTCTCCTTCCTCCGGGGCGGTACACGTTGAGCGTCCAGAAAGAGGGATTCCGAAAGTTCGACCGCGGCCCTCTTACGCTTCTGGTGAATCAACACTTGCGCGAGGACATCAAACTGGATTTGGGTCAAGCTAGCGACTCCATCGTCGTGGAAGCCTACCCCGCGACGGTTGAGAGTCAAACATCCTCGGTCGGAACCACCATCGACGAACAAAAGGTTAACGACGTTCCCCTGAACGGGCGGAACTTCCTGGAGCTCGCGCTGCTCGTGCCGGGCGTGTCTCCTGGAACCTCGGGCAGCGCGGTCAGCACCCGCGGCGGCGGTGGGTCCATCAACGTCAACGGCATGCGCGACTCGATGAACTCCTATTGGCTCGACGGCCTGGATGACACTTCGGTGGGCGTCGGCCAATACACTGTGGCTCCGCCGCTTGACTCCGTGCAGGAGTTTCGCATGGAGACTGGCGTTTACGAGGCCAAGTTCGGCGCCCACGCCGGGGCCGAAGTCAACATGGTTACGAAATCCGGGACGAATGAAGTCCACGGCAGCGCTTATGAGTACGTGCGGAATACCGGCTTCGACGCGCGCAACTTCTTCGACCCATCCGTGGCCCCCATGCACCGCAATCAGTTCGGTGCGACGCTCGGCGGGCCCATTGCGATCCCGAAAATCTATGACGGGCGCGACCATAGCTTCTTCTTTTTCGCCTACGAGGGGACGCGCGAGCACCGCGACTTCTACGATAACTTCCTGGTTCCTTCTGTCTCTGACCGCGAGGGCAACTTCGCCGATCTCTTGAATCCCGCATGCGCAAGCCAGACCGTTCTCATCAACCCTCTTGCCTTAATGCAGGGGTCCGTTCTACCCTTTACCGACATCAGCCAGGTCTTGCCGCAGGCTGACCCTGCGGGGCAGGGCTTGGTGAATCAGTACCCCACGCCCAACATCGCCGGCGCTTCCTGTGGCGCCGCTAACTACACCGCGTTGGTCGATCGGCAAGTGAACACCGATACGATGACGGGACGCGTTGACCATCAGCTCGACACGAAGAACTCGCTGTTCGTTCGCTATAGCCTGAATCTTGACCGCGAGTTCTGGCCGTCGGGCACGGTTCCGGAAAGCCTTACGACGCTTCCCGGATACGGCCGGTTCTCTCACAACTCCTACCAGATGGCAGGTCTCGATTGGACTCACATCTTCAGCCCCAAGCTAGTCAACGAATTCAAGCTGGGATACAACCGCTGGCAGCTTCGGCAATCGAACCAGGACCTGGGCAACGACTTGGCCTCGAGCCTTGGCATCAATGGCGTTAACCAAATCAACGGGCAATCCGCCGGCGTCCCGGACATGACTTATTCCGGATATGCCGGCATCGGGGCGGACTCCAGCCTTCCGGAGACCGGCGCGGTGAATACCTTCCAGGTCGGCGACACGCTGACACATGTTTTGGGAACTCACACGCTGAGCTACGGAGCGGACATTCGCCTGGTGCGCCGGGGGAACTTTACGGTCGATAGCAACTACCGCGGGTCTTACGGTTTCACCGGTTTCGTTACCAGCGGCTTGGGGCAATTGAACTCGCAGGAGGAGGCGGGGCTCGCGGGTGAAATCGGATTGCCGTGCGCGGCATCCGGCGCCTGCCAGTTCGGGAACAGTGTTGCCGATGCTTTGCTGGGCCTTCCCCAGTACTGGCTGAACGGATTTCAGGAGTACATCTCCGGAGCGTTCGGCGAGTACGACTTCTTCGTCCAGGATGATTGGCGCGTGCGTCCCCATTTGACCTTGAACCTCGGTTTTCGTTACGAGTACAAGAGCCTGGTGACGGAGAAGAACAACGACTTTTCCAACTTCGACTTCAGCAATGGGGACCTGATGGTGGCGGGAACCAGTGCCGCAACCCTCTGGAGTTTTAACCCCTCGCAGAATCCCTACACCGGCCAGTTGCAGATCAATCCCGCAGCCGTGCACGGCGCAAACGTGCGCTCAACAAACCCTCAACCTGGGCAGCACGGCGAGCAACCGCTCGCTGCAATATCCCGATCACAAGAACTTTGAGCCGCGCATCGGCATCGCCTGGCAGCCTTTCGGGAATTCCAAGACTGTCCTGCGCGGCGGCTATGGAATCTTCTATGACCAGACGTTTGGCGACGTCTATTTCCAGAAAGCCGCCAATCCTCCCTTCGTCCACCTCGAGGAGGGCAACATCGGCGACGCCTTGCCCTTGATCGAGTCTGGCACGTATTACCCGGGCAGCGGCGCCATTATTCAAAACGCCCTCACCAACATTGGGGGCACCAGCTATCCCAGCATGAGCCCGTTCCAACTGAACTTCCAAAACGCTTTCATTCAGGAATGGAGTGCCGATGTGCAGCGCCAGGTGGGAAAGACCTGGCTGATCGATATCGGCTACGTCGGGACGCGAGGACTGCACCTGGTGCAGGAAACCGATCCCAACCAACCTGTGAATATGACCGACGTGAGCGGCGCGTCGGCGGCCGTCCAAGCCTCCACACTGGTGGCGTGTGAAGCGGGCAGTTGCCTCTCCCCGATTCCCTATCTCGCCAACTTCGCCTACACGCAATCCGCGGGAAGTTCCATCTACCACGCGCTGCAAGCCAAGGTCGAGCGGCGCTTCTCCAAAGGCCTCTCCATCCTGGCCGCATACACCTACTCGAAGTCCATCGATACCGCGTCCGGCCCGTTCGCTGACTCGCGCAATCCCAACTTCCCGCAGAACTCCTACGACGTCGCGGCGGAAAAATCGGTTTCGGATTTCAACTTTCCCCAACGCCTGTCTCTGGCTTATCTTTGGGCCATGCCATTCGGCACGACCACGGCAAAGCTCCAGAACTCGCGCCTCAATTACCTGATTCAGGGTTGGGAGGTCGGGAGCGCGCTCACCATCGAGTCTGGTCCGCCGTTCACTCCGGTCGTGAGCGGCAACGCCAGCGGCGCGGATGAGATCAACAACGCCACGGTGCAAGCGGATACGGACCGCCCCAGCCTCGCGAGCACAACCGTCTACCCGGGCAAGCAAACCCCGCAGCAATGGGTGCTGCCCTCCGCTTTCACGACGCCCAGCGAGTTTACTTTTGGCAATGCGGGGCGGAATATCCTGCGCGGGCCGGGACTCGGAAGCTGCGACTTCTCCGTACTCAAAAACTTCCGCCTGGCCGAAATCGCCAAAATCCAGTTTCGCGGGGAAATATTCAACATCTTCAACCGTGCTAACTTTGATATACCCCAGAACATTGTGAATGCGGCCAGTTTCGGCCAGATTTTCAATACCCTCCAACCCGTTGCCGGTTTGGCTTCCGGGGGACCAGGAGAGCCGCGGGAACTGCAATTGGGCTTGTGGCTGATCTGGTAGCCGCATGCGGGGTTAGGGTTCAGGGGTTAGGGATTAGGGCAAAGCCTCTGACCCCTAACCTCTAATCCCTGGCTCCTAACCCCCTAATCCCTAAACCCCAACCCCTAATCCCTAGCTACGGCAATTCCGCAAAGGGCAGAAGCAGCGGGCGCTCCGCCAGGAAAGGCAGACGCGAGATTTCCTTCAGGGCGCGCGTCACGTGCTTCTCCTGTGTGGACTCAAGACTCATGACGAACGGCAGGTGCTGCTTGGTGCACTCGGGCTCTTGCAGCACCGAGTCAATGTTGATGTGATGCCGGCCGAGGATGGTGCACACGCGCCCCAGGATACCCGGCCGGTCGCGCACCACCAGCCGCAGATAGGTGGCGGCGACGTTCTCGCCCGGCGAGGCGATCCGCGACGGACGCCAGTTTTCATAGCCGAAGGGGGTCGAGCGCGCGCCACCGGCGGTGATCGAGCGCGCAATCTGGATAACGTCGGAGAGCACAGCGACGCCAGTGGCTTCACCTCCCGCGCCGCGGCCGGTGATGCTGGTGTTGCCGCCTTTATCGCCCACTAGCAGCACCCCGTTCGTTGCGCCTTTCACGGTGGCCAGGTGGGAAGAGATCGGGATCATCATGGGGCGGACGAAGATCTCGAGTTGATTGCTCCCTCGGCGCCGGGCTCCGGCGATCAGGCGTAGCGTGTGGTTCAGACGGTGGGCGTAGGCAAAGTCGACTTGGTCGATGCGGGTGATGCCTTCCACCGGAATGTCGCGAACCCGCACCGCCTGGCCGAAACACATCATGGCCAGGATCGCGATCTTGTAGCTGGCATCGTAGCCTTCGACGTCAAATTTGGGATCGGGCTCGGCGTAGCCTTTTTCCTGGGCCTCGGCCAGCGCTTCGGCGAAGGAACAGCCACGCCGCTCCATTTCCGTCAGGATGTAGTTGGTGGTGCCGTTCAGGATTCCATAAACCGCGCTGAAGTTCTCGCTGGCCAGCCCTTCACGGACCGCGTGCAGCACCGGCGTTCCGCCCGCCACACAAGCCTCGATTCCAAAACCCACTTGACGCGCGCGGCTGCGCTCAACCAACTCGACGCCGTGCTCCGCCACCAGTTGCTTGTTGGCAGTCACCAGATGCTTGCCCGCTCCCAGCGCGGCAAAGGCGATGGCGCGGGCGGTGGAGAGAACTCCCACCAGCTCCACCACGATGTCGACCTCGGGGTCGCTCGTGACTTCTCTCCAATCGGAAGTGACCCGGACGGGCTGGCGCAACCAGGAGAGGTCGCGTTTGTGCACGCCGCGGGAACAAATCACCTTGAGTTGGAGATCGCATCCGAGCCGCCGTTGGATTTCGCCCCGATGCTCTGCCAAGACTTTCAACGTGCCGGTGCCGACGGTCCCCAACCCGACCACCCCCAGGCCCAGGGAACGCTCCTGGCGTGCGGATTTGGCGAAGCGGATTCGAGGCAATGGGTTCATCAGGGCGATCCTATGGTGAAATGAAAAGTCCCATTCACTTTGCAATACGGCGGACGCATCTGGCAAGCAAAACCTCGGGCGGGAATCCGCAGATTTGAAAGCACGAGAGCGGGAGCGGAAGGGCGCGCGAATCGTCGCGCGACTTCTCCGTCGTAAACCAAAGGACTGGGGCGATTGGGCCTGCGAAGCCGTAGCCACTCCTGGCCTTACACGAGAAGCGAGCGGGAGCTCCTTCCCTGCTTTCTGCGGCGTGCGGGGTAACGGAGACGACTTCTTCCTTCGCGATGATGTGCGTACCTCCAGCCAGCCTTACCCTTGGGTCCCCAAACCCGTGGAAGACCCGAATCCTCCGCGACCGCGCGAGGGGTTGGCCGTCGGCGCTACGCATTGTGAACAGCGGTGCGTTCGGGTATGCAAGGCCGTTCCAATTGAGCGCGTGAAATGCGACGAAGGTCGGAGCTTCGATCAGGAATCCTCCCGGCGGCAGCACAATCTTTCCTCCCAGGCGTGACTCGACGGAGTAATTGGCGGCGCCCGTGTTAACGACCACTTCGACTTGATTCGCGCCTTCGCCAAAAATGCTGCGCTGCACTTTGAAATCCGGCGTCAAGAACTGGTGCCGGGTCATTTGCATCTCCGCCGTCAACTCGTTTAACGGCGAGAGGATTTCGTAGGTGTTCTTGACGAAGCGGTCCATTGGGTGGAGTCCCTCCGCCCAACCGTGATCGGCGCGCGTGAAGAGTGCGGGATCCTCTTCGCCGGTCTTGGGCTTCTCAACGTGCGCCTGCCACGGCCGGGGTTCCTTCCAGTAAAGGTGCGGCGGAATCTCGTGGTAATTCAAAGTCCGCCCGATACTGAGGTGATAGAGCACGTAGTCTGTCGACTGGGAAATATCGAACCCGTATTTTCCGTACAGAGCAATGCAGTCGCGATAGACCAACTCGAATAGCGGAACGGATACGCCTCCGGTTTCTTTGAGTAGATTCTTGTCGTGGTACCAAGTTCCATTCACGCCGGTCAGACCTTCAAAAAAATCGCTATGGGGAATCGCCCATTCACGCCCGTCTTCGCTGCCGAAAATGCCAAACTCCTGGCGCGCGTAGTCGGAGAGTGCTTGCTTCCATTTCATGTCGTCGGCGCGGGTCAGGGGGTGAGCCGGATCAAAACACTCCTGCAGGCCGGAGGCATACGTTGTGTCTATGAAATAGGAATCCGCGTTGGTAAGCGCCTTTACGGCCGGAAGATTCTGGGGCCGCTTGGCCAGGTCCAGCGCCTTCAGGGAGCAGGTGAGATAGGCTTGGCCTCCCCACCAACTGCCTCCTTTCACCAGGGACCCGTCGGGGTGCTTCATAATCAGGTCTTCACTCCAGGAAGGCGAGTCGCGGTAGATGTCCTGATAATTGTCGTGCAAGCCGAAGAGGTATCCCAATTGCCTCACGCGGCGCGCGCATTCACTGAGCCCGCTATTGCCGCCGCATTCGGGATTGGCGGGAAGGATGTCAGGGTGCTGGTTGTCATACCCGCGGCGCGTCCAGCCACCCATGATGAATAGGACTTTGTCCAGCTTCAGGTCGCTCTTTAAGTGTTCCGCAACCTGGGCGGCTTCGTCGAAGGTCCAATTCACTTTCAACACTTTCTCGTGGGTACTGGTCGGGTCCATCTCGCGGTCAAGCAGCGCCCAGAGCTTGTAATTGATCGCCCCAAACAACTTCGCTCGCTCGGGATGGCCCTGCAATTTTTCACTCCATGTATTGAGCCAGCCCCGTTCCGCCGCAATCTGGCGGTAGGCCTTCGCCAGCGTCACGTAATCTCCACGGCCGAGAAATCGCACCTCTACCCATCGCGCGGAGTTGTGAAGCACCAGCGAGGGAGCAAGAACCTGTTTTCCCGCCAACTCACCAGTCGCCGGGGATTCACTCTTCAGTTCGACCGCGACGTAGGGATCATCCCAGGTGATCAGCGCCGCCGCGCCGTTCTTCACCACTCCGGCCATGGCCATGTGGCAGCCTTCGTAAGCATAGGTATCGAAGGTGTGAGTGAAATTCACGCCATGTCGGGCCGGAATCATCAATCCCATGCGGGCTGGGATTATGACGTACCCGCGCTCCGCGTCCGTCGTCCATAAGGCTTGGTCGAGCAAACGAATGCTCTCCAGCTTGAGGTTGGGACTTGCCGCATAGGTGAACCGCAAGCCATCGCCTTCTGCCGCCGGCCGCACGCTGACCACGATCTGCGCTTGTGGCTGGGATGCGAGGGGGTGAAACGTCAGGTCAAGCCCGTCGCCTGTTCGTTCGACTTGGCACTGAGCAAGGTCGAGGTGTTGCTGATGGCCGCTGACATCGATGGTCGCCTCACCGAATCTGGATTGACGGAAGTCGGATTTCCAGACGACTCCGCCGGATTTGTCGTCAATTTCGAAGGCGCCGGATTCGGGGCTGACGCGGAAGGACAGATGCGGGGTATCGAGCGCGATGCCTCCCGCGGCAGCGGCGCCACGGCTTGACGCGCTTGCCATCGGAGCGGCTATTGCCAAAGCTGCGCAGGCACACAGCAAAATGATGACTGAAAGTTTCCTTAGCAGTCTGGAGTTTGACATGGGTCGACCTCAAATGCAGCGAGGATGGGCGCGCGCGAACGGGCCAAGGGATTAATTTCGGGGACCCGGAGAATAAGCAACGCTTCGCAACTCGGGCAGGCCACAAAGCTGTTGAATCACATCCTGATCTAAAATCCCAATTCCGTGTTAAGGTCGGAAAGCAGGAACTTTGTGGATTCTCCTCTCGTATCTCAACGCGGAGGGTCAGCCATGAGAATCTTTCTCTACAACCTGGTGGTTTCGATCGCGGGAACGCTCGTGCTTTGGCAGTTCGGCTTGGCCTCCAGGATCTGGCCTGCTCATCCGATGCTGGCCACCTGCGGGATCATTGGCATTTGTGCGATTGCAGTTCATCAGATCTTATCGCACGAGAAGGCAAACAAGAGATCAATGCCGAGCCGCCAGGGTTAGCTCCACTCCCGGTCCCAAGACGTATCGTGGTCCCACTGGGTTGTAGGTTCGAAGTAACCGGTACCGGGCTTCAAGTGTTGTTTCACCACGTCTTCGTTCAAAGTGATCCCGAGGCCTGGTTTATCTGGCACGGTGATCCAGCCGTGATTCACGATCGGCTTTTCGACACCCTCCACCAGATCGCTCCACCAGGGTACATCGAGGGAGTGATTTTCGAGTGCCAGGAAATTGAGCGTTGCCGCCGCGCAGTGCACGTTGGCCATACAGCTCACGGGCGTCCCAGCGAAGTGCATCGCCATGGGAACGGCATATTCCCACGCCATGTCGCCGATCTTGTGAGTCTCCAGAATCCCCCCCGACGTCGCGAGGTCAGGGTGAATCTTACTGACGGCGCGGTTTTCACAGAGGGCCCGGAAACCTTCCTTCAGGTAGATATCCTCGCCGGTTAGGATGGGCGTGGGACTTTGGTCAGAGATCTGCTTCAGCAGGTCGGTCAGCTCCCAGGGAATCACGTCCTCGATCCATGAGAGGTTGTACTTCTCGTAGGCCTTACCCAGGCGGATGATCGATTTCACGCCGAGGTGGCCGAGGTGGTCCATGGAAAGCGGAATCTCCATCCCCACGGCATCGCGCACCGCGGCGACGTATTCTTCCAGCAGCGCGATGCCCTTGTCGGTGACTTCCATCGCCAGCAGCGGATGTGGGACCTGCCTCATTTCCCACTCGCTCAGGCCGGAGCGCACGGTCACGGTGCCGGGCTTGTCGGCGACCATATCGACGCCCAAATCCATTTTGAGCCAGGTCAGGCCCATGACCTCTTTGCGCTCCTTCATCCTCTGCGCATAGATCTTGGGATCCTTGGATTCTGTAGTGTCGGCGTAGATGCGGATCTTGTCGCGGACCTTGCCACCCAGCATGACGTAGACGGGCACGTTGTAAACCTTGCCCGCGATGTCCCACAAAGCCATTTCCACCGCGCACACGCCGCCCGCCTGGCGCGCCGGACCGCCGAATTGCTTGATCTTGCGGAAGAGTTGATCCACCTGAAGGGGATTCTGGCCGATAATGCGGCTCTTCAGCATTAGCGCGTAGGTGGCGCTGGCGCCATCGCGGACCTCGCCGAGTCCGTAGACGCCCTGATTGGTGTCAATACGGATGATGGGGCAAGGGCTGGGCCCGGGCTTCACCACCGTCGCCACGCGCAGGTCGGTGATGTGTAGGGCGGAAGGGCTGGAGTTGGTGTTGACACCATGCGGGTAGGCTTCCAGCGATTCGCCGCTCAGCAGCGCCCCGCCCAACGCAGCCGCTGAGCCCTTCAAGATTCCGCGACGATTCATGAGATAAGGATCAGAATTCTTCATTGTGGTCAGACCTCCGAAATAAGATTCAATCTCTGGCTGGCTACTCTTCCGACATGTGCAGTTTCAGGCCTTTCTGCTCCAGCCATTTATTGAACTCCTGAATCATCGGCTTGGACCACTTGCGATCGATCTCGCCGGGCGTGTACTTACCCTCGCGCAACATCTGGTGGCCCCAATCATCCACCGCGTGCGTCATTTGCGCCTTGTCGATGACGTCCTGGGCGAGTTGGGGAGGGATGAATGTGATTCCTTCCGGGTCGCTCACGGCCACGTCGCCCGGCATCACCAGGACATGACCGATGCGAATGGGTACGTTAATACCCATCAGCGTCGTGTCGCGCAAGGCGGAGGGGTCGAAGTCGCGAACGAAAACGTGCATGCCTTTGATTTCAGAAATGCCTGTGAAATCCCGCACCGCGCCATCCACCACCAGGCCGTTGTGGCTCTTGGCGAAAATGGCCGTGGAGAGGTTATCACCGGCATAAGTGCCGTCCTTGATTTTTCCAAAGAGGTCCACCACCAGCACGTCGCCGGGAACGAGCATGTCAATCGGCCAGGAGTTCTGAGCGCCGACGCGGCCTTCGGCCTTGCCCTTGTCGTTGATTACGGCGTTCACGTCAGGCCGCTGGGGCATGAAGACCGCAGTGAAAACGCGGCCCACCATCCGTCCTCCCGGATTGACCTCGCGCCATCCGCCTTCAAACTGGTACTTGAAGCCGTGCGACTGCAATACGCCCCAGGCTTCCTCGGCATCTACATCACTCAAACCCGCGAGGACGGAGTCCGGCACCTTGGGACGCCCGTCCGGGAAGCGGTCGCCTTTCCACTCGCGCGTCAGGTCAAGGCGTTGATCTTTCGAAAACATGCCTAGCTGCGGGAACGCTGCTTCCGCCAGGGACAGAATCAGGGTTGCAGCAAAGGCGATTCGTAGGATGGCTTTCATTATTCTTTCCTCCTCATATCAGTACTGAGCCTCATCGCGGCTCAAGGCGTGAAAGCCTACCACAAATAGGAATCGCACTAAACCACTTTGAAGCGTTGTGGACTCAAAGTCGTCGGGCGCGACGCCGATGCCGAAACTCTGCTATTCTCCGAAGTTTCGGCGCGCGCTTGCCGGGATGTCCCCCCACGCGCGTGCAAGGTCAACGGAGTTGCGCCGCGCGTCCAGGAAGATCCGAAATTACCAGGAGGGCAGGGAATGAAATCACACACCGAGTATCTGTGGTTCAATACGAAAAAACATCGGGAGTTCATCAATATTACCGAGGACGTCGAGAAGGCATTGGCCAAGTCGGAAATCAAGGAAGGTTTGATTCTGGTTTCCGCCATGCATATCACCGCGGGCATCTACGTGAACGATGCGGAAGACGGCTTGATTGCCGACATCGATGAGTGGCTTGAAAAACTCGCGCCCTTCCGCGCCGAATATCGACACCACCGCACCGGCGAGGACAATGGCGATTCCCACTTGAAGAGCCTGCTGGTCGGTCACGAAGCCATCGTGCCGGTCACAAACGGCAAACTGGACTTTGGGCCCTGGCAGCAGGTCTACTACGCCGAGTTCGATGGCCAGCGCCGAAAGAGGGTGTTGATTAAGGTTATCGGCGAGTGAGGCGGGAGAAGAGTTCACCGTCGGAAGTCGAAAAGCTGAAGAGAGGAAGAGTCGAAGAGCTGAAAGTCGAAAGCTGAAAAGTGCACTGGAACTCGATGATTGAAAATCGCACACATTCGCTTGGATCTGCAATCTTGCGCGTTCCAGTCTGATTGCGTAGGCGCGCTCTATAAGCAATATGACTCTGCTAGAATTCCAAGAGGGGGTTCGCATCGAACCCGCTGAGGAAGATACGCCGGCATGGCACCCATTATTGAAGTTCAGGACTTGGTAAAAGAATTTCGAACCTTCCGTCGGCGCGAGGGGGTTCTGGGTGCTTTACAAAACCTCTTTGTCCGGGAATACCTGACCGTACACGCGGTGGACCACATCAGCTTTTCAATCGAGCGCGGCGAGATGGTGGGTTACATCGGCGCCAACGGGGCGGGGAAGTCCACCACCATCAAAATCCTTACGGGGATTCTATCTCCTTCAGGCGGGCGCGTGATTTCGAACGGGTTCGTTCCTTATCGCGAGCGGCGACACTACACCAAGCACATCGGCGTTGTCTTCGGCCAGCGCACGCAACTTTGGTGGGACATCGCCGTCGTCGAATCCTTCAAGCTGCTCAAGGAGATTTACGAAATCCCCGATCAGGACTATCGCCGGCGCCTGGATGTCTTCAGCGAAATGCTTAACCTGAAGGAGTATTTGCACACGCCCGTCCGCAAGCTGAGCCTGGGCGAGCGCATGCGCTGCGATTTGGCCGCATCCCTGCTGCACAACCCGCCGGTGCTTTTCCTGGATGAGCCGACGATCGGGCTCGACGTGGTGGCCAAGGAGCGCATCCGCGAGTTCCTAAAAGAAGTCAATCGCACCGAAGGCACCACCGTGCTGCTGACCACGCACGACCTCTCCGACATCGAAGAACTGTCCCAACGCATCATCATTATCGACAAGGGCCGCATCCTGTTTGACGGCGATCTGGAGCAGATGAAGATGCGTCTGGCTAAGTACAACCAGGTGAAGTTCTTTTTGAAGGACCGCACGCAAGTGCCGCGTCTGGCACAGATTGAGACGGATGGTATCGTTTGCCAGCCCGTCGATGAACTCACCTATTTGATCCGTTTTGACCGGGAACAGCATTCCAGCGCCGACGTGATCCGCGCGATTGTGAATAACCTGCAAGTGCGCGATCTTCTGGTGGAAGAGGAACCGATTGAAGAAATCGTCAAGCGCATCTATCTGAGCGGCGAGGTGGCCTGATGCCCGCCGACGCCCTGGCCGTCCCGCCCCGAACTGAAAATCCCGCTGTCCCCTTCTGGAAACCCCTGCGGGTTTACTTGGAGTTTGGCCGAGTGGGCTTTGTGAATGCCCTCGCCTACCGGCTGCGCTACTTCACGGGGATTGTCACGTACTTTATATATGTCTCCGTGTATTACTTCATTTGGAAGGCCATTTACGAGCACAGCACGTCGATTGAAGGGTTTGATTTCCCCCATCTTTTGACCTACATCGGCGTGGGCTGGATCATCCGTTCCTTCTACTTCAATACGATTGATCAGGAGATTGCCTACCAGGTGATCGAGGGCCGCCTGGCGATGGACTTGATCAAGCCCGTCAACCTTCAGTGGATGTATTTGGCGCGCGCCGCCGGGGAGTCGGTTTTTCGCCTCGGCATGCTCACCGCGCCGACCGCCCTGGTTCTCTTTTTGGTGTATCCCCTACGGGGGCCCGCCAGTGTGGGGTCTGCCGCCGCCTTTCTGGTCAGTGTTATTTTAAGTTTTCTGATCGTGGCAGCCATCAACTATGCCGTGGGGACGTTTGCCTTGCGCTTGCAGTCGATTCTCGGCTTGCTGCGGGCCAAGTTTTTTCTCCTCGAGCTCTTCTCGGGGCTCCTCCTCCCGATTTCGTTTTTCCCTCATATCTTTCAAAAGGCCTTTAGCGTACTGCCTTTTGAATACATCAGCTACATTCCCATGTTGATATACTTGGGCGATCTCCACGGGGCCGGACTTGCCCGCGCTCTCGCCTTGCAGGTTTTCTGGGTGGCGGTCCTGCTGGCGGCGGGCGACGGCATGTGGAGATGGTCGAGCCGCCAGCTCACCATTCAGGGTGGCTAGGCGGCAGGAGAGTCGAGACATGTTTCGTCAACCTTTATTAGCTATTTTGCTTGTACTGACACTGGCGCCCGTAATCAAAGCCGATGAGGCGCATCCGATCTTACCCCTCGGGGCGCAGGCTCCAGACTTCTGCTTGCCCGGCATCGACGATAAGACCCATTGCCTGAAGGATTATGCCGCCAGCAAGATCCTGACGGTTGTTTTCACCTGCAACCACTGCCCGACGGCGCAATTATACGAAGAGCGCATCAAGCGGCTGGTGACGGATTACCAGGGCCGCGGCGTGGCAATCGTGGCCATCGAACCCAATGTTCCCCTTGCCGTGCGCCTCGACGAAATGGGCTATACCGACGTGGGCGATTCATTCGCGGAGATGAAGATTCGCGCCGCGTACCGGCACTTCAATTTTCCCTACCTCTCTGACGGCGAGACGCAAAGCACGGCGCGGGCCTATGGTCCAAGCGCCACGCCGCACGTCTTCATATTTGATGCGGAACGCAAGCTCCGCTATGAAGGGCGGGTCGACAACAATCCTCGCGAACAATATGTTACGCAACAAGACGCGCGAAACGCTCTGGACGCCTTGCTGGCGGGTAAACCCGTCGCGGTCCCGAAGACACCTTCTTTTGGCTGCTCCACCAAATGGGCTGCCAAGGAGGAAGGCCGCAAGGCGGAAATGGCCGCCATTGAGCAGGAGCCTGTGGCGGTGAAGCTCGCGAGCGCCGACGACCTCAAAGAGCTGCGCAAGAATTCCACGGGTAAGCTGCTGCTGGTTAACTTCTGGGCCACGTGGTGCGGGCCCTGCGTGAAAGAGCTTCCTGAATTTCAAACCATGTATCGAATGTATCGCCACCGAAAGTTTGATCTGGTGACCGTCAGCGCGAACTATCCCGACGCCAGGGAGGGAGTGACGCAGGAACTCGAACAACAACACGCCTCGAGCACCAACCTTCTATTCGGTTCGATGGATATCTATTCCTTGATGGCGGCGTTCGATCCTGAGTGGAATGATGCCCTCCCGTACACGGAGCTGATCAATCCCGACGGGAAGGTGGTATATCGCCGCCAAGGTGAGATCGACCCCTTGGAGGTTCGTCGAGCGATTCTGGCCAACCTGCCCGACGATGACTACATTGGCCATCAGGCACTTTGGCAAACTCGTTGAATTCCTTTAAACGACACCTTCGGCTCTTCTTCCTCTACTTCGGCCAATACGCCAAAGTGCGCATGGCGTACAAAGCGGACTTCATCATCGCGTTCTTCTCCTCCATGGCGGCCACTGTGCTGGGGTTCGGCTTCGTCCTTGTCTTGTTTTCCAAGATCCCGAAGTTGCAGGACTGGTCATTCAACGAGGTGATGTTCCTCTACGGCTTCTCGCTCATCCCTCTGGGTTTTTTCAATGTCGTGAGCTGGAATCTTTACGAGTTCGGAGAGATATACATCATCGAGGGGCGATTCGATCGAGTCATGCTGCGGCCCATCTACACCCTCTTCCAAGTTATCTTCGAGAAGTTTCGCCTTGAATCCCTCCAGGAGGTGGTGACCGGATTCGTGGTGATCGCCATTTGCATCCGCCGGCTGCATCTTGCGCTGGGGGCTGTGGATTGCCTATGGCTTGCGCTGATGATCGTCTGCGGAGCTGCCATCTATATGGCCGTGTTCCTGATTCTAACCGCAGTCTCCTTTTGGTTCGAAGACCGAGTGGGGATTGTGCCGCCCGTTTTCAATATGCTCAACTTCGGCCGCTATCCCCTGACGATCTACAACGTGTTCATTCAGTTTATGCTGAGTTGGATCATCCCTTTCGGATTTGCCTCGTTCTACCCTACTACCCACTTCCTCGGACGCAACTCTTTTGCGTTGTATTTCCATCTGGTGCCCGTGGTTGCAGTTGGCTTTTCTGTACTCGCAGTGGTGGTTTGGAATCGTGGGGTGGCAAACTATAGCAGCACGGGAACGTAATTGCCCTGAGTGGGTATAGAAAAGGTAACAGGGACCTGTTCTGTAGGTCCGCGGCTCGTCCCCTCGGGCAAGGGAAAGCCGCGGAGCCCCAGAACAGGTCCGAGCTAAGCCTCTTATTTCAGGATTTCAGAGAGAGGCAGGGAAAATCCGCTAAGCAGTTGCGGCTCTTCGAACCGGTCACCCGCCTTGGCGCTGCGAACCTCGGGGTCGAGTTTGCCTGGAACGTAACGGTACGCGAGAAGTGTGCTGGGATAGAATAGCCAGACCGCCTGAACTCCGGCCTGGAGGTACTGCGAAACTTTCAAAATCAGATCATCGGCGCGATCGTTCTTAGAAACGATCTCGGCGGCCAGATCTGGAGCAATCGGCAAAGGGACTCGCTCAAGATCGACGCCCTTGAGGCGTTCGTTCCGGATGAAGGCGACATCAGGTCTGCGCACAATATCGGCGCCCAGCACCATATCCAATTCGCTGATCACAATTCCACACGGAGACGAGTCCAGAAAGGCTCGCATCCGGGCGTTGAAGCGATCTCGGATATCGTTGTGGAAGTAGTTGGCGGACGGTGTCACGATCAGTCCCCCCTCGCTTAGTTCATAACGCACGCCTGTGGGTTCATCGAGTGCCGAATAATTTTCGATGGTCAGCAGGGTTTTGGTCGCCATGAATCAACTCCTATTAGCACCAGCTTACCATGAGCTAGCGGTTTCTGCCGCTTCGGGACACCACGATCCTACAGAATCTCATTGTAAACAGCCAGCGTCGCCTCCGCGGTGCGGCGCCAGGTGAACTCCCGCGCCCGCGCGAGCCCTTTGCCCACCAGACTCATACCCAACGCCGAATCTTCTACCATCTGGACGATTTTCTGCGCAATGTCCGCGGCGTCGAGCGGGTCAACGTATAGAGCAGCTTCTCCGCCGACTTCCGGCATTGACGAAATGTTGGAGGTTACAACGGGCACGCCACTCGCCATCGCCTCGAGCACTGGAATGCCAAAGCCTTCCTCCAGCGAGGGAAAAACAAAGACGCTCGCGGCTTGGTAAAGGCGGGCCAGTTGCGCGTCGTCAACGAAACCGAGCAACTTTACTCTGTCCCCCAATGATTCGGTGCGAATGAAGTTGTGGATAGCTTCGCTTCCGTAGCCATTACCCCCGGAAAGAACCAGCCGGTAGTTCGCCGGAAGCGTCTTCAACGCCTTGAGCATATTGAGCGTGTTCTTGCGGGTTTGAATTACCCCGACGCTCAAGAGCATTTCACCCTCGCCGCCGAGGATGCGGGCGCGCTCCCGCAAGCGTTCAGCGGGCGAGAGGATAGCAGCAGGCGGATCGACGCCGAGTGGAATTACGCGGATTTTCTCCGGCGCCACTTGCGCGTGCGAGATGAGCAGTCGTTCCGTCGCGTGCGATGATGTGATGACCCGTGCCGCTCGGCTCAGGGCCTTAAGAAGGAGTTCGGAAAATTTCTTGCGGAAATCCGCGGTGGAATAATTCTCGCCAGTAATCGGAAAAATATCGAAGACGGTCACAACCTCCCGGCGAAAGTGAAAAGCCGGCGGGCGTTGAGCGAGGCTGTGAAAGAGTTGCGCCTGCCAGGGTAGCCAGAACGTAACCGGCTCCTGATACACGCGCACCGAATATTGCGCCCGCGCGCCGGGCACTGATCGCGGCTGCAAAAAGTGCTGCCGCCTGCCCAATCGTGAAAAACGGTAACAAAATAGAAATCGATGCGGCGTGTCCAACGTCACCAGTGTTTCGATGAGTCGGCGCGAATACACGCCGATGCCGGTCAGTTGCGGGTCGGCACTGTACGTCGCATCAAGCGCTATCGTAGCCATCGTATGAGTGAATCCTACAGTCGCTCGACATGAAATTTTCGCTTCTGAATCCTATCTTGAAAAGCCAGGGAAGTCGAATGGCGAGGATCGTCCCCCGTTCGGCGAGGACAGATGGTACGGGCCACTGAGGTGAGAAGGGAAGGCTTACTAACTTACGCTGCGGCGGACTCGATATCGATACCGTACTCTTTGAGTTTGCGATAGATCGTCGTTTTGCCGATCCCCAGAAGCCTCGCGGCGCGAACTCGATCCCCGCCGGAGGCCACGAGGGCATGCCGGATGGCCTGCTCTTCCAGCGCATTCAGGGTCCCCATTTTCTGCTGGGACGACGACTTCTGCGCGAGGCGATAGAGCATGGAAGAGGGTAGATCCTTAAGTTGAACGAAGGCTCCCGAACCCAGCGTTATCGCGTGTTGGATGCAGTTTTCAAGGTCGCGGACGTTGCCGGGCCAGTCATAACTCATCAAGCGTCCCACGACCTCGTCAGAAATCTGTTTCACCTGTTTCTCCCCTTTGAACCGATCAAGGAAATACCGAACGAGTTCGGGGATATCTTCCTTCCGTTCGCGTAGCGAGGGCATCTTGATCGAAACCACATTGAGGCGGAAAAATAGATCCTTGCGAAAAGTGCCGCGTTTCATTCCTTCGTCCAAATTCTGATTCGTGGCGGCGATGATTCGCGCCTCGAAGCGAACTCGTTCGTTGTCGCCCAAGGGCCGGATCTCATGCTCTTGGAGAGCACGGAGCAGTCGCGATTGGAGTTCGATGGGGAGCTCGCCGATCTCATCGAGGAAGACAGTCCCGGCGCCTGCCGATGCCAGCAAGCCTTGTCGCGCCTGATTGGCTCCGGTGAAAGCGCCTTTAACGTGCCCGAACAGTTCGCTTTCAATGAGCGTCGGCGGCAGGGCCCCGCAATCCACGGGGACAAAGGGAAGGTCGCGCCAAGGGCCGGACGTGTGAATGGCTCTGGCAACCAGCTCTTTGCCCGTGCCACTATCGCCAGTGATCAAAACCGGGTGCCGCTGTACGGCCACTTTGGAAACCAGCCGGTAGATTCTCTTCATCCTCTCGGAGCTCCCGACAAGGCCTGGAAACATCGCGGGCCCCGTCGGTGCAGTACCCGAGACAGAAGGGGTCGGTGGCTGTGGGATTGCTTCTGGTGGGGCATCCAGAGCCCCTGCCAATTCTTCAATTTTCAGCGGTTTAGTGAGCAGTAGGTACCCGTGCAAGCGCAGGGGCTCTTTGGCTGACGAATTGCCAATCCCATCCACCATAAGAATAATGTTGATTCCAGGTTGGGCGTGCCGGGCAGCAGCGGGCAGATCGCATCCACCCCTGCCGGCAAGGCGCAAATCCAGCAGAATGGCGTCGAAATTCCTCTTTCCCAATAGGGTCAAGGCCGCTGCGGGAGAATCCTCCGCCCAGGGCTCGCACGCACAGTCGCGGAGAACGCGAGCACACTGTTCCTGGGAAGATGTATCGCTGTCGACGAGCAGGACTCTTCTGGTCATGGCGGCGAGATGAAGGCCCAACTGAGGACTAGGCCTTTACCCAATGCGAGGGCGCGCCTAGTAATGCAGCAGTATACAGTCCGCTTGGGGCGAAGTCAAAAATATTACCATCTGGCTAATGTGGACCACTCGGGGCGAGCCTGGAATGCAGGACCATCACTATTCTGTTAGCATTTGACAAGGGTCCTCTGTGGGCTCCATTTTGATTACCGCTTCCCCACGCGGTGCTCAACGCGCGGAAAGGGGCTGAAGCGGTGTAATATACTAGGGACGGGAGGACTAGGGCGTGGCTAAGCTGGGAAAAATTTTGGTGGTGGAAGACGATCCTTACGCCCGGCAGGGCTTGGCAGACCTGTTGAGCGCCTGGGGCTATGAGACCGAAATCGCCGCCGACGGCGCCGAAGCCCTCGACAAGATTGCAACATTCTATCCCACCGTCGTCATTTCCGATCTTCGCATGCCGCAGGTGACCGGCATGGATCTGCTGCGCCAACTGCACGAATCGCGCCCGGGGCTGCGGTTCATTATGCTGACAGGCCAAGGCACCCTGGAAGAAGCAGTCGAGGCCACCAAGCTGGGCGCCTACAACTTTCTGGAAAAGCCCGTCGACCCGAAGCGGCTCCAGGTGGAATTGCGCAATTGCATGGAGCGGCAGGAAAGCGACCGGCAATTGGAGGTTGCGCACCGCCGGTTGCGCGACTTAGGAGTGCTGGGAAGCTTGGTGGGACGGTCCGCCAAGATGCAAGAAGTCATGCGCCTGATCGGTATGGTCGCGCCCTCCAGTGCATCCGTTTTGATAACTGGCGAAAGCGGAACGGGGAAGGAGTTGGCGGCGCGTACATTGCACGAGCTCAGCCCCCGTCAGGCCAAACCGTTTGTGGCGGTGAATTGTGCGGCCATCCCCGAATCTTTAATGGAAAGTGAAATATTCGGTCACGAGAAAGGCTCATTCACCGGGGCAGTGGAGCGGCGCATCGGCTGCTTCGAACTGGCCGACGGCGGCACCTTGCTTCTCGACGAAATCGGCGAGATGCCGCCTGGGACGCAGGCCAAGCTGCTGCGGGTGCTGGAAGACTCGAAGGTGCGCCGCCTGGGAAGCAAGTCAGAAATCTCCGTTGACGTACGCGTGTTGGCCGCCACCAATAAGGTTCCCGAGGAGGCCATCGCCCAGGGACAACTCCGCAGCGATTTGTATTTCCGCCTCAATGTCGTGCATGTCGCCATGCCGCCCTTGCGGGAGCATTTGGACGACCTTCCGGATTTGGCGGCGGCCCTGCTGGAAAGCCTGAATCGCAAACATGGCCGCACCGTGAAAGCAATTTCCCCCGAGGCGCTCGACACCTTGCGAAAGTACACGTGGCCCGGCAACGTGCGGGAGCTCCGGAATTCCCTGGAACGGGCCCTTGTGACTTGTTCCGGTGAGATTCTGGAAAAAGATAACTTGGGGCTCGACTTCGGCCGGGTGGTGATGACGGGTGCAAATGACGGACTGCGCCTGCGGCCGGGAATGACGGTGGCAGAAGCCGAGCGCCGCCTGATTCATGAAACCCTGAACTTCACCGAGAACAATAAGACAAGGGCGGCGGAAATGCTGGGAATCAGTTTAAAAACCCTACACAACAAGTTGAAAGAGTATGAGGTTGAGCCTCAAAGCTAAGCTCACCGGGTTGATCACCCTGCTGGTTCTGTTGGTGGTGGTGCTCATTTCCACGGTGTACATCTCGAACCTTACCCGCCAGGCCCTTCTGGAAATTCAGACCAAGGGTGAATATGTCGCCAACGAGGTCTCCCACCAGGCAGGCGTGGCGCTGGCCGGCACTCACATGCCGGAAGGTGAGAATCCCCAGGACACCCAGGCGCTACGGAGCTTCGTTCAATCGCGCCTGTCGTCCAACCTCGGATTGAAGTCGCAGATGGAATCGGCCATGGCGTATTCACTTTTCGTCGACTACGTCGCCATCACCGATGCGAACCTGATTGCGCTGGTTCACAGCGGCTCGGAGGAGGTCGGCCATCGTCTCACTCCCGTTCCACGCTATTCGCAACTCGTGAACGCGGGGATGCCGCACCAACTCAATGTTATCTACGGCCCGCCGCACGTGTATGAAGTCACTCTGCCGCTTGCTCTCGGCGCCGAGCCGCTGGACGTGCGGGTGGGCGTCTCCACGGTGTTGCTTCGCGACGAAGTCTCGCAAAACCTTCGCGCCGCGTTGATATTATCGGTAGTGGCCATCGTCTTCGCCACCCTCTCGGCGGGGGTGCTTTCTTATCGCGTGCTGCGGCCGCTGGAAAAAATCTCGCAGAGCGTCGACCTTCTGGCGAGGGGTGAGTTCTCCCGGCCCGTAACTCTCAACCGGCGAGACGAGTGGGGCATCCTCTCCTCGAAACTCCATCTCCTTGGCGAGCAGATCCGCGGGGAAAAGGCCGCCTTCGTCCGCCTCCAGGAAAACCTCGATAACCTCTTTAGCAATCTCAGCGATGGCGTGCTGCTCTTCGACCAGCAGGACCGCTTAGTGCTGGCGTCGCCGGCGGCGGTGCGGTTTCTCGGAGCGGGTATTCAAACCACGGCCTATCGTCCCGCCTCGGAAGTTTTCTCCCAGCCCACGCCCCTGCACCAACTGCTGCGCGAGGCTTTTCAGACGCGCCAGTCGCTGCTCTGGAAAACCCTGGAGCTGCCCGGAGAGCACAGCACCCGCCTCGCCGTGAACGCCCAATTTGTGGGCGTGGGCGCTCAGCGCGTAGGTTGCCTCATCACCCTGCGCGACACGGGCTCGCGGGCGGAGATTCAGGACCAGATCGACTCCACCACCAAACTTGCTGCCATCGGGCGCCTGATGTCAGGTGTGGCGCATGAGGTGAAGAATCCGCTGAACGCCATGGTACTGCAACTGGAAGTGTTGAAGGCACGACTCGGCGAAGACGGCGATAGGGTGAAGCCGCAAGTGGATATCCTGGCGGAGGAAATTCGCCGCCTCGATCGCGTGGTCAAGACCTTTTTGGATTTCACGCGGCCAGTTGAGATCCATCCCGTCGATACGGAATTGGCTCCTCTGGTGCGCGAGGTCTTCGCTCTGGCCGAACCGCAGGCACGGAAGAATAAGGTCCGATTGGTCTTTGCGGGCAACGGCGCGACGCCGCCCGTGCGCGTCGACCGCGACCTCATTAAGCAAGCACTCCTAAACCTGGTGTTAAATGGGTGCCAGGCCATGCCTGAAGGCGGCGAACTCACCATAACGCCGCGCGCAACGCCCAAAGCCGTCGAAATGGAAATTCGCGATTCCGGAGTCGGCATTCCCCCCGAGGCACAGAAGAGAATCTTTTCGCTCTTCTACACCACCAAGCCCGGCGGAACAGGAATTGGTCTCGCCATGGCGTTTCGCGTTGTGCAACTCCACAACGGCGCCATTGATTTCACCAGCGAGGTCAACCGGGGAACAACGTTCCGAATCACCCTGCCTGCCGATCCCCAGCAAGAACCACAGTCAGAAGTTCCCACGCCGAAGCAGGCATAGCACGGACCATCTGATTTTCGTTTTTCGGGAGGTGCCGTCGTGGCGTCGACCGGTCATGACCACCCCAATGCTCGTCATAGCAATGATTCTGATACTGCACTGCGGGCGCGATCGAAGTCCGTCGCGCCGGCCCCCGCTCTTCGGCCCTGCGGCCCCTTCCATCAACATTTGCACAACCCGATGGGCAAAATGCACTTGCGGTAGCGGACCGCTCCGGAATGCGCTCTCAAACCGGAGGGCGCAAATCGACACGCGCAAGTCCTATCGCCAAAAATGCAAACCGCAAATCGAAGGTGGTGAATCGAAAGTCGCCAATCAACCATGACCAATCGTCGATCGGCAATCCATAATCGGCAATCGCCAATGACCCAATGACCACATCAATCCATTGCGTCCTGCAAACTCTTCCGCGGGTCTACCCGAGCCGCGTGATACAATGCTTCCAGACCTCACGTGCCCTCGTAGATGAGGCAAGGATGGAAACCAAGTTGGGGGCTGCACCGTGTGCGCTTGTAGAATCACCGAAATCCAGCGCGAAGACGGTAGACCGCCCCAGTCCCAAAGTTCTGCTCACAAGTGTTTGCCGCCCTCTCGGCCCCGCTCACGGAGACGCTCCGAGCGTGGGCTACGAAGTTCTCCACGGACAAGTCACCCGCGCGCAAGGGGTCTTTAGCCCGCGCTCGGTGAATTTTACTTATGGGCTGGATTACATTGCCGCCAACCTGGATGCGCCCGCCGTAGTGCTGCAATATCCCTCGCATCGCGAATTGATCCGCGAACTGAAGAAAGGGCCGGACTACGTTGGCGTTTCCTTCAACTTGGTTTTGTTCCATCGCATGAAGGAAGTGGTGGCGCTGGTGCGCAAGCATGCGCCGCGCGCGAAAATCGTTCTGGGGGGCTATGGAACGGTTTTGGACGACGCCACGCTGGCGCCTTATGGCGACTACTTCTGTCGCGGCGAGGGAGTGGCCTTTTTCCGCGCCCTGCTGAATGAGCCGCCCCGCCCCATGCCCTACGATCATCCCCTCGTGATGCTCAACCTGAAAGTCTTTTCCGTGCCCATGGACCGCACCGGCGTGATCTTCGCCGGGCTCGGCTGTCCCAACGGCTGCGACTTCTGCTGCACCTCGCATTACTTCAAGCGCCGGCACATTCGCCTGCTCCCCACGGGCGACGACATCTTCCGCGTCGTCGAGCGCTACCTCGAGGTCGATCCGCGCATGAGCATGGCAATTCTCGACGAAGATTTCCTGCTCGCCAAAGATCGTGCCACGCGCATGCGCGAACTGGTGCTGGCCCGCGGAACTCCCCTCTCGATCTTCGCGTTCGCCTCGGTGAAGGCCTTGAGCCGGTTCACTCCCCAAGAATTATTGGAAACGGGCGTGGACGGTGTTTGGGTGGGGTACGAAGGGAAACGCTCGGGCTACTCCAAACAGCAGGGCAAACCCATCGAGGAACTGATTCCGGAATTGCGCTCGCACGGCATCACCGTGCTTTCCTCCATGATCCTGGGGTTCGAATATCACACGCCGGAGATCATTCGCGAAGAGATGAAAGAATTCCTGGCGCTGCGGCCCACATACGGCCAATTCTTGATTTATGGCCCCACGCCCGGCACACCCTTCTACGAGCGCATCATGAAGGAAGGGCGCATGCGCCCGGAAATGTTAGCCGACCCCGAGCGTTATTACCGCAACTGCGACGGGTTCACTTCCATGGTGGTGCACCCCACCATGAAGGCGGCAGAGATTGAGGCCCTGCAGGGCGAGTGCTTCGACACGGACTTCCGCGTCAACGGACCTTCCATCCTGCGATCGGTCGAGGTCTGGTTCCAGGGTTGGCAACGATATCACAATTCCGATTCTCCTTACCTGCGCGCCAAAGCAGAGCGCTGGGCGGAGGAGATTCACTACGCGTGGCCGCTTTTCCGGGTCGCCAAGGGGTCTGGTCCGACGCCGGAAGCCACGGCGAAATTACAAGCCGAGATTGAAGCTGCCATCGGTCCGCCCTCCCTGGGGCCGCGCTTGCGCTCGTGGATTGCGCCTGCGGCCGCGGCTTGGACCGGATTCGCCCTGCGCCACAACTTGTTCCAACACCCCAAACTGGTCCGGCGGGCATACCGCACCACGCCGTGGGCATTGCGCTCCGGCGAACTTGGTTCTTTGCGCGTTAGCCTGGAACGCGCTTTGCACAGCACGCTGGTGAAGCTTGAAGGCGCCCTGGACCGCTCGAGCGCGGAACGTCTGGCAGTCGCCATTCGCGCCCATCTTTGGCATAACGATGCGGACGTCAAGGTAGTGGTAGCCGCGGGAACGCAGGCCAACCCCCGGGATCTGCGGTTCCTTGCCCAGGAACTGGCTTCGCTGCGGCACCGGGTTTCCATTTCGGTTTCATCCGGGCCTGAATCTCAGGATCTGCGGATGATTGCTTGAGGTCCTCTCAAGGCTTGTCGGCTGGCTTTTGTTCTTTCAGCGGCGCGTGTGGAGTGGCGGCATCGGAGTTGGCACGAAGGGGCGAAGCTTAGACCTTGGAGTTCGTGACGCGGACGGAAGGCATGCCATCGGGCTCATCGACGAGCTCGACGTCTTGAAAAATGTTCGGGGATTCCTTCTTGAAGACGCGAAAGACCTCGACGGCCAGCAAACGGATTTCCGTGTCGGCGTGGACGCTGCCGCGGAGCTCGAGGAAGTGCCGCCAGGCGCGGGAATTTCCGGTCACGAAAATCTTGGTTTCGGTGGCGTTGGGAAGGATGGAGCGAGCTGCCTGGCGCGCCCACTTGCGCCGATCGCGCGGCGTCATTTCCGGATGTTTCTGCTGAACGAATTGCACCGTGGCTTCGGCCAGTTCGCTATACGCCTGGCGCACCGATTCGATGGTCCGCTGCCACTTCTCGCGCAACTCCGGGTTTTCCTGGTACAGCGGCGGCACCACGTAGCGCGCGTCGCTTTCGTCCACGTAGCGCTGGGAAAGCTGAGAATAACCAAAGCCGGCGCGGTGGCGAACCAATTCGTGCGTCAGGGCGCGGCTGACGCCGGTGATGAGCAGGCACCACACTGCGTGCTCCAGCACGCTGCCGTGTTTGGAAACGAGGATATTCTCCAGGTACTCGCGATTGCTCTTTCGCCCCTTGCCAAACGACATGTAGCAGGTGCGTCCGGCGATTTCCGCCAGAACCTCGCCGGCGGCCGGGGCGTCGGTGGAAAACACCATTCCCTCGTCGGCAAGGAAGCGCGCAAGCTCGTCGTCGGCGACTTGCTGGCGTCCCACCAAATAAACTTTGGCCTTGGAGATGTAGGGATCGAGGGGTGGAATCGTGGCCATCCGGCTCCCATTAAGCCAATTTGTATAATGCCCGGGGTACGAGAGTTCTCTTCGCCCGCCCAACCACCCGCGCGGCCGCCATGCCCGCAGTTACGAGCCGGTGGCGGTCTTCGTGCCGGCCGGCGCAGGCGCCGTTTTCCTGAACGCGGCGTACTTCCGCTGGAATCGCTCGACGCGGCCGGCGGCATCCACAAGCTTCTGCTTGCCGGTGAAGAACGGATGGCACTTGGAACAGATGTCCAGGTGCAGGAGCTCGCTCTTAAACGTCGAGCGCGTCTTGAAAGTGTTCCCGCACGCGCAGGCCACCGTGACCTCATGGTAATTCGGATGAATCTTTTCCTTCATAGGACTCCTTCGCTTGTCCAGAGCAAACCTATATTCTACCGGGACTGCGGCAAACTTTCAATTTGTCTTTTGCGGGGCAGACTGCGGCGAGGGAACTTGACCGTCGGGCGCCCCGCATTCCCGGAACGAGTCTTCCGGCCAAGGTGCGCAGGCGGCGGGCATTCGGCTCGGCGAAATATTCCTCTTGACAAAAGTGCCCAACCCTACTACATATTGGGGTAATGTAGTGTGCAACCACAAATTGTGGTTATTCACGCAGACCTCAAGACATACAGAAAAGGAGGGGAAAAAATGGCAGTGAAGAAGGCAAAGAAAAAGAAGAGATAAGGAATAAACGAGTATTAGGTTTCCTCCTTTCCCCAGGCCCGCTTCCCCAAGCGGGCCTTTTTGTTCCCAGCCCTCCATCAAACAGCATCGGTCATGTGAAGCTGATTTTCACATCCTCGCGGTCGGCTTCCGGGGCCTGGAATAGAGTATGAGGTTGAAGGTGCATGAAACCCGCCACAATGTTGGCGGGAATCTGGGCGATGCGAATGTTGAAGACGTTGACGTCCTCATTAAAGCGGCCGCGCTGCGCGGCGATCTTCTCTTCGAGTTCCGTGATGCGGCCTTGCAGTTGCATGAAGTTCGTGTTGGCCTTCAGGTCGGGATAGTTCTCCGCCACGGCGAACAAAGTCTTGAGGGCGCCCGAGACCATGCCGTCGGCCTGCGTCTTTTCGGCGGGAGTGGTGGCGCGCATGTAGGCGGTTCGCGCGTCGGTTATGGCCTGCAAGGTTTTCTGCTCGTACTGCATATAACCTTTGCAGGTATCGATGAGCTTGGGTAGTTCGTCGTGCCGTTGCTTCAGCAGCACGTCGATGTTGGCGAAGGAGCGATCGATATCGTTCTTCAGCGTAACCAGGCTGTTGTAAATGCCCACGACATACATAATCAGCCCGATGACGATGATTGCCAGGACCACAAATATGGCGATAACCACGCCCGCGAGTATCATATCCAGCTCCTTTCTTCCTTGGCGATCGGCGACTGGCGATCGCCCCTGCTTACGTCATCTTCACATCGACGTCCTGGCGATCTTCCTCCGCCACTTTGAAAAGGTCGCGATGTTGCAGGCGCATCATGCCCGCGATGAAAACATCGGGCAACTGTTGAATCCGGATGTTGTAGGTATTGACGTCGTCGTTGAAGAACTCGCGCCGGTCGGCGATCTTTTCCTCCAACTCCGAGATGCGTTTCTGGAGTTGCATGAAGTTGTTGTTGGCCTTTAACTCGGGATAGTTTTCCGACACGGCAAAGAGGCTCTTGAGCGCTCCGGAGATCATGTTATCGGCCTGAGCTTTCTCCCCCACGGAACCAGCTTTCATATATGCCGTGCGCGCTTCGGTGATGAGTGTGAAAGTCTTCTGCTCGTACTGCATATAGCCTTTGCAGGTCTCGATCAATTTCGGCAGCTCGTCGTGCCGCTGCTTCAGCAGGACGTCGATATTTGCCCAGGCCTTGTCGATGTCGTTTTTCAAACGGACCAGGCTGTTGTAGATGGTAATGAGGTAAACGAAGATCCCCACCACGAAGAGGATCACGACCAACCCCACCAAAATGATGATACCCATCGATTGGATTCTCCTTTGGCTTTAGAACGCTCCGTGTTTTGCCAGGAAGATACCCAGGCAGACCACGGCAGCAATGGCGCCGCCGAAAATGTATTGCGCCGCCCGATTGCGCAGCGTCCGCCTGATTTCCTTCTCACTACGAAAGGTAATAAGAAAGGTCGGCTCGTTCGTCCCCTTCATAATCATGTTGCGGTCGTTTTCGTCCTGAGGCTGGGGATTCTCCGCGCAGGTTCCCGTGATGTCGTACCAGTGCTCGGGGGCGACCAAATACTCGGTCAAGCGGTAGCGCTGACCGTTACCCGTGGCACCTCCAAAAATGCCGCTGCCTTTCCGGCGCGCGACCGCCTTGGAGGCATAGGTCCAGAGGTCCGCGGGAATTTCAGGCGCCCCCGCGGGGCGGGCAGGGCCGTCGATGCCCGCGACGAGTCGCCCCACCATCGCCGGGCCTCGCCCCGTTTCAACTCTCGTGGTTTGGGGCAAGTCGTACTCGGCTTGGTGCGCGTCCACGAGCACCTTGCCCGTGTTGTCCGCGAGGTAAAACTTCATTCCGTCGGCGTCCGTGACCAGGTGGTTCCAGTGGCCGCCGTTCTTGTCGGTGACCCAATGCTCGATGTCGACTTTGTAGAAATAGCACGGCGTTTGCGTGACGGGGCTGGGTATGGGCGGAATCCCCGTGGCCTTGCCGTGGATTTCCACCAGGCCCATCGCGGCGCTGCGAATCGGGATTTCGGGAGTGTCCATTAGCACGCGGTACTCGCGAAAAACTCGAAATCCCTTGTAGAAGTAGCACAATCCCGCGCCAAAACCGATCGTCAGCCAAACATCTATCTTAACCGAAGCGTCTGATGACATACGATGACCAGAAGTTATCGCCATCCTACTTGACGGGCCGGGAAAAGGCAAGCGCGGCACAGCGCGGCACAGTGCTGCCGGCGCTGGGGGAGGCGCTTTGGTGCCGTCGGACGAGCGTCCCCACCTTCGGGTTCTTGGTGACTTCCAACTACCGCCGTGTGCTGGGAGAGCCCTTGACTGGTTGGCGCGTTGGGCCTTACGCGTTCTACCCAAGCGGCCATCTCTTGAGTATGATGAGGGGCCGCTGCAATCGCCCTTCGCTTCGAGGCGAATGAGGCCGATGAAGGAAGACTGGGAACGCCGGGATGGAACCGTTTCGAATTCTCGAACACACGGCCGATGTAGGCTTCGAGGCGTTTGGCTCGACGCGCGAGGAGGCCTTTGTTAATGCCGCTCGCGCATTGATTTACTTGATTGTAGAATTGGATTCGATCGATTCTCGGGAGGAGCTGCCCATTGAGGTGCAGGGAGCGGACCCCGAGAGCGTTCTGGTGAACTGGTTGAGCGAGCTCTTGTATCTGCACGATGCCGAGGGTTGGCTCTTTCGGGATTTCGAGATTCGGAGTCTTCACGATAACTCGCTGAGCGCGGTGGCGCGCGGCGAAAGGTTCCAGCGGTCGAGGCACCAAGCCAAGCTGCTGGTCAAGGCGATTACTTATCATCAACTCGCCCTGGAAAAAACCCCGCGGGGTTGGCGAGCGCAAGTTTATGTGGATATCTAAACACCGCCGGCATAACCCAGTTCCTGCCAGCCGCTGGCTTACGCGTCTTCTTATCTTCGGCTTCGTGCTGTTGGCCTTTGGGCTGATGCCTTCCTCTCGCGGTCTATCGGACACCTTGCTGCTCTACACGGTTCAAGAGGTCAAGCCCAAGGTCTTTGCATGGATTCCCGACGATGTGATCGATCAGGACTGCGATCCCCTTTACAGCCGTGCCGCGACGGCGGGCTTCATCGTGACCTCGGAGGGTGTGATCGTTATCGACACCGCGAATAGCCCGATGCACGCCCGCGACCTGCTCTATGAGATTCGCCGGCGCACCGACCTTCCCATCCGCTATGTCATCAACACCAGTTCGGCGGCCGACCACATGTTGGGCAACGAGGTTTTCAGCGATGAACAGGCCACGTTGATCTCCACCAAGATGGCGCAGTCGGAAATGCAGCAGTACGGGCAGGAGCTCTCCGATCGCATGCGCGGCGAGACGGGATGGCGGCTGCAAGCGCGCATGCGCGGTTTCCACGTAACGCCCTCCACCGAAACCTTCGACGATGAGATGACGCTCAAGTTGGGTGGTGATGAGATCCGCCTCTCAAGCCTGTTGGTCAGCGAAAATTCCCCCGAAGACGCGGTTGCTTATTTGCCTGCCGCGAAGACTCTCTTCCTCGGCGAGCTCTTCGACAATCATTACTTCCCCCGAATCGGTTCGCGCAACGTCTACCGCTGGATCGAAGTGCTGAAGCAGGTGGAAGGCTGGGACGTTGACACTTACGTTCCCGGCCACGGCGCGCCCGGCGGCAAGAAGGATCTGGTGGATTTCCGCAAGTTCCTGGAATGGCTCGTAGCTCAGGTGGAAATGCGCCTGAAGCAAGGCAAGACCCCCGAGGAAGTGCAGAAGGCGCTCTGGCTCCCTAAAACCTACAACTGGCACGCCTCCGACATCTCGATGGATACCGTCGCGGACATTTGTCGGCAGCTCGCTCCGCACCAGGAGACGCCCGCTCCTCCTCAGCCCGGGCAGTAAAAGCTTCGCTCGCAAACGTCACCATCTATGGTGCTGACCCAGATTTCTGATGAGAACAACCAGATATTGCAGCATGGCCGCTGTCGTCAGCCCCAACGGGGCGAGATAGCAAAGCCCAGGCCAGCGGCCTGGGAAATAGCGAGGCGGCGCTTCCCGAGCCCTGAATGGGCGCCCCAAAACCCCCGCGTGTCGCCGTGGACGCCGGTTTCCCGGTTGTGACGCCCTTACAGGGCTCAACGGCGAAAACGTTCCGTTCACCCAGGCCGTTGGCCTGGGCTTCGTTAGGTCGCCCCGTTGGGGCTCGAAACCGCATCAGCGATCTCGTGATAAATCCGCGCTAAATCCCCATGGCAATGCAAAGCGCAGCCGCATCGCCGATGCTCTCACCGAGTTCAGCCGGGATGACCTGGCAGGTGCGCGCCGGCAGTTCCAGCGCTTCACGCTTGATCACGCGGCGAGCGGGTTCGAGGAGCAAATCGCCCAGGCGCATGGCGAGGCCGCCGATCACGATGCGGTCGGGATTCAGCAGGTCGACCAGAATGGCCAACACCTCCCCCAGCTTCTCGCCGGTGGCTTCTAGAACTTCGAGTGCCACCTTGTCGCCCTTCCGGGCCGCGTGCGCGATGTCCTTGGCAGTGATTCCCCCACCCGATCGATACAACTTCGACAAGAGCGTTGGGCGCCTCTTCTTCAGCGCCGCGGCCACCGCCTGCTGCGCCACCTGCGCCATTCCGCCTCCGCTCGCCCACCCTTCTGCGGAGCCTTTCTTGTTGTGCCCGATGGGGCCGGTGCGGGTGAGGCGAAGGTGGCCCACTTCTCCCGCCAGGTCGTTCGAGCCGCGGTAGAGGCGCCCGTCGGTAATGACGCCGGCGCCCAGGCCTGTGCCCATCGTAAGGAACACCATGTTCTGGCAACCCTTGCCGGCGCCAAAGCGATGCTCGGCCACGGCCCCGGCGTTGGCGTCATTCTCGATCAAACACTCAACTTGGAACTCGCGCTCGAGGATAGCCTTGATGGGCACATCATCCCAGGTGGGCAGATTGGGCGGCGATTGGATGATTCCCTGCAGGCGATCCAGCGGGCCCCCGCAACTGACTCCCAGCCGCGCGATGGCGGCCGCGTCAGCGCCATGCTCGCCCAGCATTTCGCGGATGCCCGACTTGATCAATTCCAGCGCCCTCTCCGGCCCTTGGGCGGGGCGGGTGGCGAACTCCTTCCGCGCGATGACTTCGGGCGGAGTGGAGGAAAGCAGGACAGCGGTTTTCGTTCCGCCGATATCGATTCCAACCAGCAGCTTGTTCTGCGGCGCGTTCATGTGGGGTCTCCTGTTCTACCTTGGCCTTGAAACTATACTTGCAAAATCCCTCTTGGGGAATATGCTCTTGGCAGGGCTGTCGAAGAGATGACGCTTGTTCGAGCGGAGGATAATCATGACCTTTTCACGAAGAGACTTGTGCCTGCTGGTCGCCGCGCTTGCCGCACCCGCGGGTCTTGCTGGTCAAGACACTAGACTGACAAGTAAAGCATACCCTTACAATGAATTACCTGTCCAAAAGAATGGCAAAAACGAATTCCGCCCCATCCTGTCGGGCGAGCTCCACAACGGCGCCTATCTGGAGGTTCACCAGACCCGCCTCGGGCCCGGGGAAATGCCCCACCCGCCGCACCACCACGTCCACGAGGAAATGTTCCTAGTTAGGGACGGAACCCTCGAGGCGACGATCAGTGGAAAATCAACTCGCTTGGGCCCCGGCTCGGTGGCCTTCGTGGCTTCGAACGACGAACACGGAATCCGCAACCCCGGCCCAGCCGCCGCAGAGTATTTTGTGGTGGCTCTCGGGAAGGATACATAGATCCTCAGATTACTCAGATTACACAGATTCACAGGCCAAGCCTTTTAAAAGAACACTGGCGGCGGATAGGTCGCCGCGCTTTGGCGCTTGCGTTCATCATCCCGCGACCTGACGGGCGGCGTTCGTGATATCGATTTCCGGCTCGCGGCCGATGGGCGGTTTTGCTGACCGCTGAATGCTGACAGCTCCTTATCTGTGAGATCTGCGAAATCTACGGATCACGAAGCCTTGGGCAAATGCGCCAGGGCCTCGCGAATTTTGGCTTCCGGATATTCGTAATCGAATAGCTCGCCGGCAAAATACTTCTCGTAGGCGGCCATATCGAAATGCCCGTGCCCGCTGAGATTGAAGAGAATGGTTTTCTCCTTGCCCTCTTCCTTGGCCTTCAGCGCTTCATCCACCACGCAGCAGATGGCGTGAGAGGTTTCCGGCGCCACGATCAGGCCCTCGGCGCGCGCGAACGTGAGCGCGGCTTCAAAGCACTTCAATTGCGGATAGCTCACCGCCTCGACGATGCCCGCGCGATGAAGCAGGCTGACCAGCGGAGCCATGCCGTGGTAGCGCAGGCCGCCCGCGTGGATTCCGGGCGGAATGAAGTCGTGTCCCAGCGTGTCCATTTTCAGCAGCGGAGTCATGCCGCTCTTGTCGCCGAAATCGTACGCGAAAATGCCCTTGGTCATCGTGGGGCAGGCGGCGGGTTCTACTCCGATCAGACGGATGTTCTTGCCCCCGGCCTTGATGGGGACAAACGGGAATGCCAATCCGGCAAAATTGCTGCCGCCGCCGCAGCAGCCAATGACGATATCCGGCGAGGCGCCGGCGAGTTTCATCTGCGCGATGGCTTCCTGCCCGATCACGGTTTGGTGCAGCAGCACGTGGTTCAACACGCTGCCCAGCGAATAGTTGGTGTCCGCGCGAGTGGCGGCGTCTTCCACGGCCTCGCTGATGGCGATTCCGAGGCTGCCGGGCGTTTCCGGATCTTCCGCCAGAACCTTTTTTCCCGCTTGCGTCAGGTCGCTGGGAGAGGGAACGCATTTGGCTCCCCAACATTCCATCATGGTGCGGCGGTGGGGCTTCTGATAGAAGCTGCACTTCACCATGTAGACCATGCACTCGATGCCAAACACATTGCAGGCAAGCGAGAGCGCGCTGCCCCATTGCCCCGCGCCTGTTTCCGTGGTCAGGCGTTTGACGCCGGCGGCCTTGTTGTAATATGCCTGGGCGATGGCGGTATTGGGTTTATGGCTTCCAGCCGGTGAGACTCCTTCATTCTTATAGTAAATCCGGGCCGGAGTTCCCAGCGCTTTCTCCAGCCGTATCGCGCGGTGTAAGGGCGTGGGCCGCCACATCCGCAAAATGTCAAGAACCGGCTCCGGGATGGGAATGTTCTGCGCCGACGTGACCTCCTGCTCGATCAGCGCGTGGGGGAAGATGGCTTCCAGATCCTGCGGCCCCGCCGGTTGCAGAGTGCCGGGATGCAACGGCGGAGACAGGGGTGAGGGTAAGTCCGGAATCACGTTGTACCAGGTTTTGGGAATCGCTCGCTCGGAAAGAAGATAACGATATTCAGACATCTATTTCTCCCTATGAACCGCAAAGATGAAGGCGATTCAGATTAGATTTGTAGGCTGCGCAAGAATCGTGCTAAGGCAGCCAGCACGGTTGGGACGGGCGTGAAGCATCAACAGTCGCTTTCTGGATTCGCGGCAGCCCTCAGCTAGTGACAAGTGACAAGTGACGAGTGACAAGTGACAAGCAACAGCCAAAGTCTCGGGGCGAATCGAACGCGGCAGAATAACACAAAACGCTGAACATTGGGTCATCGGGTGATTGGGCCATCGAGCGCTCGGGCCATCGGATCATTTCGGAATTTGGATGGCGAGTGGCCTTCGACATTGACTGCTTGTCACTCGTCACTTGCCACTCGTCACTTATCATCAGTCCTTGGCATATTGTCCCCGCCTGCAAGGGGCTTATTTATCAGTAATTTATCGGCTAGAGCAAAACTGACATCGTAGAACAACATTATTTTCAATAAGTTAATGGGATAGTCAGGAAATGGTGCGATTTCTCGCGTTTCCTGGGCCCAAAAACGGATGTATCTTATTTATTTTCATATACTAATCGGCAATTTAATATAAGTTATGTATTTTCTACAACATGACGGCTTATGACTTCTTGTCCATAAAGTTTGTCCTTGTTTTCATCAACTTATCGGGACCACCCTTCATTTTTAACATCTTTTTCGTTTTCTGCTGCTTTTTTGATTTTCATCAATAGTTGGGTGGTCCGCCAGACTTGGCGCAGGCTCGACTCTTCCCATCGACGCATCACGGCGGTTTCCTCTTGGGCCTTGGCCAGAAGTATGTCGCGTTCGAATTGCTCCTGGACGACGTCCGCGGGTTCAAGCCTTTGCTCTTCGAGTCTCTGCATTGCAGGCCCCAGTATGGCTCCAAGCTCCAAGAACGCGGCTTTTCGTCCCTCCGCTTCCACCTCTGGGATTTCTTCGTCCTCGATCAATGCTTTCAGTTCCGGTTCAAGTTCTACGGCCGTGCCGGGTTTGCGTAGACGCACAAGAAGGCGCAGGAATTCCTTTGCCTTGTCCGGCGGCAGGTCGTGCTGAGTTTCGCCGAACAACGCCAATGTGTCTGGGCTCACGACGGGCTCCGCCTCTTTGCCAATGGCGACCAGCAGAGCTTGCAGGCGCTGCAATTTGTCGTTGAGGGCGAGCCAGGCGAGCGCTTCCACGTACTTCGGGCCGATCTGCGATTGCTCCAGGTGCTTCACCACGATGCTCTCCGCGATGCGGTCATAGCGGTCCATGCGCCACATGGCGCGGGCGTTGCGGTAGACCAAGCCCATTTCGAGGGCATTCCCCGGTGCGAAAGTTTCGACCAGCGAATCGAGGCGCCGCTTGAACTCCGCGGGGTCTTCTCCCAGCGCGGTCAATGCCACCTCCGCGGCCTTCGAGTAGTAGCCGTGCTGAACATTAGCTGCCGCCGCGCGCGTCTTGCCCGCGGGCGTCACCGGGCCGCGCGATCGTTGGGCGTTCGACCGGTTCGCGGCGATGCCCTTTGCGCCTAAATTCCGTTTTGGGGTTAAAGACATGAAAGCCTCCTTGGGCAGATGTCAGGTATCGGGCGCCAGGTGTTACCTCATGCAACTAGCCGTGACTTCTTGCCTGAGGCACCTGGCTGTAGTGCGTGTTTTCACGCCGCTACCAATTGCCGGACTATAGGCTACAGTTATAGGGCCAAAGCCCACCCTATGTTCGCCAATTTCCTACCGGTAGGAAAATCTTTTTGGGGCCGTGAGTTGAATTTCCTACCGGTAGGAAATTGGCCGGCGGGGTCCCGAGTTTCCGCGTGAAAATGAGCCGAAAATGTCCCTCCGACACCACAGACAGCGCGCAGTCTTTCGGACATTTTCGAGTACGCAGGGAGGGAAAGCACGTCGTGGGCAACGGCGCTGCGAAATAATCCGCAGCTCTCTCGTACCGCCGCCATCCTGGCGGCACCGGTGCCGGCTGGAAGCCGGCGGCTCAAGTTTCTACATTTCTTCTTGAGCAAGACCGAAAGCGCAGGCAGGAGTGCCTGCGCCACTTGTGACACAGCCACTCTTGGCTGTGCTCTGAAGATCACGGGTGGCCGCAATGCTCAAATGTAGAAACTCCGGTGCCGGCTGGAAGCCGACGGTACTGACCCTACCCAACTTGCCGAGCCATTTCGGGGCTGGAAGGTGCTTCCCTTGTGTTTGGGCCGTAGCTGTTAACCAAAGGCCGAGAACCAACTCAAAGCCCGCGAAGCGGGCGCTGTCATTGGAGCCCACGGCGAGCCAGCCGTGGACAGGGCGCGAGCATCGACCGAGGAAGCCCCTTGCGGGGCGATATCCGGCGCCGCTTGCTGAGAATCGATCACCATCGGGGGCAACAGGAAAATCGCGGATGCCGCCCCTGCCGGGGCTGACAGATTGTCTTTCTTGCTCGCACCCCACGGCTGGCGCCCGCCATGCGGGCTTACGGAGCCCCCACCCTTAGGTGAACGCTTATGCCTGCATGGGGAGGGGACTGCACTCTGCCTATATGGCCGCATTACATCCGGCTAACCTCTCGAAGGTTTCCGCGTCTTATGGGGTGGTACCGTTACGATTTCGGAATGACAAAATCCCATTTCCGGACAGGTGGGCTCGTCCGATGCCGTGTCGATTGAGCTGTAAGCTTTCTGGAATCTATAAAATAAAAAAATGGCACAAACGGCAGGCATTTTGCGTATTAAGCAGTAGAAGCGCCCGGCAGCGGTCCTAGGAGCTGGCAATTGCAGAGGCCCGGGGCGCGCCGCCAGATTGCAAAGGAGATTTCTAATGTACACCGACGTGGTTAGCCAGACGTTGATCGAGATGGAGGGTTTGACCAAGGTTTTTTACACTGACGAGGTGGAAACCCATGCCCTTTCGGGGATTCACCTGCAAATCAATCGCGGCGAATTCGTTTCGATCTCCGGACCCTCTGGCTGCGGCAAATCGACCCTGCTGTCCATCCTGGGGCTGCTCGATTCGCCGTCGACCGGCAAGTACACCTTGAACGGCTCCGCCGTCGAGGAACTGTCAAACTCCGATCGCACGCGCATCCGCAATCGGGAGATCGGGTTCATTTTCCAGGCATTCAACCTGATCGGAGACCTTACGGTTTACGAGAACGTGGAATTGCCGCTGACTTACCGCGGCATGTCGGGTACGGAACGCCGCCAGCGCGTGCACGAGTCGCTCGACCGGGTGGGAATGGTGCACCGGATGAAGCACTACCCTTCGCAGCTTTCGGGTGGCCAGCAGCAGCGTGTCGCCGTGGCGCGGGCGCTGGGGGGCAACCCCTCGATTCTGCTGGCTGACGAACCCACCGGAAACCTCGACTCCAAAAACAGCGAGGCCGTTATGGACCTGCTGCGCAATCTGCACCGTGAAGGTGCGACCGTCTGCATGGTCACTCACGATCCCCGTTACAGCCAATTTGCGGACCGGACCGTCCATCTCTTTGACGGCCAGGTTCTGGATGAAACCACAGCGCAGCGCGAGGCTCAGCCGCTCGCGTTCGGCCGCGCGTGAAAGTCGAGGGGCCACCCCCCCGCGACAAGTTCCCAGCGGCGCTAACCTAAAAGATGGTGGGTACCTAAGCCCGCGCAGCGGGCTTCGAGGTGGAAGCGCTAAGCCGGGTACAGCGCGATTTGTGCGTTGCGGCGTTTCGTCGCCTAAGCTGCTGGACCCGGACCCTCCAACAATGCTTGAAATACTGCCAGGTTTTTGCGCCAGCGCTCGACCGCCCATTTCCCCAACTGCCTTTGACGTTTATGTTGGTCCGCCGGGGATGCCCGCAGCTTCCCGAGGCATTCCGGTTCGGTTACGGATGCGTCGTAAGTGATGACGGCGTCTTCCGGAAACCCGTAGAATTTCCGCAAGCGCTCGGGCATTACCATAATGCCGTTCATTTCGACGCCCACGATCAGAGCGGCAGTAAACCTGCACACCAGATAGTCCGAGGGGAAAACAATCGGCAACCAAATAAACAGGGGCTTCCTCTGTTCGGCCAGAGAAGTCATCATGTGCACTCCGCCAAGACCAATATGCTGCGTATAGAGTTTGTCGTCGGCGGAAAAGAACCGGCACCTGTAGCGATCATAGTGTACGAGCCGGCCGCCGGCTTGCAGATACGCGTGAGCGCCCGCGACATCTTTGCCTTCGAATTGGCCTAGCGTGGTCAGTGCCGGGAGTTCCGCGGGATCGAGCGGGGGCAGGGAAGTGCCGTCGAGCCCTAAGCCCTCGGGGGCAGCGGGTTCAGAATATAAGGGGAAAATCCACCTTTCCTCGCCCGCCACCGGAGTCAAATAGACGGGCGCCCCGTAAGGGTTCAGCTCGGCATCATCCGGGTGGTGATGCACGACGATCAGGCGCTTGCGGGCATTCCATTCTTCCAACACAAGTCTATAATCCAACCATGTAAAAGAGGTATTTAAAAGGATAACATCGAAGTGGGAGCCGGGGTCATTGATGTTTGACCACTCGGCGATCTTATCGTCGCTAAGCCGCAGGCGCGTGCGAAAATAATCGACCATGTGGAACTGATCCCCGGTTTCATAAAGCAGGTGAGGGTCGTGTCGCAGATCGAGTGCGAGAGCGGCAAAAGCGCCCATATCTTCCGTATGGCCGGGAAGTCGTTCCACAATGGCAATGGATTGAGTCATCTGGAATCTCCATGAAACCGGTCTTAGAAATGATCGAGATCAAGGTTCTTCTGATTAAATTTATTCTCTCTCGTTTTTCTATTGACAGCCATAAGACAATTTGTTGATAATTCTCGGGCAGCGGCAAATCGCCAATTAAATAATCGAAGGAGTGCCCCATGGCCGAGAGCGTCCAAAAGAAGCTTTCAAGAGTTCGAGCTCCCCGTGTCCACGTTACCTATGATGTGGAAACGGGTGGTGCTATTGAAACCAAAGAACTTCCATTTGTGATGGGAGTCCTCGGTGATTTTTCGGGTCAGCCTGTCGATCCGCTACCCAAGCTGAAGGATCGAAGGTTTGTTGAAGTTTCGCTGGATAATTTTGACAGCGTTTTGGAAAGCATGAAACCCCACGTGGCATTTTCCGTAGACAATAAGCTGAGCGATGACGAGAATGCGGGGCAGTTGAAAGTCGATCTCAACTTCAAAAGTATGGATGACTTCGAGCCTGAAAAGGTCGCGCGGCAGGTGAAGCCATTGCGCGAATTGCTCGAGCTCCGCACCCGTCTCAGTGACTTGAAGGGCGCGCTGCAGACCAATGACAAGCTGGACGAGGCACTACTCGATGCCGTCTCAAATACCGAAAAACTGAATAAGTTGCGGTCGGAACTCGAACCGAAGAAGGAGGGGGGCAATGGCTAACGAAACAAAAGCGGCCGCACAAGCACAAACCACCGAGCAGGTCGGAGAAAAATCTCTACTCGACCAAATTGTCGAAACCGGGCGGGTGGGAACGGACGCTGCTACTCGGGAACGCGGCAAGAGTCTGGTAAAGGAGTTCCTTACCCAGGTTTTGGAGGGTGAGGTAACCATCTCCAAAGATACCGAGGCAATGATCAACGCGCGCATCGCGCAGATTGATCATTTGCTCTCCATACAGCTCAACGAAATCCTTCACCATCCCACGTTTCAAAAACTGGAAGGCAGTTGGCGAGGCATCAAGTACCTGATCAGCCAGAGCGAAACCAGCGCCATGCTGAAGATCAAGGTCATGAATGTCTCCAAAAAGGATCTTCTGCGCGACCTGCAGCGCGCCCCGGAATTCGATCAAAGCGCGGCCTTCAAGAAAGTCTATGAAGAAGAGTTCGGAATATTCGGCGGCCAGCCGTACGGCGCGCTCATCGGCGATTACGAGTTCACCAAGCATCCGGAGGACTTGGAGCTTTTGGAGAAGATGGCGGCAGTGGCAGCCTCGGCGCACGCCCCCTTCATCTCCGCCGCTGGTCCCCAACTCATGAACATGGAAAGCTACACGCAGTTGGACCAACCCCGGGACATTGGGAAGATCTTCGACACCACAGAGTATGCCAAGTGGAAGGGCTTCCGGCAGAGCGACGACTCGAAGTACGTCTGCCTCACCTGCCCCCGGGTGCTGATGCGCCTGCCCTACGGCAAAGATACCGTGCCCGTCGACGGCTTCAACTTTGAAGAAGGGGTGGATGGCACGGACCACAACAAATACTGTTGGGGAAATGCCGCCTACGCGCTAGGCGCCAGAATGACGAGTGCGTTCTCGATGTACAACTGGTGTACTGCCATCCGCGGCGTCGAGGGCGGTGGCTTGGTAGAAGGCCTTCCCTCCCACACGTTCCATACCGACGAGGGCGATGTAGCGCTCAAGTGCCCCACCGAGATCGCCATCACCGATCGCCGCGAAAAGGAATTGGCGGATCAAGGACTGGTGCCGCTGGTGCATTGCAAGGGTACGGACAAGGCGGCATTTTTCAGCATTCAATCCTGCAATAAGCCGAAGATTTACGATAGCGATGCCGCTACGGCCAATGCCCGCCTTTCCGCGCAACTTCCCTACATGATGGCCACTTGCCGTTTCGCTCATTATCTGAAGTCAATGATGCGCGATAAGGTCGGCAGCTTCCTGTCCCGCGACGACTGCTGGAAGTTCCTCAACCGCTGGATCAGCCAGTATGTTACGGAAGACGACAATGCCGATCAGGCCACGAAAGCCCAATTCCCTCTGCGCGAGGCCCGGGTGGACGTGGAAGAAATCAAAGGCAAGCCTGGCTGCTACCGGGCGATCAGCTATCTCCGCCCGCACTTTCAATTGGACGAGATCAGTGTTTCTCTTCGGCTGGTTGCCACCTTGCCGGAACCGGCAAAGAGGTAAATCGCGGTTTTTAGCTTTGGCGGGATTTTCGGCAGGGTGCGCCTTTGCCGTCGACCCGTGATTTCAAATCGGTGAGAGGGAGGAACGAGCAATGCCTAGTGATTACTATCTTCTAGTTGCAGGGATCAACGGGGAAACGCAGGCGCAAGGCTTGACCAACAACATCGAGCTCGAGAGTTGGAGTTGGGGCGCTTCGAATCCTGCCAGTCTCGGCGGCAAAGGTCTCGCTGCCGGAAAGCCTTCGCTTTCGGATTTGACCGTCAGCTTCGCGCTGGAGGCCGCCAGCTTCCAGATCATCAAAAGCCTGGTCAATGGGACTGTCGCGGCTACGGCGACGTTTACCGGCCGCAAGACAGGCGGCGCGGGTACACCGTACGTTTACCTGGTCATTACACTGACCAATTGTTTGCTGACTTCTTTCAGTACGGGCGGTGGATCGTCGGGGGTGCCTTCGGCGGCCCTGAGCATCGCCTACGAAAAAATCCAGTATCAATACTACTCGCAGGATACTGCGAAGGGGACGGTCACCTTGGCCGGACAGGCAACCTACGACATCAAGCAGGTGCAACAGACGTAGGCGCGCCACCGGTTCCTGGTGCAGACATCGAGGTGCAAGCGTCTTCACGGCCCATCGCCAACTGGGCCGTGAAGATACCTTGATGGGCATGGACATTGAAGTTGTGTTGGTTAAAGCGAAGGGCCCCGGCATCTCGCGTGGGTCGGTGAGCCGAATAGGCGACAGGGGTTCATCTCCCAGGATTCGGGCTCAAGATCACCGCTCCTACGCATTCCTCCGCAATCGCTAGAGCCCGACACTGAAACAAATTAGTGCCAGCAGTACGGCGTTCAATGAGCGCCGAAGCCGTTCATTTTCAGAATTGGCGGCCATAGGCCGCTACTACAATAAATGGAGAGCCGGAGATGAGCGTACAAGAGCTGTTGAGAGCCGGCCAATTGGCTGACGCGCTAAAAGCCCTGAGCGCCGAGGTTCGGGATAATCCGACAGACGCGCGCCGACGAACCTTCCTGTTTGAACTCTTGTGTTTCGCCGGAGAGTACGTACGGGCGGATAAGCAACTGGAGGTGTTGGGGCAAGCGGGGCCGTCGAGCGAGATTGGAGTGCTGCTTTATCGTAGCGCTCTGCACGCCGAGCAGGAGCGGCAGGCCCTTTTTACCCGTGGAGAGTACCCGAAGCCGTCCGATTCGTCCGCGCCCGCTACGGGAGGCACGTTCAATGGCAAGGCGTTCACCTCCTTCTCGGACGCCGATCCCCGGATTGGCCCCCGCCTCGAAATTTTTGCGGCAGGCTCCTACCTTTGGCTTCCCCTCGAACACGTTGCCTCGATTCAGATCGAACCTCCCAAGCGGTTGAGAGACCTTCTGTGGACGCCTGCGGCGGTTAAGACTACGCCCGCATTCAAAGGAGCTGAACTCGGTGAAGTCATGCTCCCCGTCCTTGCTCCCTTCTCCTGGAAGCACGCCGATGAAGCGGTGAAGCTAGGACGATCCACCGTCTGGGAGCAACACGAGGGCTATGATGAGGAAGTTCCCTTCGGCCAAAAGATGTGGCTGGTCGATGATGAGGAAATACCTTTTCTCGAACTGCGCTCGGTGGAGTTCACCCCGGCTCCAACGGGAGACTGAAGAACCATGCCCCTTGTTGACGACCTGTTAATCCCAATCGAAGGCGAGAACCCCAGCGGCGCCGACCTCCGCTACGAAGACATCTATTCGAAGATCAAGGAAGCCCGCCGCGAAGAGGCCGTTCCACCTCCGGGGATGACCGAGAGCGACCGCAAGGTCGCGGACAACCCACTGGTCATCAAACTCGCCACTGAAGCTCTCACCAAGAAGACCAAGGACCTGTGGTTGGCGGCTTGGCTCACCGAGGCATGGGTGAAGCAAAACGGCTTTGGCGGACTCAAGGACGGCTTGACCCTTTGCCACGACATGGTGGAGAAATTCTGGGACACGCTCTACCCCGCAATCGAGGATGGCGATGTGGAAATGCGGGCGGCCCCCTTGGAGTTCTTGGGCACGAGGCTCGAACTACCGCTGAAGGGTGTCCGCCTCGTACAGAAGCAGCCTTATGGCTTTACCGACGTTAAGGAGTCCCGGAAGCTGGGGTACGAGGCCGACGCGAAAAGCGACGAAGCGAAACAGTCCCGGAGCGCGGCGATTGCGGATGGGAAGGTTGCGCTCGAAGTCTTGGACAAGTGCTTCGAGGAAACTCCCAAGGTTTTCTACGCCCAGGCCGAGAAGGACCTCGACGCTTGTATTGAGCTTCTCCCCCCGCTGAAGGAATCCGCCGATGCCAAGTTTGGCGACGCGGGTCCCTCGTTCGGCCCGCTGGAGTCAATATTAGCCGAGGTTCGGCAGCTCGTTCATGGATTCCTACAGAAGAAGCGGGAGAAGGAGCCGGACCCTGTCGAGGAAGGGCAGGCCGCGGCTGCAGCCGAAGGTGGCGAGGGCGCTGCTGGCGTCTCGGGGGAAACAATCGGGCGGTCGGGGCCGGCGGGTATTGTGATTCCGTTCGGCGACAAGGAACCGGCTGAGCGCCGAGGAGCGATTGCGGCAGTCGCGAGCGCGGCCGCGGCGCTGCGCAAACTCGATCCCACCAATCCCGGGCCATACTTGATGATGAGGGGCCTGCGTTGGGGAGAACTCCGAGCCGCTTTGAGCAAACAGGATATGACGCTGCTCGAAGGTCCGCCCACAGAGCTGCGGCAGCACGTTAAGCGGCTGGCCATCGAGGGGAAGTGGGATGAACTGCTGGAAGCCACCGAGAACTCTATGTCGCTGCCGTGCAGCCGCGGCTGGCTGGATCTCCAGAAGTACGCTGTCGATGCTTGCGCGGGATTGGGCGGCGACTATTCCGGCATTGCCATCGCCATTCGCAGTGAATTGAAAACTCTGGCGCGCGATGTGCCGCAGGCCCTAGAAGTGACTCTGCTCGATGACACTCCTGCCGCCAACAGCGAAACTAGATCATGGTTGCAGGAATTGGTCGCGGAAACGCCGACCCCTGCTGCGGAAGCCGCGCCCACGCCTGAGGGTGCGCCTGCCGAGGAGGGAGCGCCCGTCACGGAAGCTGCGATCGTTGAAAATCACTCGAAGCCCGGATGGCATCGAAAATTCGCAGACGGTTATGACGTCGCGAACGAAGCTTTGAAGGCGGGGCAAATGGAAAAAGCTATCGCCACGATGATGCAGGAAGTCGACCGGCAGCTTTCCGGACGGGGACAGTTCTTCCGCAAATTGCAGCTCGTCGAAATTTGCGCTGCCGCCGGGAAGCCGGAGATTGCCGAGCCCATCATCGAGGACCTGTCAGCGCTCATCGAGAACAATCATCTGGAAACCTGGGAAAATCCCAAAACCATCGCCAAAGCTCTGGTCATGATCATGAAGAACAGCCAGAGGGTGAAAGAGGACGAGCGGGAAAAACAAAGACTCTTCCAAAAGGTCGTCCGCCTTGATCCCGTTCAGGCCATCGCCTCTCTTGGAAGCTGATGCCACCTGTAGATAAAGAAGGCCCCGTAACATTGTCGGTGCTGGATCGCCTCATCGATTCGGAACCGGAGCGCAATCAGGAGCCTCCCCTGACCCGGTCGCAATCGCTCCGGGAGCTGCGGACTGCGCTTCGGCGGGATTTGGAGTGGCTCTTTAATACGCGCTGCACCATCGAATCCCCCCCCGAAACTTTGCGGGAGGTCGAGCGTTCGGTCTACAACTACGGCATCCAGGACACCTCGAGCCTTTACATGCGGTCGATTAAGGACCAGGAATTTCTGGCGAAGTCTATTAAGACCGCGATCAACTTCTTCGAGCCCAGGCTTCTGAGCGTAAAAGTTACCATTGGAGGCTCCTTCGGCGAAGTGCGCGGCCTCCACTTCAGTATTGAGGGCCTGCTGCGCATGGACCCGGCCCCGGAGCCCGTTTTCTTTGACACGATACTTGACCCATCGAAAGGCGAATACACGGTCCTGAGTAAATAGAATGCGCGATAATCTTCTCGATTATTATGAAAACGAACTCACCTTCCTCCGGCAGATGGGGAAGGAGTTCGCAGAGAAGCATCCCAAGATCGCGTCGCGCCTGCAAATGGACGCGAACCGCTGCGACGACCCGCACGTGGAGAGGCTCCTCGAGGGTTTCGCTCTTCTCGCCGCGCGCGTTCACCTGAAGATCGACGACGAGTTTCCCCAGATTACTGAGGGATTGCTGAATATCCTTTATCCCCACTATCTTCGGCCCATCCCCTCGATGACGGTCGCGCAGTTTCGCCCGGACCGGGAGGGAAAGCTGACCGCCGGCCTCAACATTCCCCGCGATTCCTACCTTTTTTCCCGGCCCGTAGATGGTGTTCCGTGCAAATTTCGCTCATGCTACGACGTTACTCTGTGGCCGATTGAGATCTCCGATGCCCGATGGGTTACGCCCGACAAACTCAATCCTCCCCTCCGCGCTCCTGACGCGGTCGCGGCTCTTCGGATGGAACTTCGTTGTTTTTCCGATATCACCTTCGATAAGCTCCAGATGTCATCCCTCCGGTTCTATCTGAACGGTGAAGGCGATGTGGTGAATTCGCTGTACGAGCTGCTTTCCAACAATTGCCGGCAGATCATTGTGAGGGACCCAGACAGCCCCAAGAAGCCCGCCCACACGCTCACCATGAGGTCCCTGCGGGCGATGGGGTTTGCTCCATCGGAGTCGGTGATGCCGTACCCGCGGAGATCTTTCCAGGGCTACAGGCTCTTGCAGGAGTATTTCTCTTTTCCTGAGAAATTCTTCTTTTTCGAGCTGAATGACCTGGAACAACCGTTGAGAAATCTTACCGGTGGCCGGGCAGAACTCATCTTTCTCATCTCCCCTTTTGAAGCTGAGCAGCGGCAACAAAGACTGGCAACGGCAGTCACAGCCAAGGTGATCCTTCTCGGGTGCTCCCCCATCATCAATTTGTTTCCCCAAACTGCCGAGCCCATCATGCTGACCCAGAGGCGGTCGGAGTATGGTGTGGTTCCGGATGCGCGGCGGAGGATGGCCACGGAGGTTTTTTCCGTCGACGATGTGGTTAGTTCTGACCCCGTCACTCATGAGATCACCCACTACGAGCCGTTTTACTCCTACCGGCACCGGACTTTGTCGGACAAGAACCAAACATTTTGGTACTCGACGCGTCGGCCATCGTCCCGAAAGGGTGACGAAGGGTCGGAGGTCGCCTTGTTACTGGTCGACCTGTCCATGCAGGCCTGCCTGCCGGACACGCAGGTCGTCACCGCTCATTGCACGTGTACCAATCGGGATATTGTTGCTCGCTTGCCGTTTGGGAACGAGAACGGCGACTTTGAGGTCGAGGGAATAGGATCGCTGAAGGGCGTCGTTGCCCTCCGCAAGCCCACAGCAACTCTGCGGCCTCCAATGGGGAGAAGCGCACTGTGGAGGTTGATTTCCCATCTGGCGCTGAACTACCTTTCTCTGGTCGAGGATGGTAAGGAGGCATTGCAGGAAGTTTTGCGCCTCTACAACTTTTCCGATTCCGCTGATCTGGACAAGCAAATCTCTGGAATCACCGGCGTGAGCAGCAAGCGTCACTTTGCTCGCATCACCTCCGAAACTGGGATCGCCTTCGCCCGCGGAACTCAAGTGCATCTGGAGTTCGACGAGGAAGATTACTCGGGGGGCGGCGTTTTCTTGTTTGCCACGGTCATTGAAAATTTTCTGGGCTTGTATGCTTCGCTCAATAGCTTCAGCCAATTGGTCGTCAAGACACGCCAACGCAGGGGGGTATTGAAGGAATGGCCACCACGGGCGGGCCAAGTAATCCTGATGTAAACGTCTCCACGGTGGAAACTGAGCTCCGCGAGGAACCCTTCCTCTTTGAGTTCTTTCAATCCGTTCGCCTCCTGGAGCGTCTCTTGTCCGACAAATCACCCGTGGGCGGATTCAACCCTCCCAGCACCGAGGCGGTGAAGTTCGTCGCCAATTCCACCTTGTCCTTCCCCGCGAGCGAAGTGCAATCGCTCGAATGGCCCAAAAAGGAAAGTCCCGGGCGAATGAAGGTCAACTTCATGGGATTGACCGGCCCACAAGGAGTGTTGCCCCTCTACTACACGGCCTTGTTGGCGGAGCGCGCGCGCGCAAGCGATTTTTCCGCGGTCGATTTCTTCGATATCTTCAACCACCGCATCATTTCGCTCTTCTATCTGGCTTGGGAGAAATACCGGTTTTCGGTCGCTTACGAGCGTGAGGGACTGGACCCCTTCTCGCACCATTTGATGGACCTCATTGGTTTGGGAACCCCCGGCTTGCAAAACCGCCTTGCTCTGATCGATGACTCGATGCTTTATTACTCGGGGCTCCTGGCACAGCGCCCGCGATCGGCGGATGCCCTGCGGAACCTCCTTAGTGATTACTACGAAGTGCCTGTCGAAGTGGAACAGTTCGCCGGGGGCTGGTACCCGCTTGATCAAAGCACCCAAACGGCTCTGCAAGGCGGCCTTGGCGAATCCGAACAATTGGGTTTTGGAGCGGTGGTGGGGGATGAGGTATGGGATCAGACGGCCCGTGTTCGAATTGCGTTGGGGCCATTATCCCTGCAGCAATATCAGGACTTCCTTCCGCAAGGGTCTGCCCATCAGTCCCTCCGGGCCTTGACCAACTTCTTTTCGAACGGGGAAATTGATTTCGAGATCCAATTGATCCTGGATCGCAGGGATGTTCCCGCGTGTGAGCTAGGAGCCGGAGGCGAGACCGCTCCGCAACTCGGCTGGCATACTTATGTCACGACGAAACCGATGAAAGAGGATGCTTCGGAAACGATACTTCAACTTTGGGAAGGAAATGCATATGACCATCAACCTAAAATCGCTAATCGGCAAACTCAATGAGTACACCCGAAAAACCCTGGAGGCCTCCGCAGGCCTGTGCCTGGCTCGCACCAACTATGACATTGAAGTCGAACATTATGTGCTCAAGCTCCTGGACCAGCCCGACGGCGACTTCGCCGGCATTGTGAATCGTTTTGGCATCGACAAATCGCGTCTCACCGGCGAGCTGAATCGCAGCCTCGACAAACTCAAGAAAGGGAATGCGCGCAATCCCACCTTGAGTCCCTCGCTCGTCAAAATGCTGACCGAGGCTTGGACGATCGGGTCGATTGACTTCGGCTCCGGCGAGGTTCGAACTGGATTCACGATTTTGGCTCTCTTGACGAATGATGAGTTGAGCCGCCTCGTTCGCGAAGTATCGAAGGAACTCCAGAAGGTCGAACCGGAAGTTCTGCGCAAGGATTTCCTCTCCATCATGGAACGGTCGGAAGAAGACATGGCAGCGCCGGTGGGCGCAGGGGCAGGAGCCCCAGGCGCGCCAGGCGCACCGCGGCCGGCAGGCGGGGGAAAAACCGCCAACCTCGATCAATTCACCGTGAACCTCACCGAGAACGCCAAGGCCGGCAAAATCGACGCGGTGCTGGGGCGCGATGTGGAGGTCCGCCAGATCATCGACATCCTGATGCGCCGCCGGCAAAACAATCCCATCCTCACCGGCGAAGCCGGCGTGGGCAAGACCGCCGTAGTGGAAGGCTTCGCGTCGCGCGTCGCCAGGGGCGACGTGCCTCCTCCTCTGCGCAATGTCGTGGTGCGCACTCTCGACTTGGCGTTGCTCCAGGCCGGGGCGGGCATCAAGGGTGAATTCGAAAACCGCCTGAAGGGCCTGATTGAAGAGGTGAAAGCTTCTCCCATACCCATCATCCTGTTCATCGACGAAGCCCACACCATGATCGGCGCCGGTGGCCAGGCGGGACAGAACGATGCCGCCAATCTGTTGAAGCCGGCTCTGGCGCGTGGAGAATTGCGGACGATTGCCGCCACGACATGGTCGGAATACAAGAAGTACTTTGAAAAGGACCCCGCCCTCGCGCGGCGGTTCCAAGTGGTCAAGGTTGAGGAACCGGGCGAGGTGCAATGCAATGTGATGTTGCGCGGCATTGTTCCCTCCCTCGAAAAGCATCACAAGGTCCGGATAATGGACGAAGGTCTTACCGCCGCTGTACGCCTCTCCCATCGCTACCTAGCGGGCAGACAATTGCCTGACAAAGCCGTCAGCATTCTGGATACCGCCTGCGCGCGCCTGGCCTTGGGGCAGAGCGCCACGCCGCCCGCCATCGAAGATGCCGGGCGTCAACTGGACGATCTGGACGTTCAGAAGGGAATCCTGGAACGTGAGATGGCCATCGGTGCCGATCACGAGGAGCGCTTGGCAGCGATCGCCAAACAGAAGGTGGAAGTCGTAGATCGCTTGAAGGACTTGAAGGAGCGCTGGACCAAGGAATTCGACCTTGTCTCGAAGATCCGGGATCTGCATGCCAAAATCGAGGGGAGAGCAGTTCCGCCGTCGACAACCGCCCCGGGTGTGGCTCCCGCAGCGGCCTCCGCGCCCCAACCTGCCGCCGAAGCTGCCGGCGCTCCGGCTGCCGCAACGGCCACCGCGACGGAGCCCGCACCGGCCGCCAACCCCGAGGCCCTGCGCGCGGAACTCGCCAAGGTGGAAGCGGAGCTTGCTGCGTTGCAAGGGGAAACTCCCATGCTTCGCGTCGCCGTTGATGCCCAGATTGTCGGCGAGGTGCTCGCTGCTTGGACCGGCATCCCCGTGGGTAAGATGCTCAAGAATGAAATTGCCACCGTGCTGTCACTCAGCTCGCTCATCGGGAAACGCGTCATCGGCCAGGACCACGCCATGGACATGATCGCCCAACGCGTGCAGACTTCCCGCGCCGCGTTGGACGATCCCAATAAACCCATCGGCGTTTTCATGCTAGTGGGCCCCAGCGGCGTGGGAAAGACGGAAACGGCGCTGGCGCTCTCCGATCTTCTCTATGGCGGCGAGCACAACCTCATCACCATCAACATGTCGGAGTTCCAGGAGGCGCACACGGTTTCAACCCTGAAAGGCTCGCCTCCCGGATATGTTGGTTACGGCGAGGGCGGAGTTTTGACGGAAGCCGTCCGCAGGCGCCCCTACTCGGTCGTTTTGCTCGACGAAGTCGAGAAAGCGCACCCGGACGTTCTGGAACTCTTCTATCAGGTATTTGATAAAGGGCACATGGAAGATGGCGAGGGACGCGAGATCGATTTCAAGAACACGATCATCATCCTCACTTCCAACGCCTGCACCGATCAAATGATGAAGCTCTGCGCCGATCCGGAAACCATGCCCTCGGCCGAAGGCATCATCAAAGCGATGCGCCCCGAGCTGAACAAGATTTTCAAGCCGGCTTTTCTCGGACGCATGGTGCTGATTCCCTACTATCCGATCCGGGAAGAATCTCTGAAGCTGATCGTGCGGTTGAAGCTGGCGAAGATCCAGAAACGCATTGACGAGAACCACAAGATTCGCCTGACCTTCGACCCGGCCTTGGTGGACACGGTTGCCAGCCGCTGCACGGAAGTGGAGAGCGGCGCGCGCAACGTTGACAACATTCTGACCAACACTCTTCTCCCGGATATCTCGCGGCAATTGTTGGGGCGAATGGCCGAGGGCGAGAAGGTGTCAAGCATCCACGTTGGCATTGGAGCCGATGGGGCGTTTGTCTACAGCTAGGGTCACGTCCCGGTTGAGATGTTCCAGCGGGCGGGGAGTGGCGCATACCTCGGATTCAGGGTATGCGCCACACTTGGCTATGGGAGCCGCCGGAGCGTTTGGTTACGCATAAAACGTGTGAGGATGACCGGCGAAAGAGAGTCAATCTATGGGCGCCTGGACTCAACAAGGTAAGCTGTTTCAGATCGACACTCCACTGGGGCAGGATGTTTTGCTGCTCCGAGGTTTCAAGGGCACGGAGCGTATCTCACGCCTCTTCAGCTTTTCACTCGACCTCCTGTCGGAGAACTCCTCCATTGCATTTTCAGATATCATCGGCAAGAACGTGACCCTCTCTCTGAAGCAAATCGACGGGTCCTACCGGTACCTCAATGGCATCATCAGCCGCTTTGCCCAGCATGATGCGACGGAAGAAGAGTTAACGTCGTACAGTGCCGAAATGGTGCCCTGGCTCTGGCTTTTGACCCGTTGTGCGGATTGCCACATTTTCAAAAACCAGAGCGTTCCGGATATCATCACGCAAGTGTTCGGCGCTTTGGGTTTCCAAGATTACACGAATTCACTGCAATCTTCGTATGAACCGCTCGAGTACTGTGCGCAATACCGGGAAACGAGCTTTAACTTCGTTTCCCGCTTGATGGAGCAATACGGGATCTTCTACTTTTTCAAGCACGAGCAGGGGAAACACACATTGGTGATGGCGGACTCTTCCACCGCCCACAGCGCCTGTCCCGTGCTCAGCAGCATTCCCTATGTCACGGATACAGGTGGACCCCAGGGGGATGTCATCATCGAGTGGCAACTCGAACAAGAACTGCGCACGGGAAAATACACGCACACGGACTACAATTTTGAAACACCGAGTACCAGTTTAATGGCCAGCGTGCCCACCGTTGATGACGTCGGAGGCAACAGCAATTTCGAGAAATACGATTTCTTCGGAGAGCATAAAACCAAGGATGCAGGAGATGCCCTGGCCAAAATTCGCATGCAGGAGGAAGAAGCCCAACACCTTCTTGCGAGTGGAAAGAGCCACTGCCGCATGTTTGTCAGCGGCTATAAGTTTACCTTGGAAGACCATCCTCGCTCGGACATGAATGCGGATTACGTCCTGACGGAAATACAACACACCGCCTCGACAGACAGCTACGGTACACAGGGATCTCCGGAAGGAGAATTCTACTTAAATGCCTTCACGTGCATTCCTCTTTCCGTACCTTTCCGGCCTTTGCGTCTAACCCCCCGGCCTGCCAGCCACAGCCTCTACTCCGCAGTTGTCATTGGCAGCGGAGAGATCAACACGGATAACTATGGTCGGATTCAGGTTCAGTTCCCCTGGGACCGTGAAGGAACCGGCACCTACTGGGCCCGCGTCACGCAGGTTTGGGCCGGCAATACCTGGGGAGCGCTGTTTCTTCCCCGGGTTGGCCAAGAGGTCTATGTCGACTTCGAGGAAGGCAATTTCGACCACCCGGTTATCGTCGGCAGTGTATACAACGCCAATCAGATGCCGCCGGGCAGTCTGCCAGGTAAGAAAAACATCAGTGGCTTCCGGTCCCGTAGCACCGAGGGAGGAGGCGACCACAATGCTAATGTCCTGACCTTTGACGATACGATGGGGAGCGAGGTCTTCTACATGCGCGCCGAGAAGGACATGGCGGTGCGCGTGGAGAACAATGAGGACTACCACATCTACAAAAACCAGACCATTACGGTGGATCAAGACCGGACGGAAACCGTTACCAACGGAAACGAATCCGTTACGATAAAAACCGGCACGCGCACCCATACGGTGAAAGGCGACGAATCGCTGACCGTGCAGACCGGCAACCGTTCCGTGACCGTGTCGACAGGCAATGACTCCCATACGGTCTCGCAGGGCAACCGCAGCGCCACCATCAGCATGGGCAACGATTCGCTGACCGTCAGCTTGGGAAATCATTCCATCGAAGTGAGTCTTGGTAAAAGCTCGATCACGGCCATGCAATCGATCACCCTCACCGTGGGCCCGAGCAGCATCCAGGTCTCCCCCTCAGGGGTGACCATCAGCGCGCCGACGGTGAGCATTACGGGAGAGGCTACGGTCTCAATTTCCGGCGGCGCCGAGGTGAGTGTGTCTGCCGCCATTGTCTCGATCAACGGATGATGGATTTTCTCGGGTCCGATGGATCATGGTATGACCGGTTCACCTTTCAGTGAGCCGTCGCGCAATTGGTGGTTCCGAATCTTACGATAGGCGCAAAACATGGGTAATGCTGACGTAGCGAAGACACCGCCAACGCCGTTGCAGCAACTTTGCGAGCGCGCGAAAGTGAGCGATGAAGCCAAAGCTCTGCTCACCGATCAGTCCGCGACCAAGGAGTTCATCGCCCTTCTGGTGGAGAAAGAGTTATTTAAGGACGCGCTGCGCATGATGGCCTTTCTGCTCCCCAAACGGGAGGCGATCGGTTGGGGTTGTCTCTGCGTGCGGCACGTTCTGGCAGCCGACAAGGACAAGCCGCTCCCGGAAGTTCAACTGGCCGCTGAAAGATGGGTGTCTGCTCCCAATGATGACAATCGCTGGGCCGCCAAGCAACTAGCGGATAAGGAAAAGCCCGTGACCGCCTCGGGCTTGCTGGCCAAAGCGGTTTTTTTCGCGGGTCCGAGCATTACGCCTCCCAATGCCAGGCCCGTCCCGCCGCCTGACCAATTAACCTCCGAATTTGTAGCCAACGCCGTGTTCATCGCCGGCTTGGTCAAAGAACCCGATAAGGCCAAGGAAAAGTATCAGGTGTTTATGCAGAAAGCCGCGGCCCTGATGGCGCGGATGGCGCAGCCCGCGAGGCAGTGACGGTTTATTGGGACCACTGGGTTTGTTCCCCGGGAGGGGAAAAGGATCGTGAGCCATAGCTGAACCTACAGCGGGGAGGATACTTCCATGCCTATACAGGTCGTCGAAGGCGCGTTTCTCATGTGCCCATTCGGCGTAGCGCCGAGCCCTTTGAGTGTGACGTCGGACCCCACGGTTACCTCGTCGGGGTTGCCGGCTGCCACCATCATGGATTTTGCTCCGCTGGTGAATATCATGCCTTTTGGCGTGTGTACAACGGTGTCGAACCCGGAAGTGGCCGCCGCCACCGCTGCCGCGCTCGGAGTGCTCACCCCGATGCCCTGCATCCCCGCCACTGTGGCGCCGTGGATTCCCGGCGCGGTCACGGTCATCAAGGGTGGATTTCCCGCCCTCGATAACACCTGCAAACTGATGTGCATGTGGGGAGGCGTGATCGAGGTCACCTTCCCCGGCCAGGTCACGGAGATGATCGAATGATCTGATGGTGTCTTAGCAGGGCATGACACCTTTTTCTTCGGGACAGCTTTTCTCCGTTGTGGTCCTCTTCGCCGTGGCCCTCTACCGGCGGCCCTCTTTGCGGTGGTTTTTGAGCCCCGAAGGGGCGAAATAACGAAGCCCAGGCCAACGGCCTGGGTCAACGGAACCCTCATCAACCCAGAGCCCTGAAGGGGCGACCTACCCAATCCGCCCAGACCACCCTTCACGGAGGCACAGGGAAAACCGGCGGGTTGTCTGCGCCTCGCCGCTCGCCCGACCTTACCACACGCCCGGAACCAATCGGTAGCGGGTCCGGGTGCAGTACTCCTCGTATCCCGGCAACTCGCGGCGCAGGGCGCCGTCCTCCAGAACCGCACGGACAATGAAGGTGGCCATCAGTATCGCGAGTGGGACAAAACCCCATGCCGAACCGAGAATCAGCGCGCCCCCCGGCAGTACCAGCAACAGCCCGGAATACATGGGGTGACGCACCACGCGATAGGGTCCGGTGGTAATGACGTGATGGCCAAGCTCGCTCTGAATGCGGACCTGCCTTTCGAGAAAGGGATTCTCGGCGAGTGCCAGGTAAATGGGGACGAATCCCAGGAGCTCCAGAGCGATGCCAGGCCATACCCAAGCCGCACCGAGTTGCGACCAGCCGTAGCGGGCGTCGAGGCCGGCCACCGCGTAAAAGCTGAGGAAGCCGACAATCGTCGCGGCGAGCACGAATTTGTCGAATCGCTTGACACCCGGTTGCCGCTCGAGCCGCCGACGCATCAGGTCCGGGTTGTGGCGCCTCAATACGGCGAAGCTCACCCCGGCGATGAGCAGCAATGAGCCCAAGAAAAGCCAGCCGCGCCACCAATTCAGGCGGCCCGCGAAAGCGAATGGCAACAGGAAAGTGAGCGCGCGGAAGATGCCCCGGAGTGCCAGCTTCCAACGTGGGGTCTGTGCCGACATGGAATAGCCTGCCTTCTTATCCATTAAAGCCATTAGGGGATGGGGACAGAGGCGTCGCGCAGAGCGTAGAGCGTAGCGCGGCGGAGCCGCAACAAAACAGGATCACCACAGAGGCCACAGAGACCACGGAGGCAAGAACACCAAGCACGTTTTTCTCTGTGGGCTCCGTGCCCTCTGTGGTGAATCTTCCCTTACTCCGCGGTCACCCAGAATGTCGATGTGTCCAGCGCCAATACCAATGCCCCGGCCGCGTACCAGCATGAAAAATTCTTGCCAAAAGAATTTACGAGCTTGCAATGCAAAGCATAGAGCTTAGCGCGGAGTTATTTTTCTCCGAGAAAAATTACTCTGCGGCGTGCCTGCGAGAAAAATTACTCTGCGGTGCGCCGTTCAAATGCGTGTGCGCGGGTCGCCGGGCAATAACACGCGATCCGCCGACGAACCGCTGAGAGTTACGGGCGCATCGGTGAGGTTACACGCGTAATTATAGATGCTCGAGTAAGGCCAATCTTCCGGCCGATTTGCCAACCCCGCCTTCACCGGGCCCAGGTGAATCAGGAGGAAGCCGTGTTTCTTGCGCCGCTCGTGGATAACCCCGCTCAAGCGATAAAGATCCAACTGTCCGATGCCACCAAGCGCCGAAGTCGAGGCACCGGCTGGTCTATTCCTCAAAACCGTGACAGTAACACTTCGTTTCCGTATGAGCTCAATTCCCCATGGCTTCATGGATTTGTGCCTGCATGGCGCAGCAGGTCGATGCTCTTTTTATACCCATCGATCTTGTATCCTTCTCTGGCGCTACTCAACCCTGCCTCGGCAATCTGGAGTGCCGTTCTCCCTTGCTTGTCTCTTAGGGTGGGATCAGCTTGACCCTCAAGGAGAGCCCGGACGCATTCGGGGCTCGCGTCGCCTGCCGCGATCATGAGTGCCGTCCGGCCATCACGTCCACGACGGTCGATTTGAACATGCTTCGCCGCGGTTACAGCGCGAATCTTCGCTGAATTGTTGTTATTGGCTGCCTGCAGCAATGCTGTGCGGCCCTTGGAGTCTTGGGCGTTCACGTCGGCGCCCGCCGCCACCAGCAACTTTGCGATATCTACGGACACGGTTTCAATCAGAGCTGTCTCCCCATTGTTATTTCGAACGTTCAAGTCGATTTTGTGCGCGATGAGTTCGCGAACTGCATCGTCTTCCAAGGAGAATAGCGCTGACTCGCCATCTTTGTTGCGCGCGTTCGGGTCGGCGCCGGCCTCCAACAACAGGCGGACCACGGCATCACGATGAACAACTTCGTCCGGGACTTCTGGATGGGGCCGGCCCACCAATTCTCCGTCCCAAATGGAGTCCAGGTCGCCGGTTGACCCCGCGAAAAGCGCTGCTACACGCATTGCGTCATGGTCATTCACGCGCGCGCCCGCATGTAATAGCATTTGAACGACGTCAGGATTACCCGCTGCGGCTGCGGCCATCAGGGCCGTGCTTCCCCTTCGACTTCGCGCCTTAACCATGCCAAAATGAAGCAGCAGCGCGACGACGCTACTATTCCCGCTAGTCGCCGCGAACATCAAGGCGGTACGGGCAGACTTGTCTTTGGTTCGAGGATTCGCATCGGCCCTAAGCAGGAGTTGGACCATGTCCGGCATGCCCCGTTCGGCCGCCCGCATTAAGGCTGTGCATCCTTCTGAATCCGTCTGATCTACATTTGCCCCCGCACGAAGGATGTCGCTAACCACAGCGGTTGTGCTGTAGACCGCGGCCGGCAGTGCCTTCGACAGGATCTCCTTGGTGTCGGCCGCGCTCCGGTTTTCCCTGATGACCCCTGGAATAGTCTCGGCCGTGCCCTTGACCCACTGGTCGGAATGCGTGAGTTTGTCCACACTCCGTTCCAGCGCCAGAAGAGCTGAAGGTGCGCCCGGGGAACCGGCGGTTACGGACTTGCGCTGACTCCCGATAGCGATGGAAACGGTGGTGCTTACAACATCCGTCGCGATCAGGTAATACCGATCATCAAGAGAGAAGAAGTCTGAATCTCGGAAGTCCTCAACGAGTTTCCGGAACTCCTCTCCCGATATTGCGCCGTGGTGCTTTCCCGGCAGTAATACAAACCCTCTGCCCTCGAACTCTACCGTTCCATCCCCGACTATCCGTAGGCTGTAGTCGCCGGTATCCATGGTAATGACAACGGATCGGTAGTCTTTGACTTCCGGAAATGGCACGGAATGAGGTTTGTACCTAGGCAAGGTGAAGTCAATCTCGATCCAGAAGATGGAGGGAACGGCCTTACCGTTTTCGATGAACGGTCGGTATGTGTACTTTTCGGCGGCAGCGGAAGCGGCCCGGACGAGCAGCGGGTCGCCGGAAGTCTGAACCGTGCGCAGCACCTTCCCGTCGGGGCTCACGATTACCTGGAGGCGCACAAGGCCTTCAATTCCTGCCATTCTGGCCAACGGAGGATAGGTGGGCTCAACTTTTTCGATGAGGTGACGCTCTGCCTCTTCACTGGGAAAGGCCGTCGGCGCCGGCGAGACGTATGCCTGCTGTTGTGCAAGTTGGGATGCCGGGTGGGCAGCTAACCATGGAGCCGCCCGGCCGCTAACAAGCACGAGAGCGACAATAATACAGTTTGATGACAACCGACGGCTTATCTCGTGAGGTTTGCTCTCAAGCTCTCCTACGCTCATCATTCTCCCGGATCTCGCTCTTCACACTCCAGAAAGTCCAGAGATTGTCGTCTCCCGCGAGGGTACCTCTCACGGCTCAAAGCAAGTCAGACGCGGCGAGGGTATCCTACCACTCCCGCTGGCAGCCGTAAATAAACTGGGGATGGGGCAGACCCCCGCGTCCTGAGAGGAAAAAGTGTCAATGTCGGTCAGGCTGAGTTTTGGGGTATGAACAGATGAGCCCGGAAGGGGCGCATCAACGAAGCCCAGGCCCGAGGGGGGAGAGCGTGTCAGGAACATGCGAAAAATTGAACAGAAGACCATTATCATCCGTGTAACCTATTGAAAATGCGTAATGCTGAAATCGGTAAAGCCAATCTTTTCACATGTTCCGGGTACCCTTTCTCCAGTTACGCTCCGACAGAATGGTTGTGGGGAAAACGTGCTCGGCTTGAGCATGCCCTTCTCGCATTCAAGAGAGTGACGAGTGGCGAACTGATCGCATGAACCCCGCGCCCCATTTCCTTTCCTTGGCCCCCGCGCAGTGCCCCCGACACTTCCCCGCTTCGTTTATCGGTGGATGGGTAGAGGAGGATGAAGGGAAATTGTTTGTTGGCGGGTAGGCCGTTCGGAAGTGACCCCTCATCCGGCCCGAGGCGGTGCAGCGTGAGAACCGGGCGGGCTTCAGAAAAAGGGGGCGGTACCGTGTTCGCTTCGTGCGGGTGCTGATAAGCTTTGGCGCGGTCAGGGAAGTTCATCACCGGCGCGGGGTGGCTGGTTGCCGGCCCGCCGCAAGAGCTTGCGCGCTTTGGCGAGGTTCGATTGCGCTCCGCGTTCGCGGAAAAACTCCTCGGTGCGCAAGGCAGAAATCTTCTCCGCCACCGCCAGATTGATCAGTTGATTGAGGGAGACTCCCTCGCGCTCGGCGGTTTTGCGAGCCTCCTTTTGTAAGGAGGAAGCCAACCGAAGTGGAAAGCTGCTTTATCTCACGCCATTATCTCCCCGGGTCATTCGTCGGGATGCGCCCGCACCCGCCGCAGCGCCTCGGAAGGCCGCAGAATTCTAAAAGCAAACTTCCTGGCGGCAGGGCCGAAATCCGCTTCGTTGAATGTCACCAATCCATCGGCTCGGCCGTTGACCGCGGTTTCCAATACCATGTCATCAGCCGGATCGGACAAAAGCGGCCGCCAAAGAAACCTGATCTGCACCGGTTCAGAGATGCGAATCAGTGCATTGACCACTTCGATCACTTCCTGGACGCTCAGACCTGCACATTTCTGTGTTCGTCGCGAACCAGCACGCCTTCGTATTCCAGAGCGAGTGGCACCGACAGGAGAAGCGTAAACCTGCGGAATCATTGATAGCACGGCCGCGCTACTTGCTCCACCACTTTTTCAAAGAACCGAACCAGACACGTTCTTTCCTTTTGTCGTCATCCGGCGACTTCGGCGGCGATTTGCCATCCCACTTGTCATATTCGATCGTCGCGCCCAAGTTGAAGCCATAAAGCTGGTGCTTTACGATCGACTCGATGGCCTCAACACTCCAAGCGGGATGAGTCTCCGCGCCATCCCAATGACCCCCGCCAGGCATTTCTCCTCCGGCGACAAACCGGAATGATGGCGCATCGAATGTCTCCCGAATCAGCTTTTCCCGGCTCGAATTGACAAACTTGAAACTTCCCTCGCCCTCCCTGACCGTGATGACGCACTGCATGCGGCTCGTATCCAATACATACTCTCCGCCGCCCGGGCCGTGGAGGATATTCGCAGCTTCTTTCTTGTACGACGGCCGGATCTCATAAACCTTGACGCGCATCGCCTGAACCTCCGGTATCACCGAAAATGAAACGTGAACCTCGACGCTTTTTCCCATCGCCCGGATACGTGCCCAAAGGGGACGGCGCAGAGGCAGCGCAGTTTAGCTTCCCGTTCCTAAAATTAAAACATAAGCCGCGTCATCAACATTTGCAAACGAGAGATCGCGGGCGAGAGAAGAGCCGTAGAGGAGCCTGATAAGCCCCAAAGAGGTGAAATAACAAATCCCAGGCCAACGGCCGATAAGCGCTAAGATAACAATCGTGCGGCGGGAAAAACTTCACCACAGAGACACAGAGATCACGGAGAGAAGTAGGTCGGCATGCACGGATCGAGATCAGGGTCAATAGATTCGCTGTTTTTCATTACGCCCTCTCTCCGTGATCTCTGTGTCTCTCCAGAAACTTCACGTAAGTTGTTGATTATTCGTAAAGGCAACGGGAAGTTTCCGGCATTATGGACCCGCCAACGGCGGGCAGACACTCTGTGGTGAATTTCTTTTCTTTGGTTCACTGCCTGCCCGGCCGGGGCCGATTTGGCCCCAGATTGGGCACCCACGAGGGGCGTCCGTACGGAATAAATTCAACAGAAATCTCTTCCGCCGGCAATTTTGTCCCTATTACTCTAGCCTCTGGCATAAAAATGCAGATTTTGAACGACAGGTTGTCAGATCAATTCGGTTTTTTACAGGTTATTTTCGTGCATAATAAAATCCATTTGCGATGCTGGTCAGATGTCAGGTGCCAACTGTCAGTCCAGCGGCTTCGGTGGTCGCACACGTCCGGGGACGTGGCGTTCGGTCCCTGGCGCATAATAATTGAGGATTGCAAAACAGACTGATTTCGTAGCGCGGGCAGGATGCCCGCGCTACGGAGCTAGTTTCCGTACGGAGTGCCAGGCGTTGGACATTCATGTCATCAATCTCGACCGCTGTCCAGATCGAATGTTGGCATTCGAAAAGCTGAACGGACACTTGCAGCCGAATCCTCGGCGCTTCCCAGCAGTCGATGGAGCGACGGTTGCACGTGGGCCGCTAGTGGATCGCGGCATCATCACTGCCGATCTTGGCTACGCCGATGGAGCGCTGGGCAACGCGCTGTCGCACCTTGCGCTGTGGGATCTGGCGATCGAAACGAATCAAGCGTTCACGGTGTGCGAAGATGACGCGATCTTCAATCGCGGCTTCGGTCCGGCTGCCGAATCGCTGATCAAGGTGCTGCCGGGCGATTGGCATGTGATTTTGTGGGGGTGGAATTTCGACTCGACCATCCTGTTCAACATGATTCCGGGCGTCTCGCCCTGCCTGGGCGTTTTCGACCAGGACCGGATGAGGATGGGCGTCGATGCGTTTCAGTCCGCCAGCTTGACGCCGCAGCCCTTCCGGCTTTTCAATGCTTTCGGCATCGTCGGTTATGCGATTTCTCCATTGGGGGCGCAGGTGATGAAGCAGCATTGCTTGCCCTTGCGGAATATGAATGTTTCCATCCCCGGCCTCGGACGGGCGGTGCCGAATCGGGCGCTCGACGTTGTGCTCAACGACGTGTATCCACGGGTAAATGCGTACGTGAGCTTCCCGCCGCTGATTATCACCAGGAACTTTCATAGCAATTCGACTGTTCAACAAGCGCTTTGACGGTCATGAAAGGGAAAGGTCATTCCGTGTCGCACATGCCGTCTCCTGAGCAGCGCGTGCAAAAGCTTCTGAAGAAGGGTTTGAAGTACCAGCGCGAAGGACGCGTGCAGGCGGCCGAGGAGTGTTACCGCAAAGCCCTGAACGTCGACCCCATGAGCAGGGAGGCGCGACACATGCTGGATTCCCTCGCGGGAAAATCCCCCGCTCCTCACGAATCCCTTAAGTTACTCGGCGCAACCCTTGCCGACGATCCGGAAACGCTTGCCCACCGCGGCAATTCATTTCTGGCTGAAGGCAAGATTCAATCCGCGATCGATTGTTTCCGCCGCGTCGCGGACCTGCGCCCCACGTCTGCTCAGGCGCATTTTCATCTCGGCACGGCGGAGGAGCGGCTGGGGAACTTCGAAGCGGCGGGCAATTCCTATCGGCGCGCGCTGGCACTTCAGCCTGATTCTCCCGAGCTGCATTGCCATCTGGCCAGGATTCTGCTTCAAAGTGGCAACCTCTCGGCGGCTGCCGAGCTGTATCAGCGCGCCTTGGCTCTCGATCCGAAGCGATACGAGATTTACAACGACCTGGGTGTGGTCCTCACCAATCTCGGGAACTTCGGGGCAGCCCTTGAAGCTTTTCGCCGTTCGCTGCGGCTCAACCCCCGCTCGGCGAAAACAATTGCCAGCCTCGGACACCTGTTTGAAGCCAAAGGCGATTTGATCTCCGCGGCGGATGCCTACCGCGACGCGATAAAGCTTGACCCTCAGCTTTTTCCCGCCTATGCGGATTTGGGATTCGTTCTCTTCGGACTGGGCGAGGTGGCCGAGGCCGCCGAAAGCTTTGAGCGCCTGCGCGCTTTGCAGCCCGGCTCCGCCGAAGCGAGCGCCAATCTGGGACTGATCCATCTGCTGCAAGGCAATCTGGCCGCCGGTTGGCCGGAGTACGAAGCGCGCTGGAAGGTCGGGATTAGCGATGATCGGACGTTTCTCCAGCGCCGATGGAAAGGCGAGCCGCTCGCGGGTGAACGCATTCTGCTCTTTGCCGAACAGGGCTTCGGGGACACGATCCAGTTCCTTCGGTATGTCCCGATGGTCGGGGCTCGGGGCGGGGAAGTGGTGCTGGAAGTGCAGCCCCCGTTGCGCCGGCTGCTTTCCGGAACCGGCGGCGCGGCGCAGGTGATAAGCCGTGGCGAGCCGCTGCCGGAGTTCGTTTGGCAGTGCCCTTTGATGAGTCTACCGCTGGCCTTTGGAACGGAAATGGCCACCATCCCGGCAAAAGTCCCGTATGTCTACCCGGACGCAGCACTGGCGGCAGCGTGGCAGGAACGGCTGCAAGGCGAGACCCGGCGAATCGGGCTGGTCTGGAGCGGCAATCCCACGATGGATCGCAATCGCTTGCGTTCCGTTCCGCTGGAGCTGCTCGTACCACTGCTGCATGTGCCGGGCACGACCTTCTACTCCTTGCAAGTGGGGCGCGGTAGCGAGGAGGTGAAGCAGTTGTCGCCGGACGCGCGCTTGACCGATCTTGCGCCGGAGCTGAAAGATCTCGCCGATACGGCGGCGATTGTCGCGAATCTCGACCTCGTGATTTCCGTCGACACGAGCGTCGCCCATCTGGCCGGCGCCATGGGAAAACCCGTCTGGATCATGCTGAACAAAGGTTGCGATTGGCGCTGGTTTTTGGATCGTGAGGATAGTCCCTGGTACCCGTCGGCGCGGCTTTTTCGGCAAACCAGCCCCGGGGGATGGGCGGATGTGGTGAGTCGAATTGAACATGAGCTTGGGCACGGGTGACAGCGGGGGCCCGAGATTTGCTAGATTTGCAGAGCTCGCGGAGAAGAGCCGCGGACCCCAAAACCAGGGGTTCTCGCTACGGACTCGGGACCAGCTTGAACCGCGGGAAGTGAGTTGAACATTGATATACAGGATTAACAGGATTAGCCGTCGTAGCGCGGACCTACAAAACAGGTCCGCGCTACGGTTTCAGCCGGAATTCGCTCGACCGATTGCGTTGCTTACTTATCTAGCTGCTCCATCGCCCGGCGAGCGCCGTCGGCGGGTCGGTGAAGGATTGGAAGCGGAGCACGCGGACGACCGGCTGGTCCTTTAAGGAAATGAGCGGCATAAATCCTTTCTCCATCATCTCTTCCGCCGCCGTCTGGGTCATCAAAACTTCCGCGCACGGTTTTGTGCGCGACTCGCCGTCCTCAGTGTAAATGTGGATCGGCATGCCGGTGATCTCCGAGCGACTTCCCGGACGGAATTCCCACCCCTCGTCGGAGAAGGTTTGTCCCAGAAGCAACGCCGCGGCAAAGGTTGGATTTGTCCACAGGTAATCGTCATGCGCGGAGGTGTCAGGGATCTCCTCGAAGTCGAAGCCTTCGGTGGAATCGGTGTCCTTGCCATAAGGCAAGCGGATCAGAAAGCGAGGCAAGGCCAGTCCCAGATAACTTGCTTCGCCGCGTCCCCGCAACGCTTTCCATGCGGCGGCGACTTCCGGGGAAGGCTGCTTTGTCCACTTCCGCCGGTCAGGCAGGTCCGCAACGGAATCACAACCTAGGACACTGGGACTCGCCCCGGCGATGAAAGGAGCACCCGCCGCTGCCGCCACCTTCGCCATGCGCGCCAACGTTTCGGCATCCTCGCGCGAGGCGTCGAAGGTGTAGTTCCCCGCCACGACGGCCCAGGGCTCGGCACCGGGAGTGCCTACCGTCTTCTCTACCAATAACCGGTAGATTCCGGTGGACGTGAGGTCCTGCGAAGAGGCTAAGTCCTGAGCGAGTTCCTCCTTGCTCAGGTCGATCAGCAATACTTTGAGCTGGGAACTGGTTTCCAGGTTGCGAACCAGGAAGTAAACGGCGCGCCAGGCGGACTCCAGCGCCTGAAAAGCGGGAACGTGCAACAGAGCGCTCATTTGCAGGCTGGTCGCCAAGTCCATAAGCCCCACCGCTTCGGCCTGCCGGGGGTCAGCCTTGGGGACAACATGCGGAGCAATAATGCTGCGCACCAGAGAGGTCCAGGGATCGGGGATGCGGGAAGGGCGCGCCTGGTCCGACTTCTTTTCCGTCTCCTCCACCAGGTCATCTAGGAAGCTGCCAGAAATGGCTTGCTGGACGTCGCTGCCCGCATCCCGAGCGACCTGTGTGGGGGCGGGGCTAGCCGCGGCGGGCGGTGTCCCAGTCATGCCGAGGTCGGCCGCAGTCTGCGCAAACGTTTCTCGATCGCTAAGTTTTTCGCGCGTGTCCCGCAGCTTCTGAAACATCTGGACGCGCCGGAAAAGACCGTCGGGATGGAAATCGTCCAAGTCTCCGAACTTCAGCGTCAATGGAACGCCACCCTTTCCCCCCATGAGGAGCTCCAAGCGGGGAGCCATCTTAGCGAAGATGGAATCGAAATTGTCGCGATCGATCAGCGTAGGCCGCCGATTGGCGAGCGCGTCACCGGTCTCGCTGAGCTTGCGATTCCCGCGGCCCGTGAAGTCTCCCAGAATGGCGATTCGGAAGGGTGTTTCCGGTCCAGGTTGTGCTTGAACCTTCTCACGGCCCGCTGTCACGTCGAGATGAATTTCGCCAAAGGAGTGACGATCCGGCATGGGAATGCTCCTGTTCACTGAAGTTTGAAATTGCCTCAAGAATTGGGATTTGAATGACCAAAGAGATTGTACGCTTATTGCGTTCGGCATCCAAGCACGGAATTGCCGATGGCTACATGATGAACGCCACCCAATCGCCCTCCAGGTCAAATTCGTTTAGACCACCTGAGGCGCTTTTCAGAAAGTACCCTTTCCATTCCCCTTCCAGGTCGAAAATATTGAATCCCCCACACTTATTGTCAACCGCGAAGGCTGCCCATTCAAGCTCAAGATCAAAGAGCAAGATCACAGCCTTATCGGCCGTGTTGACGATGTAACCGGCTACTTCTGAATCGGGTGTCCACCGACGCAAACCGGAATAATTTGAAGTCTGCTTAAGATCGAGCCAAGTGTTAGAACGGGGATTGAGGGAAGGCGTGATCAATGGATCCCATGAGCGGTTGAATTTCGGACTGATCTTGGGGTTTCTGAGCGGATGGATCGAGGGATTAAACCTAGGATTGAGCGAGGCGTTCCCTTTGGGGTTGAACTTAGGGTTGAACTGGGGGTTGATGTAGGGGTTAAACTTGGCGCGCGGCGGTGGCTCGGGCATACGTATCCCTCCCGGTTACTCTGTAGCAACCATAGTCGTCAATGGCACTGAAAAAGACATCAGATCGGAAGGATTATTCCCCGGTACGGACTGGAGCTGCCCTTGTCCAGGCCTACTACATGGAGCTGAAGATTTTGGCAACGCCCGCATGATCCATGGGCTTATGTGCACCGCCGGGAAGCTCTACCTCGGCGTGAGCCGCGTACAAAAGAAGTCGGGCAAGGAGCCTGCCCTCGAGGGTCAGATCAACGATCGCTTCGGCTACAGGTCTTTTGCTATCCGGGCCGGCTTGCCTTCCCGTCTTTTGTGTCGCGATCATCAACTTGCCGGCAGGCATGCGAGCCATCCCGGCCCAGCGGAAATCGGGCCGCTTGTCTAATTCGAGGATTGCCCCTCGCTCTTCAATCGCCTCTCTGATCTGTTCGATAGCGCTGTCCAGACGCTCGAGAAGTTCACTGTCAGTCATTCGGCCTCCTCAGGTAGTTCCCGCGCTCAGCAACGGAGTGAGCGAATTCCAAAGGACTATCCATGAAGTTTCAATGGTTCTACATCTGCCCTGCGCCACGCGGTTTTATCGGCCGCACGCACGCAATAGCATTATGCAACTAGGATCGAGAAATCAACTGTAATTTCGTGCAAGGAGGCCCCAGAAGTTTAGGAACACTCGAAAAGCTTCGGCCGAGACAACATACTCCTCCGGCACTCCGGGAATTTACCTACTTTGACACACTGGATACACACCGCAAGGTCGAGAAGTAGCCCTTCTCCAAGATGGGCGGCGCTCCGAGGGTGTCCATGTCGAATTGCACGGTCACGGGCTTGCCATTAGGAGCCGTTACAGGGCGCCCGCCGGCGACGCGGAGAACCCACTCGACGTTATAAACACTTCCGTTCTGCTGAGTCTTGTCAGCATCGGCAAAGAAATGGAAGACTCCCCATGTTCCGCTGTAGCTGGGCCACGTTAATTCGGATCCACCTTGGATTTTCACCGTGAGCGTGACGCCCTGGCCGGTGGTTCCTGGCCACGTAAACTGCTGGAACGAGGAACTGCCGCCAGCGTAGGTCATCGCTTGGCCGTCAATATTCATAGTGAGGCCCGAAACGCTCTCGGTGGGATGCGGACGCAGGGCGTACTTATATTGCAGTTGCCCGGGCGCACCCTGATAGAGCGCCCGTGACAAGCCCATGGAGCGCTTAAAGAACGAGAGGAATGCTGGAGTCACCGCCTGGGTTGCCGCAGGATTGGGAACGTAATCCGTCCCTTGGGGAAGCAGCAAGCTCTTCAGCGCGGTATTGTAGAACTGGGGCAACGCACCGGCGCTTGGATCGAAAACGCCCGCCAAGTCTTGCGGCGTAGCTTCCAAGGTGGCCGTTGGGCTGAAGGGAAACTTGGCCTCGAGCGGGCTCATCTGCGCGCACAGGCCCGCCCCACTTACTGGACCAGGTTTCAGAATCGCCGCGATCGGGGTGATGGGAGCCAACAGCAGATTCTGCACGGTCGTGTCCACGTGGCCCGCTTGGTCGATTTTAAATCCCTGGGCGATCTTATTGGCAGCCTCCTTTGCGGTTTGAGCGTTGTCCGCGCACTTGGCCTTGGCGGCATCCTTATCGCCCGAGGCAGTGTTCGCCTGGTCCAAACAACTCTGAAGGCCGCTGAGACCCGCGACGTACGTCTGGTTGGTGTCCCCAATGTATTTGTCCTGGCAGTTGGGCGAAACCACCGCCGAGACCGGCTGGAAGGCATTGGTTACATCCGGTTGGCCGACGGCCGTGTTTTGAGCGGCGAGGCACAACAGGCCCAGGAGCGGCGATTGATTGCCGGAAAGCTTCAAGAGCTTTTGCGCCGCATCCCCGAGGGTTCCGTAACGCACCACACTCCCGGTATTCAGGTAGGCCCGCCATTGCGCGATGAAGTCTGTTTGATAGCGGGCGGCCAAATCCGTCGCGAGCTTCGACAAGTCGATATTGGAGGAGCCTTCCTGCCCCAGAACCCATTGCTCGCCGCTGAAATACTTGGGCAGATTCTTCAACGCGCCCTGCATGAAAGTCCAGCCCGCTTTGGTGAAGGCTCCTCTCACTTCGGTTCGATCGATCACGACCTCCGCCGAGCCGGGGAATTTCTTGTTGAAATTGATTGACGGATTGGCCTTGTCCGCCTCGGCCAGGACGACCCGATAAACGCGTTCGCCGCCCGAAAACTGGGAGAGGTAATTGCGCGCGCGGGCGACGACCAGCGTGTCGTATTCCGACGAGTAGGGGTTCTCAATTTTAAGCTGCTCGCTGTAAAAATCGAATTGCTTCTGCGCAAGCTGCACGCGGTCCTGGTCGATGTTACGCCCCGCAACCCAGGCATTCAGAAGGACCGGGGAAAGGAAAAGGCTGGTGCTCTTGTCGTGATTGGAAGTCGTGATGAGGTAAGCCTTCAAAGTATCGTACGGGGGGCCATATTGATCGGTGGGTGCGGGTGCGGCGGGGAGCCCGGAAAGCGTCTGCACCAACTTCGCCTGCGCCGGGCCAAACAACAGGTGCTGGAAATGCTCGAAGTAGATCCTCCGGGCGTCGGGGTAAATGGAATCCCCTACGAACAGTCCCCAGCGCATGCTGAGGGGCGCGCCATCCTGTTGGTAGTTCGACAAGGTCTCGACCGACTGGCGCAGAGCCTCCAGCTTGGTAAGCATTTCGAGGGTTGGTAGTTGTTGACCTGTCAATTGAACGTCCGAAGTCCCCTCGGCGGCGGTGACCACCTGGTTTTCCAGGCTCTTATTGCGCGCGAATGAAATGATAAACGCGATGATGAAAAACGCGAGAACCACCATCGCCGTCGCCAGCAGGATGCGTTGCCAGAGACTGGTCTTTGTGCTGGAGGCGCTCACCGCCAGGGCGGAGGCATCCTTCAAAAGCACGTCGCTAAAGACATGGGGCAGAAATATCCATTGAGGAACTCTGCGGGTTTCGCCGACTTCCGAAGACTGGGATTGGGCGGACATGGCCCGAGCTTTCCTGATATCGAAAATTCCCGTTGCGCCTACCGGTCCCGAGGAGGCGGAGGATTGGGCAATCAGATTCTCCCGCGCAAGGTCCGGTCCCGAGGTCGTGATCGTAACGGGTCTCACGCCGGCGAAGTAGAACCCGCGCAGAAACGGTCCCCGGCGCAACTGGCTGGGGCGGCACACGTCGACCAGCAACTGCACCAATAATGACTTCAGTTTTCTGAACTCCCGCGGGAATTCGTAGGTGGTGGGCAGCTTGGTGGCATCAAACTCCTGCGAGAGCAGCTTGATGCGACGGTCGGCGAGAGATTGGAAAAGATTTTCAAACGCCGTCGAGATTCTGGCCGTTTCGTGCTCGGCGTACACGCCACTTGAGTATGCAGCGATCGGCAACGTTGCGCCAAAAACCAACGCGGCATCGTCATTGCTGAAATTGCGTACGTAGTCCTGAAAGAATTGCAGGCGATCGGCCCGGGTGAAAACAACATAGACCGGCAAGCTGATCCCTAGTAATTGCGAGACCTCGCGGAGGCGCGTTTGGATTTGCGCGATGCTGGCGGCCATAGCTTCAGGGGCGCCGGGCTTGGTAAAGCCTTCGCAGTCCACGCAGACCAGTGCCCCGCGAGGGGAAGGCGTGCCCTTGCCAAACACCGAGTGCAATTGGCGAGGCGCCAACTTCCTAACTAATTTTGCCCACTTTGGACGGTCCTGCACGAGGGGGCCGCCGGCTTCGGCAAAGAGGAATTGTCGGGCGTACCAGAGGTTCGCAGTGCGCGTGGGAATTGGGACTTTTTCTTGAACGGTTTGACCCGTCAGCAACTCGGGTTCGAGTCCGGATTGCAGAACCGCAGTGGTCTTGCCGGAGCCCGTTTCGCCTACAATGAAATACAGCGGTAAGCTGCCGAGCCTGGCGCTCTTGCCCAATTGCGATGCTTGCAGCCGCGTCTCCGCTTCCCTAATCAGGCTGTCAATCTCGTCACCCGCCGTCCCGCCGCCCCCCATTTCCCGGCGTTCCCTGTCCTTAACGACAAACCACCAAATCACAATGATGAAGGCCGCGACGCCAATGACGGCGAGGGCGATCCGGAGGATCCAGAGGCTGCTGCCTTGCAAATGCAGCCACGATCCGGTAAACCACGACAGGACCAACCACACGATAAGAACTATCGCCGCGATCCAATATTTCACTTTGGTGTTCACTGGAACTCCCTATTGGGGCGTGAGCGGAGCCATTCAGTGCAATCCTGATGCCCCGGAAACGAGAACGAATTTGAACACGCCAAAAGACAGCACGGCAATCAGCAAAGCCCCCAACGCGCCAATCAAGAGAGCCTTTACCCAGGGGTCGAAGGATTTTTGTTGAACCGCGTCTTTGGGAGGCGCCCAGTTTGGCGCCAGTGCGAGCGGTCCGCCACGAACGCGTTGGAGCTTCTCCGTCACCGTGGATGCGACGGAGCGCACGGCCTCTTGACCGCTCATGCTGTAGCGTCCGCGGTAGCCAAGCCACAGGCAGAGGGCATAAATTTCCAGCACATCCGCCGATTGCGGGGAATCCTCTTTCGCCATCAGCCGGTCGATGCAATTGAAAAACATTTCTCCGGCCTGGTGCACGCCGAACAGTTCTTCCTGCAAGGGCATGCGCGGCCAATCGGTGAAAAGAGGATTGTTGGAATTGAGAATGGATTCGTCCAGGAAAGCGACGACCGCAAAGGTGGCCAGGCGCACGTCGTCAGCGGCGTAGCCCTTCTTGGTGGCTTCCGCTTCCGCCGCTCCGATCGCTGTCTTGACTTGGGCTCGAAATGAGCCGGCGTCTTGCACCGCCTGCCGATTGGAGCGAAAGCGTGTAATGGCGGTCAGAATTTCCTGGTAGATTAATGCGAGATTCGAGCGCCCGGCGACCTGGGCCGGCGAAGCACTGCCCGGTTGTCCACCCATGCCTTACCTCTCAGGATTCCAGGATGACGATCAATTCAATCTCCGGGTTGGGGATGTCACCCGGAATGTAGATTCCCACGCGACGAGTTTGCACGATGTGATCCCAGCACGGTCCGGCGCGGCCGATGGAAAAGTATTGGCTTTCCACCCGCCTTGCTACGGCCGAGGGCGGGACGGGAACGTGCGACAGGGCCATGCCGGGCAGCGCCCTCTTCACCAGTTGGGGTACAAATTGCGCCGAGCAAACCTTCACCAGTTGCAGCGTCCGCGTAATGACATCGGCATCGCCCAAATCCGCGTGTACGGAAATCATCCAGCGGGCGCGATCCAAGCACCTCTGGTCGGTGATGGCGCCTTCCCAGAAGTAATTCGCCACCGGCTGAAGCGGAATAAAGAGGCAGTTCGAAGGCGCCAGGAGCTCGAGATGGTCGTGGATGTGCTTCTCCACTTCGGCAAAGCACACGTCGAGGGCCATGTGATTGTACAGGGGAAGATTGCGGGGTTGGGAGTCCAGGGAGAACGTGCAAAGTGCTCCCCCCAGGCGCACGAGTTCAAGAAACAGTTCTTCCGGATGCCCGCGCTTCGACATGAAGAGGTGGCGCAACGGCCCGAGGGCGGAGTTGATGGCATGCAGGAACCAGAATTGGCCAATTTCCTGCGCGGAAAAGCCGGATTGAAACTTCCCCTTCGCCCGGCTATCGAGCGACATTGTCGCGGCCTTCTCCTGAAGGACTTCAATTAATCTTCGGGTCAGCAACATCAGGGTCGGGCTGGCGCTGATCTGGGTGCAAGGGGGGATGAAGCTCTCGTCGTAGACGTAATTGCCGGAGCCATCGCGGCGAATTCGGGCGATGGGCAGAGTCTCCAGGTCGCTGGTGTTTTCCGTGTCCAGCACGATTTGTATATTCTTACGCCCGACTTTCAAGGATTTTTCATCGAGGCCGGTATTCTCGTCGGGAATCAAATCGGGTTCGGCGATCAAACGCCTGAAACCGTTCTGGTCCTGGTCGGTCAAGGCGACATTCGGTGCGCCGAGCCGGAGCGGCGGGATCGCAAGGAGCACGGTCAGGCTTTCCCGGGTGGGCGGAAACAATTCAACAATGCTGCGGGGAGCGGGCAGTGGGTCGCTCTCGGGCATGTTGAAGGCCAGCCCGTCGCGGAAGATCCCGCGCGCGTGCACCACGCAGACCGTGCCATTGCGCAGTGCTTCGGCATCAAGTTCCAGCCCCACGAGTCCATAGGGCTCAAACCATAACCTCGTGATGCCGAAGTGCGTAATCTCTTCGAAAAATCGGCTTTGTACTTGAAAGTGATGCGGTTCGAGGTGCATGCCCTCTGACCACACCACTTTTGAGAGTTGCTTCATGAAGTCAACCCGGTAGTTTTCGGTGAGTCGCTATCGGGTAGGTTTTCCCCTTGCCTGCGCGACGATGTCCAGATCCCCCGTTCAGGATCCAACGCCCCCTGAGCAGCGGGGCCACTCACTTCAGACATTTTATAGGTCGCCCACGAAGATGGCAACCGTAAGGACAACCCTCGAATCCCTAAACGCACAAATTGTGTTGGTACCTGTACGATTCGCCGATAATACTACATCATCTCGGCTGCGGACAACAGACTTTCGCAAACACCTTTCGCAAATACCCACGGTTTTACCGTCCGAAAATCGCGTGGACCGGCGTGACTTCGAGAGGGGAAGGGGACTGACACCACGTTATGCCGGTTTTCGAGCGGCGGAGTGTGGCTGAGGCCAGCCGTCGTGGACCCATCAAGATCGGGGGCTCCAATCGTCGGGAGGGAATGTCATCCCCCAAACATTCTGCGGTTCGAGCAGCTCAAGCGCCACGAGTTGTGAGTCTTCCGCCTCGTCTTTCCCACCCAACCAAACAACACGAGCCTTCGCCACGACGCCCCGGCTACGGTTTTCAATCAGGATCTCCGTGCCCATGGTCAAGCGATGAGTCGTCGCAATCTTCCCGCCATGCATGTTAACTGCCTGCGTGCGGACGCTTTCATTAAACCTATTTCCGTCTGCGTCCACTCCCGAGATGTAAATGTGGATGGAAATGGTCACCCGAGTGCTTCGACGGTACTGGTTAAAGTTATCTTCCATTTTGCACATTAACCGGAAGTCCCTGATGATTTGATTATAGAGGGAAGCGACCACGGAACAAAGGCTTTGAGCCCCGCGCCCGCATCTAGCTTTTCTAAAGCATCCCCAATCCGCGCCCTCTCATCGGGAGAAATTCTCAACTCCGTTTACCTGGCACGTGATAACATGCGCGAACCATGCGAGCCTCGGAATCCTATGTCCAATGGATGAACCAGAACATCGGCTTTAATCCAAGAGCGCAGCAAAACTCCAATGCTCTATCAGAGTTCGTAGTCGCCGACTTGGTTTCCTCATGTTCGGCGATCCGAACTGCAATCCAGTCCGAAGCCCTGACCCCCAAGAATAACTCCGAAGTCCATACGGCCAGCGCCGTCAGGACGGTTGACCTTGTTCTATGTTCTATTCGAGGAGGTCAAGCTTCCACTAATCTCCGTGCGCATCTCAGTGGAAAACAAAACGATTATGACGGCTCACGGAAAGGCGAGAAAGAATAGGTACGGAGACATCATCGCGTACTCAAACCACATGCACAACCATCGGCGCGATTGTGTAGCGGGAGCAATTGTGGTGGTCAACGTGTCGCCGAGGTATGAGAACCCCGATGAATTTGCCAAGGGGTTGGTACGGCCGAAATTCGACATGGGTACGATCGTCTCCGACACGATTAATATCTTTCGCAGAATCCCACTGAGAAATGACCCTAGCGATCCAAGCGACCACCGGAGGCCCTCGCAGTAATTGTGGTTGACTATGACGGAGAGTCGCCAGCAAAACTCGTGACGGGACCGCTGGCGCCTCAGCCGGGAGACAGCATCCACTATGAGAATTTTGTTGAAAGAATAGGAAGCCTGTTCGAGCGGCGACTCAGTGGACGATGATCGAAGGTCCGTCCTGATCGAACAATGTGCTAAGTTCCTTGTCTAGTCTCGTCTTAGCCATTTTCATATATGAATGGTCGATCTCAACTCCAATACTGTTACGGCCACACTTGGCAGCAGCCAGCAGAGTAGTTCCTGTGCCCATAAAGGGATCAAGGACCGTATCGCCAACAAATGAAAACATCCTCACTAGACGGTGAGCCAATTCCTCGGGATACGGCGCGGGGTGATGCTTCGTAGATTCCCCCGTCAAGCCATTCCAGACTTGCTGAAACCATTGTTGGTATTCTTCCTTGGTCAATTTGGAAGCTTCGCGCTGTTCGTCAGTCGGTTGGCGATACCCCCCGGACTTTCGAAGCATAAGGATAAATTCCACATCGTTCTTGATAATCGCGTTCGGCTCGTAGGGCTTCCCCAGGAAGCTGGAACCGTTCTCAACCTCGTAGCTGGCATTCGAGATTTTGTACCAGAAAATCGGGCTGAGGTTATCGAAGCCAATCTTCCGAGCCCGAACTACAATGTCCGCGTGCAGAGGCATGACGGAGTGCTTACCATGGCGACGACGGGACAGGCAAACATCTCCGACTACGCAGACCAGGCGGCCGCCAGGGACTAGAACTCGAAAGGCGTGCTTCCACACCTTGTCGAGCTCATCGTGAAAGGCGTCATAATCTTCTATGAGCCCAAGCTGGCTTTTGTGGTGGGGGTACTCCTTGAGGGTCCAATAGGGAGGAGAGGTTAGGACGAGGTGAACGGACCCCGAGGGAATCCAGTCCATTTCCCTGGAATCTCCGCAATGTAATATTGAGGTGGTTTTAGTGAGTGTGGCTTGCATCAGTCCAGATTGTATCAGAGCTGAAGAAGCCTGGAAAGGAAGCGGCTCGCACCCCGCGGTATCCATCTTGCGCAAAATAGGTCGGGTTGCCATCGAATGAGCGTCTTCCATGCATCCGAGTTCTAGTTGTTCTTGCATCCACTATACTATCGTCCGATTCCCTCATCGGCATTACAGTTTTTGAATCCCAAAAGCTCCGTCCCGTCGCGAGGGGGACGGCGACACACGTTTCCCGGGTTCTCCACTTGGCATCTTGCCGATGGTAAACATGGTGACAGAAACGTTATACCGGTTATTTTGTCCGACACCGCGCAAGCTCCAACGCTCGGGCCGAGGTCAACTCAGGAGTCTTGCCGCTCAACGGGGCTTTCGGACAAAATAGACATGTGAACGATTCGTCTGTCACGGGCTTCTTACCACATATTTCGGACATGCTGAGTCCGAGATATGCAACATTTTTCGGCCAAACCTTTCCGGGACCAGGTGAGGGGGACTCGCCCACGTCTTCCAGGTTTTTCCGCCGAACACCATGGCCATGCCGGAAAGCGTTCCGCCGGTCGCCGGGTTTCGTCAGGAACCGAGGGCAATCACTTTTCTAGGTTTTCCGGCGGAGGAATCCGGAAACATGCCCGATCCCGCGATCAGGAGCCAACGCTCAACCGCGACGTAGGGGCAGGCCTCGTGCCTGCCCACCCCGGGGCCGAATCGTCCCCCGATCCGTGGGCACCCACGAGGGGTGCCCCCAAACGAAAATAATTTAACAAAAATCGTCTCCCGCCGGAAGATTTGTCCCTATTAACCTAGCCTCTGGAATCCAGCGTGCTGATATATCGACTGGAGTATTGTCTTGTGTGTATATTGGCGCACCATCTCAGGAAGGCTCCGTAACTCAGCAACTAGACCCGTACTCAGGAGGCTGGGGGAACTCACGGTTCGTGCCGTAGCGGCGGCTTTACGTCGCCACAACCTCGATCGCGGCAAACCGGGAAATGGCGGGATCAACCCGCCACTACACTTCTTCCGCCGCTTCCTAGCCCCGGCGCCCGGCCTCTCGGGAACCTTGAATATTTATGAAAAACAAGAACTTAGAGCGAAGCCGCGAACCGGATGAAAGAGGGGGCGCTGAGTCAAGCGTATGAAATCAGGGCAGTTACAAAATCACCACGGGGCGAGAACGTGCGACACTCGCGAACCTTGAATGTTATTGAAAACACAGAAGGTTACCTCAGAAAGCGACAAAAAAGCGCTAGCTGCAACGTTTTGAAAATAAGGAAGTTAGGCAGACCACCACGCTGCGAGGGTGGAAAAAAGGGAGCACTAATTTGAGGGGGTATCCTTGAATGTTACAGAAAACAAGCGAGATATAAATTGACATTGCGCAAATTCTCTCCGAACCTTGAATGTTCATGATAAATAAACCACTTATCGCCGCGAACCTTGAATGTCGTAGAAAGCAAATGGAGTTAAAGGTTTTAGGGGCCTCGGGGCCACTCGGCGGGGAGAGGGGACGGGATGATCACCAATGGAGGCTAGAGTAGACACCGCCAGGGCCCATTTCTGGCAAAGGCAGCAAAAAAGAATTCTTTATATACGTTCGAAGCCGGAATGTCGATGAAAACAAAGGAACACAAGACACAATGCCCGATTATAAACAGACATTTAGGTCTTGGTTTTCGACATTTACGCCGAACCGACAGCATTTTTGCAGAAAAGTGCGGCATTTGAACGACAATTTGTCAGACCAGTTCGGTTTCCGTGATGTTGATGATATTAGCCCTGGTCAGGACAATGACCTACTACATTCACCCATGTTTCAAACCGGACACGCACCCACGCGCCGCGGTGGCTTGGAGTGCGGTAGCAGCAGCTACCGCCTTCCGATCTCGGTTCATACGGCAATAATGGCAAGGCCGAAGTCAGAATGGCGGTAGCTGCTGCTACCGCACGCCAAGATGTTCTCGGCAACAGGGGTGGGTGAGCCAAGCAAGTCAAACCCCACGTTAGCGAGTTCGATTCACTGCGCCGCGTGGTGCCCGGAGGGCGCCTTCACTTCATGAAACGAGAACTTCTTGTCGACCCCCTCGAACGGCTTCCCGTCCACTTCCACATAGGGGTAAATGAAGTAGTTCAGGGGGCCACCATCCTGTTTCGGCTGGAGCGTCAAATCGCGACCAATCGTGAACTGCACCCGGTTGGCATCCAAGGCGCCAAAGAAGTAGTCGTGCTTCTTAGGATCTTTCCAAGCCTCGGAAATGTCCACCGGAACCCATCCCACGCCACTCGCAAAAAACTCGGCCCAGCAATGGTAGCCCGGAATGGTGCCTTCCGTTCCTCCGGGAACAGGGAAACCAATCTCGAAGCGCGCGGGGATACCTTCCGCCCGCGCCAGGGAGATGAACAGCGAGTGGAAATCCGTGCAGTTGCCGTGTTTGGCGTCGCACACCCAGAGCGAGTCGCCGCGCCCCCAGCCGGTGCCCGACTTGTCGTAGCGGACGGTCTGGAAAACGTAATTGTAAAGGGCTTGCGCCTTCTCTACTGTGCCTTGCTTGCCGCGCGTATTCTCATCCGCCAACTCCTTTATCCTTCCATCGATCGGAACCAGGCGGTCAGGCGCGAGGAATCGTGCCAAATCTTTGGGCGCGGGCGAGGTCTGGTTCGCGGCCTTCAGCAAGCTTTCATAATCCCCCTTGGAGTATTCCTTGCGCGTCACTTGGTACTCGACCGTGAACTCGGCGGAGCCGGCATGGGGGTGCAGGATCTCTCCGTAAAGAATATGGTTGCCGAACGGCGGCGCCAGCTTCTCGCGGAGGGGAACGGGTCCGTCAACTTTCTTCACAGCCACGCTTTGGTTCGAATCGGTCGAGGCGCGTGGAATCCACACGCGCACGCGTTGCGCTCCGGCCGGGAGGCCCTTGAGTGTTACCTGGTAACTGAACAAGAAGGTCCGCGAGGGCGGGGAGAATTCGCCCGGGTCGCGCGCCACGAGGGGCAGGGCCATCAGAGTACAAAGGGAAAACAGCACAAGCGCAGGCGTCGGCTTCATGGATTCCTCCGGGTCAAAATGAGATTGTGGGAAGTGCGGGCAATCGGCACGCGATCGGAAGCGTCACGCTCAGGTGAAGCCGCTGTGGGAAGCGGGGAAGTAAAGAGGGAATTTGTTCATGGCTCGGCCCTGCGTCCTGAAAGGACTATTGTTTCCTCAATCCCAAGGCGGTGTCAAGACCGAGCGCGCTTCCTGACTGCGTTGCCCGCCGCCCGTAGCGCGGGCATCTTGCCTGCTGTCGCGGGAGCGTCACGCTCCCGCCACCGCGCGCGGTCGGGACCCCGATGAATCGGGGCAGGCTGCCCGCGCTACGAAAACTGTTCGTCACTAGACTTTGCAATCCCCAGTAGGGTCTTTGCGAGCTTTTCGTTTTGAAGTTGGTCATGTGGTTCATGTTCGGAAGGCATGAGCCCGCTGCGGACAACCGAAAACCGGAGTAGAATGCTCGGAGCAGAATCCGGGCGAGATTTCAAACATCCAGAAAAGGAGACACACAATGGCAGGGACCTATAAAATCATTGAACTCGTGGGGACCTCACCGACGAGTTTTGCCGAGGCCGTGCGCGCGGCAGTCGCCGAGGCGTCAAAATCCGTGCGCAACATGTCGTGGTTCGAAGTCACTAATGAGCGTGGGCGCATTGATGACGGCAAGGTGACGGAATTTCAAGTTACCGTTAAGATCGGATTCAAACTGGAGAGATAAATGTTCTGTTGCGATCTGCTGGGGGATGCGGTTGAACGTGGGGCGTTCTATTTTGGCGCCAAGCATCGCATCGATGACGGGCGCATTGTGAATGATTTGAACACGGAGTATTTCATCCGCACCCCTTCGTCGCGCGGCTTCGATTATTGGGGGGTCAACTATTGTCCGTTCTGCGGCCGAGCCGTCTCGCTGGGTCTGTGGCAGGCGGAGAAAAAGAAGTAGAGACGAATGGCGAACCGTTCGTCGGACCTCGTGCGCTTCAGAACCGTCGAGGGTCTATTCGAACGAAATGATTTTCAATTGGGAAAGCGGCACGGAAAAATCAAAGACGTCTCGGCTGGCCGGGTCGTACTTTTCGGTGATGCCCAGGACGCGGACTTCGGCGGGTTGGGTGGTAGGCATGATGAATTTCCCCGCCACGGACTTCCCTTCGCGCAACGTAATGTTGAGCCGGTCGCCAAGGATCTCCACGCGATCGATCTTATCGAATTCGAATTCGTCAGGGCCGCCGTTGTCGATCTGGATGGGGAAACTCGTGCGAGCGGGAACAGACTCCAGCAGGGAGCCGTGGCCGCCGGGCGGATAGAAGTCAAGGTAGACGTCGAAGACGTGAGTGATCTTGCCGGCCTGATCGGTGATGGTGGCTTTGTAGCCGAAGCGCTTCCAGGTGTCCACAATCTGCGCCCGCCCGGCGGCATCGCTAGTCTGGACGCGAAAGGGGAGGCTGCCACGGTTCAGGCTCACCACCTTGACGCGGCGTTCTTTGAGATCAAAATGTTTGTAAACGACGATGGCGAAATCTTGCTGGACGACAATGGCGTCGCGCTGCAGGACAATTTCCTTGCCTTGCGAATTGGTCTGAAAGATGGTGTCGCCGAACAGCGGCTGCGCCAGAAGCGCCAAACACGCGCAGACCAGCAACGATGCCTTCATCCGGAATCCTTGGGAAAGCCCCGCAGCGCGGCTGCCGATGGAACTGCGGGGCTTGCGATCAGAGGGATTAATTCTTCTTGGTCTTCTTGTACTCCAAGTTTTCCTTGCCCTGGAGCGAATCAATGCTAGCCTGCGCCTGCGGAGCCCAGGGCCCGCTGGGTTGAAGCTTCAAATAGGTTTGGAAGGCTTCGACCGTGCCGGGCGCTGGAACCATCGTCCCGTCGGGCTTCACCTGCGCCTTGCCCATCAGAGCCATGCCGTACCAGTACCAGGCATTGGCGTTCTGGGGATCAAGATCCGTCGCCTTTTTGAGTGCATCCGACGCGGCATCCATCTGCCCCTTGTTCACCATGATGGCGCCCAGGTTGTAGTAGTAACTCGAGGCATGAGTGGGGTCCAAATCGGCTGCCTTCTTAAACTCCGCCGCGGCGTCCTCGGGTTTCCCCTCATCGGCGTAAAGGTTGCCAAGATTATTGTGGATGCTTGCCTCGTTGGGGTTCGTCGCCAGAACCTTTTGGTAATAGTCAAGGGCCTTGGCCTGATCTTCCTTCCGCGTGTCGGGATTGGTTTCCACACTCGCCGCCTTCGACCACGTGTCCGCCAATTGGGTCTCGACGATCGCAACGTTCTTGTCCTTGGCGAGAGGCATCGCCTTCTCGAAGGTGGCGGCCGCCTCCGTGTAGCGTTTCTGGTTATAGAGATCACGTCCCTGGTCGAACATGGCCTTCAAGCCCGCGCTCTGCTTTTGCTCTTGCACTTGCTTTTGGTACTCGGGATTGGCCGCCTGCTCCTTCTTGGCCTGCTCAACCACCTGCCCCATGTCAAAGTCGACGACGGTGGGGTCGCCGATCCCCACGCGCTTCGTAACGGGATACCACGGGGTCTTGCCGTCTTCTTTCATGATCGTAACCTTGTAATCCCCGGGGGCCAAACCGATATACGTGTACTCCCCCTTCTTGTTGGTCTTCACATGTGAAGTCCACTTGATTTCGGTGCGTTCAATTTGAATCATGTAGCCCGCCAGCGGCGCGCCGCCTTGCCCCACACACTTTCCCGTCAGGCCTCCGGTTTGCGCCAAGGCTGGGATGCAAGTCAATAACGTCGCGAAGAAGATCCCAACTCCCAGCATTCTCCGCGTCCAAAAACTAGCCATAAGTGCCTCCTCCATTTAACTTAAGTCAACCACATTCTATCTGTTTGGAGCCCAGGACTCAACAGGTTAGATATTTTTTTAACTGGCTCGGGATTCCTGCTTCCGGGCGTAATGAGGGCGCTGCAAATAGGGGATAGTATCCTCTATCCCCGCCTCCTCGAACGCCCGCAAGCGCAACGCACAGCTATCGCACACGCCGCATGCCACTTCCTGCCGCTGGTAGCAGGACCACGTGAGCTCAAAAGGCGCCCCCAATTCGCGCCCTCGACGTACGATTTCACTCTTCCGTAGATGGATCACCGGGGTCACGATTTCTAGCTGTGTTTCCGGTCTGGTTCCGGCGGCGATGACGCGATTGAACGCCGCATAGTACTCCGGCCGGCAATCGGGATAACCGGAACTATCCTCTTCCACGGCGCCAATGAAAATCTTGTGCGCCCCCAGTACTTCGCCCCATGAAACCGCTATGGAAATGAAATGCGCGTTGCGAAAGGGAACGTAGCTCGAAGGGATATCCTGCCGTTCGAGATTGGCGAATTCGACGGCTATCTTACTGTCGGTCAGGCTCGATCCGCCAATTTGTTTCAGGTGATCGAGTCGGCAGATCAGACGATGCTCGGCTTGAAAGAAATCCGCGACGGCGTTGAAGGCTCGAAGTTCGCGCGCCTCTGTCCGCTGGCCGTATCCGACGTGCAGCATGGCGAGACGATAATCAACATTCGCGATCGCGGCGGTCACGCAACTGTCCATGCCGCCGCTCGCGAGGATGATGGCTAAGGGCTTGTCCGAGGTCCGAAGTCCGGGGTCTGTCATCGGTTGCTGTTTTTCAGTCGTCAGCTATCAGTTATCCGTCTCTAAGTCTGTGCCCCCAGCTCTCGCGGGTTCATCATTAATAGTTGAGAACTGTTTCTCCCGTATCCCGTGCCTCACACTCCGTGCATGTCCGGGTCCCAAATAAACTTGTGAATCTGGAGGCCCAGGCGGACGTCCAATCCGTCGCGCAAAATCCACTCGGCCAGTTGGCGCGGGTGCAACTGCCCGAAGACAGGTGAGAGGATAACCTCATCGACCCGGGCATGCAAATCGTGCTCAATCATGAAATCGTGAGCGTAACGATAGTCATTCTTGTCGACAAGCACGAATTTGACTTGATCTTTCTTCTCCAATGCGTCGAAGTTGTCAGCACAGAAGGTTCCGCCCTCGCCGCTGCCGGGGCATTTGACGTCGAGCACCTTTATGACCGCACGCGGCAGGCGACCAATGGGGCGCTCTCCGCTCGTTTCAACCAGGACTTGATACCCCTCGCCCAACAGGTGCTCCGTTAGCGGGTAAACCTCGTCTTGGAGAAGGGGTTCGCCTCCGGTCAATTCCACGAGTTTCCCACCGAATCGGTGAACCTCCGCCATCACCTCATTCACGGTCATCTTTCTGCCGCCATGGAACGCGTAAGCCGTGTCGCACCAATGGCATCGCAAGTTGCAGCCCGTTAAGCGCACGAAAATGCACGGCAAGCCGGCAAAATTGGACTCACCTTGAATTGACTTAAAGATCTCCGTTATAACCATGCGATTGTGTCGGTCACAGAGGTTCTAACCCCATTTCAGCATTTTAACCTAGTTTGTGCCCCCGGCGGACAACGCTCTGCGAAGAACCGCGTCGCAAAAGGGAAAAGAGGGTGCTAAACTGGGCCAAATCGCGTTCAAAATGTCCTTTTCGCGCACTTCATATTTGATCCAAGTCAATTCCGCAGTTGCAGTAATCAATTGAATCTAATGAAGTTCATTTGGTAACCGATATTAAGAAGGTAGCCACCCCGATGATGGCCCCCAGGTTGCAGCGGAGTAGACGGAAGCGAGGGAGCGGGTTATGCTAAGCCACGACGAACTCGAAAAAATACGAGAAGAGCGGGAAGTAATGGATACTTGGCGCCGTTTTTCCCGGCATGCGGTAGCCGAGATGTTGGAAGCATGCGCAATCTGCGGGACGGTCCGGGAAAAGGTCCACCTCGACCGGTGCCGCTGGTGCGAGGATATCTACATCTGCAAGGAAGGCGTCTGCGCCCAGAAGCACCAGGCAGAGTTGCATCCCGCAGTGGCTTTCTGGACTTGGTGAAGGGTTGAAGTGAGGAGAACCCACGCCATGAGCGAATCTTGCCTCCAACCCGCCTTCTAACTTGTATCGCCTGGCTTCTAAATCCAAACACCTCATATCGGTCGATAGGTGGCAGAAGTCGTGTCCGTCTCCCAAATCGTTACTCCTTGCACTTGTAGGCCTCGATCCCGAATCTGAGGTTCCAATTCGTCGCAGAAATACTTGGCGATATTTTCCGCCGAAGGATTCAGCTTATCGAAAGGCGCGATGTCATTCAGAAAAGTATGATCCAAGCGCTCCACGAGTCCTTTAATGGTCTTACGTACCTCCACGAAATCCATCAACAAACCCGTTGAGTCAAGCTGCTGCCCGCCCACAACCAATTGGACCTTGTAATTATGCCCGTGGACGTTTTCACACTTGCCCTTATACCCGCGCAAGGCATGCCCTGCCGCGAAGGTGTATTCAACTGAAATCTCGAACATCTTACCCCCAAGTTAAAATCAACAGCATCGATGCAAGCCCTGATAGGTGCGAAACTGTATTGCCAACGGCGAGAGAAGGTGCGAAAAAACTGATCGCTCTCCGCCTAACATTCTCGCATGAAGGTCTTCACGTCTTCCAGTTGATTCGTTTTGTGGTAAGGGGGAAGACTATCTAGGAAGACGCGCCCATAGGGCATGCGCATCAGCCGTTGGTCCAGCATCACCAGGACGCCGCGGTCAGTTTCGCTGCGAATGAGCCTGCCGAAACCCTGCTTCAGGGTGATGACCGCTTGTGGCACCTGGTAATCGGTAAACGCATTTCCTCCCTCCTCATTGATTTGCCGGATGCGGGCGGCAGTCACTGGATCAGAGGGCACGGCAAACGGCAGGCGGTCGATCAGTACAGCGCTCAACTGCTCGCCCTGCACATCCACGCCCTGCCAGAATGAACTGGTGCCGAAGAGGACGGCGTGGGGAGTGGAGCGGAAGCTGTCAAGCAATTGCGTTCGCGGCATCGAGCCCTGTAACAGCAAGGGATATCGCAAGTGGGGCCGGACTCGTTCGTAAACATCCCGCATTTGCGCGTGGGACGTGAAAAGCACAAAAGCGCGTCCGCGCGTGGTCTTCAGCAATTTCACGATTTCTTCCGCTGCCTGGCGCGCGAAATCAGGCTGCCGTGGGTCCGGCAAGTGCATCGGCGTATAGAGTAGGGACTGATGAGCATAATCGAAGTGCGAGTCGAGAACGCGTTCCTTGGCGTTTTGGACGCCCAGTCGACGCTTGAGGAAATCAAACGTTCCGCCCACCGCCAGAGTTGCCGAGGTCAAAATAACGGTCTCAACCTGTTGGAATAGCCGCTCGCGCAGCAGAGTGGAGACGTCGATCGGGGTGGCCTGCATGAACACTCCTCGTCCGCGCCGCTCCCACCAATACACCATGTTGCGTTCGTGGCTCTCCATCACCAGCTCAAAGCTGGCGTGCAGCTCCTTTGCCCGCCGGCCCAAATTGGTAATTTCCTCCGGGTGCTCCGGCACGCGGCTGAGTTCGGTTTGGAGAAGCGTCAGCGCGTTGGTCAAGGCAGAGTAGGCCCCACGATGGACTTCCAGAAAACTATCGCGATTGTCGAAATTGGAGCGTCCCTCTGTGCGCGGAAAAACCTCGAAGAACAAGTCGGCGCGGCGGCGCAATTCGCCCACGGCGGCGAAGACTTCCTGGCTTTTGATGCCCTTCATGCGCGCCGTCACTTCGGTATCTCGGGCCAATTCCTCCACGCGGTAGCTGCTGACTTCCACGCCGAAATACTGCGTGGCCACATCTTCCATTTCATGGGCTTCATCGAAGACCAGCGCCGAGTAGTCGGGTAGCAGGGCAGCGTAATCGTTCTGCCGGAGGGCGAGATCGGCGAAAAACAGGTGGTGGTTTACGATCAGCAAGTCGGACTGCGCGGCGCGCTGGTGCATCTGCGTGATAAAGCAGCGCTCAAACTGCTGGCACTTTTGCCCCGTGCACGCTTCGCGCCGTGCATCCACCTTTTTCCAGAGCTCGCTCGAATCCGGCATCCAACGCAATTCCGCGCGGTCCCCGAATTCGGTGCGCTCCTCCCACTGTCGCAGTTTCGGGTATTGCTCTACCTGGTCCATGCCGTCGAGGACCGGCTGTTTCTCCATGTCGTAAAGTTTCTGCCGGCAGAGATAGTTTTGCCGCCCCTTCATCAGAGTGACGCGCATCTCGGGGAACATTTTCTTGAGGAACGGAACGTCTTTGTAGAAAAGTTGTTCCTGAAGATTCTTGGTCCCTGTCGAGATAACCGTCCGCAAACCACTGCGCAGGAGCGGGACCAGATAAGCCAGTGTCTTGCCCGTTCCAGTACCCGCCTCAACAATCAAGTGCTGGCGGTTTTCCAGTGCTGACTCTACGCTCTCTGCCATCTCGAGCTGTCCCGGCCGGAACTCGTAATGCGGATGGTGCCGCGCCAGCCATCCCCCCGGAGCAAAGATTTTCTCGAGAGGGACCTTGTCGGGCGGTTTGTTGGGCACGGTCGGCATACAAAGCGGTCGGAGTCCTGAAAGTCGAAAGCCGAAGTAAGCGCTGACCTTTAGGCCAGCGTTTCGTTCAGCAATCAGCAATCAACCATCATAGTGCAGAAGTCGCGAGTCGTAGGTTTAAAGTGTAAACCGCAAAGTGTAACGCCGAAGGACGCCATCGATCGTATTGAATCAAACGCAGATGCCGGTCCTTCGCCTCGAACAAGAAGTGCCCGCGGGATTGGGGCTGGTGGAGAGCATTTCTCAGGGTTTTGACTCGAATCTGCGTTCCCACCCCCGCACACGTGATGTCTGGCAGAAATCATGGGAACGGACTAGCGTGAGAGGGCGGGCACAGGATGTAAGCGCGATTCCCGCCCCATGTTAAGGGGCGTTGCGCAGATGCAAAGAGTGCATAAGCCGGACCATGGAATGGAAGATGCGACTGGGCATTTGAATGGCGACGGGATGATCTGGCCGTAGAGCGTCTTGCACTGAATCGCGTCCCGGAGTCGACACTTCCATCCGCGCTATAAGCAGCGCCACCGTCATGATGGACATAACCACCAGAAACTGGATGAAGAAGAACATAAGCGCGACCCGGATAACCACTTCCATGCTAACCTCCCCACCGGCCCAAGGCTGTGCAGACGACGCTGGAACAATTGGGTCGGCATTCAAGCACTTTATCGGCGCCGGAGTGAAGGGGCATGAAGGTTTGTTAACGCCAACGGCGGAAAATCGACGCTGCCAGCGATCCTGCGTATTGTCGAGTTTAAAAGCATCTGGGTCAAATTGTTGGTGGTGCCCCTATGAGCTATAATTGCCCTGATCGCGAGGTCGCGGATGAGGCCCATCTTCACAGTGCGCAGAGCTGCATTTGCCGTAGCGCTCCTATGCCTGGCCAGCGCTGTCCCACTTTGGACTCAGACTCCCGCCCTGCGGGCGCCCCCATCCCCGCCACAACCTGTGCCCCCAACTGCGCCCAAGTCAGTGGCCGAGAAGACGGATGGATCTGGCGTTTGGCGCCATTTCGGCGAGAACCCCGCCGCACCATCCACCGAACCTTCACAATCAAGTGGGTGGCGCCGATTTGGTGAAGAATCCAACGCGTTGCCGTTCCAACATGATCTCCCGAATTGGCGAAACTTAGGGTTGAGTCGTACCGGTGCGATGGAACAGTTAATGTTGGAACTGGTCAACCGGGATCGCGCCGACCCGGCAAACGCGCCCGAAACCAACGGCCGAGCTATGCCCTTGCGATGGAATGATCGGCTGGCCGCAGTGGCGCGAGCGCATTCCCTTGATATGCTGAACCAAGGGTATTTTGCCCATGTCGACCCTCAGGGAAGATCCGTCGCGCGTCGCGTTGAAGCCGCCGGGATACAATGGCAAGAGGTGGGCGAAAACATTGCCATCTACACGACCGTCCCCCGCGTCGAAGCGGCATTCATGAACGAGCCCCGTTTTGCCAAAAATCACCGGGCCAACATCTTGAACCCGGAGTTCACCGACGTCGGCATCGGCATTGTGCAGGCGCCGGACGGCAGGACTTACATCACTCAGGACTTCTACGAAGGTCCGTCGTCCCAGGCCGCCCGATAGCAAAAGTCGACGGCAGGCGGGTTTCGGTTCAGTGCTCTTCGAGCGCAGCTACGGCAAAGTGACTTCCCCAAGATTCTAGCTTCTCACATTAAAAAAAATTCATGAAATTCTGGGCACCCGCCGATAACACTTATGATTGTCGGCAGAGGCCGGAGTCAACGGTGAGGTTGAAGGATCCAAGGCCGATCGGTGGGAGGATAATATGAGCACCCTGCATCACATGGTTCCATTATTTCTGCTGAGTGAATTTGGATTGGTCTTCGCCGCACTCGTTTCCGCGATGTTGTACGCTGGCCCGCAATACGCGATTCCCATTGTCAGTTCTTCTCCCCGCGTAAGATCTGGTTCTACGACGGCTTCGCATGATTGATTCGGATCTCCCAATCGCTGGTTAGACCTAAGGTAAGAACTGTGAATGAAACACTGCCCTACTGGATGGCGCTAACGCGGATTGACGGCTTGGGGATCCGCGGTTGCCACAAGCTCATCGAACATTTTGGCTCACCGCAAGCCGCGTACATGGCCTCACTGACCGAACTGGAAAGTTGCGGCGTTCCGGCGAGAGTAGCTCAGGCGATTTTTGCGCAAGACGCGCTTAAAGGCGCCGAAAGAGAGGTCGAGCAGGCCGGTAAAGCCGATTGCCACCTGATCGCGTTCGACAGTGAGGATTATCCCCCGCTCCTCAAGCAGATCCCCGATGCACCCCTTCTCCTGTATGTGCGGGGTGATGCGAAGGTCCTCGCGCAATACGCGGTGGCGGTGGTGGGTTCGCGACGTCCGAGCGCCTACGGCAGTTCTGTAGCGCACCGCTTGGCGCACGATTTGGCTCGGCGCCAACTGGTGGTGGTGAGCGGCCTTGCGCGGGGGGTAGATTCCGCGGCTCATCATGGAGCACTTGAGGCCCAGGGGAAAACCGTGGCGGTGCTGGGATCCGGCATTGATGTTATCTACCCGCGGGAGAACAAGCGGCTGGCGGACGAAATCGCGAAATCCGGTGCGGTAATTTCGGAATTCCCTTTGGGTACGGGACCGACACCGGAGAACTTCCCGATTCGCAACCGCATTATTAGCGGACTTTCACTCGGAGTCGTCGTGGTTGAGGCTGCGGAGTATAGTGGATCGCTCATAACCGCGCGTTTGGCGCTGGAACAAAACCGCGAAGTCTATGCTGTGCCTGGAAATATAACTTCGGCGCAAAGTTTCGGCCCCAATCATCTAATTAAGCAGGGAGCGAAGCTGGTGGACCAGTGGATGGACGTGATCGAGGAGTTTCCGCCCGAGGTCCGCACGCAACTCCTGCCACCGGATGAGGCAACGGAAGGAGAGCCGATCGGGGCCCAGGCCGCCAATCTCTTTGCTGCCTCACTCACTCCGGAGCAGAAGGCGGTGTTCGACGTTCTCCGGGCTGACCAGGCGTTGTTTGTGGACGATATTGTCAGTGGGACGAGGGTTCCTCATCCGCGAGTTCTCTCAGCTTTGCTGCAATTGGAGATGAACGGATTGATCCGCCAGTTGCCGGGGAAGAATTTTATACGTAAACTGTAGGCCAAGGGAATCCTCGAACAAGTTGAGGAATCAAATGCACGCTGAGGGACGGAGCGTGATGTCGTAAGAGATTGAGATGGCGTCCTCGAAAGGATCGAAGCTGATAGCTGACCGCAGATAGCTGGAGGCTCTTTATTTGGACTTATGAGTAAATCGCTGGTCATTGTCGAATCGCCCGCCAAGGCGAGAACCATTAATAAATACCTGGGATCTGATTTCCTGGTGAAGGCTTCCATGGGGCATATCATGGACCTCCCCAAGAAAGAACTGGGAGTTGATGTCGATCACGGCTTCCAGCCGACTTACATCAACATCCCCTCGCGGAAAGATGTGATAGCCGAACTCAAGTCGGCGGCGAACAAGGCGGAAGCCGTTTATCTAGCCGCTGACCCTGACCGGGAAGGGGAGGCGATTTGCCAGCACCTGCACGAACTGTTGAACTCAACGAAGCGAAAGTTCTACCGCGTGCTCTTTAACGAAATCACCCGCGACGCGGTGAGGGAGGCATTCGAGCACCCGAAAGAGATCGATGCCCACTTGGTGGATGCCCAGCAGGCGCGGCGCATTCTGGACCGACTGGTGGGATACCAGGTCAGTCCCCTCCTCTGGGACAAGGTCAAGCGGGGCATTTCGGCCGGACGTGTGCAAACCGTCGCGCTGCGGCTGATTGTCGAGCGTGAACGGGAAATCCAGGCTTTCCAAAAGAAGGAGTACTGGACCATCACCGCGCACGTCGAAGGCAAGAAGCCGCCGGTCTTTGAAGCGCGGCTGGCCAAATACCAGGGAAAAGACATTGAGATCCCGGACCAGGTGGCAGCCGACCAGATTACCGCGGCGGTTAAAGCTGCCAATCTGGTCGTGCAGTCGGTCACAACAAAAGAGAAGCGGAAATTCCCGGTGCCGCCGTTTATCACCAGCAAGCTGCAGCAGGAAGCCGTACGCAAACTCCGCTTCTACGCCAAGAAAACGATGATGGTGGCGCAGCACCTCTACGAGGGCATCGAGTTGAAGGATGAGGGCGCCGTCGGCCTCATTACGTATATGCGCACGGATTCCACGCGCGTGTCGGAAAGCGCTCTGACCGCCGTGCGCGGTTACATCCAGAAAACATTCGGAAATGATTATTTGCCGGGTGAAGCCATCCACTACAAGAGCAAGAAAGGCGCGCAAGACGCGCACGAAGCCATCCGGCCTACTGACGTATTGCGAACGCCTGACTCGCTGCGCAAGGTTCTGGGCCCCGATGAGTACAAACTCTACAAACTGATCTGGCAGCGGTTCGTTGCTTCGCAGATGACCCCCGCGGTGTTCGACCAGACCACGATTGATATCGAGGCCGGCGATTACACTTTGCGCGCCACGGGGTCCGTGGAGAAATTTAAGGGCTTCCGCGCCGTATACGAAGAGGGCAAAGATGAAAAAGCGGAGATGGAAGAAGACGAGGAACTGAAGCTTCGCTTGCCTCAATTAACCCAGGGCGAGCGCCTAACCCTGCACAAGATTCTTCCGGAACAGCACTTCACCGAGCCGCCGCCGCGCTTTAACGAGGCCACTCTGGTGAAGACGCTGGAGGAGAAGGGCATCGGACGGCCCTCCACTTACGCCAGCATCCTCTCCGTGATCATGAACCGCGAGTACGTGGAGAAAAACCAGGGGCGCTTTTACCCCACCGAGCTGGGCATGCTGGTCAGCGACATGCTGGTAAAGAACTTCAGCGATATATTCGACGTCGCTTACACCGCGCGCATGGAAGAGGAACTGGACGACGTTGAGGACGGAAAGCTTTCCTGGATCGACGCGCTGGATGAATTTTACACCAAGTTCAAGAAGGACCTTGGCGTGGCCGAACGCGACATGGTGGACATCAAGGGCGAGGGTATTCCCACCGAGGTTAAATGTGAGAAGTGCGGCAAACCCATGAAGATCCGCCTGGGACGCAACGGGCAATTCCTGGCCTGCACCGGTTACCCAGACTGCGACGGCACCAGCGATCTGCCACCGGAGCTCGCCGCCAAGTACTCCAGTGCCGCGCCTCCCCCGCCGGAGGTTGCCGCGGAAAACTGCGAGAAATGCGGCAAGCCCATGCTGGTGAAGCGCGGGCGCTTCGGCTACTTCCTGGCCTGCACGGGCTACCCCGAATGTCGTAGCACTAAGAAGATTATCATTAAAGAAGGTAATGCTACGGCAGTGGGCGACCAGCCGCTCGAGGAAAAATGCCCCGAGTGCGGCAACCACCTGGTGATCAAACAAGGCCGGTTCGGGCAATTTACCGCCTGCAGCAATTACCCTAAGTGCAAATACGTGAAGCGCGAGACTCTGGGAATCCCCTGCCCGGAGAAAGACTGCACGGGTGAGCTCGTCGCGCGGCGCACGAGGTTTAAGAAGACGTTCTATGGGTGCAGCCGCTACCCTAAATGCAAATTCACTTCCTGGGATAAGCCGGTCGCCGAGCCTTGCCCCGATTGCGGCTCGAAGATCCTGGTGGATAAATTCGATAAGAAGACTGGCGCGACCACCCGCCACTGCCCCAACGAAAGCTGCAAGTATGAACGGGCGGTGGCATGAGCCCCGGCAGGTGACAACGACGTCTTGCGGTTCAGGCCAACTTCCCGAGCAGCGCCCGCGGACCTAAATGGCGGGCCCGCGCTACTCACCCTTTACAATGGGAAATCCTTTTGCCGTCCAATCGTCGCCGAGCCTTTCGGGGATGTCGAGTGCCTTGAGGTTCGAGAAGCCCATCTCCTTCAGAGTTTGGAAGGCCGGGCGAATGTTAGGGCACTTGTCCCACGGACAGCATCCGCAGTAGATGACGATTTCCCGGTCGCGAGGAAGACTTGCAACCAGCTTCTTCAACGCCGTCAAGCCCTCGGCATTGGAAGCGGCGCCCGCGTATTGCGAGCCGGGGATGTGTCCCATCTTGTACATCGTGTGGAAGCCCACTTGAAGCAGGACGATTTTCCCTGCTTTTACTGCGCTCAGCTCATCGTTCAGTTGAGACGCCGTAATGAGGTCAGAGGCCGTCACGGGGTGAGCGGTGTCAGCAGCCCATACCAGGGTGCTGGAGAGTATGGCCAATATCAAAGCGCTTCCCAATCTGTGTAATAAGCTCATCTGAATTTCCTCCCGTTGGTTCATTCCTCAGGATCAATTTTTGCCCAGGTTGCGGGCCAACCAGAGCGCTCCCCCGACGGGCGGCCAGTCGAGTTCCTGCACCCGTGCAAGGGGAGCGAAGCGGCGCAGGTGGCGCGTAAAGGCGCGGCGGATGAGGTCGCTGGATTTGAATACTCCGCCCGTGGTGACTACCGGCATCGGGCGTCGAGTCCAGCCGGCTCGTTGAAGCAAAGCGGCGGCCAGGCCGGCGAGGTCGCGCGCCGCATCGTCGCATAGATGTCGAGCCACCAGGTCGCCTTTGCCGGCCGCATCCATCACCAGCGGAAACAGCGCGGCCACTTGCTGCTGTTCGAGTTGCCTTGAAACGATTTCAGGGATGCTCCTCAGGGCAAGATGCCGGCAGATCAAATCCATCAGGATGGTATGCGGCCCGCGCCCGTCGAACGCCTCGAGCGCCGCGGCCACGGCCTTGCGCCCGAGGTCGTAGCCGGAGCCGCGATCGTCAAAAGGAATCCCCCAACCTCCCGCGCGCAGCAGTTTCGCCTGATCGTCGCGCGCGAAGGCGATGGAACCCGTGCCGGCGATGACGATGATGCCGGGCGCGTCCCTCACTGCCGCAGCGAGCGCGATGACGGCGTCGAAAGTAAGCATGTGCCGGCGCGCGGGAATGTGCCGGCGCATCCAGGCAAGCAACGGCCGGTGTACTGTCCGACGGTCGACTCCGGCGATGCCTGCGCAAACGGCGCGCACCACCGGCGGTCTTGATGCCCGCGCGGTGGCTTGGGGAAATCTGGCTTCTCGCAAGCAGCTCCGAAAGGCTCGCAGCAACTCGCGCTCGGCCGCGCGAAACCCCACCTTGAGCGGGTTGGAAGGCCCGGACTCGGCGCGCGCCAGAACCTTGCCATCACCATCAGCGAGCCACGCCACAGTTCGCGTCCCGCCGCCGTCGATTCCCAAATAACAATCCATAGAGCGTTCCGTCGCCAGCGCTCAGCTCGACCTTGAGCCGGGTGCTCGAAGCTGGTCGCGAGGAGCTTATTCCTGCGCAGAGACCGCGCGCAAGACCTCTTCCAGCGTGGTCCAGCCGTTCTGGAGCAGCCAAGCGGAGTATTCCTTCAGCGTTTTCGTTCCGTTCTTAATAGCCACGTCGGCGATTGCCGTGGAGTCGCCGCCGCCGGCCACTACGCGGCGAAGCTCAGCGTTCATGCGCAGGACTTCATAAACACCCACCCGCCCACGATAACCCGTTCCCGAGCACTTGTCGCAGCCCCGATGGCGGTAGAACGTGAACTGCTGGCTCAGGTTGAGTCCAAGATATTGTAGCGAGATCTCATCCGGCGTGTAGCTTTCCTTGCAAGCCTGACAAAGGCGGCGAGTGAGGCGCTGGGCGATCGCGCCGAGGGTTGAGCTCGATGCCAGGATAGGCCCTACGCCCATCTCTCCCAACCGGGTGAAGACCCCGGCGGCGTTGTGAGTGTGAAGCGTGGTGAAAACCGCGTGGCCGGCCAAAGCGGCTTCAACGGCGGATTGGGCCGTTTCTTTGTCGCGGGTCTCGCCCACCAGTATGATGTCAGGGTCCTGGTGCAGGAACGCGCGCAGAATACACGCGTAATCCAAACCGATTTCTTTGCGCACCTGCACCTGGTTCGCGCGCGGCAGATCGTACTCGATGGGGTCTTCGGCGGTGGAGATGCTCACATTGGGATCATTGAGCTCGGCCAGCACGCTGTAGAGCAATGTGGTCTTGCCCGACCCCGCGGGACCGGTCACATAAATAATGCCTTGAGATTGCGAGATCATCTCCCGCACCATCTCCAGCACTTCCTCGTGAAGGATGAGTTTGTCGAGGCCGGGCACGGCGCTCGATTTGTCGCGAACGTGCAGGCAGATCTTCTCGCCCCACTTGGATGGGAGGGTTGAGATCTGAAACTCAATGGTGTGCTCCTCCAGGCGTACGGTAATGCGGCCGTCCTGGGGCAGACGCCTTTCCGTGAGGTCGAGCTTGGCGAGCGCCTTGAAGCGTGAGATCAAGCCCGTCTGGCTCATCTTAGGTAACACCTGCACCACTTGCAGCGCTCCATCGATGCGGAACCGCACGTCGAGCCCCTTTTCCTGCGGCTCGATGTGAATATCGCTGGCGCCCTTCTTAATGGCCAGTGCCATGATCTCATTGGCGATACGGATAAAGGCCGCGTCTTCGTCCGAGTGGGTAAGGTCGGATTCCTCATCCGGCGGTTGTCGCGTTTCTTCCACCTCGACGATTTTCAGCGCGTCGGACTCCAGCGATTCCAGAATGCTCGCCGCCAGGTTTGATTTGACGGACGGAGATTCGCTCTCTCCGGCCCGAGCAGATGCCGCAGGGGGAGAGACTGCCGACTCTTTCTCACGCGCCTCTCGTTCATCGTCCCTGCGCAGGATGTCCGGATAGGCGCTCGTCATGAAGCGCTTGAAATCGTCTTCGGACGTCGTCGCGGGTTCGATGATCACGCCTTTGATCACGCGACGCACCTCGTCGAGAGCGGCAAGGTTGTTCGGATTGACCATCGCCAATGTCAGGCGGTTGTTGGAGAACGCCACGGGCAGAATGCGTTGCTGCTCCACCATCTGCCGCGGCAGGAGCCTAATGACCCGCGGGTCGAATTGAAGCTTGGCAAGATTGATGTAGTCGTAGCCCGTTTGCTGGCTGGCTTCGTCCAGCCGTTCGGCGAGAACCCGGCACATCGAAAGGCCCAGTTTGGAGCTTGTTAGCAGGAGTTCGTCGAAGGCCGATTGTTCCAGCACCGAGCAGGTTGTGGGCTCGACCGCCGCCACGCTCGCCATCCGCCGCTTGCCGTTGAGCAGAGCCATTTCGCCGAAGCACGAACCGGCTTTCAGTTCGCTCAGCAAAAAGTCGATTCCGGAATTGGGATCCTTCTTGCGGACCTCCACGGCGCCGGAAGTGATGAAGAACATGGCATCGCCCGGCCCGCCCTCTTCCACCAGGATTTGCTGGGGGGCAAACTCGCGGGGACGCATGCGACCTTCGATCAGCAGGCACTCTTCGTAGGGAAGGCCGCTGAACAACCGAACTTTCTGCAAATAGTGGTTCTTGTCGAGCCCCTGCGCGCGTTCCTCCGCGGCGCCCGTTTCCGGCGTTCTCGGCGCAAACGGCCCCGATGCCGGAGGCGCCGGTAGCACTGCCTCAAAACCAGCACCGCGAGCGCGCGGCCGCACGGTGTCGAGCGCCACCGGCCTCTGGCATTGCTGGCAATTCATCCTGTACGACGGGTCGGCCAACCGCGCGTTGTCGAGCCTTACGGGTGAACCACACCGTTTGCAAAAAACCACCATGCCGAAATCTCCTGCCGGCACTCCGCCGCGGGTCACTTCGCCCCCAACTGTACCACTACCCAATTCTTCCGGGGTAGTAATGACGAATTGATGTGCATTCTCTCCCTACGGAGGCGATGTGAAGAACTTAAATATTGTTATTCCGGGCAACGTACCTTAGAGGGCTTGACAACAATAATTACCCGGCGTTTAATAGGCGGCGAAAGGCAAGAACGGTTGACGGCCGCCGTTGGGGGCAGGTCGCTGATCGCAACATTTGGAGCGGCTAGCGCGGGCAAGCGCAGAAGGCATCGTTCGTCCTTTCTCTGAAGCCTCATTTGCACCCCCCGACTTAACTATGAGCTGAAACCCGCCGATGAAAATGTGGGGAGTATCCCACGCCCTGGTGGCGTTAGAGCATCGGGAGGTGATGGGTGGAAAGGGAACGGTAGAAGCCCTCTCGAACCACTAACCACGGTTCACTGTTTTTGGAGGATCGATGCAGATTCGGAAAGATCCGATTTCCATGAATTGGGTGATTCAGGAAGACGGCGAGACCAGTTGGCCGAACTTTAATGTTTGTCCCTTTTGCCCCGGCCAGGAAGTCTTGACGCCGCAAACCATTTACTCCCATCTCAATGGATCAGGCAAATGGCAGGTGCGCGTCACCCCCCACCTGCGCCCACTCTATCGCATTGAAGGCGACGCGCAGCGGAGCGCCGAGGGAGTGTACGACAAGATGCGCAACTTGGGCGCGCACGAGGTGGTGATTGAAAGCCCCGACCACCATCGGCGCCTGTCGCTGCAAAGCGACGAAAACGTGGCGCAAGTGATTCGGGCCTTCGTCTCGCGCCTCGTGGACCTGAAGAAAGACCGCCGCTTCCGCTACGTCAGTGTGTTTCGGAACCAGGGCAAGCTGGCGGGGCAGGAATCTGAGCACCCCCACTCGCAAATTACCGCGACGCCCTTCATCCCGCGCCGGGTCGTTTACGAATTCCGCTCCCTTCAACGCTACTACGCGGTCAAGGAGCGCTGCCTGATTTGCGATATCGCCCAACAAGAGATCTCGAAGCAAGTCCGAACCGTGGAGTGGGACGATCAGTTCGTGGCTTTCTGTCCCTTCGCCTCGCGTGTGCCGTACGAGATTTGGATCCTTCCCGTGGAGCACCATTATGGTTTCGAGGAGGATTTAACGAGCTGGGACCGACAACTCCATTTCGCCCGCTTCCTGAAGACCGTATTGTTGCGCCTCGAGTCGGTCGCCCAGGATTATCACCTCGCCTTGCACACTGCTCCCAATCTTAGCGCCAAATTCGAACGCAACGACCACTGGCGCACGATCCGTGAGGACTTCCACTGGCATTTTGAGCTGGTTCCCGTGCGCGTCTCGACTGCCCGCTCGTATTTTCACAAAGAGGTCTACTACAACTCGGTCCTGCCCGAACGCGCCGCCGAGGAACTGCGCCGGGTCAACATCGAGCAGCTCGTCCAGTCCTGATTACCTATCAAGTCGAAAAGCCACCGTGATGGTCGTCACGACTTCCACCGGAAGACCATTCAACAGTGTGGGTTCGTATCGCCACTGGCTGACTGCCTCGATCAGGGCGGCTGAGTTGGCGGTCCGCGCGTCGTGGCATACCGCAGTGTCCTGCTAATTCTAAAGCTTCATGCTAAATTATTGGCGCAAAGCCTACGGCTATCGAGCAGTTTCTGCGGGCGGTACTGACATAGGTTGATGTCAAGGCGGCTTTGCTCTGCCATGTGGCGAAATAAACTCGCCGCTACCTCATCACGCAGCGACACCTCCCCGTGGTGGCAGTTATTTGCGTTCACTGCCGATCGGGAACGCCGTGGGTACATTTCAGAAAAGGCGACAAACGGTCAAATTAATAGGTAGCCACGGTCAATGCTATTGACCGTGGGCTCTTCCCTTTGTGATGGGAGCATCATCAGGCGGCCAGGGCCATACGGGGGGCGAGGGTGATAAGAAAGGCCCACGCAAATCACTGACTGTGGCTACACGCTGATCCCCTATCGTGGCCTGCGGGCATCAGGGCTTTTTGTACTTCTCCTTGGGGTTTAACGTCACACGGTATTCGCCCGATGACGCTAGGTCAACAAATTCGATGGTCAAACTGCCGAGGCCTTGGAAGTGGGCGTAGCGCCAGTCTTCAAAGGGGTAAGCCATAACCGTGCCACCACCTTCCGACGCGGGTCGCTCGTAGGTGCCGCCGGAGGGATGAGAGTCGATTTCATCGGGCGGTCCGTACACAATGTAGACGCGGCCTCGATCGGTCTTCCAGCCGGGTAGATTCGCGGCATAATGCTCATTCGCATAAGCAATCCGCCGGTAATGCTCTTCCCTGAATTCGTTCACGGCCGAGCCCGGATTGGGATTCCGGCGTTCCCAGAACTGCGCTACGAACTGTTCGCGCTCTTCGTCAGTCCCCAGACGCTTAAAGGCCGCCCTCTCTTGATCCGAAATGATGTAGGGCACCTCCTCGTTGAGCCACTTCTGCCAGGGACTATCCACCTTCTTTTCCGATTGCTCGGAGGCGGGTCTGGAAGCGGGGTTAGCGTGCCAGGTGGCCAGCACCACCGTGGTGCTCACCATCAGGACCATAGCTGCCAGAGCTGGCGCCCAGATCCCGCTGGGGCCTTGCGGAACGAGCAGGCGTTTGATGCGCTTCATGAGATTTCCTCCTGTCGCGGCCACGGACGGCTCGCGCCCGGGCCATTGTTGTTCCAGCCGATTCTCTTCCAGTGTGGTCAACGCCAGTGCATAGCCGTGTGCGTCGCCCCTTAGACCCACCACCATGTCGTCGCAGCAATTCTCCCGTTCAGTACGGATGACGTGCGAAATCCACCATACGGCCGGGTGGTAGAACAGAAGACCCTCAATGAGCCGCTGGCCAACGTTCACGAAGTAGTCCGCGCGCCAGTTCGTGCAGCAGAATTGCTTCAACATGTTCCGGCGGCACGCCCGAAAGAAAGCCGAGCGGCACCAGGACGACCGGACGGAAGTGGCCAAGCACCACCGGGGAATCGGCGAGCAGCGACTCCAGCAGCTCCACAGGTCGCGACACTTTCATTTCGGCGGCCAGGCGTGCGACGGTGCTCCGCCAGGTACCCGGTGCGTCGCAAACCTTCCGCCTCCGCATCCGATATAACGACAGCCAACCCGCGGCCGAGCGCAGGTAAAAAACACAGACTCCAGCAATCCACAGGGGAGCAAGCCATGGGATCAGGGTGCCCAAACCCGCAAAGCGACTGTTACCCGCGGTCACGTCGGGGCGCTCGGTCCACGGCGCCAGCGTAATCCTGAGTAGCGCACTTGCACCGCCGCCGTGTTCAGGCAGAAAGTGAATCAGCGTGATCGCGAAGCTCGCGAGCATCGCCAGCAACGACACACAACCGGCCGCGTAGCGGATGCGTGACGATCGGGCCAGAGCGAGTAATGCCGCGAAGGCCGCCGCAATCATCGCGCCTTCCCACAGCGAATGGATCAGCGCCCAGCCGAGCGCCTCCGAAATCTCGGTTCGGATCACCGCATCCAGTAAGCTCATTTCGCCTCCTTCGCGTATTCGTTCAGGAGCTTGCGAAGCTCGGCCAGTTCGGCCTTCGTTGTCTTTTTGGCGGACAGCGCACCAATCAGCAGCGCCTTGGCCGATCCGCTGAACGCGCGTTCCAGCAGATGGCCGGCCAGTTGCTGCTGGGTCCATTCACGCGGACGCGCGGCTCTGTAGATATGGGCGCGCTGGCCCTCATCGCGAAGGAGTATTCCCTTATCCGCCATGATCTGCATGAATTTCAGGATGGTACTGTATTGCGCCGGGCGGCGCCGGCTTATTGACTCGTGGACCTGCCGTACTGTGGCAGGGCCGATGCTCCAAAGCACGGTGAGTATGTCCAGTTCGGCATCGGTCGGTCGGGGCAAATGAGCTTCGTTCTGCATGTAGGAAGACCTTACTACTAAGACCTTCCTATGTCAAGCGTCTCGAGGGAATTTGACTGGCGATTTTGCCTGGCGAGTTTTATCGGTCAATTTCACTAGCGAATATGTCCGTCAGCCCGCACATCTTGCACGATAACTTGCGCGACATCTTGTTCTAAATCATAGGATTTGATACATCTCTTCATTATTGACTTGACAAATTGAGCACTATAGTGTACGCTAGTTAACAAGGCCTGCTTCCCTTAGCCGGCCGGAACCGGCGCGTACCCCGCCAAGGGGTCACGGCGAAAGGCAGAGCGCCGTGTGCAACAGGCGGCAGACAGCCGCCGTAGCGCGGACCTGTTCTGTAGGTCCGCGGTCTTTTTTGTCATGTGGGAAGAATTTCAATTTAAGGGGAAGGACCGCGGACGTAAGGGACAGGCGCGCTACGACCTGTCACCCCTCACCACTCGCGGATGGCTGGAACGCAGGGGGCACCTTTGCTTGTCGCAAGGTCAAATGAGGACATACTGCGCGAGATTGGTGCGTGGAAATTCATCGAAAATGAAGGTTCATCCGGGGATGTTGATGAAAACAAAGAAGGGCAGGTTTCAGGTGTCAGGTGCCAGGTGTCAGGCGCGGGGTCACCTACTGGCTGCCGGACGCCGCACATCCCTGCTGGAGGGATTCCGGACAAATTGAACGAAGCCGCGCATCGCAATTCATCGAAAATGAAGGTTCATCCGGGGATGTTGATGAAAACAAATAAGGACAGGTTTTAGGTGTCAGGTGCTAGGTGTCAGGCGCGGGGTCACCTTCTGGCTGCCGAACGCCGCCCAACCCTGCTGGAGGGATTCCGGACAAATTGAACGAAGCCGCGCATCGCAATTCATCGAAAATAAAGGTTCATCCGGGGATGTTGATGAAAACAAATAAGGACAGGTTTTAGGTGTCAGGTGCCAGGTGTCAGGCGCGGGGTCACCTTCTGGCTGCCGAACGCCGCCCAACCCTGCTGGAGGGATTCCGGACAAATTGAACGAAGCCGCGCATCGCAATTCATCGAAAATGAAGGTTCATCCGGGGATGTTGATGAAAACAAAGAAGGGCAGGTGTCAGGTGTCAGGTGCCAGGTGTCAGGCGCGGGGTCACCTTCTGGCTGCCGAACGCCGCCCAACCCTGCTGGAGGGATTCCGGACAAATTGAACGAAGCCGCGCATCGCAATTCATCGAAAATGAAGGTTCATCCGGGGATGTTGATGAAAACAAAGAAGAGCAAGTGTCAGGTGGCAAGTGGAGCTCCTGCGATCAGGGCAACGAGCTGGTCGGCTGGTCCGCGGGCGAGCTTCCCCCTTGTCCGCGCGCCATCAAGTCACAGGAATACGCCATGTGAGCGCGCCCGGCGCTCAGCGCGGCTAGTCGGGGTTCGACGTGACGAGGGAGCCGGTGGCGGGCGACTTCGGGTAGGGGAAGTAGAGCTCGTTCCCGTCCGGGTCCGTGATGACCATGAGCCGGTAGCCCCACTGCCCGTCCTTCACGGCCACGCCGCGATCTTGCAGCTCCGCGCGCAAGGCCTCCAGCACGCCGACATCGAGCGAGATGAACATCAGGCCCTTGCCCACTTTGTCGGGCCATTGAGAAGAGAGAATGATCTCGCAGCCCTGCCGGTCGACCTGCGCGACCCACGCTTTCCCCTCTTCCTCGTATCGCCACGGTTGCGCGAACCCGAGCTGCTTCACATAAAAATCGACGGACTTGTCGATGTCCGCTACGAACAGCACCGGCCGCGAGTACCATCTATTGCTCATGACGTTCTGCTCCCGTACACCGTGATCGACTTCGACGTTCCGCCAACGGCGAGTAGTAAGGATAACTCCGCGAAATTGGTCTGCGCAAACCGCGGGTGTTTACGAATCCACCTGGCAGGTACTTGCCATTCTGGAAACTGAACTTTGCCTCGGCGCTCTCGCCGGTCGTACGGGTGGGCGGCCCGGAGGCGTAGAGACACCTCAACGGCAAGAGACTTTATGTCCAAGCTAAGGTCACCCGGCACTCAGAAAGCCAGGATTCGCCATCTATCTTCGCGTGAGCACAACATGCATCGCGTTCTCCGTCGCCTGGTGCTCCGTCACAGAGAATCCCATTGCAGGCAGGTCAAGACCGGTCAGCAGTGCCTCGCCTTGACCGAGGGCGACAGGCGAAAGAGCGACGTGGAGGGAATCGATCAGCCCCGCCCGCAGATACTGCCGCACGGTGGAAACACCGCCACCGATCTTGACGTCCTTGTCACCCGCTGCTTGTTTCGCGAGCCTCAGCGCCTCTTCGATTCCGCCGCTGACAAAGTAGAAGGTCGTCCCGCCTTCCATCACGAGCGGCTCACGCGCATGGTGGGTCAGAACGAAAGTCGGCGCATGGTATGGCGGATTGGGGCCCCACCATCCCTTCCACGAGTCGTCTGGCCAAGGGCCACGGACCGGACCAAACATGTTGCGGCCAATGACGAAGGCGCCAAAGTTTTCCATCGACCGCCTCGCGAAGACGTCGTCCACATCAGTAGTTCCCCCTTCCTGGCCGTGCATGGCGCGGAAGGCCTTGGTATGGAAGAACCACTGAAAGATCTCCGGACCGCGCTTGCCCAGCGGATCGTCCAAGCTCTGGTCTATCCCTGCGCCAAAACCGTCCAGCGAAATACCAAATCCTGCGACACGAACGCTTGACATGTTTCCTCCTCCTCGAAATTCGGGTGGCCGCACAGTTTGGAATTGTAGTGGCGAGTTTACCTCGCCATAGAGCGGCGTAAGGCCGCCTGTAGGTCAAACTGCACGATGACCGAAATTCAGATTAATACCGGCCCGAGGCGACGTCATCAGATTTGAGCCGACGCCGCCTGACGAAATCATTCATTGGCCGATTGCGTGCATGTATGCGGCATATGTCGCGCCGCGACTATTTTTGCCCTGGCATCTGGGCGCGCACGCGCTCCTCTCGCTCCTTTGCCTCGGGAGTGAGGTTGGCCGCGAAATCCTCCGCCTCAAACACCTGGCGGATTTCCACTTCAATACCTCCGCCGAAGGGCGCGCGCTTAAGCCAGTCAATTGCTTCTTCCTTTGATTTCACCTGCCACAGCCAGAACCCGGCGACCAACTCCGTTGTCTCGGCGAAGGGCCCGTCCGTCACGATGCGCTTCGCTCCCTCGAATTTGACGCGCGCGCCCTTTGAGCTTGGGTGAAGTCCGTCAGCCGCAAGCAGAACTCCCGCTTTCGCCAGTTCTTCGTTGTACTTCCCCATCTCGGTCAGGATTTCTGGGCCAGGCATCACGCCTGCCTCGGATTCCTTGCTTGCTTTCACGAGCACCATGAATTTCATGTGTTTGTCTCCGATCTTTGTTATAGGTTGCGAGCCTGGTTTCCGGAGATCGCGTCCGCCGGTTTCCTGGCTCTGCCTATTGGTCGAACGAGAGGCTTCGAAATCGACGGGTTCGGATGGTTTTTTTGTTCCGAACCTCTGCGCCTCGATATGTCTGCACCGGATTGTGATATTCCCCAGTTTCTTATCATATTGGACCGCTTTGCGGTTGGCAAAATGGGGTATGCTTGCTCGCTGGCGTGGGGCGCGGCTCGGCCCCAGGGGCAATCACCTCATCCGAGGAGTGGGAGTGGCGTTTAGCTGGATCGATCTTGCCGTCGTCGTTGCCTACATTATCGCCATCACGGCCTTCGGGGCACGTTTCCGCAAGGGCCAGCGAACCCTGCGCGATTACTTCCTTGGGGGAAACCGCCTGCCTTGGTGGGCCATCACGCTTTCGATTGTCTGCGCGGAAACCAGCATTCTGACCATCATCAGTACCCCCGGCATCGCCTTCCGCTCCAACCTCGGTTTTCTTCAGCTTGTTTTTGGATACCTGTTGGCGCGGGTCGTGGTGAGCTTTCTTCTGATCCCCCGATATTTTGCCGGCGACCTCTACACGGCGTACCAACTTATCGAGCTGCGTTTTGGACACGCGCTGAGAATGTTCACCGCCGGCTTGTTTCTTGTCATGCGCGCGCTCGCCGAGGGAGCGCGGGTGTTCGCGATTTCCATCGTCATTGGGATCATCTTCAAAACCGGCGTCGCGGCCTCACTGGTGATCATCTTCGTGCTGACCTTGCTTTACACGCTGGAGGGCGGTCTCACGGCGGTGATCTGGACGGACGTCATCCAGCTCACCATCTACGTTGCGGGAACGGTGGCCGCTCTCTTCCTCGCCTTGCACGCTCTTCCCGGCGGTTGGGGAGAAGTGGTTCGCGTGGCGCAGGCGGCGGGCGGCAAATTCACCGTCTTCAATTTCCATTTTGACTGGAACCAGCCCTACCTGTTTTGGACGGGATTGGTCGGCGGGATGTTTCTGAACACCGCGAGCCACGGCACAGACCAATTGATCGTGCAGCAATTGCTCGCCGCGCGCAGCCGCCGCCAGAGCCAGGGCGCGCTGCTGGCAAGCGGAGTGGTGGTCTTGCTCCAATTCACCCTCTTCTTGGTGGTGGGAGTTGTGCTCTACGCTTTCTATCAGCACTTCCCGCCAAGTTGTTCCGTTCAGCCGGCCTGACCAGATTTATCCGACCTTCGTCATTACCCGGCTTCCGGTGGGGCTCTGCGGCCTGCTGACCGCCGCGATCCTTGCTGCGGGCATGGCCAATCTGAGCGCGGCGCTGAATTCCCTGGCGTCGAGTTCGGTGATGGATTTCTACAAGCCTCTGGCGCGCCCGAGGGCGGATGATCGGCATTACCTGCGCGTGTCGCGCCTTGCGACGCTGATTTGGGGGGCGGTGATCATTACCATCGCGCTTGCAGCCCAATACCTTCAGCGCAGCGCGCTCGAACTCGCGCTCACGGTGGCCAGCGTTCCATACGGCAGCATGCTTGGAATCTTCATGCTGGGAGTTCTGACCCGCCGCGCTACCAGCCGCGGTGCTTTTGTCGGCGCGCTGTGCGCTCTCGCCACACTGGCTTATGTCATCCACTACACCACCATCGCTTGGACGTGGTATGTCGCCATTGGAACGGTCGTAACCTTTGGTGTGGGATTTCTGGTGAGTCTGGCAACTCCAGCGCGCGCGGCTGAGCCGGTCTGAAATTCTGAATTCTGAATCGCGAACCGTGTGCGACGAATGACGTATCCGGAGAGAACGACGCGTCATCTCGTTCATCATTTACTATTTTACTATTTCGCATTCATCATCCAGAATGCAGAGGTACGGCGCGGGCGAGGCGCAATTCAAAAAGGGAATTTACCACAGAGACACGGAGATCACGGAGAAAAGACCGTGGGCTGCAAGCTTGTTTAACGTAATCTCGATTCGCGTTCGCAGAGTGTTTTTCTCCGTGATCTCCGTGTCTCTGTGGTGAACGCTTTCCCCGCGACGCTCGACGAGGTCGGTTCTTAACTGCAACAGAGCACCATGCGCAATGAATCTCAGAACGAGTTGGTGAAAGGCCTGGGGGTCTTCGGCGCCACGTCGGTTGTGGCCGGCACGATGATTGGGACCGCGATCTTCGTGGTTCCCGGCATCATGCTGCAACTGGTGGGCACGCCCTCGATGGTCGTCGCGGTTTTCGTGGCTGCCGGCATCCTCAGCCTATTCGGGGCTCTTGCTTATGCGGAGCTGGGCGCGGCGATGCCGGAAGCGGGCGGGGAATTCGTCTACATGCACCGCGCTTACGGCCCTCTGTTCGGATTCCTCTATGGCTGGACGCAATTCATCATTGCCAAGACCGCCTCGATTGCCGCGATCGCCACGGGTTTTGTTCTCTACCTCGCTTACTTCTTCCCGCACTTGCACGATACCGTGTGGGGGACTTCCCTCAGTGTTGGCGGCCACGCACTGGACCTGCGCCTGACGGGGCTCCAGATTGGCGCCACTCTAATGGTGCTGCTGCTTTCCGGGTTAAACATTCTGGGCGTACGCCGGAGCGGCGCCGTACAAACCCTTTTCACCGCATCAAAGCTGCTCGTGCTTGCGGTCCTGATCGTATTGGGCCTTACCTACGGCCACGGCTCGTGGGAAGGTTTCCATCCATTTCTCCCGGCGGGGGGGCATTCCGGTTTGCTCACGGCTTTTGGTGTGGCCACGGTCTCTGCACTTTGGGCTTACGATGGATGGAACAATCTCAGCATGGTGGCCGGTGAAGTCAAGAATCCCCAACGCAACATGCCCCTGGCGCTGATTGGCGGAGCGCTGCTGGTGCTCATCGTATATGTCCTGGTAAATCTTACTTACTTTCACGTGCTGCCCGCCGCACAGGTGTTGGGCACGAAAACCGTGGCGTCAGACACTGCTCGGCGGTTTTTGGGCAACGCGGGGGGAGCGTTCATTGCCGTAGGCGTTATGATTTCCACTTTCGCCACGCTCAACGGTTCCGTTCTGTCGGGCTCGCGAGTTCCTTACGCCACCGCGCGCGAGGGCCTTTTCCCGGCCGCACTGGGCGCCGTTCATCCGCGCTTCCACACGCCTGCAGTGTCCCTGGTGTGGCAGGCCATCATCGCAGGAATATTCACGCTAACGGGCGGGTACGAGTCGCTTTACACGAAAGCGATTTTTTCCGAGTTTCTCTTTTACGCCCTCTGCACCGCCGGTGTATTTGTGCTCCGCCGGCGGGAGCCCAACCTGCCGCGGCCGTATCGAACCTGGGGATACCCCGTCGTTCCCGCAGTTTTCGTTATTCTCTCCGTGTGCTTGCTAGTGAATACGTTTTGGCAGCAACGCGTCGACTCCCTGTGGGGAGTGGTCCTGGTAGGCAGCGGCATTCCCGCATATTGGGTCTGGAAGGTATGGGCTCGCCGCTCTTCGTGAGCGAAAAGTCGAAACTGGAAACTCGAAAACCGGAAATCGTCGTCCGCGGCAACTCCATCGGTATTAGAATAACGAGTTTCAAATTTAGCGCTAAAAGATTCAAGTTTCTAGTTTCCAGTTTCTATATTCCGGTATCGAGTTTCTAAACCCATGACCTCTAAGGTTCTCATCTTCCAACTCATTTTTCTGGCTATCGCGGCCCCGGCTGCGGCACGGAGCGTGGCTCGAGGGACGGCGCATCTCCGATCGGAAAGAACTGTCAAGGAGGTGGAACTCGCGAGACAACGGGAGCGAGTCTTGACCACGCGCCCGCTGGCGCTGTTCTATTACTCCGGCGATTCACTGGGCATGCCGTCGCTCGAGGCGCACTCGGACGCCATCACGCTGCTGGCTCCGCAATGCTATGAGCTCGACGGTGCAGGCGCGCTGCACGGCAAATTCGCCGCAAAGCCTCTGGAGGTGGCAAGGGGCGCCGGATTGCCCCTCATGCCGCTCGTGACCAATTCCGGCTTTGACCGCGTTGTCGCGCACCGACTGCTGCACAACGCCAAAGCGCAGGCGCGCGCCGCAACCAATCTGGCGGAGGTTGCGGAACGCGACAAATACGTCGGTTGGCAACTCGATCTCGAGGACCTCGATCCCGCGGACGAGACCGCATACACTCGGTTCGCGGCGCGCGTCGCGGGCCGCTTGCATCACGACCGTCGCCTGTTGAGCATCGCGGTGGTTCCGCGCTTTTCCGACAGGTTTCCCGACAGCTCCAAGCCCGGTTTTCACACCGGTGAATGGGGCGCAGCATACGACTTCCGCGGCCTGGGGCGCGTTGCCGATTTCCTGGTGCTCATGGCTTACGATCAGCACACTCCCTTGACCCCGCCCGGCCCTGTTGCTGCCTATGACTGGGTGAGCGCGGCGCTTGACTATGCCGTCCGCCGTATTCCCCCGGCAAAGATTTTGCTCGGTGTTCCTTTCTACGGCCGGGAGTGGGCGGAAACCCCCGGCGCCACGACGTCACACAGCCTCGCGTACAAGGACCTGAAGCCTTTCCTCGAAGATCCTGCGAGCGAGCGGCATTGGGACGATCTCTGGCGAACCACCTGCTTCGTCTTGCCAGAAGGCGAAACCCAGCGCACCGCGTGGTTTGACGATGCCCGCAGCCTGCGCGAAAAGCTGGCGCTGGTGCCGCTGTATCACCTGCGCGGATATGCCGCCTGGAGGTTGGGCGTCGAAGACCCGGACTTCTGGAATCCGGAAGGGCAGTGATACCCGCGTGTGAGAGCATGCACTCCTGATGTCGCAGCGGCGAGTTTACCTCGCCATCGGCGGCGTAAAGCCGCCCCTTCATCGAACTGGGCCGCGGCCTTCTTTGCAACTTCCTTGGAACCCTCCTGGGTAAACTGTTAGACTCAATATCTTTTAGTCAACCTCCTCCCTGGGGAAAAACCATGCGAATCCGCGTTCTTGGTTTGTCCGTTTTGCTATTCGCCGCACTCGCAGTCATAGCCCGCGGCGAGGAGCACACCCAGGTTGTTTACTCGGCCGGTGAGCTCGACGAGCGCATCGAGCGCCAACTCGACTTGCTGGCCGTGCACGATCAGGCGCTGATCCGAATCGTGAAGGGTACCGCGGAACGATCGCGAGAGGCGTCCGAAGCCGGAAGCCTGACGATTGAACTGCTCCCGGAAAAGAGTGGCGAGGCTTTTCTGGACGATCTCAAGCGTGAAGCGGGCTCGACCGCCATTGAGCCGACGGCGGAACTGGTCCGGGACGGCTACATCATCGAAGCCTCGTACCCCCGCGCGGCGGCCCCCAGCCGTCTGCGGATCACCGCGAGCACGGGGCAGGGATTTCACAATGCCTTGCTGAGAATCCCGGATTTGCTGGCGATCGCGCCACCGAACCTTGCCAACGAACTCTTCCCCCACCCGCAAGCCTTGCGCATTGAGAAGAACGGCACCTCGGCCGTTCTCGCGGATTTCCCCTCTTTCCCTGAACGCGGGGTGGTGGAAGGCTTTTACGGCACTCCCTGGACGCATCAGGATCGCCTCGACATTTTGCGTTTCGAGGCGGCGCACGGGATGAACGTGTACTACTACGCGCCCAAAGACGACCCCTACCATCGCAGGCTCTGGCGCGAACCCTATCCTGCCGAAGGGGAAAAACAACTGGGTGAACTTGCCCGCACCGCGCAACACGAATATGTGGACTTCTGTTTCGCTATCAGTCCGGGCCTCACCATGGCCTACTCCAGCGACCATGATTTCGAGGTCCTGACGAACAAACTTGCAGGCGTCGGCAAGCTGGGCGTTTCCTGCTTTGCCCTTTTTCTCGACGATGTGCCGCAGGATTTGCAAGATCCACAAGACAAGGCCCAATTCAAAACCCTGGCGCAGGCCCACATCTACCTTACCAACAAACTGTATAAGCACCTGAAGGAGCAATCCGCGGCGAATCGCCTGGTGCTGACGCCCACGACTTATACCAATGAATGGGGCAACCGCGACTATATCCAGGAACTGGGCGCGGGGGTTGACCCCGATGTGCCCATTGTCTGGACCGGGCCGAAAGTATTCTCGCCCGCCATCACCGCGGACGAAGCACGCGAATGGAGCGGCTACCTCCATCGCCCTCCGCTCATTTGGGATAACTTTCCGGTGAACGATGGCGCGCGGTGGTGCCGGTACCTGGGGCCGCTCATCGGGCGCGACGCGCAGTTGGCCAGCGCCGCACGGGGCCTGGTTTCCAATCCCATGAACGAAGCACACGCGTCGATGATTCCTCTGCAAACAATCTCTGATTACCTGTGGAATGCTGCCGCTTACGATTCGACGCAATCGGAAACCCACGCCATCGTGAGCCAATACGGCCAGGATGCGCCGCGGTTGCTCGCTCCATTTCTGAAGACTTACGGAACCTTTCACTACTGGGAAGATGGGACTTTCACCGCGCTGTTCAAACAACGTCATTCCCCGCTGGACGTGGAGAAAATGCAATCCGCGCTGGCGGAAATGAACTCAGCCCTCGATCGACTGCGTTACCGGCGGCGGCTTCAGCCGCTGCTCGAAGAGATTGCGCCGGGAATCAAGCGCACTGAGGAGCGCCTGGCCGAGGTTAAAACTGATCCTGCATTCAAGCATCTGCCCGACGGCACGTTCGAGTGGGACGAAAACTACGAAGCGCTTCAAGCCTATCACCTGACACAATCCCCCAACCTGGACGGTGACTTTTCCAAGTGGGAAGGTGGTCCGACCTATCGGTTGGACGAACGAGCCCAGGTGGTGACCGGCGCCAAGCTTTGGAAGGGACCACACGAGTTGTCGGCGCGAGTTGCCCTGGCTTGGGACGAAAGCTTTCTTTACGTCGGCGTCGACGTCACCGACCCTGATCTTTATCAACCCTTCTTTGCTCGCGGTATCCAGAACGGCGATACCTTTGCGCTGAATCTGGAAACCGGTTTCCGCAAGAACTTCTATGCGATCGAACCCACGGGTGATGAGTACACACTCTACTTCAGCCCCGGCAATTTCTCGGACGTCAAACCCAGCATCTTCTCCGACGAAGATTATCTGCCGCCGCGGCCACTTGTGCACAATTACATGCAGGAGATTTTCACGGCGTGGAAGAAGACCGGCAATGGCTATTCGGGAGACATCGCGATTCCGGTTACCTTTTTCGAAGGCGGCAAGTTCGCTCAGGGCTATGAGTTGGGATTGGCATTTAGGACCACGAAAGTTATCCGTCCCACCCGCACCTCTGAAGGGGAAGACATGGAACGGGTGGTACTTCATTCCAAGAAAGACCACCTGTTTGCCGCGACCTCTGGAAACCCGTCTTCATATTCGCGGCTGGTGCTGGCCGAGGGGAAGCCTTAGGCGCACGCAGAAAAGCCCTTGCGGCGCCGGTCGAATAGGCGCTACGAGCCGCTTCCGCCGGCCGCTTTCTTCTCCAATGCGGGCATGAGGTATTGGGTCACGAACTGATCGTATTCCGCTTGTATTTCCGGCGTGACGGTGGCTGTAGCCAACGCTCCCCCATCTGACGAGGGCTGGAAATACACATCACCCGGCTTGCCCAAAGGGCCCGGATCAGTCTTGGTGAACTTCGCGGTGTCGTTTTCGGCGAACTCATAGATCTGTTTGGGGCTGTAAGTCTTTAACTGGTCGGGTGTAAGTTGCGCGACCGTCCGCACCTGAATGTGGAGCTTCCCAAATACGCGGTCCTTGCCGTAATCGACACGAAGAACATGCTGCTGCGCTTGTCCAGGGTTTTTCGGATCGTTCGCGACATCAGCCAGTAGATAGAATTCGTCCAGCTTACCGTTGTATTTTGAATCCAGAAGACTGTAGAGCCGAAGGGTCGGATCATCGGAACTGACCTGGGTGGATTTGTCCTTTGCTCCCAAGGGTCCAGAGCCGCCGCCCAATACCAGCAGTGTGAACGCGGCGCCCACGATCATCATGAGTGCCCGAGCCTGAATTCTCATGGTTCCCCCTGACATGTAAACGAAAGTGCGAATAGCATTCCCGGTGGCCCAATGCGTGGTGCCGTACGCGGAGATACTATCGCCGCAGCGCGCATAAGACAACACCTGAATTTATGACCCGAGTCCGTGATCCCTCACAGAGTTCTCCCTGCGCTGATGCGGCGCGGAGTTGTTCAAAATCTCCGCGGCTTGTATACTCGAACATCGGCTTGCCGGAAATCAATCTTCGAAACTTCAGGTAGGAGGTCAAGATCATCTTGAAAGCTACCCTTCGCATTTTTGCGGGATCACTCGTGCCGTGCGCGGCGATAAGTCTTCTCCTGTCTCCGGCGTGGCCGGCGCAGAATCCGGGTTTTCACAATGCGCCAGCTTCGGCGAGGGCAACGAAGAATCCTTACGAAGGCCAGCACCCTGCTTCCGCCAAGTCCGCTTATCATCTTCGTTGCGCGAACTGCCATGGCGAGAATGGAGAAGGCTCCGGCAATATACCGGCATTGGCTCGTGGCCGAACGCAATCCGCAAGTGACGGTGAGGTCTTCTGGTACATCACCAAAGGCGACGTCGGCAACGGCATGCCCTCGTGGGAGACTCTGTCGGCACAAGAGAGGTGGCAGATCATCAACTACATTCGCCTCCTGGCCGGCTCCAAACCAGGATCTCCACCTGTTCGCGTTTCGCCCGCTGAAGCCGCCGTTGCGGGAGTGAGTGCGCCCCCGCCCAAGCCTCCATTTACCGACTACCGATACGAGAAGCCCGGCACGATTCGCAAGATCACACTTAAGGATCTGCCTGCTCCCTTCGCCACCACGTCGGCCGGCAATGGCCCGCAAGTGGTGCCGCGCCCGGAGAAGGCATGGCCGCAAGTTCTTCCGGGTTTCAAAGTTGCGCAATACGCGACCGGGCTTAATAATCCGCGATTGATCCGCAAGGCCCCCAATGGAGATGTGTTCGTTGCCGAAAGCGACCCGGGCGACATCCGCGTCTACCGCGGAATGAGCGCCGAGGGGAAGCCTGAGCAAGCGGAGGTTTTCGTCACCGGTCTCAACCTGCCTTTCGGCATCAACTTTTATCCTCCGGGGCCGAACCCTCAATGGATCTATGTTGGCAACACCGACGCGGTGCTGCGTTTCCCCTATCAGAATGGGGACCTGAAAGCGCGCGGGCCCGCAGAGCATCTCGCGGACCTGCCCCATGGCGGCGGGCACATTACGCGCGACATTCAGTTCACGCCCGACGGTAGGAAGATGTTCGTATCGGTGGGTTCGGCGTCGAACGTGGATGACGCGGATACGACGCCGGCGGAAAAGAACCGCGCGGATGTTCTCGAATTCAATCCGGACGGAACGGCGATGCGCATCTATGCCTACGGCATTCGCAATTGCGTCGGTCTGGCGGTCAATCCGCTGACGAGCGAGTTGTGGTGCTCGGTGAACGAACGCGACGCCCTCGGTGACAATCTGGTCCCGGACTACATCACTCACGTTCAGGATGGCGGTTTCTATGGCTGGCCGTGGTGGTATATGGGCGGCCACCAGGATCCGCGGCACGAGGGCAAGCACCCTGAGTTGAAAGACAAGGTCATCACCCCCGATGTCATCTTGCACCCGCACAACGCGTCGCTGGAAATGACCTTCTACGATGGGAAGCAATTTCCCGCCGAATATCAGGGCGATATCTTTGCGTGCGAGCACGGTTCGTGGAATCGGTCGGTGCGTGTGGGTTACGAGTTGATTCGTGTACCGCTGCATCAAACCGGCCACGCCAGCGGCGAATATGAGGATTTCATGACGGGGTTTGTGGTAGACAATGGGCACGTTTGGGGCCGCCCGGTAGGCGTTACCGTTGCCCCCGACGGCTCGCTGTTGGTGACCGACGATGGCTCGAATACCATCTGGCGAGTTAGCTACACGGAAAAATGAGCACCATCGGGTCATCGGGTCATTATCTGATTGCCTATAGTTTCTCGCAAATTGCAAGGGCCAAGCATGCCATGGCCGGAATTCGGATTGGGGAATTCCCTAATCCCTAATCCCTAACCCCCTATCCCTGACCCTTGCTCTTAATCGTCACCCACGCGCGGAGCACCTCGGCCACGGTCCAGGCTTGCGCGAAACATCCTTGCGGGGCGAAGGGTGGATTGCCGTCAAAGATTTCGCTGGCGGTCCCCAGGCCGTGAATGTTTAAGTGATTTTCGTAGGGTGCGAGGAACGTCAGGGCCTGCTCGGGATCATGGGTAACGCGAAGGAAAGCATGAATGAAAGGGCCGATCAGCCAACCCCAGGCGGTGCCCTGGTGATAGGCACCATCGCGCCGCCGCGCGTCACCGCCATAGGCGCCGACGTATTGTGGTGCCCGCGGTGAAAGGCTGCGCAAGCCGAAGGATGTCAGAAGTTCACGGGCACAGATATCGACGACCGCCCGTTGCTGCTCCACCGCGAGCGGGCTCTCCTCGAGCGCCACGGCTAGAATTTGATTCGGGCGTACCGAGGCATCGTTTCCCTCCGGCCCATCGATGACATCGAAGCAGCAGTTTGCGGCGGCATTCCAAAAGCGCTGGAAGCCCTGGCGGGCATGAGCTGCGAGGTTGGCATACGAGGCTGACGAACTTCCCAGCAGTTCCGCAAATTTCGCCTGAGTTGCGAGCGCATTGATCCAAAGCGCGTTCACCTCCACCGGTTTGCCTAATCGCGGCGTCACCACCCAGTCGCCGATCTTGGAATCCATCCAAGTCAGTTGCACGCCGGGTTCGCCCGCGTAGACCAGACCATCGGCCGGGTCCATGTGGATGTTGTAGCGTGTTCCGCGGGAGTACTCGCCGATGATTTGCGCCATCGCCGGGAAGATTTCGCGCACGAGCGAGAAATCGGGCGTGGCGGAGTAGTATTGCCGTGCCGCCTCAACGAACCAGAGCGCTGCATCCACGGAGTTGTATTCGGGAGCCTCGCCGGCGTCGGGAAAGCGGTTGGGAAGCATTCCCCGATCTACAAACTGCGCGTAACTGCGTAAGACGCGCGCGGCTACTTCCTCGCGTCCGGTGGCCAGCAGTAATCCCGGCAGCGCCACCAGCGTGTCGCGGCCCCAATCGCCAAACCAGGGGTATCCGGCCACCACCGATGCGCCCTCGGAACCATCGCCGAAAGCCCGCGCAATAACAAACTGGTCGGCGGATAGGATCAGTTGCTTGATCCACGCGGGCCAATCCGCCGTGTGAGGATGGGTGTGCGCGCAACTTTCAATGAGCGCGCGATCGCGAGAGAATTGCGCTTGAAGGGCCGCCTCCCCGTTCAGGCTCGCGGCCGGATCGGTGCTGGCGACGAGCGTCATCGAGTCCCCGGTTTTTAACTCGACGTGAAAAGTCCCGGCGTGCAGATGGTCTTCCTGGTGGTCGAGCCCGCGGGAGAGTTCCGCCGCGAGTTCGTAATTGCGGTACCACGTGTGCGCCGGGTCGGCCCGGGCACTGGCGCTACGAACATAAAAGGGCGTCGCTTCCGCAGCGGCTTGCACGCGCAGACCGCCGCTGGCCGGTTGCACGTCCATGTATCCCTCCGCAGCGTGCGTCAGGCAGTGATATCCGCGGTAATTCACCAGGACCTTGGCCGAAAGCCTGATCGAGGGGCGGGCGCGCACCAGAGTGTATCGCACGTAAGTCGTGTTCGCGCCGTGCTCCATCCAGATGCGCTTCTCGATGAGTGCGTCCGCGCAGGCGAATGTCCAAACCGGCGTTGTGCCTTCCAACCGAAAGCGTTCGATGTGCACGTGCCCCGCCGGATCGATGCCGCCACCCGCCCAGCGATTGGAGCCGAGCGCGTAGCTTCCGCCGTCGTATTCCACCACCTCATCGATTTTGGAAGCTAAAAGGGTGCGCTGCCACCGAGGCGGGAGAGCAGCCACCAGCAACCCGTGATAGCGGCGCGTGAGCGTGCCCGCGATCGTGCCACAGGCAAACCCTCCCATGCCATTCGTCACCAGCCACTCGCGCGCCTCCGCGGCGGCGAGATCGCCACAGATCTCGCGCCCAAAGTCGATAAACAGCGGTTGCAGAGGGGATTTCGACATAATGTCCGGTCTTGAGAAGTGTACCTCTATTGGACGAATATCGGGCCATTTGCGATTGCAGATTCCTAGATTCCGAGACCGACAATCGGATTCGTTCGGAAGCCAACAGTTGATCGCGCGCACTGACAGTCGGCCCGCGATCCCCGAAACCTGCTCTCATTTGTTTTCATCAACATCCCCGGATGAACCTTCATTTTCGATGTATCGCCGCGACTCGCCGCGGCGCAGCGCGTACCTCTGACAAGTCAGCGGTAGAAAGAGCGAGAGCGAGTTCTCGTACTCCGAAATTTGGCTCTGTGCTGCCCCAAGTTGTTACGGGGGTGCGGGGCAAATAGAGGGTGACGACTGCTTCCAGGACACGCGCGATCGCTGCTAAGAATCGACATTTTAGACGCATTCTCATGCAATTTTCACGCAAAAATCCGGTTTTCTTGCAGGACAATCTGTCGCTCGACCTTGTGTTTTCATAGATATAGTCGGATCATCCTTCATTATTAACATCTTTTTTGTTTCGGCGCTCCTTCGGCAAAACCCTAACTCACTTACTTTCATCACTTTGGAATCTCGCCGAGTGCGCCGAATTTTTTCCAAATCGCTTATAACTACCATATTTATCATAAACATAGTCGCTTCAGTCGTCGATTCAGAGATCGTAGCACGCCTCTTCTGTAGGTCCGCGGTTCTTCACCTTAATTTCAAGTCCTTCCGACATGACGATAAGAACCGTGGAACCTACAGAACCGGTCCGCCCTCCGCCGGCTACTGTGCTCTGCCTACTGATACTGCTTTCTGCTTCTTCCCCCGCGGCCTCTTACTGGGGTACGCGGCGGTTCCGGCCGGCTCAGGGAAGCAGGCCTTGTGAACTAGCGTACACTATAGTACTCAATTTGTCAAGTTAATAATGAAGAGATGTATTAAAGTCTATGATTTAGAATAAGATATCGCGCAAGTCATGGTGCAAGACGTGCGGGCTGACGGACATATTCGCTAGCGAAATTGACCGATAAAGCTCGCCGGTCAAAGCCGCGAGAAGAATTCACTCGCGATACGACCGAGTCCCCGAGAGCGCCGGGCGGCACTCAGGGAAAGACGCACGGGTACTTTCCTCCGTGGCTCCCCTGAGGGGATACGCGCATTCAGCCGCGTGGGAAACGGCTCGCTTCGCCTCTCCCTTTCCGGTGGACCCTCCAACCGCGTGTCGCCCATTTCGCCGCTGGCTTTCCGAACCAAAACACGACTGCCCGGGCACCCTCGAATCGGAGTGTCCGGGCAGTCGATTGTGGAGCGTTCTGGCGTTCTTAGCTTGCTCCCTTCTCGTTTGCCACAAGCCCGAGGTAAAGGGCCCGGGCGCCTGATCGAACGGCGGTCTTACGGCTCATACCTCGAAGCTACTTGACCGGTTGTCGGGTCGAGCGTAACCCTGGGGGCGTTAGGACGGTCAAAATCGAACATTCCGAAAAGCGAACCGGCCTTCACGTCGGTGGAATCTCCGCCGAGACGTCCCAGATTCCAGTTGTCTTCGATAAAGCGAATGATCGAAGACTGGTCCGTCATGCGGTGATCGATGTAATTGGATTTGGCATACTTGGAAATCACGATCAAAGGTATGCGCGGCCCATAACCGCAGCGGCCGGGGGCGCCGCCGGACGGAGTCGTTCCGCAGGCGCCAGGGGCGCTCAGGTAGTCATCGTTGGGACTGTCGGACTGATTGACGACGGTGTCCATCTGGTGGTCGTACCAGCCATCGGAATCGTCGTAGGTGATGAAAATCGCCGTGTCGTTCCAATACCTGCTGTTCTCGATGGCGTTCACCGCGGTAACCAGCCACGTTTGCTCGTCCAGAGGAGTCGAGTTTCCTGGGTGGGCGTTTTGGAACTTCCTGGCCTTCACGAAAGAGACGGAAGGCAAGTTGCCGTTGGTGATCGCGGAAAGAAACAGGCTGAGATCGTACTGGTGGTTGGCTTGGTCGGTGTAGCCAACGGGAAGGGTGGGCGCCAGGTGGTGCGGGTTGGCCGTATTGATGTTATAGGCGAAGCCGTTGTGGTGCGAAACATAATCGGTAACGTTGGAGAGACCCGTGGCGGGATCGCTGGACGTCGAGGCGCAAGCCGCTCTTGACCCGGGCACAGCAGGGTTCCATGGGGTGGTGGGCTTGAATCCTCCCTGGAACCATCCCCAAGTGAGGTTCTTCCCATTCAGTAGAATGCCGATGTTGGGGTCGGTGGTCGTTCCGTTCGAGGTGGCAGACCCGCAATCGTCATAGCCGGCATCGATGTCGCCGATGAGGGTACCCGTCGGCAATCCGCCAGCCATGGTCCCCGCCAGCGAGCTCGTGTTAGCCGTGAAGTGGGTGGTTGATCCCGCCACGAGGTTCAGCACGCCGACGGTGGAGGGACCAAACATGGTGCCATAAAAGTTGTCGCTTATGGTGTAGTGCTGTGCCCAGTTCCACAACGCCGTCACGCTGTTGCCGTCGTAATATCCCATCACGATGCCTGTGGTGGCCGCGGCGCTGGAGGTGGCCGTTGGGTCGAGGCAAGCGGTTCCCGCGGTGCCGGTGTTTGGAGGAAACGCGTCCATTAGCCCATGGTTAAAGGCTTTTTGCTCCGGAGTGTAGTCATGGTTTTGATCGGTGGTGAGCGGGCAGGTGCGATCCAAACGAAATGGCTGGGTTGAGTTGGGGTTTTGGTCGAGTAGGCCGCCACTGATCAGATTGTTGGCCCGCGGTGTATTCGGAACCGCATGGAATTGCGGCTCACCCTCCGGATTCACCGCGTAGGGGTATGTCCCAAAGTAGTGGTCGAACGAAATGTTTTCTTGAAACAGCACCACAACGTGCCTGATCGGTGTCGCGGTCGGGCCGTAGTGCGAGGGCTCTTGACCCTTGTAGGTATTGGGTAAGGCCACGGCCACAGCCATCGACGCAATCAGCATCAGCATTTGGCGAGGAAACTTTTGGATCATGGATTCTCCTTTAATGGGAATTCTCATTGCGGTCACACCTCCACCCCGAACCAAGCGCTATACCGCTCGTCGCGCTGCCGGGTGAGAAGTTAGGAACGCCCTGAGAACATTAGTCTAATATTACGTATGTTATGATATTATCAAGAAGATGTTAATACTAGGTTAAAACCCTCCGGCGACTTGTGTCTTCTGGCCGGCGGCAGTTACGCGGGGGAGAACTCGAATCGTGCCCATCATCCCACCATCTTCGTGTTCCAGCAGATGGCAGTGGTAGACAAAGGTCCCCACGATATCCGGGTCGCGAAAATCCATTCGCAGCTTAACACTCGGATACTGGGAGCTTTTGCCATCCCAATAGGCAACGTTGACGGTGTCGCGCAGAAACGGTTCGTCCACCGGTACTCCATTCCATTCGAGCAGAATGAAGTGTGTCTGATGGATGTGAAAAGCATGGACTTCGCGCGTCCGATTCTCGACGACCCAGTCTTCCACATCCCCCTGATGGACCGTGATATTGGGGTTCGGAGCCGTGGGATCGAACGGAGCGGGAGTCTGCCCATCGACCGTGATGTAGAAAACAGTTGGACTTGCGGGATCGTTGGGATTCTGAGCCTTCTCGGAGAAGTATAACTTTCTATCGCGCACGGGCTTCGCCTCGCCCAGCCCCACGGAAAGTGCCGGTGGCAAAGGGGTTGGCGCCGGCTCCAGCTTCCGACGCGGTTCCGGCGCATCGGGCGCGGCCACAAGGGTTGCCAGCGGTCGCGTGGGGTCGTTTTCACCTGCCGGACCTGTATCAACCTTTCCGGTGACAAAACTGGCGCTTGCTCCAGCCGGGGGCCCCTTCACAATGAATTCAGCGCGGCCGGCAGGAGGCAGCAGGATGTGGCTTTCCCAAATGATGCGATTGCCCGACGTGCCGTTCTCGTTGATGGGGGCACCATCCAGCGACACTACTCCGAGGGGCTGCGGCGTGCTTTTCAGCAGCACCTTCAGGTCCAGGTAGGTGATCGCCGAGGCGTTCAAGACGCGCCAAAGTTGCCTTTCGAGCGGCTTGATGGGAATCAGCGCCGGAGTGTATTGGGGAAAGGCCACGGGGACGAAATTAATCGAGAGGTCCTTCGCGGGCGTCCCGCCATCCGTTCCCATGTTCAGGATGTCGCCCTCATTGTCACGCAAAACCGTGGTATGAGGCTGATTGGCAGCGCCCAGAGGTTGGGCATCAGGGTTCAGCAGATCCTGGTCGCGGATGATCAAGGTGCGCTCGGGCAATCCCGCCAGTTTCAAATTGGCTCGCTCAATTCCTTCCACGATCAAAGCTCCCGAAGCTCCCCCCAGCACTTGAGGGCTGGTAAAACCGTGAACGTGAGGGTGGTACCAATACAAACCCGGTTCCTCGTCCGCTGGGATCTGGAAGCGGTACTCGAACGGCTGGCCGTGCGCCGGGATGAGCGTCTTGAGCACGTCGTCCTGGTGGCACACGGGGGGAATGGTCAGCCCGTGAAAGTGAAGATTGGTTGAAAGCGAATTCATTTCTCCGCCTCCACATTCGCCGCGCATGGAGTGCTCGTGATGGGCTGTGGAGCTGCTTGGGGTGTGTGCAGAAGGCGAGGGAAGCGTGAGGTCATTTCTCAGATTGAGAACCACCAGGTCACCAGGCTTCAAACGCAGCACCGGAGCTATGCCACCCTGCGCGTCAACGTAGCAGTAGTGCATCTGCCCGCGCCGATCTAGATAGTTCCGGTAGGTGAACTCGACCTTTAGAACTCCACCGTGACTCTGAAGCTCGTAGGGTTCACGGACCACGCTGCCGGCGGCAGGACGGGGGCAAGGATCAAGCGAGCGGTTTTGCGCCCGCGCGGGGTTCGCGAAAAGGCCCCCCACAGTCGCCACGCACGCCATGATGCGGATCGACCTCACCGTCAACCTGTTCAAGTTCACAGGCCGAAAACTCTCTTTCACCCGTTGAGCGAAACCCGCCCCGATTGTTGCACCCATGTGCGATGAAGGAACGATTCTCCATCATCGCCGCGGATTATTTCATTAAGGCACCGTTAAGATTTGTTTACACGAAGAGTTGAGGAGAGTTCGTTGCCAGAAATGACCTTCGCACAGTGCAGACTTTGCGCGCAACGCTGTGGGATATAATCATCTCCTGCCGTCCAAAAGCCGTGGAGCGAACGAACAGTTCCGCTCTTTGCTTGCTCTTAGCTGGTATCATGGCCGGGTGGCAACACGACCTGAACTTGGATATTCATACAAGGATTTGTCATGACAACTAAACGCTTAATCCCTACATGCATTCTGGCAAAGTTAATCTTGTTCCTTTCGGGGATACTGCTGACGCTGCCTGCCTTGGCCGCTGACCTTTCAGTCCGGAGCACTTCGGACCAACCGCCTCGCAAAGTCATTGTCGGCACGGTCATGCAGCCGTTTTGGGGAAAACATCCCGGCTTGCAAAAGCGCCTGGACCAACTAACGACGATTATTGATCGCATGCAGGCGGAGTCCGAGAGAAAGTATGGCCGAGGCCTGGACTTGGCGGTGCTGCCGGAAATGGCGCTGACCGGTGAAGGCGCGTCCGTCGGAGAAGTGGCGGATTGGGCCTACCCCCTCGAAGGCGCCGTTCAGGATACCTTCGCTCAGGAGGCGCGCAAATGCCATTGCTACATCGTGGCGCCCACCTTCCTGCTGGACGACCCAGCCACGAAGCAATGTTCCAACGCCGCCATCCTCTTTGACCGGACGGGCGAGGTCGTGGGAACCTACCACAAAGTTCACCTCGTGGTCGATCTCAAGACCGGCTCGCTGGAACATGGCTGCACTCCTGGAAAAAATGAGCCCGTCTTCCAGTGCGACTTTGGCAAGTTGGGTATTCAGATTTGCTACGACATGGATTTTGACGATGGATGGACGGAACTAGCCCGCGAAGGCGCCGAACTGGTTGCCTGGCCAACCCAGTCACCGCAGACTTCCCAACCCGCCGCGCGCGCCAGGCGGAACCACTACTACATCGTTTCCAGCACTTGGCGGAATAACGCTTCCGTCTTTGAACCCACCGGCAAAATCGTCGCGCAAGTAAAATGGCCCGCGAGCGAGAGGAAAGTGGAGGCTGGCAACCTTATTGCTCCGGAAGACAATGTCCTGGTGCAGGAAATCGACCTCAGCTATGCCATCCTGCCGTGGAGTTCGAAACTGGAGAATGGGGAAGGGCTCAAGAAAATTTACGGCGACAAAGTCGGCTACCGTTATTACGAAGATGAGGACTGCGGAATCTTTTGGTCTAATGACCCTCAGATGACCATCCACCACATGCTGCGAGGTTTGGGCCTGCTCGAGGAGCAGGAAGAGATGCAGCGCGTCGACGAGGTCTATCATCAAGCGGGCGTTCCGGGATACTGAAGGTCGAGGCGTTGTACGACGGTTTTAAGCACGAACCCGGCGGACGCGGTTCTACTCGTCAACGCATCTCAGAAGATTCCGTAAGACTTGAAAACCTCAGTGGCGGGACGGCCGGCGGCAAGATCTTTGATGGCGGTCTTCTCCTTGCGCGATTTTTCCAGCGCGGCGGTGATGACATCGGATTCCATTTCCCGCGGGACCACCAAGACGCCGTCGATATCGCCAAATACGATGTCACCTGGCCGCACTTGCACGCCTTCGATTTCGAGCGCCACATGGTGCGCGATCACCTGGCCGCGGCCGCGCTGGTCCTTAGCGTAGCAGCCATAACCGAAAACGGGAAAATTGATGGCGAGAATGCCGCGCGTGTCGCGGCTCATGCCGGCCAGCACGGCGCCGGTTGCACCGCGGGCGCGCGCCGCGGTGGACATCAGTTCTCCCCACAGCGCATATGTCGGCGAGCCCCCCGCCGCGAGGTAGACCTCGTGGGGCCGGAGAGAATCCAGGGCCTCAAACATTAGCCCGAAGGGTTGATCCTGTTCCTGCGAAACGTCGACTTCGAGCACAGTCATGGCGCGGCCCGCCACCACCATATCGGGGCGCAGCGGACGGCACTGGGAAGGAAGGAATTGGCGGCGCCGCCCAAAGGTGTCGAGCACGTCACCCACGATGGCGGTGTAAAGTTGCTTCTGCAATAGCTCAAATAGCTCGGCATCGTCTTTCCATTCCATGCAGCCTCCAAATGGCGCCGGCCGATCGCTGGCGGCTCGGCATACGGCGCAAGCTCTTCAGGTCTTCGAGGCCCCCAGCATATCGGAACTCACTTGCCTGTCAAGCGCCAACGGGCGCATGCGATGGCGCCGCTTTGCTTCCGCCCCTGACATTATTTTGCTCACATTATTTTACTGGTGGCGTGAACCGCTGGGGCAGCGTATGATAAAGGTATCAGCGATCCAACGACTGAATCATCAAACCGTCCAACAATAAGGAGTGAAGATGGATAGGAAGTATAAACAGCGGGGATACATGGACTCAGGCGGCGGCCGCGAACGCACTGAGCGCAGCGAACGTTCACCCGCGAAAAAGCCTGAGAGCTTTGGCCCCAAGACACCGAACATGCCCGGCAAGCGCGAGGTGGTGCGCTGCGCCTCCTGCGCAACCCTGTTGCCGGCAGGGATCGACTTCACCGCCAAGTGTCCCCGGTGTGGGGCGGAACTGCATAGCTGCAAGCAATGCCTGTATTTTGATTCCGCCAGCCGCTTTGAATGCACCCAACCCGTAAGTGCTCGCATCCCCAAGAAGGATGCGCGCAACCAGTGCAACTTTTACTCGCCGCGAACCACCATCGAACGGGAGACTTCTTCCTCCAGACCGCTGGATGCTCGCCAAGCTTTCGAAAATCTCTTCCGAAAGTAAAAGAGGCCGTTGTTGCCCTGATCAAGTTGACCACTCGTCTGCCTAGGGGTGTAGACTGCTGTCGGACAAATTGTCTATAAGTCATTTGTAATGAACAATTTGTCGCTTGCGGCTCGCCCCCCGTTCCGCGCAATTCGAGGCCTCATTCTCGCCATCTAAAGGTTTGTCGTTCCCCCTCTGATTGTTGCAGTGCTCTAATCCGCGTCTTGAACCTTGTGTCTTGAATTCCCTAGTCGGGAGTTTCCTCGCACGGTCCAGCATTGAAGCAGGCGTGCCCTGCGCTTCTAATTTCATCTGCCTTCCTCTGGAGGAAATGTGGCCACTCTTACCATCGCCCCGCCCGCCAACGCTCGCCGCCGGAGCGACTTCGAAATCATTCAGCCTAAAACGACTTTCGCCGGTTCGCCCATCGAGCCGCTCGATAAGGGTTTGCCGAAGATGACGCAATCCATCTGCCCGGAATGTCTTCAGGTGATTGATGCGCGGCTCTTTGAAGAGAACGGCGCGGTTTACATGGAAAAGGCCTGCCTCGAGCATGGCGAATTCCGCGACAAGATTTATTCCGACGCGCGCCTCTATCTCAAGATGGAACAATGGGAATTTGGTGACAACCGCGGCCTTGAGAATCCAGCCGTCCCGGACGCCGCGCGCTGCCCGGACGATTGTGGTCTCTGCTCGCTGCACACTTCGCACACGGTTCTTTCCAATGTCGACCTGACCAACCGGTGCAACTTGACTTGCCCCGTGTGTTTTGCCAACGCCAACGTGGCCGGGTATCTCTACGAGCCGTCCTTCGAGCAGGTCACTGGCATGCTGGAGGGCCTGCGCGCGCAGCGGCCCGTGCCCAATCGCGTGGTGCAATTTTCCGGCGGCGAGCCCACGCTTTATCCGCGTTTCATGGATGTGCTGCGCAAGGCCACGGAGCTCGGGTTCACCCACCTTCAAGCGGCCACCAACGGCATCAGCTTCGCCCAGCTTGAGTTCGCGCAAGCCGCCAAGGAAGCCGGTTTGCACACTCTCTACCTGCAATTCGACGGGCTCACGGACGACATTTATCTGCGCACACGCGGCAAGGCTCTGATGGAGATTAAGCTTGCCGCGATTGAGAATTGCCGCAAGGCGGGCCTGAAGATTGTCTTCGTTCCCACCATCGTCAAGGGCGTGAACGACCATCAACTCGGCGACATGGTAAGGTTCGCGATCGACAACATCGATTGCGTGAGCGGCTTCAGTTTCCAGCCCGTGGCCTTTACCGGGCGCATCAATCGCCGCGACCTCGAGGCCAAGCGCTTTACCCAGTCCGACCTGGCGCATTGCATCTCCGAGCAGACCGGCATGACCGACGCGTACAACGACTGGTTCCCGCTCTCCTGCACGTCGCCGTTCTCCAAGTTGCTTTCGGCGCTACAAAAGAATCAGCGTCCCAACCTGACCTCCCATCCGCATTGCGCCATGGGAACTTATCTTTACGTCGACCCGATCTCGAAGAAGGCCGTCCCCATCACGCGCTTTTTCGATGTCGGAGCGATGCTGCGTGATATCGACCTGCTGGCGCGCAAGGCAGAAGGCGCGCGGGTAAAACTCTTCTCCAAGGTCAGCGCCTGGAATTCCTTGCGCCGTCATTTCAAGCCCGCGTTCGCGCCCCCCGGCCTCACGTTCGAGCGCTTTCTGAATACGCTTCAGGGCATGACCGACCACAGCTCCGGCCGCGGCAAGGGCGACGGAACGTTCACATATAAGACTCTTCTTGTCGCGGGTATGCACTTCATGGATGCTTATAACTATGACATCAACCGCGTGAAACGATGCGTGATCCACTACACCGCCCCCAACGGCTTGGTGTATCCGTTCTGCACCTACAACTCCGGCCCCTGCTTCCGGGAGAAGATTGAGAAGCGCTACTCCGTGCCGCTCCCCAAGAAGTCGCACGATGGCGATGGAATCGTCAACATTTCGTAATCGCGATCTCCAAGGGTCAGGACTCGGCGGAAGAGCTTTCGTAGGTAGTGGTTCAATTTGAAATCGTAGCGGCGAGTTTATCTCGCCAAATGGCGGCGTAAAGCCGCCTCTACTTCAGACTGAGACACCACCCCCGCACAGGCTGCCGTACGACCTCAGAACGGGGTCCTGTTCGTCAGGCCTGTTCTTCAAGTTCTGCGGCCTTTGGGAAACAGGTCCACGTAGCGCAGGGCCGGAGAGCGGGCCCTGCGCTACGTCCCCGCACCGATCAGCGCCCCAGGTTCTCTGCCGATGTCGAAACCGACGCGAAACCGGATGGGTCTGACAATTTGTCCTTCAAAATCTGCATCTTTCTGCAAAATGAGTGTCGATTCGACGTAAGTGTCGAAAATTGAGAACTAAAAGTCTGTTTTTATTCGGGCATTGTGTCTTGCGATCCTTTGTTTTCATATACATTCCGGCTTCGAACGTATATTTAAGAATTCTTTCTTGCTCCCGTTGCCGGAAATGGGCAATGGCGGGGCTGACTCCGCCCCCCCGCGTCGAGCCCTCAAGGGCCCTAGGCGCGGTCGACCCCGGCGCATAACTACCTTTATTTTCATGAATATCGTGGCTATACCGACTTAAGTCTATTGTTTTCATGAATATCGTGGGAGCAGCCAAAACTGACATTTTTTCTACATGTGTTTTCAACAACATCGTGGGAGTAGCCTTCATTTTTAATTCCCTCTTTTCATCCTGCTCGCCACTCCGAATTTAACTAAATTGTTCTCTATCATGGACATACATTTTTTGGAATTTCTTGGGTTCAGCACCTAAGCACCTTCTTTTTCTAAGACATCGTGGCCTACCTCGCTCGTTTGCGGCAGTTGCCCCTTCCGGCGCTGGATTTTCAGCAGCAAGTTGGTGAGCCGCCGCACCTCCCGCAGGTTGGCATCTTGCACCCGGCGCATCTGCAGGATCTCGGCGGGCGGCGGAGCAACTTCCGCGGCGAGTTCGTAGGGCGAAGGGCCCGCGAGCGATTCCCGCAGCAGCGCCTTTCGCTGCGTCTCGCAAACCTCCACCTAGGCTGCGGACCTTTTGCAGCGTCCAGTACCACATAGGCAATGGCGGTGTGTTATTTCCCCCACGCGACAATACTCCAGTAGATATGCAGCACGTTGGCGGCCAGAGGCTAGAGGAATAATGACAAATTTTCCGAGAGGAGAGAATTTTTGTTGAATTATTTTCGTAGGGGCGCCCCTCGTGGGTGCCCGCCGGTCGGGGGCCGAATCGGCCCCGGGTGGGCAGGTACGAGGTCGGCCCCTACGTCGCGGTTGAGCCGTGGCCTGGTGGGGACGGTCACCTCGTTATACCAGTTTTCACCGCGACGGTTTCAGTCGCCACCCGCGCGAAAACCAGTGTAACGTGGTGACTGTCCCCGGGTTCCCCCCGGGTTCTCCCGGGTTCCCTCTCCGGGTTCCTTCGTTACTCTCCCGCTCCGGCGCCAGGGTCTTCAGGTGATTTGCGCTCCCATTCCGCTCACCTCGCTCACCCACGACGTTGCCGCCTTGAGCCCTGCGCTCGAACGCACCGGCGGCTCCGTGGTCCTGGCAGGACACGCCTACGGCGGCGCGGTGATCGTGGCGATACGCGACGTCCGGATTGAGTGCGCCTAACTGTCGGCGATCCAACTGCCATGGAACCCCAGTGGAACACGGGCCGGGAGGTGAATGCGCGCAACCGGTTCCCCTGCGAAATCCTGCGCTGCAAGAATCACCAAATCCGTCTTGCCTCCATCAAGAGCGTGAGCATACGCCATCACATAGCCTTCGTCCTCGCCGGCGCGGAGCGACACGGGAGCAAACACGGCTTCGCCCGCTGCGCCATGCTCGAAACGGTGCTCCTCGACCGCGCCGCTTTGCAGATCGTGCTTGATCAGGACATTGCCAGACGTGTGGCCCGTGTCGGTCGCGGGGTCAACGACGTTGTCCTGGAGTTGCTTGAATGCGGTTGTGTATCCGTAGCGATGCCGCCTGCTGATGATTCTGTCATCGACGCGCGGAAACTCCTGAAAGAACCGATCGCTAAGACAGCGAAGAGTGACTTTTCCGTTGGAAGGATCGATCGTCCAGCGATCGAGGGTAACCGGGCCTGGTCCGCTCATCAGCGAAACATCGTAACGACCTGCGTAACGGCACACGTCGACACAAACACGGTCACCATCGTCGTAGGCATTGAGAGTGTGAAAGACAAAGCAGGGCTCGACGGGAAACCAGCGCGTTCCACGTGAGCTCTCTTCGCGCGAAAGCAATCCCACGCGCGCTTCATGCGCCGGGTTCCATACATAAGGAAACTTCCCGGCTTTCGCCGCATCAACGCTGAACGTGACCGGCAGATCATAAAGGACGACGTATTTTTCAGTCAGGGCGAAGTCATGCATGATCGGCTTCTCGCGGACGGGGATATTGGTTATGTGGCTCACCCGGCCGGTATTGTCGACGATGATGTGCTGGACATGATCCTGAGTGTACGAATACGCGATGGCGTGAACCTCGCCTTTCTGCAGGTCGGCCTTGGTGTGTGCGGCAAAACCAGCGGGCAGGGTACCGGCGAAGTCGTAAGGCCCCACCGTGTTCAGTTCATCGGAGATCTCATACGGCAGGGAACCGCCTTCCACCGTCGCAAGAATTCGACCGAAGTGAGCCAGAATGTGAGTGTTGGCAGCGAAGTCGAGGTGATGGATCGGACCCTCCCGCCACTTTTCGCCGAGCGCTCCCGCAACAGCTTTCGAACGCACCCAGCGATTGCGATACCACTCCGCTCGACCTTCCCTCAACCTCACGCCGTGCACCATGCCCGAGCCGAGGAACCAATGGTCCTTGCGATCATCGAGGCTGCGCATGAAATTCGGACCGTTACGCAAATAGAGGCCATTCAACTCGGAGGGTATGCGGCCAGTGACCGGCAGGTCGAAAGCCGTGACTTCCTCCGTTACCGGGGCAAACACGCCCTCGCGAAACCAGTTCGTCCGGGCCTTTACGGCTTGTTGTGACATGGGTTTCTCTCTCCTTCTCCTCACCCTGTAAAAAGCCTTGTCGATACAAAAAGAATATTTCGGGTTTGGATGATGCAGCCTTCTTGCGCTTTTTCTTCTGGAACCTTGTATGAATGCCACCTCGCTACCAGAGAATTGGTTCCCCGTCGCGGAATACGCATCCGGCGTACCAAACGTCCGATTATGTATGCGACGCTGTCTTTAGCGTTTTAGCTCCTCGGGGAAACGGTCGCAGTGAGCAAAATTTCTACGCCGCGTGTAAAAACATCCAGCAGGGAAAATGGTTCCTGGAGGGCGCGAGTCCAAGTATGTCATGGAACCCATGGAACCCGGGGACGAACCCGGGGCCAGAGACGCGCCGGGATAAACCGGCATATTGTAGGGGATGCAAGAGCCCTACAGGAAAGGAAAAGCGATTCCATCCTGGCCTCGAGGGAAGGGGACAGGCCACTCGTTACACTGGTTTTCGAGCGGCGGCCACACCCACTAAAACCAGTGTAATGCGTGACCTGTCTCCGGCTCCAAGGAGATGGGTTTGAAGTCGCGAATCTTGCTTTCCACCCTGGCGTGCTCGAAGGAGGAGTTCTCGAGTGAGACGCTGACGTCGCGGTTAATGAAGAACACGGCGCGCAGCCGGAATTCCGTGCCGAAGCTGACCGGAAACCACACGCCTTCGTCGAAGCGCCGGTATTCCACGTTGAATCCGATTCCGGGAAGGTCGGTGCCGAGCAAGGTGACCAGGTCGCCATCCAGGCTGTCGGGCTCGGGCACCGGCTTGCCCTCGAAGTCCAGGTACTGCCCCTTCTTCAGGTAGCGGCCCTCGATGTGGGTGAGTTCCTTCTTCGTTCCCGCGGGCGTGGGTGTGACCACGTAATCCGCCTTCTCCTCGCGCGCCAGCTTGCCGTTGGTCCGGTGGATCGCGACCTGAATGTGCTGCCGATAGATGTACTCGGCGCGGAGCTTCACCGCGCGGTCCTGGTTGGCCGCCACGCGCGCCATGATTGCCTCGGCGGAAAGAGAAGGCGGGTCACTCGAGCCGGCGCGCGGGCGCCGCCGACAAGATAAGGGCCAGCAGGACGCAAAACATCGCAAAAACCCTCTCCTATCCTAAATGCAGAAACAACCCGTCCGGGTTCAAAAAAAATCAAGAGGGGGGGAATGGTGTCAGGAGCCATCAAATTATCGAGGAGAAGCGATAGTAGCTGGTTATGGGCAGAGCGAGGCGCGTGGATGTTGGGGAGATGATTTATCCTGCGCTGAACCGCGCGAACTTCCGTTCCCGGCTGTTCCGAGAAACTGCGCACGGCGGCATCGACAGGCGGCATGAAGGGCATTGTTAGCAAGAGTCGCTTCGAAACCATTCCAGTAACTATCCCGCCCTCGAGAGCGCAGGCAGAATTTGGGGAGCGATTCGACCTCGCAGTGGATCTCCTGAATCAACAAGCCGAAAGCCGCCGCCGCTTGTACGACCTCTTCCAATCGATGCTCCACCGCGCTATTCAACGAGAACTATGATGGGCTGTCCAGGCTTTGCGAATTTTCATTTGGGGTATACCCTTGATACGACCAACGGCCAGCCGGGTCACGGCACGATTCCTAGCGAATAAAAGGCGAATCTTATATACTGGAGATATCTGAGGGTGATAGATATGCGTGCAGGGTTGTCGATAGCAAACCGGAATCTCGACAGAAGAGAAATTCCAGCCTATGGAATTATCGAGGTTGCGGACTATCTTCGCGTCCCACGCCAGACGGTGGAGTATTGGGTGGCAGGGGGAGAGTCGCCCCTGGTGCGCGCCTCCTCAATCTCGCCCCCGCGCTTTACCTTCATGAACCTGCTGGAATTCCACATTTTGAGCGCGATGCGGTGGAAGGGTGTGAAGATGGATAAGGTCAGGCGGGCGCTCGAATATATCGGGCGCCAGTGGCCGTCCAAGCATCCGCTGCTGGACCAGTTGTTTCAAACGGACGGGATTGACCTGTTCGTCTCAAAACTTCCCGACGAAATTATTAACGTGTCGAAACAAGGCCAGTTGGGATTCAAGGGAATCCTTGAAGCATTCCTCCAGCGGATCGATTTCGATCCCTGCGGCATTGCCGCGAAATTCTTCCCGTTTGTGGAAGAAAAAATGCGGGCGAGCCCAAGATGATCGAGATCAATCCCTCATTAGCGTTTGGAAGGCCGGTGATCGCGGGGACGGGAATCACCGCAGACGTTGTTGCCGGCAGATTCGCCGCGCGGGAATCGGGGGCGGCACTTGCGGAAGAGTATGGACGACCGCCCGGAGAAATTGAAGAAGCCATCAGGTGGGCGCGGAGAACCCTCTAAGTTCGACGTTTACCTTGATGAACCAACTGCAGGCCCATACTCGAGGTGTTGGCCAGCCACGGAATTCAGGTGCGTCGGCACCTGGAATTCTTCCCGCGCGGGACACCGGACGACGTGTGGCTCCCCTTTGTCGGCAAGAACAGATGGGCAATTCTGACCACGGATCGCCGCTTTCGTTACAACGAACTGGAACGGATCGCGCTTCAAAATCACAACGTACAGGCGTTTGAGTTTAGGGATAATCAAATCGGCGCATTGGGAATGGCGCAGGCGTTGAGAATCGCCTTGCCGGCGATACAAAAGGTGTTAAGGCATCGCAGAAGGTATTTCGTGGCCACAATTTCAAGGTCGGGGCAGGTGACAGTCCGATGGGATTCGCGGTGGAAAAAAAGAAGATGAGCAAGCGTAGTGCGGGCTTGTTCTCTAGGGGGAGGAACCATTTTATAGTCGAGGAATAAGAGATAGAGGCGTAGCGCAGAGGCAGCCGCAGCTTGGCTTCCTCTGCGGTTCTTAGCATGGAATCATGAAGAGCTGCATTGATGACAAACGTGAAGCCTCGTGGATGGGTGACGAGCCGCAGAGGAACGCAAAGAACGCGTACCTCTGCGCTACTCTGCTAGGGAGGGCGCCTGACAACCTTGGGTCCGGTCAGGGAAGTTCGTCGCCGTCGCGGGGAGGCTCGTTGCCGGCCCGCCGCAGGAGCTTGCGTGCTTTGGCGGGGCTCGAGTGCGCTCCACGTTCGCGGAAAAATTCCTCGGTGCGCAACGCGGAAATCTTCTCCGCCACCGCCAGATTGATCAGTTGATTGAGGGAGACTCCCTCGCGCTCGGCGGTTTTGCGAGCTTCCATTTGTAAGGAGGAAGCCAACCGAAGTGGAAAGCTGCTTTGTCTCACGCCATTATCCCCCCAGGTCATTCATCGGGATGCGCCCGCACTCGCCGCAGCGCCTCGAAAGGCCGCAGGATCTTAAAAGCAAACTTCCTGGCGGCAGCCGCGAAATCCGCTTCGTTGAACGTCACCAACCCATCGGCTCGGCCGTTCGCCGCGGTTTCGAGTACCATATCGTCAGCCGGATCGGACAAAAGTGGCCGCCACAGAAATCTGATCTGCACCGATTCCGAGACGCGAATCAGTGCATTGACCACTTCGATGACTTCCCGGACGCTCAGACCGTGCACATTTCTGTGCTCCTCGCGAATCAGCACGGCTTCGTATTCGAGAGCGAGCGGAACCGATAGGAGAAGCGTAAACCTGCGGGTTAGTGCACCATCGACGAGCTGCCAGGAAGCTCCCCCACGGCTGCGCAGGGCGGCCACGAGAACACCGGTATCAAGCACCAGTCGCAAAGAGCATGATATCGCATACGATGTCACTGGTCAAGCAGGTCGCGCGACCACTGTCTTGGTGGTCTGGGTGCGGATGAACTCCCAGCGCCGGGGCAGGAGCTGCCGACCGCTTGCGTCTCGCACTTTTGCCCTCGCTCTGCAGCGCGGCGGCGTGCAGAAGGCCGCCGACGGTCGCGGACGACGTGGCCGAAAGCCCTCACCGGTGCAGGAACCATTTTATTATCGAGGTAAAAGCGATAGTCTTCGGTTATGGGCAGAGCGAGGCGAGTGGATGTTTGCGGGATGAATTATCCTGCGCTGAACCGCGCGAACTTCCGTTCCCGGCTGTTCCGCGAAACTGCGCATTGATCAAGGCCGCCATAAGTCGCTGCGGGTCGAGTCCGGCGGTCATTTCCTGATCTTGGCTCGCTACGTGGAAAAGAACGCCCGGCTGGCGCACCGGCGGCGGAGCCGCAACCAAATAGGATCACCACAGAGGGCACCGAGACCACGGAGGCAGAACACCGAGCACGTTTTTCTCCGTGGGCTCTGTGCCCTCTGTGGTGAACCTTGCCTTACTCCCCGGTCACCTAGAATGTCGATGTGTCCAGTGCCAATACCAATGCCCCTGCCGCGTACTGACATGAAAACTTCTTGCCAAAAAAACAAGAATTTACGAGCTTGCAATGCAGGGCCCGCTCTCCGGCCCTTCTGGTCTGCGGAGGGCCTTGGCGCGACGCGCGCGGAAATTCCAATGGGCGAAAGCCGGACCCTCGCAGGAAAGGCTCGATGGAAAAGCCGCAAGGCTGGAGAGCAAGCCTTGCGCTACGTTTTGCCGGGCTACGTTTTGCCGGGTGGCCTGCGCCACCGGACAGGCGGCCCACACTTTCCCGCAACGGCTATCGGCAGAATTAAGATTGAAGATGGGGGGGCCGAGCGCCGACACTTCGCCGCCGCCTTCAACTTTGCTGCCGCGCGCCCGCCACGCATTTGTCCAAAGAGTGCTAGAATCACCAGCGTTCGATCGGCGGAACCAAACGCTGCCTCGCCAAGTCTATCAAGGCAAGGCTTTAGCGAACACCGGTTTTCATGACACTCGCGCCCCTGGATTGGGTCATTGTTGTTGGCTATCTGCTCTCCCTGATCGGCATGGGCATTGTCGCCAGCCGCCGGGTTAAAGACACCAAAAACTATTTCCTCGGCAAGCGTCACTTCGGCAAGTTGATTATGATCGCCCAGACATTCGGCGTGGGGACCCATGCCGAGATGCCGGTGAGTCTCGCGGGAGCCGTTTACAGTTTCGGCATGTCGGCGATCTGGTATCAATGGAAGAACCTTTTCGCCACGCCCTTTTACTGGATCATGGCGCCCGTCTTCCGCCGCGTCCGCCGCACCACCACGGCGGAGATGATTGAGGACCGCTACGGCGCGGGAATGTCGGGCCTCTACACTCTGTTTGCCTTCGCATTTTTCATTATCAACATGGCCAGCATGCTCAAAGGCGCGGCGAAGGTTCTGCACCAGATGCTGGGAGCGAATCTGGCCACCAATACCATTGTGTTGGGCCTCGCGTGCATATTCGTTCTGTTCAGCTTTGTGGGCGGCCTGGTGGCCTCGGCGTGGAGCAATTTCGTGCAAGGCTTTCTTCTCTTCCTGCTTTCCTTCATGCTGATTCCCCTGGGCTGGGGAGCGGTGGGTGGATTGAGCGGGATGAAGCAAACCCTCCCGCTGCACAACTTTTCTCTCGCGACGCCGAAGGAAGTTGGCCCGTGGTTCATCGTCATGCTGACTATCAACGGAATCGTTGGCATCATGGCTCAGCCCCACATTCTGGCGGCGGTCGGCACGGGCAAGGATGAATACACCTGCCGCGTGGGCTTCTTCCACGGGATGTGGGCCAAACGGCTCTGCACGATTGGCTGGGCGCTGGTGGGCCTGATGGTGGCGGCGATGATCGCGCGCGGTCTGTTCGGCGCGCATGCACTCAAAGACCCCGAGGATGCCTTCGGTTTCGCCTGCCAGCACTTGCTTTCGCCGGGCCTTCGCGGCTTGCTAATTTCGAGTGTCATGGGAGCGTGCTTGGCCGCCTGTTCCGCCCTGATGGTGGATAGTGGCGCGCTTTTTACGCAGGGCTTTTACCGGCCGCGCCTTGCTCCGAAGAAGTCTGACCAGCACTACCTATGGGTGGGGCGCATTAGCGGACTCGCGGCCGTGGTTTTGGCAGTCGTCTATGCGCTGTTCCTGATTCAAAGAGTACTCTACTCGTTTCTTCTGACGGAGACGCTGGCGGCTTATGTTGGCATCAGCATTCTGGCTGAACTCATTTGGAAAAGGGCAAACCGGTGGGGCGCCATAAGCAGCGTCTTGGTCTCCATCTGCACGAACTTCACTCTCTACCACTGGAAGCACCAGCGGTTGGATTATTGGGATCCTGCCATTTTCTTCCTCTCCCTCGTCGCCGGAATCACGACTATAGTGGTGGTAAGCCTCCTGACGCCCGCGGAGGATGAGGCTCGCATCGCTCCGTTCTTCACCCGGCTGCAAACTCCTTCCGACCGGATTCCGGTGGAGGCTGCGGACCAGGCGAACCTTCCCGAGGATCACGAAGAGGGCAAAGATTGGAAGGACACCTTGGCGCCCGAAACCAGCCGTTGGGCGGCGGAGCATGGGCGGCAACTCCTCCTCGTCAACCTGCTCCATCCGTTGCGCGGACGGTGTGGCGTGAGCTTCGTTACGGCCTACCGCGAAGACTTGAAGGGCTTACTGGTTGGAGCGCTGCTCAGTTCAGGACTGGTGTTCGGCTTGTGGGCGTTACTGAAACTCTGAGATCCAACGGAAAGGTCAAATTTCGATGACCGCCAAGAACCAGACTTCCGCTGCTTATCTGATGGGCACCGCGTGCGCGGGCCTCTTCACCTTCGGGGTGATGAGTTCATTTTTGGGCGCGACGCTACCCGAGTTGAGCGCCCGCTCGGGTTTTGATTTGACGCGCGCCGGGACACTTTTCAGTTTCCTCTACTTCCCGCAAGTGCCGATGGTTTTCCTGGCAGGCCCGTTGATCGACCGGTTCGGCAAGAAACTGGTTCTGGCTGCAGGGTTTCTGTGCAGTGCGGCGGCGCTGGTGGGCATGGCGTATGCGCCCAGTTATGCGGTGCTCGGAGCGCTGCTGGTGATGCTTGGCCTCGGCGGTAGTTCCGCCATGGCGGCGGCGAACACACTCATCCCCGATCTTTACCCGGAGAATCCTTCCTCCGCGCTCAATCTGGGAGGTATCTTCTTCGGCGTCGGAGCGATCTTCTTTCCTTGGCTGATCGTGCTGATGGCTCACCGCCTGGGGCTTGTGGCCACACTTTGGTTTATCGCGCTGCTGGTTGGCGCTGTCGCCATGGTAGCGCTGGTGCAGACCTTCCCGCCCGCCAGCATGGCCGGAGGGTTCGACTGGGATCAAGCAAAAGCGGTGGCGATTGATCCCGCCGTCATCATCCTCGCCAGCATCCTGTTCTTCTACTCTTCCCTGGAGGTTTCCACCGGCGGCTGGATTCGCACCTTCCTGGAGAAAGATCTGGCCGCCTCTTCCCATACTTCACAGATTATCCTGACGTCTTTTTGGGTCATGATGATGTTGGGCCGGCTGATCGCGAGCCAGGTGGTGAAGCGAGTTCGCGGTCCGCAATTGCTGATGGGATGTTCGGCCGGGGCCATCGTCGGGCTGCTGCTCATGGTACTGGCGCCGAGCGTGTGGGTGGCCGCCGCCGGCATCATTCTCTGCGGGCTCTCGTACGCGCCGGTGTTCCCCACCACGGCGGGAACCGCGAGCACCTACTTCTCGCGCATCTTCGGAACAGTTTTCGGCATGCTGATGACTCCAGCCTTACTGAGCGGTGCCGTGGTTCCCCCCGCCATCGGCTATGTGGCCCAGCACCAATCCGTGCGAGCCGGACTCTGGATTCTGGTGGGCATCGCAGTTCTGCTCCTGATCACGCAGGGAATCTTTAATGCGTACGAGCGCCGGAAACTGCTACCCTCGGCGCGGGGAGCGGCAGTCGCCGCTTCTACTTCGTAACCGATCATTGCGCAACATCGGAGGGTTCCACGACACCTCTCGCTGGGTGGGCTTCTAAGGTGGATCCGGGCGGCGAGAGACCACCAAAACATCAGTGCCCACACCCAGCCGCGCGCGGTCTTTAACGTCGGTACCAATTGATTTCATCATCTCTCGGCGGGACAATGATTCTGGGAGTGTTTCGATTCTGAAAGTGAGGCGATGCTATGGCCTACAAACAATTCCTTTGCCTGGTTTGCGGCCATCCCGAAGAGAGCTGCACGTGCATTAAGTATTGCGCTCTATGCCAGTCGGATTACTCGCTTCGCCTCACCGAGGACGGGCAGTTTTACTGCGCGGACTGCCGGGAAATATGCGGCTACAAAACCCAGGACCAGGATTGATAAACGGGAGCGCGGGCATGCTGCCCGCTGGCGCGGAAGCGTCCCGCCTGTGCCAGAGCGGGCAGGATGCCGGTGACATGGCACCAGAGCGGGCAGGATGCCCGCGCTCCCAGCCCTCCAACAGGATTGATTTTACCCGAGTGCGCCTGTACCATCGAGAGCATGTCTTTGGCCCGCCCATCGTTGGCGTGGAAAATCGCGACGGCCAACATCCTGCTTGCCCTTTTCGCCGTATTTCTGGCGGGGATGCTGCAATATCGCAAGGAGCGCCGAATTCTGGCTGCCACCATGCGCCAGGAATTGACCCAGGTGGTGGCGAGCGGCGCGCTTCTTATTGGTGGCGAGAAGGCTGAAGCATTGGCGCAAAGCCGCGCGCCTTCGGTAACTGCCCCGATCACTCAGGTTTTCCAATCCCTCCTGATTGCCAGCCCGGAGGTCGACCGCATTTATGTACTGGGGTCGGGGCCGGATGGCGACCCACATTTCCTGTTGGGGCAGGGAGTTGGAACCGACACTAACCCTGGATCAATTTTGTCGGCCCACGCGCGGGAGTGCCTGGAGCGGGGCGCACCCGTCACCACCGACGTTTACGAGGATGCGGATGTCGACTGGTTCTCTGCCTTCCATCCACTTCGTGACCGGCAAGGGAGAGTGGTGGCCGTCTTGGGAGCTGACCAGCGCGCCTCCGACCTCCAGGAGGAAGCGCGAGAGCGGCTCAAGTCGATCCTGCTTTCGGGGTTCGCCGCGGCAGCCCTGGCCGTTCTCCTGAGTCTCTTTCTCGCCCGCAGCGTGACGCGTCCCTTAAACTTGATGGCGGAAAGCACGGCGGAAATCGCGGCGGGAAATCTCAACATCCGCCTGAACATTAACAGCCACGATGAGGTGGGTAGGTTAGCGGCTTCGTTCAATCAGATGGTTAACCGCTTATCGGTTGCCGCGGCCGATCGGGTCCGCATGCAACAAGAACTCCTGGAAAAGCAGAAAATGGATCAGGAGTTGAGCCTCGCGGCGGAGATACAACGCAGTTTCCAGCCCTTTGCTTTTCCTTGCTCCGCTTGGTTCTGCACCAGCGCGCGCACCATGCCGGCAGAAGTGGTGGGTGGGGACTTCTTCGATTTTATTGACCTGGGTGACCACCGGCAAGGCATTGCCATCGGCGACGTGGCGGGTCGGGGCATTGCCGCCTCCATTTACCTGGCCAGGCTCATCAGCGACTTTCGCGCTGCGGCGGCGCGAACTTCCAGCCCACGCGAAGCGCTCGAACGGCTGAATCAGCAACTTATGATGCGGGCCACCCGCGGTTTGTTCGTGACCATGACCTACCTGGTGCTGGAGCCGCAAACGGGGCAACTCTGCTATGCTACCGGAGGTCACCTCCCCATGCTGCGCCGCAGCGGGGCAACCCAAGAAGTGGAAATTCTATACGGAGATCAAGGGCTTCCCCTTGGCATTGAGAATGATGCTTCGCTCGTGGACCGCAAAATCCAGCTTGCCGCGGGTGACACCCTCCTGCTGGTAACCGATGGTGTGGTGGAAGCCTTGGGCCCCGACCGCACCGAATTCAAAATGGAACGGCTGGCCCAGATCTTTCGCGGGGAGGCTTCCGGCGCCAACCAACTTGTCGAGGATATTTTTGAAAGAATCGGCGAAATTTCCACCGGTCCGCCGGAAGATGACTTGACCGTCCTGGCCATTACCTGGACTCCGCAGCGCACGGGAGTTCCGCGATGATCAAAATCGGCATCAACAGCCAGCCCCGGCTGCTGAATATCCTTCGCGCTGTGGTAGAATTTTGTTCGCAGAGAGCCGGGTTCTCCAAAACTGACGCTGAGTATTTGGCCTTGGCCATTGACGAGGCCGCGGCGAATGTGATCCGGCATACTTATGCCTGGCGCAGCGACGCCCTGTTGACTCTGGAAGTACGCAGTCTGACGGACCGCCTGGAGTTTGTCCTTGAGGATTGGGGCCCCAAGGTCTGCGAGGATCTCATCCGCCCCCGCCAGCTTGATGATCTGAGGCCGGGCGGCCTCGGCACATTTTTTATCTATACCTTTATGGATAATTGCTCCTATGACCATGCTTTCGAGGAGGGAAATCGCCTGACCATGGTCAAGCTTCTGTCACGAAAGGGTGCGTGGTGCAATGAAGGTTCAAGTACGCAAGCTGAATGATATTTCGGTCCTCGATCCGTCGGGCGACGTTGATCTATATTCATCTCCGCAGCTACGCGAATGCTTGCTGGCGGAGATTAAGGTGGACGGTCCCAGCCTTTTGGTGAATATGTCCGGCGTGACCTATATCGATAGCTCCGGCATCGCGACGTTGGTAGAAGGGCTGCAGCTCTCGCGGCAGACCAAGACCCGGTTTGGCATTTTCGGGCTGCGCCCCAATGCCCGTTCGGTGCTGGAGTTGGCGCGGCTGCACAAGGTCTTCACGATCTTCGATAACGAAACCGAAGCCCTGGAAAAAATCGGCTCGGTCGCGCCCTTCAGCGGGGTGTGACAGAAGTACTGAAGAGTGATGAGTGCAGAGTGAAGAGTAGAAAACAAGCGCAACGCAACCGGTTGCAATGCGTTTGCTCTTCACTCTTCACTCGTCACTTTTAACTCAGGTAAAGCCATGACTGGCGTTCTGACATTTCTCGGACGCAATACGCTGGGCTTCCTCCGCTATGTGAGCGGTCTTTATGATTTGAGCGCGAAGGCTGCTTATTGGACCTTCGTCGCGCCGTTCAAGGGCCGCAACGTGAAGTGGGGGAATGCCATCCACCAGATGGTGTTGGCGGGCGTCGATTCCATCCCCATTGTCTCGCTGATTTCCTTTTTCATCGGCATCGTGCTGGGCTTGCAGGGCGCATACCAGTTGGCCAAATTCGGGGCAACTTATTTTGTGACCGCGCTCGTGAGCGTCTCAGTGACGCGGGAGCTGGGGCCGTTGATGACCGCCATCATTATTGCCGGGCGGTCAGGGTCGGCGTTTGCCGCTGAGCTGGGCACCATGAAGGTGTCGGAAGAGATCGACGCGCTGGAGGCCATGGGGCTCGACAGCGTGCGCTACCTGGTGGTGCCGAAATACCTCGCCATGCTGGTGATGATGCCTTGCCTCACCCTGATTGCCGATCTTTCCGGCATCCTGGGAGGCGCCGCATTTGAGATGGTGCAACTCGATAAGACCTTCACGATGGTCCTGGTGGCCACTCGCGACGCGCTGGCGATGCATGACATAACCACGGGGTTAATCAAGAGCATGGTGTTCGGCCTGATCATCACCAAGATCGGGTGCTTTGAAGGCTTCTCGGTCCAGGGCGGCGCGGAGGGCGTTGGCAAGGCGACAACTTCCTCCGTGGTGAATTCGATCTTTCTGATCATCCTCGCCGACGTGATCTTTACAGCGATTTTCTACTTTACGGGTTAAGCATGCCGGATGATTTTGCCGGACCGATGATTCGCGTGGAGGACTTGGTCACCCACTATGGTGAGCGGCTCATCCTGAACCACGTCAGCCTGGACTTTCCCCACGGCGAGACCATGGTGATTCTGGGGGGGAGCGGCACCGGCAAGAGCACGCTGTTGCGCCACATTATGCGCTTGGAGAATCCTACCTCCGGCCGAATCCTCATCAAGGGCCACGATATCTGCTCGATGTCGGAAGACACATTCAACCAATACCGCCGCAAGATCGGCATGCTGTTCCAAAGCGCCGCGCTCTTCAACTCCATGACGATTGAGGAAAACGTGGCCCTGCCCTTGCGCGAGTTGACGGAGCTGGAAGAACCCACGATTCGCATCATGACCCGCATCAAACTCGAACTCGTGGGCCTGAGCGGATTCGAAAGTTACATGCCCTCGCAATTGAGCGGCGGCATGAAGAAACGCGCGGGCTTGGCTCGAGCGCTGGCGATGGACCCGGAAATCCTCCTGTTCGACGAGCCGTCGGCGGGGCTCGACCCCATCACCGCGGCGGGAATCGATTCGCTGATCCTGAAATTGAAGCTCGCCTTCCGCATGACTATCATTGTGGTGACGCACGAACTGGCGAGCGCGTTTATGATCGCGGACCGCATCACCGTGATGGATCGCGGCGCCGTGATCGCCACCGGGACGCCGGACGAAATTCGCAGCAACCAGCAGCCCCGCGTGGTGCAGTTCATGAACCGGATTCCCGAAAGCGATCAGGAGGACGCGCAGCAGTACCTGCGCACGCTGACGCAGAAATAGGTGTCGGGTGCCAGGTGTCAGGAAATACCGAAACTGGAAACCAGAAATTCAGGGCTTTGCCCACGAGTTTCGATTTTCGAGTTTCCAATTTCTAGTTCCCTTGTCTGACACCTGATGCCTGACACCTCTCCGAGGTGTTCACTATGGCGCGTGCCAACGAAGAAATTAAGGTCGGAGTTGTGGTGGCGGTGTCCGCGCTGCTGTTCCTGGTCGCGCTGGTCTTCGTTGGCGGAGCAAACCTGCTTCGCCAGAAGAAGATCGATTACACGGCTTACTTCAAGTTCGCCGGCGGCCTGGAGCCCGGCAGCCTCGTTCGCTTCGGGGGCTTCAAAGTGGGGACCATCAAGTCCGCCGCCCTCGACACGGTGGATAACACCCGCATCAAGATCGTCTTGCAGGTCGATCCCGGCACGCCGGTGAAAGCCAACTCCAAGGCCCGAATTTCCTCGCTCGGCTTCCTGGGGGAGAATTATCTGGAGATTTCCGCCGGCACTCGCGACGCCCAGCCGCTGCCGCCGGGGAGCGAGATTCCCACGGTGGAGATTGTCCAGCTCGCCGACGTATTTAATAATGTGAATAATATCACAGTTAATGCCACTAAACTGGTTAACGACCTCGACACCCAAGTTTTGCTGGTGGCCAATAACGTCAACCAGCTCGTCAAGAATGTGAACGATGTGGTGAGTCCGGTGAATAAGCAGCATTTCAGCTCGCTTCTGGCCACGACCGACGGGATGCTGAAAGATTCCCGCCCGCACCTGGAAAAGACCCTGGCCAACCTCGACACGGTGAGCGCCAAGATGGCCCCGACCATCGACAACCTCAACGCCTCCATGGGCAAAGCCAACAACCTGGTGGACCATCTGGACGGCGTAATCGTGGAAAACCGCGAGGAGATTCACGATTCCCTCGTGCGCCTGCAATCCTCCCTCGCCGACGCGCAGCGGATGATCAACGACCTTGACGATACCCTGGGCTCGAATCGCGGCAACCTCGACGAGACGCTCGAAAACATCCGCGCCACCAGCGAAAACCTCAAGGAATTTTCCGACACCCTCAAGCAGCGGCCGTACAGCCTGATTCGAATCAAGACCCAGAAGGACCGCGTGCCACCCACGGGGAAGTAGGCAGACTCCAGAGTGCCGTTTCCCGCCGTGGTTACGTCGCGAGTGCCGTGTAACCCGCATAAAAAGCCGTGGTAATCGCGTCATCGCGGCTCATCCACGGCCAGAATCTGGTCCGCCTTGACTTCCGTGAGCGTCTGAAGAATCCCGCTGGGCCAGCGGATCTCCACCTTTTGTACTTCCGACTCCGGACCGAGGCCGAAGTGTACCCGCTTATCGCTGGAGGATAGATAACTACTGGCCGTGGTCACGGTCGAAACCTGCGCGCCGCGTGCGGTGACCACCTTGACTTCCGCGCCGATGGCATCGCGATTGCTCTTGTGTCCCGTCAGTTTCAGAGTCAGCCAATGGTTCGCCGTGGCCGTCTCGTTAAGGATCACGTGAGCCGGGCCTTCGCTGGTCGATACCACGGCATCCATGCGGCCGTCATTATTGATGTCGCCCACTGCCAGCCCCCGGCCCGCCCAGGGTTGATGGAAAATATCGCCCGATTGCGACGAGACATCCACAAAACCTTTCCCGGTGTTCCGGGCGAGAAGCATCGGCTCGCGATAGTGCAGATTGGGGTTCACCTGGTCCACAGTGTCCATCACATGCCCTTGCGAGACGAGCAGGTCTTCGCGGCCGTCGTTATCGTAATCGATGAAGTGCAGCCCCATGCCCGAATGCTGCATCGTGATGTTTCCGAGTCCGCTCGAATCGGTCGCGTATTGAAAGAATCCCTTGCCCAGGTTCTCGTAAAGGGCATAGGTTTCGAGCGCCAGGTCGGCAACCGCGAGGTCTGGAAGTCCGTCGTTGTTGTAGTCGGCAAAGTCAGCGCCCATGCCGGCATAAGTGCGCCCGCTGTCCGTCACGCCAACCCCCGCCAGCAGGGCGACTTCTTCGAAAGTGCCGTTGCCCTTGTTGTGGTAAAGGAATCCGGGCATCGAGTCATTGGCGACATAGATGTCGACGTGCCCATCGCGGTCGTAATCGGCAAGGGCAATCCCCAAACCCTTGCCCGGCTTCGAAATTCCGATCTGCTGCGACACCTCGGTGAATGTTCCATCGCCGTTGTTGTGATACACCAGGGGTGTGATGGGCGGGAAGTTGTCCGGCCGGCAGTAAGTACGAAGGGTCCCATTCACCATGCACATTCGGTCTTCGAAGTCCCACTGCACGTAACGGAGAACCACCAGGTCGAGCAGGCCATCGTTATCGAGGTCAACCCAAGCCGCGCTGGTGGACCAGCCGCTGCCGCCCACGCCGGCTTTTTCCGTGACATCGGTAAACGTGCCGTTGCCGTTGTTGTGGTACAACCGGTTGCCGCCGTATTCGGTGACGAACAAATCCTCGAAGCCGTCGTTGTCGTAATCGCCGACCGCAACGCCGTAGCCATAGCCCGATCCCTGCACCCCGGCTTTCTCGGTCACGTCTTCAAAGGTGCCGTCGGGTTTCTGGTGGTAAAGCCGGTTCCAGTACTTGGGGTCGGACTTGCGCGGAATCGTGCCCAGCGGAGTGGGATTGTTGATGGGCGCCCCATTCACGAGAAAAATGTCCAGCCGGCCGTCATTGTCGTAGTCGAGCAGGGCGACGCCGGAGCCCATGATTTCCAGCATGTATTTCTTGGCAGTCTGCGAGGCGTAGTGATGGAATTGCACGCCGCTCGCGGCAGTCACATCCACGAATTTCCCCGGCACGATAGCCGCTTGCTGCCCCGGCTGGCCGAGTTTCGCCTGCGCAGTCAGAAACCAGAGACCAAGAACCAGGAAAACGGCAGCCATCGCCGCGCGCCGCAAGCTCATATCACCTCGGGTCCACACTGGGAGTGGAACTCGTGCCCACCAGGGCGGCGTAGGTATCGAGTTCTAGCTTTGCCTTCTCCATTTGCCCCGTCTTGCGATACAACTGCCCCAGCATGAAGTGCAATCGCGCCACCTTGGGAGCCAGCTCGATGGCTTTCTCGGTCTCCCGCTGAGCGGCGGCAAGCTGATCGAGTGAGGAATAAGCTCTCCCCAGCTCTTCGTGCGCCTCGGCAACCGCGGGGCCTAACTCGACCGCCTGCCGGAGGTAGGGCAACGCCTCCGCTGGCTGGTTCTGTTTCAGGAGCACGCGGCCGAGGCCAAGGAACGGCGTGGGATCGTGCGGTTTCGGCGCTTCCCATCCAATCGCCGTTTTGTACGCCGCCTCGGCATCCTCTAACCGGCTTAACAGTTCCGATGACAGCCCGATGCCGGTTTCGGCCGAGACCACGCGCGGCGCGAGTGAGAGCGAACGTTGATAAGCCGTGATGGATTCTTCAAATCGTTGTTCGTCGAATTTAACCTGTCCTAACGCCTCCCAGCCCTTGGCATCGCCGGGGTTGATTTTCACCGAGCGCGTGAGCCACTGATCGGCATCGCCGGGAAGGTGCAGTTCGGCGTAATCGAGCCCCATCATCTTAAGCTCCGAAGCGGTGAGGTCGCGGTATTTGGAGGCCTCGGTGAACTCCGCCGCCGAGTCCTTCCATTTCTGTTGGGTGAAGTGAATGAATCCCAGCAACGCATGGCCATCACCGGCGTCCCCACTGGCCTCAAGGAAGCGCCGCGCCATCGCTTCGGCCTGGTCCGGCCCAAGCTCGACCGCGCGGGTAAGATACGTCAAGGCCTCGTCGGGCTTGTTCTGCTTCTGGAGGACGCGGCCGAGATTCCAATAAGGCGTAGGGTCCTGATCCGTTTTCGCCGATTGCCACCGAATGATGTTGCGATAAGCTGCGGCCGCATCGTCCAGACGATTCATCCGCTCGCAGGCGCTGCCCACGCCGTTCTGCGCAAACACGTTTTTCGCGTCCAGTTCCAGGCATTCGTGGAAAGTATCCAGGGCCTCACTGTATTTCTCGCGCAGGAATTTCGTTTGCCCGAGGTCATTGCAGGCCACGAGATCCTGGGGATTCAACTTGAACGATCGCGCCAGCCACGTGTCGGCGCTCGCATAGTCGTTGAGCATCGCGAAGCTCAAGCCCATGATTTTCGACTCAAACGCGGAGGGCGGGCGATACTTCGCGGCTTCCCCATACTCGCGCAATGCGTCCGCGGGTTTTGATTGCTTGAAGAGAATGAAGCCAAGCACGGCGTGTCCGTCCGGAGAATCGGGGTGTTGCTCAAGGAATCGGTGGATGACGGGAAGCGCCTCGTCCAGCTTTCCGTCGTGCACGAGCAACTGCACCTGGACCAGGAGCGGCTCGGAGGCGGTAGGGGTTCCGGCGCTGGGCGGAGCGCCGGCTTGCCCGAGGAGATACGCCGCCGCGCAAAGCCCGACGGCGGCGAGGGCAGCAGCTCGGGCCTTCACCCTTCTCCCGCGATCAGATTGCCGCAGATCATCATCCGTTAGGATTCGCATGAAGATGCCGTGGCAGCCCTGACTAAGACGAACACTCCCTGCGCGGAGAAACCGAATTGATCTGACAATTAGTCGTCGCAAAACAACAATTTCCTGCAAAATGGGCGTCAGTTAAACAAAAATGTTGAAAAGTTCGACCTAAATGTCTGATTTTTTTCGGGCATTGTGTCTTGTGTCCTTTTGTTTTCATAGACATTCCGGCTTCGAACGTATTTATTTATTCTTTTTACTGCACAGCGTCCGTAGCGCAGACCTGTTTTGCCGGCTTTTCCCTCCCGCAAGTTTTTCCCACCCATCGCGAGCAAACACAGGTCCGCACTTGCTGCTGGGCCGATCTTCGCGGTCCACAGAATACCGCGGGTTGACGAGCGGCGAAAGTTCCCGCCTTCCTCCCCCCAATTGCGGCTCCCGCAAGGCTCGAAAAGCGCCCATAATGTCGTTCAGTTCGCTCCAATTTGATCGAAAAAGTGTGATTTCTCGATCGACAGTCTGTCGCTCGACCCTGTGTTTTCATACACATAGTCGGATCATCCTGCATTTTTAACATCTTTTTGCCGCCAGCCTCTGATCCGCTGCTCTTTAACTCATTTATTTTCAGTGACTTGAATTTTCCCTGCTTTTTCACAAACCTCTCATAACTACTTGTATTTTCATGAATATAGTCGCTTCGGGAGCGGTTTCTCTAATAGGGCCTCCGCAACGACTGTGCTACAGATAGGTGGGTTATTTCAACCATCCAACAATAGTCCACTAGATATGCAGCACGTTGGCTGCCAGAGGCTAGGTGAATAGGGATAAGGGGAGAGAATGTTTGTTAAATTCATTTCGTAGGGGCGCCCCTCTGCTTGAGCCCTGCCTTTTTGTCCCTTGGATTCGGGCGCCGAAGTTTTGCGCGCATTCCGTGGTTTGGGTGCGGTGAACGATATGACTGCGGGATCTTTACCCTGTATTCTGTCTAACGTTTACCGCCTACCGTCTACCGCCGACCGTTTTACTCACCCTTCCGGGCTGATGCTCAACTGCGAGGGTTGCGGGGTGATGGTGAGCCAGTCGGCGCGCACGCGGTCCCACTCCTGGATGAAAAGGCCTTGGTCCTCAAAGAAAGTGCGAATGCGCGGCGTGTCCCAACCGGCGATCTCCTCGAGAATTGGGACCATGATGCTGAGGGCATCGTCGCTCAACACGGTGCGTTTGGCGATGGGCGCAATGTGGCGGCCCTGGGAAACGGCAATGGTGAAGCCATCGCGGCGGTTCACGTGCAGCATGACGTGAATGTCGGACCCACCGTCTCCGACGTAGAGAATTCGCTCTGGTCCGAGCTGAAACTTCTTCTGCAAATCATCCAGTACTGCCACCTTCCCGTAGCCGGCGTTCACCCGAATGATGGAGTCCACCTGCCCGGATGAGGTGTATTGCAATTGCGTGCCGTGGATGTGGTCGGCGGTAATGATGTCCTCGAGCGCCGATTCGATGACCTCCTGCGGGGCGGCAGAAATCACATGAAAGTCGAAGCGGTATCCCGGGATGGCGGTGGCCAGCAGTTCCGAAAGCTGCCGGATGTTTTTCTTCAAGCGAACGATTTTTCCCGCCTCTACCAGATGCTCTTTGCGGACGTGGGAGAGATACTCGGGGTCGTGAAGGAGTAAATAGCTCAGCTCACCGCCTTGCTGCACCAAGTTTTGGACCGCCAACGTGGCGACTTTTGCCTCGAAGACCTTAGCCGGGATTCCAACCAGTTCGCTGAGGACCAGGCCGGAATCGTTGAAACTTAAGGTCTGATCGAAATCGCTGGCCAGCAGATGCTGCTTGACCGAGGGAATTGTGGCTGCCATAAAAGTTCTCCTCCTTGGGTAGTCTGGGGTTCTTTGACTACACCCAATGTTCAAATTCGATGAAGATTTGATGGCGGGGCGATTATCTGATCGATGCCATAATCTCGCGCCGAGTGCATGCGGCGAAGCATTGCCACACTGCGCCCGCGCAACGGAAAACGGACTGAGGGGGCCGGCTCTGATCGTTTAGTGGATATCCCATCACAAGATCAATCGTAGCGGAAAACTCCCGGTTCGGTCAAATTCAGGGAATTTATGGCTTCCATAAACCGCACGGGCGGTCCCGCGGGTTTAGAGATCGCATGAAAAGTTCTTGTGGGCAGAAAAACCGGTTGTGATAGCATTTCGATTTTATAATCCTCTTGATTCTCCGAAAGGGGATTCAGCCACCAGAGAAGAGCCCGAGGCATGGCGCGTCGAGTACCTTTCACGGTTGTGAGCCCATCCAGAATCTCAGGGGAATTTGTCCTCAGATTGCTATTGGGAGTCTTCATTTTTCTGGCTGTGATTCTGTTCGGACTGGCCGGAGTTGGAGCGGCTCTGACCTACCATGTGATAACGGCGAGCAGCCCACAGGAAGCGGTCAATCCCCAGAGCTATCTTTTAAACAGTTTCTTTCCGCTCAATTTTACCGATCGGAACGGGGGCGAGCATGAGGGTTGGCTGTTGCTCGGGCTGCGGCGTGCGCCGGTCATCATTCTCTGCCATGGATACGATTCCAATCGCTCTGATCTCCTGTCGCTGGGAACCATCTTGCGCGACAACCACTTCAACGTGTACCTCTTCAATTTTCACGGACCCAAGGCCAAGGAGAGCTCCTCGAACTTAGGACCCCGGCAAGCATCGGATTTGATGGCGGCGATCGAAGCCTTAACCAAGCAACCCGACATTAATCCCAACCGCGTCGGATTATTCGGGATGTCTGTTGGCGGTTACGCCGCTCTGGAGGCTGGTGAATTGAATTCCAAAGTACGGGCAATCGTGGTTGACACGACCTACTCGAGCCCCGAGCGCATGTTTGATTCGGAGATCGAACGTTTATTGGGAGGCTCCAGCGGCGTGTTCCACGTTCTCACCGACGCGGAGTTTCACTTCGCCGCGATGCGAGGGGACACTTACTCAGTACCGGCGAATCTTCCAAAACTCGCCAACGTACCCAAGCTCTTCATTTCGGGACGCGACAACCCTTCGTTGGCGGCGATGACGGAGGCACTTTACCAAGAGGCGCCCCAACCCAAGCAATTGCTCGTGATGGAGCATTCGGAATCCGGATTGGCAATTGAGACAGAAAAAAAGGAATACGAGGATCAGATTCTAAACTTCTTCCTGCGCAACCTCTCTCTCCGCGCCGACTAAGACTCGCGCGGTAGCAACAAGCAGGAGCGTACGGAGTGTAAGCGATAAGAACTCAGAGGAGTATCCTTATAGAAGAACTGAATGAAACCAGTGTTGGTTGAGAACAATCCGCAAACACCCGTAGCGGGGGAGCATGTCGCCATCCAACCGCACGTGACGTTCAATCAGCGATTGCAATACTGGACCGCGCTGGTGGTGCTCAAGACTCTCGGCTGGCTTCCCCACAGGTTGGCGCGGGGCGTGTGTGCCTGCTTGGCGGCACTGAGCTACTGGCTCTGGCCCCGTCTGCGACAGGTGGGGCTAATCAATCTGCAGATGGCGTTTCCAGAATGGACGGAGCGTCAGCGCCGGCGCGTCATTTACAATCTTTTCCAGAATTTCGGGCGCATGCTGGCCGACTATGCCCATTTTCCCCGCTGGAATCGCGACAACATTGAAAAGCTGATTATTTACGACGGCTTTGAAAACTACGCCCGCGCCCAAAGCCAGGGCCGCGGCGTTCTGTTCCTCACGGCGCACTTCGGCAACTGGGAACTCGGATCCTTTGCCCACGGGATCTACGGATACCCCTGCCATTTCGTAGTGCGCGAACTGGACAACCCTTTGATCGACCGGCTGGTCAATCGCTACCGCTGCCAGAGCGGTGGGAGGTCCATTGATAAAAGCGAATTTGCGCGGGGCGTCCTTCGCGCATTTGGCCAGGGACATGCCGTGGGCGTGCTCACAGATCAGAACATGTTGCCGAACGAAGGCGTGTTCGTGGACTTCTTCGGCGTGCCGGCTTGTACCACGACAGGTCCGGCGCGCGTCGCACGAAAAACCGGCGTCCCTATCGTCCTGGGACTGGTGATCTGGGACGCGAAGCTGAAGAAATACCGCCTGCGCTTCGACCCGGTGGAATGGATCAAGCGCGACGACCCCGAGGAAGAGATCGTGGCCAACACCGCGCACTTCACCCACCTGATCGAAGATTATGCGCGCCGCTATCCCGACCAGTGGCTCTGGGTGCACCGGCGATGGAAAACCCGGCCGCCCGGGGAACCGCCGCTGTATCCCTCCTAGCCGGAAGAGCCTGAAACTGGAAATCGGAAACTCGAACGTCGAAAATCGAAAGCCGAAAGTCGAAAATCGAAAATCGCGGTGGATGTCGAATTTCTAGTTTCCAGTTTCGATTTTCGTCTTTTCTTACCAGAGAGGCTCTCATGATAGTTTCTGAAATTGCCGCAATGGTGCAGGGAATTCCGGCGGGGGACACTGAGCGCGAGATCCAAGGCGTGGCGTCACTCGATACGGCTGGACCTGCCGAACTGGCATACGTTGAGAGCCCGCGCTCGCTTGATCAGGCAATGGCTTCGAACGCAGGTTGTCTGCTCGTGCCGGACGGCGTCTCCCTGCCAACTCACACTACCATTAGCGTGCCACATCCCAAACTGGCGTTGATTCGCGCGGCCGAGGCATTACATCCCGCATCCCCCCCACCGCCTGGAATTCACCCTTCGGCAGTAGTGTCGCCCCAGGCACAATTGCACCCGGTCTGCTCGGTTGGCGCGAATGTTGTAGTCGAAAGCGGTGTGTCCATTGGCGCCGGAACGCGCCTTTGTGCTGGAGTCTTCCTCGGCGTGGGCGTGGTTGTAGGCGCGAATTGCACTTTGCATCCCCACGTCACCGTTTACCCCGGCGCGCAAATCGGAGACCGCGTGATTCTCCATGCAGGGGTGGTGATCGGGTCAGATGGGTTCGGCTACGTTTTTGCCGAAGGACGGCACATCAAGTTTCCGCAGTTGGGAAAGATCGTGATTGAAGATGATGTCGAAATCGGTAGCAATACTACGCTGGACCGGGGCTCGCTGGGCACAACAATCATCGGGCAGGGAACGAAGATCGACAACCTCGTGCAGATTGCCCATAACGTCAAGATTGGCCGCCACTGCATCATTGTTTCGCAGACGGGAATTTCTGGCGGCGCCGAAGTGGGGGACTATGTCGTCATGGCGGGGCAGGTAGGAGTTGGGGAGCACGCGCACATCGAGGACCGCGTCATCGTTGGAGGTCAAGCCGGAGTTCTGCCTGGCAAAATTGTGCGAAGCGGTTCCGTTGTTTGGGGAACCCCCTGCCGTCCCATGAGCGAATTCAAAAAAACTATCGCCCGCCTGGCGCGGCTCGATGCCCTGGCGGAAAAGGTGAAGCTGCTCGCACAACAAATGGAAAGGCGCGCTTGAGCCTTGCAAGCGGAGCGGGAGCGCCGGCGCGTCAGTCACCCGTTGGGATTATCCCCGCGTTTTCGACCATCAGGATTACCGTACGCTCACGAGCGCGGGTGCGGTGCAGGACTCCCTTGGGAACCACGAAGCCCTGCCGCGGCGCCAGCTCAATGGTGCGCCCTTCCAGGTCAATCAGAAATCGGCCCTCGACGACATAGAAAAATTCATCGTCAGCGTCATGTTTGTGCCAATGATACTCGCCCTCCACAACCGCCAATCGCACTACCGATTGATTGACCTGGCATAACGTCTGGTTGTACCACTTGTAGGCGCAGGCGTCGGCGAGGGCTTTCTCATCGATCACTTCCAAGGGCTTGAAAAGGAGATCGAGACGGGTTTCATAAGGGTAAGCCTGCGGGTCGCTCACATCTGCTCCTTCAAAAATGATTCATCCAATCCGACTCTGCGCCGTCCGGCTTGTAACTCAAGACATAATCGAGGTGGCCCTAAACGAGAACGGGGGGCCCGTCGGATGACGGACCCCCCATCTCAGGTTATTCGCCGTTAATGCCGTGGCAGCGTCCGCGGGGCGTTGCCAGCGGTGCGCACCGCAAGAGCGGTGTGATTTAACCGACTAACCTCTGCATGCCCGGTGGAGTCTTCTCTCCCTCGGTCAGCATACTT
>CAWEFC010000028.1:255000-423741 GCA_963808085.1 uncultured Acidobacteriota bacterium
TAGTCTTGATGATCCCCTTGCCCTCGAACTTGTCGATCGATTCCATGCCGCGGGCTTTCGCGGGCTGGGGGAGCTCACGGGCCCGCTCAAGAACTACGACGACCGGAGCTACTGGCCCATATACGAGCGGGCGGAAAAGTACGGCATGATCATCCTTTTTCACACCGGCATCGTCAACCGGATGCAGCCGGAGATTCCCTCGGACATCAGCGTGGACCGCATGCGGCCCACGACTCTTGATGGTATCGCCCGGCGCTTCCCCAAGCTCACCCTGATTGGCGCGCACCTGGGGAATCCGGACTATGCCTGGGCGGCGGAAGTCACGCGTTGGAATCCCAACCTCTACTTCGACCTTTCTGGCAGCTCGCTGATCAAGAAGCAGGACGACCCAACCTTTTGGAAATCCATCTTCTGGTGGTCAGGCATCGTGAGCCCGCACACCCCCGCCAATGCGCCCAATGCCTTTGAGCGTTTGGTTTTCGGCTCCGATGTTTTCAATGGAGAACTCGAGGAATTCGACCGGGCACTCGAACGCTACCACAAAATGTTGGATGCCTGTGGGGTCCCCAAAGCCTCGCAGGACATGATTTTTGCCGGCACCATGTGGAAGATTTTGAGCGCGCAGAAATAGGGATTTTCTCGCGGTCTGTGGTGTGTCTATTTACTGGCTGTGGGCAGCGCCGCGCGCAGCGAATCTACAAGACTCCGGGCGTCGGAAGAACGTAAGGACCCCGGGGCAAAATGATAGACCTTCCCAGACGTCAAGGTGATGTGAAAGGCGTTAACAGCAACTGTGGACGCCTTTATTTCTTTGACGTCGCCCACGGGTATATTGATAAGGGTTTTCCCGTCCTCCTGATATTGGATCGTGCCGGCCGATACTACCAGCGCCCCCTTAATTCGGCCGTGAACCTGAAAGGCTTCCGCTGGACTTCCCAAATGGAAAGCCGAATAACGTTGCGCGTCGGGGGATCCGGGGGCGGCAGGCGATGCTGGTGCAGGCGGGGCCGGTGGTTTGGCGGCTCCCTTTGCCACCACTTCAAACGGGGCTTCTACTTCGCTGTCGTCCGGGTTGACCACAAACAAACTTGCGACACCTGGGGTGGCGTCGAATGTTACCTTGATGTGAACCCTCAGCTCGGTGTCGGATAAACTGGTAATTTTTAACACTCGAACTCCCGGATTGGCAAAGCACACCTTGGCGCCCGGAGCAAAGTTCTTGCCGGTGACTCTCAAGTCCAGGTTGAAGCCGGGGGCGACCTGGGCGGGCTCAATCGTCGTGACCTGCGGCCCAATGGGCGCGGGCGGCGGGCTAGGATTTGGGGGCGCCGCAGGCGTTGTGGGCGCAGAGGGATTGACTTGCGGGGCAGGGTTAGTAGGGGCCTGCGGGGATGGGGGAGCATCGGGCGCCGGCGGTATTCCCGGCGAGGGCTGCGCTTGTCCGGCTGCGATGGTAAGCGCTGCTTCTGCCGCGCGGCTAGCCGAGTTGCTGACCAACAAGCTTACCGTGCTGGGCTGGGCCGAGGAACTGACGCTCAACTCGGCTTCCAAGTGTGTCGCGCTGATCCACTTGGAGGAGTCCACGTGAATCGCGGTCGACACGGTGGAGACAGTAGCGGCACTGGAAAAGTTGCTTCCCTGTATGATGACCGTGAGGTGGGCGCCCGGTACTCCGTGACTGGGATCGATCTGCTGGATCCGCGGCGTGGCATCCGGTGGAACTCCGGACCCTGCTTGCGGCGCGGCCATCGCGGGAACTGAGGCCGTCCCGCACAGGAACACGGCCGCGAGCGACAGCATTCTTGCCGGCCAATTCCGCATCAAGGAAAAATCGCCGCAAATCATGGCTGACCGTCCTTCTAAAATTGGTGATGGGGACTCATTCGACCGAATCTTAAACTTGTGCCGCGACCGAAGTCAAGATAGACGGCTTCCAGCGCTGGCAGCGGCCCAATTCCATGAGGTCTTGAGGCAGTTAACCATCCATGGGATCCCAAAGCGATCGCGCTACAGGTCCGATTTGATCGACGCGGTCTCCGAGGGCTGGGCCTTGAGCATCGCGAAGGCAAAGCAAGCGCCGACCAGAATGGGCGGACCGTGGAGGTCATGAAAAAAGGTCAGAACGGCCGCACCCAGCAGGATCACCGCTGCACCAAATTTTGCTCGCATCAATTCGACCTTATAGAGGAGCCACGGCGCCAGGCTTCCGAGCAATCCGGCTCCCGCCAGCGACGCTCCCGCCCCGAAGGGCTTCCATGCACATCCGGCGAGTTCTCCAACCAAACCGCAGATAAAGTACACAGCCAGCCAGCGCCGGCTCCCCCAAATGCGCTCTGCGAGGGTGCCCACAATGAGGATGGAGGGAAAGTTAAACGCGATCTGGACCCATCCTTCGTCGTGGACAAACAACGGAGTGACCAGTCGCCACCACTGGTGCTGCGAGAAAATGGCCGGAGTGCGCTCGAGGCAAGCCAGCAGCGGCCGGCACACGAATTGTAAACCTGTGACAACACCCGTTATGGACAGAACGGCAAGCGTCGCGATGGGCGGTTTAGTGAGGGTCATTCTCCCCACTGTGGCGGCGGTGAGACCCCGGAAGGGTCGAAGATTCACACCCTTCCGGACCGGAACGGTTCCTTCGCCATCTGTTCTGACCCACGGGTTTCACTCCGGCTAGCGACCTTGCTCCCTTTCGCGGAGACAGGAAAGAACCCGAGGTGCGGATGCCGTGCTATCCGCCGGCGATGGCGCCAATTACCAGAAAGGGTTCCGCGCCATTCGCGACGGCGTCCGGCAGTGGATTATCCGGCGACTCGAGGGAAAGATCTTCCGCACAGGCAAAAAACCTGATGAATGGCCGGCGCTTCAGCGTCACGTGGTCGCGCATCGTCCCACACAACATCGGATAACGGGCCTCCAGCGCGTCCAGCACGGACCGCTGAGTGACCACCCCCTCGATCTCGAGTTGGACCTCGCCCTCAACGCGAGCCAGCGTTCGCAAATGCAGCGGGAGGACCACTCGAATCATGACAGCGTCTGCACCTCGACCGACAGAACGGCCGGAAGATCGTGAACTATTGGCGTCCAGTTGTCACCCGCGTCAGGCGACACGTAAACTTGCCCGCCCGTGGTGCCAAAGTACACGCCACAGGAATCAAGTTGATCGACCGCCATCGCATCGCGCAAGACGTTGACGTAGCAGTCGCGCTGCGGAAGGCCCTTGGTGAGCGCCTCCCACTCGTTTCCGCCCGTGCGGCTGCGGTATACCCGCAACTTACCCTCGAGAGGAAAGTGCTCCGAATCGCTTTTGATGGGCACCACGTAGATCGTCTCCGGCTCGTGCGCATGGACATCAATCGCAAAGCCAAAGTCAGTGGGTAAGTTCCCGCTCACCTCTTGCCAGGAGTCACCACCGTCGTCTGTCCGCATCACGTCCCAGTGCTTCTGCATGAAGAGCAGGTTTGGACGCGAAGCGTTCTTAGCGATATGGTGAACGCAGTGGCCAATCTCGGCCGTCGGGTCGGGGATGTAAGTGGATTTCAATCCGCGGTTGATCGGTTTCCAAGTCGTGCCGCCGTCATCGGTACGGAAAGCGCCCGCCGACGAGATGGCGATATAAATCCGGCCAGGGTCACTCGGATCGAGAATAATCGTGTGCAGGCACATCCCGCCGGCGCCAGGCTGCCACTTGGGTCCCGTGCCGTGGCCTCGTAGTCCGGCGAGTTCATGCCACGACCGGCCGCCGTCAGTCGTGCGAAAAATCGCGGCGTCTTCCACTCCCGCGTAGGCCGTGTCCGGGTCGGTGAGCGAGGGTTCGATGTGCCAGACGCGCTTGAACTCCCAGGGATGCTGCGTGCCGTCGTACCACATATGGGTGGTAAGCGGTTTGCCCGTTTCCGCGGTGGTATCGTAAACGAATTTGTTGCTCGCCCCCGGAGGCATGCCGGCGGGCGTGGGCATTTTTTCGCCACCCGGCGTCTCCCAAGTCTTTCCGCCATCGCTCGAGCGCTGAATGATCTGGCCGAACCATCCGCTGGTTTGGGACGCATAGATCCGGTTAGGGTCGACGGGCGAGCCCTTAAGGTGGTACATCTCCCAACCCGCAAAATGGGGACCACTCACCTCCCACTTCTCACGCTTGCCGTCCGCGGTTAGAATGAAAGCACCTTTGTGTGTGCCAACGAGCACTCGTACACTGCTCATATTTCGCTCCTTTCAATTTGGCAGCCAGGTATCGCCGGCCTTTGTTGTATCCGCAGCTCGTCCACGATTACCGACGAAAGGTGGCTGACCGGCCCAAAAAAGGCCCGAGCTTGCCAGCCATTCCGGCTGCGGTTTCGATTTAGGTTTTCCTGATCCCAACCATAAACTATCAATAGTAGTTTCGCAGTGCAAGTTACATTTGACATGGGCGCGGCAAGTACGAAAATGGAGGGTTTTCGGTGCCACCCCCAATGCGAAGGGCATTGCGCTACAATGGATTGGAGCATGTCTACTAAACCCGAACTCTTCGGCACTGACGGCATTCGCGGCGTAGCCGGGGAATATCCGTTGGATCAAGTCACGGTTCTCATGATTGGAAGCGCGTTGGGAACCGTTCTAAAGACGTCATCGGGACCTGTGCGGGTTGTGTTGGGGAAGGACACGCGCGAGTCAAACGAGTGGATTTCCCACGCCCTCGCGAGCGGCCTCGCTTCCACCGGCGCCCAGGTGTCTGACGCCGGGATCATTACCACGCCCGCCGTAGCGTTCCTCACCCGCCAGCGTGAATTCTCTGCCGGCGTGATGGTCTCCGCCTCGCACAATCCTTATCAGGACAACGGCATCAAGGTTTTCTCGCCGGGCGGAACGAAGCTGGCGGAGGCAGAGGAATTGAAGATCGAGCGCCAGCTCAAGGACCTGGTAGATCTGCCCGACCTCCAGGATAACGCTGCGCAGAATGTCCCCGATTGGGTGGAAGATTATGTTGAACACCTGGTGAGCTTGATTCCGGCGGTACACGACTTCTCGCGTTATCGCCTGGTGGTGGACTGCGCCAATGGTGCGGCGAGCCGCGTGGCGCCCTTGCTTCTTGGGCGGCTGGGGATAAAGGCTCGCCCTGCTGAATGCGGAACCCAACGGACGAAACATCAACTTGCACTGCGGCTCGCTCCATCCGGAGGGTCTGGTGGAGGCCACTCGTGCTTCGGGTGCCGACCTGGGAGTGGCCTTCGATGGCGATGCCGACCGCGCCATGTTCGCCACCCGCGAGGGCCGCCTGGCCGATGGCGACCACGTGCTCTATGCCGTTGCCCCGTTTCTCGCCCGGCACGGCAATCTGAAGGGCAGCGCTGTCGTCGGCACGCTGATGACCAACCTCGCTTTGGAACAGGCCCTGGCTCGTCAGGGCATCGGTTTGAAGCGCACCGCAGTGGGCGACAAGTACGTTTTGGAAGAAATGCTGCGCTCAGGAATTTCGTTGGGGGGTGAGCCCTCCGGCCACATTATCTTTGCCGACCTCTCGCTCGCGGGCGACGGCATGGTTACTCTGATTGAGGTCTTGCGCCTTATGGCCGAGACCGGACAGCCGTTCGGCGAGTTGCTGCGCGGCTACCGACCTTTTCCGCAATTGATTCGCAACGTGCGCGTCGGGGAGAAGCCTCCGTTGGAATCGATTCCGAACGTCAAAAAAGCCATTGTCGAGTGCTGCAACGGATTAGGCGAGCGCGGCCGCGTGGTCGTGCGCTACTCCGGCACCGAGCCCCTGGCGCGCGTGATGGTGGAAGGTGCAGACGCCCAAGCCGTGGAAGACCACACCGCGCGCATTGCGGAGGCGATCGAATTGGCTCTAGGATCTGCTCATTGAATCATCGGGCCATTGAATGATTGAAAGGCTGCCCGTGGTCAGTGGTCCGTCGTCAGTCGCAGATGGGTTTGCGCTGTGGGGAAGGTAGAGCAACAGTCCGTCCGCGACTGACTACTGACTGCCGACAACGGACAGCTTCTCAATGGCCCAATGGCCCAATGGCCCGATGAATAAATGACCCGATGACTCTATGAGCAACCCATTCAACGTCCTTAAACCTTGGAAGCCCGGAGACACTCGCGAGGTCCCTGAGCGCAAGCTTAAGCAAGTTCGCTTGGAAGGGAAGTATGACTCCTACTCGCAAACCTATGACCTTGACGGGCGGCATTGGAAGATCCAGGGACAGCTTAGCCATCCATCGGGCGAGACCATCTACACACTCGTTTGCATTAACGAGTGAAGAAGTTCGGGGCAATGGAAAGTTAAGGAAAGCGTTAATAGAGGCATCCACGTGGGGCTGTAGCAACCTTGCGTGGAGGGTGTACATCCAACCGGCTAAAAGGAAGCAGGCGCAAAAGGAAGGCGCATCATGAAAGCAACCACTCTCTCCGTCCTTCTGCTGGCAATGGTCATGTCGGGTCTTGCGCAGACTCCTGCCGGGCCCCCGGGAGCTGCAGGGCAAGTACCATCCGCCCCGCCGCCACCCGCAAACCCGCCGGCCAGCGCCCCGGTCGCGCCTGGGGACCCACCTGCGGCGCCAGCCAGTTCGAAGATTGTGGTCCCTGCGGATACCACGATTCCGCTCATCCTAGAGAATACCATTAACTCCAAATCGGCATTCGTTGGTCAGGCTATCTACTGCGAATCCATTTATCCCATTACCGTGGGGAATCACATCATTATTCCCAAGGGCAGTTCAGTGCGTGGCACCGTGACGCAGGTGGTTCGCCCCGGACACGTGAAAGGCCGCGCCCAGCTTGGCCTGCGGTTCGATGAGCTGATCCTTCCGAACGGCACTACCCGGCACTTGCGCGCGACGCTCGCGGGCTTTGGAAGCGAGGGCGACGCAAAGTTCAAACCGAACGAAGGGAAGGTTGAAGGAGGGGGATCCAAGGGGAATGATGCGGGAACAATAGCGCGAACTACGATTCCAGGGGCCGAAATCGGAACCATCGTGGGAGCAACGAAGGGAGCCCCACTCGAGGGGTTGGGCATTGGCAGCGCTGCGGGCGCGGCCACCGGACTGGTCTGGATTCTGGCCAAGCGCGGCAAGGATCTGGTTCTCCCGCATGGTACCAGTCTCGATCTGCAACTCAGCCAGCCCGTAACTTTCGATCGGGAGGAGATAGACCCGCCCTCTCGCTATGACGCGGGACCGATGATGCCCGATTCGAAACTCAGGGAGTGAAGACTACCGACTGCACTCCCGTAATATCAAACCTCTTCCGGCATCGCGGATTCTTGCACTGCATGACGTCATCGAGTCGAGTCATGTAAGATTGCGCTTTGGCAAACTTCGCGCGGTCGCGTTCGTCCGCACCGCCACGCAACGCCTTCTTCTTGGTTCTTACCAGCCATCGAATTTCGTACGTCTCCGATTGCCGGCAGTGCATGCAGGAGAGGTTGGCAGGCTTCCGGGTTTCTTTCTCGTCAAAAAAGTCTCGTTCATCCATAGGGACGCTATTCTAGTCCTAATCACGCACAAAGGCCAACACGGTATTTGAGGACGGTATTTGAGGCGTCTTGGAAGGGGACTTCAGTCGAGAAGTATCCAACCTTTGGCCCCGCGATTATCGGCAGCGACGGTGTAAGTGTGGGCCTTCACCTGTTTCTCCGCGAGAGTGTTTTGGATCAACTTGCCGATCGCGGCTGTATCGCCACGAGTGAAAGCCAACAAGGAGGGCCCCGCGCCGCTCAAGCAGATACCCAGCAGGTCGGGATGCTTTAAGGCCAGCACTTCCGGAAGACCCGGCACCAGATGGGAGCGGAAAGGTTGGTGCCAGCGGTCGTCAAAAAAGCAGCGATGCAAATCCGCCTTGCCGGAAAAAAGCTGCGCCGTCAGAACCGCCGCCCGCTGCAGATTATGAACAGCGTCAGCCCGTGAGTACTTCTCGGGCAGAACCTTACGCGCATCCTCGGTGGACAGGGCGTAGTCAGGCGCCACCACGACCAGACCCAGTGGTTCGGGAACCGGGCACGAATAACTTTTCACGCCGCCGGCGGATTCGACGGCTACGGTGAATCCACCGTGCCATGCGGCGGCCACGTTATCCGGGTGGCCTTCGCGCTGCGCGGCGAGCGAAACGATTTCTTCGTCGAACAGGGTACGGTCAGCGAGCCGATAACTTGCGGCGAGCGCGCCCACGATCGCCGCGGCGCTCGAGCCCACTCCGGCGCCCACCGGAATTTGATTATCTATTTCCAATTGGTAGCCGCGAGTCACTCCCCAAGCGCGAAGCGTTTCGCCCATCGTGCGCGCGATCAGGTTGTCCGCGCCTGTCGATACACGATCGGCATTGACACCTTGATAGTGGACTACGACGTCGCGATCCGCGCGCGCCGCGACACGGATATCGAGGTAAACGTTCAAAGCGAGCGCGCCACAGTCAAATAGACATCCGAGGTTTGCGGCCGTGGCAGGCACACGAACTGAAATTCGCTCCATCATTGGCCAAATCCGTTCCGGAAGAGATTCACCATGATATGCGACGCAGGGGACAAACGGCAACGATCGAAATGGAGTGAAGGGGCGTAAAGGGTCAGTGAGAGGGGATGGGGTTTGCGATCATCCCCGGGCCTGCTTCCAAAACGAAAATGGCAGAATCGGCGCGCAGATTGGAGAAAAAATGAACCTCACTTCGCCGTCCTGGCCCCGATGTGCGAAGGGGTATTTCCTGGAGAATATTTAATCCCGCTTTGCGGCAAAACTGGCGAAAGTCGAAGATCGTCGTCAGGTGAATATTGAGGGTTTCATACCATTCGTGAGGCAGCTTCCCGGTTTTCGGCATGCGGCCATGACGAAAGAGCTGCCAGCGTATCGGCCAGTGGGCGAAATTTGGGAAGCTCACAATGCAACGCTTGCCCACGCGCGCCATTTCCCGGATCAGCAGCAGGGGGCGATGCAGAACCTGGATGGTATTGGTGAGGATGACGTCGTCTATGGACTTGTCGGGATAATTCGCGAGGCCTTCATCAAGATCCCCGTGCTGAACATTGAATAAACCCTTGGCGACACAAGCCTGGATGCACTCCTCCGACAGCTCAATGCCCTCGGGCCGAACCTTCTTCTTAACTTTCAGGGCCAGCAGTAAGTCTCCCTCGCCGCACCCGAGGTCCAGGACGCGCGAACCCTCCGCGATCAGATCCATAATCACGCGGTGTTCCGGCAATAGCCGCACCACGGTGCCGCCATCATCGAGATGGACCTCTTCCCCCAAACTACCCATATTCTAGGAAGCCCCTTTCCCGTGGGACAGGAAATTCGAAATCAGCGAGGTCAGTTGTTCCGACTCCAGGAGAAAAGCGTCGTGGCCGTAATCGGTCTGAATTTCCGTGTAAATGGCCTGGGCGCCCACGCGACGGCAAGCGCTGACGATTTCCTTCGACTGGTACGAGGGGAATAGCCAGTCTGAGGAGAAGGAAATAACCAGGAACTTCGCTTTCACTTTGGCAAAAGCCTGTTCCAGGCTTCCGTAGGGCTGGGCGAGGTCAAAGTAATCCATGGCTTTCGAAATGTAGAGGTAGGAGTTCGCGTCGAAGCGGTTTACAAAGTGGTCGCCTTTGTAGCGGAGATAGCTTTCCACTTGAAAATCCGCACGAAAGTTATACCCGTAGGCAGTCTTGTCCTGAAGTTTGCGGCCGAATTTCTGGTGCATGGATTTCTCGGAGAGGTAAGTGATGTGCCCGATCATCCGTGCGATGGCCAAGCCCCGCCGGGGGACGGATTTCCCATAGTAGTCACCTTCCTTCCAAAGGGGGTCCGATTGGATGGCTTGGCGGCCGACCTCGTTGAAGGCAATTCCCTGGGAGGAGAGTTTGCTGGTGGTGGCGATGGGAATGGCCAGCCGGACTCGCTCCGGGTAGCTGACGACCCATTGGAGCGCTTGCATCCCACCCATCGAGCCGCCCACGACCGACAACAACTGGTCTATTCCCAGATGATCAATGAGCACACGCTGGGCATCGACCATGTCATGAATAGTCACGAGTGGAAAGTTTAGGGCATAGGGCCATCCGGTCTGAGGGTCAATCGAGCTGGGACCGGTAGAGCCTTTGCACCCTCCGATGACGTTCGAGCAAATGACGAAGTATTTTCGAGTATCGAAGGCTTTGCCCGGCCCGATCATGATGTCCCACCAGCCGGGCTGGCGTTCCTGGGGCTGGTTAAAGCCGGCGGCGTGAGCGTCGCCGGAGAGCGCGTGCAGAATAAGAATGGCGTTGTCTCTGGCCGGACTCAATTCACCGTAAGTCTCGAAAGCGAGAGTAACGGGGCCGAAACTTCGGCCGCACTCGAGGAGCATTTCCTCGGGCGGCCGAGCGAAGGTGATCGACTGGGTCTTGACGATTCCAACCGAACAGTTGTCGTCCATAATTGCCGAGAGCTTACAGCCCACAGCCGACAGTCACGGTAGGCTGTGGGCTGTTAGCCATTAGTTGTTCCCCTTCTGCGAAGCCGCGAGCGCCTGATCGATGTCGGCAAGGATGTCCTCAATGCTTTCAATGCCGACCGACAAACGAACAAAGTCCTCGGTCACGCCCGTGGCCGCCTGCTCTTCAGGACTGAGTTGCTGATGAGTTGTACTGGCCGGGTGGATGACCAGAGTCTTGGCGTCACCGAGATTGGCCAGATGCGAAAGCAGTCCGAGGGCATTGATGAACTTAATGCCGGCCTGCATTCCGCCTTTGATGCCAAAACCGAGAATAGCCCCAAACCCATTCGGCATGTATTTTTTGGCCAGCGCATGAGTGGGGTGGCTCGCGAGACCGGGATAATTTACCCAACTTACCGCTGAATGCGATTGCAGGAATTGCGCTACTTTCATGGCGTTGTCGCAGTGCCGTTGCACGCGCAAAGACAGGGTTTCGACGCCTTGCAGAATGAGGAAAGCATTGAAGGGGCTCAATGCCGCACCTATGTCGCGAAGGAGTTGAACGCGCACCTTGATCATGAAGGCAAGCGGCCCAAATGTTTCCACGAATTTGAGGTTGTGATAGCTGGGATCAGGCTCGACGAGTTCGGGAAACTTCCCGTTGGCCCAATTGAATTTTCCCGAATCCACGATAATGCCGCCGATGGAATTTCCGTGGCCGCCGAGGAACTTTGTCATCGAGTGAACAACGATGTCCGCGCCCCACTCAAACGGGCGGCACAGATAAGGCGTGGCCACGGTATTGTCGATCACCAGCGGCACGCCCGCGTCGTGGGCGATCTTGGCCACGGCTTCGATGTCAAGCATGTCGTTCTTGGGATTGCCCAGCGTCTCCGCATAGACCAGGCGAGTCTTGGGAGTGATCGCGCGCTTGAAGTTTTCGGGGTTGCTGGGATCGACGAAGGCAGTCGCTATTCCCAGCTTGGGCAGGGTGTAATGGAAAAGGTTGTAAGTTCCGCCATAGAGGCTCTCGGACGAGACGATCTGATCGCCAGCGCTGGCGATATTCAAAATCGCCAGAGTCTCAGCCGCCTGTCCGGAGGCAGCGACCAGGGCCGCGACTCCACCCTCGAGGGCGGCAACGCGCTGCTCCAGCACATCCCACGTCGGATTCATAATACGCGAATAGATATTACCGAATTCCTTTAGCGCAAACAGATTGGCAGCATGGGTCGTGTCCTCGAAGACAAACGACGTGGTCTGATAGATGGGGACAGCGCGTGCCCCGGTAGCAGGATCGGGTTTTTGGCCGCCGTGCAATGCGATTGAATCAAATCCGAGTTTTCGTTCCAAAGTTGCCTCCTCGAAAAAGTGATTAGCGTGCAGCCGACCGTCAAACGGCGGCAGCGGCGTTCAGAAACTGTTCCTCAAAATCCTCCAGTTTAGGTCTAATCAAAACGCTCTCCGCAATCCGGCCCTGGAGCGCGCCGATAGTTTTCAGCCCGTTGCCGGTGATGGCCAGAACAATGGATTCCTCAGGATTAATGAGGCCCTGGCGAATCAGCTTCCGCGCCACGGCGACCGTCACGCCGCCGGCGGTCTCGGTAAAGATTCCTTCCGTTTCCCCGAGCAGGCGGATGCCCTCGACAATTTCCTCATCGCTCACATCTTCGCCCGCGCCGCCGCTCGCAAGAATTGTCTTGGCCGCATAGATGCCGTCGGCGGGGTTGCCGATGGCGAGCGACTTGGCAATGGTGTGGGGCTTTTGCGGATCGATTTCCGTGGCCCCACGCTTCGTGGCGGTGGTGATCGGCGAGCAACCCGTCGCCTGGGCGCCGAAGAAGCGGGTTTGAATAGGCTCAACCCAGGCGAGTTTCTTCAATTCCTCAAATGCTTTGTTAACTTTGGTAATCAGCGACCCGCCTGCCATCGGGACCACGATGTTCTGCGGCAGGCGCCAGCCGAGCTGTTCGGCGATTTCGTATCCGACGGTCTTCGATCCCTCGGAGTAATATGAGCGCAGGTTGACATTGACAATGCCCCAGGTGTGTTTCTGCGCCACCTCCGAGCAGAGGCGGTTCACTTGATCGTAATTGCCTTGCACCCGCACCAGCGTGGCGCCGTAGACCTGCGTGGCAATGATTTTTTCGGGTTCGAGTTCGGCGGGAACAAAGATGAAGGACTTAAAGCCTCCGGCTGCCGCCTGCGCGGCCACAGCGTTGGCAAGGTTTCCGGTGGACGAGCAACCCACAGTATCGAATCCGAACTCGTGCGCTTTCGAGAGCGCTACCGCTACCACGCGGTCCTTGAAGGAGAGCGTGGGGTGATTGACGGAATCGTTTTTCACGTAAAGCTCGCGAAGCCCCAGCGCCCCAGCCAGGCGAGGCGCCGCCACCAGCGGAGTGAATCCGGTTTGATGGCCCACGTAGGGCTCCGACGCGAGCGGCAGCAATTCCCTATAGCGCCACATGGTGGGTGGGCGCGAAGCAAGGTCCTCGCGCCGTAGGTCAGCCCAGAGGTTTCCGTAGTCGTACACCACTTCAAGCGGGGCCCAACATTCTTCACACGCGGCAACCGGTTCAAGCGGATACGTGCGCTCACACTCCCGGCATTTCAAATGAATGGCGTAACTCACAAATCCTCCGTTCATCTGAGCGGCCGGGAAATTAAATGGGGGAATAGCAAGAAGTTCGCGGAGAGGCATAAACTGAAAAACCTCTTCCGAAGTAAGAAGAGGCTTTTTGCAGAACCGATGGCCCCCTCTCATCTCCCCCATACCGGGTAGGAATTGGCACCTGACCTCCGATTGTATCGGAGCGGTTGTCGTGGCGTCTTCGGGCCCTTCCCTCGGCCACTCTAGATGAGATTCAGGGATACTGAATCAAATATTCAATTGTCGAATGACATCCTACAAAGAACGCAGCGACCCTGTCAATGGTTTTTCTGCGGCGCATGGGCCGGATTGGCAGGTTCCACGCCGGCGGCGCTGAGGAAGCTCTTAGCGGGCGAAAAACCTCCCCAATGCAGCGAGGATTTCAGGCACATGCAAGACTCCAACTTCCCAGATAATTTTCATGTCGACGTTGCCATAATCGTGAGCCACGATGTTACGCATGCCTCGCATTTTCCGAAAGGGAAGCTCAGGGATGGATTGGCGGGTTGCTTCTGTCCGATGGGCCGTGGCTTCTCCTATGACTTCGATGCGCCGAATCACTGCGTCTTGCTTCTCGTTATTTGCCAGAAAATCGGTTTCGGTCGTGTCTTTTTAAGTACGACGCAATAAGCCGTGCCGCCTCAAGAATGTCGCGGAGCCGTCCAAGTTGGTCAGCTTCCACAAACGCAAACGGACGTCGAGAGGATATGGTTGCGAGCAAAGGGATTTGGCGATTTTTCAAGGGAAGAACGGAGGACGAAATCCACTGGTGCACCGACCAACTCCTCCGCCTCGCCTGCCATTTCGAGTAACGCCGCGGTGGAGACCGGCACAGATTCGTCGAACGTCACCAGTAGGTCCACGTCGCTGCGGGGACCTGCTTGGCCGCGCGCCGCCGAGCCAAAGACCTCCAGCCGGCGTATGTGGTGTTTCTCGCAGAACGGCCGAAACCGTCTGCTCAATTCATCGGTATAGCTAGTCTCCGGGTGTCCTGCCATACCAATCAGGATAGACCGTTCGTAGATTCGGTTCAAGGATTACCCAAATACTAAGCCTTTGGCTCACCCTCTTCCGGGTCCAAACATCGTTCATTTTCCATTCGGTGGCGGCAGGTTGCGTGGTGGCGGCGGCACGATGGCCAGCGGCACGCGCGCAAAGGCCACGCGCTCAATTGCCGGGTCGAGCACGTTGACTTGCAGGGTGTAACTCCCACGCGGAAATTTATCCAGGGGGATCTGCGCAAAATAGGAGGCCTTCTGATCGGTGGACTTCTCAAGCTTGCCGGGGAAAGGGCCGGCTTCTGCGAACTTCCGCCCACGGCGGAAGAAAACAAGGCCCACCGAGGGTGCCGTCGGGGGACCGGCGGCAGTCACATTTTTGCCCGCATACGACTCCAGAAAGACCGAAAGCATCTGGCTGCTGCGGAATACCCGAGTCACACTCGGGAGGACCGAGCGGTTCCCCACTTGCAGCGGCGAATTCTTGTCGTGGGTCACGTGCGCGCGGTCCAGGTCCTCGGAGGACTTCACTTCGTTGGACAGCACGACGGAGCTCAATCCCAGGGCCGTATCCGCAACGTCCGGCACCACCAGAGGCGCCTCGAAGGTTCCGATTTTGCCGGTTTCGTTCTCGCGCACCACCGCCTTCAGATTATATTTTCCTGGCGGCAGAACGACTTCTCCCTCATAAAACAGGTTGCTGCCGATGATTTCCTCATAGGTTTCGTTGGTCACCTTCACGGGCAGCGTATCGCGGAGTGCCCCCGCGGTGTGGTTCTGGGCATCGGTGACTTTCCAGGCAAAATCAAATTCAGTTTCCTGCTTTCCGGACTTCTTGAGGAAAGCAACCTGCGAGCCGGGAATCTTGGCCGCCAGAACAACCGTGAATTTCTTATCCGGGCGCCGGAAGTACGCGGTCTCCACCACAAAGGGCAGATCCACAAACGGCACATCCAAATCCATAACCTGTTGGAGCTGGAGTTCCTTGTCTTCGCGGGTGAATTGGCGGAAATTCTTGGGAGCAAAGTATCCCGGCCGCGCCTGGACCTTCAAGCCGGGCCTTGCCACCTCGACGCGAATATGCCGGAAACGGCCATCTGAGCGCGTGTTGGTGGGGTTATATCCGATCAGGTAATAGCTCGAATTCTCTCTCTGAACTTCATCGAAGGCAGGTGTGAAGTCGTTCAAATCGTAGAAGGTCCGTCCTCCGGTGTCGGTGGCGAGGGTGGCGAGGGTTTCGCGGCTGCCCTGCAAGGAGGAGACTTGCGAAGCCACGGCCGAACCCGAATAGAGGGCGGTGCCGGAGGGACTCGAAGAACTGGCATCGCCGCCCGGAGGCAGGGCCGCAAGGCCGCGCGCGTCCATGGTGTAAAGCGATACGTCGGCTTGATTCGCCGCGTCTGTGGCCGCCCGCAGCGTCGCCTCATTCTCCTGGCCCGTTTTGGTAATACCACTGGAGAAGTGAATCACGCTTTTCCGGCCGGGTACGTTGCGAAGCATCGTCGCCAGCGATTGGACTGCGGCCAGCTTCTCGTCGGTGTTGAAGATGTTGAATTCGGTCTCGTCGGGTGTGAAGGCGTCGGACACGTCCTGCGTGACGATTTCCATGCCGTTGGCATCGGTCCCGCCCGCCGCTCCGATCGCCCCTTGAGCGGCCACTGAGGATGATTCTTCCCCGACCAGGATCGCGCGCAGAGCCTTCCTCAGGGAAAGACGGTCATTGGTGAAATCCTGGGTCACGCGCAAGCTGGAGGAGTAGGTGACCACCGCGATCAGGTCGGCGGGCGTCATCTTGTTGGTGACGAAATCCCCGGATGCCTTCAGCGCGCGCATCAGCTCGTCAGGTTGCATCGAGCTCAGGTCGAAGAAAAACACCAGGAGGCGATGGTCCTGCAGCACCTGCTCAGCGTTCACTTCCGGCGGCAGCTTGGCGAGGTCGATGACCTGGGCCTTCTCGTTGGCGCCATTCGCTTGCGATAGCTTCTCCACATCTTCCAGGCTGAAGGAAGAAACGGTTTGTTGAACGCCATCTTCCGTAACGCGAAAATCCGATTGCTTCAAGTCGGTTACGGGCTTGCCGGACTTGTCATAGACGCGCACATCCACCAACACCACGTTCGTGGCGGAGCGCAGGATGAAGGCTTGCTGCGGGCTCTTGGATACAGGCGCCGCGGGCTTTACTTGAGCGCGAAAAAGAGCGGGCAGGCCAGCGAGGCAGACCGTAAGCGCGATCCAAATACCCACCCGGCCACTCAGCCGCCTGCCTACCTGCCTCATTAGTTCTCTCCCTTAGAAATTAAACCGCAGAGCGAGGGTTATCGACCGCATTGCCCCGACGCCAGTCACCCAGCCAAAATTCTGCGCGTTGATTGTGGAGGCGACGCCGCTGTAATTCGGGTGATTGAAGATGTTGTTGGCGTTAATGCTGAATCGCGCGCGCATGTTTTTCTCGCGCGAAAAGGTGAAGAATCGCCCAAGCGACATGTTGAAGTCCACCGTGCCCGGCCCCGTAATCGTGTTCCGTCCCGCGGTGCCTAGTTGGCCCGAGGCCGGCAGGGCGAACGCCGCAGTATTAAAGAAATCCAGCGTGGTCCGGTCGGAGCGCGGCAGTTCGACGGGGAGGCCGGTGGCATCGGGGCGCTCGGACGCGAACACGCCCGAGCCGTTGTTATTCGACTGGTTACCGGCCACCTGCGCCGTCAAAGGTGTACCCGATTGCACCGTGGTGATGCCTGAGATTTGCCAATTGCCGATCATCCGCGCTGCGGCGCCGCCGCGGTTCAGGAAGTGACGCTGCTCCCCAAAGGGAAACTCGTAGGTGTGATTGACCACCAACTTGTTGGGAATATCGAAGTTCGAGAGGGCCCGTTCCGCTTCGAGATCGAAGCTGTTCTGCGGAACGTTGTGTCCGGTGCCGCCAATGCTGGCCGCGTCGTCGATCGATTTCGACCACGTGTAGTAGCCGCTCATGGAGAAGCCGCCGTGGAATTGCCGACGCAAGGTCACCTGGAGCCCGTTGTAGATCGACGCCGCGCCCGAAGTTTCATAGAGAAACTGCTGGACGCCGGGGATGGAGGTTTCCTGCGAGCCGGAGGCGCTGGGATTCAAGCTGTTGGGCGAGAGCAGCAAATCAAGTTTAGTCCCCTTGGTGCCCACATATCCGACCGAGAGAACGACGTTACGAAATATTTCATCTTCCATGATGAAATTCCAGCTCTGCGCGTAGGGCCGGCGATATCGCGTGTCCGCCGCATAAGTATTGGAGATGGTGTTGGCGGTTTGCACGGGGAAGCCATCTTCCAAGGTCAACACTTGCTCCGGGTTTGCGGTCAGAGTGGCGGCTGTCGCGAAGGGCGGCTGGTCCAGCATATTGCCGACCATGCGCGAATAAATGCTCCCGTCGTAAAACACGCCGTAGCCGGTACGGATGACCAGGTGATGCTCAATCCAGGGCCGGTAGGCAATACCGATGCGCGGCGAAAAGTTATGCCAGTCGCTGTGAATGAGCGAGGTGGGCAGCGAGCCCGGGTCCAGGCCCGTAACCACCTGCGGCGAAGTGAACCCCGGCCCGAACGATAAATCGGAAAGGTGTCCGTACTTTTCCGAGAATGGCAGAAAGTATTCGTAGCGGACGCCGTAGTTGACCGTCAGGTGCGCGTTCGTGCGCCAGTCATCATTGAAGAATCCGGTAGTCACCCAGGTGCGAAGGTAATTGCTGGCAACGCCGAAACGAACGGACGTGGTCTGCGGAAGTCCGAGGAGAAAGTCGGCAAAGTCATAGCCTGTGCCGGCCACGGGAAAACCGTTGCTGAAGTTGCTGGTGCTGTATCCCGTGAAGCTGAACGTCCCGCGCGCATTCGGGTCGGTCTCGGTAGTCTGCTGCACGCGGCGCAATTCCCCACCCAAATGGATGTTGTGCTTTCCATGGCTCCAAATCAGGGTGTCGTTGGTGCGCACGGTTTGAGGGCGGGAGATTGAGGGGAGGGGATCGCTCAGCCCACCAAAATTGGTAAAACCAATCGAGGGAACTCCCCAGTCGAAGGGGCTGGTGGATACCTCCGTAATCCCCAACTCTGCCGCGATGTCGTCCTGAAACGCGAAGGCATTCAGCAGGGTGGTTCGCTGGCGATTGAAATTCAGATTCCAGCTATTGACGAGGTGCGGATTGAACGTGTGGGATTCACCCACGCTCACGTTCTGGCCGAGGACCGTCGTGTGAGACGTTAAATCGGGGAAGTTCGTGACCGATCGGCTGCGCGACGAATTGAAATAGTACATGACGTTCAGGCTGTTCTTGGCGTTGATCTGCTGCCCGATCCGGCCCATGACGCGATCGTTAGAACTGGGCAGCGGTTCCTGCAAATGAAAGTTCTGCACTTGACCGGGAAGGTTGGGCGGGGGAATGTATTGCAGCAAGCCAAGGGAGGCGGAATTGAGACGCGCGGTCGGAATAGTGTTCCCAGCGAACGCCGTGCGCGCGCCAGAGGCGCCCGACAGGGGATCGTAGAGGTTCGGAACCGTACCCTCGTAGGGCCCGGAGGCGATGACCGTGTTGGCGAAATCGCCCTCGCGCTCTTCCAGCGTCGGGACGGTGGAGAAGCTATCGAGTCCCGTCCTGGCGCGATGCAAGTTATAGCTTGCGAACCAACTCGTTTTGTTTCCGCCGCGATATACGTGCGGAATCACCAGCGGACCGCCAAGAGAGAACCCGAAAGTTTCGCCGTAAGCGGGAATCTGGGGCGACTCCGCCACATTCAACGGAAAGGGATGAGCGTCAAAGGCCGAGTTGGTGTACTGCTCGGTGAAGTTGCCGCGAATGCGGTTCACCGCAGCGCGATTGCGCGACCAGCCTCGTGCCCCGCCACCCCCCCCGCCTCCGAAGCCACCCCCACCTCCGCCAAACCCACCTCCACCGCCTGGACCCCCCCCGCCTGGGCCGCCGCCGGGTCCACCTGTGCTGCCAAACGGATTTCCAGCCCCACCGCCCGGACCGCCCGGACCACCGCCAAAGCCGCCCATCCCGCCGAAGCGTCCGCCACGCCCACCAAATCCGCCTGGCGTCGCGGCTTCGCCCAACCCTCCTCCCAGAAGGAAAGAGTTGTTGGCGCTCGTCGAGCTTTCTGCCTCTTCAGGCGCCTCCGCAGCCCCGGCACCCTCGCCGCCATTGTTCTCGGCAATGCGCAGTGACGGAACGCCCCCACCCGCGGCCTCGGCCATGGGGTTTTGTCCACCACCGCCGCCTCGATTGCCCCCACCGCCCGGCAACGTTGCGCGATTTCCAGCGGGGCGGGCGGCGGCCTGCGTCGGCTGCCCCGCGCCTTCTCCTGGCAGCGCAACCACCAGCGCCACATTGACTTTCAGAGCCTTGTCCTGCGCGACTGGCACCGGCTCGCGGGAATCAGCCCGGAATCCGACCAACGAAACATCCAGACGATAGTTTCCCGGCGTTAACCCCGTAAACGTATAATTGCCGTCTTCGTCGGTCCACGTTTCTTTGCGTTCGCCGGTTTGTGGATTGGTAAGCTGGACCGTCGCGCCGGGAACAGATACTCCGCCCGGGCCCCGCACATGACCGGTCACGGTTCCTGTCGTTATTACGTGGGGGACGGTTCCCGTCGTGGTCACTGCCGTCGTTACCTGGCCGAACAGAACGCTGGTGGCCAGCAGTCCACTAGCGACAAGGATACACAGCGACTTAGCCCAAGTTGTAAAGTTTGTAAACAAATTTCGCGTTTAACCCCGCTGGATTAAATAGCTTACAAGGACTGTGTACGTTTATCAAGAACGCAAGGTTACAGGTAACCACACGGCGTTTTGAGCCGTCCAACTTTCCCGGAGGGACCTATGTACAAAAAGTTCTTTTGGAGCATTCCGTCAATTCTCGTCTTGAGCTTTGCAAGTTTGCTGGCTGCGCAACAGACCACCTCACCGCCCGGACAGGATCAGGGCCGGCGTGGGATGGGTGGCCCGCCGCCGGTGATGGGAACCATCACATCCGTGGGCGTTGATCGCTTTGAGGTCAAGAAGCCCGACGGCACGACGCAAACCGTAATGGTGAACGATCAAACCCATTACCGTCAGCGCGTGGAGGGACAACAGCAGCCGCAAGAACTCGCGCTCGAAGATTTGAAAGTCGGCGACCACGTTTTTGTCCGCGGCACGCCCAACGCTGATAAGCAAGTGGTGGCCATGGGAGTGAATCGCGTCACGGCCGAGCAGTTCGAGCGCTTCCAGAGCGGTGGCGGACCGGGCGGTGGCCAAGGAGGTCCTCGCGGAGGTGGCGGCTGGCAACAAGGAGGGATGCAAGGCACGCGTGCGGGTGGCGAAATTACTTCCATCAGCGGCAATCAGATCAAGGTGCAAAGCCGTCGCGGCGGCGAGAGAATCATCGTCGTGAACGACCAAACGACCTTCAACAAAGAAGGTCAGACGATCGCCCTGAAAGACCTCAAGGTTGGCGACCGCATTTTCGCCACGGGGAAAGAGGCCAACGGGCAGTTTGTGGCCACGGAAGTCCGTTCGGGCCGCCCTGGCGGTGGCGGTGGACGCGGTGGTATGCAGGGGCCTCCACAGAATTGAGGGAGCCTCAGCATTCATGAGCGAATTGCCGAGGTCGTGACGCCCGGCCGTAGAAGCCCGTGGGTCGAAGCCGTCTGGAAAACCTCTTTACCAGAGATGTTCCTGCCTAATTTCTGTGCGTGTGTTTTCAGCATAGTGATTCTGAAATTGTGCCGTTGTTCTCGGCATTTTGAATCTTGAATTTTGAATTTGCGATTTTCGAAGTCTGCGTGTTGCTGCCGATCTGGCCTTCTCAATGGATTGCCACTCGCCGCAACTATTGGCCGAGGCTTGTCATTCGCCACTAACCACCAGCCACTGCCTTACCGGCTTTGAGGGCCGAAAGCCGTAGGCGGGTATAATCCGCGGTCCACCGTCCCTGGGCGTCACACAGAACGGGTTTCAGCAAGGCGGTGACCTCATCGAGAAACCGCTCGCGTTCGGGCGGCGCCAGCGCTGCGCAGAACGGATTGGCGAAGGTTTCCAACCATCCGCGCATTCCCGTGGGTAGGGGAGTGGGGCGCGGAAGCAGTTGCACACTTCGCGGGACAAATCCGGCCCGCCGGAGACGGGTTTCGTATTCGTCGACGGTCGGGAAGTACCACGGAATCCACGAACGGGCGTCAGCGACGCCTCGGCGCTCAAGCGCGGCCAGCAGCGCGATGGTTATCGCGGCGACGCATCCGTGCCCGCCCAACTCACCCACGAACCGCCCTCCAGCTCTCAGCGCGCGGAATGCACCCGCGGTGGGCGCGTCCGGATCGTCCTTCACCCAGTGCAGCGCCGCATTGGAAAAGACGGCGTCAAATTCGTCCTCAAGCGCGAGCGACCGGGCATCCATCAATCTGGCGTTAAGCCCGCGCTCGCGCGCCGCCGCGATCATGTCCGCAGAACTGTCAATACCCACCACCTCCGCGCCCAGAGCGATCAGCTTCTCGGTCAGGGCGCCGTCTCCACAACCCAAATCGAGAATACGCTCACCCGCCCGCGGTTGGAGCAAATCCAGCACCGCTTGCCCGAGTGCGGGCACGAAGTGCGCGTTGGCGGCATAACCCGCGGCGTTCCAGGTTTGGGAGGACGGGGATTGGACCATGGTATCACCCCGTTCACGTTCCAGGCGATCTCCAATCATAACCCGATCCTTGGTGCCGGAAGACGCCTGCCCGGCTGCGGCGACCTTTTACGGTTCCCTGAACTTTCTTTGTGTGAGGAGACATTGAGCGCTTATACTACGAGCATGAAGTATCAAGACATTATTACCATCGAACCCGGCAAGCGCGGGGGAAAGCCGTGCATCAGGGGAATGCGTATTACTGTCTATGATGTGCTGTCCTACCTTGCTTCCGGGATGACACACCAGGAAATCCTGGCGGATTTTCCCTATTTGACGGAGGAAGACATCCGAGCCTGCCTCAGCTACGCCGCTGACCGAGAGCGTCAACAGTTGGTTGTGAAAGGGTGAAGCTCCTCTTCGACCAAAACCTCTCGCCGCGACTTGTCCAGCGTCTTTCCGACCTTTACCCTGAGTCCGTCCACGTTTTCAACATTGGGCTGGACCGGGCCTCCGATGGTGTCCTGTGGGCGGGGAATTCGCGCACCAGAACGTAAATATTCCGCTTTTCGGCGGGCATTTGGTCCACGTTCTTTGGGGTATGGTTGGATTATTGCTCGGATAATAAATGGAGAACCGTCTCTGCGCCGAAACACGCACAGCGGTGGCCTACGAGGAAGGCCGACACTCAAAGGGAAGAAGGGGAACCGCAGGTGGCAGGTCGTAGGACTAGGTTAGAAGGCAATTATGGCGGCGGCTCTCCATTATGTGTTTCATACAAAAGGGGTTAATCGTTTTTTGCCAAAACCTTGCAACAGTGTATGTTATTGAAATAAAACGAGTTATTCTGGGCATGATCGCTGGCGAGGCCAAAACGCGGGGGGAAAGAAAAATGGAGGGGGTACCGGCTATCTTATTGAAAACAAATGTAGAAAATATGTCCGAAAACAGCCTCTCCATTATGTTGATGAAAACAATGAACATAGAGGCCGCTCTCCACTATGTTCATGAAAAGAAATGGAGTTATTTAAGTTGGAGGCTCCCGAGGGCATGGGGGTGACAAGGAGAGTCCGAGTCCGAGGTCCGAAGTCCGAGGTCGCAACGAGCGCCCAAGCGCCAAGCCAAAGGGTCGGGCGGCGGGCAGGGCCGACAACCTCCCAGCGTGACATACTTCCCCGCATCGGCTATCGGCCGACTTCGGCGAGGGGATGAGACGAATGGCGACTTTATGCAACCGCGAATCTCAGATCGCCGATGGATGGGGAATGGAGAGAATCGATCGTTCAGGAAGCTGCAACTAACATGGGAAAACTTCCGCTTGCCAGTGGGTGTATAATTGCTTCTTCTCATTATCACGGGTCACGGTGGCTGCCGGGTCAAGGTGATCCGTCATCGCGAGTTTGAGTTCGGCCGGTTTCCCAGGCAGGCTAGAGTCGCGGCCAGTTCGTTGCGAGAGAAGCACTCACATTAGTCGTAGGAGGTATTTCCCCGGGCCAGTTTGATGCCGTGATGTTGAGGCGGCAAATGGCGGCATGAAGCTGCTCCTAGAGCCATCGGGCCCATAAGTTAAATCACATCTATGCATCAGCTCCTTCTCGCCATCCTACTCGCGCCCAGCAACCCGATTGTGAAGTCGGTGGGCGGCTATCTCTACAAGATTTTTCACAAGGATCCGTTCCGCGGCATTTACCAGCCCAACGCCTTTGATCTGTCCATCCTGATTCCGTATTTCACCATTCTGATCATCCTTTCGGTTTACGGCATTCATCGCTATTCTCTGGTTTATCTCTACATGAAGAACCGCCGCAAGGCGCCGAAGCCCCTGGGGCAATTTAAAGTTTTGCCGCGTATTACCATTCAACTGCCGCTTTACAATGAGCGCTACGTGGTGGAGCGGCTGCTGGAAACGGTGACCCGCATCGATTACCCCCGCGAGCTGCTGGAAATCCAGGTGCTCGACGACTCGACGGACGACACGCGGTTCGTTTGCTCGCGCCTGGTGAGTGAATATGCCAGCTCCGGCCATCCCATCAGTTATCATCACCGCACGAACCGTGTGGGCTTCAAAGCCGGCGCGCTCGCCGAAGGCATGAAGAGCGCGACAGGCGAGTTCATCGCCATCTTTGACGCCGACTTCGCGCCTCCACCCGGCATACTGCTCGAGATGGTTCACTATTTCACCGATCCTCAAGTGGCGGTGGTGCAAGGCCGTTGGACCTGGATCAATCGCTATTATTCCAACCTGTCGCAGATCGAAGCGATTCTGCTTGACGGGCACTTCGTGATCGAGCACGGCGGGCGAAACTTCTCCGGCCGCTTCTTCAATTTCAACGGTACCGCCGGCATGTGGCGCCGCATCGCCATCGACGACGCTGGCGGCTGGCAGCACGATACGCTGACGGAAGACACCGACCTGAGTTACCGCGCCCAGCTTAAGGGTTGGAAATTCGTTTACGCCCCTGACATCGTTTGCCCGTCGGAATTGCCGGTGGAGATGAACTCCTTCAAGACGCAGCAGGCGCGCTGGGCCAAAGGGCTCATCCAGGTGGCGAAGAAGATCCTGCCCAAAGTCTGGCGCAGCCGCGAGCCGCTCAAGATCAAGATCGAAGCGACGCTTCACTTGACGGCCAACATTGCGTATCCGCTGATGATTGTTTTTTCGGTGATTCTGCTGCCGGCCATGATCGTGCGGTTCTATCAGGGCTGGTTCCAGATGCTCTACCTCGATCTGCCGCTCTTTCTCGCGTCCACTTGTTCGGTCTCGAGTTTCTACATGGTGGCGCAACGCGAGCTCTACCCGCACGAGTGGCGCAGCCGCATCAAATACATTCCCTTTTTGATGGCCACCGGCATCGGCCTGGCGGTCACCAACTCCAAGGCGGTGATTGAGGCGATTGTGGGCAAGGAGACGGAATTCGTGCGCACCCCGAAATACCGCCTGGAGGTAGCCGGCGAAGGCTGGGAAGGGAAGAAGTATGTGCGCCGGCGCGCGGGGTGGATTCCCATCATCGAGCTCTCCCTGGCGGGCTACTTCCTGTTCACCACCGTCTATTCCCTCACCGCGGGGAACTATCTCACCACCCCGTTCCTCATGCTGTTTTTGGTAGGCTACAGCTATATGGGGACGATGTCGCTGTTCCAGACCCCGCTGCGGCGCCTGGCGAACGCCCTGCCTGCCCTCCTGCGCCCACGCGCTGTGGAACCCGCCACTTATATTTAAGACGCCCTTGGGCCTATGCTCATCCCTCATCACGCGAGAGAGGTTACTGTGCAATTGAGACTCCGGCCCAGCCGGTTGGTGATCCTGGCTCTGGTATTTGCGGCCATCGTGGGGATCGCGATTGAGGCAGGCGCTTGGGAACGGGAGGCCCTCTCCGACTACCATGAGCGGCGCGCGACCCTGGTTCGTGCCACGGCCGGCGACGGCGTGATCGTACTCTACGGATACGGCGAGGCGGACGTCGCGGCCACGGTCACCCCTTTCCGTCAGAATGAGGAGTTCTACTACCTCACTGGTTGGAACGAGCCCGACGCCATTATGCTGCTCGTGCCCAAGGCTCACGCCGCCGGCGCCGCAGCGGAGCTGGGAAGGGAGATCCTCTATATTCCCTCGCACGATCGAGGGCAGGAGAAATGGACTGGGCCCAAGCTGGGCCCGGACGCCGCCGATGCCTCCGCGGTCACAGGATTCCCCACGGTCCGAAACGTTTCGCAATTTGCCGCCGACCTCAAGGAAGCGCTCAAGGACTTTCCCAAGATTTATTCCGAGCTAACACCGCAGCCCGAGAGCGGAGAGGATTGCTTCCAGGCGGAGATGGCGAACAAGCTTCGCGGCCTGGCGCCGCAAGCCGCCATGGACGATATTCGCCTGGCCATCGGTCGCCTGCGTGCCGTGAAAAGTCCCGGCGAAATCGCCCTGATCCGCAAGGCCGTGGACGCATCCGTGGAAGCGCATCTGGCAGCGATGCGCGCGGTGAAGCCGGGGATGTGGGAGTACGAAATTGCCGCCTTGATGAAGTATGAATTCGAGCGGCGCGGCTGCGAATGGCCTGCGTATCCTCCTATCGTCGGATCGGGTTTCTTCTCCACGGTGCTGCACTACGATCAGGATGCGAATCAACTGCACGATGGCGACGTGGTTTTGATGGACGTCGCCGGTTCCTACGGTGGTTATGCCAGCGATATTACCCGTACCTTACCGGTTAACGGCCACTTCACGCCGCGGCAGCGCGAGATCTACGAGATTGTCCTGGGGGCGCAGAATGCCGCCCTCGCCGCCGCTAAACCCGGAGTTTTCGTGGGACGCCACGGCGCGAAAGGTCTGAACGAGCTCGCCTACGATTACATCAACACGCACGGTAAGGACCTGCACGGGCAGCCGCTGGGCCCGTACTTCATCCATGGCCTGAGTCATCCCATCGGCCTGAATGTTCACGACCCGATGGATTATAACCGGGCGCTCGAACCCGGCATGGTGATTACCATGGAGCCGGGGATTTACCTTCCCGAAGAAAAAATCGGTGTCCGTATTGAAGATGATATTCTCATCACGCCCGAGGGCAACGAACTGCTCACCCGCCGCCTGCCGCGCGCAGTCGACGACATCGAGAAGGTGATGGCGGGGAAGTGAAGAGCCGGGGCACGGTCGGTAGACGGCATACGGTAGATGGCACGCGAGACTCATGATCGCCGCAGTGAAGGAACGATCCCATCGTCGGTTTTCCAGCTCGCTGCTTGTCGCTCCGGTAATTCTGGAAATTGCTTTTACGACCCGCCCTGTTTAGAATCAGGGGTCCCACTCATTTTGCATCAAAGCCGAGATTCGAGCGAAAGGAGCACACTGATTCGATGAGCCGACTACCCCTTCGATACCTCGCCCTCGCGAGCTTCGTTGCTGCAGTCCTAACTGCCTCACCCTCGCTGCTCGCGCAAGGCCCGACTCAGCCGGCGGTGCGGGACAAGATTCTTCACTACGTGCGCGCACGATTCAATATCGGCGAATCGGTCAAGCTCACCATGACCGACTTGCGCGATAGCGCCTATCCGGATTTCCTCGAAACCACGGTCACGCTTGATGACGGCAAGGACAAGCGCACGCAACCCCTTTTCGTTTCCAAGGACCTGCGCTACATGATTGAGGGGAACATCTTCAATCTGGGCGGCGACCCTCGCGAGGATATGCTCCGGCTGATCTCACTCGACGACCAGCCGGCAGTCGGTCCGGCAAATGCCCCTGTAACACTGGTTGAGTACTCCGACCTCCAGTGCCCCATCTGCGCGCGGATGCAGGAAGAATTGGAGACGGACATCATCCCTAAATACGGCGACAAGCTGCGCGTGGTCTTCAAGGAATTCCCACTTGTCGGCATCCATGATTGGGCGCTCACCGGAGCCATCGCCGCACAATGCGTTTATCAGATTGATTCCTCCAAATATGTTGCCTTTCGTTCCACGGTTTACAAGAACCAGGAGAGTCTCTCCGCCGAACACGCCCGCGACATGCTGCTGCACCTGGGCGCGGAAGTTGGAGTCGATAACCTCAAGCTTGCGGCCTGCATCGATGCACGGACCTCGCTCTCCCGCGTGGAAGCGAATATGCGCGAAGGGGAGGCTCTCGGTATCGGATCCACTCCCACCAGTTTCATCAATGGAAGGATCATCGTGGGTGCCTCCGTCTCCACCGATTTTGACAAACTCATTGACCAAGGCATGCACGACCCCAAGTAACAACTTGCTTCGATTGATCGTGCGCAAATTCGATCCCGCCATAAGCGGCGTCGACGCCGCAGAACTTTATCCGCCCTCACGTGTTTGCAACCTTGGAAGTGCGCTGAGTTGTTAACTTTGTTAAGTGTGAGCTGTGACTTGTTAACTCTTGTTAAATATGCACCTAGGCGAGGAAAGAGAGTAACGGCCCGGGTGTATACTGCGTCCAAAGAGGGTGGTAGGAGGAACCAGAGTATGCGACGGAAAATTGCGATTGGGACACTAGGGCTTATGGTTTTGCTGGCGGCAGCGATGGTCAGTTGGGCCGAGGAAGGCGCCCCTCAGGGGGCCGATCCCGGCCAAGACCAGCATCAGATGGGCGGTGGACAACACCAATGGGGTGACGGCCCACACAAGTTTGACGGTGGGAACCGTGGCCAGTTCGCCACGAGAGAATGGGATGGCGGACGCGAAGGGCATCGGATGGGATGGCAACGCGGCGGCCGGGGCAGATTTGGTGGTGGCGACCGCCTAATGCACATGGCGGAGAATCCCCGCGTGCGCCAATATCTTGGTTTGACCGACGACCAAGTCGCACGCTTACACAAGATCGGCATCGAGTCGGAGAAAGCTTCGGTCCAGACGCGCGCCGATATGCAACTACGCCACATTGAGCTCCGCGAACTGTTGCGGTCGGATAATCCCGATCACGACGCGATTATGCGGAAGCTCGATGAAGTGAATGCCCTGCAAGGAAAGATGGAGAAGCAGCGCGTGGAAACCATGCTTACGGCGCGAAGCGTTCTCACGCCCGAGCAGTTAAAGAAGATCAAGACCTTCATGGAGAATCGTGGCGGCGGTCCCGGTCGCGGTCCCATGGAGAGGCGTGGCGGCATGGGGCGGCCTCCCCACCCCGCTGGTCCTGGCGGCGCTCCGGGTGGGACTACCCCGAATCCACCCCAGCAGTAGGATATCCCGCTATGGAATGCCGCCGGTGGACTGGCCCCTTCCTTCCACCGGCGGCACCACAATTCTGAGCAGTCTGTCGGTCTCGACGCTAGGTTTGGAGGCCAAATTGCTGGCCTAATAGTTGGTCGAGTCAAATCGCGCACCCGCGGCGGGGCGGGGAAAGTCGCTCCCGCGGGCTGGAAGTCGCGAAAGGAAGAGACGAATTGACTCCTCGAAAGGCCTACAAAGCGACATTTCGTCGATGCCAGTCAGGCCAGTTCACCAAAATAAAAAAACATCAAAAATGAAGGGTGGTCCTAATAAGTTGATGAAAACAAACGGACAAATATCGGACAAAATGGAGTATCCTGATAAGTATTTGAAAACACTATAGTTATACAGAACTAGCTATTAATTATAGAAAGCAAAGCCAGTTAGCTCGATTTTCTACCCCAAAAACTCCCCGTTTTCCCGTTTTATTCCCGCTATCCTAATAACTTGCAGAAAACAATTGCCTTATAGCTTCAGTATTTCGCGTACCCGGATAAGTGTATGAAAAATAAGTCATTTGGCGGTGGCCCCAAGTACGCCTAGAGCCTGAGGCATTTCGGCGGCTGATGCCTCAAAGGGCACTGACCGCCCCCGTTGGGAAGAACCCCTCACCCGATCACCCCTTCTCCCCTCTTCCGTCTCCCCTGGGGAGGGGAGTTGGGGTGAGGGGTCGTTAAGGATACTCGACCACGGCGGGGTCGAAGACTCCTTGTCCGGCGGTTTTACCGACGGCTAGTGGTCTTGCTCCCCTTCGGGGAACTTTCGGACTTCGAGGGGACTCTGGTCCCGCAAGTCTTCCACTTGGCACGCTGATTCCCTAAGACATATAATTGGTAGTTTAGCCTTGGGTGCCCGAACTTCACTGTATCAGTACGTCTGAAGGGCGAAGGCCAGCGGACCGGCGCTCTCCGGGCGATGATGAGGAGAACCTTGAGCACAGGCGAAAACCAATCCATCAGCCCGAGCACGCTGGTTGAAACACCTGCCGCGGCCGACCCTCGCTCGGGACTGATGGAAACGGCCGGATCGCGAAGCAGTCGCGCGGGTTCGAAAAGTGGCAAAGCTGCAGCGGTGACGTCCGCCGCCGCGCGGACAAGCTCGCTCGGCGACGAGATCGTTGTCCGAGGAGCGCGCGTCCACAACCTCAAGAATATCGACTGCACGATTCCGCACAACAAGATCACCGTCGTTACCGGGCTTTCCGGTTCGGGAAAATCCAGCCTGGCGTTTGACACGCTTTATGCCGAAGGCCAACGCCGCTACGTGGAGTCGCTGTCGGCTTATGCGCGGCAGTTCTTGGAGCGCATGGAGAAGCCGGACGTCGACGAGATTGCCGGCATCGCGCCGCCCGTGGCCATTCGCCAAAAGAACACCACCCGCAATCCGCGCTCGACCGTAGCGACGGCCACCGAGATCTATGACTACGTGAGGCTGCTTTTTGCGCGCATCGGAACGACCATGTGTTATCGCTGCGGCCAGGTGGTGGTGAGGGACCATGTTGATGCCGTCGCAGAGAGTGTTCTGAAAGCCGAGCCCGGACGTCGCTTTTATGTGCTTTTTCAGGTGAATCCGGCACTTCCCGTAGCGTCTGTAGCGCCGGGCTTTAGCCCGGCACGTGCCGCCCTAAAGGACGGCGCTACGATGGCACCTGCCGCCTTGAAGAGCGGCGCCACACCCGCGGCGACGAATCGAGCCGGTGCGGCCAAACGCAAGCGGCAGGCTGCGGGTGAAAGCGCGAACTTAGCGCCTCCAGCCGTGGGGCCCGCGCCGCCGTCGGAAGAACTGAAGCCCCGGCTCTTCGCCCTTCGCCAACGGGGATACAACCGCTTATACCAGCAGGGTCGGGTCTTTGAATTTTCCACGCCGGAGTCCTTGCTCGACGTGGATTTCGCGCAGCCGGTTTACATTCTGGTGGACCGTCTGGCAGTTGCGGCGGACATTCGGCAGCGCGTTATCGATTCGGTGGAACTTTGTTACCGCGAGTCCGGCGAAGCGATTTTGGAATTCGCCTCGCCCGACGCCTCCGCGCCGCTAGAGCGTTGGGTGTTCAATGAGCGCTTCGAGTGCAAGACCTGCAAGATCACTTACCAGGATCCCGAGCCCAGCCTGTTCTCGTTCAACAATCCTTACGGGGCCTGCCCGCGATGCCAAGGATTCGGGAATACCATTGATTTCGATCTCGACTTGGTGATTCCCGACAAGAACAAGACCCTTGCCGATGGCGCCGTGGAACCCTGGACCAAGCCGCGCTACAAAGTGCTGCAGAATGAAATGCGCCGTGCCGCGCGGGCGCAGGGCGTTCCCCTCGACGTGCCTTATTACAAGCTGGATTCGGAGCAACGCCGCTGGCTCCTCGAGGGCGACGGCAAGTTTGGGGGAATCCGCGGTTTCTTCGAGTACTTGGAACGGAAGAAGTACAAGCTCCACGTGCGGGTATTCCTCAGCCGTTATCGCGGCTACACGCTGTGCCCGGAATGCCGCGGGGGACGCTTGCGCCGCGAAGCTTTGAATGTGCGCGTCCAGCAGAAAAACATAACCGAGGTCTGCTCTCTCTCGATTCAAGAGGCTTGCCACTTTTTCAACGAATTGCGCCTATCGCCCGAGCAGCAGACGATTGCGGACAAGATTCTGGAAGAAGTCCGCTCACGCTTGAAGTATCTCTACCGTGTGGGGCTCGAGTACCTGACCCTGGACCGGCTGGCCTCCACGTTGTCCGGAGGCGAATCGCAACGCATTCAGTTAGCCACCGCGCTGGGCTCCAACCTAGTGGGCGCACTCTATGTTCTAGATGAACCGTCAATCGGCCTCCACCCTCGCGACACCAGCCGCTTGATCGAAATCATGAAGACTCTGCGCGATTTGGGTAACACGGTGTTGGTGGTAGAGCACGATCCGGAGATGATGCGCGAGGCTGACAAACTACTGGACCTCGGACCCGGCGCCGGTGAGCACGGAGGCAGCATCATTTATTCCGGCGATATGGAGGGGATGCTCGCTGACCCGCACTCTCTGACCGGGCGGTACCTTTCGGGAGAACTCCAAATCCCGCTTCCCGACAACCGGCGCAAGCCTGGTAAGGCCTGGTTGAAGATTCGCGGTGCGCGCCAGCACAATTTGAAATCCATTGACGTGGAAATTCCTCTAGGGCTCATGGTGTGCATCAGCGGCGTCTCCGGATCAGGAAAGTCCACCCTGGTTCACGATGTGCTCTATAACGCCCTCCTCTCGCGCCGGGGCTTACCGGCGGCCCGCACCGAGTACGAAAGCATTGAAGGAGACCAACATCTCGCGGAAATTGTACTCGTCGATCAGTCGCCGCTGGGCCGCACGCCGCGCTCCAATCCCGTCACCTATATCAAAGCTTTCGACGCGATTCGCGATGTCTTCGCCTCGATTCCGGAAGCTCGCAAGCGCGGATACACGCCTGGGTATTTTTCCTTCAACATTCCTGGGGGACGCTGCGAGACCTGTCAGGGCGACGGCACGGTGACCATGGAAATGCAGTTTCTCGCCGACGTGGATCTGGTTTGCGAGGAGTGCCGCGGCCGCCGCTTTAAGCCCGGGATTTTGGAGATCCATTACAAAGGCAAAAACATTTACGACGTATTGCAGATGACGGTGAAGGAGGCACTGACCTTCTTTTCCAGTGTTCCGAAGTTGACGGCCAAGATCCGCGTGCTGGAGGAAGTCGGGCTCGGGTATCTGCGCCTTGGGCAGTCGGCCACGACCCTTTCTGGCGGCGAGGCCCAACGTGTCCGCTTGGCCGCTCACTTGGGGCATCGCGCCAGCGAGAATTCCCTCTTCATTTTCGACGAACCCACCACGGGCCTGCACTTTGACGACATCAGCAAATTGCTGACGGCTTTCCGTCGCCTGATCGAAACTGGAGCCACCGTGTTGATCATCGAACACAACATGGATGTTCTGAAGACGGCGGATTGGATCATCGATCTTGGGCCCGAGGGCGGCGACTCCGGGGGATACGTTGTGGGGGCGGGCACACCCGAAAATCTGGTGAAGAATGATCTCTCCTTGACGGGAAAATTTCTGGCGAAATATCTGTCCCATTCCAAGCCATCGCGCGATGCGATGAAAACGAAGAATTAATCCCATGCGCTCTTTCAAGGGGCACTTAACCTCTCTGGCGATGACTGCGGGCTGGTTGGCCCTCCTAATCTCCGTTGCGGGGTTGAAGTGTGCCCTCGCTCGCCCGCCCTTTGCGGCTTCCTCGTTAGCCCCTGCCGCCAGTGAAGAGAAGGACGCGCCCCTCTCGCGGGAACAAACTCTAAAGATGCTCCAGGCCGGCGTTCCCATCCGGCAGATCGAGGACTTCGCGCGGAAGGATGGTATAGATTTCAAGGTGGACCCCGCGCTCGAGCGCGATCTGCGACATGCGGGAGCCACTGAGAGCCTGATTCAATTGCTCAAGAAACTGGGTAATTCACCAGCCCCTGCTCAGCCCTCTGGCCCGGCTGGCGCTGACGAATCTTCCCCGTTGCTCCGCGCGGCTGAGGATGCGCTCGCGCGGAAAGACTACGCCGAGGCATCGAAAGAGCTCAAGACGTTCGTCGCCCAGCACCCCGACATGCCCGAAGCTTGGTTCAACCTGGGTTATGCCGACACGGGTCTGCACGAACCGGACGAAGCGATCAAGGCCTACCAGAAAACCTTAACCCTTGCGCCTGATCTTTTTGCCGCCCGGCTGAATCTGGGAATTCTGTTCATGGAGCAGAAGCAGCCACAGGCGGCGCTGGAGCATTTGCAGAAGGCCACGACATTAAAGCCTGAGAACGCCCGGGCGCACCTATACTATGCGCGCGCCCTTGTCCAAACCGGCCAGCCGGATGCCGCCCGGGAAGAGTTTCAGGAGGTTATCCGGCTCGATCCACGCATGGCGATGGCTCCTTACGAACTGGGCCAACTTGAGCTTCGGCAAAAGCACCCGGCTGAGGCCCTCGCCGCGTTCCAGCAAGCGTTGGCTTTGGATTCGACGCTGGTCCAAGCAGACTTGGGAGCGGCACTGGCCGCCGAAGCGCTAAGCGACTCGGCGCAGGCCATTGCTTACTTCGAGAAATATCTGGCATCGAGGCCGGATGACGTCGAGACCCAATTCCACTTGGCGGGGCTTTATCTGCAACAAAAACAAAATGCGAAAGCCAGCGACACTTTGGAATCTATCTACCGGGTGAAGCCGGATCTGCCCGGCCTCACCGCGGCGTTGGGCGATGTCAACGCGCGCCTGAAGAAACTGCCCGAGGCGGAGAAGTACTATCGCCTGGCGATCTCCGCACAGCCGGGAGTGGTAGATCTCCATCGCGCCCTCGGACAAATCCTGCTGGACGAGCAGAAATATCCTGAGGCCGAAAAAGAATTTCGGGCCGCCCTGCAGATGGACTCTCGCAACCGCGACGCCGCCATTGGGCTGGCTTCCAGCCTTGATCTTCAGAAGAGATACTCGGAGGCGATCCCGATTCTCGAAGCATTGGCGAAAGACCGAGACGCAGTTCCTTATACGTTTTTCGTGCTGGCCACTTGTTACGATCACCTCATGGCGCGCAAAGAAGCATTGGCCAATTACCAACACTTCTTGAAACTTTCTCACGGTGAGAACCCAGATCAGGAATGGCAGGCCACTCAACGGGCAAAGCTTCTCAGCCGCGAGCTTTCAAAATAGCTATAATCTGAAGTTATGGCGCGGAAACGCTGGATAGTCTTACCCGTCTGGTTGGCCGTACTAGGGATTCTGTCAGCCGGCGTGTGCGCCATGGCCCGCGAGAATGAGGTGCAGCTACTCCAAAGGATTCAGGACGAACAGAATCCCGTCAAAAAGGCCAAAATCGAAATCAAGCTCGCCAATCTCCGCCTTACGGAAGTACAGGACGCTTACTCGCGGGGGCAGATTGATACCGGCGCAAAGCTTCTTGGGACGTTTGTCGAGGCCATAAGAACCTCCCGGAAATTGCTTCAGGAATCCGGGCGCAGGGCTTCTAAGCAGCCGGAAGGGTTTCGAGAGCTGGAGATTTCCCTCCGCGAGAATGTGCGTACACTGCAAGACCTCGGGCGAACGGTGAGTTACTTTGACCGCACCCCTTTGACGAATGCGGCGCAGGAATTGGACCAGATGCGGAGCGAGGTTCTCCAAGAACTGTTCCCAGGGAAGCCGCCGGCAACGCGCAAAGATTCAGCTCCTCCGAGTACGACTGCGACCCCGGCGCCTCCCGCGGCAGCGCGGTGATTACCGTATGCGTGCCTTGATAACTTCGGGACTGCTGTTCGCTATCTCGCTCGCCCCCGCCTGGAGTGCGCAAAAGGGGGACTATCTCAACGATGATGAGGTGGACCAATTGCGCGACGCGCAGGACGCGTCGAAGCGCATCGAACTGTATTTATCGTTCGCGCAGGACCGCCTGACGCGATTTGATGATTACCGCAGTCGGCCAGCGAGCCCGGATTACGATATTCCCGGTTACCTCGGCACGCAACTCGATCAGTACATTCGCATCACTGACGCCCTGAAGGACTGCATCGAGGATCACTTCGACCGCCGCGACGACATGCGCGCCGGACTGAAGGAGTTCCTTGAAAAGGGCACTCACCAACTCGAACAACTGCGCCATGTTGAGCAATCATCCGACCCCTATGCCGCCGGTTATCGCAAGTCTCTCGGCGACGCCATTGATGATTTCACCGATGCGCTCGACGGTGGCAGCAAAGCGCTTTCCGAGCAAACCAAAATGTTTGGCGAGCTGAAGCGCACCGAAATCGCCGACGCACGAACCGCCAAAGAGCGCGAGAAGCAGGAGAAGAAGGACACGCATGGGGAAGAGAAGCTGCGGAAGAAAGAGCACGAAAAGGGACCTCCCACCGATAAGGATGAAGACTGAAGGGCAGTGGCTAATGCCGAGGGCTAGCAACCGCCAGCTAACCTCTTGCCACTAGCCACTCCATCTATGGAACAACCGGAACAACTGGCCCTGCCGCTCGGAGCTCCACCCGACCTCAACGAAGTCTTCCGCAGGGTGTTTTCCCGCCTGCGCATCAAGTCGCCAATCGTCAGTATTGGCGCGACGTTCCATCCGTTCGCGGGGTTACGAAGCACCATCACCGTGCGCAACGGCGCGGTGAAAGCTCGCGTGTCCGACGTGCTGGCGGAGGCTTCGCCGCTGGTCCTCGAAGCCTTGGCGGAAATCCTTCTGGCGCGAATTTTCCGGCGCCGTCCCTCGCGCGAGGCACGAGAGTGTTACCTTGCCTATACCTTCCGTTCGTCGATTCGCAATCGCATTGACGCCGCACGCCGTGAACGCGGCTCCAAGCGGCTTCTGCCGCCGCTCGGCTCTCATCACGATCTGGAAGAAATCTTCCACAGCTTGAATCGTCGCTTTTTCCAAGGTCTAATTCCGTTGCCCCGTCTGGGCTGGAGCCGCCAGAACTCGCGCCGCGTCCTGGGCCATTACGATTCGGGCCACACTGCCATCATCGTCAGCCGCAAGCTCGACTCCCCTTCGGTTCCACGCGACGTGGTAGAATACGTCGTTTTTCACGAAATGCTGCACATCCGGTTTCCGGTCGAACGGCGCGGCCAACGGAGAGTGATTCACTCGAGGGAGTTCCGCCAAGCCGAAAAGAAGTTTCCTCAATACGAATCAGCCTGCAGGCAAATCAAGCACCTTTGCGCCTGACGCCCGGATCCGGAAAGCACTTCAAGGAGGAAGCCCCTATGCCCCGCGGATTCACTTCACTTACGCTTGCGGCTGCCGCATTGTTAATCATTATGGTTCCGGCGCGCTCGGCCTTCGCCGCCGACCTTACCGTCGCCTCGCCCGATGGCAAAATCGTAATTTCCTTCGCTCTTAAGTCCGTTCCCCAACCCTACCTTCCTGGGGAGCGCGCCTACTATCGCGTCAGTTATGCTGGAGTGCCGGTGCTCGCGGATTCTCCGCTGGGCCTGGATTTCGAGGGCGCTCCTCCGCTCGACCATGACTTTCAAATTATCGCTACCGACAGCAAATCGCGCGACGACAAGTGGACCAACAATCTTGGGCCGGTGCGCGAAGTCCCCGATCATTACAACCAACTTCGAATCTCGCTGCGAGAGAAGCAAACGCCTGGCCGCCGCGTGGATCTGATTTTCCGCGCCTACAATGAAGGAGCAGCCTTCCGGTATTTTCTGCCGAAGCAAACCGCCATGGAAAAGTTCATCCTGACGGCGGAGAACACGGGATTCTATTTCGCTCATGATGCATACGCCTTTGCCTTGAACATGGGCCGCTTTAACACCAGCAACGAGGGCGAGTACCTACGGACTCATCTCGACATGATCAAGCCCGAATCCATTATCAATTTGCCCATGTGCGTGGAGGTTCAGGACGGCCCGTGGGTGGGACTGCTGGAAGCCGACCTTACCGACTACGCGGGGATGTCCGTGGGCGGCGTTGCAGGATTTGCCCACGCCCTGGTGAGCAAACTTTCGCCCGGCCCCTATCGCACGGACGAACTGGTGACCGGTTCCGCGCCCAAGTCTACGCCCTGGCGCGTGCTTTTGATTAGCGACCGGCCCGGCGGCTTGATCGAATCGAACTACCTCATCCTCGATCTCAGCCCGCCCTCGGCCATTGGCGACAGTTCGTGGATCGTGCCCGGCAAAGCCGCGTGGGATTGGTGGTCGGGCGATTATGATGTGAACGTGGACTTCCATCCGGGAATGAACACTGCCACGATGAAGCACTACATCGACTTTGCCTCCGAGCACCACCTCGAATACATGCTTGTGGACGCGGGTTGGTACCCCTCGAAGGAGTACACGGACCTCGGAAACATTCTGACCTACGTCCCGGAGGTGAACGTTCCGGACATCATCGCCTACGGAAAACAAAAGGGTGTGAAGGTGCTGTTGTGGCTCTATTGGGGAGCGATCGACCGGCAAATGGATGCGGCGCTGGATCTTTACGCCAAGTGGGGCGCCGCCGGCATCAAGGTCGACTTCATGAATCGCGACGATCAGGAGATGGTGAACTTCTACGAGCGCCTGGCGCGCAAGACCGCTGAGCATCACATGGTCCTGGATTATCACGGAGCGTATAAGCCCACCGGCCTGCGCCGAACCTATCCCAACCTGCTCACCCGGGAGGGCATCATGGGTCTGGAGTACAACAAATGGAGCAATCGCGTGACGCCGGAACATGACGTGACCATTCCCTTTACTCGCATGCTCGCCGGCCCCATGGACTACACTCCGGGCTGCTTTAACAACGCCACCCGCGAGCAATTCAAACCCCGCAACCTCGACCCCATGTGCCAGGGAACGCGGGCGCACCAGTTGGCCATGTACGTGGTCTTTGAAAGTCCGCTGGTGATGCTTTCGGACTACCCGGAAATCTACGACCACAATCCGGGGATGGAATTCCTTGATAAGGTTCCCACCGTTTGGGACGAAACCAAGGTTTTGACCGGTGAGCCCTCCAAGTATGTCAGCATTGCGCGCCGCCACGGGAGCGAATGGTTCTTGGGTGCCATGACCAACTGGGACCCACGTGATCTCGAGATCCCAATGGGCTTCTTGGGCCCGGGCGATTTCGAAGCTGAGATTTTTGCCGATGGAGCGGATGCGGACAAGGTCGCAACCAGCGTGGCCACCAGCAAGAAGGACGTGAAGGCCGGTGACAAGCTCTCACTTCACCTTGCCCCCGGCGGCGGCGCCGCGGTGATCTTTACGCCAAAGTGAAGGTCCTCAATGCCGGCGCCCGCACTAACACTCAGTGATGCCCCTTATCCGAATGGGATGGGGCTGGCTTGTTTTTGCTTTGCTGCGCCGCCGGATGGGGGATGCTTTCCTTGTCCTTCATCGGCCCGGCGGGCTTTCCCGCCCGCAGATTGTCCATCTGCTGCGGCTCGAGCGGACGTCCCGGGTGCGAAGAATAGGCATCCTGCCGCGCGGCATAGGGAGCGTTCGTCGGCGCCGGGGCAGTACGCGTGTACATCCTCGGGAAGGGAGTACTGGGGGGACCGCCAGTCCGCACTGCCTCGCGCGGCGCGGGAGCGGGAGTTCGCATACTTGGTGATGGTGTGGGCGCGGGTGTTCGCGCACCCATCGCCGCTCCGGGTACCAGAGGCCTTGGGGCTCCAAACCTTGCCGCCGGAACCGGGGGCGCCGCCACGGCCCGTGCTCCGAAAACCGCGCGCGAAGAGGGAGTAACCTCCGGGTGAGGAATAACCGTTGCATGGGCAAGCTGTTCCGGCGCCACATGCACGATGCCATGCGCCACCGGCTGGCCGCCACGGAAGACGTCACCGGAAACGGCCGTGACCGCGACCTCACGATTCACATAATGGATGTTCGTGACGTTCGTCACGTTCACAACGTTCACCTCGCGAATATACGTCGGTCCGTGGTGATACCACGGCGTAAAGGGCTCGCGCGGCCCCAGCGGAAACCAGGCCTGAACGCCTACGCCGATCCCGATGCCAAATCCCGGGCCACCCACAAAGGCCACCAGCGCCGGAGCATACACGGGCCGGACCATGACTGGGCCGGGAACCCAGGCCCAAATCGGTCCAATGTGCGCCCAGCGGCCATAATGGAACGGCGCATAGCCCCATGGCTCCGCTTCCACCCAGGTCCAGCCCCAGGGTTCGATAAACGCCCAATGGCCGTTCCGGTAGGGAACCCAGTCCGGAGGCACGTTGGCGGGATACCATACTTGGCCATAGCCAGGCTCCTCGGACCACCGCCCGTAAGTGTCAAGGTCCTCCCCACCGGGAACAGCAGGGCCTACGGATTTGACCGAGGTGGAACTTTCGATGCGCTGGTCGCGCCCGCCACACCACCGGTCGAAGTCATCCGGCCCGGGGACGGAGACGCTTGACGCCACAACCGGGCCCGTGCCCCTCAACTGTACGGCCTCGCCGCTTTGCAGAGTTTTCGAAAGGTCTCCTGCGCTGATCTGCAAGGTGCCCGCATTCACGGTGACTTGGGTGGAGTTGCCATCGGCGGCGGTGTCCACTCGATAGGAGCCCGCGGCCTGCACGATCAGCGCGCCGTTGGGAGTGTCGATCTCTACGGAGTTGTTGTCCGGCAACTGATAGACGGTTATCCGAACCGTGCCCTGCCCAACTCCCAGTTGCATAAGCTGGTCATTCAAATTGGCCAAGGTCACATCCGTGCCTTCCGAGAGGCGCACGGCAAAGGGCCCCACTTCCAGCTCGGCGCGAGCGCCTTTGTCAGCGTAAACACGGTCTCCGGTGGTGACCGGACGATTCACCGAGGCCTCGCTCCAATCAGTCTCACCGGAAGGTTGAAACGTCACTTTCCCCTCGACAATACTCAAGCGGGCAACCCGCGCCGGAGGGTCGCCCTCGTCCGCGTAAGCGATCGATACAAAAAGGCCTGCTAGCAAGAAAGGTAGCAACAGCGTCAAACCCCGTCGCCATGTCGTCGTTTTCATATAGGCTCCTAGCACCCACGCTTGGATTCGAATTCCACCCTGCCGCGTTGCCAATGTTCGTCGGTATATTTCCCCGCCGGACGAGCAAAACATACTGAGCGCAAGACCTTTACAGTCTTTACAAGCGCAAATCCCGGTTCAGGCCTTTTGAGGCGTAGCGCCGGCTTCCAGTCGGCACCGGGGCCGCCAAAATGGCGGCGTCACGTCATCTGAAATGGGCATGCGGCAATCGCAAATCTGGAACCATCTTACAAGTCTTTCCCCTGCGTTGTCAGCACCAGTTTGCCGTGCTTCACTCCTCGCAAGCTTAGAATCCGGTCGGCGAGGTGGCTCACCTCAGAACTGCGCCCTCGCATGATGATCACTTTCAGGCAATTGTGGTGATCCAGGTTGACGTGCGTGGCGGCGAGCACCTGGCCCTCGGCGTGGTGCTGCGCCTCGATCAGCCGTTCCGCGAGTTTGGGGCGGTGGTGGCCGTACACCATGGTCAGGGTCCCCACGACGATGCGGTTCTCTTCCACGTCTTCGGTCACGGCGTAGTCCCTCACCAGATCGCGGATGGCTTCCGAGCGGTTTTTGTAACCCTTCTTATGAATGACCCGATCAAACCTCTCGAGCAGATCGCTCTCCAGCGAAATACCCGATCTGACCAACTGAGCCATGCATCTGCCTTCCGACTCTCGAAGGAAAAGTCCGCCGCGCAATCTGGTGGCACGAATCTTGTAGTCGCGTCATTGCTCCTGCCTTGGCCCCGGCGGGACTTTCTTCTTCCTCCCCCGCGCTTGCGGAGATTCCGGGGTGGTGCGAAGAGGAGTATAACCGATTTCCCCGGACCCTCATCGTCGCCCGGCCCCCTGCCCGGTGCTTCTTGCCCATCTTGCAACTCGTGCGCTTGATCCCCGTTTTCGCTTGCCGATCCCTCGGGTCCGGGTCCCAAGGCGGGTCACTGACGCCCCGGGGCGCCACACTGTGGGCCTCACCACTAGACCCTGTGCATGGAGCAGTTTGCTTCGGCCCAGATTGGCGCCGATTATCGCTCGATGGATGGCATTTTCGAGCAAAAAAGGCGTGTTTGTCGATAGACGTTTTGTCGCTCGACCTTTTGTTTTCATAGATATAGTCGGATCATCCTTCATTTTTAACATCTTTTTTATTTCGGCGCTCTCCCTGGAAATTTTAACTGCCTTACTTTCAGTTGCTTATAAAGTCGACGAGGGCGTCGAATTCCTTCCAAAATACCTGTAACTGCCATATTTATCATAAACATAGCCGCTTCAGTCGGCGCTTTCGCCAACCGCCCCCTCTCCGGCATGGCGTGTGATCATCGCGAAAATCCTCGGCAGCCGCCGCACTCGGCGCTAGTTCGAGTCCTCCACCCTTTGCACGAGGAGCGGGGGAATTTAGCAGGGCCGGGTGCTGCCGCAGTGTCTGAATTCGTAACGGCGAGTTTACCTCGCCAAATGGCGGCGTAAAGCCGCCTCTACTTCAGACTGACCGGCCGGCGAAGGAGCGCAGCCTCACTGACTAGCGTACACGATAGTTATCAAGTTGTCAACTAAATAGTGAAGGTATATATGAAGAACTATGATTCAAAGCGAGATATAGTGCGAGGCGCCATACAAGGTGCGCCTGCGCCGGACAAAATCGCTAGCGAAATTGCCCGATAAAGCACTGGACCTCGCATTCGCCCGGGACCGGGCGGGATGCCGGCGTTCCCAAGAATTCCTGTTCACCACAGAGTGTCTGCCCTCCTTTGGCGGGTCCATAGTGCCGGAAACTTTCCGTTGCCTTTACGAATAATCAATAACTTACGTGAAGTTTCTGGAGAGGCACGGAGGTCACAGAGAAAAGGCCGACGGGAAGACGCGAGGCCAACGATCCACCGATAAGGCCTATCTCTAACGGGCGCACTTCTCCGTGATCTCCGTGCCTCTGTGGTGGAGGATTTCTTCGCGGTCCATAATCCGATGATTTCGTCACCTGATTCTGTTATGGTGTGCGCGGCGTCGAGCGGCTTGCCACCAGGACGATTTGTCCCCCTCGGCGATCTTGTCCCCAAGGAGTTCTGCATTGATTTCATCATCCAAACGGAATTGCGAATCATTTCATTTTTCGTCTGTGTTGTTCACAGTTTTCCTATTGGCCGCGATTTTATTTCCTGCGCGCCCCGCCCAAGCCGTTGCCTGGTCCACGCTTTTTACCGCGCAGGATGTTCGCGATCACTTATCGACTGAGCAGGGCCGCCAGGAAGCGCTAGCCTTCTGCCGCAAGATGGGCATCACCAAGGTTTACGTTGAAACCTTTCGTGACGGCTATCAGGCTGATGAGCGCACTCTCAAAACCGCTCGCGATTTTTTCCGCCAGGCGGGGCTCACGGTCTCCGGCTGTGTCACCACCACCGGGCTGGGCAAGATCTCGACCGGTTGGCATGTTGCTGCATGCTTCACCCATCGTCAGAATCAGGAGCGCCTGGAGTCCGTCTTTCGCTTCACCGCTGCGTTATTTGACGAAATCATGATTGACGATTTCTTTTTCACCGATTGCCAGTGCTCAGAGTGTGCGGCGGCGAAGGGGAATCTGAGTTGGCAGCAGTATCGCGAGAAGTTGATGCTGCAAATGAGCCGCGAACGCGTGGTGGGTCCGGCGCACGCGGTGAATCCCAAGGTAAAAGTCATTATCAAATTTCCCCAGTGGTACGACCGCTTCCAGTTGCAAGGTTATGTTCCGGATCAGGAGGCGGCGATTTTCGACCGCATTTGGGTGGGAACGGAACTCCGCGATCCCGCTTCCGACGAGTGGGGCCACACGCAGCAGTACATGGCCCAATTCATCTACCGCTGGCTTTCGACCGTAGGCGGACCTAAAACCGGAGGCGGGTGGTTCGATCCCTATGGCACGACGCCTACGCTTTACCTGGATCAACCCTTGACCACGATTTTGGCGGGCGCTCCCGAGGTCTTTCTCTTCCACTACGGCGACCTCACGTCCCCAGAATTTCACGCTCAGGCGGACGCGCTGGCGGAACGGCGCGCCCAATATGAAAAGCTCGCCACGTTTGTTTCCGACTGGGGCGGCATCGCCACCTACAAACCTGTGTCCAGCGATCCCGGCGAGGAGCCGAATATTTTCGATAAGATCGGCATGTTGGGGATTCCCGAGGCGCCGAGCGCAATTTTCCCCGAAAACGCCCGGGCCGTGATCCTGACAACTCAGGCGCTCGGAGATGCCGGCCTTGTGCCCAAACTTGTACGCCTTCTGGCTGCCGGCGGCACCGCATTCCTCAGCGAATCTGCTGCGCATCTGCTTAACGCCGACCCACGGTTGCCTACTCCGTCGCCGCTCGACCTGGACAAGAATCAATATTTGAAAACGATGGACGCAGGCGGCGGGAAGCTGGTGATATTCTCCGACGCGCTGCCGAACCTCACTTACGTGGATGCGAAGAATCGCGTCGAGCAGCCGACGCCCGAACTTCGGGAGGCTCTGGAACAATTGCGGCGTAGGGTTTCCGAGTTCACGGTAACCTCGATTGATGCGCCGCCTCGAGTTGCTGTCTACCCGCTCGGCGGGCGGGTCGCTGTAGTGAACTTTACGGAAGTGCCGGTTGCCTGTCGATTGACCGGACTCGCCGGCATGGCGCACAAACTGACGCAACTCGACGCCCTCGACGGCGCCAGCCTTGCCTCGGACGGCTCCACGCTCCGCCTGCCGCCGCATGCGTCGCTGGTGGTAGAGTAGGGAAGGATCGGGACACGGGATACTGAAACGGGAAAAGCGCGCGAGGGATAGCGGTGCTCCGACGTTGTGGCCCCTCACCCGGGAATTGAACTAGCAGGCACTCCGAATCTCAGAAGACCCCCGTGTCCCGTAACCCGTATCCCGAAAGTTTTTCCGATGCTCATTCTCGACGTTGGCTGTGGGAAGAAGAAACAGGTTGCGGGCGCAATTGGGCTCGACCGGCAGCCGGGCTCGGATGCTGACGTTCTTTGCGAGTTGGCGCATTTCCCCTGGCCGCTGCGCGATTCCTGCGCTGACAAGGTTTATCTCTCCCACTTCATCGAGCACCAACCCGACGTCCTCCGCGCCATGGCGGAGGTGCACCGCATCGCCAAGCCCGGCGCCGAGGTTGTGATGGTAACGCCGCATTATAGTTGCATGGACTCTTACGCGGACCCGACCCACCTTGTGCACTTGGGATTTCACAGTTTCGATTACTTCGCGCAAGGGAGTTTTGAAAACTTTACCTACAATGCAGGCGGGTTCCGCATTCTCGACCGCGGGCTAACCTTCGGCCACAATTTCTTGTTGGATAATCTGGGACGATTAATTGCCGGAATTTCAGTGGATTTCTACGAAAAGCATTTCGCCTGGATTTTCCCGGCGCGGAATATCACGTGCCGACTTGTAGTGGTTAAAACGTAGCGCCGCCATTTTGACGGCTCCCGTGCCGGCTGGAAGGTGGCGCTTCGGCTCTATGATACCGCGAAAACATGAAACTACTTGGCAACCCTAAGCCATTTCTGATAATTCTAATAGGTTGAGCGCGCTTGGTAATCCCCAGTGGCTGGGCAGATGCGAGCCCAGTCAGTCATTTTGGTTGTCTGACTGTCCTTAAGACCAACGTCGACAGGATGAGCTGGAGATATCGAAAACAGTCGCATATCCTCGGAACCGGGAAGGGTGGCTTTCCATGATCGAAGTTGAAAACCTCACCAAACGCTACGGACCCACGTTGGCTGTCTCCGACGTAAGCTTTAGTGTGCAAACGGGAGAGGTGCTGGGATTTCTTGGCCCCAATGGCGCCGGCAAGACCACGACGATGCGCGTGATCACGGGATTCCTTCCTCCCACCGAGGGAAAAGTTGTAGTGTCGGGCTACGATGTGACAGAGCAGCCCCTGGAGGCGAAGCGACACACCGGTTATCTGCCCGAAACGCCTCCGATTTACCCAGACATGACGGTGGCGGAGTATCTCGCGTTCGTGGCGAGGATTAAAGGAGTCTCGCGCGGTGAGCTGAAAAGCCGGCTGGATGGAATTGTGGAGAAATGTGCCGTCGGGGACGTGCGCAATCGCCAGATCGGGAAGCTCTCGAAAGGCTATCGTCAACGGGTGGGCCTGGCACAGGCGCTGATCCACAATCCTGACGTGCTGGTTCTCGACGAGCCAACCGCCGGACTCGATCCCAAACAAATCATCGAGACCCGCGACCTGATTACCGGATTGGCAGGTCAGCACACGGTGATCCTGAGTACTCACATCCTGCCGGAAGTCTCAAAAACCTGCCAACGCGTGGTGGTAATCAACAAGGGGCAGATCGTTGCCGTCGGGACACCCAACGAACTGATGCGGCGACTGCAAGGGTTTGAGACTGTTCTGGTGACGGTGGAAGGCCCCGCGGCGGACGTCATGGAAAAATTCCAACGCGTCGGCGGGGTGAACTGGGTTGAGCCCCGCGAATCCGTTGGCGAGCGGGTAACCTTGGAGGTCCACTCCGAAAAGGACAAGGATGTCCGCGCGGAACTGGCGCGCGCCACCGTGGAATCCGGCTGGAAGCTGTACGAACTGAAAACCAGCGGGTTGAGCTTAGAAGAAATCTTCCTGAAGCTCACCACCAAGGACGTAAGCGAAGAGGCCGCAGAGAAGGCAGAGAAAGCGGTGAATTGAAAGACTTGGGATTAGGGGTTAGGGATTCGGGATTAGGGGTCGTCGGTTGATGTGGGGGATTGAGGGTGGGTTTTTCCCTAACACCTAATCCCTGACCCCCAACCCCTAACACGAAAGGAAACGCACCATGCGCAATGTCATGGCGATTGCAGGGAAGGAATTGCGAGCTTACTTCCATTCGCCCATCGCCTACCTGGTCATGACCGTGTATACAGCGATATGCGGTTTCGTCTTTTACAGCTCGACGGCTTACTACGCCATCGCGTCCTTACGGATGGAGATGCAGGGGGGAATGGGGGGCATGCCGTCCATGAGCCTGAATGAATACGTCATTCGGCCCATTCTGGGCGGAGTGCTGACCGTGGTGCTGCTCTTCCTGATTCCCATGATCACCATGCGGCTTTATGCGGAAGAGAAACGCTCCGGGACGATCGAACTGTTGCTCACCTCTCCGCTGACCGATATGGAAATCATCCTGGGGAAGTACCTGGGCTCGATGATTCTCTTCGTGATTCTGGAAGCTTTGACGTTTCTCTACTTCAGCATCCTCTTTATGTATGGGAATCCCAATGCCAAGCCGCTGATTGCGAATGCGTTGGGGATGCTGCTTTTTGGCGGCGCGTTGATGGCTTTGGGCATGTGGATTTCCACCTTCACCAAAAATCAAATTATCGCGGGCGCCGTGGGGTTGGCCGGTTTTCTGCTCCTGTACCTGCTGGATTGGGTCAGTGCCTACTCCCAAAGCACCGCTGGGCGGGTCATGTCCTATCTGGCGTTGACCACCCATTTTGATAATTTCTCGAAGGGCGTGATCCAATTGAGCGACGTGGTGTACTACCTGTCGGTCATAATTCTGGGAGTATTCCTGACCGCGCGCTCCGTGGAAGCTCTGAAAGGGAGGCCGTAGCCATGGCCTGGAAAGATCGCATCGCTGGCCGCAGCGGACAACAAGTTCTGACCGGAGCGAATTTTGCTCTCTACACACTCATCGTGATTGCCCTCATCGTTGTGGTGAACTGGTTTGTCACCAACCACGACAGGCGATGGGATATGACCCCCAACAAGAAGTACAGCCTTTCCGAGCAGACGCACAAGATACTGAAGGAACTGAACAAGGATGTCACCATTTACGCTTTTGACCAGGAGCGCAATTTCGGTGAACGCCGCGATGTGCTCGGGATGTATGCGTCAACCTCGAACCGCGTCAAGGTGAAATACGTCGACCCGAATCGCCAACCCGCCCTTGCCAAGGAATATGGCATCCGCACGCTGGGGACAATTGTGGTGACTGCCGGCGATCGTCACATGGAAGCGCAGGGGGACGGCGAAGAAGGAATCACCAATGCGCTCGTGCGCGTTTTAAAAGGTCAGCGAACGGCTTGCTTCATCCAGACGCACGGTGAACGCAACCTGGGAAGCACGGAGCGGGACGGTTACGATCATTTCAAGAAGCAGCTTGGCGACGAGAACTACCAGACGGAAGAGCTTCCCTTCTTGCAAAAGATGGAAATTCCCAAAGACTGCACCATGGCGGTGATTGCCGGGCCGCAGAACGATTATCTTCCTCCGGAAATTGACGTCATCAACAAATACCTCCACGATGGCGGGCGCGTGCTCGTCATGCTCGATGCCGGTGTCGACCTTCCCAATCTCACCAAGCTGCTGGGAGATTGGGGCGTGACGGTTCGCAACGATCTGGTGATCGATGAAAACCCAGTGGCCCAAATTTTCGGTACCGAACCTTACATGCCACTGGTGGTCAAGTATGGAACCAGCCCCATTGTCCAGCCGCTCAATAACAAGGCCACGCTATTCCCTCTCTCTCGTTCCTTCGAGGTGAGCAAGGATTCCAAACCGGGTGTGAGCGTGGACTCCCTGTGTGACACTTCCTCCGACAGTTACGGGGTCACTGACTGGACGCCCAAGATCAAAGAAATCCAGTTCCACGCGGGTAAGGACGTGAAGGGACCCCTCACATTGGGGGTGGCTGGTACGCTCTCAGGAGGCGGAGACAAGAAAACTGAGGGCCGTTTCGTCGCCTTGGGAACTTCCCTGATCGCGGCGAACAGCTTCCTGGGTTTTCAAAGCAACCGCGACTTCATCATGAACTCGATCAACTGGCTATCGGCCGATGAAGATCTTATTTCCATTCGTGCCACGCCCCCCGAAGCCCAGCACCTGAACATGAATGCGGAACAGATGCGCCGGGTGCTGATTTTGGGAGTATTCGGAATTCCCATCCTTATCATCCTGGCAGGGGTAATGGTTTGGTGGCAGCGCCGGTGATACGGGCAGCGACGAGTGGCGAGTGAAAAGCAAGGGCGTTACGAGTCAGGATTGTAGTGACGAGCAAGCACGATGGTGGCAACGTCCATGAAGAAGCGGAAATTTCTAAATACGCTGATTGCCCTGGTGGTCCTCGCGGCCACCTGGGGAGGCTTTACCTATTACGATAAGCATAAGGCCAAGGAACCTCCCCCGGTCGAAACCGGTAAACTGACCAAAGTATTCTCCGTCGGTGCGCCGCACATCCAGTCGATTACTTTCAAACCGCGCGACGGAGACGCATTCACTTGCCGCCGCGACGGCGGGAAGTGGGCCATCACGGACCCTCGCCCTCTCCCCGTGGACCAGGGAAATTTTTCCGGGGTCCTGAATAGCTTGACCACGGCCATGTCCGAGGACGTCATCGACCCGCACCCCACCAACTTGAAGGACTATGGCCTTGACCCTCCCAGCTTCACCCTGGAAGTTACCACCGACACCAAACCGCAATCCTTCACGCTGCTGCTGGGCGATGATACTCCCACCAGTGGCGGTGTCTATGCGCAAACGAGCAGCAACCCGCAAGTCTTGACCCTGGCCAGTTACCTGAAAACTTCCCTCGAAAAGAAAATGTTCGACCTGCGCGACCGCCGAGCGCTGACCCTGGAGGCCGAGCAGCTTCAGAAAATCGGCGTTGAATATAAGGGTGCAAGCTGGACGCTGGAGAAGAATCCCGAAGGCGTATGGGATTTGGTGCTTCCGCCTCCCGTGCGCGCGGACCGATTCACGGTCGATGGTTTGGTAAGCCAATTACGGGGGCTGACCATGCAAACGATCGCCGAGGAGGACAAAAAGAAAGGCGGCGACTACGGCTTCGGTTCACCGGAACTGCGCCTCCAGTTGACCGGCAGCAGCGGAACGCAGACGATTGTGGTGGGAAAAAAGGATAAGGGATCGGACCACTATTTCGCCGAGAATTCGGCGCTCGATCCGGTTTTCACCTTGAGCTCCGACTTTGTCACTCAGTTCCAGAAGAATCAGGCAGACTTGCGCGAGAAAGACCTGTTTTCGTTTTCTTCGTTCGACGTCAAACACGTAGAAGTGGACACGCCCAAGGGCCACTGGGTGTTCGAGCGGCAGGGGACTCAATGGAAACAGACCGCGCCCAAGGCCAAGAACGTGAACTCCGACAAGATGGATACCTTCTTGACCCACCTGCGTGACTTGCGTGCGGACTCGTTCCCCAAGAGCGGGAGCCTCGCGGATGTTGGGTTGGACAAGCCGGCTTACCGATTCAATATCCAGTCGGGAGAAAAGAACACCACGGAGATTGTAGAGGCGTCAAAATCCGGCGATCATGTTTACGCCCGAAGGTCCACCGATCCATTGCCCAGCGAGCTTTCCAAGACGGCGCTGGATGATGTGGAGAAATCACTAGGTGAACTCTGAAGCGCAGTGATGAGTGACGAGCCAGGAGGGATCGAAAATCGAAACTGGAAACTCGAAAGTCACAGCGAGTTTCGATTTTCTGCCTTTCTGCTCTTCACTCGTCACTCGTCACTGCCTTATCTATTCTTCCAAACCGGTTTACGTTTCTCGATGAGCGCGCGCAGGCCCTCACGGGAATCCTCGAGATCAAACAACTGGTTCAAGTAGATATTCTGGGATCGCTTTAGCGCCTCGTCGAACGGCTGCCATGTGCCCTCGAAGACCACTCGCTTGAGCAGCGTCAGCACGGGCCCGCTTTGTTCTGAGATGCGCTTCACCAGCGCATCGACGGTCTCCTTCAGCTTGTCGCGCGGCACCACACGGTTGACCAAACCCATTTGCAGCGCTTGAAACGCGTTGATGGGTTCCCCGGTCAGAAGCAGTTCCATGGCAAGCCGCGGCCCAATGACGCGCGGATAAACAACTGCGCCCATGGGCGGAAATACACCCAGCTTGATTTCGGGCTGGCGAAACTGAGCATTCTCGGTAGCCACCACTAAATCGCAGAATGCCGCCAGTTCCGCGCCGGCGCCCGAGGCCACGCCCTCCACGACGGCAAGTACGGGCTTGGATACATCAATCATCACGCGAAAGACGCTGTGGAAGGCGTCCATCATCTGAAAAACCATCTGCTGCGTGTACCCCTCCGCACCCACGCCCAGGGAGAAATAGCCTTCGCACTCCGGTGACGCATCCAGCAAGATCAGCCGCACATCCTCGCGAGTGGAAAGGCTATCGATGGCCGACGCCATTTCCCGAAGCATGCCAATGTTCATCACATTTTGCTTCGGACGATTCAAGGTGAGGTGCGCCACTTCCCCCGAGTCATCCCAGCGGATGAATTTAAACTCTTTCCTTACGTCTTCCTTCGCCTCGCCGGGGACTTGTTCCACCGGTTCGTCCGCCATGGCGGCCTCCTTGCCTAGGGGTTAGAGAATAGGGGTTAGGGATTAGGGGGGGATCGGACTCGATCTGAGATTCGACTGGGGATTCTGCGGTCCCCGCTGGAATCAAGCGACAGCACCATCCCTACCCTAATCCCTAACCCCTAACCCCTGTTTTACTTCAGTTTTGCCCCGCATTTTCCACAATAATCAAACTTTTCCGGAACGCCTTTGGCCCCACAGTTTTCACATTTGCGGGTGTGGGCGCCCCAAAGGAATTCGCTGGATTTCCCCGCCGCCGCCATCTCCCGCAAAACTCGTGTGTCGGGCGGGCGTTTTTCGATAAAGGCCTGAATGCCTTCGTAGGGCTCCCAAGAAGTGGAATGTACCGCAAGCCAATCGCGCGCGTGGCCGCTGGTTACGGTCCACGCCAGATCTTTCCACATATCCAACTGCTGGCGTGTGTATCGAGTGCACTCAGGGAACTTCTGGATTAACTTCTTGGCCAAGGCGTTCACTGCTCGATCAAGTTGCTTGAAGGGAACAACTTGATTCACCAGACCCCAATTCAAGGCCTGCTCCGCGGTAACCTCGTCGCAAGTTAGGAGCATCTCTCTCGCGCGCCGCTCGCCAATTACCAGTGGCAGCCACTGGGTTGCCCCCCAGGCGTCCACCAAGCCAACGCGCGTGCCCATCTGCATGAAGCGGACATGGTCAGCCGCAATCGCCAAGTCCGCGGCCAAGTTCCAATCATTCCCTGCGCCGGCCACCACCCCGTTGAGCCGGGCAATGGTGGGCTTGCCCAGATGGCGGAACAGGTTGAGCGCTTCGGCCAGCAGGCCTTGGAACTTCCAAAAGTTCCGCGGACGGCGAAGGAATTCCTTGGAAAATTCCTTGGCATCGCTTCCTGCGCAAAATGCCTTGTCGCCGAAGCCGGTGAGCACAACAACCCCCACGGCATCATCCATCGCCGCGTCGCGAAAGGCTTCCGTCATCTCGCGGAGTGTGTCCGAGGAGTAGGCGTTGTAAGTCCCCGGCCGATTCAGCGTGACACGTGCGATTCCTTCCTTCTTTTCATAAAGGATGTCATCAAAATCGAATCGCGATGCGGCTTGTCCGGTATACTCCATGCCCGGGATGAAGACCTCCCACAAGGTGAAACCTGATGCTACCACAGCCAATTCCAGGGTGGGAAGCTAACGGCAACCCTTCGGGATTTGGGGACACCTGGGTTATGATGACACTGAGAGGAGAATCTATGAATCTTCCTAAGTGCGCGCTTTTGACTCTGATATTGCTAGCCGTTGGATGCGCGGCGGCGCAGTCCAGCTCTCCTGTTTACAACGAAAAGGCCGATGCGCGTCATGATATTGCCGCGGCGGTGACTACCGCCGAGGCGGGGAAAAAGAATATCGTGCTCATTTTTGGCGCCAACTGGTGCGGGGATTGCCGCGCCCTGGATGCGCAGATGCACAAACCGGAACTCGCTTCCATCATCGAAACCAACTTTGTGATCGTCAAGGTGGACCTAGGGCGCCACGATAAGAATATGGATTTGGCGGAACAGTACCATGTGCCGATCCAGCACGGGATCCCTGCCATGGCGGTACTGGACTCGCACGGGAACCTCCTTTACGCGATGGATCAGGGCCAATTCGCCGATGCCCGCCGCATGAGCTTCGAGAGCATCAAGGCGTTTTTTGTCCAGTGGAAGCCGAAGGGATGATCGGGTCATCGAGCCATTGAAGAATCGGTCCATCTACTCATTTCATTGAATCGTTCAGTGGCGGCACTACTCAAAACAATAAAATCGCCGTCAGCGACACAATCAAATCCTCGCCCGATGACTCAATGACCCAATGGCGAGATGACCCGATGATCCGATCGCCCGATGACCCGATTACCTTGACGCTCCTCGAACCGTCCATTAGACTGGCAACAAATCCGGATGAGAAGGATTCATGAAAAAGGAAACGATTATTACGGCGGTGATTTTTCTGGCTGTGGGGTTTCTGGCAGGGTACATCACTGATGCGCAGATGAACTGGAATGGCCGCCAGAAGGCAGCGCAAGCCGCTGCGATGCCTTCCGAGATGCCCCCGCCGACAAGCGCCTCTTCCGCTCCCGCCGGCGGAGCGATGCCGCAGCAAGGCCTGCCGGAAGGCCATCCACCTATCGACACCGCGGCCATCCTTCAGCAGATGGAAACCATGGCGGCGCGGAACCCTCAAGATGCCGACGTTCGCTTGAAACTCGCCAATTTTCTCTACGACCAGAAGCAGTATGACAAAGCAATTGAGTGGTATCAGCGTGCGCTGCAACTCGATCCGAAGAACGTCAATGCCCACACCGATTTGGGCACGGCATATTTCTATACGGGGCGGCCACAGGATGCTCTGCACGAATATGACAAGTCGCTCGAAATCAATCCCCAACACGAGCCGACCTTGCTTAATTCCATTGTCGTGAACTTGCAAGGCACTCATAATCTCGCCGCCGCGCAAAAGGCATGGGACCGTTTAGATAAGCTAAATCCCAACCATCCTGCCCTGGCGGGTTTAAAGGAACAAATTAACGCCGCTCGCGGAGCCGGTAGCACGGCAGGACCGCACTAGGTCCGCAGGCGCCAGGTTTCGGGAATCAGGTATCAGCAACTGAAGAGGTCGCGGGAGGGGAAAAGAAACAAGTTTAAGCTACTGGCACCTGACACCTGAAACCTATCCCCCAGGCATCTTCCCCGAGCGAAAGGCCGTCTGACCCCTTATGGGGAGTTTTCTTTTAGATTTTCTGGAATTCGTCATACTGGCGCTCTTCCTAAGGGCGATGGGGAAAGGTCTCGGGCCTCTCCTCCGTTCTTTCGGGGTGGGCACAGCGACCAGGAAGGAAGCGCCCCCCGCGTCACGCTCCACCGCGCCGCACCGAGGGGAAATGGCCCGCGATCCCGTGTGCGGCATGTTTGTCTCCACCGAGCTCTCCCAACAATTGAGGCGAGGCAAGGAAACGCTGCACTTCTGCTCGCGCGAGTGCTTGGAAAAATACGAAAAGGACGTGGAGCATGTTGCTTCCTAAAAGTCCGGCTCATAAGGGCAGGCCACCCTTGGGCCCGAGGCGATTTTCGCCTTGGCGAATTCGGCGCTGCGGCCTAAGTTTGATGGTGGCTCTGGCCGTTCTCGTGCTGACGCTTAGTGGGTCCCCACGCGCGAAGGGTGCGGGTGACACCGTGCAATTGACCCGCAAATATCGCGCCGGCCTGTCGATGATTTATGTTTCCAAGGTCGAGACGAAATCGAAAATGGACTCCAATCCGCCGAGCTTAAAAAGCTTTTTTCCGCCTATGCCCACCAACCTACGCATGAATCAGCAAAGTACGGAGACGGTATTGAAGGTGCAAGCGGATGGCGCGGCGGATGTTCAACACCGATTCGACAAATTTGACGTCCAAGCTGATCTCGATGCGCTCCCCGAGAACCTGCGCGACTCCATAACTCAGGCTCAGCAGGAAATGGCCCAGCAGATGGTGGGCAAAACGCTGACCGCCCACTACGATCATGATGGCAAATTGGTGGACTTTGAGGGTGCCGATGGTCTTTTCAAGGATGTTGAGGCTCCGCTTCGTGAACCCTCCGTGCAGATGGTGCGCATGTTCCTCGAACAGATGGGTGGCCAGTCACTCTATCCAGGTCACCGCGTCAAGGTAGGCGAGGAGTGGTCGCAGGATCTCGATGCCCAACCTGCCAAGAACTATCCATACCAAGTGCATGGAAAAAGCACCATGCACTACTCGGGCAAAACGCGATACCAGGGAGTCAAAGTCGCCATCGTGGATTATCAATTCGAAAATACGCTCTCTCCCGCTTTGGAAGGCTTGAACTCGGGAGGAGCGCTTCCGCAACTCGAGTCCATGGGGATGCACCTGAACATCCAGATCAGCGGCAAGGGGCAGGGCCGGATTCTCGTGGCGCTCGATGACGGCCGCGTGGTCCAAAATCACTCCACCGTGCACCAGACCCTCAGCGCCCTCATGAAGGGCACCGGGGGTTTGGGCGCTCCGGCGGATCAGTTCCCCCGGTTTGAGATTCAATCCGACACGGAAATGGACGTTGAAGGGAGCAAGCCCCAGCGGCAGAGGAATATGAACTGAAATCTTTATTGACAACGGGTCAAGCGCCCCTATAATCGGAAAAAGTTTCGTCAAGGCGAGGGATGCAAGGGAAGGAATGAATCAATCCATCAACACAGCATGGCCAGTGGTTCTTAGTGTTGCCGGATTCGATCCCTCAGCCGGCGCCGGCATCATTGCTGACCTCAAGACCTTCGCAGCGCACAACTGCTATGGTGTTGCCGCCATCACCGCGATGACTATACAAAACAGTCGGGGCGTATCATCTGTGCACCCGGTTGATCCGTCGGTGCTGAGAGAATCAATCCTGTCCGTTCTCTCCGATGGCCGCGTAAAGGCTCTCAAGATTGGGATGCTCTATAACCAGGAGATCGCCGAGGTCGTCCGGGAGACCTTGGATTCCAATCCCAGCCTACCTGCAGTGCTTGATCCCGTGGTGCGCTCTTCCAATGATTTTGACTTGTTGGATGGGGGGGGCATGGACTTTCTTCGGCGGGAACTTCTTTCCCGCGCCACGGTGGTGACCCCCAACTTGGCAGAAGCGGCGGCACTCGCGGGAATGCCTGTCGAGAATCTTGAGAGCATGAAGGCCGCGGCGCGGAAGCTGGTTGAATTGGGCGCGCGCGCCGTAGTCGTGACGGGCGGGCACCTTGATAAGGCCATCGACGTTTTATTCGATGGGACGAAGATGGAATCCTTTGCTGGCGACCGCATCAAACCGGATAACACGCACGGCACCGGCTGCACATTTTCCTCGGCGGTGGCCGCGAATCTCGCCTTGGGACGGCAGTTGCGCGATGCAGTGGTCCTGGCAAAGGCCTATGTGGTGGAAGCCATCCGACAATCCTTCCCGGTGGGGCCTGGCCGTGTGCCGCTGAACCACCTCTACCGCATGGCGCAACCTGTTCGAGTTACTGACCACTCACCCGACGTCGCGGAAGCTGTGCACTAACGCTTTACCGCACCTTGCGGGGCTTTCGGCCCGCTGGAAAACGTGGTCCAGGGATAAGCGTCCATGTCGCGGAGCATGGATTTCTCCCAGGAAAATTCCGGATGCTTGCTCAAATACTCGGCGGCCTTAAAGTTGATGCCGCAAGCGTGCCCCCTCGCCGCGCTAAAGGACATGCGCTCCGCCATCCCAGCGTCCGCAACTTTGTTCTGAACCGCGCCCGCCGCCCCGTACGGCGGTACCCATCCCGGCACCCCCCGGGGCGATAGATCGACGTGGCCGCAAAGCGTGCGCTCGTCCGCATCGTCCTTCTTCTCGAACGTGTCATAGTGGTCTGCCAGGAAACTCTGGGCGGCCGCCACATCAATCTTCCCCTTGTACTTCGCCATCAACTCATCCCATCGCACGTGCCGGGCGTTGGCGCTGTTGCCCGCATCGTTGACGTCGAAGTCGGTCTCCTCCTTCACGAGCTTGGGATTTTCTGCAAAATTCGATCCCACAAAATAGCCGTCCGACTTGCGCAACAGGGTTACGTTCTTCAGGCCCAGTTCGAGGCTCGCGATTTCGTTGGTCTTCCGGTCGGCCACCAGCCAGGTGTTGGCGTACCCGCCGTTGTTCCCTTCCTTCATGATGCGCGCGAAATCGTCGATCGAAGCGGCATACTGCATCGCCTTGCGCGCGCGAACGAATTCAGGAATGGCATTAGGGTCATAACCCGAAAAATGGGAAATCGTGGTCTCGGTAATCATGATCCCGGCGGAGTTCATGCCGAAGTCGTCGGCGCTGTGGATCAGGCCCGGGACGCCGTCCAGAAGGATGTGGTACCCACTTGTGGGGGTGATGTCAAAAATGATGGTCCAACGCTCGCCTTCGAGGGTACTGGTCCAATTGTTGTGGGCAATGATGACCTTGCCGTCTTTTGTATAACTGCCCGTGGCGACGAAGGCGCTGCAACGCTCCGGGACCGTCAGCGCAGCGGATGCAGAGGCGCGATGTTGGCGGTCGTATTCCTTAACGTAGTAAGGCCATTCGCAGATGGCATTCAGCGCCACCACATCCCAGACGTCCAGCTTTGCACCTTTTGCCTTCAGGCCCTCGGCGATGCCTTGTAATTCCTCGCGATACTGCTGTTCGATGTGCGGCCACATCATGTCTTTCGCAGCGTTACGGAAGAAATTCCAATCGTGCTTTCCCTCGTGCTTTGCCTCCAGGATTTCAACCTTCACCGCGTCCTGGATTTCCGGGGCCAGCAGGTATCCGTTCTGGAAACCTATATCGAAGGGTGTCCCCTCAAGGTGCACGAAAATCCAACCGTTCTGCGCGGGCTGACGGAAGGCTGCCTTCAGGTGTTCCTTAGGATTAGCGTCCTGGCAAAACACAGGTAGAGAACCGGCGATAAGTGCCAATCCAGCTAAGAGAAAAGCAATTCGGCGCATTCAGGCCTCCAAAGGCATCGTCGAGGGTTTATGAAATGCTGGGGTGACGATGGGTTTCACGGCGATTATACACGAAGAGACTCGGGGCACCCTTCGCGTTACAATGTTTCTATGCAGATAAACTTCGCATTTGGCCGAACCGGACTGACCCTCGATTTGCCCGAGGGATTGGATTACCAAGTATTGGAAGCGCGATCGGTTGTTCCTTTGCACGACACGGCCACCGCCCTCGCGCAGGCATTGGATGCGCCCATTAATTGCCCTCCGCTCGCCGCGATGGCCCGCGGTAAGCGCTCCGCCGCAATCTCCGTTTGCGATATCACCCGGCCGGCGCCCAACCGCGAGGTGCTGCGTCCGGTGCTGGCCCGATTGGAGGCGGCCGGCATTGCGCGCCAAGCAATTACCATTCTCATCGCCACGGGCCTGCACCGGCCAGCGACGGAACAGGAAATTCGCGAAATCTGTGGGGAGGAAGCCGCGGGCCGTTATCGGGTGCTCAACCACCATGCACGCGAACTTTCCGAGCACCGAAGTTTGGGAAAGACCGCTGCTGGAACGCCGGTTTATATTGACGACCGCTTTGTCTCCGCCGACCTTCATATCACCTTGGGATTCATCGAGCCCCATCTGATGTTGGGATACTCCGGCGGGCGCAAGCTCATCGCCCCCGGCCTTGCCGCTCAGGAGACCATCAAGGTTCTGCACAGTCCCCGGTTTATGCGGGATCCGCGCGCGGTGGAAGGCTCGATTGAGGACAACCCCTTGCACCGCGAGCTTTTGGAAATCGCGCGAATGGCGCGCCATGATTTCCTGGCGGATGTCGCGCTCGGCCGCGGCGCTCCCCGTCGCCCCATCGCCGCCGTCTTTGCGGGAGAGCCGGTGGCCGCACACCAGAAAGGTGTGGAGTTCGTCTCGCGCGTCATGCTGGAAACCCTCGACCATCCTGTCGATGCCGTGATCACGACTGCTGCCGGCTACCCCCTCGACCTGACCTTCTACCAAGCCGTGAAGGGCATCACCGCCGCCTCGCACATCGTAAAACCTGGCGGGAAAATTCTTCTTCTCGCGGCCTGCGATGAGGGAGTGGGCGGTCCGGAGTTCGCTCGCATGCTTGCTGATCGTTCGCCCGATCATGTCTTTATGAAGAAGATTGACGGCATGCCGGTGGTCGTGGACCAATGGCAACTGGAAAAGCTCGCTCTCGTAACGACCCGAGCGCAAGTTTTGTATTATGTGCCGGGCCTGCCGCGTGAGTTCCATTCCGCTCTGTGGGGAAAGGCCTACGCAGGTCCCGAGGAAGCTATCCGGGCGCTCGTAGGTACATTGCGAAAGAACGCGCGGATCGCCGTCATTCCCGAAGGGCCCTACGTTCTGGCGCAATGCGCCGATTTGGTGAATGCAATTTGCTGACGTTTCGGGTATTGCGGCCCACAGCATCGACGATTTGAGGGAGCGGCCAGTTATTCTGCCCTGTATCACCATTGCGGATCGACTTTTTCATTCCAGCTGTGCAGGCGTGCTACTTGTTGCGAATCTGAATCAACGTGATGGCGATGGAAACTGCCAGCAGCGCTACCGCGCCTCGCCAGAAGAAAACTGGATCGGCGAGGAAGCCACCCTTTATCAGCCGAACTCCCAGACCGAGTAGAATTCCAATAACCGCGAGAATGACGAGGAAATTGGGAAGCCAACGCATAGTTGTCTCCATTATCTGAGCTTCGAGTTGCCGCCTTCAAGACCCTTCTGAAAGTGGATGTCGCAAGGGCCGGCCGACATTATAACTCTCGAATCGGTGCTTTCGCAGAGATCGGGAGTGCTGACGTTGCCTATTGGGGGCCGTACGGAAGAGCTTTGAAGAGGTCCGAGGTCCGTTGGCACGGTTGTAACCAAGGGGGCTCGAAGAAATCCAATATCAGTGGCAGCACGAATCTGACTTACGCCGGTCATCATGCGATTGGGGCATTTGTCATTGACATCGACAATTGACTCGAGCAAAATCTAACGCCTCGTGGGTTCTCATACCGGGACATTACCTCATTTGTCCCGAGGACACCGCTCGCCGCTACTCATTACGGTGAGCGGTTTTTTCTTTTCAACATCATTCGATAGCCGGAAGCCTCGGCTATAGTGTTAGTTCCTCTCTTTCTGACGCGATGCACTCGACACAGCGCCCAAGCCGATGGAAGGTCATTCTTGCCTTCGGACTCGTCTATTCATTCTGGGGCTCGACATATCTGGGCATCGACATCGCGGTGCAGACCATTCCTCCAGCGCTGATGTGCGCTACCCGGTTTTCGATCGCAGGTCTGGTCATGCTGGCGGTTTGTGTGTTGACGGGCCGGAGGATCTGGTACTCTCCGCGGCAAATCGCCATGGCCGCCCTCGTGGGCATTTTGTTGTTGGTGGGTGGCAATCTGACCCTTTCGTACGCGGAGCTATCGGTACCCACGGGACTGGCGGCCCTCATCATTGCCATCACACCGTTGTGGTTTTTGGTGCTTGACTCGATGCTGCTGGGCCATCATCACATCTCTGGGCGTGGCAAAGCTGGACTTGGTCTTGGCATTTTGGGGCTGGTTGTCCTCTTCTATCCGGAGGTGGCGTCGCATACCGCACTGGGTCAAAAGGAATTCTGGGCATCACTGAGCCTCGTTGGCGGATCGTTTAGTTGGGCACTGGGGTCAGTGCTGTCGAAGCGATGGCAATCAGGCATGGACGGCTTCAGCGCGACGGCATGGCAGGTGACTACAGCCGGCATGGCAAACTTCGTGTTCGCCGTGCTGGCGGGAAACTTAGCTCGTGTCGTCTGGACGGCGCGGGGAATGGGCGCGGTGTTGTACCTCGTCGTATGCGGTTCCTGGGTTGGCTATACCGCATACATCTGGTTGCTGGAGCATGTCCCGACCTCGAAGGTATCCACCTATGCTTACGTCAATCCGCTCGTGGCTGTCTTCCTGGGATGGCTCATTCTGCATGAGCGCGTGAACAAGTTCATCGTCGCGGGGAGCGCCGTCGTGGTGCTTTCTGTGATTCTTGTGACCAGCGCGAAGGTGAGGAACAAGGAGGCACCCGACGGGATTCCGGGTCCGGCGGGGGACTAGCCTGTCTCGGGGAATCCCACCCGCGGTTTGCCCGGCCCCACTATGAGGCTGGCCACACCTGTTTCAATTCCGTCCCCTCCACGCGAAACAGCCAGGTCGCCCCATCGGGGTTCATCAACTCGGGGGCCGGCTCGGTGGGGTACTGGGTGGCAGCGGCAAAATAGAGGTCGTCGTCCAGTTGAAAGAGGTTCCAACTGACCGCACAAAAAGGAATGACAGCCTGGACATTCCCGCGGTCGTGAACGCTGATGAGAAGAGCAGGGTCCGTGCACGGGAAGGCATTGGGAGGCGTATGGGTCGGCTTAAGCGCCGTGATGAATACATTGGTCTGCCGCGGGCCGATGGCTTGGCTGAGCGCGGCTTCTGATGCGTCGAAGTTAGCTGGATCGTAACTGAGTTTTTCGAACGCCCTGCGTACCACGGGATGGGCAAAAACCTCCCGGTCCAGTTCCTCCGAAAGCGGCTGAAAGGGAACTGCCTCGTAATTCGCGACGCCTCGCTCCAGGACCGCAACGCCATAAGGCCAGCTTTCGTCGCAACCCTTCAAGCCCCCGACTTCCGTCGCATTTCCCAAATCCGCGGGATCCTTTACGGGGGGTAGATAGGCTGCGGCCACCCCCGCGCAGAAGTGCGGATGGAAGAACCGCGAAAAAGGATCGGTCAGCAGTACTACGGGGGTTGCTTCGGGGATGTGTCCCTGAAGAAGAACCCTTTCGTGCTGGCCGTGATAGTAGCGCCACCATCGCACAAGGCTGGTCCCGGTCCGCGGGCTCAGGGGCTTTACTGCCTGGCGATACGCCTCCGCGTCTCTTTCCCTTCTCGCCACAAATTCATTCCGGGTTGAGATGACCGATAGCGATGTCACCAGGACTATTCCCAGAACCCAGACCCATCGCCGTCGAGTGAAGGCGAAAATCAAGATAAACAGGAACGGGGGAGTCCCGAAAGTGATCGCGCAAATCGCGACGGTCATCCCCGGCGAAAGGCGGCTCGATGTCCAATTCATCAGGTTGTAGAGGAAGTCGCCGCTCCCCGTCAGAACCACCATGCTCCATGCAACGGCCAGCATGGCCAGCCATTCGCGATACCGCAAAATCCTGAACGCCATCAGCAGGCCGATTAGGAGCGGGACAGCTAGGAGAAACAACACGGTCGCCGAAATGGCCACCCCAATGATCGGGGCCAACGCATAAAAGAGTTTGTCCATCATGTTCAATCGTCCGGTAGATTAATGCCGCGAAAGCGCCGTCGACGGGCCTCTGCACGCCCCTATTATGCGCATGCCGGGCTGATTGTCCACCAAGAACGTGAAGTATTGGGCGTAGCGGATCTAACGGCTGCCTTTTGCCTCAAGAAATGCCCCCAGAAATGCGCTTACAAATACGCGCGCCGGAGGATATACTTTCGTGACTCAAGGGCAAAAATGAAAGAGCAGAGATCTCACAGGGGGCAAAGGGATGAACAAATCCTTCATGTCGATGGCCATGTTGTTGATTCTCACCGGGGCGCTGTGCGCTGCGGCCCAGGGGCCGGAGGGAGATTCCAAGAAAGAGTCGGAGGCAAAGCCGGCCACGGAGACAACACCACCGCCAAAGGAGGAAACGTCGGTCACCGATCACAGCATCCGGGTTGGAAGCGAGACGATTGCTTACAAGGCCACGGCGGGTACTATCCTTTTAAAGGACGACGGGAACAAACCCACGGCCAGCGTGTTCTACGTTGCCTATACGCGCAGCGACATCAAAGACTCGAGTTCGCGCCCGCTGGCATTCCTGTACAATGGCGGGCCCGGCTCGTCGTCGGTATGGATTCATATGGGGGCCTTTGGCCCGCGCCGGGTCTCGACCGCCGACGCTCGGCCTACTCCGCCACCGCCTTATCGTGTGGAGGACAACCCCAATTCGCTGATTAGTATAGCTGACCTCGTATTTGTTGACCCAGTGGGCACAGGCTTCAGCAAGGCCGTGGGCAAGGCCAAGGACAAGGATTTCTGGGGCATCGACCAGGACGTGAAATCGTTGGCCCAATTCATCAATACTTACGTCAGCCGCAACAACCGCTGGAACTCGCCCAAGTTTCTTATCGGGGAAAGTTACGGCACCTTCCGTAACGCCGCCCTCGTCAATTATCTTCAATCCCACGACGGCATGGATTTTAATGGTGTGGTCATGATGTCCACCGTCCTTGACCTCGGGACAATTTCCTTTGGTCCGGGCGACGACCTTCCCTACATTCTCTATCTGCCAAGCTACGCGGCCACTGCGTACTACCACAAGATGCTGAAGGACCCGCCCGCCGATCTCAACGCGTTCCTCACCGGGGCGCGCCACTACGCCGCCACCACCTATGCGAACGCCTTGATCAAGGGCGCTTCGCTCGGAGAGGCGGAGAAGGCGGAGGTGGCCAAAGAGGTTGCGCACTTTACCGGGCTTGGCGAAGACTACATCAAGAACGCCAACCTGCGGGTTAACCTTCCTCAGTTCATGGCGGAACTGCAGCGTTCGCGCGGCCTGGTCACGGGACGCCTCGATGCGCGATTCTCCGGCCCCACTTTCGATCCGCTGGCTGAATACGGCCAGTACGACCCGCAGGAAACTGCCATCTCCGGTGCATTTACTGCTGCCTTCAATATGTATGTGCGTGAGGACTTGAAATTCGGTAAAGACCAAACCTACGAAATGGAAAGTGAGAAGGCCGGCGATGAATGGGATTGGAAGCACGAGGGTGGGCACAGGTATGGATTTCCCGGCGCGCCCAACGTGGAGGGCGATCTTACCGAAGCACTCGTTTCCAATGCTCACCTTAAAGTCCAAGTTGAGAACGGCCTCTACGATCTGGCCACGCCGTTTTTCGGCACCGAATACACCATGGGCCACCTCCGTCTGCCGGAAAGCCTCGAGAGCCACATTCATCTCGACTATTACGACGCCGGCCACATGATGTACCTACGCGACGAGGATCTGGCTAAGCTGAAGAATAACGTGGCAACCTTCATTCAGGCGAATTCGGGGCACTAGTTTCGCCTTGCCGCTGCTTTCGGCGGGGAGAGCCGCTTATCTGCTGTCGCGGACCATTTTCAGAGCGGGGCTTGGCCTCTCGGTCAGATTCAGAAACTCCGCCTCTCCCTCTCCGATAAGGCGCAACTGAAAGGATGAGGGGGGATCGTTGAGAGTGCGAGGGGGATGGGCCTCTTTGTGGCTGACTTGGAAGGAGAGGGTTTTCCCGTCGAATTTGGGGTTAAGCAGGGGCAAGGTCATCGAGTGCGTGGTGTCTACCTCCCACGGGTCGTGCTCCGTGTTTCGATGCAGGAAGTAAAAGAGAATGTTGCCGCTTAGCTTCCCGCGGTCGTCACTCACGGTGAGCACAATTCCCGGCAGATCATGGATTTTCCCTCTCCACGTGCCGGCGATCGGGGATCCCGCGCTGAGCGCCGCTGACCCCGTGAGTATCGCGACCAGTAGCAGTTTCCAGATGGCGTCCATTGAGTCCTCCTTTGGGCCTACATCGAGGCCCGCGCAAGGGTCACTGTCCTTTACCCAGAGCTGCTATTCCGAGCGTTCCGCCGAGACCCATGGTTTCAACCACCGAGGAGGGGACGATGGCCATAGAACCCCGCTCTTTGATCGCCTCGTACAGCATGTTCATGGCCCGCAGATGCAGAGCGACGGGATTGTCGGCATAGACCTTCGCGGCCTGCTCGAACTTGGCCGCGATCTCGGTTTCGGCTTGCCCTAGGATGATGCGGGCTTGGCGCTCGCGCTCTGCCTGGGCTTGCCGCGACATGGCATCTTCCAGTGCCCGGGGAATGTGCACATCGCGAATCTCCACCGGCTGCACCGTGATTCCCCACGGATTGGTCTTCTCGTCGAGGATGCGCTGCAACTCGTGGCCCAGGGTATCGCGCTCGGTGATCATCTGGGCCAGTTCGTGGCGGCCAATGGATTCGCGCAACGCCGTTTGGGCGCTCATGGTGATGGCGTCGATGAAGTTCTCTACTTCCAGGATCGACTTCTCGGCGTTCCACACCACCCAAAAAATGATAGCGTCAACGTTCACCGGCACCGTGTCGCGAGTCAGCGCGGTTTCCGCCGTCACCTTCGTCACGCGCACGCGCTGATCGACGTAGCGGCTGAGCGTATCTACTACGGGAATGATGATGAAAATCCCGGGTCCGCGCAGGCCGATATACTTGCCAAACCGCAGCACCGCCACTTTTTCCCACTGGGAAGCAATCTTGATCGCAAACAAAAAGTAAATTCCCACTAGCGCGCCTGCACCCAAGGGGTACGGACGATCCCAAACTGCAGTTCCAATTCCGCCCAAGATCACACACGCGACAAAAACCGTGACGCCCACACTGCTGACCTGCTGAAACTTTATGAACATGGTTTATCTCCTCTTCCCCAGGGCGGGGTAGCGGTCAAACAAGACTTCCGCGAGTTCTTGAAGGGTGAAGCCTCCAGCTCCGGCGCGGGCTACGAATTCACTGACCAATTGTTCCAGTTGCCGCTCACGCTCCGTACTGTCGGGCCTGGCCGGGCGGTGCGATATGAACGTGCCGGTTCCTTGCTGTGTTTCCAACGCCCCGCGAATCTCCAGCTCCCGGTAAGCGCGAAGCACAGTATTCGGATTGATAGCCAGGTCGACTGCTACCTGGCGGACGGTCGGAAGCTGATGTCCGGGCCCGAGCGCCCCTGTAGCCACGCCGGCCTGCACTTGGTCGATGATTTGGCGGTAAACCGGCACGCCGCTGTGGGAATCGAGCCTGAACTGGAACGGCTTCGGCGAATTGGAATGCGAACCTTTCATCTAGAGTATGAATGTACTAGTGTACTATAACAATGTCAAAGGAATTTTTTTGTTTGCAGCCCCTTCGGTCGGCCGTCTGCCTCATGGGATCTGGGGTTGGGACTCTGCGATGGAGAGTTTATATTAGTCGCATACTTGCGCCCCGGGACCACAATATATTGTATTGCCTAGAGAAAGTATAATTGCCAAGGCAGCACCTTCGTACTGTAGACATATGCGGAGAGGAAAGTTAGCTTTGTAGTTGCCCCTCCACCCTTGATTCCGGATCATCGCAATGGCTTGCGGGGCCGACACAACGAAAGACGTATGAGATCGGGGCTGATATAGAGGGAAGCAGGTCCGTACGTATGGCCAGACAGGCAAACTCATTGGAACGCGGACTGGCGAGCATGACCTCTTGCCCGCAGTGCGGTTTACAGTTACCGGAGGGGAGTTCGTTCTGCTATCAGTGTGGATCCCATGTGGGAGAAGGAGATCTGGTTGTTCCGCGTCTAGGGGCAGACGCGCCGACTCCTGAGTTCGGGCTGGCAGGCGCGGAAAGAATTCCACGATTTACACCCCATGCGGCCGATGAACCCACCTGTCGCTTCTGCAAGGGTCCGCTCGATCTCGACGGGGAATTCTGCGAGCAGTGTGGAGCCCCTGTCAGCGAGGCCGCACCTTCCCGGTGGCTAAAACATGCAGCGGTCGCTCAAATCCCTGTCTCCACTGACAAATCGCAATCTATGCGTTCAGCCGCAGGCCCCGGCGGACCGACTGCTGCGAATCTACCTGCGCCGCCAACCGCGGTGTCTTCCGTGCCCACACCGTCCGCGCCCGGTCGTTCCGAAGGAAAAACCTCGAGGACGAATCCACTGACTATCGCGGTCCCAGCCCAGGTGGACCATCGAATATCGCGGGACGGGAAGTCTGGCAAACTTGGTTCGACCGTGCCGGCGCCAGCGCCCGAGATGGCCCAGGCAGCTTTAGGCCAGGAGTTCGTGCCGAACACTCTGCCTGTAGAACCTCGCGAAGTCATTATCGGTCAGTTGTCGAAAACTGTGGTTGCGCCGCTGCCTGAGATCGCCGCATCTGGCGAGGTTGCCGGAACGCAGCCCCGAACAAATCAGATCAGTTCTGTACCCAAGATTGTGCCCGTGCGTGGGGAGGACGTATCCCCTGCACTACCCAAGAAGTCCTGTCCCATTGCAGTGCCTTCCGCAGCAAGTCTTACCGGATCTGCTGCTGCGAAGGCAACCTCGTCCCCAGCCACGCTCGTATACGCGTCCTCGCCGTCTGTGCCTCCACGCAACGACGAGAAAGCCTTGAGGGCGCGCCCGCTGAACATCCCGCCTCCCCCACGGGCACACAAGTTAGGATTGCCGGCCACGAACAGAGGGAATGCTGCTAAGACCCTCGCCGCACCAACGCCTACAGTTCCTCAGGCAACTACGGCTCAAGTGTTTGCTCTTAGTGCCCCCGCTGCTGAGGTTCCGACGGTTGTCGTCGGTCAGTTGGGGAAAACGGTGGCCACACTGTTGCGCCAGAATGCAGCGCTATACGAAATTGCCGCGCCGATGCCTGGATCAACTCTGACCGTTTCTGCGCCACTCATTCTTCCCGTAGCTGGGGAGACTGCTTTTCCTGCAAGTCCGAGAAAGCCCTTTCCGTTTATTCTCATCGGTGGCATTGCGACCGCGCTGTTGGCGGTGAGCGTGGTGGCAGGATGGTATATTCTCCACCGGAAGTCGCAGAGCGCCCGGCTTGTGAATGTGGTCGTGCCGCAGGTGACGCTCCCTACGCCATCCGTGGTAACTGCACCTCCAACCGCGGAGCCCGCCGCGGCCCCTCCGGCGATCGAGGTGCCCGAAGAACGACCTCAATCGGTTACTCCGGCCAGGAAACCCCGGCGCGCGAAGGTGATCACGCGAGCACAGCCAGCGGCGGCGACGCCTGCCCCGGACCCCAAAGCTGCGCAGCTTGTCAGTTTCCAGAATCTCGCCCTGGATGCCTGCGCCAAGGGTAACTATGTTGAGCCTCGCGATGCTAACGCCATCGCCTACTCGCAGCGAGCGCTGGCGCTTGACCCCACGAATGGCTACACAAGGACGATTCTCGATGACAGCATTAAGGGCGCAGAATTCCAGGTCCACCAGGCGGTCTTGACCAAGAATTTCACGAACGCGCAGCGAGTCGCCGATTTGCTGGCGCAGCTTCTGCCGAATGAGAGTAGTGTCGCGGGCTTGAGGGCCGATCTTGCCACTGCCGAGAAGGCGGAAGAGGAGTCGCGGCGCGCGAGCCAAGCCCCGGCCACCGTCCTCAGTTTCCGCGTCTTTCACACGCACTCCGGCAAGGGGACCGGCGACAAAGGGACATATTGCCGCGGCACGTTGAGTGTTGTTGGCGACCGCTTAAAATACGTCGGCGAGACTGCCACGGACGGACAGGTTCACAACTTCGACTTCGCTTGTTCAGAGGTCGAGATCAAGAAGAACCCTCGCGTGGCCTTTTGGGAGAAGGGGTTCCACGTTCGCACTTCTTCGGGCAACCTCAATTTTCTTCCGGAAGATGGATCGAGTTCGAATATTCGCGCTCTGGCGTCCGCCTGCTCACAATAGGACGGCGAGCCTGCCGAGGCCCGTTGTATGGAGCGCCGATCGGAAATGGTTTGATGAGCTCTGTAATGTTTCAATGATCTTCGCCAGCGACCAAGGTGCAATCACCGAGCCTCTTTATCAATCTTTTTTGAGTTTCGGCGGCACAGGTGTGTTCAACTCAGCGCCGATTTGGGCGCACCTTCGGATAAGCAATCGAACAAGTCAATGAGGAGGGTTTTATGGAAGGAAGATTGACTCTTTCCTTACTTCAGGACCGCAGCGTTCAAATGGTCTTCAAGCCGAGTATGGGTGCTGCACAAAATTCCAATCCGGTACTTGCGAAAGACACTGGGCAAGCATGGTCTGACCTTGTGACGAGGTTTGGTTTTTCGCTTCCCAACGCCAAAGCGCACATTGCACAGCTCCAGCGCAACGGGCATATCGATCTCGCCGTGAACATTGATGGCAGGGTGGTTTCGAGCCTTTTTCAATCGCGTTAAGCCGGCATCGATAAGCAATCGACAGCATTTGCTTTCACCGCAACGTCTGCGGGACTACATAAAGCGGGGAAGGGTCGAGTTCAGCAGGCTTAGAAGGGCACCATCCGAAAAGCAGCGCTTTGGCCGTCAAAGTAAGAGGCACAAAGCATCGGACTCGGGGCTGGCGAAGCATGCAGCAAGAAGCAGTACAGGTGCGTCGCGCCAAGGCTTGCGAAGTGCGTTCGGAATGCCCGTTCGATATCTTCCTCGCCGCCTTCCATGGCGATGCCGACGAGCTTCCTCATGGTTTCCCCTTCGAGTTCCTCGCGAGTAATGCAGTCGACAATAATCGCGAGGCTCGAATCGGCAGCCATTTTCTTGAATTCGCCTAAATCCGGGCTATTGTGACTTCCCAAAACCGCGCCAATCACCTCGCACCTGCCGCCTGGAGCGAGGGCCTGGGGCAGACCGGCCATCAAGCGACGAATAATCCCGAGCCCATCGCTTCCCCCGTCGGCAAAACGCGGAAGCCGCACTCCCGGAGCCGCCGGCATGAACGGGGGATTGCAGGAAATTAGGTCGAAACTTCGACCCTCGACCGGCCCGAGAAGATCACCGTTCAACAATTCTACCTTGTCCGAAAGCTCATTCATGGCGGCGTTGACCCAGAAAAGCTTCGCGGCCAGTGGCTCGATCTCAACCGCGGTAACATGTGCCGCGGTCCGGGCGGACACAAAAGCTTGCGTCCCGACGCCGGAACAAAGGTCCAGCACATTGCCACCCGCGCCTTCCAGCATGTGGCTGAGCTCGATCGAGTCATTCCCGTAGTAGAACTTTGCCGAGCGTGACACCTTTTCGCAGAACAGCCAAAGCCCCACGTGGAAAACCAGCCGGTACGCGGGCGCGATCTTTTCCCCGATCCTTTTCACCAGTCCGAGCGCTTCGAGTGTCAAGAGCATCTCGTCCGGCACGCATGCGAGGAGGTCGCGCCTCTCCACCTCTTGGCCGTCGCCGAACAGACGCGCCAGTACCCGGAATCTCTCGGCAATCTGCGGGGGCTGATTCCCCGCATCGCGGATCAACAGTCGATCGAGTCCCGCTTCCGCCAGCAGGTTCTTCCACTGGACCAGCGCGCGCGCCTGTTCGCTTGTGAGCATCGTCAACTCAACCTTATCCTATGTAAACTTGCGGAAATGAGAGTAGTAGCAAACGGCATCCAGAATAAACCAACTGGGCTTCAATTGAAACGAGGTGGCAGGGAAATCAACACCGGCTCGCCATTTTCCGCGCTTACCCTGGGGCGGCAGAGCGGTGAACATCTCACTGAACTACCGAAGGTATCTCGCGCCGAGACGCAAAGGCGCAGAGTCCGAAAAAAACATAGAGATGTTTATCCCGAATCTCTGCGCCTCAGCGTCTCAGCGCGAGATGACGGTTTTTTCACACCTTCGGGGCTGGAGCAGACTGCCGCCTGTTGCAGTCTGCGGTCCCGAAGGGGCTCGCACATTGAGATCGTCCAAGGCGGGGTGACGAGAAACGCAGACACTGAACTGCGCGTCTGCGGTAGCCCCGTCGTAGCGGCGAGTTTACCTCGCCATAAGGCGGCGTACAGCCGCCTCGACACCAAACGGCGCCACCGCGCGGAGACAAGCCAAAGGTACAGGCCATCGAAGTCTTGCGGATTTATCACACCGGTCCACACCGGCCTCAGAGCAGGGTGAGGGCCTGAATAAGAAGGTTGGTTCGGCTAGCGCCATGCTATCATCGTACGTCAAGGAGGGAGAGGGTTTATGGCAAGGGAATACGTTGAATATCGAGACGGGGGTTACTACCTGATCGGTTCGCGAGTGTCCTTGGAATCGGTCATCTCTCTCTTCCTGGATGGAGCCTTGCCAGAGACCATCGTCGATGAGTTTCCGACTTTGTCGCTCGAGCAAGTGTATGGAGCCATCACCTTCTATCTTGCCGATCGGGCTAAGATTGACGCCTATCTCACCGAGTCGGAAGGACTCTGGGAAGAGGCCCGAAAAAATCAATCTCCCATTCCCCTTGCTCTGCGGGAGCGGCTGGAACGCGCTCGCCGCGAGCTAACTTCCCGCGCATGAAAATCAAGTTCCTGGCAGATGAGAACTTACGACGGGCAATCGTCCTTGGGCTTCGACGCCGTGAGCCCTCGGCAAGTTTCCTTCAGGCGTTTGAGGCCCGGACGGCGGGAAGGGACGACCCTACCGTGCTTCAGATCGCTGCGGAGCAAAACCGAATCCTCGTCTCACACGACGTTAGGACGATGCCGGAGCATTTCCGAAGTTTCATCACGCGGCATGAGAGTCCCGGCGTTATTCTGATCCCACAGAAGCTTCCCCTGGGCACCGCTATCGAAGACATTTTAACCATTTGGCTTGCTTCCGAAGCCGAGGAATGGGTTAACCAAATTCGATTTCTGCCACTATGATACGGCTGGCGCAGACTGCCGCCTGTTGCAGTCTGCGGTCCCGAAGGGGCTCCCACATTGAGATCGTCCAAGACGGGGTCACGAGAAACGCAGACGCTGAACTGCGTGTCTGCGACCAACCCCGGGTCGGCGCGACGCCCTCAAGGACGTGAATACGGGCGCGCCACCTCCAATCCCGGCACAACCTGAAAATGTTTGAAATTGAAGGTGTAGAGGCGCGCACTCCGGGCGAGGGCGGTCGCGGCGATGAGACAGTCGGGGATGTTGAGGCCCGAACTCAACCGGTGGGTCAATAGCAATTGGTAGCCAGTGGCGAATTCTGAGGGCTCCGGCCAAACAACTTCGAACGTCGCCAGGAACCGTTGGATTCGTTCCAAGTCGGAACGATCATGGCAACCCATGACCAATTCCATGGCGGCCACCGCGGGGACCGCGAACGACTGTGTGGCGACTTGTTTGAGCCACATTTGGGCAGGATTTGTTCCGCGCAGGCAATCGACCACAACGTCCGTATCAAGAAGGTTTATGAGAGAAGGTGTTCCACCCTTGCGACCGAAGCTTCCTGGCGAACTCGACGCTATCACTGATGTCGGCGCGGTCGCGCCACATCCCCAAGAATTCGGATTTCAACAGGTCGTCAAAAGTAGAGGAGGTTGAAGACCCCGTAGGTGAAACCATAATCACAATCGAGGCGGACCCTGTAGGCACGTCAGCAGGCAGCGTGATGCGCAGTTCCCGGCTGAGGGGAATGTCCGCGTTAAGTGTGACCGTTTTTACCATCCTCACTTTGCCTCGCTTTTCACCACAACAAAACCCCTGCGGGTTTACAACGTCCCGCCAGCCAGATGGCCCGCACTCCACAGCACGCGCTATTGAAAGGAGAAAAGCGTGCCCTTGAGCAGTGCGTTCCGGACCGCCTCTCCCAACTGGCGTTCTCCTTGTTTCCACCGGTTCACAAGTTGCTCATGCGCCGGAAGCGAGCGCATGGGACAGGTGAGAACGTGGAACCCCAATGCGGGCGAATTGCCAATCTTTCCCCACAGGTCCGTCAAGTCATTGAGGTAATGGTTCGGCGGAACACGGCCAGCCGGGAAAAAGATCTGGTAGACGACCCTGCGATCGGGCCGATCAACGTAGCACACTGAGGCTGTGCGGTGGATTAACTGATACGGAAGGTCCACCACGTCCTGAACGCTCGGGGAACCGCCAGTCGCTTTTCGAATCAGGTCCAGCCACCCTTCCAGCACCTCGGTTCGATTCGCCTCCGGCGGGTCGCGAAGCCAGTCCCGCACAGTTTCGCCGCGCGGCTCGGTGAACTTCGCCTCGATTGCCACTGCCGCCGAACTCGCGCTGATCATGAGGTCGGTGAACGAAGCCTTGCCTCGCCCGCGCTGGACGGGAACAGGGTACTCGAAGCAGAGGTCAATCGGCGGCGACAACTCGACGCCGACCGTACCGCTAAGCTGGGCGAGTACAGCTTCCGGCCTCCGCCAGAAGTCGACCAATGGCACCGTTGAACGCAGTGGTGACACACCTGCGCTGGGAACCAGCAACTTGACCAACTGTTCGAAATCTGGAACAACCTTGTCACCGTACCACATCGACGCCATAGATTTTCTCCGCTTTCCGAGCCGGGTTCATATGGAGCTATTCCCACAGGCTGCGCGTTCGCCACCATGAAAAGAGCCCACAGCCAAAACCACGCTGACTGTGGCCCGCTCAATCACTTCGTCGCTACACATGTCCTTTTCGGTGACGTCAACTTGATGGTGGTTTCTTCACCGGGATTGATGGTAATCGGCTCTTTAGATTCCCAGACAGCGTCGTTGAAACCCGCATGCCCAAAAGCGAGCACCTCATACTTTCCGGGGTTCGGGACAGAAATGCTAAATTTACCATCCTCATCCGCCTTGTCGGTAATGAACTGTTCTTCTGCCTTGTTAGCGCGCACCCAATCAATTGTTTTCACCAAACCAACATCATATGAGTGCAACAAAATAGGACAGTCCTGTGATTCATCTCCGGTAAGAACCGGGGTAGGCACCTTCCTCTGTTCCCTCAACCACTCGACCGCCACAGATTTCTCCCCTCCATCTTCCGCAAGCCGACCGTGATTTCCGTACGCGTAAAGCAAAACAATATCAGCCATCCGTGCCGGTTTAACGTCTCCGCCAACCGTGATTCGAAACACGCGGCCGGAAAGAGCCCCCGGTATCACCTCAGGCTTGGCTTGTCCGCCAAGCAACGTCGTAGCACCTGCAACAAACAGCCATAGGGCAGAGTCGCAAAAATGTTTGGTCAATTGACGTGTTCTCATTTCTTTCTCCTCACGACTCGGTGTACTTCCACTGTTGGAGTCTTTTCATGACGTCTAGCCTCCCAGGGGTTTCCGGGCTGGCGAAAAGATAACGGCGTTAAACAACTTATTAACCTGAGACGCAAGGGGAAAGAGCAGGTTTCAGATGTCAGGTGTTAGGTGTCAGGGGCGGAACTCGGGGTTCGGGACTCGGGGTGAGGGACTGGGTGTCACGTGCCAGGGGGCGGGATACGGAATTCGGGGCTCTAGGCTGGGTGGCAGGGAACTGTCTAGGCCGTCGCGTCAAGAGCAGGACATACGGTACAAATAACCGAATCTCGCTTACCGAAGAGCGACTTCGAGTGGCGTCTTCTTCAGGGAACTGACACGCAGCACGGAAAACCCTATGACGTTTCCTTCCTCGTCCACTCGTTCCATCACCTGATCGTTCTCGGTGGGGCGGGAATAGCCCGGCTTGTTCTCGAAAGTGACTTCCAGGAAGTCGGCCTCGGGATCCAACCACATCTTCAAGATTTTGTTGGCCATAGTAGGGTACCTTTCTTCACCCGGTCTGTCAGGTACCGTCAGCGGTGGGTGTTGTTCCTCCCGGACGCCGTACGGCGGGGCCGGTGTTTCTGGATGATTCCCGCCAGAGCGCGCAGGGCGTCATTGGCCCGTCCCGCACTCGGAAATGCGGCGGCTACGTCTGGCTCAAGCACCACCACCATGCTGCCCGCGGCGTAGCGCGACGCATATTTGTTGGGCCGCGCGCGACGGAAGTCGTACTCCGGAAGGATCTCGTCGAGTTCCGCCCGACCTACTTCTCGACCTTTACTCTTCCCTTTGTTCATATTCTCTCCGTTCCCTCGACATCGCTGGCCGAGCGCTGATGACGCGAACTGCTTCCCCGCGGTCCGTGAACATGACGGCAAGCAAGCGTTGCTGCCGCGAAAGCCCCAGCAGGACGAACCGTTCCTCACCCTCAGAGTGTCGCGGATCGCTCGTGATGCGGCCAAGCTGATCCCCAAAGACGGTCGCCGCCTCTTCGAACGCCACTCCGTGCTTCGCGAGATTGCTCGCCGCCTTCTGCGGATCCCATTCGAATTTCAGCGCCACTGGTTATTATACCTTCGCGCGTCAAGAACAGTAAGGCGCTACAGTAAACAGGCTATTTGGGTGCCCATGCAAGGGGAAGAGCGAAGCGCAGGGGTTAGGGGTCCGGGATTAGGGGCTGGCGGTGGGGCACAGGGCATAGAAATGGAAATTCCAGATTCAAGATTCAAAACTGCCGGGCTCAAATTGCCGTTACATCTTGTCCGGGCTAGCGACTTGCAACTCGGAAGATTTTCCCGTATTCTGAGGGCGATGGAGATACATTTCACCCCTGAACAAGAAACGCAGCTTGCGCAAATTGCCAACCAGAAGGGCACCGACGCCGAACGGTTGGTGAGGGATGCCGCAGTGCGTCTGCTTGAGGAAGATGCCCGCTTTCGTGCCGCCGTGCGGGAGGGTATCGCCCAGGCCGACCGGGGCGAGTTCATTGAAGAAGAAGAAATGAACGCTCGCCTGGAGCGGATGTTGAGCTCATAAAATCAGGGGTCAGGTGTTAGGGGTCAGGGGTTAGAGCGCTCGCATTCTGGGTTTTCCTGTTCTCCCCCTTATCTAGATCACAGAACCCAGCTTCTCACGATAGCGAATACCTAAAAGACCACCACCCGCATTACCGCCACCCGACCCTGCGCAAATTGTACGCTGCCATCCAATCCTTAAAAGAATGGCCTCATCGCGGTCGTGTGGGAGGTGAGGACGGAACTCGCGAGCTATTGTTCCCTACCTTGCCTTATCTCGCGGTCTATCGCGTGAAGGAACAGACCATCGAAGTCTTGCGGATTTTTCACACCGGCCAAGACCGGCCGTAGAGCAAGGGTCGTCGCCGGACACAGGGGCACTCGTAGGGCCGAACAGCGTTCGGCCTTGGGCCAGCGCCGCTGGCCCCTACAACAGCACGAGGCATCGCACGGGCATCCTTCCCGTGCCATTGACGGCCAGTAGGGCCATACCCGGGCTGGAGGGGCGGCGGCTCTTCGCCGCCCCTTCCGTAGGCTAAACTACCAAATCAGACCAGCTTAACTCTGAATCAAGTTAATCGAGGCCTGCATCACGTCGTCGGCGGTGGTAATGGCCTTGGCGTTGGCTTCGTATCCACGTTCGGCCTGGATCAGCATGGTGAACGCCGTCGCGATGTCCACGTTCGAGGCTTCAAGCGATCCGCCATCGAGAGTTCCGCTGCCTCCGGTTCCGGGCGCCGCCACGCTTGCCGCGCCGGATGCCAGGCTCGTTTGGTAATCGTTTGAGCCGAGGTTGGTCAGACCGTCGTAGTTGGCAAAAGTCGCAAGGGCAATCTGGCCCAGCGCAACGGTTTGGCCGTTCGACAGAACTCCGTCGATGACCCCCGACGAGTCAATGGAATAGCTCTGCAAGGTTCCGGCGCTATAGCCATCCTGCGTTTGCCCGGACGCCGCGGAAGGCTCGGCGGTCTGGGTAATCACGCCGGTCCCCGGCGAGCTGAAGAGTTGCCAATTAAAGCTGATGGTTTTTGCCCCGTCCGCGAGCCCCGGGACGGTAATCCCCTGCACATCCGCGGGCGGTGAAACCAAGGTTCCGTTCGCACCAAACTGCAATGTTCCACTGCCCACCACCTCGGGACTGCCCGTTTGCCCGACATCGGCGGCAGGAATGGTGATTCGGTACGCCCAGTTTCCGGCCGAAGACTTGGTGAAATTGAAGGTCAGAACGTGGCTGTTGCCGAGGGAATCGTACACATTGACGTCCGTGCTGTAGGTTCCCGCGTCGGTGCCTCCCGTAAGGTCTCCGGCCCCAAAGGAACCGGCAGTCCACGTGGTCGTGGTGGGAATGGTATTTCCCCCTGACCCGCTTTGCAGCGCTTGCAGCGACACCGTGGTCTCATTGGATCCCGTGGCGGTGACCGAGGTGTTGGGAACCGTGCCAGTACCGTAGGTGCCGCCCTGGCTTTGCCCACCCCCAGAGGTGGCGTTAATGGCGCCCGCCAAGTTGGCCATGGTATTTAACATGCTGGCGTTCGGGTCGATCAGAACGGTGTTCGCCGCGCTGAGGTCCGCGACCTTAGTCACGAACGTGTAGGTGGTTCCTCCAATGGCAACCGTTTCGCCGGCCGTCGGAAGTGGCTGATTCACCGTAAGCGACCCGGCGGCCAACTGCCCGTTCACGCCTCCCGCCAAGTCGCCGCCCGCGAATAAGACTCCGGCCCAGTTCGTCGATACGGGAGTGGCGTTGCCTGTCCCAGTAGGGGTGGCTTGCAGCGTGGCGGCGGTGTCCGTAGAAGCGGAGACCGTGATGTCAGGATTCTGCACGGTGCCTGTGGCGTAGTCCGTGCCTTCATTCGCTCCCTTGCCGATGGCCTCCACCAGGTGGGCAAGGGCTGTCTGAGCGCTGCCTCCAATAAGAACGTTGTTGGCTGAGCTTTGGGTAGTGATGCTGTTCTCGAACGTGTAGGTCGTGCCCCCGATGGTAACGGTTTGCCCTGGGGTCGGGGCGGCTGCCCCGGCCGGTAGCGTGAGCGTCGCGGTTGCCGGCACACCGGTGGCGCCTCCCGTGAGGTTCGAAACGGCGAATGACCCCCAATCGGCGGTGAGGGCAATTCCGTTTCCCGCGGATCCACTCGCCGGTGCGGTCAGGGTAATGGTGCCGTCCGCCTGATTTAACTCAGCAGTGACTGGATTGGCGGCGGCAACCGACTCGTAACCACTCCCTGTCCCTGAATTGGACATGGCCGCCACCAGATTGGAGAGAGTATTCGTCACCGAACTCGAGTCGATCAGAACCTCGTTCGCGGTGCTCGCGTCGAGGCTTTGCACGAAGGTGTACGTGGTTCCATCGATGTCAATCGTCTGGTCGTTTTCCGGTTGCGTCGAGGGCGCGATGAAAGTGGCGCTTGCCGTCTGAGCCGTCACGCCTCCGGACAGGTCCCCGCTCGCGAACGATTCCCCCGTCCAGTTGGTCGCGGTGCCGTCGGAATTGCCCTCTGCCCCCGCATTAATCGCTTGCAGGCTCAGGGTGGTGGCCGTCGATCCGGTGGCTGTAACCACGCCATTCGTGCCCGTGCTGGTGGCGTAGGTGGCGCCTTTCCCCGATCCCAAGTTGATGGCGCTCGCCAGGTTGGCAAGGGTCGATGCGGCGTCGGCCCCGATCAAAACCGACCCGGCCGCGCTCTGGGTGGTGATGTTCGACTCAAAGGTGTAGGTGGTCCCTCCAATGGAAACGGTCTGGCCCGGCGTCGGGAGGGGCTGTGGCACCGTGAGGGTCCCCGTTGCCGGCGCGAGAGTCGTGTCCGTGGCATCGAGGTTCATATCCAGTTGCACGGTGGAGGTGGCGTTGGGAGGGAAGGTCTGGCCGCTGGAAATGACGATCGGTGCGAGGGCCTGGCTGGTGTTGATCACGCCATTCACGGCCGAGTATCCCATCACGTTGTTTCCGTTGCTGTCCACCAGATTTCCCTGCGTGTTCGTCAAGAAATTACCCGCACGGGAGTAGACTTGCGTGCTTCCCTGATCCAACACAAACAGCCCATTCCCCTGAATGGCGACGTCCGTGGGTACTCCCGTGGTGGTGATGGTTCCCTGAGTCATCGGGGAAGAGACCGAACTCATGGTGGCGCCAACTCCGACTTGCACCGGGTCGCCTGCCCCGTCGGTGCCGAGCATCTGAAAGAACAGGTCGCTGAATACGGGTGTCCCCGACTTAAAGGCCGTGGTGTTCAGGTTGGATAAATCGTTCGAGATAACCGAGAGGGCCTGCTCCTCGGCATCGAGGCCGGATAGCGATGTGGAAAAAGTTCCCATTTTTCTCCTCCTATTTCCCTGTGGGCGTTTGACTTGCCGTTGTCGAGGCGGCGGCATACTGCTGCACTACCTGGTTGATCTGAGTCACTTGTTCGAGTTGGTTCAAGTCAACGAGCTGCGACATGAAAGTGGTCGGGTCCATGGGATTCGTCGGATCCTGGTTTTGGATTTCCGCCACCAGCAGCGACATAAAGTCGTTGGGGCTTATACCGCCAGCCGAGGCCGCAGCAGCGGCGGCGGCTGCACTGCTGGAGCTATTGCTGCCGCTGCTGCCGGGGGTCGTGGCATAAGTGTGAACATTATTGATCGTCATCGGTTTTATTCTCCTTCGGCGCCGCCTAAGCCCGAACACTCAGGCCAGTCGCCGGATTTGTTGATTCCTCGCCGTCCAAAGAACCGCCCGCCGCGGGGTGGGGCTGCGGCGAATTCGTCCAAGGCAAAGCTTGGTGCTGCGCAGAGGGGTTAGAGCCTGACTCCTGGTTTTGCTTCTCGCCACTGCTTGTTCCCCCTCCGGAGTGCTCCTGGTAAACGGAAATGTTTTCAACGCGTAGATTCCGCTCGCTGAGCGCGCGTTCGAGAGAAGGCAGACCCGCCGCCAGCAACGTGTGCGCTTCCTGACCCTGAACATGAATTTCGGCGCCGATCGAACCTCCATTCACAACCGCATGGAGTTCCATCGGACCTAATACGCCCGAACGAAACTCGACATGCATTTCAGCGCCATTGACGGAACCCGCGAGCGACGCGGACCTCACAATGCTGCCGGCGCCGCCATCGTAATTCTGCCAGGCGGAAAGCGTGGAGGGCGCTTGGCCTGATGACTGCGGGTTCGGCGGCGCCGGGATGTGGGCAGGGATTGCGGGTGGGTTCGGCGCGTGCGTCGCGAGCAGACCCGCGGCGGAATCAGGCGTAACGTTATTGATAAGGCCGGTGGCGGTGGTTATGACGTTTGTGGGATTATTACCTGATGTTTGACCGTTTTGCCCCGATTTTCCTCGACCGGTGCTCGATGTGTCAGTCTGGCCGACGTCGGCCGCGCCTCCGCCGGAGTCGGCAGACGTTGGGCTGACGGGCTGAACACCGTTGCCTCCCGAAGCCGCGCCCCTCGGCGAAGTCGTTGACGAAGCAGAACGTTGTGCACTGGCTTCAGACTGCTGGGCTGCGGCCGAATTTGCTTCCGCAGAAGGAGAGGCACCGGCAGTTGGCGACGGTGAACCGGAAAGATTCGCGCTGGCCGCGTCGGATGCAGCCCCCTTTTGCCCCGCGCCCTCGGTCATCGCCCTGCTCGAAGTCGGCAAGGAGTGCGACGCCCCCGTCGCAGCATGGGCCGCCACGCTCTCAATTCGGGGTGCAGCCAGCGGCCGAGGTGTCTCCACCGCTACCCTGAGCGAGCCGCTGCCCAGTGTGTCACCCGGTTCGGGCAGACTCTCTGTCGGAGATTTTCCCGGCCCCACCGCCTGCCGCGATTCATTCTCGGATCCTTTGACGCTAAACTCTGTGTCAGCAAACTGTCCCATCATGGTCAAAATGTCCGTTTGGTCGGAAGAGCCGGTCGTCGATTCCGCCACGGGAGAGCCACGATGCCCCGAGGGCGTGGTAGCAAGGCCCGGTCCCATACTGCTCGTGGGGCATGCTGAGTTGGTTCCCTGCAAATCCGCTCCGCTAAGGTCTTCGACGAAACTCGAGTATTCTGGTCCGTCCGTTCCCTCAGCCGATGGCAAGGGTGTGGAGGAGTCGTCTGTTTGTAGTCCCGCCACGGGGGAAGCCTGTTGCGTTCCACTGTCCATCGGCTCCGCGCTAGAACCCTGCTGCCCACCCGCTGCCGCAAAGTGCAAAGTCGACTGCACGACCGAATGCGAGTGACCGTCCGGGAAGGGCGCCTCGGAAGTTACCGTGGCCGCCAAGCTGAAACCAGGGAAGGCGTTCGTCTGCATGACCTGCCCGGACTGCGGACATGAACTCGTCGATCGGCGAGCTGTCTGCGCTTCGGGAGCGAAGCCAGGTTCAGGTACCGACCTAGGGCCTTCGGCGTTCGCTCGTTTCGACTCGGGTCGCGTGACTCGACCCAATGGTTCGATAGGCGGGCGCAGCGGAAAAATGGAGGGAAACTCCTGGAACACTCCTGGAGCGCTAACTGACGCGTTGCCGAGCGAGCTGCCGGATTGCGTCTGTCCCGGTTTTGAGACAACGTTACTGGACGGACTCGAGACCTCATCTCGCGTCGCGGACTTGGACTCCACACGGTCGGCTGTTCCCGTCCGTCCCAGGCCGTTGCCGACCCATCCATAGGAAGTGGAAAACGCAGCATCGTCCGGCAACTCCCGGAAAGGAACGACTGCTGCACCGCTGGCGCCGGCGCTCGCGATTGTAGGCGAAGACGAAGTCAACTCGTCGACCGCGACGCTGGGGCTCCGCGCGGAATTGGGAGTTGCACTCGCGTCCGGTTCTAGGGGGGAACTCTGAGAGGATAGCGTCGACCCTTCCGCATTGAGTTTGGAACCGAAGCTCTGTGCGGGCTGAACGAGGTTGATGACAAGGTAGTTTAGGAAGACCCCCGCCATCGAAGTCGAATCGGCGTTGTCGCTGGAAGTCCGTTTTCCCCTCGTTAACGCTAGAGATGCCTTGGAGGCGCCCGCCCCTCCCTCCTCGGCCAGATCCGCCGTGCCTCCCAACACCCGGCCCAAGCTTACGGCGAAGGAGCCGTCCCCTGTTGGATTGCCGCTTACGACGGAAGCAGTTGGCGGCGTTGAAACTGTTGCGCCGGCGGGTTGTACCTGAAGGGTTTCCATAAGATCGCTAGCCGTCATCCAAGGAGCATCAGCGACGCCAAACGGGTTCGCGTCATGGGAAATGCATCCAAACCACGGAACCTCTTGAGAACTAAAGTTTTTCTGGCACGTGCCGAAGTTACTTGAAGGTAAGTTCAGTGTTGAAAAAGTGTTGGGTCGGGTAAGAGTTGCCGACCGGCTGGGCAATTCGTGATGCTCTAGGCGGGACGGGCGCCTCGCCATCGCGCTGACACATCAAGTCACTTATAAGCAGGAAAGTTCTCTCAGAAACAGACCTCGTATCCAACTGAAATAAAGGCAGTTGTTAGCGCTCTGGCCGAGCACCTGGGCGAGCGCCTGCACAATGTGTCAACTAAAGCCCACTATTGGATGCGGTATGTAGGGCTCCTCGAGAGCCGCAACCTCCTCGGGGGTCAATCGGAGGGAGAGCGCTTTCACAGCGTCGTCAAGGTGGTGGGGCTTGGTGGCGCCCACAATGGGAGCGATGATGGCCGGCTTGCCGAGCATCCAGGCGAGCGCGAGTTGAGCGCGTGAAACGCCTCGCTGATCCGCAACCTGACCGAGCCGGTCCACGACCTTGCTGTCGGCGGCTTCCGTCGGCGAGTAAAGACTCTTGCCGAACTGGTCGGTCTCGAAGCGCTTTGTCTTTTCCGCCTGCCATGGCCGCGCCAATCGACCCCGCGCGAGAGGGCTCCAAGGAATGACCCCGATGCCCTCGGACTGGCAAAGGGGGAGCATCTCACGCTCCTCTTCGCGATGCAGCAGGTTGTAGTGGTTCTGCATGGAGACGAACCGGGTCCAACCGTGAAGGTCAGCAAGATAAAGCGCCTTGGCGAACTGCCACGCGAACATCGAGGAAGCGCCGATATAGCGTACCTTGCCGGATTTCACCACGTCGTGCAGCGCTTCGAGCGTTTCTTCTACCGGCGTTCCATAGTCCCAGCGGTGAATCTGGTAGAGGTCCACATAGTCGGTTTGCAACCGGCGCAGGCTTTCGTCGAGTTCGTAAAAAATGGCTTTGCGTGACAAACCACCCCCATTGGGTTCCTCGCGCATCACGCCGAAAACTTTGGTCGCAATGACGACGGCCTCTCGGCGGGTGTTGGCCTTTAAGAACCGCCCCAGCACCGCCTCGCTCACTCCGCCGGAATAAACGTTCGCGGTGTCGAAAAAGTTGATCCCCAGATCCAGAGCCTGCCGAAGGAAGGGCTGGCTGTTCTCTTCGTCCAGTGTCCATGCGTGCCGGCCGGCCTTCAGTTCGCCGGTGGCCGGCGCACCGTAAGTCATGCAACCGAGACAGATCCGCGAAACCTTCAGTCCGGTTTTGCCGAGATTAACGTAGTCCACTGCTCCCCCTGGGAAGGTTGGATGGCTCAGGCTCTCCCTGCCTGGCGGCTGTCACGCGGCATGAGCGCGACTTCCGCGCCGCCGCAGGTCCCTCACCGGCCAAGACCCATTAGACAACGAACCCGGCCTACCTGTCGATACGTCCTCCGGCCTCGGCGGGCACCTATGAACCGGGGGATTGGCGGGCCCGCGTGATGAGAAATCTGTCATCCATCTGCTGCTGCGCCCGCCGAGCCTGAATCAGTTGATAGGCGGCAAGCTGGCGATCACGGAGGTTTTCCAGGATTTTGCGTTGCTGCTGTGCCTTACGAAAAACCTCGATCTGGCGGCGCCGCAAGTCATCGAGCTTAGCGACGTGCTCGGTCCACACGACAATTTGCCGAGCGCGCGCCCGGTCGCACGCCAACTCAAATTGCATTTCCGCAGCCGTCGTGCCTTGGCGCAATTTCTTCTGCGCCTGGACTAACGCGTTGGCGCGGGCCAATTTCGCTTGCTCCCGCTGCTGCTGCGCCTTTACGAACTCGCGGGTGACGATCTCCAACCGTTGGCGCTCGCGCCGCTCGAAACTCTCGCGCCAACGGAGCACGGCCTGTAAAGAAAAATTAAACGGCATTGGAGAACTTAATCTTGGATTTTAGATTTTGGATTGAGCAACGCGCGCTGCACGTGCTGTTCCTGACCTGTGCTGGCTGTGGGCCGTCTCTGGCTTTGAGACTTTGCAGACTTTGCCGGGCACAAACCACCGGTAATTCAAAATTTAAAATTCAAAATTCGAAACCCAAGATTCGAAATCCAAAACGGTCTTCTTCCGTTGTTAAACCCAGAATCCAAAATCTGAAACCCATCACGATGTATTCTTTTGGTCGATTCAAAAACCTAAATTCCAAAATCCCAAATGCTTCTTGCTGTTGTTCAATCCAAGATCAATGATCGGAAATCCCAATCCGAGATTCCAAACAGTTCCTTCCGCTGTTCAATCAAAACCCCAAATCGTTCTTCCCGTTCGTTCAATCCCAAATCCAAAATCGAAGATCCAAAATTCTTCACCCCGGCAGCGCCTGGAGAGCCGCGAGGGTGCTGTCTAGGGGTGCCTTTTCATCCCCCCTCTGCTGAAGAAACTTGCTGTACGCCGGGACAACTTCAATTGCCTGGTCCAGAACCGAGTCAAGACCCTTCTGGTAGGCGCCCACCCTGATCAAATCTTCCGAGGCGGCGTAGGCGGCCATCAGTTTTCGCACGCGGCGCGCCTTGTCCAAGTGCTCAGGTTTGCACACTGCTGGCATCAGCCGGCTCAGGCTGTCTAGGATGGAAATCGGAGGGTAATGGCTTTGGGTGCTGAGGCGGCGATCGAGAATGATGTGGCCGTCCAGCAGGGCTCGGACCGCATCCACCAGGGGGTCCTGCTGGTCGTCGCCTTCCATGAGCACCGTGTAAAATGCGGTGATGCTTCCACCGTTGAAGTGCCCAGCCCGCTCGATAAGCTGCGCCAACAAGGTGAACACGGACGGGGTATAGCCTTTCGCCGTGGGAGGCTCACCGGCCGCCAGGCCGATTTCGCGTTGAGCCATGGCGAAGCGGGTCAACGAGTCGACGACCAGCAATACGTTCTTGCCCTGCATAGCGAAGTACTCGGAGACCGTCGTTGCCACTAGGGCGGCGCGAATTCGCAACAGTGGCGATTGGTCCGAGGTGGAAACCACCACCACCGAGCGCCGTCTGCCTTCTTCCCCGAGGGTCCCTTCGAGGAACTCCCGCACTTCGCGGCCGCGCTCTCCCACCAGCGCCATCACGGTTACGTCCGCGGCGCTCCCGCGGGCCATTAATCCGATCAGGGTGCTTTTCCCGACCCCGCTACCGCCGAAAACTCCAACCCTCTGCCCGCGGCCGCAGGTTAGAAAGGCGTCGATAGCGCGCACCCCACAGCCCAAAGGCTCGCGAATCGACTGGCGGTCCAGCGGCAAGGGGCCAAGTGCGTGCAACGGCCAGTCCTCGCGGGCGTGGTATCCGGGCCGCGAATCCAGGGGTTTGCCTTGGCCGTCGATTACGCGGCCCAGTAATTCATCCCCCACCCGCAGAGTTGCCTTGGCCCCCCAAGTCGCGATCCGGTCGCCGTAGCGGATGCCCCCTAGTCTTTCCAGGGGCATCGAGAGCACGGTGCTGCCGCGGAACCCCACCACTTCTCCCGCGTGTGCCTCGCCCTCCGGCCCAAAAAGCTCGCAGCACTCGCCGAGCGAACAAAAAGGGCCTTCTGACTCCACGATGTGGCCCACCGCCTTGGTGACCCGGCCATACCAACGCGCCGTGGAGAGACTCTCCAGGCGACGGAAGTAAGGGGCCAAGAGTGAGAAGTCTTTCATGAGACACCGCGATGGAGATTGGCGATTTGCGATTGCCGATTGGCGATTGTCGATTGCCGGTTTTCGACTCCTGACTTTCGCTTGTGGATGTTCGATTGGAAGTCGTATGGCATCATTCACGGCCGCAACAGAACATTACCGGACGACTGGGTATCAGCGCCGGATGAAACAATTGGGTTCAATCGACAATTGGCAATCAGCAATCGACAATTTCCCGCTCGTCACTTGTCACTATTCCCTCGTCACTGCTTTTGCGGCCTTTGCGCCAGCAGGTCAAAAAAGCCCTGCTCAATTTCCTTGAGTTGAGTTTCAAGCGTCAGATCGGTCGAGCCCAATTCGGTTTCCAGCAAGCAGTGTCCCAACCCGAGGGTGGCGTCGCCAATTAATTCCGGAAGCGATTTCAGGTCGGGCTGTTGGGAGAAGAAGCTTTGCCACGCCTGAATCTGATCGGGGTGAACTCGCAACCGGACATGCGTCCCGGCGGCGACGTTATCGAGCCCGACGCGCACGACTCCCGCCAAGAGCAAGGGATCGACTTGCGCTTCCCGGTGTAAGATCTTCCGGGCAATCGCCACGGCCAACCCCACCACCTCCGCTTCCACGCGATGAAAGTAGGTCTCCCGTTCGCTGGCGAATTCACGAACTGCCTGGACCAAGCCTTGCCTTTCCACTGCCAACCTCTTTTCGAATTCCGCCAGGCCTTGCGCCAACCCTTCGTCCCGGCCCTCTTTTCGGGCGCGCGCTTCCCGCCCCCGAATCTGATCCTCGCAAACCGGCGGAGGCCCCGGAGAGAGGCTGGCATCAGGTGTCCAGAGACGCTCCAGAGTTGAGGCGTTGCCGCCAGGAGAGGGCGGCTTCACCCCGGATCCGGAGACCAGGGGTGCCGGGTACTGGTACGTTTCGGCGTTGGGTCTAACCTCGCCGGCGGTTGGATTAGGATTAGACGACATAGGCGTCATCACCAAAGCTCTTTAAGGTTAACTTCCCTTCCGCTTCGAGCTTGCGTGCTTGTTGAACGATCTCTTGCTGGGCTGTGGCCACTTCTTTGGAGCGCACGGGCCCCAGCGCCTCCATGTCCTCCTTTAACATCTGCGTAGCACGGGAGGACATGGTCTTGAAAATGTGATTCTTCATATCTTCTGAGGACCCCTTCAGCGCCAGCGCCAGCGTCTTTTTGTCCAAATGGCTCAAGAGTTCCCTCATGCTGCTTTCCGGAACAGAGAGGAAATCTTCGAAGGTGAACATCAAATTGCGAATGCTGAGGGCGAGCTTAGGATCGTCCTGCTCGATGGTCTCTAAAATGGTTTTGACCGTCCCCGGCTCGACCCGGTTGAGCATCTCGGAGACGGCTTTGATGCCCCCGTAAGCGCGGCGATTTTGTTCTCCCAAGGCTTTGAGTTTCTTGTTGAGCACCAGGGAAATCTTCTGGACCATTTCTGGCGAAAACTGGTGCATTTCGGCAAGCCGGCGCACCACTTCCGCGCGCGTCTTGTCGGGCAGAAGAAGGAGGATGTCGGAGGCCGACTTCAATCCCAGATGCGCCAGAACCAGCGCCACGGTTTGTGGGTGCTCGCCCTCCACGAACATGACCAGTTGTTGTGGATCGGCTCTTTGCAGTGAGTCCAGATTTGTGGCGCGGGCCTCCTGGTAGCTCTCAACCTGTTCGAGCAGATGTTTCGCCCCATCCTCCCCAAAGGCCTTTACCAGGAGCGTTTTGGCGTAGTCGGCCCCGCCTTGCGCGAGATACTCCTCGGTGACGGTCAAGCGGTAATATTCCTGAAGGATTTGGGCGCCGATTTCGGGAGAAATGTATTCGAGCTCGGAGATCTCCTCGGTAAGCATCTGCAATTCTTCTTGCGGAAGGTTTCTATAGATCAAGCTGGCTGCTTCGTCGCCCAAAAGGACAAGGAGGATGGCTGCCTTGCGAGTCCCGCTCAGTTTCTCGCCTGACGGGGTCTTTGCGGTTTCCGCGGCTGCCGTCATGATTTACCCTCCTGCCGCATCCAATTCTGGATCAAGCGGCTGGCGGTCGCAGGTTCTTTCTTTACCTTTTCCAGCAGGTTCTTCTTCATCATGACGGCTTGCTTGGCTTGAGTCGGAGAATCATCCAACTGCTGGAGAGAGCCATCGAGATTGGCCGCGCCCTCCCCTTGCTTGACGGGCATACTCGCTCCCCCTCCTGGCAAAGCCACCAGAGCGGCTTTTCCCAATCCCAACTGTCTGGGAAGCTCCTGAAATGTGGTCACGATCTGGCGCTTAATTGGGCGCAGGACGAGCATGTAGATCAATGAGAAGAGGAGGACTAACGCCCCGTAGCGAATGACGTTAATCCATTTGTCCACGAGGGGCACCACTCGCTCGGAGAAGGTGGGAGGGGTAGGAGTCTCCAGTGGCAAGGTTTGGAACGAGAGGTTTTCCACCGCCACTTTGTCGCCGCGGGTGGTATCGACCCCGATCGCCGCCGACACGAGTTCCTCAATCTGCTTCATCTCGTCCGGCGTTCTCTTGCGTCGTGTTTCAGTCCTCTGGCCATTGCCATTTCCAGGTTCGGTCGCGTCGTCCACCAGGACCGCCGCGGTAATGCGCTTAAGAGTTCCCGGCGGTTGCACCGTATGACGTACTGTCTTGCTAACCACAAAGGTCTTGCTCTCGGTGTGAAGGTGCTGCGAGTCGGAATTAGCGTCCGGCTTCGGTGCGGCGGTGGATTGCTTTCCCGGAACGTTGGACGGGGTTCCGGGAGTGCCCTCCGCCCCCGGTTCGCCATCTCGCTCCTCGGAGACTTGAGAGGTCAGCACCACCGCGCCATTCGGATCGTAAACCTCCGAGGTGCTGTCGCTCGTGGCGAGGTCGTACTCTGCCGTGACGTTGGCGCGAGCCTTTCCCACTCCCACGACGGGCTCGAGGGTGGCGATAACCTTATGCGCGAGGGCTAATTCGAAATCCGCCCAACTTCGCGGCCGATTGGGTGAGTCGCTGCCGTGCGCCAGGATCGGGATGCCCCCGTCGGCATTAATCAATGTCACATTCTCGGGCTTTAGGTTGTCCACGGCGCTTGCCACCAGATGTGTGATCGCTTCCTGGGCTTCGTCGCCCAAGTGCCCCCCCCGAAGCTTAATGACGACCGACGCCTTGGCCGCGCGCTCCTGCTCGGTGAAGAGCGATTCCTGGGGCATCACCAAGTGAACCCGCGCCGACTCAATTTCCCCCAGGGTTTGAATGGTTCGCTCGAGTTCGCCTTCCAGAGCCCTTTGATAGTTCACCTTTTCCACGAAGTCGCTGCCCGCCCAATTCGGCTTGTCGAAGAGCTCGAACCCCAGCCGCCCGGTCTGCGGCATTCCCTCCGCGGCCAAGTCGAGCCGAACCTTGTCCAATTGGTCGGCGGGAACAAGGATGCCGGTCCCATCGCTCGTTAATTGAAAGGGAATGTTCTTTTCCGACAGCCGATGCGACAGGGACTGTGCATCACTCGGGGACAGTCCCGAGTAAAGCGTTTTGTATTCGGCTTTATCCAGTAAGGCGACGAACACCCAAATGGTTCCCGCCACGGCAGCAGCCCCCAGCGCCACGGTGATTTTCTGCCGCAACGTGAGGCCCCGCACGAACACGGCGATCTGTTTAGTTGCTTGCTCCGCACTAAAGGCCATTTGTGGCTCTCAGCCATCCGCTCTCGTTTTTCAATATCGGCCAAGACTCAAGCCGGGCGACCTTGGCCAATCGTTGAGAGCTCCGTGCTAAAACTGCATCTGCGAAATCGTTTGGTACGCTTGCACAATCTTGTTGCGCACCTGCATCATCAGTTGAAACGAGAGGTCCGCTTTTTCCACCGCCACCAAAGTCGAGTGGAGATCCTGCCCGTTCCCTTGCAAAACGCTCGCTACCTGCTGGTCCGCCCCCGATTGGATTTCCTGGACCTTATCCATTGCCCCTTCCAGCGTGTGGAAGAATTCCGAACGGTCGCTCGAAGGTTGGCGAACGTCCAGTTGTACGTTGCTCCAGTCGATTTGTGGCAGACCTGAAATTGGATTGCCCACTGCCGTGTACCTCCAGCCAAGCTCGGGAGTCAGAAGTCGGAGGATGAAACGACGCCAAGCATCAAGACAGCCTCATGAAGGCGGCAAGAGAATTCGAGCGAGGTTGCCGAGTCGGTTCCCTCTGGACGTTTTCCTTCTGCCTACTGACTCGCGACTGCAGGAGCCTAACTCCTGCAACTGCTACGTCAGAATCTGAAGCGTCTCCGTAATCATCGCTTTGGTGGCCTGCACCGCACCGACATTCAACTGGTACGCTTGGGCGGCCCCCATTAAGTTGACCATCTCTTCCACGGGATTGATGTTCGGATAGGAAACATACCCGTCGGCGTCCGCATCCGGGTGGCCGGGTTCGTACCGGCGCAGAGCGGGGGCCTTGTCCTGAACCACTTTTTCCACTCGCACTCCCCGCGCGTGCAGGTCTCCCAGGCTCGCCAAGGTAAGAGCAAACTTACCCCGGCTGGCCTGCTCCGTTCCAAACACGACGAGTTGTTTCTTGTAAGGCCCGCCACCGGGCGTATGTGTGGTCTCCGCGTTCGCCATGTTGCTGGCCGTTACCTCGGCGCGCTCGCGCTCGGCCGTCAACGCGGACGAGTTGATATCGAGAACTCCAAAGAGATTCATGGTTTTATTTCCCTTCATTAATGGCCGACTGGAGCATATGGACTTCATTCCGCAGCAATTCCACTCCGGCTTTGTACTGAAGTTGGACCCGCGCCAGGGCCAGGGTCTCCCGCTCCAGGCTCACGTTATTGCCGTCCGGGCGCTCAATCAGCCCCTTTACCTGCTGCACCTGCGGAGAGAACGGATTACTGCGTTGCTCGGCGCGCCGCATCTCACCCTCAAAATCGAGATCTTGGGTCCGATATCCCGGGGTATCGACATTCGCGAGATTGCTCGAGATGAGTTCGTGGCGAAACGTCACCAGGTCCAGGTAATGCTCCAACCGTTCCATACTGGGGGTTTCAATCCAATTCATGCTGCCCTCCGGGGAGGCAAGCCAAACTCGCGAATCTTATTGCGCACCGTGCGCAGACTGACGCCCAGCATTCCTGCGGCGCGGGTGCGATTGCCTCCAGTCGCATCCAGGGTTTTTTCCACGAGTGATCGCTCCAACTCGCGCAACGTCAGCCCCGCCTCAATTGCCCCCAAGGCCGGCTCTTCGTTCTGAAAACCAGCTTCCGCGAGGAGTTCCAACCCGACTGTCGGCCCCGGCGCGAGCACTAATGCGCGGCGCACGAAGTTTTCGAGCTCGCGCACATTGCCCGGCCATTCGTAAGCCTGAAGCCGCTCCAGAAGTTCCGGCGAAAACCGCACGACATTCGATCGGGAGGCCGGCGCGTATTTTCGCAAGAAATGGTTGACCAGGTCGGAAATGTCTTCGTGCCGTTCCCGCAAGGGGGGAAGGGTGAGGGGAATTACATTAAGCCGGAAGAATAGGTCGGCACGAAATTTCCCCTCCGCCACCAGTGCCGCTAAGGGTCGGTTGGTGGTGGCGATCACTCGCACATCGATGGGCAGAGGGCGCGTGTCGCCCAGCCGGTCGATTTCCCGCTCCTGAAGAACGCGTAACAGCTTCGGCTGAAGGCTGAGCGGCATTTCGGCAATCTCATCCAACAGCAGCGTGCCGGTGTGGGCCAGTTCAAACTTGCCCGCCTTCGAGGTCATTGCGCCGGTAAAAGCGCCGCGCACGTGCCCAAACAACTCGCTTTCAAGCAACGTATCGGGAAACCCTGCGCAGTTGACCGCCACAAAGGGGCGCTGGCTTCGCGGGCTGGAGCGATGTACGAGCCGGGCGAGCAGTTCTTTGCCCGTGCCGCTCTCCGCCTCCATCAGGATGTCGGCATCGGTGCGCGCCACTTGCCGGGCGCGCTCGATCAGGCGCTGAGTCACCGCCGAGCGGCCAATGAATTCTCCACTGTTCGGCGCGGGGCTCTTGCCGACCCTCGCGCTCAAGACGCGCGCTGCCGCTTCCTTTAGTTGCTCGAACGAGATCGGCTTGACCAGGTAATCGCACGCGCCTTCCCGCATGGCATTGACGGCCTCCGGCACATTGGCGAAGGCAGTCAGAAAGATCACGGCGGTTTCCGGCGCCAAGGCGCGGACGCCCTGCATAACCCGCAGCCCGTCGCCATCCGGCATTCGCATATCGGTAACTACCAGCGGACAAGGCGACAGGCGGAAGCGCTCGAGCGCCTCGCTGGTTCCACCCGCCGTCGTCACTTTCCATCCCTGACGGCGGAAATTAACCTCCAGCGCAACGCGCATTGCCGCTTCATCATCTACCACGAGAACTTGATTCATCCATCCACCTTTCGTTCGGGAGATCGGGTGATCCGATGATCGGGAGAACGCAAGGAGGTTCTCGGCCGACGTGCTTCTCGTTCGCCCGATCATCGGATAACGCGATTATTAGATCACCCGGATTCCTGATTGCCCGCCAGGGGAAGCTCCAACGTAAACGCGGTTCCTTTCCCCTCTCGGCTTTCTACCCGAATCGCGCCGCCGTGCTGCTCGATAACTTTCCGCGTAACCGCCAGGCCAAGCCCCGGACTACCGGGCTGGGTTGTGAATCCCGGCCGAAAAATCTTCTCTAAATCCTCCGCGCGAATGCCCGATCCTTGATCGGCAAAAGTCATCGTGGCAGTGGGACGCAGGCCGACGGTGTCGGCATTGACGCTGATGTCAAGGGTCCCGCCGGGTTGCATTGCGCGGAAAGCATTTAGCGCCAAGTTTAGAAACGCCTGTTGAAGCCGCGACGGGTCGGAGACAACAGACACTTTGTCCATCGGCGCATGCCACTCGATCTGCATCTTCTTCTGCCGCGCCAAGGGCCGGAGGAATTCCACTGTCTGCCCCACTAGTCGAACGAGATCCACGGGGAAAAGTTGCGCGGCGGGCTGGCTGTGAAAGTTGAGCACGTTGTTGACTGTGGCCGCCAACGTGCGCAGGCCGGCTTGGACGTGATTGATCCAGGGTTGCAGATCCACGTTGTCCGCCAAGGCGTCTGCCAGGAGCCCGGCAAAGAGTTCGAGGCTTCCTAAGGGATTTCGAATCTCATGCGCCAGCAGGGTGGCCACCTCTGCCAAGGCATTGGTGCGCCGAGAGATCTCGCGTTCGCGCTCGAGTTGCTTGGCCTCCGTCAAGTCGCGCAAGATGAGGATTGATTCGTCGCGTGACGAGCCAGCGCGGAAGCAGGCGCGAGTCACGCCGACGGTGCGCTCGCCGCCGGAACCGTCCACCACCCACTCCTGTTCGCGATTCGATTCGTCGCGGGGAAGCGCGGCGAGCAAAGAGCCCAGCAGACGGGGCAGCGAAGCGTGCGGCGAGGGGGTGTCCTCGCTGCCGGCGTCGAGCAACCGGCCTGCCGCGGGATTCAGCATGCGTAGATTCATCGCACTGTCGAACACCAAAACCCCACAAGGCAAACCCTCCACGATTTTGGCCAAGTAAGCGCGCATGCGCTGGTTCTCTTCCAGGCTTTGCGCCAAGCTGCGGTTTTTGTTCTCAAGCTCGATGCGAAGCCGGCCCACCTGCGCTTGGAGGTTCGAGTAAGTGGTCTCCAGAGCTCCGGCCGTCTGGTTAAAGGAAGCAAAGGCGGCCGCCAAGGCGCTCCGGGTGGAGCGCGGGTGCTTATCCGGGGGGTCAAGCTTTTTTTGCCGATCAGAAGGCAAAGTCTGCATGGCAACGATCCTCGAAAGCACGGGCGGTGCCAAATTCAACCCACCCTTATTAAATCTCTCCAATCGTCTTGCCCCGCTGCGCGGACAGGGAGAGGCCACAGACGACTGGAGCGCCCGCTCCAGGTAGAAGGCGAAGACTCGGCGACGCCGTTTTTCCAGCTTTTGGTTTCCTTGGCGCCGTGCCGCCTGGGCGGATCATGGTTGGGAGCCATCTAGGATTCTGAAGTCGCCCACGGGAAGTGCTCGGGCAGAAGCTCTTCTTGTTCTTCCGCCAGGATGAAAGCTCGCTCGATGATCTGTCGTAACTCGCGGACGTTCCCCGGCCACGAATACTCTTCGAGAGCTCTGGCCGCCGACGGTGAAAAACTCTTGGCGGGCGCATTCGCTTCCTGAGAGAAGAACTCGAGGAAACCCTCACTGAGCGGCGCGATATCCTCGCGGCGAAGACGCAAGGGGTCGATCTCAATGGGAAACACCGCGAGTCGGTAGTAAAGGTCATCGCGAAAACGTCCTTCTTTGACGAGGTGGGAGAGGCTGGCGTTGGTGGCGGCAATTACCCGGGCGTCGACGCGCAAAGTGTCGGAGCTGCCCAACCGCTGGACTTCCCCTTCCTGCAAAAAGCGTAAGAGCTTGGCCTGCATTGAAAGCGGAAGGTCGCCTATTTCATCGAGAAGCACAGTGCCGCCTTGAGCCATTTGAATGCGCCCCACGCGGGACTGAAACGCCCCCGTGAACGCGCCGCGGTTGAAGCCGAACAGCTCGGCCTCGAGTAAAGGCTCGGGGATCGCGGCGCAGTTGATGACCACGAACGGCCGGTCGCGCCGCGGGCTCAAGGCATGTAGGGCGCGCGCCACCAGTTCCTTGCCGGTTCCGGTCTCGCCGGTCAACAGGACAGTGGTTTGGCGCGGAGCCACCAGCCGAGCTAGACGGTAAACCCTGCGCATCGACGGGCTTTGTCCGGTCATGCCAGGTAAGGCTTCGACATCACCGATCAACGCCGGCGAGCGCGGCGCGGGACGGTCAATGGGATTGGGAAGTTCAATAGGAATGCGCGGCTCGCGGGAATTCTGGAGCAAGCGAAAAGTTTCATTCGAGTCGGCGTGGCCACCCAGACCGCTGCGCACGGCCCCCACGTTCCCCTCGGCGTCCAGCACGACGACCTCCACCTGGGGGTGCTGAGTGCGGATCATGCCCACGAGCTCCCCCACATCCAGGTCAGGCAGGAATTGATCGAGCAGCAGCGTTTGACAGGACCCTTGCTCGATTAAGGCCAACGCTTCCGCCCCGCCGCGAGCCTCCTCCGCGAGGCAATTCTGCGCGGCCAGTTGCTGCAAAATACGTTTGCGGAAGAATGAGTTTGGACTGGCCACGACCGTGGCAAGCTGGGTCGTGTGGGCAACTTTGAAGGCACTGGTAGTCATCGGTTCCTCGTTGGATAAGCTTTATTTTTGCCATCGCATTGTGAGACACGGATTAACCCAGGATTATATTGTTCTTGCCTTCATGCGACGGTTCAAGTCGACTCATCGGATTTCGCCTCGAAACGAAATTTTACGGCGCCGCTCGGAGAAGGCACCAAGGTCAGCATATTTTCCGGCGCACAGGGGCGTAGAGAGGCCGCCGGGCCAGCCGGCAACCGCAGTGAACCTCCGATTCAAGTGGCGGGCGCCAGCGGAAATCGCGCGCGGATGCGTCCGGTCTCGGAGCCATCGTTGAGGATTTCAAGCTTTCCTCCTAAACCCTCAACCAGCCGTAGATTGATGATCCATCCCAAGGCGCCGTTCTTAGCCGCGTAAGAAAAGAGCAGGCCCGGACTGGTGATATCCTCCAAAATCTTCACCTGGAGGTACTGCAAGTCCTGCCGTGAAGGCGATAGGACCACGCGCGCCTCCCCTTCCGCCGCCGAGATATCTACGGCGACGACGGTCCCGCCCGCGCTGTTTTGTATGACCCAAGCCAGCAAACTCATGAACACTTCGCGAAGGCGTACAGGGTCGGCGAAGACCTTCACGGCGCCTTCGGTTTTGAGCTGCAGGTGGAGTTCGCGGAATTCCGCCAGCCCTTCCAATTCTCCCAGAACTTCCGAAGCCGCGGCCTCGAGCAGAACAGGTTCGGGGGGACCTCCGGGCGCACCCGACTCCCCCAGATCACGAATCGACACGATCAACTGCGCCATGGTGTCGGCGAGTTCGAGCGATCGTTCGAGCAAGGAGCGGTAATCCGCAGTCGAGTGTTTTCCCATCAGCCCCAACTCGATGCCGCCGCGCAGCGCGGTCATGGTCTGCGCGAGACGATGGGCCAACGCGCCAAGGCACTCGCGGCAGTTCTTGGAGCCGGGCGATCGGGGGAGCGGGTGATCGGGGGAACAGAGCTGGTGATCGGGTGATCGGGTGATCGGGAGATCGGGTGAACCGAGATCTGGATCAAGCGACCGGGTGGTCGGGGTGACGGGCGAACAGGAGGGGCCTCCGGCAATAGGTGTTTCGTTCTTCCCGGAAGTCTTTGCATGACTTAACAATTGGTGCTTGTCTTCCATTTTCCACCCCACCCGCCCCGCCTGAAAGAATTCCGACGTCCGTGCGGGCTCGCGCCATCACCGCCCGCGGCCGACTGCCTGCTGCCCGGGGCTATTCAGAACGACACAACTGTTTGTGCATCCGGCTGTAGAGGCGGTCTCCGACCGACTTCGTCGATCGGAGATCGACGCTACAATTCATGTCGCTCGGTATCGTCGTCCCGAGGCTTTTGGTTACAGGCGAAGATTCCGTACCACGGGCGACCGCCCGTGCTCGGGCATGGCCGGGACGGCCATTGCACGGCTTGGGTTGCGCTTACGGCGCACCGGGCCTTCGCTCCCTGCCTTCCGCCCACTGGCCTTCCGCCTTCCCTCAGGCCTCTTCCCCGATTTGATAACCGACACCCCGAACGGTGTGAATCAGTTTGTGCTCGAAGGCCTGATCCACCTTTTTCCGGAGGTAGTTGATGTAAACATCCACGACGTTGGTCATGGTATCGAAGGAAAGATTCCAGACATGCTCGATGATCATGGCGCGGGTCACGCAGCGGCCGACGTTTCGCATCAGGTACTCAAGCAAGGAGAATTCTTTGGGCGTAAGTTCGATGGCGTTGCCGGCGCGCTTCACGACCCTTTCCACGCGATTCAATTCCAAGTCTGCGACCCGCAGCATGATCTCCGCAGGCATGGTTGACCGCCGGAGCAGAGCGCGAACTCGGGCGGAGAGTTCGGTGAAAGAAAATGGCTTGGTCAAGTAGTCGTCGGCTCCCAAGTCCAACCCTTTTACCCGGTCTTCCACCCGGTTACGCCCGGTCAGAATAAGGACGGGCAAGGCCGGCTTGGTTTCGCGGATATGTTTGAGCACCTCCAACCCATCGAGGCGCGGAAGGGTAAGGTCAAGCACTGCCACGTCATACTCAATTTGGCCCACCATGAACTGCGCCTCGTCGCCATCCTGCGCAATGTCCACAGCGTATTGCTCAGCTTCCAGTCCCTTTTGAACGAAACTGGCCACTGGTTTGTCGTCTTCTGCTATGAGGACTCGCATCTTCTCACCTTTTCCGAGGGCGGAACGGGGTCCGGCCCTGCCAGCGTTGCTAGGAGAGGCAATAGTCGGCAGCAGTTGGCTTCGGTGTTATAGGGGTGGGATTGCCTCGCTACTGGAGACGCAAGCCCCTTCTTCTTCGACCTGTGCCATTCCCCAAGACTCAGCTCCGCCACCGGTCTCAACACTCTCCTGAAGGCCTTGCCTTCATTAATCACACCTTATTTCGGCAGGAATTGAGCAGAGGATGAGGAAATCTCAAAGAAAGTCTTGTGAGGGTAAGGAAGGGAAGTATCAAGTCTTAAGGATTTAACGCTCAGGGCAAGGACAACCAAGGAGTTTCGCCGGTCAACGCGCTCTTCGGACAAAATAAACTCGTGAACGTTTCTATCACCATGTTTCCCGCGCCAGCCGGCGAAAAGGCCGCACACGAAGGCAAGCTGCGCCAGCGTCTGCTACCCGTCGAACTTATCACCAAATCGCGAAGAGCGTTTCTTGCGACCCGAGGGAGGCTCGGCAGGCTGGCGTCGAGCGAGGGCAGATCTGCGTTTTATTCCGGCAGACGGACTTAAAGCGTCGCGATCCATGCTCGACGATTTCCGCAGCGGAGCTTCGGGAGTTCCGAGCCGGAGCTTCACGCAGGAACCGTTCGGCCTGCGGGGTGAGAGGTGGCGGCAGTTGCGAGGCGGAGATTAGGCGAGCGCCAAGTTCACATTCTCAATGGCCTCGTCAATCTCTGCGGTATTCTTGTAGCCCACGGTCACGGAATCGACACCTGCGGTTCTGAACGCATACTTCATCGCCGCCTGGCGGTCTTCACGACTCGTGAAGGCGCCCTCGCCTACCAGCTTCATGCTGATCACGCCCATCCCGTCTTTGCGGACCTGTTTCACATGGGAGACGACCTCGCTGACATTTCCCAATCCGTCCGTGTTGTAATCCTCGGCGTCCATCCTCACGCCTTTTTGATTCATCCGGATCATCGCCACCTGGAGCCATTGATTTCCCGGAAACTGGCGCAACGCCGGAAGGCCGTGCACGGACGCGCCGTGACTGACCACCGCATGTTTTGTCTGAGCTTCCATGATGCCGTCTTGCCACCGGAGGCTGTCGGTGGGCCAGGTTGGCTCATGCTGCCAGTGGAGCAGCATCACGTCGAAGTAATCGGTATTTGCGAGTTTGCGCAGCTCGTCGATCTTCTGCAAAGGATCGACATCTCCATGCGTGGTGATCTTCGACATCAGCCGGTAGCTGTCTCGCGGAATGCCGTTCAGTGCCACGCCCAGCATCCGGTGCATGTCAGTGTAAGACTCCGCAGTCTCAAAGAAGCGGATGCCGCGGTCGTAGGCGTAACGGACAAGCTTGGTAAATTGTTCCTGGCCCAGTTCGCGTTGCACGCGCCCACTCATGGTGCCGGTGCCAAAGGCGAGCCGCGTCACCTTGACACCCGATTTCCCGAGGGTTACCCAATCTGTGGCAGTTTCGGGAGCGGCTTTGAGTGAAAAACTTCCAGCGCCAGCAAGCGCCGCTGCGGCAAGTCCAGTTTTCAGGAAATCACGGCGGGAATAGTGAGCCATTTGCATGCCTCCCACAGGTCTCAAGTCACCACAAGCTATGGCCCAATTAGACAACCATCGAACGCGGCCGGTCAAGGACAAAAAGTCGCTGGTGACGTCCCATGTTTTCCTCGACTTAGCGACGCGGTGAGTCCTTCCTGCCATCAAGATGCCACGGGAGCAGCCTTGGGATGATCGACCCTCGCATCCAGCCGACAATCTGCGTCCTGCTTGCCGAGTGGTCGCTTGAGATCCCAGATAAACAGTTGCCCTGGGCATCTGTTTATCTGGCAGAATCTCTGGGATCTCGACGGGCTGTCCGTCCGTTTCCCGATTTGAGTTTCACAGGGTGGAATCGCCCTGGCTCCAATATGAATAACGACTTCCCACGAGGGGCCACCTTCGGAGTAACTGCTGTCGGAATCTTCTTGTTCTTCGGCGCAGTCATGGCCTCTTTGGCGGGGGGAACTCTGATTTGGCGTGGGTCCTCTCTGGATAAAGTCTGGAGTCTTAATCCGGCGGCCTACAATCATCTCGTCGGCCTCGGGAAACCAGTGGGGATTCTTTTCCTACTCCTCAGCGCCGCCTTAGCGATCGCCGGGGTCGGGTGGTTCAAACGCCGCCTTTGGGGTTGGAGACTGGCGGTAGGGATCATCCTCACTCAAATTCTCGGGGACATGGTCAATTCTCTCCGGGGCGATTTCATGCGAGGCGGAATAGGCCTGGTTCTTGCCAGTGCATTATTGTTCTACATTCTGCGTTCAGAGGTCAAAGCCGTGTTCGAGCCCACTCGATCGCCCACCCTCCGCGTTCCAGACCGATAGAATTGAAGCAGAAGGGCCGTTCTTCGATCTCCCCGAGTACATTGCTGATTCTCGTCTCATAATTTGCAGCCTTTCCGCCACACCGGAGATTTCCCGAACCGAATCAGAAAGCCTCGTTCGTTGCATGGTAATTCCCTAGCCACGGAACTAAAGGGAACGGGGAACCAAGCCGATGCAATCCTGTGGGGAAGCTCTTCTTAGGGTCAGAGGGACGGTGCCGGCCCTGACCGGGAGACTTGCGCACCGGGAGAACCTATGATTAATCGCTTGCTTCCGAAAATCCTCGTTGTGGACGACGAGTCGGCCGTGCGCAATTTCTTTTTCGCCGCACTGAAACCTATCAGCACGCAAGTGGCGGAGGCCGCCGATGCTGCGGGCGCCTTGGAAGCAATTGAGAGCGGGGATTTTGACATTATTGTATGCGACGTCTGGATGCCCGGCGCCTCCGGGCTGGACTTGCTCTCCATGGCGCAGCAAACCCGGTGGGACGTGGCGTTTATTCTGGTGACGGGAGAGATTCAAGTTGAAACGGTGGTTGCTGCCCTACGTATGCAGGCGTTTGACTTCCTGCTTAAACCGCTCCTGGTAGAGGAGGTAACGCGCTCCGTGACTCGCACCTTTGAGCGCCTTTCGGTATTACGGCGGGCGCGAGCTTACCGGGGTTCGCTCGAATCCACCATCCAGCGGCGCACGCGCGAGCTCGAGGTAGCGCTGAGCGAACTGGAATTAAACTACCAGATGACGCTGGAAGCGTTGGTGGCGGCGCTCGACGCGCGCGAACACGAGACGTTTTCGCATTCACTCCGCGTGCAGGCCTACACGCGCTACTTGGCGCGGCGGGCCGGATACCCTCCGGCGCTTTTGCCGTCGCTCGAACAGGGCGCCTTGCTGCACGATATTGGCAAGGTTGCCGTGACCGACGCGATCCTGCTGAAGCCCGCCAAACTCACCGCGGAAGAATGGGTCGAAATGCGCAAGCACCCTACCGCCGGGGACGAAATCCTGAAGCGCGTTCCGTTCTTGCGACCCGCCAGCGCCGTTGTGCGGCACCACCACGAGCGCTTTGACGGGAGTGGCTACCCAGACGCCCTGAAAGGCGCTGAAATTCCCCTAGGGGCGCGGCTTTTTACCGTGGCCGACACGCTGGACGCCATGACCAGCGACCGCGCCTATCGCAAAAGCCCGGGATTTGACGCGGCGCGGGCGGAAATCCAAAAGTATAGCGGAAGGCAGTTTGACCCCCACATCGCCGAACTGTTTCTCAAAATCCCGGCCAACGCGTGGATCGAGGTGCGCGCGGAAGTCGGAGAAAGCTCCACTCTGGTGAAATGAGCTTCCCCCCGCAGGCCTGCTCGCCGAGGCATAAAATCGGGGGGGTGGATTCAAGCGGGGCCAACGCATCTGCGGAGCCGTTTCAGTCTCCGGCTGGCGAAGCCGGTTTGACCCCTGCCAGCAATGCCAATTCGCGCCACTTCCAGTGGCAGTCTACATCCACAAAACCGATTTCGCGCAGCCAGCCTAATTGCGCTTCGAGGTCGAGCAGCTTGTTGGAAGGATCTTCCTGTTCCTTTGCAATCCCGAGCCGGTCGAGAAACTGATGGTGGAGACCGTCGGTAGGAGACGCGACATGTTCGAGATTGCAAAAGACGCCTCCAGGTTGAAGCAGGCGGAAGATTTCCTGGTACAGGCTCCGTTTGCGTCCGTGCGCCACATGATGAATGGCAAAACTGGAGATCACGGCGTCGAAAAGTCCCAAGGCCGGCAATGGGTTCGAGAAGTCGTGCGCGACGACGGTCACTTTGCCGTCAGCCGCAAACCGCCGATGCAGAGCCTCTAACATGGCGGAAGAGAAGTCCATGGCGACGAGCGCGGCCTGTGGTCGATCTGACTTAGCCAGAGCCACGAGCCTTCCGTCACCGCTTCCCACGTCGAGAATGCGCGCCACGCCCGGAGGTAAAAACTCGAGCAGAGCCGCTTCCCTCTCAGTGCGGTGGGGAATGGAGTCAGCGTGGCGAAGGTATTCCAAGGCGTGCTCGGCCGAGGACCAAGGGTTGCAATCTTCCGGATTGGACATACGCCCATTTTCACCAAAGGCGCCCAACAAGTCCAGCGCGGTTGAGCTAGCGCGGTTGAGCTTGCCGTAGCGGGGCGTCGCGAGTAAGATACGCGCGAGCGCTGATGGGAGTCCGCGTCCTTGTCCGCAAGAGTTTGGGATGATGAAAACCTGCTTCCGGGTCTTTCTTCTTTTACTGCCGGTCTGTCTCCTGCCCATACCCACGGCGGCACAGAACATGGGACAGGGAATCACGAGTGACAATGGTTCGATTGCCATGACTCAGGCAGTCTGGGCCGTGGCGGGAAGGGTGAAAACCATTCAGGGCGATCCCGTCCGGGGCGCCAGTGTCACCGTAACACCCCTTGGCCCGGCGAGCCCGCGAACCCTCTCGACCAATGCCGGGGGAGAGTTTCGCACTGATTACCAGTTGCGAGCCGAGACGGTGGACGAGTTCATCACGATTTTTACCGTCAAGATGAAAGGGTTCCAAACGGCGCACGCGTACGTCAATTACGGCCGCTCGGGAAAAGCCTGGTGGGTCCCGATAACGCTGCATGAACTCCGGGAAGACGATCCTGACCTACTTTCACCAGCGGACCTGGTCTCGGGTCTGGCGCCGAAACTAAGGCAACTCGGGCCGGTGGACGGGCTGGCGGCGAAAAGCGCGAAGGACTACACCCGGGGCGTGGCAGACTTTCTCGACCAGCACGGCTTCGACCGAGCCGTCCCGACTCTCGCTCGAGTTGCGGAGAAAAATCCCACATGCATCGGCTGCCGGACCATGCTGGGCCTCGCCGAGCTGAGTTGGTGCGACTGGAACGACGCCAAGGACTCGTTTGCCGAGGGAGTAAACGCAAACCTGCATGACCCAAAGCTAGGACGCCCTGAACCACTGGTGGCTTACGGGACATGGTTAAGCTGGCAGTATGAGCCGGACAAAGCGGAGCCGTTCTTTCAGGAGGCGCTCAAGATTGCACCGCAAGACGCGCTGGCCCTGCAGGAACTCGGCCGGAGCTTGCTGATGCTGGGGCAGCCCGAGGCCGCGAACGATGCTCTGAAAAAAGCCCTTGCCGCGGGCGCGGGATCGGAGGCGCAGCTCCTTTATACAGAATCGTGGCTCGGCACTGGGCGCTTCGATGAAGCCAACGCTGAAATGGATCGCTATCTTAATGGGCGCGACGTGAAGACGATGCCTCTTCGCGTTCGCAAATTGTGGGTAAGCCTTCAGGACCAAAAAAAGGTGGAGGCCGTGCATGCCGCCGCCAAGACAAACCCGCGGAAGGGCCATAAGGGCCATGAGGTTGTCGACGTCCTTCGGCACCCTCCCGCGGACTTGATTACTGGACTCGAGCCCGCGCAAGGGCAGGAACAATTGGGCGCCATCCTCGACGGGGTCGGTACGAACATCCTCGATCTGACCAAGAATTTCCCCAATACCAGCTCGATCGAGGCAGTCCAGCAGGAGAAACTTAACCGCAAAGGGCAGGTCGGCGGTACGCTGAACCAGAAATTTCGATACCTTTGCCTTTTGTCCACCAAGCCGCTGGAGCCTGGCTTCATCGAGTCTCGCGCCGGTGTGGCGGGGAATGAAGGGATCGCCAAGGGATTCTCCGAGGGGTTCATGCTGACGAATGGATTCACCTCGGCGGCGCTCATCTTTCATCCCAAGTATCGCGCGGAGAGCACTTTTCGTTACCTCGGACAACAGAAGGTCAATGGCCGGAATACCTACGTGGTGGCGTTTGCGCAAATACCCGCGAGCTCCCACTTGACGGGGACGTTCCGGAACGGCGACAAGTCTTCGACAACCTTCACCCAAGGCCTGGCGTGGATGGATAGTTCCACCTTTCAGATCACTCGGCTTTATACGGAGCTTCTGGCGCCTATACCCGAACTGCGCGTGGAGAAGGTCAGCACGAATATCGATTTTAACCAGGTCCACTTTAAACAGGGGAACGAAGCCTGGTGGCTGCCACAGAGCGTTACGGTGACCCTCGATTGGAACGGCAAGATACTTCGAAATCGGCACGAGTACTCCGACTTCAAACTCTTCAATGTGGACGCTTCGGAAAAAATCGGGAACCCGAAGGGGACGGCTGAATCTTCCCCGCCGGCGCCGGAGTCTGCGGTAAAGCAGTGACGCTGTGGCGCACCTTCCTCTGAGGTAAGGTGCGGTCAAAGCAACTGCGGGGTTTCTCTGGTAAAGAACTGTCTCACTTCCTGCCACGTAAGTGGCATGAGCATGTCAGGTGGGGGGTCCTTTTCCGCGTCCTCGAAATAGGTCAAGGATTTCAAAACATGTACGGAGCTGTAATGGGCGGCGGCGAACTTCTGCTTGAACCACTCCAAGATCTGCGGCAGTCCGTGATGCCGTGCGACGGCATATAAATCGACGAAGTCGCGTTTCGTTCCGCGGCTTGCGATCGCACTCACCTTCATACACGCAATATCGCGGGGATCAGCCACCTTAACATTCAGAAGGACCTCACACGGAAAAAGCAGTGAGTAGCCGTAAGCGAGGAAACTCACTTTGGTCCCGCCAATCTGAGCGTGAATTGTTCCGGGTTCCTTCGCAACCAGTGAGAAATCCCGGAGAGACTGAATTTTCTGGAGCAACGAATCTTCGTGGAAGGCTTCCGGCGTAAAGAAATCCAGATCCCTTGACCGTCGATGGCCGAGCTGAAGCGCGAGGCCGGTTCCCCCCGCAAGGTAGAACGGTGCGAGGACCGAAATTTGGCAGAGGTCGCTCAAAGTGGTCTCCACAGCCGGTGTGATGACCTCGCGATGCCACACGTGTTCCTTCCCGTCCATCGTGTCAGCTCCTTGCCCTCGCAGGAATTGGGGGTTCAGATGGCAACCCGTAGCGCTGCGATTTCGTCCGCGGGTATGTGGTAGACGAGCCCCCAAAAATTCGCAGATCTGCGCGAGAGCCTCCGTTCGGTGCGGAGCACCTCGACGATTTGGCTTTCAGAAAACGTGGCACGCAGCCACACGATCGCACTCCGATCGCCATATTCCAAGATGCGAGCAACTGTGTAAAGTGGGTAGGAACCAGGGTCGAAATGGTCAAGATTCGTGTCCCAAAATAGCGGTTGTAAACCTTGTGGGATCATAGAGATATTCTAGAACAGCCCGTTGCGATGTCAAGGACGACGCGGGTTCGGATTCCTTGCGGGAAACGCCCTCCACCTCAATGAGCATCCTGCTACTTGGCTAGGGGCGCTAACGGGATCGTTTTGCCAGTCTGTGCGGACTGGCGTGCGGCATCGAGGATCTGCATGACCACGATGTTGGTATCGAGCGAGGTGAGATCGCCGTCGGGGTCGAGGTGGCCGTGCAGTACGGCAGCAAGGTAGTCCAAGGAATTGTTCTCCGGCTTCGATAAAGGAGGAGCGGTCGAGACGGACTCCGCATCCTGGCCGCGGTAGCGAACTCGCAGGTGATCGGGGCCGACGGTGATCGCGTAGCCGCCGTTCCCGTAGACTTCCATGTCCTTGCGTGCGAAAGACCAGTTCCACGAGGGCATCAGCACGGCTTGGGCCTTGGGATAACGAAGAATGACGGTCGCGTCGTCATCCACCTTGGGATAGATGTCGGGTTTATCGGTTTGCGTGACGGCGGTTACGCTGAGCGGAGCTTCGCCGTGCATCAGGACCGTCATCAGGTCGGCTCCGTAGCAGCCAAAGTCAAATAAGGCTCCCGCTCCATCTTGTAGCGGATCGGTAAGCCAGGGCAGCCACTCCGGGCCAACTCCGATTTCCTTGGGGCCTTCGTGCCCATCGTGTACCACCACTTTTCGGATATCCCCCAATTTGCCTTCCCCTACCTCCGAGAAGACTTCATGATTGCTGGCGTACCAGGTTGTTTCGTAATTGACGAGAACCTGAACATGATGTTCGCGGGCAATCGAGCGGATTGCCAAGGCGTCCTCCAAAGTCGTGGAGAGCGGCTTTTCCACCATGGAACTCACGCCATGGCGCGCGGCGATCTCAATCACTTTTCGATGGTCTACGATGGTTGTGTAAACCAGGACGGCGTCGGGGTGCTGCTCGGTGAGCATCCGTTCGATGTCGGTGTAGAACAGTTTGGAATCGAGATGATACTGAGCGGCGTACTCCTTGGCCAGAGCCTCTTGCGGTTCGACAATGGCCACTAAAGTCGCGCTCTCGTTCCGAGGCAGAGCGTGCAGAAATCCTTTGACGTGGCCGTGAACGAGTCCGACGATCGCGACCCGGATCGGCGGGTCTGCGCCCACCGCGTTAACCGACAACAGAAGGATCGCGCAGGAGCAGAGCGCTGGAACGAGGCCCCAAAACGTACGGATAGCGTTAGTCATAAGGTGTAAATCCTACACCCACCCACCGACGATGCGCAATCAACGCTATAGGTCAAGGGTATGGTCTTGTCCGGATGGCTGGGACTGTTTGACGTAGAGGCGGCTTTACGCCGCCATTCAATGCGTCGGGCAACCGTGATTTGGCCCCGGAGGGGCGAAATAACGAAGCCCAGTCCAACGGACTGGGTCAACTGAACCCCCGTTACCCCCGCGCCCTGAAAGGGCGACCCCCCCGGTCTCCCCTGAGAGAGAATAGAAAACGCAGTGCCGCCCCGGAGTCTCCGTTTACAATTGGGGGGAAAGGCGGCCTGACGCCGTTCTCCCTCTGCCTCTTAGGAGTTATTATGCGATTTATTGCTGTTATCGCGAATAGAACTAGCGCGCAATACGCCGCGGGTTCGAGCCCCGTCGTCTCCGCCGGCCATCGACAGTCACCGCGAACTGTTCCGTTGCTTCTACTGATCATCTCGCTGCTGGGGATTGCCGCTGGCGTGCCGTCGCTCCGCGCTCAGAGCCAGCCACCCTACCCACCGAGCCCCGTGATTCGGCGCGCCGACTGGGATTTCACGCATCTCATTCGGCTGGCCAACACACCGGGCAAAGGCGGCAGCGACTTGTGGCCGGTAACCTGGGCGAAGGATGGCAACGTTTACGCCGGCTGGGGAGATGGTGGTGGATTCAGTGGCGCCAGCGACAACGCCGGCCGCGTCAGCCTGGGCTTTGCGCGAATCCTCGGTGAGCCTCCCGAAATCCAAGGTGTGGACGTCTGGGGCTCCTATCCGAAATATGCCGCGCATCCAGCGCAGTTTTGCGGCAAGCCCGTCGGCATGATTTCGGTCAGTGGCGCCTTGTACGCCTGGGTGAGCAGTTCGTTCAATGAGAGTGCCGCGAACTTTGTCCACTGCTCCCCGAACCCGAAGGGCCGGGAACACCGGCTGGCCTGGTCGGATGATCTCGGCGCCACTTGGACGCTCTCACCGTGGAAGGTGGGTCCGCCCCAGCACGATGTACGTTGGTGCTCCTTCCTGAATTTTGGGCGAGATAATAGCCACGCCCGGGACGCGTCTGTGTACCAGTACTGGCAAATCGAGGGGCAAAGGAGTTCAACCTTTCTGGTCCGCGTGCCCGCCGATCGTCTTAAAGCTGTTCCGGATGGCCCCAACGGTTACGAGTACTACGCCGGCCCAGGCCCAACATGGTCGAAGGAATTCGCCGCCGCGCGGCCCGTTTTCGTCGATCCCAGTTGCCGCGGCATTACCCATGTCGTCTACAATGCGGGAATCGAGCGTTACATTGCCTCCGCACAAGGCGACACAGTGGGAGAAACCGGACTGTTCGACGCGCCCGAGCCCTGGGGTCCCTGGACCACCATCCGCTACGACCAGAACTGGGGCGGCTTCGGAGAGCGCGAATCCTTGGGCGTGGATTTCCCCACCAAATGGATCAGCCCCGACGGCAGAGTCATGTGGGCGGTCTTTTCCGGCGGCAGGCTGGGCAAGGGCGACGATATTCTGGACTCCTTCAATCTCGTCAAGGTAACGCTGGTCCTCAGTCCCACCGGGGCGGTCCAGCCGAGCCGGGGCCCGTCCAACGGGCGATAGGCGCTAGAGGGTGCGGCGCTGCGGAGGAGCCGGCTACGTGTACTCCGCAAGCATATCGTCCATGCTGTTTCCAACTCCATAGCCGATATTCTGGCAGGTGTTGCAGACTTGATCCAGCCTGGCGAGGAAGGCGTCCCGGCCGTTGTCGGGCAACCTGATTATCCTTGTGCGCAGCGTAGAGATCGTGGACCAGGCCCAGCAATTGTGTACGATCAAAAGGGGCGAGCTTGGCCTTCACATCGACCCAAGTCGGTTGTGATTTTGATGGACGATTGCTCATATGCGCTTCGATTTTACCAACGAAGCATTCTGGATGGTAGCGGCCGGCGTGAGCTCAGAACTGGTAACCTTGAGCCACCCAATAATGCCAATCGCCGATAGCCTCCGTGGTTGACGGGTCGGCGTCAAGGGCGGTTAGTTGCGAAAGGGGAACGGCCATCTTCCTGCGTCGCCAGCGGATCAGCACGAGCATGTCGCTGGCGCAGACACCCGGGAGTGGGGTACCGTCATTCCGCGGCCCAATTCTCCACCGTCAATTGCGGGACTCGGCGAAATTCCCGGGTGTTATTCGTAACCAGCGTTAAATTAAGAGCCAAGGCGTGTGCGGCAATCAGCAGATCGTAGGCGCCTATCGGTGACCCTCTCCTTTCCAGTTCCGCGCGCATCCGGCCATAATGCTGGCCCGCATTCGAATCTAGCGGCAGCACCGGAATGACCCGCTCCAACTCTTGGATGCGCAGAAGGTTCGCTTCCCGGTGCTGGCTCTTCCAGGCGCCATACACCAGTTCCAGATAAGTGACGATGGACATCCCCACATCACCAGATCTTAACCGCTGGAGTCGCGCCAGGACGCCGCCGGGCTTTTGCTTGGCGATGTAAATGCAAATGTCCGTGTCGAGAAGGTAGCGCATTAAAGCCCCGCGCGCTTGTCCAGTTGGGGTTGGCGGCGGCCACCCTTGAAAAAGTCAGAGGAGAGGCCCGTGAGGAGCTCGAAGGCTACACCGAGATTGGCGGGTTGCTCGCGCAGCACAATCTCGTTCCCACGCTTAATAATTTCCACCCGCTGCGAGCGAAACCGGAGATGCTTGGGGATTCTCACGGCTTGGCTGTTTCCGCTGCGAAAAACCTTCGTGGTGGCCATGGGAGAAGTATATACAAGATGTAGATACGAAGCAAGGCGAAAGGCTCGCAGGCTGGCGCAGACTCCTGCCCTTGTGAGCACGTAGCCACGGTCAGTGCCTTTCCGTGGGCTTTTCTGGGGCGGGATATCCTGGCGGCGGAAGAACCCACGGTCAAAAAGGCACTGACCGTGGCTACAAACTTTGGATTTGAATATCATCACCGCAGGGGTAGTGTCCCAGTCCGAAATGTTAGCGCCTAAAAACCAGCCACAGACCAAAGCCTCCCGCAACACCTAGCCATAAGCTCACAAGCAGCGGAAGACCCAGTAGCCAAGCAGCTACCACGACTAGGCCGAGGCCGATACCACCGAGGAAGCGTAATCGTTTGTCGAGAGTCCCTGACGGGTAGAGGCGTCTGTATTCGATGAGCAAGCGTCGAAATTTAAAGTAGTGCCATCCGAGCGCGCAGAGGGATTCGGGCGTCCGGGGCAGTCTCAACAGTGAGACCGTTGAAATCTCGCGGCAGTACTCCAACAATGAGAAAGCGATGGCCATTCACCAGGAAGGTCCCTCTGTTCACTACGCCTGGATCGCCGCCAAAGCGCCGCTGCCAGAAGCCGTAGCTCAATACAGCCGGGGGCACCCCGGGCTTCTGGTTTGCGTCGTCAGGCAAGAGCAGTCGGCCATAAAGGGGGCGCGGGCCTAAAGCAGTAAAGAAATCTGAGGTCACCCCGTACACGCTGATCTCCTCTGTCGGCTTTGGATCGCTCATCGCAAAGTGAAGGTACTCGCCCGTCTCTCCGAAGGTTGCCGAGAAAGTCGAAGCATGGTCGTGCAAGGCCTCGTAATACGCGTACGCGAAGTTGCTCTGGGGTGGGATTTTGGGAAGGTACTGCTGGACCATCCTCACCAACTCGCCCGGATGACGCACGGGCAGCGGCCGTAGGAACACCGCATCAAACAAGCTGAAAATCACAGTGGTGGCCCCGATCCCCAATGCGAGCAGGCCGGTGACCAGCATCGTAAAACCAGGATTCTTTGCTAGCATCCGGAGTCCGTAGCGAAGGTCCTGCCAGAGCGTCTCGACGGAATTCCATCCAGCCATTTCGCGACTCATCTCCCTCCAAGGTCAGATTGCCGGGGCAGACCTCGCAAGTAGAAAACACATGGCATCCCATCATAGAGATGCGTCAGTCCACCGCTAGAGAAGTGAAGCGATGATTAAGTCGCCTCACCCCCAGGTGCGCCAAGGCGCACCCATTCCTTCTTTTGACGGACAATATTATCCCAGATTAACGCAGCAGTTTCTACTGACGGTAATCTTTGGCGGCGAAACCGGATGGGTGGACGATCCAATCCCACGTTTTCCCACAACCCCGTATCTCGAAAGTTTGAAAGCGCTAGGCACTTCTACGGTTTGGCGACCGTCATGTGAACTGCCCGTGCAAATCCTATGAGGTTGCAGCGACCCGCCCAAATTCACGTGTGCCTGGACCGAGCCATTGCTGTGCTACCGGAAACTTCCGCGAAATGGACTTATGGGCTGAAGGAAAGGCTTAACAGCGGGGTAGCGCAGAGGTACGCGCCGTTTGCGTTCCTCTGCGACTCGTCGCCTGCCCACGAGGTTTCATGTTTTGTCTTCCATGCGGTTGTTGATGTTTCCATGTTAAGAACCGCGGAGGAAGCTGAACTACGCCGCCTCCGCGCTACCCGCTCTAATCGCTAGATGCCGCCCCTCTTTTGTCCAGAAATGTCTCTGAATTCGAGGATATAGGAATTCGGCGGCACGTCCGCCGAGTCCGACAGCGCCTCATTTTGCCCCCTCTTCGCCTTGTCCCGCGGGACGCGTTGCGCGGAGTACCAATTCGACGTGCCAGACGTGGCCTTGGGAATGCCTTGTGTGCCCGGTCCGCACTCCCAGCCGTCGAGGATGTGCCATGAATCATCGCTGTCGGGTCCGACAACGTAAATGCTAGTGCAGCGAACCCCCTCCCACATCGATGTCGTGGTCAGCTCGGCACACCCCGGCCTACGCTCATGCCAATGCGCCCAGATGAAGCCTCGGAGCTTGGTGGCCATTTCGTCAAGATTTCCCCCAAGAGGGAGCGTATAGGGTCCAAACACGTCGTAGCCCGTCGGGCATTCATGCGCTGGAGTGCAGGCTAGCGGAATGTAGATCGCCGCAAAGCAAAGGAGCACCCGAAAGGATTTGGTAACCAAGTGTCCGGACATTACGTTCCTCCCTCCCCTGACCATTTCCTCCCTCTGGCACCACTTTCTTCCCTCGCGGAACAGCTCTACCCGCTTGGGTCGCGAGGTTTGCTGACGGTCACATAACCTTCTGCCCAGCCGTCCTGGTCCAGCCAGTAGAGGTCAATCGTGAAGCCCTCGGGCGCATCCCGAAAACCGGGCTGCAGCCGTAATCGTTCAACTGCATGCGCGGCGGCTTCTCTGGTGGAGTAAATGCCGATTACCTTGACGTCTTCCTCTCCGTCATCCAGAGTGTGGACGTGTTCGACCAAAAATACTTCTGTATGTGCATCCATAAGAAACCTAGAGTCCTCCGCGTTCGCAGGCCTTCTTAATCTTGCTATATTCGGAAACCCGGGACGGGACGTTATACACGTTTATTTTGTCCACATTCACGTTAGAAACCGCGAACCCGGGCAAAGAATGTTTGCCACCAGTGCTTCCTTTGGTGCAGGGAAAAGCCGCGGACCCACGGAACAACTCTGCACTCCCTCCCTCTGGGGCCGCCGCAGGCTTCCAACACGGATGTACTACGCCTCGCCGTGCCTGAGGTCAAGCGAAATGGAGGTAGAAGGGTCAAAGTGCCCGAGAAGAAATAGGATGTGTCCGCCCCCGCTTTCCGGTCGGCATACAGAAAGGGTTTTGCCCGCGACGCCCATGCCGTTCTTGCGAACCGTCGGGAGTTCCGTCGTGGCACAGGCACTCCTGCCTGTGCGCGATGCAGGGAATGCGTCAGTTCGGGGCACAGCCAAGAGTGGCTGTGCCACTCACTGGAAACGTAGCGCCGCGCGGCGCAGCCGCAACTGATTCGGTAGGGCCGAACTGCGTTCGGCCGAGGCCGGAGCGGCGCTCGGGCCTACGCCGCGACGTACGGGCGCGCCACGGGTTGCCCCCACAACCGGGATCTTCCCCGGCCCGGAGGCGGTCATTACGCAATGTACAAATTCATGAGGCGCGAGCGAAACGCTCGCGCGATGGCGGGCAGGATGCCCGCGGTCCCAGCGGCGTAGGGGCAGGCCTCGTGCCTGCCCACCCGGGGCCGATTCGGCCGCCGACCGGCGGGCACCCACGAGGGGTGCCCCTACGAGATTCGGCGTAAACTCAAAATAAATCCTCTCCCCTCGGAAAATTTGTCATCATTCCCCTAGCCTCTGGCCGCCAACGTGCTGCATATCTACTGGAGTATTGTCGCGTGGGGGAAATAACACATCACCATTGCCTATGTGGTACTGGATGCGGCAGCGCCGGGTGGAAGAGGCCAACACGCGGGAGGTGCGGCGGCTCACCAACTTGCTGCTGAAAATCCAGCGCCGGAAGGGGCAACTGCCGCAAACGGGCGAGGTAGGCCACGATGTCTTAGAAAAAGAAGGTAGTTAGGCGCTGAACCGAAGAAATTCCAAAAAATGTATGTAAATGATAAAGAATAACTTAATTGGATTCGGAGTCGCGAGCGGAGAGAAAAAAGGGAATTAAAAAATGAGGCTACTCCCACGATGTTGTTGAAAACACATGTAGAAAAAATGTCAGTTTTGGCTACTCCCACGATATTCATGAAAACAAGAGACTTAAGTCGGTATAGCCACGATATTCATGAAAATAAAGGTAGTTATGCGCCGGGGTCAACCGCCCCTGGCCCTTGAGGGCGCGATGCTGGGGGCAGGAGTGAACCTCGCCGCGGCCCATTTACGGCAACGGGAGCAAAAAAGAATTCTTAATTATACGTTCGAAGCCGGAATGTGTATGAAAACAAAGGATCGCAAGACACAATGCCCGAATAGAAACAGACTTATAGTTCCTCGTTTTCGACATTTACGTCGAATCGAGCGCTATTTTGCAGAGAATTGCTGCTTTTGCACGACAGCTTGTCAGGTCCATGCGGATTTTCGCGGGTTTCCTCGTGTACCACGCAGCGAGCACCGCGCGACCTGGTTCCGCGCTCGTCAAGTCTTCTCCGGGGGGAAGGGAAGATTCACCACGGAGAGCACAGACCCCACGGAGAAAAACGCGCTTGGTGTTCTGCCTCTGTGATCTCCGCGCCCTCTATGGTGATCCTGTTTGGTTGCGGCTCCGCCGCCCTGTGCCACGCTTCTCGGTCTGCAGCCGCGAGCGCGCATCCTTCTCCGGTTTGCACAGCCCGCCGGTCACATCACGTTGCGGTCATGGGGGCGTTCTTCCTTGGGTGCTTGGACTTCGAGCCAGTTGCAGCCCTTGTCGGTAAGGAACCACAGGTTGCGAATGGGCGTGGTCTTTTTGCCGGCCAATGCATGCTCGCGCATTCTTTCGAGGCGCATCACCGCATCGAGTTCTTCCACGTGGACCTCTTCCGCAAGGCTCCTGACGGTCCGATAGGAATACTGCCCGCTAAGGAGCGCATTCAGCAGCTCCCGGTCGGTATGATCGACGGGCAGATCCTGAAGCGAAGGGGGAACGGTGTTCTGGGCGGATTCAGGGGCCGGTTCGGTACACTGCTCGATCTCGTGGCGAAGCACGGGCTCCGCCTGGCTCGCCCTCTCCTCCGCCAAAAGTGCCCGCGCCCTGGCTTCCTTGGACTCGCGCTTGGCCTTCTCGACTTCCGCCGACAGGCGCTTGGCGACCGTCTCCGCGACCGTTCGGGAGTACATGGCTGCCAGCAGGCAAAGGCTGATGAAAACGAAGTATTCGAAGGGGACGCCGGTCCCCAGGCGGATGCCCGAAAGCTTGTCGATCATCTCGCTGGAGATGGTCTTGAGAAAAATCGGGACGAGGAGGGAAGCTACCAGCCCAAGAACGAAGCTCCTCGAGCGTTTGGCGTACTCAGGATCGTCCTTGTGTAAGAGCAGAAAATTGGCCGCCCCACCCAGAAGCCCTGCTCCAATCATCGCCACCAGCAAAAGTATGATGTTGTATCGTGTCATTCCCGCATGCCTCCCAGTAGGATGCCAGCTTCGGCGTTTCGCGCGCACTTTACCCGCAGACGAATTGCATGCATGGGCCGCGCGCTGGCGGCGATATCGCCTGCCTGCCGCACCTCTAGTTATCGGACACTTCACTTCACGGGATGAGGGGATTTGGTGGACTATGAGGAGAAGATTCTGAACTTCGAGTTCTCTGATGTGACACGGCCTCCGCAGCGCTCGTTGGATACTTTAGGCAGGAGTTCGGACGGAAGGATATGTGCTTGATAAGCGCTCGCCAATTGAGGCACTATGGATTGAGGGGTTAAGAGGCAGTAAAAACCTTTCAGGAAGCTGGCCCACAGTACTGCGGGCCGAGAGCCGTCGCGTGATTTTCAGCCCGGCGCAAGGGCCAACCTTTCCATTCCACATCAGAGACGACCTTCAACGGCGACACTTCGCGAAGTCATACGCGCGGATGACGAGAGCGGGAGTCTCGGGAGATTGCTGGCGGAAGAGTTTTTCATGATCACGAGGACGGGGTGGCGATCACGGGGAAGATTCACCTCCACGTTGTTGGCGTGGATTGCGGTATCGCCTTTCCTTGCTTTGGGGATTGAGAAGCCCGATTTCAAGCCCGGCTACAACTTCTACTCGCCTCAAGAAGACGTGCAGTTGGGCAGGGAATCCTCGGCGCAGGTCAATAAGCAACTGCGTTTGCTCAACGATCCGGAAGTGCAGAGCTACGTCAACGGCTTGGGAAGAAGGCTGGTGGCTTTTGCCCCTAACGACCATCCGGAGTACGCGTGGGAGTTCAGGATTGTCAACAGCGCGGAGATCAACGCATTCGCTTTGCCCGGCGGGTACATCTATGTCAATCGCGCGGTGCTGGAGGCGGCCGAGGATGAGGCGCAATTGGCAGGGGTGCTGGCCCACGAATCCGGCCACGTCGCCATGCGCCACGGAACGCACATTGCCTCGCAAGCCGTTCTGGCGCAGGGAGGACTCGCCCTCCTGACCAGCATTTTTGGCCAGAACGGCAGCCTCGCGAACCAACTGGCGCAACTGGGCCTGGGCCTGGGAGTGAATTCGCTGCTGCTGAAGAACTCTCGCACCGCGGAAACGCAAGCGGATGAGGTTGGCACCTACATTCTCTATCAAGCCGGATACGATCCCCACGCCATGGTGCAGTTCTTCCAAATCATCGCCAAGAAATATCCGCAGCGCACCGTGCAATTCTTCTCGGACCACCCGTCTCCCGAAAATCGAATCAAGGATGTGGATCGCGAGATTGCCCAACTCGGACCGCCTCGCGGGGCGAAGACGGACAGTCCGGAATTCGAGGGCATCAAGCAGTACATTGCGGCGCTCGCTCCCCCGCCTTCGCTGCAAGGGACGCCGAAGATCGAGGCGAAGAAACAGCCCCCGCCCCCGCCATCCGCGAACCTGATCCTGTACAATGGCACGATCTTTACCCTCGACTATCCTGACAATTGGCGTGTGCAGCGCACCGAGGATAACCTCATGCTCTATCCCCCTGGCGGAATGGTGTCAGGGGCTGAGGGGGAAACCGGGCAAGCCTATGGCGCCACCGTCAGCCTTTACTCACCGCGGGAGGCGAATTGGGGCCTTGTGGATGCCACCCAGGAACTTATCGATTCCATGCGCCAGTCGAATCCCCAAATGCATGTGCTTCAGCAGACCGGTATGAGTCTCGGCGGCAACCCGGCGGTCAGCACCCTGCTGCAGAATGATTCCCCGATTGAGGGCCAGAAGGAAACGGACCATTTGGTGACGGTCCGAAAGGGCGAGTCTGTCTTGACTTTCGTCTTTATCGCTCCCACCGGCGCCTTTGAGTCTTACGCCCCGACGTTTGACAAAATGGTGCAGAGTATCGGCCTGGAGCGCTGAACGAGGTGACGTCCCGAAGTGGATATTCCGAAAATGCTCGCGCAACCGCGGAACAGCCCGGATTCCCTTAGCTGGTATCGCTTCAAAACACTACACTTTCCTTGTGGTTACGGAGTTTCTTGTTGGGGGGAACCATCCTGGTCCTGCGTGCTTTGCCGCACAATTTATCCGATTCTGACCTGGATGAAAATTGAGCACTCGTATAACTTAATGAAAAAGAGTGAGTTAGCCGTTTCCAGGGGCATCCAGAATGGCAGTTATCATGCAGGTGGCAAGGGTGCCATGACAGAACCCACAAATTTGAAGAAGCAAACACGCCTACCTGATCTCTCGAGCCAAGTCGTTCGCCAGCGTTGGCTGGACCTGTTCGATTTGAGCAGCTCGATGCGCCGGGTGACCCAGCAAGAGATTGAACCCGGTGTTCACGCCGTAGTCGTTCCGGCAGCGTGCCGGAAGGATACGAACCAAGACTTGGTGGAGATTGAAGTCCGCGTGGCATCGAGCCAAGTGCCGGCGATGGCGCGCGGCGTGCGTCTTGCGCTCGAACGCCTAGGCGAGTTTGCCCTGACTCCGCCAGCGAACTATCACGGATGGATGGGATCAGCCGGCAAAGACATCGCCGCCGGTCAAACCCAGGTGACCGTCTTTGTCGATCTTGCCTACCTGGAAGCCGCCCTCCTTGCCCGCCTGTGGGACCACGGAGTGCTGGTGGACTTTGGTTCGCCGCTGTCGTTCTTCCGCCGCGGGGCATTGACCGATTACGTTAACGTGTACGAATCCGTCGTTACGATGGTCGCCACAGGCGCCTCGCTGGCCGACACCGCCGACCGACTAGCCGTGGGAACCCTTCGCCGCCTGCAACTTTACGCAAACGCCTACCTCAAACTTTCCTCTCTATACTCTCAAGCCGCTTGGCACATCGACCGCGATAATTTCGTGGTGAAAATCCCCGATTCCCGCCTCTCCTTGGCACTGCAATACTGGGAGTTGCAGGGAGACCACTCCACAGGACAAAAAGTCTTGCACACCTGGCGCGGCCGGATCGAGAACCTCTTGCAACAGGCAGCCTCCGCCGAGATCGAATTCCCTAAGTCTTTCGCGGCTTGATCCACGGATTACTCAGGTTACACAGATTAAGAAGAGAGAAACGACCTGGGGGACAGATGAACGGCGTTGGCGAAGTTGCGGCGCAAGTCAAATCGACTGACCTGGAGAGCGCCTTTGTAAGCATCACTTTGTGGTTGGTTTCTTTGCTGTCCTTTTCTTAGTGTGCGAATGCGGCATGCCGGGCGATTTTTGCTTCAATAGAGCGCGACAGAACACGGCATACCAGAGATTCTGATTTGTGTTTGCCTTGTTTCTTCTCCGGTCGGTAATCTGCGAAATCTGAGTAATCCGAGGATCATCATGGCTGATGAGAGGACCTTTGCGATTATTGGCGCGGCGATGGAGGTTCATCGACAATTGGGGTGCGGTTTCCTCGAAGCCGTCTATCAGGAAGCCATGATGCTTGAGCTCGGCTTGCGCGGCGTGCCCTCGCGGCATCAGGTGGAGTTACCGATATCCTACAAAGGGCAGAAACTCAACACAACTTACCGGGTCGATTTTGTCTGCTACGGTTCTATAATCGTTGAACTCAAGGCTCTGTCGAAGATTAGTGGCATTGAGGAAGCCCAGATTCTGAATTACCTCAAGGCATCGGGCTGTGAGATTGGCCTGCTGCTGAACTTCGGTACGCGGTCGCTCGAGTACAAACGCTTCATCTGGAGTGCTCAGGATCCACGGATTACTCAGATTACACAGATTCGGGCAGGAGAGGGAAAAACATGAGAAACCTACCTGTTGGACATTCGCGTCAATGGCTTTTCGAGGTCGCTATAATCGCTATTAAACCGAATCAACTTCCGTGGTGTTTGTTGTCGCTTCTTGTAATCTGTGAAATCTGCGTAATCTACGGATATAATCCTCGACCATGATGAGTGATAATCGACGCGGAACGATGCTGGCGGTGTTTTGCGCAGTGGCGGCACTGTTCATTGGAATTGTGTGGACACTTGGCCAGACTCCGGGCCAAGGCCCCACGCCGCCTCCAATTCACTTCCCCCATATCGGTGGCTCCAAGCAGGAGAGACCTCAGGTAGAGACGCCCACCGAGGGGCAGGTCTACATCGTTCTCTGGTTTGATACGGAAGACTACATCCTGCCGCAAAGCGACGATGCCGCCAAGCGGATTGCGGTGTTTCTGACTCAGGAGGGCGTTCCCGCAACCTTCAAGGTGGTGGGCGAGAAGGCCCGCGTCCTCCAGCAGCGCCAGCGACAGGACGTCATCTCCGCGATCGCCCAACATGACATCGGCTATCACTCTAACACCCACAGCCAACACCCTACGGTGGCCGAGTACGAATCCAACCTGGATTGGCAGACCGGGGTGGAAGAGTTCAATCGCCGCGAGCGCCCCGGGTATGACGATGTAGCTCACATCTTCAGAAAGACTCCCGTGGCGTACGGACAGCCCGGGTCTTCCTGGGCGCCGCAACCTTATCAAGCGCTGGCGAAGTGGGGGGTACGGGTTTACTTGGATGAAGGCAAGCAGGTGGGATTGCGCGGCCGGCCGTTTTTTTATGGCGGCTTGCTTAATATTTTCAATACTAAAGAGGGCGGGGAACTGCGCCCCAACGAAACCTGGTCCAATCTCGATACCGCCAAAGCTCGATTCCAGGATGCCTACTTCGCCATGTCGTCGCGAAAAGGGGGCGGCGTCATCAGCGCCATGTTCCATCCTTGCGAATTTGTGCACAAACAGTTTTGGGATGCGGCGAATTTCGCCGATGGCGCCAACCCCCCGCGCGATCAGTGGAAGCTCCCGCCGATGAAGACGCCTGAGGAGACGGAGAAGGCATTTCAATACTTTGAGGATCTCGTTCATTTTCTGAAATCGTTTCCTCGGGTGCAGTTTCTGACCGCTTCGGCGGCGGCGGAGAGGTTCCGGGACCATGCGCAGAATCATGTCTTCTCAGCACAAGAAATCGGCGGCATCGCGGGCCAAGTGGACCCCGAGGTATCGTTTCAGGTGGGTGAGAACTTTAACCTCAGCGCCAGTGAAGTTTTTTATGTCTTAAACAAATACCTGGCCGGGGTCGCCGCGAAAGCGGCACAGGGTCCGATCATCCTGGAGAGTACGCCGTATGGTCCCGCTGCGGCACAACCGCCACTCGCGGCCAAGCTGGTGGCCCCGTGGGATCAAGTTGCGCGCACGGTGTTGGACGTTCAGGATGCTCTCGACAAGACCGGACAGATTCCCAGCACCATCTGGCTGGGAAGTCAGCCCGTCCCTCCTGAGAGCTACCTTGTGGCCATCGCCCAGGCGACGCAAAGCCTTATGGAGAAAGGCCAATTGCCGGACTCCGTTACCTTTGCGCCCGCCCGGCTGGCCGCCGCGGACTACGTTGCCGACGACTCCCCCGACCTCTGGGACTGGGTCATATTTCCCCATGGTTTTCATGCGCCCAAGCTGATGTCGCTGGCGAAACTCCAAGCGTGGACGTTGAAGCCAGCGGCGAAGTAGCTTCGTAATTTGCGATATGGACTTTCATCAGAATGTCGGTTGTGCCATCTGCTTGCTTCCGCGCGGGTGGCGCATACATCGTTCCCCAATGTATGCGGCCCTTAGTTCGTGACGCAGACATATAGGGCAATGTCTGCGCCACCCGCCAACTTTCCGATTGACTGCGGGGAGTGGCAGAACGGAGACTGCGCAGGCCGTTGGGCAGGCGGCTTGCACATCGAGGGGAACCTGCAACAGGGCTTCTGGGGGCACAATGACACGGCAAGCTATTACATCGGGAGCGCCTTTAATTGGGGCACATTCAGCCCGTGGAACCTATTCCTACACGCGGTGGTGGATGTTATCGGCGGTAGTACCGCTACTTATATCTTTCCCGATTAGCGTGTACGGAGGCGGCCATTCGGGTGCCACGGTCGCGCCTTTGTACCAGATTGACCTGCGGTCCGTGGTTAAAGGCCCCTTCCTTTTCGAGCCGTGGGGGTCGCCAGAAAGCCGCTCAGGCCTCCCAATCAGGTCACTGTGCTTCCTTGACAACCAGCAGATCGCGGTCACGGTGGTCACGCAGGCAGGAGGGAAGCCCGGCTTGGCAACGCGGATCGAGCCGAACTCCAGTTCCCCTTTTCGGCTCTATGCCATATTGATTGGGGCTTCGTCAGGGAGGATCCTCGCCTCCCCCGACTGGCCAAGCAACTCGCGTTTTGCCGGCATCGTGGCGGCAAATGACAAGGGGTTCGTAACGGAAAGCGGCAGAGATCTTACTCTCTTTTCAACCGATCTGACACCGGGTAAGCGAATCAGTCTCCCTTCCCTCCCCCCCAACCAGTACACTGCTGAACGTTATTGGAATCCGCGTCCTAGTTGGTCCGGTAGACGTGTACTTTTCCTTGGGCAGGTCTTCTGGATCAAGGGGCCTTGGCTATGGCTTGACGCGGAGACCCTGCAGGTGCTGGACTCCTGGCAGGAGACGCTGACGGGTGCTGTCGCTGTTTCTGACGATCATATAGCGATGGGGACGGGTGCACGACATTTCGGCGACCCACCGCCTTTCCTTAAGGTCGGGATACCCGGCGCAGATTGGAGGCCCATTCCCTCAACTCTAAACGCCGCTGCTCCGCAGTTCGTCGGTCCAGACGTTCTCTATTTTCACCGATACACCAGTATGAATATGCCGGGGCCTCCTCGCGTCTTTTTGATGCACTCCGATGGGTCGGAGATCTTCAACTTAGGGCCCGTACGCAAGGGGTGGGGCCTCGGAAAGGCCGCAGTGTCGCGAGTTGGAAATCGGTTCGTAATTCTCGAAGGAGAGACGAAGGGTAGCGTTCCGATGCTGGATATCGGTGGCCATGAAGTACTGAGGGCATTGTTGATATACGATCCACCATTCAGCTCGCCGTCCCGTTCCCTTGTGGTTCGGAATTCGAAAAGCAGGAATATGGACGCCGTGGCACTTTCCCCCGATGGCCGCCACTTGGCAATTTGCAGCTATCCCGAACCGGTTGTGGAGGTGTTTGAACTGCCACCCGCCAATTGAGGAGTAAGGGGGGCAGAAGTAACGGGGTCAGGCAGGCTGGCGCAGACACCCGCCTTTTGGTGTCTGCGATCTCCCCAAGGGACCTCTCAGAGGTTGAACTCAACCCATCCGATCCATGCGGAGAATTGACGCGTCTTCTAAATAGTAAAACCTCCAGCTCGACCATGGCCAATCCCCGGGGGAACTCACCAGTCCGCGTCTCACCGGGTTGTTGTGCATATCGTCCAGTTTCTGCTGAAGTTTTTTATCGGAGAAAAACATTGAAGGGGTAAAAGCGGCGCTGCCAGAGATGGCAGTGCGATTCATCGTGAACCGTGAGGGGCAGCCGCAGTCGGGCGAGCGTGTTCCGGCGCCACGGGTACTGAAGGTTTTCCCGCAGCGTTCTTAGGATGCGCTTGGCCGACTCCTCCTTGAGCCCTTTCATAACGAGCGCAGTAGTATCGGCGGGCTCGGGCTTGATCAGTATATGAAAGTGCTCGGGCATCAAAACCCAGCCGATCGGCAGGAAATGAAGTTCCTGCCGTACCTCGTCGAGCCTTTGGGCAAAGCAGCGGCGAAAGCGATGGGAGAGGAAAAGTGGCGTGCGACGATAGGTGCTGGTGGTGATGAATTCAAGTTCACCGGGACTGTAGATGCGGTGGTAGAAGGGCATAACGCAGGAGAGTATACTCTCGGCGGCGTGGAGCTGGTAGGGAACGTCCCCGCGGGAGATCGCAGACACCAAAAGGCGGGTGTCTGCGCCAGCCGGCGTGCGAACGTAGCGCAGGGCCCGCTCTTCGGCCCTGCGGCTTTTCCAGGCCCGCGCGCGCACCGCGCCAAATGCAAGATATTCCAAGTTGTCCGCGGCTGCGCCGGACTCACCTGCACATGCTGAAAAAACCGCAAGGCCGGAGAGCGGGCCTTGCGCTACCTCGCGGCGAAAAAGTGCGGAGGGGTTTTCGGCAAGACGGCGCGCTTGGGACAAGATGTCGCTTTTGGCCTTAATTCTGCGATTTGTCAGAATTTTTCTTCCTACCGGTAGAAATTTGGTCAATTAAATCACTTGACAACTAATACTCGCCTGAGCTACAATTGTGCCATGAGCGCAGTAATCTTCACTCGCTCTCCGCGCCCTCCTATATCTATTTCACCGCCTGCTTTGTGCCCACAAGAGGTTTCCCCAATTGCGCCCCCCGCGCCCCGTATCGTGCATTCCGAATCCCGGCTTCCGGATTTCCAATTCCCATGCCCAGCATCGCCTGTCTTGTGTCCCGTATCCCGTATCCCGAACCCCATTTTCCTAATCCCTAACCCCCAACCCCTGATCCCTAGAAAGGATTTCCTATGTCCCTCATTGAGCAAACCATGACCGAAAAGAATCTGGCGGCGCACCAGCGCAATGCGCAGCAATCGTGCGGCGCCGCGACGCCGGAAGGCAAGGAGCGCGCTCGCGCTGCCAACTTGCGCCACGGCTACTATTCCGAAATGCGCGACCAGGCGCTGGTGGCGCTGGGCGAAGACCCCGAGGGTCTTGCGGCCCTGGCGGAGGGCGCGCGCCAGCAGTTTCGCCCCACCAATGCTTACCAGGAGTGGATTACCGGCCGCATCGCCAGCCTGCAATGGCGCATCCAGCGCTCCGAGCGCCTGCAGGAAAGCAAGGCGGCCGCGCACATCCGCCGGGTGGAGGAGAAGCGCCGCGAAGCCGCCGAGGAACTGCGCGCGGACTATGCCGGCGTGCAGAACTTCCTCGAATCCCTGCGGCGCGCGGTGGCCCGTCCGGATTTCTACACGCCCGGCGGATGCATCGAGCTCTGCCGGGAGGTGAGGGAAAAGAACCCGACCACCAACATGGACGAGATCCACGATTTACTGTGCCCGTTGCGCTTCCCCGCGAGTTTCAGCACCCCGGCTCCGCCCGCCCTTGCCGGCGCCATGAGCGACGAGGAATGGAACGAGACGATCGAGGAAGAGACGAACCACGAGTCCGCCGAGCCGCTTCCCCAGATTCCCGTAGCCGAGGGCAGTGACCGCGATCCGCTGCGGGAAGAATTGTGGAACCTGGCGGGCGAGGAATTACGCGAGGCGGCGGAGTCGTGGCAAGAAGCCATCGCCGCGAAGGAGGCTCCGCTCTCGGCTCGGGCGCGCGACCTGCTGGTGACCGAGATCGACAAGGATTTGGAATTGCTGCGACGCGAGGAACGTTCGTGTGTGCGCGAGTTTTCGCGGCTGGGGAATGAGCTGCGAAAGCTGCAAAAGGAAGCTGCGGAGCCGCAAGCGCAGGCCAAAACGTCCCACCAACCGTTGCCGGCGGAGTCTGAGGCGGAGGACGCCGGAGCGGGCGATTTGCCCGAGGGCTATGGCGTCGATCTCCGATCGACGTATCTCCGATCGACGCCGCGGCGGTCGGAGACCGCCGCTACAGCAGCGGCCAATGCCAGCCACGACGCACACGAAAATGCAGGTGCATCCGGCTATGTTGAAGAAAACACAAGCGGGCAGCCGCGCGCAGCATCGACAAGACGTCCCTCGGCGGCCACCCAAGCCCGGGCCGAGGCTGCCTGAACGCCCGTAGCGCGGGCATCTTGCCCGCTGGGGCGAGAGCGGGAAGCCCGCGGTCCCAGGCGCGCGGGTGGCGCATACATCGTTCCCCAATGTATGCGGCGCTTAGTTTGGGAGCCATCAGCCACGCCCTCGCAGCGAAAATTTCTTGCCCTGCCCGGTCCGCTTCGTCCCGGCACGTTCCGGCGGGGCGCCGACGATACCACTGCTTGCCGAAAACGAGTATTTTTAATAAGCATACGCAACATAGGATATATGGTTATCTCAGATGGACAAACGATTATGAGCATCAGGCGGGAAGTGGACAAAATAAACCTGTGTAACGTTCCGTCTGTCCCCTTCCCCCCTTCCTGCACTGTAGGTGCGATGGTTAACTGACCGGATTTCACCCTGTGGACGCCCTGCCGAAAACTGGTGATTACGGCAGGGCTGGGACCGCAAGAGCGGGCGGAAAAGACCCGTTCACATTCGAGGCGCGGCGTGATACATTCCGGTTATGCGGTCAGAAGCTAAGCCAGCCTGACGGGGAATAAGCAATGGGCGAAGTGGAAAACCCAAACCTCGATAAGCCAGATGATCTCCGGCAGCGGGATGCGGAGTTGAACTGGTTGCGTCGTAATGACCCTGCCTTTTACAAAAGTGCGATGAAGCAAGGCGCGGAGGATTACATTTTTAAGCCCTTCTACATGGAAGCCGTCATGGCCAGAACGGCGCGGGCGCGGGGGACGAATCGATTAGAAGCAGAAATTGTCGAATACCGTCAGAACTTGGATAACATGGGTAGTATCCCTTCCAGTGCTGAGCTATCAGCCATCGCAGCGCCCGAACTCGGCATGTTTCCAGCGATGGCCGTAGATGACGAAGGAATTTGGATAACCCGCGAGGATGATGGTTGGACAGTGCCGACGTACTTATTCAAGCCTCCCAGCGAATGGTCAAAGGAACAGGTTGAGGAATTTGCTGCTCGTGTCCTAAAGGTGAGGCCGCTCACAGCCGAGTGGCTCACTGGAGCAGGCTTCAAACGCTGCGGGCTGCCTGAATGACCAAGGTGTTCACGGAACCAACCGTGTTCATGATTCCATGAACACACCGACTATCCCCCGAGCCTGCGTGATGACTTTATGAAGGGACGGCTGGTGGGGACAGTCACCTCGTTATACCAATTTTCACCGCGACAGTTCCGGCCGCCACACGCGCGAAAACCAGTGTTACGTGGTGACCGTCCCCGGGTTCCCCCGGGTTCCCGATCCCCTCGCGCTCATTTGCGCTTGACCTGGCCTGTCGGCGAGCGTACTACTTCCGTGTTTGAATCTGTAAGGCTGCAGGGCCGGGGATTCGGTGCTGGGTGGAAACGCACGAGCGATGGCGTGGGTGGCTCGGGTGGTGGTGGCGGAGGTGGCGCACGATGTGACGCAGCGTGGTAATGCGCGGCAGTTCCTTCTGGCGACCGACACGGAGCGGATGGTTGATCTGGACCTTGCTGCGCCAGGCGGAGCGGGTCGAGGGCGTCTCGGCGGTGGGCCCCAAAAAGTGAAGAAACAAGTATAACGTCCCGTCTGTCCCCGGTTTTCCCGGTTTTCCGGGTCGGTGCGAAAACGAATGTAACGAGGTCTGTGGCTACCTTTTCTCTTGACGACCCCATTCGCCTGGCGTATGACATCAGCCGTCTCCGTGAAGGGAGATGCCGAGCATCTTTGGTCGATTTGTGGGATGAGGTGAGTCATACACCCACGGAGAGAGGAGCCGGATTGGACGTTCTTCAGAAGGGCAGGTGGACCATCGACGCGATTCCACGAAACAGCTCGGCAGGCGCGGCGAGGGTGGGTATTCGCTCCAGCCGCAAGCGCGAAACCGGGCACAGGCTGCGCGCCGGGACAAAACTTGGCGGCATGTTCACACTTGGGCTTGCTGTCTTGATCTCCATCGGGTCTTCGGGGGCAAAGGCCCAGAGTATCGCGAGCGGGCCGTTACGCGTGGACTCCTGCAATCCGCGCTATTTTACGGACGGTTCCGGCAAGGCGATCTACATGACCGGTGCGCACACTTGGGCGAACTTGGTCGACATGGGACTCACGGATCCGCCCACTCCCTTTGATTTCGAACGCTACCTGGATTTCATGGCGGCGCACCATTACAACTACATCCGGCTATGGCGATGGGAGACGCCCAAGTCCATTATGAAAGACGGGTATGTGATTTACAGTGCGCCCCATCCGTGGAAGCTCACGGGACCCGGAACGGCGTGGGACGGGAAGCCCAAATTTGACCTTAACGCCCTGAACGAGGATTACTTTGCCCGAATGCGGAAGCGGGTTGAAATGGCGCGCGACCGCGGGTTCTATGTTTCGGTCATGCTCTTTAACGGGTGGGAACTCGAGTTCATCAACTGGAGCGGACATCCGTTCAATCCGCAAAACAATATCAACGGCATCGACGGAGACCCGGATAAAAGCGGACGCGGCACCGAGGCCGAGAGTTTGCCCCTACCGGCGGGTATCGAGAAGATTGAAAAGGCCTACGTGCGCAAGGTCATCGACACCGTCAATGACTTCGACAACGTTCTGTACGAAATCTCGAATGAGAGCGGACCCTACTCCACGGACTGGCAATACGCCATGATCGAGTATGTGAAGTCGTACGAAGCCGGCAAAGCCAAGCAGCATCCGGTGGGGATGTCGTTTCAATATATCAGCGGCAGTAACAGCACCCTCTTTAATAGCCCGGCCGACTGGATTTCGCCAAACTCAGACAGCCGCACCGGGAGCTACAACTACCGCGACAACCCTCCTCCGGGCGATGGCCGGAAGGTCGTGCTGGCCGACACCGATCATCTTTGGGGCATGGGTGGCGACAGGCAGTGGGCGTGGAAAAGCTTCCTCCGCGGATTGAACCCGCTGTTCATGGATCCCTACGATTCCCCCAAGAGCCTGGTGCCGGACCTTCCTAACATCGAGGAAGTCCGCCGAAATTTGGGGTACACGCGGATGTATGCCAACGAAGTAGATCTGGCCGCCATGACGCCGCGCGAGGAGTTGTCGTCGACCGGTTATTGCCTGGCGAAGCCTGGATCGGAGTACCTGGTTTACCAGCCGCGCGACGGGGAGTTCACCGTGGATTTGATCTCCGGCACCTACAGTTACGAGTGGTTCAACCCGGTTGCTGGGAGTAAGGCCGGCAAGGGTTCGTTCACGGCGGAAAACGGACGCAAGTCGTTTGCCGCTCCATTCGCAGGGGACGCAGTCCTGTATCTTAAGAGAGCAACTTCCTCGGCGGTGCCAGCGCCACGTTAGATCATCCGTGCCAGTCGATACTGAGTACAACCATGGATTAACCTTCTAACGAAGGAGCGGCGGAGAAGCAGCAAGGCAAAGGGAATTCGTTTCAGCCTGCAAATTTTGGGAATCCCGCGCGTTTCCTCGCCTTCTTCATTTATGGCCTTCACAATCCGCAATCTCAAGATTCGGCAGCAGATTCTTCTTTTCATCCTGCCCCCGCTATTCGTCCTGCTGGGCGCGGTGGGGCTGGCCTTCTTCGCCTACTCGAGCGTCGCGAACAGCAACCGCGCGTCGACGCTCTCCCGGGAGCGAGTTGCCCGCAATCAGTCCTTCTGGGGGCACGTTTCGCAGATCTACTTTGCCATACAGAAATTCAGGAGTTCGCATCAACCGAGTGGCATGGTCTCATACGACCCGTGGGTGAACGATGCGCTGACGGATCTCACGAGGCTCAGCGACCTGGAAGCCGCCGACCCGGACCACCTCCGGGAAGTTTCCGGCCTGCGGACGCAGTTCGAGGAATTTCACAATTTATGGGCCGAGCGCGCGATGGCGATGGCCGGCGCTCCGGCCGATTCAACCGCAGTCATGGCAGAGGGCCAGCAGCGTTTTACCGCGATGGCAACGGCAACCTCCAAATTGCGCAGGGAGGATGAAGAGCAAAACGTCAACCAGATGCAGGCCGCGGAAAGATTGATGTGGCAAATCCTCGTGGCGGGCGTCAGTCTTGCGGTCCTGATGGGGCTGATCCTGATTGTGCTGAAAGAGGTGTGGACGCGCCAAATCGAGGCGCCGGTGCTGGCGCTCATCGGCGCTGCCGAACAGGTGGGTCGAGGCGATCTGACTCCCGCCCTGCCCTGGCAGGCCGACAATGAATTTGGCGCTCTGGCGCGGAGCTTCTCTCGCATGACTGCGGCACTACGGCGTGAGCGGGAGGAAATGGCGTCGTTGACCCGGTTCGCGGAGGCGGCGGCCCAATGCACCTCCGAAGTGGAAGTCTACGACTTGCTGCTGCACTCTCTGAAGGAACGCTTTCTGCCGACGCAAATCATTATCTTCAAACTGCAATCGAGTTTTCTCGAGGCAGTGGCCACCCTCGTACCTTTGCCGAAGGACGTTCGCGCCCGGCCGGTGATCGAGGAACCGCACGATTGCAAAGCCGTACGCGCCGGGCGCTCGTTCATGGCGAACGACGTACGGGTTCAGGCGCTCTGCCCCTCCAAGTTCGCATTGCCGTCAGAAGGCGGCTACTTTTGCGGACCTCTCATCGCGGGCGGGATTAATATCGGCTCCGTTCGCATGCACACGGCCGCCGATGTTTGGACAGCCGACCGGCAACGCGTGCTGGAGAGTTATCTGAGCGGGGCCGCCTCGGCGCTGGCGAACCTCCGGCATCTTGGCAGCATGGAGGAACAAGCCAACTTCGATGCGCTCACCGGCCTCTATAACCGCCGGTTCATGCAGGATTACGCCCAGAAGCAGTTCGCCATCGCCCGCCGCGACAAACGGCCGGTCGGTCTCCTGCTTCTCGACTTGGACCACTTCAAGCAGTTTAACGACACGTACGGACATGCCACGGGCGACGGCGTCCTCCGGCAGTTTGCCAAGACCGTAGCGGAATCGATCCGCGAGTCAAACCTCTTCGCGCGATACGGAGGAGAGGAATTCGTTCTTGTGCTGTCCGGCGCGAGTGCGGAATCCTGTGCCCTGGTGGCCGAGCGCATCCGCGCGGCCGTAATGGCGATGGTCGTGCCGTCCGACACGGAAACCCCTCTGCCCCAAGTGACGGTGAGCATCGGCGTCGCCGCCTTCCCCGAACACGGCGAGGCGCTGGAAGACGTCATCCAAGCGGCCGATCAGGCACTGTATGAATCCAAACGCGCGGGGCGCAATCGTGTGACGGTCGCTCCGGCCCGTTCGCCCGGAATCAGCGCGGCGTAACGTAGTGTGACATTGGCAAATCGGCGTAACGAGGTGAACGTCCCCGGGGTTTCCCCGCGCTGCGCCCGTACGTCCCTTGACCCCTTTCCCTTCCTCGTCATTCGCTCAACCGTATATTGCGCAATTAAACGGTTTGGCGTATATTCTCATGTTATGCGGTATTCCGCATAACAAGGAGTCCCCTATGGAGCAAATTACGCGCACACCTGGGCAACTGGGTACGCTGCTGCGCCGCCGCCGCCGGGAATTGGGCCTGACTCAGGAAGCGCTGGCTTCTCGCATCCGTCTCCGCCAGGCGACCGTCTCCGCGCTGGAAAACTCGGCTGCCGACAGTCGTCTCGCCACGCTCTTCGCTACGCTCTCGGCGCTCGATCTTGAACTTCTTGTTCGCCCTCGGAGCAAGGGATCGGCTCGGGGAATTGAGGAGTTGTTCTGATGCCCAGGCGCCGTCGCTATGAGCCGTTGAACATCTTTCTGAACAGCCGTCTCGTCGGCCAGCTCCGCCGGGCGCCGTCGGGAGCAATCTCATTCCGGTACGACGCAAGTTGGCTTGTGTGGCAGCATACCATGCCCGTTTCGCTGTCTTTGCCTCTTCAGGAGGACGCATTTTCGGGTGCGCCCGTCATGGCGGTTTTCGAAAACCTGCTCCCAGACAATGATGAACTTCGACGCCGCATCGCGGCGCGCGCGCACGCGGAGGGAACCGATGCCTACAGTTTGCTCCGTGCCATCGGCCATGACTGCGTTGGCGCTCTTCAGTTCTTGCCCCCGGAACGCGAGCCCGGCCCTGCCGGCGCAGTGGATGGAGCACCCGTCAGCTCACGCGAAATTGCCGGGATTCTCGACCACCTTGCCACCACTCCACTCGGAATCACGGAGGACGAGGAGTTCCGCATCTCGATAGCGGGCGCCCAGGAAAAGACGGCCCTGCTACGATGGAAGCAGGCGTGGTACAAGCCGCGAGGAGCTACTGCGACCACCCACATCTTCAAACCCTCCATTGGACAGCTCCCCAACGGAATCGATCTGACCCACAGCGTGGAGAACGAGTATCTTTGCCTGCGCCTCGCGGAATCGCTCGGGCTTGCCGCCGCTAAAGCGCGAATGATTCGCTTTGGAGACCGCCCGGCTCTGATTGTCGAACGATTCGACCGCCATTGGAGCGAGGACGGGCGTCTGCTCCGCCTGCCCCAGGAAGATTCTTGCCAAGCTCTCTCCATCCCGCCCGCACTGAAATATGAGAGCGAAGGTGGGCCAGGTATCGCAGCCATTCTCCGCCTGCTGCGTGACAGCGATACGCCGGCTGAAGATCAGCGTGCCTTTCTCAAGACCATCGTCGTTTTCTGGCTGATGGGTGCAACCGACGGACACGCTAAAAACTTCAGTGTCTTCCTGTATCCGGGGGGACGCTACCGGATGACGCCACTCTACGACGTCATCTCGGCCCAGCCCAGCGTTGACGCAGGTCAAATCCGGCAGAATAGTTTCCGCCTTGCCATGGCGGTCGGCGATAACCGGCACTACCGTATCAATACGATCGTACCGCGGCATTTTGTTCAGAGTGCAGAACGCGCGGGAGTCGGTGAGGAAATCGTGCAGTCGATCTTCGCGGAATTGCGCGAGAGCGGCCGCGAGGCAATCGCACGATCCCTCGACCACCTTCCCGCCCGCTTTCCCAAGAAGGTCTCAGCCTCGATTCGCGACGGGTTTCTTCGCCGTCTCAAGCTGATCGAGCGGTCTTGACCGCCTCGGCCGTTTATCGGTCTGCGCTAGGAAAATGTGGAAACGGCAAAGCGGGACTTCATCCCCGTCCCGCGTTAGCGTCTAAACGTGGTCAGAAGTCCGCGTCAGACTCTCAGGAAGATCTTCCGGCGGTAGAGAAACAACAGGAAGAGCCACTCGACGGCCAGGACGCTGAGGCTCAAGACGAGCGGCTTGTAAGGACCGATGCGGTCGATGAACCCCCTGATGAATATATTGGCGACCGTGCCAAAATCGAACTGGCTGCCCAGCACGTAAATCGTGATGGGGTTCATGCCAATGACGGTGAAAAAGAAAGCCCAACGCCGGTAGCCGCGAACATCCATGATCCAGTAGAAGAGTGCCAGCAGCAGGAGGCTCCACCCGCCCGCGAACAGGACATACGAGCTCGTCCAGATATTCTTGATAATGGGAAACCAATGACCCCACACCAGGCCCAAGACCAAACTGGCAACGCCCGCTAGAACCAGCCCCAGCACCTTACGCGCGGGAAGCCGGTCCGACCGCAACCAGTGGCCCGTCAGCGCGCCCATCAGGCACGTGGAAACAGCCGGAATCGTTGAGAGAATACCTTCGTTATCGCCGAAGTCATAGCAGCAGAAGGGTCGCGGCAAAAGGTGCTGGTCGATAAACGCCGAGAGGTTGCCGGATGGGGTTAGAACCCCGGCCCCAATACCCGGAACCGGCACCAGTTTCATAATCAACCAGTAAGCCACCAGCAAGCCGCCCGCCACTGCGACCTGGCCACGCACGCGCGTGTTCATCACCACCAGCGCCGCAATGAAATAGCAGATCGCGATTCGCTGAAGAACCCCGGCAATGCGAAGCTCGTGGAACTTGAAATCCAGGAGGCCATTGGTAATAAGGCCCAAAAAGAACAGCAGAACCAGGCGGCGGACCAGATGCTTATAAATCCCGGCCCGGTTCGCTCCGGCTTCCAGGCGCCGGGTGAGCGAGAAAGGAAGCACCAGGCCGACGATAAAGAGAAAAAGCGGGAAGATCAAATCCTCAAAGTGAAAGGCCTGCCACGCCATGTGTTCGAATTGCCGATTGAGCGCGTCCATTATGGGGCCGTGAATTACGTTCCGCAAGCCGTCGAACACTTCGGCGCCGCCGGTGATCCAGAGCATGTCGAAGCCGCGAAGCGCGTCGATCGAGGCGATGCGGCCGGATGCCGGCGACCTGCTGGTTGATGCCTCTGCCACAGAGTTCTCCTGAAAGGGACGGGTGACCCTTATTCTTTACCGCGGGGAAGCTGGGGGATTGCCTCACGGGTAGAGTCCCAGCGTTGACGCGCTCGAACCCTGGCCCTCCTCCTGGTGAATCTCATTGCCCCCCGGCGCGTCGCGGAGACCCGGAAGAAACCAGATTCTACTCCGATTATCGGGAATTGCCAGGATTACCGCCTATACCGCCTTCGCCACAGAAGAAATGCCGGAGCGCCTGGTGAAGAGCTTCGGTCCCGGCCAGGAGCGCGCGAGTGGCAACGAGAAATTACGGTGCTGAGCCGACAAAATGCCCGTCCCCACCGCCGTGGTGATGAGCGCACTCCAAGTGCGAAAAAAAGCCCTAACAGTTCGAGCTGAGGGCCGCCTGCTCTGTGCGAGATCATTTATTTTTATCGCTGACCATCGATTCTCTTTATGCTCACCCTTCGCTGACGCGGACTCCGCGCAATATGTTTCACATGGCGATAAATCTACTGACACTTTACCCCTATCCATTTCATTTTAATTCGTTTAATCACAATTCCGATCGGTTTGGCCGCAAGGTTGCAAACCGATTGGGCTGGATACTTGATCTTCGCCACGACACAGAATTATTCCACATGGCGAGGCTCTTGGAACTCCGCCCAGTGATTCCTAACGCACGGCAATCAAAATAATCGTGCGCGTTGATCTGGTCCGAATCCGAGGACCGAGCAAGGCCTCGGCATTCCATTTGTTTGTAAGGGAGGACTTATGCGCAAGGGGAAACAATCCATTCCAGCCTCGCTGCTGGGTTTATTCATCGGACTTTTCGTATTTCTTGGTCCTGCGGCAGGGACGAGTTGGGCCCAGCTTGTGAAAGGATCGATTGAGGGTAGCGTGGTGGACAGCACCGGCGCTGTCGTTCCCGGCGCTCAGGTGTTCGTGCTCGATCCGGCCACAAGTTCTATCGGCAGGAGCATTTCCGACAATTCGGGTTATTTCCGGATTCCCTTGCTGGCGATTGGAACTTACAGCGTAACAGTGTCTAAAGAGGGCTTCCGCAAGGTGGACGTGGTGGGGGTTCAGGTGAACTCCGCCGCCTCGACCAATGTGGGAAAACTGGTACTTGAGATCGGCCAGACGACGACCGTTGTGGAAGTCACGGCCGGCGCCGCACACATCGAAACCTCGGAAGCGCAGGTTACCAACAGCCTCGGCAATAGCACCATTGCCGAACTTCCCATGGTCCTCGGGAACGAGGGCATGGATAACCTCGCCGTCCTCCTGCCTGGCGTCAACAACAGCCGTGACAATAACTACTCGAATTCGAACGGCGTCGGCTTCAGCGCCAATGGCATTCGTGGCAGAAACAACGACCAGCAAATCGACGGGCAGACGAACAACGACAATTCCGTCGCCGGTCCCGGCATCTTTCTCGGCAACACGGATTGGGTGCAAGAGTATCAGGTGACCACCAGCAACTTTGGAGTGGAATACAGCCGCAACTCGGGCTCGGTGGTGAATATCGTCACCAAGTCGGGAAGCAACGCCTGGCACGGCGATGCCTTCATCAGCGAGAATAGCTGGAAAACCGCAGCGCTCACAAATACCCAGAAGGCGTTTGAGGGGTTGACCAAGGTGCCGATCTACAACGACGAATTCAGCGGCATCAGCGGTGGCGGCCCGATCGTCAAGGACAAGCTCTTTTTGTTCGCAGGTTTCGACAATGAGATTGAGCCCAGCACCTCCGTGGACAGCACCGGAAGCCTGGAACCCACTCCCAACGGCATGCAAACCCTAACCTCCTGCCTTCCCAATAGCGGCGTTGTGCAGGCGCTGAATAAGTACGGACCGTATGCCATCAAAGCCGGGAACCCCACCCCCCAGGGCACTCCGGTGGATAAGACCATTGACATTCCAACCGGAATGACGGGAGCCGGGACTCCCCTGGTCTGTTCCAACGGTTCCTTGCTGGGCCCCGTAGAGTTCGCCGGTGTTCAGCGGACCTTGCCCGATCCCTATAAGGCCTACGATTGGACGGGACGCATGGACTACCAGCGATCCAAGGACCGCATCTATGGGCGCTTTCTCCGCCAATCGCTCAATTATGTGAATGCGACGGGTACCGGTTGGGATGGCTTTCCGGGCGATGAACCGAGCGTTGGTCTCGAGGCCGGCTTGGACTGGACGCGAAACTTCGGCACCAGCGTGGTAAACGACGCCCGCGTCAGTTATGGACGTGAGAGCGTCGAATTCGGTGGAAACGCTTACGGGAACACCCTCCCGCAGCAGGGCGATTGGGCGCAAGGCCTTGCCAGCGTTAACACTCCTTCGGGCTACGGCGGCTTCGGTTATGCCAACAACCTGCCCCAGGGGCGCATCATTAATACCTATCAGTGGCAGGATAACCTGTCCTGGATTCACGGGAAGCACACCTTCAAGGCCGGGGCGAACATCACCTACCAACGCTCCCCCAACGTGTTCCCGGCTGACCAGAATGGGACTTACGGATTCAGCTCGCTTTACGACTACGTGGAGGACATCCCCTCATCGGTTGGCATCACCTTGGGGAACCCCAACCTGGATTTCCGCGAGCACGACAACTTCTTCTATTTCGGCGATGACTATAAGGTCACGAAGAACTTAACCATGAATCTGGGCTTGTCTTACGCCTACTTCGGGCAGCCCGCGAACCTGTTTAACACCGCGGATACGAAAAATGAGACCGGCAGCGATCCCTACTTCGATCCGTCCCTACCTCTTTCGGCCCGGGTCTTCCCGAGGCTGGACCCGCACCGAAAGGATTTGGGGCCCAGCATCGGCCTCGCCTATTCACCCGATTGGGGAGGAATCTTTGGTGGGAGCGGGAAGACAGTTTTCCGTGGGGGCTACCGCCTGACCTACGATCCTGCCTTCTACAATTTCTACCTCAACCTTCAGGGTTCCACGCCACAGGTGTTGTCGCAGTCGCTGAGCGTCGCGGACTCTAACGCGAATCCGCTTCCCGGCAATCCGATCGGAGATGTGGTGAGGTCTCAGTTGGCCAGTTATCTGACTCTCGGCACGCAGGACCCTCGTAGTTTTGCCCAAACCACCGTCTCGCCGAGTTTCGGGCCTGATCATGTTCAAGGCTGGTCCTTCGGCATTCAACGTGAACTTGGCCCCCACGTGGTTGCGGAGTCGCGCTATGTCGGCAACCATGGGGGCGGGCTTTTCCAATCCTTGAATGGCAACCCCTATGTGGCCGGACTTTCCGCGTCTTTCCCCAATATGGTCCCTTCCGGCGTGACGGCCTGCTCGGCGGCGAATGCCGTGGTGGCTGCTGCCATCGGACGCGAGAACTGCAACCTCGGCAGCGACCGCCTGCGCAGCAATTCCGCGGAGTCGGATTATGCCGGTTGGCAGAATGAAGTGCGCGCCAATAACCTATTGAACCAGTTGACCTTGCGCACGTCCTTCACCTGGAGCAAGACGACGGATAATACCAGCGAAATCTTCGGTGCGGCGACCAACAATGGTACGGGCGCCGGCAACACCATCGCTTTTGCCCAGAATCCCTTCGACACCCTGCACGGCGAGCACAGCCTCTCGGGAATCGACTTTCCCTTTAACTGGACCCTCAGCTTCGTTGAACAGATTCCAGTCTTCAAAGCGCAACGCGGCTTCGTTGGGCGCGTCCTGGGTGGCTGGGGCGTATCGGGTTCCTACATCATCTCCAGCGGGCAGGCTTACACCCCCATTCAGTATTGTCTGAATTACTGCACGGGTGGCGGCGCTTACGACACGGCGTTCGACGCACATTTTGTTGGACTCTATGAGACCGCCCGCCCGTTCGCGGGTGCCTCGACTGCGCCGGTTTCCAACGTGGGTATCTACGCCGGCGACCTCTGCAACTACGACGGGGTCACGGGGTGCGGCATGGCCCCCAACACGATGCTGAGTTACAACGCCTACAACCAGGGCCAGGGCGCTTATGTCACTTCAACGAGCAATGTTCGCGTGATCACTAACGGCGCCTACGCCGATTCCTACTACGGAACCCCTTGGGGATCGATGGGACGGAACACCTTGCGCGACGCCAACACCAATCTCGCCAATTTTGACATCACGAAGAACGTCAAAATTGCTGAAAGGTGGAAGGTTGAGTTCCATACTGCCTTCTTGAACGTCTTTAACCACCCCAATTACAGCTCCGTCGATCCCTATTTGGACGACTCGGGTTACACCCAGGAGACGACAGGTTTTGGCGTTCCGTCTCTTTGGAATGGAGGAAGCCGCACCATTAAATTCGGCCTGAAGATCCTCTTCTAGGCCGACTGCTCGGGCGTGCGGAGCTTTAGAGTGCGGCAGCTTGCTGCCGCTTTCTCACCGGCCAGCTTGCTGGCTAAGGAGCCGTAGCGGCGAGTTTACCTCGCCATCGTTTTACGGCGAGGTTACCACGCCATGGGGCGGCTTGATGCCGCCCAACCAGAACCCCGCGAGCGCCCCCGCGCCCCTGCGGGGTTTTGTTTTGCATCCGATTGTCTCCGCGCGCTCCATCGTAGGGAGAATTGTTGTGGATGTCCTACTTAAAGGCGCCTCTAAGGCTTCCTGCACCAGATGTAGCTGTGCTTCTGCCTTAGATGACAACCTCTGAGGTAGAATTAAGTTAAGTTTTAGTTAATACTCTATCGGAACGATCCACACCCTTCAAATACCGATTTTCGTATATGACATTCCGTAGTTGTTGACCCCTCCGAAGCACACCGATTCAATTTCTTGCCTGTTTTCAATGAAATAGGGACATCATATTGAAGCGAGTAATGGCCCACATTTTGCTTGACAACTAGCAGCGAGGTTCTGTATCGTCTCGCTGTTTCGCCGGGACTTAACGGTAGCTCAACATCTCTTTAAAACTCAGTGATAGCCAGCAGGTGGTAGTTGGCCGGTGATTTCGTATTTTGGTCATCCGATTTCACCGGCGGATGTCGAGCATGAAGTTTTTTGACACGGGTTCAATCCGCAGGCGCTCTTGGAGCGCCGTTTTCCAGCCCCGTTGCGCTGTCAGGCGCGGTCGCTCCCACCCTGTCCTTTTACAATTGTTCTGGGGCTCCACTGCTCATCCGCCAGGACAGGAATCCCAATTTCCATCAGAAGAGAGGGGAAACAATGCGTAGTCTTTCCAGGCTCTTGATCGTCGTTGTTGTTGACTCTGGCCTCTGCGCCCGGTTTGCTTTGGGGACAGGGATCCGCCACCGGTGGGACCATCACCGGCCGCGTGACCGACCAAAGTGGCGCAGTGGTCCCCGGTGCAACGGTGACTGTCACCGATGTTGCCACCAAGATCTCGAAGACATCCACCTCGAATAAAGAGGGACTCTTCGTTTTCGTCGATATGGGTCCCGCCGTTTACGACGTAGGGGTCGTGAAGGAAGGCTTCAAGCACTTTGCCATGGTAGGGCAGGAATTGATCGTGGGGCAGGCCCTTACGCTCAATGCCAGCCTCGAAATCGGCACGGCGACTCAGACTGTGGAAGTGACGGCGGCGCCCGGAGCTGAACTGCAAACTCTAAATTCCACCATGGGCACCACCCTGAGTGGCAACATCTTGCTTTCAATCCCCAATCAAAACCGTGACGCCACGTCTCTTCTGGTCTTTCAGCCCACTACGGCGCCCACCTTTGGCGGTGCCGAAGGCAACGTGACGGGCGGCCAGGTGGCCGGCTCCATGAGCGACCAGAACACCTTTTCGCTCGACGGCGGCAACGCCACCAGCGACCTGGAAGGCGACAACAACTACGTCGCCGGCAACCGGCAGTATGTCGGACCCCAGGCGGCCATCCCGACTCCGGTGGAAAGTATTGAAGAATTCAAGGTGGCCACCAACAACCAGACCGCCGATTTCTCCGACTCCGCGGGCGGCCAGGTTATGCTGGTCACCAAGCGCGGCACAAACTCGTGGCACGGCTCAGGCTACGATTACTTCCAGGCGGATTGGCTGAATGCCGCCGGGTGGAGCACCGACTTGGTTGGGGCCGAGAAGGTGAAGCAGCACCAGAACCGCTTCGGCGGCGCCCTCGGCGGACCACTTGGCTCGAAGAGTTTCCTGGGCGGCAAAACCTACCTTTACGGCAACTACGAAGGCCGACGCTACCCGAATGCCCAGTCGCGTTATGAACGGGCGGTGCCGAGCGCCATGATGCGGAACGGCATCTTGCAATACCGCGACGCGAACGGCGACGTTAATGCTGTCGTACTCAACTCTGGCACTGGATGCGGTCCGACGGGCACTGGCCCCTGCGATCCCCGGGGCATCGGCCTTAATCCTCTAATTTCACAGTTGTGGTCCAAGTATGAACCCCCGGCCAACGACTGTTCAAATTCCCAACCTGAGGGCGGAGACAATTTGAACATCTGCGGCTTCTATGCTCCGCTGTCACTCCCCATCCGCGACGACTTTGTGGTTGGACGTATGGACCACGACATCGGCGCCAAGTGGCGCTTGAATGCTACCTACCGCTTCTTCCGGCTGGTTGAGCCGACCACCGACCAGGTGGACATCGGCGGATTACTGCCGGGTGATAAGCTCGGTGTGCCGGCGTCGAAGTCTTCCGACCCCGGACAACCACGCTACGGTACAATTGGTTTGACCGGCACGCTCACCCCAACCCTCACCAACAACCTAACCCTCAGCTACCTGCGCAACGACTGGAACTGGATTCGCGCCGGCGTTCCCGGTGGAGTTCTGGGGGTTCCGGGGGGTATCGAAGTCGGGGGAGAGACAGGGAATTCGCTCGATCCTCTGGACATGCAAACACAGCAGGCCCGCTTCCGCACTTGGAACGGCCACGACTACACCGTGGCAGATACCATTGCCTGGCTAAAGAGCACTCACTTCATCCAGATGGGTGGCAGTTACCGTCACTGGTGGGATAACCACGTTCGCGACGACAATGTTACCGGCTCTCTCAGTCAGTTGGTTTATCAAATCGATGGAGGCTCGGGACTGGTGATGAGTGACGCCTACCGGCCACCAGCATGCACTGACACGCTCCTTTCCGCCTGCATACCCTCGAATGGTGTCTGGGACGGCAAATACGCCGAGATGATGGGCTTCGTGGGAGCTGCAAACCAGTTGATCGTTCGCGGCGGCAGTAACTTCACCGCAACGGGCGCACCGTATCTGCAAGACCATTCCATCACCGACGCCTACAGCCTGTATTTCACCGATTCCTGGAAGATCAAGCCCAACCTGACCTTGAACTATGGGTTGGACTGGGAAGTGCAGATGCCCCCCTATGAGCAGAACGGCGTGCAGGACTATTTTGTCGACAGCTCAGGCAATGGCATTACCTATAACAGCTACATCGCCAATGTGATCAATTCCGGAAACAACGGTCAGGTTTACAATCCCACTCTGGGATTCGAACCCATTCGCGGGGTCGCCGGCAGCCCGAAGTACCCCTTCACTCCATGGTACGGCGGCTTCGCCCCCCGGGTGTCTCTTGCTTATAGCCCGAATTTCAGCTCAGGCGTCCTCGGCAGCATCTTTGGCAATAAGAAGACCGTGATCCGCGGTGGGTACGCTCGCATTGACGACCGGAGCAACGCCGTGAATCTGGTCCTCACTCCCCTCCTCGGCTACGGCTTCGGCCAGCCCATCAGTTGCGCCGGGGCGGGTACGAACGGCATGTGTAACGGGCCTGGCTCCACCGATCCCACCAACGCCTTCCGCATCGGCGTGGATGGCAACACCTCGCCGTTCCCATCGGTACAGCAATCCCTACCGCTTCCAGTGCAGCCGGGCGTGAACTCTCCCTATGCCAGCACTCTCTTCGGTCTGGACAACGCGTTCCGGCCGGGCATTAACGACACCATCGACTTCAGTATCCAACGCGAGATCCCGGGACAGATGATCGTGGAAGTGGGCTATGTTGGCAAGTGGTCCAAGCACCTGTATTTGGGCATGGACGCCTTTGCTGCGCCTATCAATCTGAAAGTGAATGGGCAGACCTATGCCCAGGCTTGGGCCTCCTTGTTTAAGGCCAACGCGGCCGGTACCAACCCCGGCGCTCAGCCCTTCTTCGAGGGGACCCTCGGCGGCAGTTCGTACTGCAAAGGCTATGCGAATTGCACCAGCGCGGTTCTGGCCAATGAAGGGTCGAACGGTACGGGAAACATCCCAATCGACAATGCCTATGGGCTCTTCGCGGACATTGACACGGGATCGACGCCCACGGCGTCAACCGGGATCGGCGCATGGAACTTTGGCAATTGCCAATCATGCTCGATTCTGCCTGCCGATGTCCAGGCCGGCGCCATGGACATGAGCACCACCAACGGCTTCGCCAATTACCAGGCCGGGTTCGTAACGGTACAGAAACGGACTGGCCACGGACTGACGCTCAGCGGCAACCTTACCTGGTCGCACAGTCTTGACACCGACGGCATTAACCAGGAGTTCGTCGAGGACAGCCCGAACAACATCTACAACCTACGGTACGACTACGCTCCGTCGCCCTTTGACCGGCGCTGGGTGGGCAACATCCTTGCCAACTACCAACTGCCGTTCGGAAAAGGCAGGCACTTTGGAACCAGCAATGGGTTCTTGGACCGGTTGATCGGCGGCTGGGCTTTTGCGCCGGTCTTCAGCGCTGGCACCGGCATTCCGGTTGAATCGTACACGGGCGATTGCCATGAATTCGGCACGGGCAACATTCCGTGGTGCGCAGGGGCCGTGCCTCTCGCCAACACGGGCGGCTTCGGCCACGCGCCGCATCTCAACGTCTCGACAACGGCTGGCGTCGGAGCGTACAACGACACCGCCAACGGGGGTACGGGTGGGAATCTTTTTGCCAACCCCACGTCGGTGTATAACAACTACCGGTTCGCTCTTCTGGGCCAAGACACCCGGTCCTACCCCAACGGGCCTTTCCACGGCCAGAGTCGTTGGGACATTGACTTCACCATCGCCAAGACCACCAAGATCACGGAGCGAGTGGGCACCACGTTTTACGCTCAGTTCATCAACGCCTTTAACCACATGGAGTACACCGATCCCAGCATGAACTTACAGGACCCGGGGGACTTTGGTGCGTTGTACGGACAATACAATGCTCCGCGGACTATCGAACTCGGCTTGCGGGTTGCGTTCTAAGCCGTTTCACGTTTCCACTTACCTCGAGAGGGCCAGCCTGCTGGCCCTCTCTTTTCTTTTGGGCGATGCTGCTGGCAGCGGCGATCTCTGGCCGCCGGCTCGTCGAGCGGAGATCGACACCTCGAGTTTCGACATTTCCTGCTCAGTACCACTCCCGTCGCCAAGGGCCGCAGGAACTCGCCCGCATGTCAAACCGGTTGCTAAAAGCTGCCTGCCCCGATGAGTCACCCGGAGACGCGAATCCGGCTTCTGTGCCGGCATGCCTGCGGAGCTTTAGAGTGCGGCAGCTTGCTGCCGCTTTCTCACCAGCCAGCTTGCTGGCAGCCGCGACTCTTACCCCGCTGGCGAGACGTGAACGGGCGCGGTGGCGAAATCCCGAGAGCCAGCTCGCGGCAGGAAAGCGGCAGCAAGCTGCCGCACTCTAAAGCTCCGCTCCGTCGAACAGGCTGAATGCGACTGCAGGCGCGGAAACCACCGGAGGGACCAATGACAGCGCGGCTACCTGCCGCGCTTCGAAGAGCTGGCGAGATATCCTGGCTAGGGACTGCCCAGCGCGCCGTCGCCGCGTTGCGGAAGGGCTCTGCCCTTCTTTCGGCAGAAAGACCAACGCCGGGCACGTCGCCACGTCCCCGTGCGCTCGCCGCCGGCCCAGCGACATTTTGTAGCCTCCTTTGCTTATTTATTTTTCTTGACAAACGTGTCGATGTAGTATATGATATTAGGCCTTGAGATGGAGGTGGATAAATGTCGCTCCGCAAATCTCCCTGCCTGACCCCTGCTCTGCTCGCTTCCAATCGGCGCAATGCCAAGAAGTCCACCGGCCCGCGGACGGCGCGGGGCAAGGCCTGGTCGCAACTGAACCACATGCGAGAAGGGTCGCGTTCGCCGGAATATCTCCGCTTGGTCACTGCCCTGCTCAATGCGCCTCCCGGCCGGGTGGAGGCCACGGCAGAGGCTCTCCTTTCGTCCAGATTGGCAGTCCATCCTCTGTTCACTGAGCTCGCCGAGATCAGCGTCCAGGTAGAGGTAGACATGGTCAACGCAGAGAGATGGAGACAATCCGAGGGGGTGAATTAGAAAAAAGAATTCTTTTTTTGACGTTCGAAGCCGGAATGTCTTTGAAAACAAACAACAACGCGACGATCTGACCGAAAATAAAGCGACATTTTTTGCACAATTATCCCGCGCTTTACACAAACGAACCGGTACTTTGCAGACTTTTGCAGAATCCGACGGCTTTTCTCTCACTTTTTGCGCGATACGGATGCAATTAATCGGCGCCAAATGCCCGAACTCGAGGGCCCCAAAGAATCGAGGCCATCGCTGCTGGAAGGGGGCTTGGCGATGGGAAAGGCGCCGTGCTAACTTAGTCCATCTCATGCTGACCTTCGAACAGTGCTTACACACCGCGGCAGCGGAAGGCAGGAGCATTAACACCGTGTTTGAAGAACGCCTGTTTGTTCTCGTGGGCACGCTCGAAAGGATGGCAGGATCGTTCGCCGCGGAGAGGATCCCCTATGAAGTCATTGGTGGGATGGCGGTGATGATCCACGTGTACCAGGTGGACTCCTCCGCCGTTCGCAATACCAAGGAGATCGACATCATGATCCAGCGCACGGATTTGGAGACGATCAAGGGCGTGACGGAACGCCAAGGTTTCCGGTTTCGACACTCCGGCGGCGTGGATACGTTTCTTCCGCCCGGCGAAACGAAGGCTCGATGTGGCGTTCATCTGCTCTTTACCGGAGAGAAGGTGCGGCCCCACCAGGCGCTGCCGAATCCGGAGTTGAGACCGGAATACCTGTCAGTGCATGGTGTCGATGTCGCTGTAATCCCAGTGGCGGACCTCGTGGGCATGAAACTCAGCAGTAACCGCGATATCGATCGGGTTCACATTCGCGATTTGGATTCGGCCGGACTCATTACGGCGAAAATCGAAAGAGGGTTGCCTACTCTTTTCCATGCCCGATTACAGGAGATTCGCAGCCAGGAATGAGCTTCTAATGCAAACGGCGGCACGGCCGCCTGCCCGGCGAGCATACGATTTACTCGGTTTTCAATGTGGTATACTACGCCTGCGCATAGGTCGGAGATGCGCCCAGAATCTCCCCTGTAAACCATAATCAGAGGTCGTCATGATAAGTCGTATCCGGATTCTCATGATACTTGCCGCGCTGCCGTGCATTCCAGCGGCACTGATGGCTCAGACTTTGGGATCTGCGCCGATGGGACCGACACCGGTTTCCGCCGCGAGTGGCGCCCCCGAAGTAAACGCCATGAATCCTTATAGTCTTTTGCAGAAGCACTGGATCGTTTCCGGCAAGGTGATGACGCTCGATGGTAATCCGGTCGCTGGCGCGAAGGTCATCGTCCAACCCACCGTCGAGGCGGAAACGCGGGTTCTTACCACCAACGTTCAGGGGCAGTTCGATACCGAATACGACTTGAATGTGGACATGGTGAAAGAGTTCAGCGTGGCTGTGACCGCGAATAAGAAGGGCTATCTTAAGACTCACGCGTTGATTGATTTTGGTATCGGGGAGAAGCCTTTTGGAATTCCCATTACGCTGCGGGATCCGAATCCGGATCCTGAACTGCTGTCGCAGGCGGATTTCGTCGCCGCCCTGGCGCCGCGGCTGAAGAAGCTCGGGCCAGCGGACGGCCTCTCGCCCAAGAGTGAGAAGGACTACACGCGCGGCGTCGAGGAGTTTCTCGGTCAGAACCACTCGGACCGGTCCTTGGCGTTTCTCACCAAAGTCATGGCCCGTGACCCTTCCTGTGTCGGATGCCGCGTGATGCTGGGCCTCGCGGAGCTCGATTCCGGGGACTGGGACGGCGCCAACCGTAATTTCTCCCAGGGAGTCGACGACGTGCGCAAGGGTTCCAAAATGCAAGCCGGCCAGCGCATCAATACTGCGGCGGTGCAATCCGGCGGGGGACGGCCGGAACCGGCGCTGGCCCTTGGGGTGATGGAGAGTTGGCGGCACCAATTCGACCGGTCAGCGTCATTCCTGGAGGAGGCGCTTCAATTCGCTCCCCAGGATCCCTTGGCCCTCCAGGAAATCGGCCGCGTGGAATTGCGCCTGGAGAACTGGGCCGCGGCGAACACCTATCTGGGCAAGGCGGAGGCCGCCGGAGCATCCCCGGAGGTACGACTGCTGCGCGCCGAAGCTCTGCTCGGCGGGGGCAATTTTGACGGTGCGAACGAAGAAATGAACCGTTATCTGAATGGGCGGGAAGTGAAGTCCATGCCCCTTACGGTCCGCCAACTCTGGGCGCGGATTGCCGAGAAGAAGAAGATCGAGGTCGTCTACGTTAAGCCCAAGACCAAGGGTGTTCAGAGCATTGATTATCTCCACCGCCCCGTGCCGGGGCTGAAGGACCTTGTGCCCGCGACGGACCAGACGCCCTTGGATCCCGTGCTCACCGCAGTGGGCAAAAGGGTGGAAGAGTATTTCCGCAACTTCCCCAACACGGTTTCGCTCGAGGAGATTCACCAGGAAAAGCTCTCCCACAAAGGCAAGGCGGGCGCGACCTTGGATCAGAAGTTTCACTACCTGTGTTTAACGCCGACCTACGACTCGGGGCTAGGCTTCACCGAGTATCGTGCGAATTTGTCGGGAGAAAAAGGCCAGCCGGAGGGACTGAGCGACGGTTTCATGCTCACTTCGGGATTCGCCTCCGCTTCCCTGTTGTTCCATCCCAACTATCAAGCCGAAGCTACCTTTAAATACCTCGGCCGCCAGAAGATTGACGGCCACGACACCTTTGTGGTCGCTTTCGCCCAACGGCCCGAAAAAGCGCGATTGTACGGCCTGTTTAAAATGGGTGAGACCAGCATGCCCACCTTTTCCCAAGGCTTGGCCTGGGTTGATTCCGCGAGTTACGAAATCATTCGCCTCCGTACGGATTTGCTGAAGCCCTTGCCGGAAGTGCGCCTGGACAAAGAAACCACCGAAATCGATTTCGGCGAAAACCATTTTAAATCCTTGACTGAGGGATTCTGGCTGCCGCGGGAAGTCAAGGTGAGCGTGGATTGGAACGGTAAGAGTCTTCAGAACAAGCATGAATACTCGGATTTCAAGCTGTTCAATGTCGGCGCCACGGAAAAGATCGGAAACCCCAAGCAAGCAGGGCGGGCGCCCGCTGAAGAAACCAGCCCGCAGGCGCCGAACTAGCGCCAGGTGATTATCGCTGGGGAATAAATAGTGCGGTCCCGCAACCAAGAGGCTATCTAACTTGTCAAGGTCAAGCGCCGTTGGACCCTTCCTCGCCGCGCGGGAGATTCACCGCGAATTGGCTTGGCCTTCGAGGGCCTCGCGTGCGCGGCTGAGGATAAGTGAGGGCATCAGAGCGTGACCCTCCAACGATGGTCCGACAACGATCTCCAGGCTGGGATGCTTTTCCTTCGCGGCCGCGACCAGCTTGGGCATGTCCCGGCGCAAGTGAAGGCCGACGGTCAAGAAATAGGGAATGATCACCAGGCGGTCGACGCCCGCCGCGGCGGCTTGGCTGACTCCCGCAAGAAGGTCGGGCTGACCACCGTCAAGGAATGCCGCGCGGACGTATCGATAAGGCCCCGCAGCCTCAATCTGCGCTGCTAAGCTGTGCACGCCCTGGTTGGCTTCGTCCACGGGACTGCCATGAGCGAACAGAAGAACCCCTGTCATGGACTTGTCCATCATGTTCCTGCCGCTTTGTCCCGTTCCGTTTTCCTTCTCGCTCTGAGTAATCTGCGTAACCTGCGTAATCTGCGTAATCTGTGGATCAACTCTCCGCTTCTTCGCCAGCGGGCAAAAAGACGGCTGCAGCGCCGTAGACACCCACGTTTGTCCGCAGTTTGGCGGGCAGGACCGGCGTCTGGGCCGCGGATTGGTTGACCGTATGATGCGGTATGGTCATTCTGATTTTGTCGAACAAGGGTTTGCCAATGTGGGAGACGCCGCCGCCGATCACGATGGCTTCGGGGTCAAATAGACTGATCATGCTGGCCAGCCAGAATCCCAGGAGGAAGCCGGTTTCGTCGAGAATAGCTTTGGCAATAAGGTCGCCTTTGCTGGCGGCCTCTTGAATCATCTGGGGCGAAATCTCCTCGGCGTGCCCGTGTGCGAGTTCGCGAAGAAGGCTGGGAGTGCTGTGTTCCTGCTCGAGCATCACACGCGCGCGCCGAGCCATCGCCGGACCCGCCGCCAGCGCCTCAATATCGCCATAGGTTCCACAGCCGCATCGGTAAGCGCTGCGATAGTCGATGGAGACGTGCCCACCTTCGCCGGCGACACCGTTCTTCCCGTGATAAATCTTCTTGTTGATGATGATGCCGGTTCCTATGCCGGTGCTCACGGTGACGTAGAAAACGTCCTTGTAACCCACAGCGGCGCCGAACAGTACCTCTGCCAGGCCCGCGGCATTGGCGTCATTCTCGAGTTTGGTCGGCAATCCGAATTCTTTCGTCACCATCTTCGCGAGTTGGATGTCCCGCCATCCCGGCAAATTGGGAGGATTCAGGACCACCCCTGTTTTCGGGTTCAGCGGACCGGGTGCGCAGATGCCGATGCCACCCACGTTTCCCTTGCCTCCGGCCGCGCGCATTAAGCGGCCGATCAGGTTAATGATTTGGGCATAACTCTTGCGAAAACCCTTCTCCGCATACGTGGGGACAACCTGCGATTCCACCAGCCGTCCCTTGAGTGTTACCAGCCCTCCTGCCACTTTTGTGCCGCCCACATCGATGCCTATAATGACCTGCCCCATAAATTAAGATCTCCCTTCGTAATAATCCGAATGGCCTCCCGGAAAGGGCAGAGTATATCGCAAGCTTGCAGTTTTCGGGAAGTCATCCACGGATTACGCAGATTACACAGATTAAGAAAACGACAAGGAGGAATTAAGAACAAGCAGGAGTAACGGGGGATAAACACTCCGGGAGGAATCGGGCTCAAACGGAAATCGAATATTCGGAAGCAAGACGGTTTCAAGGGAGTGCGGAGGCATTAGCGAAAGCGTTGCGGACCCGGTGCTCTCTGACCATTTGTGCGTGGACGCCTTTTCTCTTCTCCTCCTTTCTCTTATGCCCCAATTCGCTCCTGTCCAAGTTCTCCGCTGCTCTTGCGCTTCTCCTCCGCTTTCTCTCTCCCCTCGTTTCCTGTCCCCTATTTCTTTCTGCCCCGTGCTTTTTCTCTCCTCTTGTTAAATCCGTGTAATCTGCGTAATCTGTGGATTATGTCCCGCGGACGCGCTGCACGCTTATTCGAGGTTACCGCCACCGACGTGGCGATCCCCGACAAGCTGTATTACCGCATCGGCGAGGTCAGTGAGTTGACCCGTACCAAGGCCTTTGTCCTGCGATATTGGGAAACCGAATTCTCTTCGCTGCGGCCGGTGAAGGGCAAGTCGGGGCACCGGCTTTACCGGCGCAAAGACGTGGACCTGATCTTTCAAATCCGCCGCCTCCTCTATCAGAAAGGGTTCACGATTGAGGGGGCGCGCCGGTATCTAGCGAGCGAAGGTAAGCATCATCCTGAACAGAAGCCGTTGTTTCAATCTCCTATAAACGTCGAAGAAATGAAGGCCATCCGGCAGGAAATGCAGACGATATTGACAATGCTTTCGCGGAAGTGCTAGCGTGGTGAGGTCGCAGGTTACAGTTGACAGGGGACAGGAAGAATCCGAACCAATGACTTGCCTGTCCGCTGTCCCCTTTGACCTGTACCCTGTTTTATCGGGACGTAGCGCAGCCTGGTAGCGCACTTGCTTGGGGTGCAAGGGGTCGCCAGTTCAAATCTGGCCGTCCCGACCAATAGGAAGTGGCGAGTGACGAGTGACAAGCCACCCCGGCTTTTGCTTGTCACTCTTCACACGCCGCTTAAGTAAAGCAGATGCGGGTGACCTGCCAAATTGATCCCTGCTTGTCACTCGTCACTTGCCAGTGAATTTCGGGGCGTAGCGTAGCCTGGTAGCGCGCTTGGTTCGGGACCAAGAGGTCCCCAGTTCAAATCTGGGCGCCCCGACCATTCCTTTCAAAAGCTGGGGTAGCGGCTAACGCGTTCCGGGAATATTCGGAACGCGGTGAACGCTGCCCGCCACTGCCTCCGACATCTCAATATGGTTCCTTTCCAGAAGCGTTCCCGTTCCCTGCTCAAACTGGATCAAAGCCTTGGCGTAGGCGGCGCGATCCTTCACGACATTGCCTTCGGCAGTGGCCAGGCTGCTCTGCGCGGTAATGACGTCTTGCACGGTGGCAGAAGCCAAAGTGAACTTCTGCTGCTGCATGTCGAGCACTTGCCGTGATACGGCCGCCGTTTTCAAGGCAGCATCCAGCGTTGCGCGGGCCTGTTCAACCGCGCTCACTGCCTTGCTGACGTCCCAAACCGCCTGGTTCTTGGCTTGCTGAACTTTCATTTCCCATTGCCGTTGTTCGAGCACGGCGCGGGCAGCGTCAGCTTGGGCCTGCCGATTACGAAAGGGAACAGCGATTTGCACGCCGTAGGAGAGGGTGGGGTAGCGGTCGTTGACGACATTCGAAAAGGTGCCCCCGAGCTCTGAACCTAACCCCTGGAAGCCATAGGTGCCAAAAACCTGGAGCTGAGGCAACAGGCCATTGCGCGTCGCCTGGACAGCATAATCCTGGCTGCGTAAGTTCAGTTCGGCCTGTTCGATTTCCGGGCGGTGAGCAGCGGCCTCCTTCAACGCCTCGTCGAGTGGGGGGACGTCGTCGGGATGCGGTTCCGGCAGCTTATCCGTCGGGGAAATGTCCACGGCTGCCAGTCGGGGAGTAAAGGTTTTGGAGATTTTGGCTTTCAGTGACTGGGCGTCCTGGGAGAAGGTATTTCCGGCGGCCAGCAGGTCCTGTTGCCGCGCCGCGACTTCCTCCTGGCTGAGGAGCACGTCGTACTGAGCCACCGCGCCCAGCTTTAATTCGGTCTTGTTGTTTTCAAAGAGTTTCTGTGCGTACTCCAGGCTTTCCTTGGCCACCCGAATGGTTTCCTGGTCGGCGAGCAGGTCATAGTAAGTCGACATAACCGCCGCCACCTGGGTCATCACGCTTTGTCGAAATTCACTCGTAGTAATCTTCTGATTGTTTTGGCCGACGCGGATAAACCGGGCGTTGGCGCGCTTGCCAAAACCGTTCAACAGGTTCTGGGTGAAGCCAACGGAAACGCCAGAAACAAACTCGGGATCGAACAGGCTGGTGGTGGTGTTGTCGGAAAAACGGTAGCTGTACTCCGATACCCCCACGCTCGTCCCGGACAGAAAACTCTGGCTATAACCCGCCTGAAAGTAGCCAAAGTGACTTGTCTCCACCGGCACGCCGCTGACAATGGTGTAATTCAGAGGAGTGGTGGCATTGGTTCCGCCATAGAAGGCGTACACACTGGGATCATAACTCCCCCCGCCCAGTTGGCTGATATTCTCGCCTCCCAAGGTGCCTCCCGCGCCGCCACCTCCGCCACCATTGTTACTGGCCGCCGCTCCACCGAGACTGCCGGAAAACAGGGTTGTCGTTTGGTTCGCGCCCGTCACGCCGCGCGTGGCGCCGCCTCCCTTGGCACGGAGAAGGTCGGTTTGCGCAATCGGCATCTCGTACCTGGCAACGGCAATGTCGAGATTGTTTTCCAGCGCCAAGGCAATGGCATCTTCAAGGCCCAGCATCAATTTGTCGCCAACAATAAGGTTATCGAGGCGCCGCGAGTTGTCCAAGTTCGGAGCGGGGACGTAGCGCGGGAAGTACGGGGAATAGAAATCGATAAAGCTATGTTGGTTGTTCGAATAGTCAATTTGCGTCACATCCTTACCCGTCGACGTTCCTACGGCTGCTTGGCCCATCGCCAGACAGGGGAGCCAAAGTGTCAGCAAGGTAATCGTTACTAAAAACCGCCAAAATGGCGTTCTTATATTCATGCCTACTCCTCCAGGGGGTTTTCGGGTTCCGAGCGCCGGGCACTACGACCGCTGAACTGGACCCGGGATTTCCGAGTCCCTAGCTCCGAGCCCCTAAATCCGAGGCTTCAGACGCACGCTCAATGCCATACCGCAAATTGCTAACTATCTCACCTTCAATCAATGAGTTCCGACTATGTTGGAATATCCGGCCGCGCGGGCAATCCGTTCGCTCATGGGATTGGAATGGCCGGAATCGAACAGTCAGGGGAATCGGGTATCGGATCATCGGGTCATTTGTTCATCGGGACATCGAGTCATTAGGGCCAATAAGCGATTCGGAGATTTTGTGATCAAAAGGTTGGGTGAAACTTACCGTCTGTTCGGCCATCCGGCGCCTAATTGCACCCAAATCGCTGGATCGCTTAATGACTCAATGATCCCGATGAACAAATGATCCGATGATTCGATGACCCGATTCCTATGGCTTTGTTCGAATTCGCCATACCGAATCCCAGAATCGAACACCCGCCCTACCGAGTCGCACCCCTGCCCTCTGTTTAGCGATATTGATATCATACGGTTAGGGGGAATCGAAAAGTGGTCCCCACCGTGCATAATCCATCCCGGAGACTTAATCATGGACATCCGACGTGAAGACTTAGTCCGGCAGCGAAGAACGCGCCGGATCATTTATGTAGTAGTAGGGCTTCTTGCCATTGGCTCGGTAACGTATGGGGTCTCGCGCCTCAAGCCCGCCGCTCCCAGCGTGGACAAAGCTACGCTGTGGCCCGACACGGTGAAGCGCGGTCCCATGCTGTTAGAAGTTCGAGGACTGGGCAGTTTGGTCCCGGAAGACATACTTGTTGTATCCGCGCCCGTGGATGGCCGCGTGGTGCGACGACTTCTTCTTCCCGGCTCATCCGTTACGGCCAACACCGTCTTAATGGACTTGACCAATCCGGAGCAGGAACAGGCAACGCTTGACGCCGAATGGCAACTGAAAGCTGCCGAGGCGCAATTAAATACCACCAAGGCCACATTGGACAGCACCCTGCTCGACCAGAAGGCTGCGGCGGCCACCGTGCAATCGGACTATACGGTGGCCCAGCTCAATGCCAATCGCGACGCGGAACTGGCTAAGCGCGGATTGGGTTCCGATCTGAACGCCAACGTCTCGCATGCGACGGAGGAGTCCCTGGCGACGAAAAGCCAGATTGAAAAGGAACGCCTGGCAGTAACCGCCGCCTCCGCCAAAGCCCAGTTGGAAGAGCAGCAGGCGAAGGTGGAACAAATGCGTGCCCTATATGAGCTCAAGAAAAGTCAACTGGAAGCCCTGAATGTGCGAGCGGGCGCGGACGGGGTTTTGCAGGAACTTGACGTGGAAGTTGGGCAGCGCGTGACCGCTGGAACTCCTCTCGCCAAGGTTGTTCAGCCTGAGCACTTAAAAGCGCAATTGAAAATCCCGGAAACGCAGGCCAAGGACGTGCTGATCGGCCAGAAGGCGTCCATCGACACACGCAATGGCATCATTCCAGGCCACGTGATGCGGGTTGACCCCTCGGTAGTAGAGGGCAGCGTCACCGTGGATGTGAAGCTGGATGCCGCGCTTCCCAAAGGCGCTCGCCCCGACCTGAGCGTGGAGGGCACCATCGAAATTGAAAACCTCGCCGACGTCATCTACGTTGGCCGCCCCGCTTTTGGTCAGCCCAACAGTACGGTGGGCATCTTCAAGCTTGACGAAGACGGCAAGGGCGCCAGCCGCGTGCAGGTGAAGCTGGGGCGCGCATCCGTAAACTCCGTGGAAATTCTGAGCGGCTTGCAGCCCGGCGATAAGGTCATCCTCTCCGACATGTCGCAATGGGATGCGTTCAACCGAATTCGGTTGGAGTGAGGTGAGTATGAACCCTCGAACGGAAGAGGTCGCGAATACAACGGGTGCGGCGCGGGCCCGCGTGTTGATTGCCGACGACCAGCCCGACATGCTCGAAGCTCTGGAATTGCTGCTTCGAAACAACGGTTACCAGGTGCAAAAGGCGAATTCGCCGGCGGCCATCCTGGAGGCGATCGGTGGAAGTCAATTCGACCTGCTCCTGATGGACCTGAACTACGCTCGCGATACGACCTCCGGCCGGGAGGGATTGGATCTTCTTGCCCATCTTGAAACGCACGGTGACATGCCGATCGTGGTCATGACCGGTTGGGCCAGCGTTGATGTGGCCGTCGAAGCCATGCAGCATGGCGTTGGCGACTTCGTGCAAAAGCCCTGGGACAACGCCCGCTTGCTCAAGACGCTGCGCCAACAGATTGAGATAGGCCAAACCTTCCGGCGGATGCGGCAAAAGCAGGCAGAGAACGATCTGCGGACCGAGCAGGCGATGCAGGAACTCCGTCGGCATGAGGAAGAGATCCAGGAAGCTCACAATGTCCAGGAACGCCTGGTGCCGGGAGAAATCCAGCAGGTTCGGGGATACGAGGTCGACGCGGCGTGGCGGCCCGCGCGCACCGTCAGCGGCGACTATTTTGATGTGCTGAAATTTAATGAAGAGTCGCTGGCGGTGTGCATTGGCGACGTTACGGGAAAAGGCGTTCCCGCCGCCCTGTTGATGTCCAACCTCCAAGCCTCGGTGCGGGGCATTGCGGGGCCGGACGTTCAGCCGGCGCAGCTCTGCTCTCGGATCAACCGGGCTGATCTAGCTCATGTTGGAGAGAACCGCTTCATCACCTTCTTCTACGGGCTTTTGGACGTCCCCGCCCGGCGCCTGACCTACGTCAACGCGGGACACAACCCTCCCATCCTGGTTCACGCTGATGGTTCGCACCAGCGGCTTCGCGAGGGTGGGCCGGTTCTGGCTTTGGTTCCCAATTGGGATTGTCGCGAGGGGGCGGTACAGCTTTCGCCCGGCGACCGGCTCATTTTATTTACCGACGGGATCTCCGAGGCCACCGACGCCCAAGGAGAAGAGTTCCAGGAAGAGCGCTTGATCGCGCTGGTCACAGCTCATCGGCATCATCGCCCCGGGGTCATCAAGGAAAAGGTCATGGCGGCGCTCCGGGACTTTACCGCCGACAAGTTGAACGACGACGCAACCCTACTCGTTCTAGCTGTTGAGGGGAGTGCGGTATGACGACAATTCTGCAAGATATCCGTTTTGGCTTGCGTATGCTCGCCAAGAACCTGGGCTTTACTGCCATTGCGGTCCTTACGCTGGCGCTCGGCATCGGCGCCAATAGCACCATCTTCAGTTGGATTAATTCCACCCTACTTACCCCGATTCCTGGAGCATCCCACACCAGCGATCTGGTCACGATTATGCGGGGACAACGGACCGAACACCCGAGCCCTCCTTTCTCTTATCTTGACTACCTCGATGTTCGCAATCATACGCAAAGCTTCTCCGGCATCCTGGCTTACCACGACGACTTCATGTCGCTGACCGGCACCGACCGGGCCGAGCGCATCTATGGCGCGCTGACCACCGCCAATTACTTCGACGTCCTCGGCGTACGCCCCATGCTGGGCCGCGGATTCACGCCTGGAGAAGAACAGCCGCGCGGCGGAGGCGCAGTGGTGGTCATCAGCGAAGGCCTATGGCGTTCCCGCTTCGGCTCCGACCGATCCATCATCGGTAAGCCGATTCAGATTAACGGGTACTTGTTCACGGTCGTTGGAGTCGCTCCGCCGGATTTTCAGGGCTGCAAGACGGGTTTGCGCACTGACGTGTGGATTCCCCTGGGGATGGACTCAGTTGTTTGGGGTCCGACCCGCCCCGAGGATCGCGGCGCCTTCTGGCTCAATGTGCTTGGCAAGCTCAAGCCCGGCGTCAATCGGCAGGAAGCTGAAGGCGAACTCAATGTCGTGATGCAGCAGATTGTTGCGGCTTCTCGTAACGTCGATCGCGGCCCCAGCCAGATTACGCTAGACCCGCTTTGGCGCTCGCCCTTCGGCGTCAACGTTTACTTGTACAAAACGCTGCCACTGCTGCTGGCATTGGCGGCGGCCCTGCTGTTGCTGGCCTGTGCCAACGTTGCCAACCTGTTGCTGGTTCGATCCGTGGCCCGGCGCCGGGAAGTCGCGCTCCGCTTGTCGATGGGCGCCAGCCGCGGTCGGCTGGTCCGTCAGCTTCTCGTGGAAACCCTGCTGCTGGCTCTTGCCGGTGGCGGGCTTGCCGTGGCGTTCACCACGTGGACGGCCGGGACGTTTGCCGCCTTCGTTCCGCCCTCGAGTCTTCCCCTCACGATGAATGGCCACGTTAACGGGACAGTTTTGTTGGCAACGATGGCCATCGCGATTTTTTCCGCTCTGATCTTCGGAATTTTTCCGGCCTTGCGAGCTTCCAGCCTTGCGCCCATCTCCGTGCTGAAGGAGGAAGCGGGCACTATCTCCGGCGGCATCCACAGGTCCCGGCTTTCGAACTCATTGGTAGTGGCGCAACTTTCCCTGTCGCTGCTCCTGCTGATCTGCGCCGGTCTTTTCATTCGCAGCTTGCGCAACGCTCAGCAGTTGGATCCGGGTTTCGATCCCAACCACGTGCTGCTGTCGACATACGATCTCGGCGGGCCCGTGGGTTATACGCAAACTCAAGGCTTGGCCTTCGACCGGCAGCTCCTGACCAAGCTCGGGACTCTTCCCGGCATCGAATCCGTGGCCTTGGCGGACTTTTCGCCGCTCAGCTTTACGATCCATAGCGACACTGTTTACCCCGAAGGTTATGTGCCCCAGCCGCACGAATCGATGGAAATCAGCCGTGCCATCGTGAGCCCGAATTACTTTCGGACCATGCGGACTCCGCTCGTTGCCGGGCGCGAATTTACCGACCAGGACGGCGAGAAATCGCAACTGGTGGCCATTGTCAATCAGGATTTCTGTGACCGTTACTGGCCGGGTCAGGAATGCATCGGCAAAAGGTTCAACAACGGCGGAGTGGGGTTCAACGTCGTCGGGGTAGTTCGCAACGCCAAGTATCGGCGCCTGGTTTACGCTCCCGAACCCGTCATTTATCTGTCGCTTTTTCAGGCCTATCGGGGTCAGGTGATCGTTCATGCCCGCGTTTCGGGCGATCCGGAGGCTTATGCCCCCGCGGTTGAACGCAGCGTCCAGGAACTTAATGCCGATTTACCCGTGTATGACGTGACGACCGTCAAGTCAAGCATGCGTCTTGGGCAGCATTTTCGAGCGGATGGCGGGAACCTTCGCGGGAGCCTTTGGACTGCTTTCCTTGGTCCTCGCGGCCGTGGGTATCTACGGAGTGATCGCCTACACAACACGCCAGCGCACACACGAAATCGCCATTCGGGTGGCGATGGGAGCTCAGCGAGGCAATGTTCTCCGGTTGGTGCTGGGGCAGGGCCTGCTGTTGACTCTCGCCGGCTTGGGCCTGGGTATCACGGCCTCCCTCGCTCTGACGCGTTACCTGAGGAGCGTCCTCTTTCGGCATCACCGCGACTGACACCACGACCTACGTCGCGGTGGCGCTGCTACTTTGCGTGGTATCTCTTCTTGCCTGCTACATCCCCGCGCGGCGGGCAACGAAGATCGATCCTATGGAAGCCCTCAGGCACGAGTGAAGGTATTGGGTCATTTGTTCATCGGGGCATCGAATCATTGATCCATCGGCTCATTTAGCGATTCGGAGATTCTGTGACGAAAGCGAAATATGGCGACGGACTGCTTTCGTAGCGCGGGCGTCCCGCCCGCTGTGGCGAGAGCGTCCCGCTCTCGCGGATGGCGCGGGCAGGATGCCCACGCCCCAGCGGGCAAGATGCCCGCGCTACTCAGGCATTTGTCACCATAAATTGCAACCCTTACTAGGGGAACTATGACCACGTTGCTCCAAGACCTGAAGTACGGCCTGCGCATGCTGGCGAAAAATCCCGGCTTCACGGCGGTGGCGGTCATCACGCTGGCGCTGGGCATTGGGGCCAATACAGCGATTTTCAGCTTTGTGGATGCGGTCCTCCTGAAGCCCCTGCCATTTCCCCACCCCGAGCGGATGGTGATGGTCTGGGAGAAGCCCCCGGACGGCGGGCGCAATGTCGTCTCAACCCTGAACTTTCTCGATTGGAAGAATCAGAATTCGGTATTCGATGCGATGGCGGCGCAGGGCGGCGCTACCATGACGCTGACCGGGGCTGACCAACCGGTTATGCTGCGGGTTGGGCTTGTGTCCGCGCCTTATTTCAACATTTTCGGGGCGGAGCCCCTGTTAGGCCGCACCTTCGCGCCCGACGAAGACCAACCCGGCAAGCAACACGAAGCCGTTCTGAGCCACCGCGTCTGGGAGAACCGTTTTGGAGCCGATCCAGGGCTCATTGGCCGCACCATCTCGCTCGATGGCGAAGCCTACACCGTGATCGGAGTGATGCCACCGGGATTATTCGACCGGTCATGGCCGGATCTATGGGCGCCACTCGCCTTCCAACCCACAGACCTGACGCGGGACTATCACTGGCTGGTTTCGTTCGCTCGCTTGAAACCCGGCGTCACCCTGGAGCAGGCCCGTCAGCAGATGAACTCCATCGCCTTGCGGATCGCACATGACTACCCGAAGTCGAACAAGGGATGGGGCGCAACGGTTACCCGCTACGCGGACACGATGGTCGACGATGATCTGCGGAAAACTCTTTTGGTGCTTCTCGCGGCGGTCGGCGCAGTGCTGCTGATTGGCTGCGTGAATCTGGCAAATTTGTTGCTTGTTCGGGGCGCCAGCCGTGAACGTGAAGTAGCGATTCGGGCGGCGATGGGCGGAAGCCGCACACGATTGGTCCGGCAGTTTCTCACCGAAAGCGTTTTGCTTGCAGGCTTGGGCGGGAGCGTCGGCGTTTTGGTAGGCTGGCAGCTCTTGTTGGCCATGAATCGTTGGATTCCCCGCTTCCTCCTGCCCGCTGAAGCCGATGTGCGGCTCGACGCGCGCGTGCTCATATTTGCCGCGGCAATTGCCGTCGCTACCGGCATCCTTTTTGGAATCGCTCCGGCGGTCCACGGCGTCAGGACGGACCTGGTGGGGTCTCTCAAAGAAGGCGGCCGAGCGGCGACCTCCGGGTCCGGGCGCAAACAGATTCGCAACACCCTGGTGGTGGCGGAGATTGCTCTGGCGTTTGTTCTGCTGTCGGGGGCCGGACTGTTGCTTCGCAGCTTTTATCAACTTCAGCAGATCAATCCGGGCTTTGATTCGACCAACGTGATCACCATGGAGCTGCCCCTGTCACTCCAGCAGTATCCTGACGGACCGCGCATCGTCGGCTATCAGCAACAGGTGATGGAGAAAGTTCAAGCAGTTCCCGGGGTCCGCAGCGCCGCCGTCGCCAACTCTCTTCCCTTGGAAGGCTGGGCGGATGGAATGCATTTTCAGATCGAGGGGCGGCCCTTCGTTGACCCGTCCAACCGCCCTGACTGCGGTTTCAAAACTGCAAGCCCCTCCTATCTTTCCGCGGTGGGGCTGCGACTGCTCAGGGGACGCTGGCTGGCGGAGACGGACACCGCAGCCACCATACCCGTCACAGTCATTAACGAAACCATGGCGAAACAAAACTTCCAGGGTCAAGACCCCCTCGGCCAGCGCATTTTGATCGACCAACTCATTCCCGGCCAGCCCGCCGTGGGTCCGGAAATACCGTGGCAGGTGGTGGGTGTTGTGGCAGACGAAAAGATACACAAGCTCGATGAATCCAGCGCGGGGTTGTACGTCTCCTACAAGCAAAGCCCGAGTCTGGGCACGGCGCTGGTGGTCCGCGGGGCCATGGACCCCGCGCGGCTGGTGAAGTCCATCCAATCGGCCGTCTGGCAGATCAACAGCAGCCAAGCATTTGATGAGATCAAGACACTCGAACGGATCAAGGCTGATTCGCTAGGTGAAAATCGACTGCGGACGATATTGCTGGGCGCTTTTGCGGGGCTTGCACTACTCCTCGCCGCCACGGGAATCTACGGGGTTATTTCCTACTCCGTAGCCCAGCGTACCCATGAAATTGGACTGAGAGCGGCGCTCGGCGCAAGCCGCTGGGCGCAACTCGGTCTGATCTTTAGGGACGGGATGACGTTGACCGCAATCGGAATGGGAATTGGGATTATGGGGGCACTCGGCCTGACACGCTTACTCGCCAGCCTGCTGTTTGGGGTGAGCCCGCACGACCCCTGGACTCTCGCGTTGGTCGGCGTGACACTCGCCGTCGTCGCCGGCGCCGCCTGCCTCATCCCCGCACGCCGGGCCACCAAGGTCGATCCCATGGTGGCGCTGAGGTATGAGTAAGGAAGCTGTCAGCGATCGGCTCTCAGCGGTCAGCCATCAGCCAGCAGATGTGGCGTTTGATGTAACGCGGGAGTTTTGTTGTAGCGCGGGCGTTTGATGTAGCGCGGGCGTCCCGCCCGCTGTCACGGGAGCGTCCCGCTCCCGTCGGCGGGCGCGGGCAGGATGCCCACGCCACAGCGGGCAAGATGCCCGCGCTACGAGCTGATAGCTGAAAGCTGATAACTGATAGCTCAACACTGAGGACACGAATGAGCATCTTGATTCAAGACCTAAAGTACGGCCTGCGCGTTCTGGGGCGGAATCGGGGCTTCACGGTGGTGGCGGTGCTGACGCTGGCGCTGGGCATCGGGGCCAACACCGCCATCTTCAGCCTGATTGATGCGGTGATGCTGCGAGGCATTCCCGTGCAGGATCCCACCCAACTCGTGGTGATGCGCTGGATGGCGCACAAGCAGCCGGACCGCAACGGCACCAGCTCATTCGGCGATTGCGATTGGCGGACTGACGAGAAGAACCCTTCCGGCTGCTCCCTGCCTTATCCGTTCTATGCACAGGTGCGCGAGCAGAAGGACGTGTTTGCCGGGGTGACGGCGTTCGCGGGGCCGGCGCAGCTTGTGCTGAGCGGCAATGGCCTCGCGCGCATGGCCAAGGGGGCGCTGGTTTCCGGGGATTACTTCGCGACGCTCGGTGTGAAAACCGTGGCGGGACGCACGCTGGGACCGCAGGACGATTTGCCCTCGGCTGCGCCGGTCGCTGTTCTTAGCTACGCGTACTGGCAGACCGCCTTCGCGGGTGATTCCGCCGCCGTGGGCCGCACTATTCTGCTGAATAACGTGTCGTTCACCATCGTGGGCGTCGCTGAACCAAGCTTCACCCGGCTGACTCCGGGAAAGACCCAGGACCTCTTTCTCACGATCTCCATGCTGCCGCGGCTGAATATTCCCTGGGGCAATGACCGGGACATTCACGCCGCTAACACCTGGTGGCTGGTGGTTCTGGCGCGGCTCAAGGCAGGCGTCTCGCGCGGTCAGGCGCAAGCGGCGGCCACACTGATTTTTCGCAACCAGATGCTGCACGGGGCGAAGCCCGCCTCCAAGGAAGCCGACGACCCCCGAATTGCGCTGGTTCCCGCGCAGGATGCCCTGTCGGGTGAGCGAATCTCCTTCTCCCAGCCGCTCTACGTGCTGATGTGCGCGGTGGGATTGGTGCTGCTGATTGCCTGTGCGAACGTCGCGGGACTGCTGTTGGCGCGTGCGTCAGCGCGGCAAAAAGAAATGGCCGTGCGTCTGGCCCTGGGAGCGGGGCGGTGGACGATCGTGCGGCAACTGCTCACGGAAAGCGTAACGCTCTCGGTGGCGGGAGGCGCGCTGGGCGTGCTGTTCGCCACCTGGGGAGTGCGCGTCATGACTTCCTCCGCGGTCCTGGGCAGCACGGATAATCCCTTCCCCTTTGCGGTGGAACCGGACTGGCGCATGCTGGCCTTCACCATTTCCATTGCGCTGTTCACGGGCGTGCTTTTCGGCCTGGCTCCGGCGTATCGCAGCACGCGCTTCAGCTTGACGCCGGCGCTGAAAGAGAACTCCACCACGCTGATCGGCGGGGGAAAGAACGCGGGCCGGCGCTGGCGCCTCGACCGGGCGCTGGTGGTCGTGCAGGTGGGCCTTTCGATGATTGTTCTGGTGGGCGCCGGGCTGATGGTGCGAACCCTTCAGAACCTCCACAACATCAACCCCGGTTTCGATACGCGCAATGTGCTGCTTTTCAGCATCGACCCCACGCTCCAGAAGTACACGGACGCGCAGATTCAGACCCTTTACCAAAACGTGCAGGACCGGGTTTCCGCACTCCCCGGCGTCATCTCCGCCAGCTACTCTTCCGACGCACTGCTGAGCGGCAGCCTTTGGACCGAGGACGTCCACATCGAGGGGCAGCCGCAAAAGATCACGGAAGAAGTGGACATGCTCGGCACCGGGCCGGGATTCTTGCAGACGCTGCGCATTCCCGTGCTCGAGGGCCGGGCGTTTACGGCGGCGGATTTTGACCAGGCCAAACAGGCAAGCGCCGTCGCCGATACTCCCCAGCAGACGCCAAGTCCTTCTGGTGTCTTACCGGCGCCGAAATCATCCACGGCCGCGAGCCCGCCCATTCCCATTATGGTCAACGCGGCGTTGGTGCACCGGTATTTCACCAACCAGAATCCCCTGGGCAAAATGATGACGCAGGGTGATGGCGAAAGCACCAGCGGGGATTCCGCCGTCGGCAAGCCTAAGGTAAAGCGCTGGGAAATTGTTGGGCATCGTGGGCGACACGAAGTACAGCGATGGTGCGGCGGGAAGTTCAACCCGCCGTGTTCATTCCGCTCACGGGTGGGGGAGCTGCTTTTGAGGTGCGCACTGCGCTCGATCCCTCGCTATTGGTTCCCGTGGTGCGCAACCTGATGGTGCGCCTGGATAGCAATATTCCCATCACCCGCGTGCGCACGCAGACGGAGAGCATTGAAAGCCTCTTGACGCAAGAGCGCGTGATCGCGCGCCTGGCAAGCTTTTTTGGATTGCTGGCGTTGGTGCTGGCCTGCGTGGGGCTCTATGGCCTGCTTTCCTACGAGGTCTCTCGCCGCACGCGCGAAATCGGCATTCGCATGTCGCTGGGCGCCGAACGCCGCAACGTGACGCGCCTCATCATGGCGCGGGGAATGCGCCTGACGCTGGTGGGCATCTGCGTGGGCGCGGCGGGCGGCCTGGCCATCACCCGGGTCATGTCGAGTTTGCTGTACAACATCAAGTCCACCGACGGGCTGACCTATGTGTCCGTCGCGCTGCTGCTGGCCGGAGTGGCGTTCCTGGCAAGCTACATCCCGGCCTGGCGCGCGGCGAAAGTCGATCCTATGGTGGCGTTGAGGTATGAATGAGAGGAACAGGTGTCAGGTATCAGGTGCCAGGTGTCAGTAGAAGCCCGCTGGGTGGTGCCCCGCGGATGGGACCAGTCTTCAGTAAGCAGTCGTCAGTAGTCAGTACGACCAGAGCGGGCGGTGCCGCGCCGCTGACGACTGAAGACTGATGACCGACGACTGAGGACTCGTGCGATGAACACCTTGATTCAAGACCTAAAGTACGGCCTCCGCATGTTGGCCAAGAATCCCGGCTTCACGGCGGTGGCGGTCCTCACATTGGCCATTGGGATCGGGGCAAATACTGCCATCTTCAGCGTCGTCAATGCGGTTCTGCTGAGGCCGCTCGCCATCGAGGACCCCTCTCGCGTGGGATACATTCAAGAACAGTGGAAAGGAATTTTTGACGGTCTCTCGGTGGGAAACTTCGCCGATCTCCGGCGCCAAAGCACGTCGTTCACCAAGCTCTGCGCCTCTAATAACGCGAGTTTCAACCTGGCGACCGCGGAGGCCCCCGAACGCGTGCAAGGCGCGCTGGCCACCGCAGACTGCTTTGCCACCCTCGGAGTTCAACCGATCGCCGGGCGAGTCTTCACCACCGACGAGGACGCGCCAGGCCGCGGGCAAGTGGTGGTGATCAGCGAACGGCTGTGGCAGACGCGGCTCCACGCCGATCCTGCGATTTTGGGCCACTCGATAGAAATGAACGGCGCGCCCTACACTGTAATTGGCGTGATGCCGAAGACCTTCGATCCCTTGCTGGAAAGTGACGATGTCTGGATTCCCGCTGCCTTTACGGCCGCGCGGCTTGCCGACCACGACGATCATTATTTGAATGTTATGGGCCGGATCAAGCCCGGGGTGACGCTCGCGCAGGCGCAGTCGGAACTCGATGTGATCGCGCGGAGGCTGCAACAGCAATACCCGATCGATGACAAAGACCGCGGCTTTCGCCTGATGCCACTCACCACGGCGCTGCTCGGCGATGAGCGGTCGACACTCCCCATGTTGCTCGGCGCTGTCGGATTTGTACTGCTGATTGCGTGCGCCAACATCGCTAATTTGCAACTGGCGCGCGCGCGCACGCGGCAGAAGGAGATGGCGGTGCGGGCGGCGTTGGGCGCCTCGCCCCAGCGCATCATCAGGCAGCTCTTGGCGGAAAGCGTGGTGCTGGGAATCGCCGGGGGATTGGTCGGCATTTTATTGGCGTTTTGGGGAGTCTCCTGGATCGTCGCCAGTGGCCCCGCCAGAATTCCTCGGCTCGATCTCGCGAGCGTGGACGGGACGACGCTGGGCTTTGCCTGTGCCGTTACCCTTTTCTCCAGCCTCCTGTTCGGCCTCGCTCCCGCGCTCCGGGCTGCGTCCGCCCGGCTGAGCGAAGCCTTCCAGGAAAGAGGCTCGAGTTCAAGTGGCAGCCGTGATCGCGTTCGTAGCGTTCTCGTTGCCGGGGAGGTTGCGCTGGCTGTCATGTTGATGGCGGGAGCGGGATTGCTGATTCGCAGCGCTCTGCTCGTGTCGCATCTCGATCCGGGCTTCGACACCTCGAACCTTATCGTTGGACGAGTCGGGCTCCCCGACGTTGGCTATCGCGACCCGGCCGTAGCGCGGCAGGCGTTCGAGCGCATCATCACCGCGGCGGAAGCATTGCCCGGCGCCCAGTCGGCCGCAGTAGTCTCCCGCGCTCCCCTGGCGGGCGGCGGCAGCAGCAATGGCCTGCTTCCCGAAGGCAAGGCGCTCGATCCGGCCAATCTTATCAACGCGGAATTTCAACTCGTCTCCGCCGGTTATCTCTCAACCGCACGCATACCTCTGAAGGCTGGTCGCGAATTCACCGCCCAGGATACCCGCGACAAGGCTTTGGTAACGATCGTCAATGAAACGCTGGCGCGCGCGGCTTGGCCCCATGAGAATCCCATCGGCAAGCGCTTCGCCTGCTGCGAGGCCGGCCCCAAAGGGCGCATGGATCCCGTGTGGCATGAAGTGGTCGGAGTGGTGGGCGACGTTCGCGCCTGGGGTCTCGATCGCCAGGTGCGGCCGGAGTTCTACCTTCCCATCCAGCAGATGCCGCCGAGCGCGTGGGATTGGATCGGGCGCACGATGGATTTGGTGGTTCGCACGCGCGACGGCAGGTTTCCCGCGAACGAATTGAGGACTGCGGTAGCGTCGATTGCCCCCGGCGTGCCGGTTTACCAACTCTCGACCGAACGGCAGAAGATTTCCGGCACCCTCGAAGAGTCGCACTTTGACACGTTCCTGCTGGCAGTTTTCGCCGCGATCGCGCTCCTGCTGTCATCGGTTGGAATCTATGGGGTCCTGTCGTACGTGGTGGCGCAGCGCACCCGTCAAATCGGCATCCGCATGGCCTTGGGCGCATCACCGGCCCAGGTGATGCGAGGCGTGCTCGGTTACGGCGCGGTGCTGACGAGCATTGGACTGGCGCTAGGGCTCGGCGGCGCAACGGTAGGCGCGCGCGCTCTCTCCTCGTTGCTTTATGGCGTCACACCCATCGATCCCATAACGTTCGTAGCGGCGCCCGCGCTGCTCGCGGCGGTGGCGATGGCGGCGTGTTATATCCCCGCGCGCCGGGCGACGAAGGTCGATCCCATGGTGGCGTTGAGGTATGAGTGAGGAAGCTGTCAGCGATCAGCAATCAGCGTTCAGCCAGCAGCGGTGACGTTTGATGTAGCGCGGGAGTTTTGATGTAGCGCGGGCGTCCCGCCCGCTGTCACGGGAGCGTCCCGCTCCCGCCGGCGGGCGCGGGCAGGATGCCCACGCCACAGCGGGCGAGACGCCCGTGCTACGAGCTGATAGCTGATGGCTGAAAGCGCGACATCGAGGATACGAATGAGCACCTTTATTCAAGACCTGAAGTACGGCCTGCGCATGTTGGCGAAAAATCCCGGCTTCACTGCCGTCGCGGTGTTGACGCTGGCGCTCGGCATTGGCGCCAACACGGCGATCTTCTCCGTGGTGAATGGAGTCCTGCTCAATCCGCTGCGCTACGCCGACCCCGACCGGCTGGTGGCGCTTTACTCACGCGATGCCGACTTCACCCGATCGTCCATTGCTTATCCCAACTTCCTGGACTGGGTGCGCGACAACCGCTCGTTTTCCGCCTTGGCGGCCTATCGAGGGGACAACTTCAATCTCATCGGGTTAGGCGAACCGGAGCGAGTGCCGGTGGAAATGGTCTCCGCGAGTTTTTTCCCCTTGCTGGGTGTCAAGCCGGTCATCGGGCGCGCGTTTCTTCCGGAAGAGGATCAGGTGGGCGCGGCGCCTGTGGTGCTGATCAGCAGCAGTTTGTGGAATCGCAAGTTTGAGTCTTCTCCCGAGGTGCTGGGGAAGTCAATTACGCTCAACAGCACAGCGTACACCATCGTCGGTGTAATCCCGGCCGACTTCCACTACACGGGCAGCAATTTCCATCATCATACCGACGTTTACACACCGATCGGCCAATGGAACGACCCCACGTTTCGCGACCGCAGAACGGGCATGGGCATGGACGCGGTGGGGAGGCTCAAGCCCGGCGTCACGTTCGAGCAGGCAAAAGCCGACATGGACGCGCTCGGGCAGCATCTGGCGGAGGAGTATCCGGAAGTCGACAAGGGCACGGGCATAACCCTGATTCCCCTTAAGCAGAATGTCGTGGGCGAGATCCGGCCATTTCTGCTGATGCTGCTGGCGGCGGTGGGTTTTGTTCTCCTCATCGCCTGCGTGAACGTGGCGAATCTCCTGCTGGCGCGCTCCACGGCTCGCACGCAGGAGTTGGCCATCCGCTCCGCGCTGGGCGCCAGCCAGGGACGCATGGTCCGGCAGCTTTTGACGGAAAGTCTCCTACTGGCCTTGGCGGGCGGCGGCTTGGGCCTGCTCCTTGCCGCTTGGGGATTGCAGGGGGCGCTCAAAGTGCTGCCGGATGCGTTGCCGCGAGCCGAGGAAGTCCATCTCGACGGGCACGCGCTGTTGTTTATGTTCGCCGTTTCCACGTTTGCAGGGATTTTGTTCGGGTTGGCGCCGGCGCTCAAGAATTCGCAATGCGATCTTCATCAGACGCTCAAGGAAGGAGGGCGCGGGGGAAGCGGCACACGGCATCGCGCCCAGAGAATTTTTGTAGTTGTAGAAATGGCGCTGGCGCTTGTCCTGCTGGCCGGTTCGGGATTGATGATTCGCAGCCTCACCAAACTGTGGAAGGTTGATCCCGGATTCGATCCCCACAACGTGCTGACGTTCGATATGTCGTTTCCCTCCGAAATCAAAACCCCGGAGGCCATTCGAGCCCATTGGCGCCAGATTCAGGCCTCCCTTGAGGCTATTCCCGGGATTGAGGCCGCATCCCTTTCGGCGGGCTCTACTCCCCTGGGAGGCGATTCGGATGTGCCCTTCTGGTTGGAAGGCCGACCCAAACCTGCAAGCCAAGGCGACATGAAAAGCACACTTTTCTATCTTGTCCAGACGGACTATTTGCAAGTTATGAAGATTCCGCTGAAGCGCGGCCGCTTTCTCTTGCCTCAAGACAACGAGCATTCACCGCTTGTAACCGTAATTGACGACCGCTTTGCCCAGCTTTATTTCCAGGGCCAGGATCCCGTCGGCAAGCGCATCAACTTTGAAATCCTGAACACCTCGGCGGAGGTTGTGGGGGTCGTTGGGCACGTGAAACAGTGGGGTCTGGACGAAGGCCCCACGACACTCATCCAAGCCCAGTGCTATTTTCCCCTCGCGCAGATTCCCGACCGTTTTATACCGCTGATCGCCCACGGGGCTCAGATCACGCTTCGGGCACACGGTTCTCCGCTGGCCCAGGTCAGCGAGATTCGACGCGCCTTGACGCAGATTAATAGCCAGCAGGTGATGTACCACACCCAGACCCTGGAGGAAGTCCTTTCCGATTCGCTGGCCGCGCGGCGGTTCTCCATGATTCTTCTCGGGGTTTTCGCCGCGCTCGCCCTGATCATGTCCTGCGTTGGAATCTACGGTGTCATCTCATACCTCGTCGGACAGCGGGTCCACGAGATCGGCATCCGCATGGCCCTGGGGGCTGAGCGGGGGGATGTGCTGCGAATGGTGCTGGGCGAAGGGGTGAAGATGGCTTTTGTGGGAGTCGGTATAGGCCTGGTGGCCTCCTTGGGGCTGACTCGCCTTATGACGAATATGCTCTTCGGCGTCAGCGCCCATGATCCGCTCAGTTTCGCTGGCGTAGCGGGCTTGCTGGTTCTGGTTGCGCTGGCAGCATGCTACATCCCCGCCCGCCGAGCGATGAAGGTCGATCCCCTGGTGGCGTTGAGGTATGAGTAAGGCTGCGGAGAATGGCACGAGGAGAATCAGAGCTTGTCGAGGGGATTGAAGAATCTCAGGCCGGGGAAGCGGGCAAAATCGCGGTCCGTCGTGGCGAGGGTCGCCCCGTGCTCGATGGCTAACGCCGCCAAGTGGGCGTCCGTCGCGAGAGGTCCGCGCACCTGTCCCCTCGTCAACATTTCGAGGAGAATCCGCCAATGCCTTTCGCCAGGATTCACCAGGGTCACCATGGGACGTTCGAGCCAACTGTCCAAGATGTCTGCGGCTTCTTCAACGGTGAGGGCGTCTTTTCGAATTCGCGGGTTCGTACCGACGCGGAGGAACGCGAGCACAGCCACCCACGCGAGCCCCACGGGCTCCGGTTCAGATAGGGTGGTTTCGAGCCAACGGCTGGCAGGGTCGTGATGAACCGAGGCGGCATCGGAAGCGTAGAGGAGAAGATTGGCATCAACGAGAATCATCGATGGTAGGGACCTTCAATCTCCTCGATAAGCTCCCAAACCTTGTCGTAGTTGAAGCCCTCACTGCCGAGAGACCGTGCCTTGACCTTGAAGGGAGGAATGGAAGCGGCTTGCGCTCGAATGGTCAAGCCGGTACGCAGAACGCGGTTCACGATCTGCTTGAAGGGTTCGCCTGACCGGCGAGCTTCCTCGCGGAGCTTGGCGGCCACATCGTCGTCGAGAGTTAATGTTGTTCTCACATCTTGATGCTACGTCAGAGGCATCCTGATGTCAACTAGCTTAGTGTCCAGTAATTGAGCGGACAATGGAGCGCCGCCCTTTAGGGAGGCACATGCCGGGCTAAACAGGCTGCGGAAAAACGTGTAGCGGCGGGTTTATCCCGCCACTTCCGTGTTGCAGCGATTGAGGTTGTGGCGACGTAAAGTCGCCGCTACGGCTCGAATCGTGAGTTTTTCCGCAGCCTCTAAAGCCCGGCGCTACGCCGCAAACAGTGTCCAGTTGTTTCGTGGACCCTACAGTAGTCGAACATAAGGGTAAGGCAGTCTTTGGGAGCTGAACGCTGACCAACGACAGATGAAAGCTGAGTCTACGAATGAATACCTTATACCAAGACATGAAGTTCGGCCTGCACATGCTGGCCAAGAATCCGGGGTTCACGTTGGTCGCGGTGCTGGCGATGGCGCTGGGCATCGGCGCCAACACTTCCATCTTCACCACGGTCAACGCGATGCTGCTGCACCCGCTTCCGTTTGAGCGCCTCGACCGCCTGGTGGCCGTGTACGAAACGGCTCCAAAGCAGAACGAAGACCACGCCGCGGTGGCTCCCGCAAACTTCCGCGACTTCCGCGACAAGGCCGTTCGTTTGAGGAACTTGCGGCAGGGCATGGGTGGGAAGTGAATCTCACCGGGTCGGGACCCGCCGAGCGCGTGGACGGCTTCCAAGTGACGCGGGGTTTCTTTCCGCTGCTGGGGATGCGGGCGCAGCTTGGGCGCGCCATCACCGCGCTGGATTTCGAGCCCGGTCATACCTCTGTGGTGGTGGTGAGTTACGGTTTCTGGCAGCAACACTTAGGCGCCAACCCCAGCGCGATTGGCTCCCAAGTGCGCCTGAACTCCCAGGATTTCACCGTCATCGGCGTCATGCCGGCGGATTTCGAATTCCCCATGAACGTGAACGTCTGGGGCCCGCTCGACTTCAGCGCGCCTGCTCAGGCCGACCGCGGTAGCCATTATTTGCAAGTGTTTGGCAGGCTCAAGTCCGGGGTATCTCTTGAACAGGCTCAGGCGGACCTCGGAACGATTGCCGACCGGCTGGCACAACAGTTTCCCCAGACCAATGCCGGGCATCGCGTGCGGCTCATTGGCCTCGTGAACGACCTGCTGAGTGGGTCGCGCCAGTTCCTTTTGGTACTGATGGGTGCGGCCGGATTCGTTCTGCTGCTGGCCTGCGCCAACGTTGCCAACCTGCAACTCGCGCAGGGGAGCGCTCGACAGAAGGAAATTGCCGTCCGCGTAGCTCTGGGGGCTAGCCGCGGACGAATTGCCCGACAGTTGCTGATTGAAAGCGTGCTCCAATCCTTGCTGGGCGCCGCGGCGGGCCTGAGTTTCGCCTCTTGGGACCTGCAAAGGCAGCGTGGGAGCATTCCGGCGTTCATCGTGCAGCACGTCCCGGGCTTGAAACATCTGCGCGTCGATGGATACGTGCTGGCATTCACCGCCCTCGTTGCCGTGGCCGCGGGAATCCTGGCCGGGCTGGCGTTTGCCTGGCACGCCTCCCGCGCGGACCTGAATGAGGCGCTCAAGGAATCCTCGCGCGGCGCGGGCGCCAGCTCATCCTCCCACCGCCTGCGCGGCCTGCTGGTGGTCACGGAAGTAGCCTTGGCCCTGGTGCTGCTGACCGGCGCGGGCCTGATGGTCGAAGGGTTCCGCAACCTCGTAAACCAATACCCGGGTTACGACCGGCGAAATTTACTGACGTTCCAGGTGGCGTTGCCGGAATCAAAATACCGCGAGCAGAGCCAGGTCCGCGAGTTTTACGACCAACTAGTGCAACGCCTCGGCGCCCTGCCCGGCGTGGAAGCGGCGGCCGCGGCGTCGAATCTGCCCGGACAATGGAACTGGACCAGTACCCAGTATGGCGCGGAAGCCCAGCCGCCCGTGGCCCCGGGTGAAATGCGCCTGGCAACCGTGGAAACCGTCACACCCGAGGCCTTCCGGGTGCTGCGCATCCCCGTAGTCAAAGGACGCGCTCTCGCCGCCCAGGATGGGCCGGACTCGACCCGCGTCGTCGTGCTCAATGCTAGCCTCGCCAACCGGCTTTGGCCCGGCGCCAATCCCCTGGGCAAGCGCATGCATTTTGGTTCGAATGATAGCCTCGCACCATGGTGCACGGTGGTGGGTGTGGTGGGCGACATTAAGCCCGATCCCATTGATCACACCGTCCCCCCCATGGTGTACTTCCCCCTCGCACAGGTGCCCAACCGCTCCCTATCCATCGCTATCCGGACTTTTGCCGACCCCCTCGCCCTCGCCACTTCTGCGCGCGCTCAAGTCCAAAATTTGGACGGTGAACAACCGGTATTCGACGTGCGGAGTTTGGAGCAGGTGATCAACGACGACCTGAGTGGCGTGAAGGTTTCCGCCGACATGATGACGGTCTACGCGCTTATTGCGCTCGTCCTTTCGGCCTCCGGGATTTTTGCGCTCATGGCGTATTCGGTCTCTCAGCGCACGCACGAAATTGGTGTGCGTATGGCACTGGGAGCTCGGCACCCGGACGTCCTGCGGATGGTGGTGGGCCGCGCTCTCACGCTGGCTTTGATTGGGCTTGCCATCGGGGTTCCCGCTGCGGTCGCAATGACTCGCGCGCTATCAAGCGTCCTTTTGGGAGTTATCCAGATGGACACTCCGATTTTCGTGGGGTTCGCTATCCTGCTGGCCATGGTCGCCATCCTTGCCGCATACGTTCCAGCGCGCCGGGCCATGCGGATTGATCCGATGGTAGCGTTGAGGCACGAATGAAGAAATCGGGACATCTATTCATCGGTGTCATTGAACGATTTGGTGTTTTCGCGAGTGCCAGGGTAACAGGAAATCCGAAAGTCGAAAATCGAAACTCGATGAGCAAACCGTGAGCCGATTTTCGAGTTTCGATTTTCAATTTCCCGTTGTCCCGATAGTTCGATGTGAGGTTCAGCATGAGCACCTTGATTCAAGACCTGAAATTCGGCCTGCGCGTCCTGGCCAAGCAACCCGGCTACACCGCAATTGCGGTGTTGACGTTGGCGCTTGGAATTGGTGCGAACACCGCGATCTTCAGCGTGCTGAACGCCGTCATGCTCCGGAAGTTGCCGGTCGATAATCCCCAACAATTAGTGCTATTCGGATCGGCAAGATCAGCCGGGAGCAGCGATGATTTCGCCGACACCGAAATCTATTCGTGGGCGTTTTATCGCGACCTCCGGCAGAAAAACCAGGTCTTCTCTGACGTGAGCGCTCTGCTGAGTATCCTTTTTACCGGCATGCACGGCGCGGTAGGGGCAAGAGCTGAACTGGAGCCGCTGAATGTCCAGTTGGTCTCCGGGAATTATTTCTCCCTTTTGGGCATCAACCCATTATTGGGGCGATCATTCACCGAGGCTGAGGATGATCCCGCCGGCGGGCACCCGGAGGCCATGATCAGCTATTCGTGGTGGGACCGGCGTGCGGGACGCGATCCTGCTATCGTCGGAAAGACGGTGACCCTCGGATCGACGGTTTACACCATCATCGGCATCACTCCCCGCGGATTTTTTGGCACTACCGTTGGCGAATCGCCCGACCTATGGATTCCACTGTCCATGGAAAAGCAGATTTCCCCGGGCTGGAACGGGCTGGACAACAAATCATTCCAATCACTCTACATCCTCGCTCGGTTGAAGAGCGGAGTCAGCACTAGCCAGGCTCAGGCAAACGTCAATCTGCTGGCCAGGCAATTATGGCAGGGGTATGCGGGCTCTACGCTCAGCAAGAGACAACAGGACGTGCTTCAGCGCGCTAAAATCGAGCTGACCCCAGTTGAGCGTGGCCTTCCGCGGCTTAGCCGGCGCGCCGCCTTGCCCTTGCAAATCCTGATGGCTGTGGTCGGCCTGGTCTTACTCATCGCCTGCGCCAACATTGCTAACCTTTCGCTGGCGCGCGCCGCCACCCGCGAGCGGGAGATTGCCGTGCGCATGTCGTTGGGAGCCGGCCGAACGCGCCTGATTCGGCAAATGCTTACCGAGAACTTGTTGCTGGCACTTTCGGGCGGCGTCCTAGGGGTCCTGTTCGCTTGGTGGGCCAGCAACGGGCTTTTGGCCATGATGCCCCACGGCCCAGAGCCACTGCCCGTGGACGTGCGACCCGACGCTTACGTGCTGGGATTTACGTTTATTGTCTCTCTTGCCACCGCGCTCCTGTGCGGAATTGCTCCTGCCTTGCGTGCGACCCGAATTGCCCTGGGCCCTTCGCTTCAGGAAGGGAGAGGCGCGATATCGGTCGCGAGCCGCACCAAACTGGCCAAGATCTTAATCGTCTCCCAAGTGG
>CAWEFC010000029.1:0-27961 GCA_963808085.1 uncultured Acidobacteriota bacterium
TTTTAACCGTATTGGGCTGTCAGTACCAACGGCGTTAAAGTTGGGCGGTGGGACCAGCGCAAGGCAAAGGAGAACGGATCAAATGAGTAGCAAGATTAGTAAGTCGCATCGATTGCTCGTACCGGTGGGCGGGCTCGTCCCCGGTATCTCAATGATGGGGATGCCCGCAGTCGGATCTCCGAATCCCCACTCTTAGGACATCCCCGCAAGTCTATTAACCAGTCCACTGATGACCCCCGCAAGGCGCTCGGTGGTGAAAGACTCCGGCAAAGGCAACGTGAGAACGGGGCGTTGAGTTTGCGCGTCGGTCCGGAACAGCGCGGAAAGGGCGCGTTCGATTGGCTTCAAACGATCCGTGGATTTGGCTGCGCCGGGAACAGGCGGAGCGATCGTCTCCAAGAAATTCAATCCCGCTTCCAGGAATTTGGCGGCGGCCTGCCCTGCGTCCGGCATGATGGAAGTGGCGCCGAGATCCGCAGGCCGTCGCGATTCCTGCGCGTCTCTTATCGCCTCCGAGTCCCTCCCCTGCGAAAAAGTTTCTGCCGGATGCGGGGAAGTGTGTCCGGCTTGAGCCGGTGTTTCCCTCGTTATCTCGGCCGCGGCAACTCCCGCGGGTGCGGCAGCCTGAGGGGAGCTAATCGCCGATTGCCTGCCCGCCTGGTCAGTGAAGACGTCGTTCAGGACCTGCATGGTGCTCTTGCGGCCAAGTTTTTCGAAACTGACCTCGTCCGTGGCCGAATCAAACAGTCCCGCGAACAAGGCCTTCTTAAGCTTGAGCGTCTCCCACACGCGTTCTTCGATGCTCTGCTCGGTGAGCAGGTGAACGACCTGGACAGGATGAGTCTGGCCGAGGCGATGCACTCGCCCGATGCGTTGCTCCAGGCGCGCCGGATTCCAGGGCGGCTCAAAGTTCACCACTGCCGAGGCCGCCTGCAGATTGAGTCCAACTCCACCGGCGTCCGTCGAAAGGAACACCTTGCAATCGGGGTCCTTGCGGAAACGGGCCATCAGATCGCCGCGCTTTCTCGCCGGCACGTTCCCGTGCAGCGACACCCAGCCGATTTTCAGTTTCGTTAGTTCCTGGCTGGCAAGAAATGTCATGCGCTCGTACTCGCTGAACACAACGACTTTACGGTTTTCTTCCACCGCCAATTCGCGGATCACCTCCCGGAATTCCTCCAGCTTGGGAGAGAAATTGGTCTCCTTATCAAACAGGAAGGTCGAGTTGCAGAGCATCCGCATGTTCTGAATGCAGCACGTGATGCGGCGCAGATCGATCTCGGAAACCCAACCCTGCCGCTGCCACTTGTGCATCAGCCGGGCGAGGATATCGTTCTGTTCCCAATAGGGGCCCGCCTGCTCGTCGGTCATGCGGACGCGAAAGATCTGGTCAGTTCGTTGGGGCAGTTCCGGGAGTACTTCCTGGCGAGTGCGCCGAAGCAGAATCGGTTCGAGTTGCCGATGAATCTGGTCCAAGCCGCGGTAGCCAAGCAGTTTCCCTTTCTCGTCTTCCATCCGGTGTTCCTTCAGGAAACGGAACGCCGGACCCAGGCGGCGGCCGTCCACAAATTCCACGACGGAAAAAAGTTCTTCGAGCTTGTTTTCCAGCGGCGTTCCTGTAAGCACAAAGGCGTAGCGGCTCTTGAGCTGTTTGATGGTGCGGGCCGTAGCGGTGGCCCAATTTCGGATGCGTTGGGCTTCATCAAGAATGATCAAGTCTGGGCGCAGGCTGTGCATGTCCTCGATATCCTTCAGCACGAGTTCGTAGCTGGTGAGATTGAAGAAAGCCGGCTTGGCATAAAGCTCCTTCCGGTGTTCCAGCGACCCGTCGATAACTTGCGTGGAAAGACCGCAGAATTTCTCGATTTCGGTTTTCCATTGGTACTTGACCGAGGCGGGCGCAACCACCAGCACTTTTTCAATGCCGCGACGGCGCCGCAGCAAATCGGCCGCGGCAATCGCTTGAATCGTCTTGCCTAAACCCATGTCGTCCGCCAGGACCACGCGACCCCGGCAAGCCGCAAAAAGCGCGCCTCGAATCTGGTAGGGAAAGAGTGCAACCTTCAAAACGCCGTCGAGCGGATTCTTGCCCCGCGCTAAATGCGCGAGATGGTCGCGCTCCTGCTCCAGTCCGGAAGCAAGCTCGTTCTCGCGATCGATGAAATCCAGCACATCGCTGTAAACCACCGTCGTTTCGTCAGCGGCGCGAAGCTGCTCCAAAACCCCCTCAAAGTCACGGAGGCGATCTTCGCGGAGAAACCCTTCGGAGTCGAAATGCTCGGCGGCGATTTCCTGAAGGGCCCTTGGTGAGTCCGCGGGCAACCTCAACCGTACGCGGAGGGTTTCCCCATAGTGCAGAGAGAGCGAAGCCCGATGGCGCTGATACTTCTGCCGCGCGAGCGATCCGCGGAAGCGTTGACGCAACCGCACGAGCAGAGCCTCGATGTGTTTGCAGGTGCCCAAAGTGTTCACGGCAAAATCCGCACAGGAGCAGAAATTCTCGAACAAGCTCGGGCCGCGCATCGCGACACGGTACTTTCTGCCGGTGGCGGACCGCACTTCGTAGTCGCCATAAGCTTGTCCAGTCGGTTTGGCCAGGATGCTCTTGATGGCCGTTTGGGCGCGCTGCTGACGGGCAGAAATCTGTTCTTCAACGAGCATTTGCAAACCTCCTGATGAGTTGAGAGGAGTGCAAGAATATCAGGAATACCCCGGCATTTGAATCCCTCGATTGCGGATGGGGATTCGACATCAGAGCAGAAGCCGCACTCCGAAATTTGGCTCCGCATTCCCGCCGAAGCTGTTGGGGGGGGCGACTTCCAAGGCGCACGCAATTGCTGCTGATAATTGCGATTTTGGGCGCATTTTCACCTAAATTTCATGCAGAAAAACCGGTTTTTGCGTCGGACATTCTGTCGCTCGACCCTGTGTTTTCATAGATATAGTCGGATCATCCTTCATTTTTAACATCTTTTAGGATCCCGTGTCTTTCGGGTCTTATTGTAACTGTCTTGCTTTCATTAACTTAGGTTTTACCCGAGGCCGTCGAATTTCTCCCGAATATCTTCTAACTGTCATTTTTTTCATAAATATAGTCGCTTCAGTCGCCGCACTCGCCAATTCCCGCCTGGTCGGCTTGGCCAAACCGGCCATATGACGGGTTAGGGCGGCGACCCTCGCGCTACGCTCCCCCGAGAGATCGTAGCGCGGACCTGTTCTGTAGGTCCGCGGTCCTTCCCTTAATTTGAAGTTCTTCCCACATGACAAGAGATCGTATCAGACGTGTTCTGCAGGTCCGCGGTCCTTCCCTTAATTTGAAGTTCTTCCCACATGACAAGAGATCGTATCAGACGTGTTCTGCAGGTCCGCGGTCCTTCCCCTAATTTGAAGTTCTTCCCACATGACAAGAAAAACCGCGGACCTACCGGACAGGTCCGCGCTACGCTGGCTGCTCTTTTCTCTTCTTGGCCGCGACCCTTTGCCGTGAAACGCCGCGGCTCCGGCCGACAAGATAACGCAGGCCTTGTGAACTAGCGTACACCATAGTATTCAATTTGTCAAGTGAATAATAGAGGGATACATCAAGAACTATGATTTAAAACGAGATATAGTTTCAGGACCTCGTGCGTGCTGTGCCTGCGGTCGGACAAATTCGCTAGCGAAATTGCCCGATAGAGTTCGCCCGTCAGAATCGTCAGTAAGTCTCACTCGACAGACGCCCGAAGGCGCGGGACCGGGGAGCGGCTCTCGGTTTCAAGGGTTGATTCGGAGGATTATTCGTCCCGAAGCGCTACCATCGGATCAACGTTCATGGCCCGGCGGGCAGGGAGGTAAGAGGCGGCCAATCCCACGGCGGCGACGAGGAGGGAAACTGCCAGGTACGTGATCGGGTCAGTGGATTTAACCCCGTACAGCAGGCTGGAAAGAAACCGTGCGAGGGCCGCTGCCTTTGAGCGCATCGTTCACGCTACAGTGCAGACTCTGAAATGCGGGCGCCAAGCCGAAGATGATTCCGGCCAGCAATGAAACCAGCGATGGCAAAGAGAACGACTCTTCCGTCCATGTGAACTCTCGGCAGCCCCGCCACGTCCGCGGCGTTGGGAACGGGAATGGTGGACGGCACGATCTGCATGAGGAGATCGGTACCGAACAAGGCGAGAAGCAAGCCCACCGCGCCGCCAAAGAGAGCCAGCATGGTGCTCTCGGCCAGGAACTGACAAATCAGCCTGACGCGGCCGGCCCCCAAAGCCATTCGGATCGCCACTTCCCGGTAGCGGCCCACGGCGCGCGCCAGCATCAGATTGGCCACATTGACGCAGGCGACAAGCAAGACAAAACCTACCGCCCCGAGCAGCACGAGCAGCGCCGGCCGAATGTACTCCACCCGAGACATCCTCGAGTGGCACCAGAAGGGTCCCGAATCCTTTGCGATTCGCGCGCTGCCCACCGATTCTATCCGCAACCACCTTCATCTCGGCAGAAGCTTGCTTCAGCGTTATTCCCGGCTTGAGGCGGCCGAAGACTCCAAGGTCGCCTTCGGCCCGTTTTACCCAGTCGTTGTCGAAGGGCAAGACGCCGTCGTAATGGAAGAGGGTGTTGAGGTCAGGAGGCAGAACTCCGATGATGGTATAGGACTCGCCATTCAGTGTGATACCCTTCCCGATGACGGCGGGATCGGAGCCGAAACTCCGCAGCCAATACGCGCTCGACAATATCAGGAGATTGTGGCGGCCCTGCGCTTCGTCCAGACGAAAGGTTCGGCCCAAGACCGGCTTAACTGCGAAAAAGTCTCCAAAGTTGGTGGTCACGCGCAGGCCCGCCACCTGCTCCGGCTCGCCCACGCCGGTCACGGTTCCGGTGCCGTGTTCGAACAGGAATAAATCCTCGAAGGACTTGCTCTGCTCCCGCCAGTCGAGGTAGTCCAAACCCGAGGGCCCCATCCGGCTCCAACCCTGCCCCGGATTGTTCACCCAGATCACCACGACTCGATGCCCAGCCCTCATCGATAGCGGCTGGAGAAGCACCGAGTTGACGACGCTGAAGATGGCAGTATTCGCACCGATTCCGAGCGCGAGCGTGAGAACGGGCACCGCCGTAAAGCCGGGATTCTTGCGCAATTGGCGGGCGCCATAGCGGAGGTCTTGCAACAGGCTTTCAAGCCACCGCCAGCCCCAGACGTCCCGGGTCACTTCCCTGACCAAGTCGACGTTGCCGAATTCGCGCGCGGCCGATGCACGTGCCTGCCCGGCGGATTCGCCCCCCTCGGTATGCTCCTGGGCGGCCATGCGCAGATGCGTTCGGACCTCCTCGTCCAGTTCATCTTCGCGCTGATGGCGGTGAAACAATTCGCTCAGGAAACTCATGACCGCTCCTTCTCATTCGTATCGCAGAGCTACGAGGGGATCAACCTTAGTCGCCCGGCGCGCGGGGATGCAGGTGGCAAGAAGGGAGACACCGATCAAAGCCGCGGCGACTGTGAAGTAGGTCAGCGCGTCGGTGGGTTGCACGCCGAACAACATGGTCCGCAGAACCTTTGTCACCGCGAACGCGGCCACCACGCCGATGGCGGTTCCCAAACCTACCAGTCGCAAGCCCTGCCGAACGACCATGCGCAAAACGTCAACTCGTTCCGCGCCCAGCGCCATGCGAATACCGATCTCGTGGGTGCGTTGCGTGACGGAATACGAGGTAACGCCATAGATTCCGACGACTGCCAGAACCAGTGCCAGGCTTGCGAACCCGGCCAGCAAGAACGCATTGAATCGCGGCGTGGAGACGGACTGGTAAACTAGTTGTTCCATGGACGTCACGTCGAACAGCGGCATGTTGGGGTCCACGGCCCGAACGGCGTGGCGCAATGCATTCGCCATGCTGAGAGGATCCGAGTCCGTCCGCGTCGCGATGGTCATGAAGCTCAGGAAAAAGGAGCGGGGCGCCTGCGAGTAGGGAACATAAATGGCCAACGGAGCTTCCTTCTCCAGTCCCGTCTGCTTGACATCCACAGCTACTCCAACCGCCGAGTACCAGGGGCTCCCCTCGAATCCCAGGTGAAGGCGCTTGCCGAGCGCGTCCCCCCGGGGCCAGAAGCGGCGCGCCACGCTTTCGCTGACGATCGCGACGGGCTGCGATTTGTCGCCGTCGTGTTCGTCAAACTCGCGGCCCTCCTCGATACGAATACCCATAGCTCGGAAATATCCGGAACTGACCACAAGCTTGTTCACCATCGAATGCGGCGGCTCGGGCAAGCCCTCGATGTTGAAGTCACCCAGAAGGCCGCCCCCGTACAGGGGAAGCCCATAGGAAACCGTCCCGACGGCGCGCACCCCCGGCAGTGACGCGATCCGTTGCATCACGGAATCATGAAACTCCTTCATCTGGGTATCCGTCTGGTACTGGGTTGGAGGAAGTTCGAGATTCGCAATTAGTACGCGCTCCGGCTGAAAGCCCGGGTCCACCTCCATAAGGCGCACGAAGCTTTTGATGAGCAGCCCGGCGGAAATCAAGAGCACTAGTGTGAGCGCATATTCGGCCACCACCAGAGTGTTTCGAAGGCTCAGGAGGTGGGTGCTCGGAGTCAGTGTTTTCGCGGCTTGCTGCAAAGATGGCTGGGTGTTTGTGGACGATACTTTCAGTCCCGCCACCAGCCCGAACAAGACTGCACCTCCGAGCGAAGCCAACAACGTAAAACCGAAGACTCGTGCATCGAGGTGAATGGTGGTCATACGGCCGATGATACCGGGCTCTGCCAGGCTTTGGGGCATCAAGGACACCAGGAAATTGCGGCACCAAGCGGCGAGAAGCATTCCCAAGCTCCCGCCCATCACCGCCAGGAGCACGCTTTCCGTTAGCCCCTGGCGAAGAATCCGTCCGCGAGAAGCGCCGAGGGCGAAGCGGACGGAAATCTCATGCTGCCGCGCGGTGGCGCGCGCCAATAGCAGATTGGCCACATTGACGAAGGCAATGAGCAATACGAGGCCGACCGCTGCCAGCAGAACAATCAGCGCCGGCCGAATCTTCGAGACCATGGAGTCCTGCAAGAACACCAGGCTGAAACCTTCCTCGCCGGAATCTGGCCGGTGGTTTTGCTGGTTCAGGCGATGGCCAATCACGGCGACATCCTTGCGGGCGCGTTCGAGCGTCACTCCCGGCTTCAACCGCGCCACGATTTTGTCCATAGCGTTGCTTTGGTCGCTGGTGAGAACAAGCGGCGACCAAATACTGGACTGGTTGGGAAAATCGAAGAAAGGCGGCATCACTCCCACCACAGTGAAGCTCGCGCCGTCCAGCATGATGGACTTCCCGACGGCCGCCGGGTTCGCCCCGAATCGCCGCTCCCATAGTTGATAGCTCAGGAGCACGACATTCCCTTGACCCGCCTGCTCCTCATCGGAAGCAAAGCCCCGTCCGAGCGCAGGAGCAACACCGAGAAGATGGAACAGGTGGGGAGAGACAGACGCACCCAGAAGGCGCTCGGGCTCGCCCGCTCCGGTCAGGTTGAAGGTCTGCCCATGAAATGCCGCGGCATCATCGAAGACCTGGTTCTGCGCCCTCAACTCAACATAATCCGGGTCTGTCATGCTGCCCGGCGCGGGCGATCCAAATGCGGTGCTCGTGTCCCAAAGGGTCACCAAGCGGCTGGGTTCGCGGTAAGGGAGAGGATCGAGAAGAACCGCGTTCACCACACTGAACATGGCAGTATTGGCGCCAATGCCCAACGCCAACGTGAACACCGCCACCGCAGTGAATCCAGGATTCTTGCGCAACTGCCGCGTCCCGTAGCGGAGGTCTTGCCCCAGAGTTTCTAGCCAGCGTACGCCCCACACGTCGCGCGTTACTTCCTTCACTAACTCGACGTTGCCGAATTCGCGCGCGACTGAAGCCCGGGCCTCTTCCGCAGTTTCACCCTGCTCGGCATGTTCGTGCGCGGCCATGCGCAGATGCGCTTGGACCTCCTCGTCCAGATCCTCCTCACGCCGCCGCCGGCGAAATAACCAGTTCCAGAAACTCATGGCTGTCCTTTCATTCGTAGCGCAAAGCCACCATGGGATGGACCTTCGATGCCCTGCGAGCCGGGAGGTAGGCTGCTGCCAGGGCCGACGAGGCGAGTAACGTCGCCGCAATCGCCAGCGTGAGGGGGTCATACGGCTGCAATTCGAACAGCATGGCGCGCGCGACTCTGCCGGCAACCAGTGCTATAGCCATTCCCGCGGCAAGGCCGATCGCGAGCAGCACTCCCGCCTCGCCCAGGACCATTCTCTGAATGGAGGCGCGGCTCCCACCCAGCGCCACGCGGATGCCGATCTCGTTGGTCCGACGAACGACCATGTATGACATAACGCCATACAGGCCAACAGTGGCGAGGACGGCTGCAAGCAGGCCGAAGAAGCCCGAGAGAGTGGCCATCAGCCGCTCGCCCATCAGCCGCTCACGAATCATGGTTTGGAGTGCTTCAAAGCTGATGCAGATATCCGGACTCACTGCCGCAATGGTTCGCTTCACTTCGGAAGTGAGGGCCGCCAACGGCACGTTCGATCGGATGAGGATCTGGGGGTTTTGATCGGGGTCCGTTTCCTGCGAAGCGGGCACATAAACCAACGGTGAAAAAGCCTCGCGAATTTGCTGGTATTTGGTGTTCTTCACCAAGCCCACGATCTCATACGCGATTTGCGGTTCCCCAAGCATCCCTTTTTGCCAAAACCTTTGTCCGATCGGATTCTTTCCGCCCGCAATCTGGAGCACAAATGCCTCGTTCACAATCGCGACTCTTGGCGAGCTGAGGCTGTCGCGATCGTTGAAGTCGCGGCCGGTAAGCAGCGGGGTTCCCATAGTGTGGAAGAAATCCGCGCTGACCCAATTGAACCACGAGTCCCTCGCCTGCACTGAATCCGCGCCGTCCATCCAAACACTGCGGTCTGTGGAGGGGCCGCTGGTGGGAACGATGGAGGCCTCCGCAGCGGATTGCACTCCGGGAGTGGAACGGAGCCGCTCGAGCAACTCGCGCTTGACGGCTTGGCGGCGGGTGGCGGGAAGATTCAGCGGCGTCAGATCCATGGTCGTAATCAGAATGCCGCTTCGCCGGAAGCCCAAATCCAGCGTGAGCAGATTGCGCAAGCTTCGGGTGAACAGCAGCGCCCCTACGAGCAGCACCAGAGAGAGAGCCACTTGTGAGGCCACCAGGATTCGGTGCAAGCCGAAGCGCTCGCGGCCGGCGGTGACGCCGCGACCTCCGGCCTTCATCGCCTGGCCCGGAGCAACGCTCGCGGCACGGAGAGCCGGCGTGAGACCGAATAGAACGCAGGTGAGGATGGCAGCCGCCGCAGTGAAGCTGAGTACACGCCAGTCCAGACTCAGGTCCACAAAGACTTGGCTTCGTTGTGTGCTGAGGAACGAGACAAGGAACTGAGCGAGCGTCCGCGCCAGAAGCAATCCCAGACCCGCCCCGACAATCGCCAGCAAAAGGCTCTCGGAGAGCAGTTGCCGGATCAGGCGCCGGCGCGAGGCTCCCAGAGCCAGCCGCACAGCGATCTCCCGCTCCCGGGCTCTTGCCCGCGCCAGCATTAAGTTTGCCAGGTTGGCGCAGGCAATCAGGAGGACCAGCCCGGCGATGCCCATGAGCAGCCAGAGAGGGTCTGAATAGTGCCCTCGCAGCGGGGAGATACCAGTGCCACCCGGGTAAGCCGCCAGTTTGAAGGCCAGGTATTTCTTACTGTGGGCCGAGTCGAGGCCGGGGGGAAGCGTGGCGGCAAAAATTGTGGGCGAAATGGAACCCAACTGCGCGGAGGCCTTCTGAAGCGACCAGCCCGGCTTGAGGCGTCCCATTACCGTGAGCCACCAGTCGTAGCGGACATCGAGGTAATTGTCTTCGCCTCCCAGGACCGGCTGAGAACAGATCGGAAGCGCTATATCGAAAGAGCGGCCAACTTCGAGGCCAAAGAATTCGGGGGGCGTCACCCCAAGGACCTCGACGGGATGATAGTTAATCGTAAGCTTCCTGCCGATAGCTGACGCCTCGCCGCCGAGCTCGCGTTGCCAGAAGGCGTAACTCACGACCGCGCCCGAAGCCGCACACCCGCGCTGATCGTCCGCATCGGTAAATATCCGGCCTTGGATTGGCCGGACGCCCAGCACGTTGAAATATTCGCCGCTGACCCATAGACCGCGCACCAGGTGGGCTTCGCCTCGGGGCGCGATATTAAAGGTTTCGGGGGCCCAGGCGAAAACCCCTGAGAAAGCTTGCTGATGATCTCGGACCTGTTCCCAGATCGCATTGGTGAACTCCGAGTGCCAGTTGAAAAAGCTTCCCTGCCGGCCGTGGGGATCGGTGCGCCGCACTTCCGCGAGCTCCTGGGAGTTGCTTACCGGAAGCATCCGCAGGCGAATCGTGTCCAGCAATTGAAAGAATGCCGTGTTGGCACCAATACCCAGGGCGAGCGTCATCACGGCCACGGCGGTGAAGCCAGGGCTCTTGCGCAACTGTCGCGCTGCGTAACGCAGGTCTTGCGAAAGGGTTCCAAGCCAACGCCAGCCCCACATGTCGCGCGTTACCTCCTTTACCAAAACAACGTTGCCGAATTCGCGCGCGGCTGAGGCGCGGGCTTGCTCGGGCGATTCGCCATGCTCAGCATGTGCTCGCGCGGCCATGCGCAGGTGCGCCTGGACCTCTTCGTCCAGATCCTCCTCGCGCCGGCGGCGGCGAAATAACCAGTTGGGGAAACTCACGACTCGTTCTCCTGTGGGGCGGGACTCATGATTCCCGCAATGGCATTGACGATCTGGACCCAGCGGGCCTGTTCCGAGAGCAATTGCCTCTTGCCGGTGGAAGTCAGGCGATAGAACTTGGCCCGCTGGTTACTCTCCGTTTGCTTCCAGTGCGAAGTGACCCACCCCTGCTTCTCGAGGCGGTGGAGGGCGGGGTAGAGCGACCCAGTTTCAATTTGCAGGGCTTCGCCCGAGCGACCCCGAATCGTCTGGCTGATTCCGTAGCCGTGCTGCGGCCCCCATTGCAAGGTTTGCAGAATGAGCATGTCGAGCGTGCCTTGCAGCAACTCAATGCGGTTTTGATAACGTCCCTTTTTTGGTTTCATGATGTAGGCAATCTACATCCATGGATGTAGAATGTCAATCCCCTTTTAAATTCACCCCCCTTTAAGATTCTGCCGGTGGTCGGCAATGCTGGCCCCGCGGCCGGTGAAGCTTTGCCCTGCCCGGCTCTTGTTCCGCGGCCTGGGGGGCCCCCATAGGCGTTAAAATAGGGCGTTGCACGGCTAACACCGCCCGCGTGCAATGCACCATGGCTCGTGAAGGGTTCCAAGCTTACTGGATCTCGGTCATCTCATTACCCGGCCTCGGAGAGAGATGCTGCTCAGAGAGGCCCGCGTGGCCGTTTTTTTATATGTTGGGAGTGTTGGGAGTACCAACGAAACTTGGAAGCGGTTAGAATGTGGGTCTTTCTCCAGCATTCAACCAAAGGCTGAAGGGTGATGATTAGCAAGACGACCGAGGGATTTTATAACGGCAGTGCTCTATGGGCGGGCTTTGCGGGCGGGATGAGGATCAGATGAACCGAAGGGATTTGGTGCGGCTTGGATGGGCCACTGTGATCGGGGCGGGGGCAGGAAAGCTTCAGCCCGCATTCGCGGAGTGCCTCGCGCTCAGACCCGCTCCTGAACCGCCACAGAATCCGATGGCGAGGCCGCCCGAACCGCCAACTCTTGCTGGCGCGCCGTGCCCCGCGCCAGCAGCAGAATCGACACGTTCCCGCACCCGATCCCGAGCAACAGCGCTACGGCGCCAAACAGCAGATACAACGTTCCGCCGATGCCCCTCGCCACCCACTCGTTTAGCCCCTCGACTTTCACCCGGAAGTGTTCGGGAAACTGCTTGGGCGTGTCCCTCGCAAACGCGTGCAGCAACGGTTCGAGCGCCGCGTATGCCGCCTCATGGGACACGCCCGGCCTCAGGAGGATATCGACGTGATACATCAGCCCCGGATGGGGCGTCAGTTTTAGCGGCAGATAGACGTCCCCCATGTACCAAGTGAACCGCGGCGCTGCCACGCCCACGATCAGGTAGCTCTTCCGATTGAGTTGCAGGGTCTTTCCCACTACGTACGGATTCGAAAAGAAGTGCTTTTGCCAGAACTTGTAGGAAAGCACCGCCACCGCCTGTGGTTCCTGGCCATCGAGGGCGTCGGAGGGCACCAGTCCCCGCCCCAACACCGGCGGCACACCCAGAGCGTCGAAGCCCGCCGAGCTCAGACAAACCGCTTCGACGTCCTCCGGGAGGTCGTGCCCGGTCAAACTCATGGCGTAGCCATCGGCCGCCAGCACGCTCTCGACAATAGGAAGCGGCCGCAAATGCTGAATCTGCGGGCCGTTGAGAAAAATCGCACTCGGCCCCGCCTTCGTCTGTATCATGAGCCGCACGACTCGATCCGCGGCGGGGTAGGGGTAGGGATTGATCAATGCGGCATAGATCACGCTGAACACCGCCGTTGTCGCTCCAATGCCGAGCGCCAGCGAGATCACCGCAGTCAGCGTGAAGCCTGGACTCTTGCCGATTTGCCGCAGGGCATAGCGAAGATCCTGCATCACCGTCTGCATACTCACTCCTGGCTGTGCGATAGGCCCAGTCAACGATGGCATGCGGGTTACATTTCGGGAATATGCTTTTTGTGTCCTTTTAGCTCAAGAGCTTTCGGTCGGCCAGGGACCCGGAATGCCCCTGCTCTTGTCGCCAAGGGTTTACCAATATCTGTCGATACAGCCCTTCCCACCAGCCATCAGGCAAGCTCCCCATTCCTACGCGCAACACGCCAATCGTGAACAGTTCCCCGAAGCTCAAGGCGCGGGCAGGTAGTTGAACAGGTTCAATTGCGAGATCTGCGCGCCCGCTTGCACCAATGCCTGTTGGGTGGTTTCAGATTGAGTGAGGTCGGTGACTGCCGCAGCCATATCGACGTCGAGCGTGCTGCCCTCCGTTTCGGTCAACTGGGTTTGCTCCTGAGTCAGGAAGGTCTGCGAGCTGTTCAACCGATCCACGGAGTTTCCGTAAAAAGTCTGCTGGGTGCTGACATAGCTCAGAGCGTTTTGCACTTCCGTGACGGCGGCGGGGATGTTGGTGTTCGTGCTCAGCGCATTGTACAGATCCTGGAGCGATTGAAAGACGTTGGCGGTAGGGTTGCTGAAAAGTTGGCTGCCCGGCAGGCTGGTGGGCATCGCCTGGCCGGCGGAGATCTCCACGCTATTCGTACTATCGTTGCCATTGTACGTTACGCCCGATGCGGAGGTGGGGTCCGCCACGTAGGGTTGCGTGGTCGTGGCCGTGCCCGAAAACAGATACTGGCCGTTGTATGTGGTATTCGCCAGACCCAGTACTTCTTGCTGGACGCCTTGAATTTGCTGGGCGAGGGCTTGCAGGTCCGAGGAGTTGAGGGCTGAATTCGCTCCCTCCACCCCCACGGACTGCGCGCTCGTCAAGGCCTCGACGACCGAACTCAACGCCGAGCCCGCCACATTCAAAGACCCCGTCAAGGATGAAATATTTTGCAGGTATTGAGTGTCGGAGCTCGACTGCATCCTCAGGGTTACCAACGTGGCGGCGGCGGCAGGATCGTCGGAAAGGGAGTTTAGCTTTTGCCCCGACGCCACCTGCTGTAAGGCTTGTTCCTCTTGTTGCCCATTCGTCTGCAATCCATTCAGAATGAAGCTGTACATATCGGGATTGACGCGCATGCCCATGTTAGCTCGGTGTAAACATCTCGAGAGCTGCCTGGTTGAGTTCATCGACGGTCGAGATGACCCGCGCGGCGGCCTCGTATGCTTGCTGGTAGGTGATTAAGTTCGTCGCTTCCTCATCCAGGGAAACTCCGGAAATTGACTGTTGTTGGTTGGTAAGCTGCTGCAAGACCAGACCGACAGCTTCCTGCTCAGAAGTAGAGTTGGAAACGTCGTTGCCGACCTGGTCAATTAGATTGGAATAATAATCCCCCGCCGTTTGGCCGGAGACGATTTGGGCGCTCTGGAGGGTGGCCAATGTCGTGGCATTAGAGTTGTCCCCTTGGGTGCCGTCGGAACTTGCGGCAACCTCGTCGGGATTAGCGAGCGCAACGGTCATCGTGGCGGCAGCCCCGGCATTGGAGCCTGTGGCAGTCGGTGTAAAGGCCGTAAAGAAGTCCGTACCCGGTCCGCCATTCAGGTCGTAGCCGGCATTTTGTTGCTTATTCACGGCCGAAATCAGGCTGGCGGCCAGATTGTCGAGGGAAGACTGCGCCGACGGAATACTTTCATCACGGGCGCTGATCAGCCCTTGCAGTTGCCCGCCAGCGATGGTTGAAGTGATATCGGTCCCCTGAACGTAAACGTTGTTCATTCCTGTTGTGCTGTTGAGTTGCGTGGTCAACGCTTCACTCTGATTGCCCGATACCAGGAGCGCGCCATGGGTAGTGGTTACGGTGACCGTGCCGTCGTTTGAATAAATGACCGCTGTGTCAATGAGATTGGAGAGATTCGTTAGGTCTTCGTCGCGCTGATCCTCAAGTGCGCCAGGGTTATCCCCGGAATTGGATACCTGCTCTATTTGCTGATTGAGGTTCGCCACTTGCGCTGTGAGCTGGTTCACCTGCTGGACGTTCTGCACCACGGACTGATCCAGCCCCTGTTGGATGGTGGCTAGATTACTGCTAGCTTGGCTGAAAGCGTTGGCGAGGTTTTGACCGGCAATAATCACCGCCTGGCGCTGGGAGGAGCTTGTCGGGTCGGTCGCGAGGGACTGGAAACTATTAAAGAAATTGCTCAAATCGGTCTGGAGGCCGGTGCCCTGGGTTTCATTGAAAAGGGCTTGCACCTGATTCATCGAGTCGACGTAGGAATTGAGGCTGGATTGCTGGGAGGTTTCCTGGTCAATGCGGAGGTCCAGGACATTGTCGCGCATGCTCTGCACACTCTTGAGGGTTACTCCAGTCCCCACCATCGTATTGCCACTGAGGATGGGAGGGCTCTCCTCCAGGATCGGAACTTCCCGGGAATAGCCCGGGGTGTTGGCATTGGCGATGTTGTTGGCGGTCACTTCCAACGCCCCCTGCTGCGTTAGGAGGGATTGGAGGGCAACGGACATGGTACCGAATAGGCTCGACATGTTTTATTTTCCCATCGCGGCGAAAGGGATCCCCTTGGACCGGATCAGGGGAAGAGGATACGTTCCCGAATAGTGCGCCAGGAAATTCAACAAGACATTGACGGAGCGCCGGGAACGCCGAAGGAGTTCCGAATGGACGCGGCTCAACCTTCGCACGTCGGCCTGAATGGCCTTGAGTCCGCCCATCAGGATATGGAGCTGGCGGGCCGACGTGGGGTCGAGTTGAGCTTCGAGCTCGCCGAGCGTCGAGGGCATCTCGCCCGCGGCGGCCAAGCCTCGGAGCTGGTCTTTCATGCTCTGCAGTTCGGTATCTAGCATGCGAATTTCCGCGCAAAGATTCTCTTGCCGCGAAATGTGTTGATGCATCGCGCGCAAGTCGAGCGTGACATACGCCGACCGGCTCTCGTCGAGGTCGGCGGCAAGCATTCGAAAGGTCGCCAAACGCCTTTCGAGCAATTCCAAGTATTGCTGCACTTCACGTTTCATATTTAAGCCAAAACGTCGATTTCGTGATCCGCCACCGGCTCGGGCGCCAACCGAGGGTCTGGATCTTGCTTGTGGGCAGCCTCCGGCGCCATATTCTTGGCGGGCTTCCTTCGCGCCGTAAAGTTCTGTCCCGGTGACCGCCCTCCGTTATCGGAGGTTCGCTGTGCTGGGGCAGGAGCCAGATCGTCCATGACTCCTCCAAAAGATCGGATGATCGGGTGATTTGGCGAACGAGGCGCGCGCCCTCGATACATGCATCTTCATTCACCCGATCTTTGAATCACCGCATCATCCGGTGACTCTCCCGAGCAGGTCCGCACCGATGGCGTCGCTCAACTGCTGATCGGAAATCTGATAACTGCCACCGCTGATCGCTTGACTGAGAGCTTGTACGCGCTCTTGCCGGATCTCCGGCACTTGCGCAAGGGTGGCTTTCAACCGTTGCATCGTCGTGTTATCCAGAGACAGTTGCGCCAGATCCTGGCGAGATCCGGCCGGGGTGGGGCTGATTTGCGAGGGCGTCCCCCCGGAGGTGGCCACTTTTTGCGTTTGCAGATTCTCGGGAAGCGGAAGAGCGCCGTTGATTCTCATAAACTGCCTCCTTAAGCTACAACCACCCTATCGACGGTTTCTGAGAAAACTTTAGCCCCCTGATGACGTTTTAATCCCCCCCTTGAGGGTGCTCACCCTACTCCAACCTCTCTTCGGCGGGTGAAGCTTTATCATAATTAGGGCTAATCGGGACCGACTCCGCCCCTAACGCAGAATGGGAAACTCGGCGCTGGCGGTCGATGGGGAGCGGCACCGCTAAATACGGTCTGCGGAAAAGCGGTGGGGGTCGTCCTTGGGGCAAGGTGCTGTCCGCAGCAGTCGCGGAGATGCCGTATCCGCCCGTGGTTGCCAGACTTGCTTATCGCCGCTCTTCGAGCAGCTTGACCAACGTGAAGAGCGCATGATTGACCGGCGTGGGGACGCCCAGCTCCGCGCCTCGGCGCGCGATGTACCCGTTGAGGGAATCGATCTCCGTACGTCGGCCGCGGTTGATGTCTTGGGCGGTCGATGAGAACGCCCCCGCCATCTGCGTCGCGATCTTCATCGCGCCGGCCAAAGCCGCCTTCGGGTCTTCCAGCCCGGGAAGAACGACGCCCGCCGCGTGCGCGACCGCAATCACCTCGTCCACCATCGCGTCCATCAGCTTGCGGGCGTCGGCACTCTCGGCAATTTGACGGTATCGCGCTTGGCCCAGCGCGGAAATGGCGTTCAGCGCGCAATTCCAGATGAGCTTGGTCCAGAGTTCGCCTTCGATGTTGCCCGAAATGCGGCAGGAAATGTTGGCGCGGCGGAAGATTTCCGCGATTCTAAGCGTCTTTTCGCCTTCGGGTCCGACAACCAAGTCGCCGCGGCCCACGTGCTTGACGCGCCCGGGTTCCGGCACCGATGCGGCGACGTAGACCGCTGCTGGCAGCGCTTCGATGTTCGCCGTCGCACGAATCTGCTCGACGTTGTCGACGCCGTTCTGCAAACTCACCGCGATTGCGGACGGCGGAAGAAACGGCGCAAGCTCACGCGCGGTTGCGGCATTATCGGTAGTTTTCACGCAGAAAAGAACCAGTTCGGCCTCGCGGACCGCGCTCAGTTCGGTCGAGGCTTCAACGCGGACGCTCTTTTGGAATTGCAAAGTATCGAGGAAGAGCCCCGAGTCGGTTGACGGCCTCAACAAACGCCTTTCGGCCAATCATCACCACCGGCGCGCCGGCATCTGCCAACAAACCGCCGAAATAACCGCCGACCGCTCCCGCGCCTACAACCGCAACTCGCGGCCAGCTTCCCGAAAGTTTCACGGCAATACCCTCTTCTCGCTGCTGTCAGCCCGCAAAGCGGGTGCTGTGATTTTAGCCCAACGCGAGCCAGCCGTGGGTCGGGGATGCAGCCGGCGGACCGCGAGCCCCAGCGGGGCACAAGCGTTCCACGGGCTTTCGCTCATCTCGCGTTTAGGAGGGGAGTGGGCCCAGATCGCCTCGGCTTCGATCGCGGGACCGGACAGAAGGTCCGCGGTGCGTTCGGACAAATTAGCGGCCACGGATACCAGGGGCAATTCTTAGGCTGACCGGTCGAATTTGGTGCATTTTGAAGCGAAAAATCCATTTTTAAGCGCTCAAGAAGTGGCAAACAACCTGTCGATTTCCGCAAAATTCTGCAAAATCGACGTCTGTTCCACGTAAATGTCGTAAATTAAGCCCTAAATGTCTGTTTATATTCGGGCATTGTGTCTTGTGTTCCTTTGTTTTCATACACATTCCGGCTTCGAACGTAATAATTAGAATTATTTCTTCAGGTTTTCGCCTCTGGCACGACTTTTCGTCTCCCCCCGGCCATCAAGAGAAGCAGCATCCCATCGGATAATTTGTCTTGCGTCTTCTCGGTCAGTTTGGCCATGCGTTCTCATCCTGCCAAGGCGGGGTTCCACACCTCGCCCTTCCGTAGACTATATCAGAGCCCAGGGAAGCTTGTCAAGAGAATTCTTACGGATTTCGTATCGGCAGACCGAAATTTTACAAAAAGGAGGGCATTTTGTCCTGCCGGCAGGGAGCATTCTCCAGCCCCCCAACTGTCGTTACAGAAAAACGTCGGGAGATTCTTGATAGAAGTTCGGGGGGCGTCCTAATTTGCGGCATACCGCCGGCCTTCAACCGGCACGGAAGCCGCCAAAATGGCGGCGGTACATTTAGTTCAAGACACCACCCAAAAGTACTACCTCGAAGCGATAGATCTGGCTCTATTCTTGAATCGACACAGTCCGTTCAAGGAGCCGGAATATGGCGAGCCACAGCTACGAGGGCATGGGCAATTTGTTTAACGTGCCTGCGACGACTGCATACAACGACAATCCGTCTAACGATCTTAGCTCGACGCCGGCCCGCAATCGCACGCATAGCGCAATCATCAACAAGCGAACCCAAGCGAGCGGAAGGGCGCGCAATTTTGGCTCCGATTCTCCGGGACTCAGTCATTGCGCGCTGGTCCTGATTATTCTCTTCATCTGCGCCCAACTGACGGGTTGCGGCGTGACGGTTTCGCCTACTTCAAACGGTTCTGTGCCGACCATCGCTTCCTTCACGGCTGATCCGACGAGCATAAGCTCCGGTGCAAGCAGCACACTGAGTTGGATAGTCACGGGGGCGACGAGCATTGCCATCACGCCGGGGACCTTCACGTCCACGTCGGCGACGGGTTCAACGAGCGTGAGCCCCACGGCGACCACTATCTACACTCTGACGGCGACCAATGCCACGGGCTCGACCACGTCGATGCTGACCGTGACCGTAACCGCCGCAAGCAAACCCACCATCAGTTCCTTTACCGCGAGCCCCACAAGCATCTCTTCAGGTTCCAGCAGCACGCTAAGTTGGTCGACAACTGGCGCGACGAGCATTGCCATCACTCCGGGGACCTTCACGTCAACATCCGCGAGTGGTTCGACGAGCGTGAGCCCCACGGCGACGACGACCTACACGCTGACAGCTACCAATACCGCAGGTTCGACCGTGGCCACGGCAAAAGTCACGGTAACCGCGTCCGGCGGCCCCTTGGCGATCACGACCACTTCCTGCCCGGGCGGAACCCAAGGCGCGGAGTATGCAGGTTGTACCCTCGTCGCCACCGGCGGCTCTCCACCTTACACCTTTTCCGTGACCGAGAATTCCAGCGTTCCCCCATTGCCTGAGGGCATGTCTCTCGATGCAACTTCGGGAGTCATCAGCAGTTCGCTGATCGGCGGTCAAGGCACTTACACACCAGAAATTGTAGTTACCGACTCGACGAGCGCGCAGGCGACCCAGAACATCAGCTTCGCCATCAACGGCAATAACGCCTTCCTCGCAAACATCTTTCCGTCATCTTCGATTTTTCACCATCGGGTGGACGCGGCCACGACAAGCTTGCCCGTCGATACTTCCCCCGCCGCGCCGATGTACAGCGGCTATCTGCCCGAGACGGTGAAGCCTTTCTTCGGCAACAATTCGGGCGCTCCTTTTCCCAACGGAATACCTGCCATTGAAGTTCCCTACAGCCAGGCAGATGTAGCGGTTACGACCACCCAATATCAATCCTATTTCACCTCGGGTCCAATTCCCGCCTATGCTCCGGTGGAGGGCACCAGCAACTCTACGGGAGATCGGCACGTTCTGGTCTACCTGGAGGCAGGCGGCGGAAACAATCCCGCCCTGTACGAAATGTGGCAGGGAATATACGAGGACGGCCCCTGGACCGATTCCTCCAACGCGCTTTGGCCCAACGTCTCTTCGAATAACCTGACCCCGCAGGGGATGGGAACATCCGATGCCGCGGGACTTCCGGTAGCGCCGCTGCTCGCCAATGCCGACGAGGTGATCGGGACGGGCACGCCCACTTCACCGAGCGGTACGATTCAGCATCCCATCCGATTCACGCTCAACCATATGTTGAATTATTGGGTCTGGCCTGCTACGCAAACGGCGGGCGTGGGGAGTTGCACGGCTGCGGGAGGTGGTACCATTCCCACGGAATCGGAGATTTCGCAATCCTCCCCTCCCTCGATCTGCACCATGTCCGGAGCCGCGGGCGAGATCTATCGGTTGAAGGCCTCGGTTCCGACTCCCGCGTGCGCCGCCACCAGTCCGCAAGCGGCCATCATCATCACCGCATTCCGGAATTACGGAATCATCCTGGCTGACAACGGAGACAGCGGAGGGCTGATCGGCACGCCCGACGCTCGCTGGAACGACAGCGATCTTTCGTGCATCACCAATCTTATCTTGTCGGACTTCGAGCCGGTGAACATCTCGAGCCTCATGGTCAGTAACGACAGCGGCGCCACCAGCCATTAGCCAAACTACTTGGCTGATGGGTGCAGTCCGCGCGACGGTAGCTAATCTCACGGCCTACAGCACGGGTGGCGAAGCCAACCCCTCCGGCACAGCGTCAGCTATACTGTTTGGACGCAATCAAAATCCTGACGTGGTGGGGAGGATTATTTCCGTGCGGCAGAACCGAACCCAGTGTGTCTTTAGCGCGCAACGAATCGTTACTGCCCTCGTTGTTGCTGCCGTTACGATCGCAGCGGCGGCGCAAACACCCACCGGCAGCCCGGTCCGGCTGAACCAGATTCAGGTGATTGGCACGCACAACAGCTACCATGCGGGCATTGCTCCGAGTGCGGCCAAGGTTTGGCAGGCAAAGAATCCGGAGGATTATCAGAAACTCGATTATCGGCACCCATCGTTGTCCCAGCAATTGGACGGCGGCGTCCGGCAGATTGAACTCGATATTTATGCCGATTCCAAGGGCGGGCGCTATGCTCATCCTTCCGGACCTGCGATGGTGGCAGATGCGGGTCTCGCGCCCGACCCCGACTTCGACCCCGCCGGCGTGATGCTCAAACCCGGTTTCAAGGTCATGCACGTCCAGGACGTCGACTATCGCAGCAACTGCCAGCCGTTCACCGCCTGCCTTCGGCAGGTTCGCGAGTGGTCCCACGCGCATGCAGGTCACATCCCCATCTTCATCCTGGTCGAGACCAAGCAGGACATTCCCGAAGGCACCCAACTCACCGCGCCGGAGCCCTTTACCAGCGCCACGTTCGATGCCCTCGACGCCGAGATTCGCTCGGTGTTTCCGCCCGGCGAGATCATCACGCCGGACGACGTTCGCGGCCACTATGACACCCTGGAGCACGCGGTGCTGGCGGGCAACTGGCCCACCCTCGCGCAGTCGCGGGGCAAGGTCGTTTTCCTGATGGATCAGCGCCCCGTCGGCCCCGTTTACCTCGCGGGTCATCCTTCCCTTCGCGGACGCATTCTCTTTACCAATGCCGAGCCCGGCGAGCCCGATGCCGCCTTCATCGAGCGCAACGACGGCCCCGCCGCCGAGATCACCGCCCTGGTCAAAAGGGGCTATCTCATTCGCACTCGCACCGACGCCGATACCGAGGAAGCCCGCGCTAACGACACCCGGCGCCGTGACGCCATGATTGCGAGCGGAGCCCAAATCCTCAGCACGGACTACCCTGCGGCCGAGCCTGCCCGCTGGCCCGGCGGCTATTTCGTTGCGCTCCCAGGCAAAGCCGAGGTTCGATGCAATCCCGTTGATGCTCCCTCGGGCTGCGGGCTGTGAGATAGTTGACAGGCTCGCTGCGCGTCGTGTAGCCTGCCCCCCTGGTGATGTCCACACACGAATCTGGTGCGATCCAAACTTCGGACGGGAAGCCTCCGCTCAACGTGCTCTTTCTGCTCTAAGGAAATGCGTCGCCGGCCGATCACCAAGGGTTTCACTTTCTCAGCCAGTATTTCTCCGGCGACGTTATAGAACCAGCGGGTAGCTCAGGCCCCAGAAATGAAGCGGGCACGCAAGGGGGTCCCGTAGCGCCGACGGCCGCACTCGCGGGACGCTTTCGGGTCTATGCATTTGCTTCGCGGAGATATCCGCCGGTTCTCAGGAGCCTCGTTGAGGTCGCCGCCTATCTTCGAATCGCGCGTGGCCTGGTGAGGTCCGGCGCGCGCTACGACGCGGTGGTAGCGTTCGGCCTTTTCAAGACGGCCATCGCGGGATGGCTAATCAGCATCCTCTGCAGAATTAAATTCATCATCGAACTGCCCATCGTGCTCCGTAAGATCAGTCTCTACCGCTATCCAACCAGATCGTTTTCGACGAGGGTCAAAGCCGCGGTGCTGGCAGCGCTTGCGGCGCGGATTTTGCGCCGCGCGGACCACATCAAGCTGATCTTCCCCAGTCAACTCGATGAATGTGGCCATGCTTTGCCAGGGATTGCCACGAGTGCATTCCCCGACTTTGTTGCAGTTCACGATATCGGCAGATCCCACGAGGGAGATTTTCTTCTTTTGATCGGCACACCGCTTTATCTGAAAGGGGCGGACATCGCGATCAAAGCCCTTCAGCGGTTGTCCTCAAAGTGGAGCGGCGAGCGTCTGGTCATCGTCGGCAGTTCCGTAGGATTCCCGTATTTGCGGGCCCTGCTCGCTTCCGGCGATCACGTTGAATTCCACGACTTCGTGCCGCATGATGTGGCAATCGACTATATCCGAAGGTCCAAACTCGTCCTGATTCCCTCTCGCACGGATGCGATGCCGCGGGTGGCGGTGGAGGCGATGGCGGCCGGGAAAGCCCTTGTTGCCTCGCGCGTTGACGGCATCCCCCACTATCTGCGTCACAACGTGAACTGCCTGCTCACTGAGCCGGAAAATCCCGAGGACCTTGCGTCCAAGATCGAGATATTGCTCCGGGAGCCTGCCCGCCGACAGCAGTTAGGCGAGCAGGCCCGCCGCGACGCGCTCCTCTACTTTGATGAAAACCGGTACGCCGAGCAGTTCCATGACATGTTGAGGAAGACTCTAGGATTGGCTCAGGACGATGTCCAAACGAGCGGCGTATTTCGTTCCGGATAAGACCGGCGAGGCTCGGTGAGGCAAGTGGTGCGAAAACACGATGGCGCTCCCCATGGCGGGCACGACAATCTCGTTCGTTTCCGTAAAAACGGTGTGACCTCCGGAGAAATCGGCTGACAGATAAATCAGGAGAGTCGCGTTGCTTTGAAGGCCGTTCCTGATTCGCCGGCCGGTGTCCGTGTGGGTCTGGATTTCATCGCCGCTCTGGTAGCGGTAGATTTCGAACAGGTCATCGATTTCGGTTATCGCCCATTGGTGCGGCAGGCGGAGCTTGATGGTTTCCGCAAGCGCCAGGTGCTCGACAAAGCATTCATCGTTCAGCCGTCCCGCGTGCTGAAATCTGGCACGCGAAAACCCCCGCATTTCCGCCTGGCGAATCAAGTCCTCGCACTCGTCGCGGGACAACAGGCCATCAAAGTGGAGAGTGCTCGTGCGTCATTGGGGTCGCACGAGACGCAGCTTGCTTCCGGATTAGCGCGGGGCGTCGCACTCCCGTCGAGCGGGCCGGGGCCGCACGGAACAAAATATCCCCGAATCGTCATGGTCACGTCGGGCCATCGAGCGTCTTCCGAAATGCCGTCGTGGATCAGGTTTTCCGTGGGCGCGAGATATCCCTCACCCGGATCGAGCCGCAATCGGAAGACCGGCGTTTCCGGATACGTGGCCAGAAAAGTTCGCGCCAAGTCCAGCTTGCGCCCTTCGCGCCGCGGCCATTCTTCCGGGACGTCCACGCCGTGGGCATGAAGCAAGCTAACCATTTTCGAAGCTTCAATCGGTACAAACTGTAATGCCCGGCGCGCTTCGCCCAGATTGACGCACAGACGATTGCTTCCCCGCCGCCGCTCTTCGGGAGGAAGCCGGTCAAAACTATCGAGGTGCAGCCCCACGTGCAGGCCGGTTTCCTCGTTGATCGTGGTATTCGCCCGTCCGCCCGGCCCTTGGGCCACACCGATGTGGATTGGTTCGGTCGCCAGTCGCCACCCGCATGACTCAGGTAACGTTGCCGCGATGGACAGTGCGCAGCGGCGGAGTTCGCGGCGCGCCTCGGATCGCTGAGCTTCGTCGCGCAATGGCGCCACCAGTTTGCGCAAATCTCGAAGATGCGCGCACTCTATCCGAACCCACCTCACTAGATTGTGGGCGGCGCGCTCGCCGTTTGCCATCAGTTCCGCGGTAGAATCCGCGGCGTTGCTGCTGGACCAGTTTCCCGGCGCGACTCGCGCGTCCGGTTCGTAGCCCTCCAATCCAGCATCCGAGGCCCAGGAGGTTCCGTCGCAAAACGAGAGGCGAGCGGCAATTTCGTTGCTGTCGCTGTTAAAGCGGTCAACGAAGATGCTGAATTGAACCCTCGGCCGTGTCGTCGTTTCGAACACGCATCACCCTATCCTCGATCTTGGTCATAACGACGTCACAAGTCGACTTGATCCGATTCCGGCAATTCGTTGTCTCGGTCGTCGCAAAACTATCGTTCTCCGCGATCTTGTTGGAGGGATTGCCGCCGCCACAAACCTCAAAGTACGCGCATTGGGCGCGGCACGCCGCGACGCCCTCGTCGCTCTCATCTTTGATCTTCCGAAACTTGCCGGTGCCCAACGCATCGCACAAGAGGGACGTGTGCACGTTGCCGAAAATGAAATCCGCATGTTGGGATGAACGATTGCCCAGTAACTCCGGACTGAACGTTGAGAAATCGCCGTTGAAGGCCACGGTCAAGTTGATAAACGGCTCCGTCTGGCTGTTGCGGCGCGGATGGGTGTCGAGAATCCGCCCCTCCGCATCGTCGAATTCCCGGATTCGGATGAGTCCTCGATCCGCTTCGACCAATTCCCAGAGGCGTTCGAGAAACTGGCGATACCGGTCTTCGAATCCGGCAAAAGTAATCGACGAATGGGTGTTAGCACCCTCAATTTCCTCGATGTTGAACCCGACAGCGCGCACCCCAAGCTCTTTAAAGAAGGCGTAGATTGCATCGGGATGACGAACCGAAAGGTCGCTGAGAACACAGATGGCATTGAACTGAATGCCGTGTTTCTGCAGCCGGGCAATCCCCTCGAGGGCCTGCTTGTGGCTGCCTCGGCCATTCCGCGTCCGGCGTTGGGAGTCGTGGATGTCGGCGGGGCCATCGATGCTCACTCCAACTTTAACCTCGAACTCTTTGATCATCTCGCAGTGGCTCTCATTCACCAGCATCGCGTTGGTTTGGAGCGAATGCGTTATGGATATGCCGGCACTCGCCAGCCGATCGACGTGCGGCATGCGCGCGCGGTAGAATTCTGCGGGCAATACCAAGGGCTCGCCGGCGTGCCAATTGACCAGCAGAGGTCCCCTCAGCAGATCGCTCGCCAGGAGGTTGTCAATGGTCGCGGCGACCGTTTCGACCGCCATCTGTCCCTTGTTGGCGCGATCCGGCAGGTAGCAGTAACGGCAGTTGATATTGCAAAACGGCGTGCCTTGAAGGATGAGGAGCTTGACGGGGCCGATCTTTTGAACCGCCAAACCCGGAAGGGGCACAGTCGATCGCTGCGCTTCCGGGTCACCACGAAGTTCGGGATGTCGCATAGATCTGCGGTTGGCGCATGAGGTTTAATGCAGGCTGATGAAACGCCCTGACGCGCATTCACCTGAAGCGCCTCGGCGCCCCGGCATTTCCGGCTGACCTACTCCGGGGAAATGTTATAGAACTTGTAGTAACGATCGAAATTGTCCCAGTCGGACACGTGATCACCATCCGTGATCTGGCCATTGATGTAAGCGTTTGGGCTCGCAAATCGCCGCTCGGCATTTGCGGCTCGCACTGCTTCGAGACGCGACGCGAACTCGGACGGTTGAGCCTTCGTTTGAGAAGCCATGGAACTCCCTCCGCGATATTTAACGGTCGTTTTTGATGCTCTGCCCTGAGAAGGAAGTCCAGAATAATCGGACACGAAGACCGAAGTCAAGACCGTTTTCGCCGGTTTTGTCTGTTCAAAATTGCGTCGAAGGGGGTAGCCCGGACTCCATCCGGTTCTCGAAGTTCGTAGCGCGGACCTCCGCTTCTGAGGTCCGCGGTTTTTCCCTAGCCCCTCGCTCCCAAACTTGTGTTCGCGCGCCCGTACTTAAGATTTGCGCATTTGCACGGGAAGTGCCGCGGACCCCAGAAAACGATGGTCCGCGCTTCGGGCCTCCTCGTTTGCACGTGCGGAGCTTTAGAGTGCGTGCAGCAAGCTGCCGCACTCCAAAGCTGCGCATCCCCCTTCTTCCATCGGCAATTCCTTACAATCGCCGCGGCGTTGAGGGCGAACCCGGCTAAGCGGCATATCGTCACGTCCCGGGTGGAACATTCGTCGGTGCCACGGGCATCTTGCCCGTGCTTGAGCATGGCCAGGACCTGTCCCGATGTCTTTGATCGGGATGGCCATGGCACACCGCAGCCCGACTCCGTTCGCGGCCCCGCCGCCCCTCAAAACCGCCAACCGAAAGCCTACACGTGCCTGATGGGCCGCTACCGGCAACCTGAAAGAAGGAAGCTGACAGCTCACAGCCGACAGCTAACAGGCAAGGCGCGCCTTAGCGTCTAACCGGGTTTTTGTTGTAAGCTGTTAGCTGTAAGCTGTTGACTCCCCCACAGGTTGTAAAATCGGAATCCCGGCCTGTTCATGGCCCGGTAAAGGGCCGCGGAGGAATTCGGCTCGGTGCCAAATACCTTCGCGCTACCCCGCTTGGCCGCCGGCCATTGTCCAAGAAGGCGACATATCAGGCCCAATCTCGATTTAGCACTGCATATGGGCCCAATAACGAGTACAACTGAAGTCGCCATAGGCGCGATCCGCCGGAGCCACTTGTGGGCATCGTTTCACGCTCGGGAGCAGGGCAGTACAGCTATTCCTCCCCGCCCGGGACTTTTGCCGCTGTGTCCTCCGATGTTACCGAAAGTGGGGGAGCTTCGAAGGCAGCCTCGACCAGTTCGACAGGTAATGTCTTCAGGGGCCTGGCACCCAGTTCTTTCAGCTTTACAGCCTGACCGATCAGATTGCCCTTACCGGCGGATAACTTTGAGTAGGCGCTGTCGTAGCTGTCTTTTGCTTTCGCTAGGCTTTGGCCTAGCGCCTCCAGGTCTTCAACAAATCCGACAAACTTGTCGTAAAGCAGGGCGCCGCGCTTAAAGATGTCCTGGACACTTCGCTTTTGTATCTCCTGACTCCAAAGGTTGGCGACGATGCGAACAACGAACAGCAGGCTACTGGGGCTGACCAGCAGAATATTCCTCTGCCAGGCGTCCTGCCAGAGCCTGCCGTCGTTTGCGACTGCGAGTATAAACGCCGGCTCGATTGGCACAAACATCATGACGAAATCGAGCGATTTCAGTTCCTCGATTGATTGATAATTGGCTTCCGAGAGCGCGTTTATGTGGTTCGAACGGAGGCCACATGTCGCTGGACTGCCGTCGCCCGGGCGGCGTCGTTGTCAGCGCTCGTGTACTCGTCATAGGCGACTAGCGAGACCTTTGCATCCGCAACGAGGTTTCGATTCTCAGGAAGACGAATGACTGCGTCGGGCTGCACCCTGGAACCATCATCCTGGGTATACGTTGGCCTCATGAGGAGTCAAGGTCTTTCCGCAGAGCGCAGTCCTCTAACACTCGCTCTAAAACCATTTCGCCCCAATTGCCCTGGGTCTTGCTTGAGCCTTTAAGAGCCAGGGTGAGGTTATTGGCCTCTTGGGAGAGTTGCTGATTGAGCCCCATGAGCTGCTTGACCTGTTCGGCCAGAGCGATGCGTTCCTTTCTCCCTTCCTTGTCATGTAGACCTCTTCAACCTTCGCTTGAAACTCGTGGATTTTGGTCTTTAGCGGTTCGAAGGATCTGGCCGATATTGGCCTTATTCTGTTCGGTAAACCGCTGCGATTTTTCTTCGAGGATTCTA